>NZ_JAKGCR010000002.1 GCF_022668875.1 Domibacillus sp. PGB-M46 | reverse complement strand
TGCGGAAGTAGTTCAGTGGTAGAACATCACCTTGCCAAGGTGGGGGTCGCGGGTTCGAATCCCGTCTTCCGCTCCAATACTTTGGCGGCATAGCCAAGCGGTAAGGCCAAGGTCTGCAAAACCTTTACCACCGGTTCGAGTCCGGTTGCCGCCTCCATTATGTATTTGCCGGCGTGGCGGAATTGGCAGACGCGCTGGACTCAAAATCCAGTTCCTTCACGGGAGTGCCGGTTCGACCCCGGCCGCCGGTATTAAACGGCGTAACCCTTCAACAAATGTTGAAGGGTTTTTTCGTGTTTAAAACCGCTGCGTTCTTAAACAGATAAAAAATTCGTTTGTGAGTACATCGCTTCTAATGACACGTTTACGGTTATTCATCTAGATAAATAGTATCAACTGTGATGGATATTGTTTAAAATCCCTTGAAATCGGTAATATCCTTATTAACTTAAAACTTAAACTGGAGGGGTATGTATGAAAACATCTACTATGGGTATCATTATCGGTTCTTCAGCTTTAGCATCAGCAGGGGCTGTAAAGATGACAAAAGGGTATAGCAATAAGAAGCAAATGGCTGAAAACCGGAACCAAAAATTTAGTGCAGTAAAAGAAGTGAAAAAAGGAATTAAAAACGGGGTAAAAGCTGGTACTGGAAAAACAGCAGACCTTATTAAAACAGGCGTTGA
This sequence comes from Domibacillus sp. PGB-M46, assembly GCF_022668875.1. Taxonomy (GTDB): domain Bacteria; phylum Bacillota; class Bacilli; order Bacillales; family Domibacillaceae; genus Domibacillus. The sequence goes on along the minus strand of NZ_JAKGCR010000002.1, from coordinate 403,156 downwards.
AACCGAAGAAGAGATGATTAAGGGCGGTATTAATAAAACCATTCAGGGAGTAAAGACTGGAATTGATGCACAGCAGAAAATGATGGAGAAAGAAAAAGAGATGCTTGATCGGATGAATTCCTCTCTTCAGAAAAAAGAAATGACGATGGGTGTAGTAGTTGGTTCTACCGCATTACTCACTACTGGAATCGTTTTAGCTTTAAATGCATATCAACAAAAACAAGAATCAGGAGATACGGGCTCTGGTACAGTGGGTAAAATCGGTAATGGTTTAAAAGCAGGAACGACAAAAGTGGTAAAAGGCATTAAAAATGGTATTGCTTCTAAGAAAAACGAGCAAACCATGGTCGTTGAAAAAACAAAATTTATTGATGACAAGTCCACTGAGCTTAAAAAAGACGAAATAGAGAGTGTTGATTCAGAAAAAGCAGAAGAATATGAAGGGCTGACGGGACTAGATGCCCAATACCGCGATGAATGGCAGGCAAACGGATTTCCACAGACAAACGCCGAATTAAAAGCGCTTGAAGAAGCCGAGGGATCTGATTCTTCCGCTCCGCAAAAAGAAAAAAATAACCTTAAGTAAAACATAAAGCTCACCTTTATTGGTGAGCTGGGAATGTAGACAAAGTAAGAAAGCAGGCTGATTGAAAACGTCTGTCTTTCCAAGAACGCCGCCGGCTGGGAAGCGGAGTGACCTTTTCGGGGTCATGAGCGTTCACAGCCGGCAAGTGACGCCGAAATCGGGCGTTTGCCAACAGCCTGAGCTCACCTTTATTGGTGAGCTTATTTCTTTACAGTAAAAAGCCTGCTTGTCATAATTTTTTTATACATATCGGTTCTCTGCTTTAAAATAATAAAGAAAAGGATGTTGAGAATGAAAGCAGCTTTTATCTCTGATGTTCATGGGAATGCAGTGGCGCTTCAAGCAGTGCTAAATGATCTTAAAACGAAGCAGGTAGATAAAATTTATGTACTGGGCGACCTTTGTTACCGCGGACCGGAGCCGAAGCGGTCACTGGAGCTGATTCAAGGGCTTCAAACAGAAGTGATTAAAGGGAATGCGGATGAATGGGTTGTGCGAGGTGTTCACAAAGGAGAAGTAGCAGAAGCAGCGCTGGAGCTGATGAATCGAGAGCGTGACTGGACTGTATCGCAGTTAGAAGAAGCGGATATCGATTACCTAAACGACCTTCCAACAGAGCTTCATCTCGATCTGGACGGTGTGGCGGTTCATGCTTTTCATGCAGCGCCGGACAGCTTATTTACTGTTGTTTCTTCTTCTGAGACTGACGAGGTGTTGGAAACGAAATTAATGCTTTCTGAAAGTAATGACGTATATATCTATGCTCATATCCATAAGCCTTATATTCGGTATATAAAAGGAAAGGTCGTTATAAATATCGGCAGCGTCGGCCTCCCGTTTGACGGCGTTAAAAAAGCTTCATACGCTATTGTAGAAACAGATGGACACCGGATCAGTACTTCCATTGAACGGGTGGAATTTGATGCAGACAAAGTGATGAGCCAATATAAAGAAGTGAATTATCCGAATCAAAATATGCTGTCTGTCATTCAGAATGCTTCTCTTTAAATAAACAGCCTCTTCGAAGAGAAGGGGCTGTTTCGCAGGGAGAAACCATTTAAAAACATCTAAAGGGCGGATTGCCATCGCCTTAGATGGTAATTGGTTATCGGTCACAAGGTGAATGGAAAACGGAGATTGGTTTGCTTTTCTATTCAAAAAGTGAGGTTCCCAATCCTGCGCCTTGAAAAAGAGTCTCACTTTTTCAAGGTCAAAAATATTTTTCGTCATTAAAGGCAATGGTAACTGTGTAATTTTTTGCATTAATTAAATTAGAAAGCTTATGAGCTTCCCGTTCAAGCTGAATCGCTTTTTGCCGATAGTCCTCAGGCTCGAACAGAGCTATTTTATAAACAGTGGTGTTCTCCGCATAACCGTATTGGATTTCCTCCTTTGAAGAAGCGCCCATTTCCTTGCAAAGCCGTGCTTCTGCACGAAGCTGCGTCGCCCATTCAATCGCTTCTACAAGGGGAATGGTTTCGTTTTTAAAGGAAACGGTATTTTCGCTATTAGCTCTGTACATGAGCCGGTCCAGTGTGCGCACGTCTTTTCGAACTTCTTGAAGTTCTGCTTCTACAGCGCTTACGGTTCGTACAGGAGTTGGAATAGAATCACCTTTTTCAATCGTTGTGTAAGCAACGCGGCGTAATTCTTCCTCCAATTCATGCACTTTTTTAGTTAAAATACTTTTTAACTTCACCGCTTCTGCTAAAGAAATAGTCTGCATTGCATTGCCTCCGTTCGCCTGATAAAAAACTAGTTATAAGCGTAGCATTTGAAGGTTTTTGGGGCAAATAAATAGCATTACATGGAAAAAATGCTTTACAGATGATTTTTATCGTGTTACAGTTTGTACACAGCTTCATAATTTACAACTGCTAGGGGTGTCCGTTAGCCGGACTGAGAGAAGAGCGCGCTTTAAGGCTCTTTAACCCTTCGAACCTGATCTGGCCAGTACCAGCGTAGGGAAGTAGGGACACGGTTTTTAAGCCGTTCATTAAACTATTTCACGGGTTCTTTTATTTTAAAAGAACCCGTTTTTATTTTTTTACGTGTCTGTGTCCAGATCGGTTTCAGCAGTCCAGGGAGGAAAATAAGATGAATCGTTTGAAAAGTGAAAAAATCAATTTGCAGGCACAATTTCCAGCAAGTGAAAAAGTTTATGTGAAAGGAAGTAAAACGGACATCAAGGTTCCATTCCGGCAAATTAAATTAAGCGACACGAAAACAGATGCAGGAACCCATTCAAACGAACCGATCACCGTTTATGACACAAGCGGTCCTTATTCAGAACCCGGTTTTATTGCAGACGTACATAAAGGGCTGCCGCGCGTAAGAGAGCAGTGGGTGGCAGCCAGAAAAGACACAGAGCTTTATGAAGGAAGAGAAGTAAAGCCGGAAGATAACGGGGTCAAAGAAGCGAAATCGATGTTTCAAGCGGATTTTGCACATAAACCAAGACGGGCGCTTTCTGGCCAGAACGTAACTCAAATGCATTATGCGAAAAAAGGCATAATCACACCGGAAATGGAGTATGTAGCGATTCGTGAAAACATGGACGCAGAAACGATTCGAGAGGAGGTTGCCTCCGGCCGTGCGATTATTCCGGCCAATATTAACCACCCTGAAAATGAGCCGATGATTATTGGCAGCCGCTTTCATGTAAAAGTCAATGCAAATATTGGTAACTCGTCAGTAAGTTCATCTATTGAAGAAGAAGTAGAGAAAATGACGTGGGCAACACATTGGGGTGCGGACACGATTATGGATCTGTCTACAGGAAAAAATATTCATGCGACAAGGGAATTTATTATCCGCAATTCGCCGGTACCGGTTGGCACTGTGCCGATTTATCAGGCTCTTGAAAAAGTAAAAGGCATAGCAGAAGATTTAACGTGGGAAGTGTATCGGGATACACTCATTGAGCAGGCTGAGCAGGGAGTTGATTATTTTACGATTCACGCCGGCGTACTGCTTCGCTATATTCCAATGACAATTAAGCGGACAACTGGTATTGTTTCACGCGGTGGTTCGATTATGGCGCAATGGTGCCTGGCTCATCACCAGGAAAATTTCTTATACACACACTTTGAAGAAATTTGTGAAATTTTAAAGGCGTACGATATCTCGGTTTCTTTGGGGGACGGCCTTCGTCCGGGATCGATTGCCGATGCAAATGACGAAGCTCAATTTGCGGAACTTGAAACGCTTGGCGAACTGACGAAAATTGCCTGGAACCATGATGTTCAGGTAATGATCGAAGGACCAGGACATGTACCACTTCATAAAATCAAAGAAAATATTGATAAAGAAATTGATATTTGCCAGGGCGCGCCGTTTTACACACTTGGTCCGCTGACAACGGATATCGCACCGGGATATGACCATATCACTTCTGCGATTGGTGCAGCGATGATTGCTATGCATGGCACGGCGATGCTTTGTTATGTGACACCGAAGGAGCATCTTGGCCTGCCGGATAAAAATGACGTTCGTGAAGGGGTCATTGCCTACAAAATTGCGGCTCATGCAGCGGATCTTGCCAAAGGCCATCCGGGAGCTCAAAAAAGAGATGATGCTTTATCAAAAGCGCGCTTTGAATTCAGATGGCATGATCAGTTTAATTTATCGCTTGACCCGGACCGGGCGCGCGAATACCATGATGAAACCCTGCCGGCAGAAGGAGCAAAAACGGCTCATTTCTGTTCAATGTGCGGTCCAAAATTCTGCTCGATGCGTATTTCTCATGATTTGCGTAAGCAGGCAGCCGAAGAAGGCATGAAAGAAAAGTCGAAGGAATTTGTAGAAACAGGAAGCCATATTTACAGCTGACATGCTCGACTTTATCGCCTTTTTATGAAATAATAAGAAAAATGACAAACAGGCAGACGGGGTTCCCGTTTGCCTGTTTTCTATGGAACGGAGGAGAAGAAATGTACCGGCAGTTAAAGCAGGAACTGATTGACTACAGCAAAGAAATTGGCATCGATAAAATCGGATTCGCTGCGGCCGATCCGTTTCTTGAATTAAAGCAAAAACTGGTACAGCAGCAAGAACTGGGATATGCATCCGGTTTTGAGGAAAAAGATATTGAAAAGCGGACAAACCCCGCGCTCTTGATGGACAGTCCGCGTTCGATTATTGCCATTGCGCTTGCGTATCCATCGAAGCTGGAAGGAGCTCCGAAAGGGAAAAAGGGAGAGCGGCGCGGCTTGTTTTGCCGAGCGTCCTGGGGAGAAGATTATCACCTCGTTCTGCGCAGAAAGCTGGAACAGCTGGAAGCATTTTTAAAAGAAAAAATGCCAGATGTCCAAATGAAATCAATGGTTGATACAGGTGAGCTGTCTGACCGTGCTGTGGCAGAGCGGGCCGGCATCGGCTGGAGTGCAAAAAACTGTGCGATTATTACACCGGAGTTTGGTTCATACGTGTATTTAGGTGAAATGCTGACCAATATTCCTTTTGAACCGGACACGCCGATGGAAAGCCAATGCGGCACGTGTACGAAATGTATTGATGCCTGCCCAACAAGTGCACTCGTTCAAGGGGGACAGCTTAATTCCCAGCGGTGTATCGCTTATTTAACGCAGACAAAAGACTTTTTGCCGGAGGAATTCCGTAAACATCTTGGAAACCGGCTGTACGGCTGTGATACGTGCCAGACCGTCTGCCCGGCCAATAAAGGGAAACACACATTAAACCATGAAGAAATGATACCGGCACTGGAAGAAGTAAAGCCGCTGTTAGAGCCGCTTTTATCAATGAGCAACAAGGAATTTAAGGAGCGGTTTGGCGCGATGTCTGGTTCATGGCGCGGCAAAAAGCCGATTCAGCGAAATGCAGTCATTGCATTGGCTCATTTCAGGGAGCCATCTTCGCTGCCGGCCCTTGCTGCTCTGCTTCACAATGATCCACGTCCAGTTCTTCGTGGTACAGCAGCTTATACTATTGGGCAGATTGGCGGTATAGAGGCAGAGTCCCAGCTGTTCAAAGCACTAGAGCGCGAAGAAGATGAAACAGTGGTGGATGAAATTAAAAAAGCACTCGGACAGATTGGTTCCGTGCTATAATGGTGAGTTGAAAAGGAGTGAAGTTTTGTGGCAGTTCATGTAGTGCTATACCAGCCGGAAATCCCGGCCAATACCGGAAATATTGCGCGGACGTGTGCGGCGACCGGTACACCGCTTCATTTAATCCGCCCGCTTGGATTTTCAACTGACGATAAAATGCTTAAGCGTGCCGGGCTGGATTATTGGGAATTTGTTAACATTACGTATTATGATTCTCTTGAAGAGTTTTTTGAAAAAAATCCAGATGGAAATATGTATTATCTTTCAAAGTTCGGTAAGCAGGATCATGCTAAGTTTGATTACAGCGATATAGAACAGGATCATTACTTTATGTTTGGCAAGGAAACAACGGGTCTTCCAAAAGATTTGATCGCGGCCAATATGGACCGCTGTCTGCGCATTCCAATGAATGAGCATGTCCGCTCGCTTAACTTGTCCAACACGGCAGCCATCCTTATATACGAGGCACTTCGCCAGCAAGGCTTCCCGGACCTGTATTAATACAAAAAAGCGCAGGTCGGCCATTCAGGACTGGCAGCTTATGACCGAGGAGCAGGCCGGCTGGAGCAAAAAGTGCAAGACGCTTTAAGTTAAATGATGGTTATAACCGCATATCTTTTTAAAAAAAGCTGTACCGAGAAAATCGGTACAGCTTTTTTTATTTCGCGCCCGGCTTGTCGTTGTAGCCCGCTGTGAAAATCGCTGATAAAAAAGCAATACATACGAAAAGAACACCTAATAATCTCATGGAAAGAAGCCCCTTTCTGCAGCGCAAACGCATACATTTTTCCCTATTATACCGGATGCAATATTGAATGTGAATGTTTCTTTTTCTCATAAATGGTTTCGCCGGCGCATAAAATCCGATAAATACGCCCATTAGAGTGCGGAGCGGAGGGAGCTAATTATGACGATACTCGATAAAATTCAATCAAGCCGTGCCGAAGAAGAAAAGCTGCGCTGGGAAGGAACATTCCGGGAGTATTTGGAGCTGCTTAGAGAAAAGCCGCATATTGCAATGCCTGCGCATGCACGTATATACAATATGATTCGCTCATTCGGTATGACAGATGGTAATTATGACTTTTTCAGCCGCGAGCTTTTTGGTCTTGAAGAACCGATCCAGCGTCTTGTAGAAGAGTATTTTCATCCGGCGGCAAAAAAGCTGGATGTACGCAAACGGATTTTGCTGCTGATGGGGCCAGTTGGCGGAGGGAAGTCCACAATTGTATCAATGCTTAAGCGGGGACTGGAGCAATACACCCGCACAGATGCCGGCGCCGTATATGCCATTAAAGGCTGCCAGATGGCAGAAGACCCGCTTCATCTAATTCCACGGGATCTTCGGGATGACTTTTATGAAGAGTATGGTATCCGCATCGAAGGATCACTGTCACCGCTAAATGCCTACCGGCTTGAGCATGAATTTGGAGGCCGCATTGAAGAAGTGCCGGTTGAGCGTATTTTCTTCTCAGAAGACCGACGCCGCGGCATTGGAACGTTCAGTCCATCCGATCCGAAATCACAGGACATTGCGGATTTAACCGGCAGCATCGATTTTTCAACGATCGCCGAGTTTGGATCGGAGTCTGATCCGCGTGCCTACCGGTTTGACGGAGAATTAAACATTGCAAACCGGGGATTAATGGAATTCCAGGAAATGCTGAAGTGCGATGAGAAGTTTCTATGGCACCTGCTCTCACTAACCCAAGAAGGTAATTTCAAAGCCGGCCGGTTTGCTTTAATCTCGGCAGATGAAATGATTATTGCCCATACCAATGAAACAGAGTACCGTTCTTTTATTGCAGATAAAAAGAATGAAGCCCTTCATTCCCGTATGATTGTTATGCCGGTGCCATACAATCTCAAGGTGACCGAAGAAGAAAAAATTTATGAAAAAATGATACACGAAAGTGAAGCGGCTTCCATTCACTTTGCACCGCATACGTTCCGTACTGCAGCCATGTTTACCATCTTAACGCGCTTAAAAGAATCGAGCCGGGCAAACGTTGATCTTGTGATGAAGATGAAGCTTTATGACGGAGCAGTGGTAGAAGGATTAACGCCGCTTGATGCTATAGAACTCCGAAAAGAACATTCAGATGAAGGAATGGATGGAATCGATCCGCGGTATGTGATGAACCGCATTTCTGCAGCTATTATTAAAAAAGGAACCAATTCGATCAATGCACTGGATGTGCTGCGTTCATTAAAAGACGGTCTGGATTCACATCCATCCATTACCAAGGAAATGCGCACGAAATACTTGCAGTTTATTTCCGAAGCGAGAAAGCAGTACGATGAAACGGCGAAAAAAGAAGTTCAAAAAGCTTTTGTTTACTCGTACGAAGAATCGGCCCGGGCATTAATGGACAACTATTTGGATAATGTGGAAGCATACTGCAACAAGGTGAAATTAAGCGATCCGCTCACAGGTGAGGAAGTCAGTCCGGACGAGCGTTTAATGCGGTCGATCGAAGAACAGATTGGCGTGTCGGAAAACGCTAAAAAAGCATTCCGCGAAGAAATGCTGATTCGAATTTCCGCTTATGCACGCAAAGGCAAAAAATTTGATTACCGGGAGCATGATCGGCTTCGAGAAGCGATTCAGAAAAAGCTGTTTTCCGATTTAAAAGACATTGTTAAAATTACCACTTCGTCTGTTACGCCGGATGAACAGCAGCTGAAAAAGATGAATGAAGTCACAGCACGCTTAATTGACGAATGCGGCTACAATTCTGTTTCAGCCAATGAATTGCTTCGCTACGTTGGAGGACTTTTAAACCGATAACCAAAAGAAAAACCCGGTTGCAGGCAGCCGGGTTATTGTTTTCCATCGGTTGATTCGTCAAATTGAATCGGATCAGGCTGTCGCTCATGCTGCTTCAGTTCTTCATTTGTCCGCTGGCGCTCCATTTGACGGCCAAGGATTTCCATGTCTTCAAAGCTTGTGACCATTGAATTCATAGGCTGTTCTTCACGCTTCTTTAAATTCATCATGAGTCACCTCGTTATTCTTTTATACTAGTTTACCCTTTTTGATTGGAATAAAACCTGGGGAGGAAATGAAATGGACACATCCTATCATTTATCGGAAGAAGACTGGTCACTCCACCGAAAAGGTTATGATGACCAGGAACGCCATCGCCAAAAAGTAAAAGAAGCGATCAAAAAAAATTTAGCCGATATGGTGACTGAAGAGCAAATTATTATGTCGGACGGCAAGCGGACAGTGAAATTGCCGATCCGTTCGCTTCAGGAGTATAAAATCCGTTATTCCGATGAAAAATCCAAGCATACCGGACAGGGAAAAGGAGAAGTTGGAGACGCCATCGCCCGGGCAGGCGGTGATGAAAAAAGTGCGGCCGGCCAGGGCAAAAAAGCAGGAAACCAGCGCGGGGAGGATTTTTATGAAGCAGAAGTCAGCATGGCTGAAATTGAAGATGCCCTGTTTTCTGAGCTGGCCTTGCCAAATCTCGCTGAAAAAGAAAAAGCGGAATCGGTTATTACGGACTGGACCATTAATGACATCCGTAAAACAGGTGTAACCGCACGAATTGATAAAAAGAAAACATTAATGGCAGCTTTTAAGCGGAACGCACTGGCGGGAGAGATGTCTTTTTTCCCTGTCCGCCCAGAAGACCGTCGTTTTCGTTCTTTTACCGAAGAGAAAAAGCCTCAGTCTAAAGCCGTAATTTTCGCGATGATGGATACGAGCGGAAGCATGGGGCCGTTTGAGAAATATATCGCCCGAAGCTTTTTTTTCTGGATGACCCGTTTTTTAAGAAAAAAATATACAACGGTTGATATTGTATTTATTGCACATCATACAGAAGCGCTCCAGATGGAAGAAAATGATTTCTTCACTAAAGGAGAAAGCGGCGGAACCATTTGTTCATCTGCGTACCGGCTGGTACTGGAGCTCATGGAAAAAAAATATTCGCCGGAACGGTATAACATTTATCCATTTCATTTTTCTGATGGCGATAACCTTGCTTCAGACAATCCCCAGTGTGTGGCATTACTCGAAAAAATACTGCCGCACTGCCGCCTGTTCGGCTATGGGGAAGTAAATCAGTACAACCGGACCACACCACTAATGTCTGCTTTTCGAAAAGTCGAAAACCCGCTATTTAAATCCTACGTCATTCGTAAAAGAGAAGACGTCTATCCGGCACTTTCCTACTTTTTTCAGCCGGATAAATAAAAAGGTTTTGTTTTTTTCTTCAGCGGGCAAACTCAGTAGGAGGACACCACGCATGAGGGGGAGAGCAAGAGATGACAAATTTAGCGGTAATTTATTACAGCATGACCGGTACAAATTTTCAATTGGCGAACTGGGCGAAAGAAGCGGGAGAAGAAGCAGGAGCGAATGTAAAAGTTCTTAAAATTCCAGAAACGGCACCCGCGTCGGCCATTGAAAAAAATGATGCCTGGAAGGCGCATGTAGAAGAAGCAAAGGATATTCCAGAGGTGACGCTGGATGATTTAGAATGGGCAGATGCCATTGTATTCAGCGTTCCAACAAGATACGGCAATGTACCGGGTCAATTCAAGCAATTTATCGATTCAACCGGCGGCCTGTGGGCAACCGGAAAACTGGCTAACAAAGTTGTCAGCGCTATGACCTCTGCTCAAAACGCACATGGCGGACAGGAACAGACGATTCTTCAGCTATACACGACTATGTACCATTGGGGCGCTATTATCGCTGCTCCCGGATACACGGATCCCGTCCTGTTTGAAGCAGGGGGAAATCCATATGGTACAAGTGTGTCAGTAGGGAGAGATGGCATGAAAGAAAACGTGGAAGCAGCGGTAAAGCATCAGGCGAAGCGGACAGTCTCGATTGCGAATGCTTTGTCTTCTTTATAAAAAATCCGCCCCGGTAACCGGGGCGGATTTTTTTAGTGCGGTAAAAATAAAAGCTGGTAGAGAAACAGTACGGCAAAAATATACACAAGAGGATGAATCTCTTTGTAGCGTCCACGGGCTATTTTCACAAGCGGATACGATACAAACCCGAGCGCAATGCCAGTCGCAATACTCGATGTCAGCGGCATCGTTAAAATAATAAGAAACGCAGGAAATGCTTCGTCAAGCTCATTCCAGTTGATTTTCGCTGCGTTCTGCATCATCAAACAGCCTACAATAATAAGCGACGGAGCTGTAATAGCAGATATGCCCGATACAGCAGAAACAAGCGGTCCAAAAAAAGCAGCTATAATAAACAGCACAGCTACTGTAACAGATGTTAGTCCTGTTCTCCCGCCAGCTGCAACACCAGTAGACGATTCAATATAAGCACTCGTCGGGCTTGTACCGGCCATCGCACCGATTGATGTAGCTACAGAATCGGCCAAAAGCGCTTGACGCGCCCGAGGCATTTTGTTTCCTTTCATCAAGCCGGCCTGCTGGGCAACGCCAACCATTGTGCCTGTTGTATCAAAAAGAGTCACAAGTAAAAACGAAAACACAACTGCATATAAGCCATGACTCACTACATCCCCAAGCGCTGTAATAGGATTGAGCGCTATAAGCCCGTCTGGCATAGATGGCATGCCGACAAAGCCATCTTTAAAAGAAAGCTGACCGGTAAAAAGGGCCACAAGTCCGGTAATAACCATACCGATAAACAGTGCACCATTAATGCCCCGTACCATTAAAATAATAGTGACTGCAAGACCGAACAGAGCCAAAAGAGCGGAGGGGCTTGTTAAGTCACCGAGTTTAACGAGGTTGCTGGGGTCTGCCGCGATAATACCGGTTAGACGAAGCCCAATAAAAGCAATAAACAAGCCAATGCCTGCAGAAATACCGTGCTTTAAATTTTCGGGTATCGCTTCGATCAACTTTTCGCGAAGTGGCGTTAAAGACAAAATCACAAAAAGAAGACCTGAAATAAAAACAGCTGCAAATGCTGTTTCATACGTAATGCCGCCATGCGACCCGACAACTGAGTAAGCGAAATACGCATTCATTCCCATACCAGGTGCGATCGCAATTGGGTAGTTGGCGAACAAGCCCATCCAAAGTGTTCCGACAACCGCTGCAATGATTGTCGCCGTAAACACCTGCTCAAATGGGACACCGGCATCTGACAAAATAATCGGGTTAACTACCACGATATAGACCATTGTCAGGAAGGTTGTTAAGCCGGCAAGCAGTTCCGTTTTAACGGTCGTGCCATGTTCATTCAATTTAAACATTTCTTCATTCCTCCACAAACAAGCATTAAAATCCATTGTTAATACTAGACGTTTTCTGCAGGAGGTGCAAGAGGCAATTCAAAAAGCCGCTTCTCGCAGAGAGCGGCTTTTTGAATTATTCTGCGTAGGTAATCAGCTGGCTGATCGGAAGACGGTCAGTAGGGCGGCCTTCCTGAAGGGCTTTACCAACTGTAATTAGCATCGTTGGCAGGTAACGTGCAGGCACGTTAAACGCTTCTGCCAGCCCGGAAGCATTGAAGCCGCCAATCGGGCATGTGTCATATCCTTTTGCCCGTGCAGCCAGCATAAACTGCATTGCAGCCAGCGATGAATTCAAAATGGCCCCGTCACGCGGGTACTCGGCGCGGTTGTAAGCTCCGTTAATTTGGCCGGCTAAAATTTCTTTTAGCTCAGGTGTCATTTCGCCGCTTTCAACCTGTGGATCAAAAACCGGATCCACGTTTAAATTGCCTTGCAAATCACCCATAATGCAAATAACAGCAGAGGCATCCACAATCTGCTGCTGATTGTAGGCGATTGGCAATAATTTTTTCTGCACGTCTTTTCCGTGAAAAACAAGGAAGTGCCATTGCTGTAAATTCCACGCAGATGGTGCCCGTCCTGCTACTTGAAGCAATTCTGTTAACTCTTCCTCTGATATACGTGCATTCGGATCGTATACCTTTACCGAACGGCGGCCAAGGGCTACTTCAAAAAAATCTGACATAAACAAAAATCCCCCTATATCGTCATTTTTCGCCATAAAAGCGAAAAAATGGTTCGTCTATTACTTTTCGTAAGTGATATTCGCTTTTCACTTTAATCAATATATGTTCATTCGTCAAGAAATCGGATTTTGTATAAAAAAAGCTGAACCAAAAATTGGTTCAGCTTAGAGAAAGATATTCAGTATATAGTAGCTGATGGCTGCGATAGTAGCAGTTATCGGCAGTGTGATGACCCAGGTGATTAGCATGCGCTGAGCAGTATCCCATTTAACTCCTTTGACACGGTGGGCAGTACCAACACCAAGAATAGAAGAAGAGATCACATGGGTTGTGCTGACCGGCAAATGAATCATTGTGGCGCCAAAAATGATCATTGCAGATGAGAGGTCGGCCGCTACACCGTTGACTGGACGGATTTTCATAATCTTTCCGCCAACGGTTTTAATAATTTTCCATCCGCCGACTGACGTGCCAAGCCCCATTGCCAGCGCACAGGAAACCTGTACCCATGTTTGAATGTCTGTTGACTGCTGGTAGTTACCAGCAATTAATGCCATTGTAATAATCCCCATCGCTTTCTGTGCATCATTCGTCCCGTGTGTATAAGCCTGCAGAGCAGCGGTCGCAATTTGAAACAGCCGGAAATTCCGGTTTGTTTTCGCCAAATTATTGTTTTTAAACACGACTTTAAAAATACTATACACGATAAAGCCGATCGCAAAAGCAAGCAGCGGTGAGATAATAAGCGCTTGAAGAATTTTGAAAAAGCCGCCGTAATTTAACGCCTGGAACCCGGCTGCTGCAATAGCCGCTCCAGCAATAGAGCCGATTAGGGCATGAGATGAGCTGCTCGGAATACCGTAGTACCAGGTAAGCAGGTTCCAAAAAATAGCGGCAATCAACGCGGCCATAATGACAACGAGCCCGTTTTCAAGCATAAATGGATCAACAATATCTTTTGTAATTGTTTTTGCTACGCCGGTGAATGTCATGGCGCCCAAAAAGTTCATAAAAGCGGCTAGTATAATAGCGCGCCGCGGCGTAAGGGCTTTTGTTGATACAGCTGTTGCAATCGAGTTAGCTGTATCATGGAATCCGTTAATAAAATCAAACCCAAGCGCTAAAATAACAATCAAAATAGTAATAAGAAATAATGTATCCAACGGTCAAGACCCCTTATGCGTTTTTCATAATAATGGTTTCAAGTGTATTCGCGACGTCTTGGCAATAGTCCGCAACTTCTTCAAGGTTTTCGTAAATTTCTTTCATCTTAATCAAGCGGATCGGATCTTTCTCGATTGTAAAAATATGTTTGATCGATTGGCGAAGAATTCCGTCACAAACCGTTTCGTATTCCTTGATTTTAATAGCATGGGTGCGGATCACCTGCAGTTTTTTAACAGTAAGCAGTTCAACAGCCGAGACAATTTCCTCTGCGCAAGAACGAAGCGCATCGACGAATTTCAGCATGTATTCGTCTGCATTAATGACAGAGTACATTTCAAACATAGCGGCAGTTGCTTCAAGCCCGTCCATCACATCATCCATGCTCATTGCCAACGCTAGAATGTCCTCACGTTCAATTGGTGTGATGAAAGTGTGGTTCAATTCTTTAATCACTTCATGCATAAGGTCATCGCCTTTTGTTTCGAAGCGTTTCATTTCATCTGAAAAGATTTTTAAATCTCCAGCATTTTTCAGCTTATATTCAGCGAAATAGTCTGCACCTTCTTTTAAATTTAACGCAATAGATTCAAGCAGCATTGAAAATTTATCTTTTTTCTGTTTAAACACGTTCACAACCTCCTGAAATAGTTAAAAATAATCTCAACTTTCCCATTTTACTCGAAATATGTCGTTAAAAAAAGCTTTTTTATTGAATCCGGCACAGGAGCCGATACGGTTACGCAATCATTTACAAATGGGTGAGGAATTGTTAATTTTGCCGCATGCAGCAGTGGATGGGGAGAAATCCCGCTTCCGCCGTACAATGCATCTCCAGAAATCGGATGGCCGATCGAGGACAAATGGACACGAATTTGGTGAGTGCGGCCTGTTTCGAGCCGGCACTTTAACAAGGAGCGGCCATCCTGCACGGCCACCCGTTCAAAATGAGTAACCGCTACCTGGCCGTTCGGAGAAATCCGCCGTCTTGTCGGATGATGGCGATCTTTTCCAATTGCTTTTTTTATCGTGCCGCTTTTTTTTGCCACAGGCCCGTCCACTACTGCATAGTATGTGCGAAAAATTTCTTTTTGCTCGAGCAGGCGGGAGAGCACAGCATAAGCCGCTTCATGTTTTGAAAACAAAACAGCTCCGCTTGTTCCTTCATCGAGGCGGTGGACATGCCGTACAGGAAGAGAGTCTCCTTTCACTGACATATGATAGCTTACACCGTTGAGCAGCGTATGGCGTTCACCGGGGTCATTTGGATGGGTCTTTATTCCGGCCGGTTTATCCGCAACCACCAAATGATCATCCTCGTATAAAATGGAAGGCGAGGGAGGCACAGGTTCAGCGCCGAATGAACCGGGTTTGAAAAAAGGAAAGGCTACCGAGCTGCCCTGCTCAAGTGGCTGCCGCCAATTTCCAGGCTGTCCATTCAAAAGAATAGAACGGTCCATTCGCCATAAATGAATCATTTTTTTCGGAAGCTGCCATTTTTCTGAAAGAATCGCTTCAATGGTTGAACCATCCAGCTCTGCATTTATATACATTACCCAGTGCTGATTTTGTCGAATTGTATGCATGAAGTTCATCCTTTTCTAATAAATAGTTATTTTCTCTCTGAGAATTGTATGGTATCCTGGTAGGAGACTGCAACTAAAGGTGGCTGCAAACCATGTCCATACTTATGTCTTCAACCATTGAACAAGAAGAGAAAATTAAAACATTGTGCTCTTATTTGTCGAAACAGGTATTTCCACGTTACATTCAGTCTGATCTTATTGAAAAGATCGAAGAAGAAAAACTTTTTTCACTGGATGATAAACAACTTGAACAAGTAGAATCGCTGCACGATGCTTCATGTGTAATCACAGCACTCAATACGATTATTTCCATCCTAGAAACCTCATCTCTTTCTACTCAATATGAAGCATTATTTACGGAAAGTATTCATACATTACAAAGTTATCAGATTTCTTTTCCATTTCCGCTGTCCTTTTTTATTGAACAGAAGCGGACGACTTTTCCAAAATAAAAAACGGCTTTCCCATTTAGGGAAGGCCGCTTTTTTTATTGGTTATTTTCTTTTGTCTGGTTTAAAAACGCAGTCCATTCCGCTTCCGGCTGGCTGCCGACAAGGCGGTCTTTTTCTACCCCGTTTTCAAAATAAACAAGTGTCGGTGTATATTCAATCCCATAGTCTGTCCAGCCTTGTTCAAATTCAAGCAGATTATACTGAAGTACTTCAACATTTTCATCATCCGCAATGGGCATTAAAACAGGCGTGGTTTCCTGGCAGTGTGGGCAGGTCGGGCTGTAAAAATAAACAACCGCATCTTCGCCGTCCTCTAATTTTTGTTCAAGGTCATCAGGCAGGATAATATTTTGGTAGTTCGGATCATCCAGCTGCTTGACCGTTTCAGTCTGAAGGTCATCCTTTCCATATGGATTTCCTTTCGATGCTTCTTCTTTTTGATATTGCGTTACAAAGGCAATCGCGCCAAAAACAGCAACGAGAACTACCGCAAAAATAATCACTTTCTTCAATGATTTACGCCCCTTTTCTTTTTATAATCATCAAGCTCGCCACGAAAATAATCGTAAATGCAGTCAGCGCGAGAAACGGGATGGTAACGAACCCTAACCAGTTGATATACATCCCTGTGCACGGCACCCGGCCGCAGGCAGGAGCAGCATCCGATAAAAAATCGATTTTTTGAATGCCATAATGGTAAAGGGAAATAAGACCGCCAATACCAGACATCGCGAGCGAATAAACAGCGGCTTTCGTGTCCCTTTTGGCGATTGCAATCCCAAGAATTAATACGAGAGGGTACATCAAAATACGCTGATACCAGCAAAGTTCACAAGGTTCATAGCCGGCAATTTCCGAGAAATAAAGACTGCCTAGCATGGCTGTAAATGAAGCAGCCCATGCGGTGAAAAGCAGGTTTTCTTTTTTTTGCATGAGATCCCCGCCCATCATGAAAATAATTGCTGAACATTAGCATTATAGTCTGAATAAAGAAGAAAAGTAAAATATTCTGAGTGTCTCGTCTCCTATATCCTGGTTGTTTTTGCTTGGAAATGAATGAGGTTTACCGTTAATAATTCTGTGAAATAAGAACAACAGATGGTATGATATAGGAAATCATAGTTTTGGAGGGAATGCCTGTGGCCTGGAAAGAAGAATATACAAGATGGAAAAACTATTCGGAACTTGATGCAGAAATGAGTGAACTGCTTCTTTCGATCGAAGAAGATGAAAAAAGTCTAGAAGATGCTTTTTATAAAAATCTTGAATTTGGTACGGGCGGCATGCGCGGCGAAATTGGCGCTGGCACGAACCGGATGAATGTATATACGATTCGAAAAGCGTCTGCAGGTTTGGCAGCTTACATAACAGAACAAGGAGAAGAAGCAAAAAAACGCGGTGTAGCGATTGCCTATGACTCTCGTCATAAATCACCGGAGTTTGCGCTTGAAAGTGCGAAAACACTTGCTTCAGCAGGTATTAAAACGTATCTTTTTGACGAGCTTCGCCCAACACCGGAATTGTCTTTTGCCGTACGTGAGCTGAATGCTTTTGCTGGTATCGTGATTACAGCAAGCCATAACCCGCCTGAGTACAACGGCTATAAAGTGTACGGGCCGGATGGTGCCCAGCTTGCTCCGGAAGCAGCTGATCGTGTCATCGATAAAGTGAATGCAGCAGGTAATGAACTCCAGATCGAGGTGAAAGGTGAGGAACTGTTAAAAGAACAGGGACTAATTCAGATGATCGGGAAAGAAATCGATCAGGCATATGTGGACAATCTTGTGACTATTTCAGAGTGGCCGGAAGCAGCACAAGAATCCGACGTCAATATTGTGTTTTCTCCTCTTCACGGTACTGGTAATAAGCCTGTACGCCAGGCACTTGAGGCGCTTGGCTATCAAAATGTGACTGTTGTAGCTGAACAGGAGCAGCCAGATGCCAATTTTTCAACCGTAAAATCTCCAAATCCCGAGGAAAAAGCAGCGTTTGAACTGGCTATCCGTGATGGACAAAAAGTGGATGCGGACATTTTGATTGCGACAGATCCGGATGCAGACCGTCTTGGTGTCGCTGTAAAAGACGGAAACGGCGGATATGTTTTGCTGACAGGAAATGAAACAGGCGCTGTGCTGGTGGATTATATTTTGGCTCGCAAAAAAGAAAAAGGCACACTGCCTGAAAACGGCCGCATTTTCAAAACCATTGTAACGTCTGAGCTGGGACGTGCAGCAGCAGCTCAATACGGTGTTTCATGCGAAGACGTGTTAACCGGCTTTAAATTTATCGGCGAAAAAATTGAGCAGTATAACGAATCAGGCGAATTTACATTCTTATTTGGTTATGAAGAAAGCTATGGATATTTAATTGGCGATTTTGCCCGTGATAAAGATGCCGTGCAGGCAGCGCTTCTGGCTGTTGAAGCATGCGCGTACTTCAAAAAGCAGGGGAAAACGCTGCATGAAGCATTGATGGATTTATATGAGCGTGTTGGCTACTTCAAGGAAGGCCTTCAGTCTTTGACGTTAAAAGGAAAAGACGGGGCAGAGCAAATTGCGGGGCTGCTGTCTTCTTTCCGCGCGCAGGCGCCTGAATCAATTGCAGGCATCCGGGTCGAAGCCGTAGAAGATTATCAGACAGGGGAACGTACGGCGATTGCTACGAATGAAAAACAGCCGATCGAGCTGCCATCTTCAAATGTATTAAAATATTTCCTTGAAGATGGAACGTGGGTGTGCGCTCGTCCATCGGGAACAGAACCAAAAGTGAAATTTTACTTTGGGGTAAAAGCCGATTCGTTCAAAGAAGTGACGGAAAAGCTTGCACTCGTTCAAGAAGATTTCATGGCGCGTGTAAATGAAATGTTAAAATAATGATCAAGAGCTGGCGGCTTCTTTAAGCTGCAGCATATAAAAAAGAGGCGGATGAAATCCGCCTCTTTTTTCATGTTTAATGGGCGTACGCATACACATAGATTCAGGGGGGATTCGGATGAAGCATGCTGATCTTCAATATGCAATCGAAGAAATTACAGATATTGCTGCTGGATTCGGGCTTGATTTCTATTCAATGCGTTATGAAATTTGCCCGGCAGATATTATTTACACTTTTGGTGCTTATGGAATGCCTGCCCGTTTTTCGCATTGGCGGTTTGGGAAGCGATTTTACAAAATGAAGCTCCACTATGAGATGGGGCTCAGCAAAATATACGAGCTGGTAATGAATACAGATCCGTGCCAGGCTTTTTTGCTCAATACAAACTCACTCGTTCAAAACAAGCTTATTGTTGCCCATGTTTTAGCCCACTCGGACTTTTTTAAAAACAATATTCACTTTGAAAAAACAAACAACCAAATGGAAAAATCAATGGCTTCTGCAGCAGAGCGGATCAGCCAGTTAACCGATGAACATGGAATTGAGCAGGTGGAAGCTTTTCTTGACGCCGTTTTATCCATTGAGGAGCATGTAGATCCCCTGGCACACATCGGCTCTCATCAAATCGACGAGCCACTCACTCACCGTTACGAATACGACGATCTTTGGGAAAAAGAATCGGCTCCCAAGCAAGTAGAGGAAACATTTTTTGAAAAAGACCTTCTTGCTTTTATCGCTGCGAACAGTTCGATTTTAACAGACTGGCAGCGTGAAATTGTCATGTTAATCCGGCAGGAGATGCTTTATTTCTGGCCGCAGATGGAAACAAAAATTATGAATGAAGGCTGGGCCTCTTACTGGCATATGAAGATTATGAGAGAGCTGTCCTTAACAGAATCTGAAGCCATTGAATATGCGCGTTTGAATGCGGATGTTGTGCAGCCGTCTAAAATGGGCATCAACCCTTATTATCTTGGGGTTAAATTGTATGAGTATATTGAAAAACAATATGGAAGCCGCGATATTTTATTTGATATCCGTGCCAGAGAATCCGATATTTCTTTTCTGCGTAACTACTTGACGAAAGAATTTGTGGAGCAGGAGGATCTGTATTTGTTTGAGAAAAAGGGAGCCCACTGGACGATCACTGATAAGGAGTGGACGTCGGTGCAGGATCAGCTCGTTTCCTCAAAAGTAAACGGAGGATTCCCTTCTCTTTACGTTACAGACGGAAAAGAAGACCTGCATATTTTACATGCGTATGAAGGAAAAGAGCTGGACGTTGGATATTTGGAGCAAACCATTCCAAATCTCTATACGTTATGGGGAAAACCCGTTCATTTAACAACCGTTGTTGATGGACGTACAACTATTTTTACTTACGGAAAAGACGGGTTAAAAAGGAAGTATGGCGGCATGTTTACCGGTTAATGCCTTCGGGAACACTGAAAAAAAAGCCGTTTCGGAAAGAAGGCAGCAAGATATGGGATTTATTTTTATTTTACTTTATTTGGTAATCGTGGTACTTGTCATCGAAATATCTGTAATCGCGTTTCACTTAACAGGACTTGAAAAAGAGGTGGCCCGGTATCAGGCGATTTCCATGCTGACAGGCACCGGATTTACAACAGATGAATCACAGCTTATTATTGACCATCCTATACGACGCCGAATCAGTATGTTTCTCATTCTGTTCGGTGCTTTTTCATTGGCCGTTATTATCTCAGCGATTACCAATATTTTAGCTAATGACCTGCGCTTAAAGGAATTGATGATCATTAGTTCCGTACTGCTGGCCATTTACATTCTCGGCAAAACACCACTGACTAAAAAGCTTCTTCAGCATCGATTTAAACATGAGATGAAAAAAAATTTGGATATTTCCGAACTCCCGGTGAAAGAAGCGCTTTTTCTTCAAGAAGATGACATTGTAGCAGATGTAGTGGTAGAAGAAGGCACCAAGCTTGATGGAAAAAAGGTGGAGGATGTCTTTGAGCATGGGCATGATGCCAATTTGTTATTCATTAAAAGAGGAGAAGTAAATGTACGCGAGGATTTAACGGAGGAAACGATTCAGGCAGGTGACAAGCTGTACTTATACGGAAATAAAAAGGTGATTGAGAAGCTTACAAAAGAAACCGAATCAGACAATCCGCATTAAGGGCGGATGTCTGATTCGGTTTCTGCTAGTTTCTCTAAAATACGCCGTTTTTTATAAAGCATGATGGCGGTATCGGACAATTCTTCAATCATCGAGCGGTTTGACAGCGCTCCGAAAACAATGCCGACTACGGGTACAAGGCGAAACACTTTCTTTAAGCTGTATTGCTCTCTGTAGGAAAGCACCACTTCCCGCCAGCCCTGCATTTGCGAAATCATTTCTTTGCTGCTCCCTCGATCGGCATAGTTTGCAATTTCTTTTAAAATAGCTCGTTTCCCGACGATATCGGAGGAAGAAAACTGCAGGCATTTAATAATGAAAATCCGTTCTTCCCGCTCATTAGGATCGTATCCATAAGCCACAGCGATTTCTTGAAGCATCTTTAGAGAGATCGCCAGCGTGGCAGGGATATCAACCGCCAGCGTAAAAACGCCTCCAATGCCTGTTGCAGCACCTTGAACGGTAGCGGCGCCCGCATGCGATTTTTGAATCGAAAAAGCAGTTTCGTCCATAACGGAAATCGGCAATTTTTTCACGTCTTCTATCGAATGAACAGGTATTTCGGCATTACGCTCCAGCTTTTTTAAGATGCTGTCCTGCCTCGTTAAATACTTGCCGCCGCTTTGAACATAATAGCCGAGTTCATCCAGCAGCGAGCCGATTTTTCGCTGAATAAAAGAAGGCGTCAGTTTATCAAGAATGGCAAAAGGAAGACGGGCGGCACGATCCCAAATCCATAATCCTTTTTGATCCTTTTCCCATTGCCCAATCTGCTGCAGCTGTTCGATCAGTGTTTGTTTTGTTTCCATATTCATAATCCCTGCCTCTCTAAATGAGTTATACGGACGTTAAATAAATTAGTTTCAAAAAAAAATGCCCTCGCTGGCCCAACCGCAAAGGCGTAAAGATTTAAATGAGTTGTTTTTTAAGCTCCTGTATTTTTACAGCAAGCTCATCGCATACTTCCTGATAAGCGGCCCATCGATCTGTTAAATGATCACAATGTATTGGATTGAATATATTCCACCGTAACACTTTCTGCTCGGATTCATTTAAAAGAGCAGGGAGGCTATCACGTTGAAAATCATAAATAGCAACCACGATGTCTGCCTCATTCACGAGCTGAGGCTTCAGCGAATGCGGTGTTTTACTCTCGATGTCAATGTTAACTTCTTTCATCGCCTTAACAGGAAGGGCGTCATAGTCTGCACGTGAGCAAGCAGCGCTGATTACATTCCAGGAGGGCTCATTTAATCTTGCCGCCCACCCTTCGGCCATCATGCTCAAATGATTAAACGGTGACAGAAATAAAATAGTTTTATTTTTCATACCGGTTGACCCCTTTGACGTGGTGGTTATATTCTTTTATACCCCGATTTTTATAATGATAAGCGCTCTTGTAAAATTTGTTGTACAAAGGGATTCTTAGGACTTGATTCTAAAGTTGTATAGAGTGAAGTAAAACAAAAATGACAAGGCATTAAAAGGTAAAAGGGTTTAGAATTTTGAAGGTAAAAGGGTTTAGAATTTTGTAGGAAGTGGTAAGTTATCTGTTAGAAAGAACATTATTTTTTTACATACTTACAGTGAAGAAAAAGCAAGAGTTTGTACAGCTGAAAAGGGGTGGATGCATGAAAAAAATGAATTTAACCACTAAGATTGTGGCAGCGCTTGTTCTCGGAGCGATTGTCGGTCTCCTGTTAAACTTGACTGCACCAAATGTATTTGAAGTACTAAATACGTATTTATTCGTACCGGTGGGGCAGATTTTCCTGAGCTTGATCAGCATGCTTGTTGTACCGCTTGTGTTCTTTTCCATTGTGCTTGGATCCGCCGGTCTTGGCGATCCTCAAAAGCTGGGACGCATCGGTGCAAAGACGATAGGTTATTTTTTAGTTACAACGTGTATCGCTATTATTATCGGTTTAATCCTTGCTGCTGTGATTCAGCCGGGCTCAGCCGGAGATTTTGATACAGCAGGCGCTGAGTTTTCAGCGGAAGAAGCACCGCCTGTCAGTGAAACGCTTATGAATATTATTCCGAAAAATCCTATCAATGCGATGGCGGAAGGAAATATGCTTCAACTAATTGTATTTGCTGTTTTTATCGGTTTTGCCCTGACTGCGCTTGGCGAAAAAACAAAAGGAATCCTCAATTTAGTGAACCAGGGAAATGAAATTATGATGTATTTGGTAGGACTCGTTATGCGCTTTGCACCATATGGAACCTTTGCTTTAATTGCCACAGCCATTGGTACACAAGGCTGGGATGCCATTCTGGCAATGGGCTCATACATGCTTGTTGTATTAGCGGCATTGTTTATCCACAGCGCCGTCACATACGGGGGCACCGTTGCTTTCCTGGCGAAGAAAAATCCTCTTTGGTTTTTTAAAAAGTTTGCTCCGGCAATGGGAGTCGCGTTCAGTACATCAAGCAGTAATGCAACGCTGCCTGTTTCCATGGAAGTAGCCCAAAGGGATTTAAAAGTGCCTGAGCCGATCAGTTCATTTGTACAGCCGCTCGGCGCCACCATTAATATGGACGGAACTGCTATTATGCAGGGCGTAGCAACGATATTTATTGCCCAGGCGTATGGAATTGATCTTACAATGGGAGAACTGGCGACTGTTGTCCTAACAGCTGTTTTGGCCAGTATTGGAACAGCCGGTGTACCCGGTGTCGGGCTTATTATGCTGGCGATGGTGCTTGGCAGTGTCGGACTGCCGGTTGAGGGAATTGGTTTAATTATCGGAATTGACCGCCTGCTTGATATGACACGGACGGCTGTTAATATCACAGGTGATGCAGCATGCGCTCTGTACGTCGGCGAAACAGAAAAAAACAGAAACCTTCAAGCGGGTGGACGCGCCTAGGAACGAGTAAAGAGGGAAATAGATACAAATCTGTTTCTCTTTTTTCGTTCAAAAGGCCGTTTATCCTTTATAATAAGCATATCAACAAAGAAAAGGGGCTAAACACATGAACCTTGGATTTGGCGAAGTTGCCATTATTTTGATTGTCGCCTTGTTGTTATTTGGACCGAAGAAATTGCCACAGCTTGGACGCGCCGCCGGCCAGACGCTTCATGAATTTAAGCGCGGTATGAAAAACGTTATGGACGACGACGATACAGATAAGCAAAAGAAAATAGAGTCAAAATAAGCAAGCAGTGCCGTGCGCACTGCTTGTTTTTTTATGGAGGCAGCCAGATAGCTGTTTTATGTACCAAAAAAAGGCATGGAACTTTTAAGCCTCTCATCCGTACTAGAAAGCAGGGCCTGTTTTATCATATTCGTTGCAATTTAGCGAAATGTGCTTAAAATGAGAAAAGGCTGCATGTATCACAAAGAAGGGAACCAAACAAAATGAAAGTAGTTATGAGAATGATCCAAACTCTCTGGCGAAAGTTTCACCTGACCCAAATTGCTATTTTGCTTGCTGCAATCTTTGTTTTGGCAGGCCTTGGCGCAGGTTTTTATTTTATGAAATCCGCCGACGTGGAAACATTAAAGCAGGGACTTTCACAGTCAACCATTATTTATGATAGAGACGGAGACAAAGCAAGTAAGCTCTCTGCAAACCGAACGAACAGTGTATCGATCGAAAAAATGCCGGAGCATCTTCAGGAAGCGATTGTGGCAGTGGAAGACAATCGTTTTTACGAACATGGCGGGTTTGACGTAAAAGGCATTTTCCGTGCTGCCTTTACCAACCTTATGGCAGGTTCAAGGGTACAGGGAGCCAGCACGCTGACGCAGCAGCTGACGAAAAATGCGCTTCTGTCGCCGGAAAAAACATACCGGCGGAAAATAGAAGAATTGTTTCTCGCCATTGAGATTGAAAAAGTATACAAAAAAGAAGAGATTTTAGAAATGTACTTGAATACAAGCTATTTCGGAAATGGAGCTTGGGGAGTGCAAAACGCAGCTAAAAGATATTTTGGAAAAGACGTTTCCGAGCTGACTCTTGCGGAGTCGTCTATGCTTGCCGGAATGGTAAAGGCGCCATCACGTTACAATCCGATCGACAGCATGGATAATGCAGTCGACCGCCGCCAGGTTGTTTTAAGTCAGATGGTGAAATACGGTTATCTTACCGAGAATGAAGCAGACGAAGCTGCCAATACGGAAGTAACGCTCAAGGATGCAAGCGGTGATCCGCTGAAAGGAAAGTACGCTCATTATGCCGATGCTGTCATCAATGAAGCGATCTCACGCTACGGTTTAACGCAGGACGATCTCCTGTCGCAAGGTTACGATATTTATACAGCGATGGACCAAAACGTACAGGCCGGGCTGGAAGACGTATATGAAAACAGTACAGTTTTCCCTCAAACAGTCAACGGAGAAGATACACAAAGCGCGGCTGTGTTAATGGATCCGAAAAGCGGCGGCGTTTTAGGTGTTGTCGGCCGGCGGGGCGAACACGTTTTCCGTGGCTTCAGCTTTGCTACTCAGATGAAAAAGTCACCAGGCTCCACCATCAAGCCGCTGGCTGTATATACGCCTGCTCTTGAAGAAGGCTATAAACCGACCGATATGCTGGTGGATGAAAAAATGTCTTTTGGAAAAGGTGAAGGTGCGTATTCTCCGTCTAACTACAGTGATACGTATGAAGGAGAAATGCCAATGTACCGGGCGATTGAAAAGTCAGCGAACGTGCCGGCCGTCTGGCTCTTAGACCAAATTGGCTTGTCAAAAGGCGTTAATTCCTTAGAGCGTTTTGGCCTTGAGGCAAAAGATCCAAAGCTGGGGTTAGCCCTTGGCGACATTACGCCTGGTGTGTCCCCCCTTCAAATGGCTGAAGCCTATTCAGCGTTTTCAAATGACGGTGTTCGAAAAGAAACATTTTTCATTCAAAAAATTATTGGCCCCGAAGGAGAAATCAAGCCAAAATGGGAGCCGAAGGAAGTGAAAGTAACGTCAAAAGAAGTAACAGACGAAATGACATCCATGCTTCTCGGGGTAGTAGAGAGGGGATCCGGCAAACGCGCCCAGGTAGATGGGGTAGATATTGCCGGGAAAACCGGTTCTACACAAGTGCCGATCGAAGGCATTGACGGAACTGAAGACCAATGGTTTGTCGGATACACACCAAATCTGGTAGGGGCTGTCTGGGTTGGCGTAGAAGAAGTAAGTAAAACAAATTACATGACAACCAACAGTTCGGACGGGGCTGTACCGCTATTTGGTGAAGTTGTGTCTAAGATTATTCCTTACATCGGGGAAACTTCGTTTGATGTAGACGCTATTGATGACAATGCAGAGGCCGAAGAGGAACATTGGTATGATGGAATCGTAGAAAAATGGAACGAATGGTTTTAAACGAAAGCCGGATGTTTATTCATCCCGCCTAAGACTGACGACTTTGTCGTCAGTCTTTTTTTATGAGCGTTTCTATTATTGAAAAGGGGCAGCCGCCTATGGGACCAGCAAGCCAGTTCAAGCCGATTTAGCCGCATAACGACGGATGCGAATCCAATACCTGCCTCGTGCAAAAGCGAGCACGTGCGCCCAAAACATTTCGCGCTTCTAGCATGCAAAGGCAAAAAGGTACTTTAACAAATCATTTTATTTTCTCCCGTTCTGATCTGAATGATTATTCGCCCGGATTTTTACATATACATAGCGGAAAGCGTTCACAAAAAAGAAACTTTAAAAATAATTTAGTCTTGTCAGAAAATTTGACAGAAAAGGTGTTGACCAAAGTCGAAAAGAGCGGTATTATTGTGACCACAATATAAACTTAATTTTCAGATTAAATAAATGATTTTTACAGATTTATTGGGCAATTTGAAAGGCAAGTCATCATGGGGGAGATACAATGCGCAGTGATATGATTAAAAAAGGGGTTGAACGTGCCCCGCACCGTAGCTTGTTGTATGCTGCTGGTGTAAAAACGGCGGATTTGCATAAGCCATTTATCGGCGTATGTAATTCCTATATAGATATTATTCCAGGACACGTTCACTTAAACAAATTTGCTGAAGTCGTAAAAAAGGAGATTCGTGAAGCTGGCGGCGTTCCTTTCGAGTTTAATACAATCGGCGTAGATGACGGCATCGCAATGGGCCATATTGGCATGCGTTATTCTCTTCCAAGCCGCGAACTGATTGCCGATTCAGCTGAAACAGTCATTAATGCACATTGGTTTGACGGAGTATTTTACATTCCAAACTGTGACAAAATTACACCAGGTATGCTTATGGCCGCTGTGCGGACAAACGTACCAGCTGTGTTTGTGTCAGGAGGACCGATGGAAGGCGGCGTTTCTTCCACAGGGAAACCATTAACGCTGACGTCTGTATTTGAAGGAGTCGGAGCTCACCTTTCCGGCAAAATGTCAGCGGAAGAGCTGCTCGATATCGAGTCGAATGCTTGTCCGACTTGCGGGTCTTGTTCAGGGATGTTTACCGCTAATTCCATGAACTCGTTGATGGAAATGCTCGGGCTTACACCGCCCGGAAACGCAACGATTGTGGCAACTAGTCCTGAACGCCACCGTTTAATTAAAGAAGCAGTCGGATACTTGATGAACGCAATTGAAAATGATTTAAAACCGCGTGACATCGTAACAGAACGGGCGATTGATGATGCTTTTGCTCTTGATATGGCGATGGGCGGTTCAACAAATACAGTTCTTCACACATTAGCCATTGCAAATGAAGCAGAAATTGAGTATGATTTAAATCGTATAAATGAAGTAGCCAATAGAATTCCATATTTGGCAAAAATAAGTCCAGCGTCAGATTACACAATGGATGATGTTAATAAAGCAGGCGGCATCAGCGCGATTATCCGTGAACTGTGCGAGCTTGAAAATGGCATTGACGGTGATCGCTTGACGATTACGGGCAAAACCGTTTATGAAAATGTTAAAGATGCCCATATTACGAATACAAACGTAATTCGGACGAAAGAAGATCCATACAGCCCAGTTGGCGGCCTTTCCATTCTATACGGAAATATTGCCCCGCTTGGCGGAGTTATTAAAGTAGGAGCCGTTGATCCATCTATTAAAACATTTGATGGAGAAGCGATCGTATTTGACTCGCAGGAAGAAGCTATTGAGAACATCAATAATGGAACCGTTAGAGAAGGCCACGTCGTCGTAATCCGGTATGAAGGGCCTAAAGGCGGACCGGGTATGCCGGAGATGCTGACTCCAACATCAGCGATCGCTGGCCGCGGACTTTCGACAAAAGTCGCGCTTATGACAGACGGCCGTTTCTCTGGTGCATCACGTGGTATTTCAATCGGACACGTCTCACCAGAAGCAGCTGAAGGCGGACCAATTGCTTTTATCCATAATGGCGACAAAATCAAAATTGACCTGACAAATCGTACGCTGAACGTTGACTTGTCAGAAGAAGAGCTGGCAGCACGCCGTGCGGATTTTGTACAGCCGGAGCCGAAAATTAAAAAAGGCTGGCTTGCTCGTTATTCTAAGCTTGTTACTTCTGCCAATACCGGCGGAATTATGAAAATTTAACATATGTATTGCATATAAATCGTTGACGAGGAAAAAGTGTTAGGAACTGCATTTCACAGAGAACCGGTTATAGCTGAGAGCCGGGAGTGCATCCTAATCGCGACATCCCCTCTGAGTGCTTTTCTGAACGTCATCCAGTAGGAAAAGCCGGGTGCTGAGCTACCCGTTACCAAAACGAGCCGATTATCGGTTCATAAGGCGGATTTTTGTAAGAAAATTCGTGAATCAGGGTGGTACCGTGAAAAGGAGAAGTCTTTTCACCCCTGCGTTGCTGTTTCGGCAGTCGCAGGCGTGAAAGGACTTTTCTTTTTGCTTTAAAACGGGTATTTGTACCTCTGTAAAGAAGAACCCTCTTGCCAATACGGACAATAAACCATTATTTGGAGGAGATCAAAATGAGTCAAAATGCAAAAGCACCGGAATTGAAATTTGAAAATGAACCAGTTAAAAGAACAGAGCCAATGAATGGTGCCGACCTATTTGTCGAAACATTGAAAAATGAAAACGTAGAAGTGATGTTTGGTTATCCAGGCGGTGCGGTTCTTCCATTATATGATGCACTTTATAAAAATCCAATCCGTCACATTCTTGCCCGGCATGAGCAGGCGGCTATCCATGCAGCAGAAGGATATGCCCGTGTTTCTGGCAAACCAGGTGTTGTGCTGGCCACATCTGGTCCTGGAGCAACAAACCTTGTAACGGGTATTGCGGATGCCATGATGGATTCTCTGCCGCTTGTGATCTTTACAGGACAGGTAGCCACTGGTGTCATCGGATCAGATGCATTCCAGGAAGCCGATGTAATCGGGATTACAATGCCAATTACAAAACACAACTATCAGGTTCGCTCAATGGAAGATCTTCCAAGAATCGTCCATGAAGCTTTCCATATTGCTACAACCGGCCGCCCGGGTCCTGTTTTAATCGATATTCCAAAGGACATTGCAACGACAATCGGGAATGCGGAATTTGTAGATGAATTGAATCTGCCGGGATACCAGCCGAACTTTAAACCGAACAGCTTGCAGGTGAAAAAGCTTCGTGGCGCGCTCGCTAAAGCGAAAAAGCCGGTTATTTTAGCAGGTGCAGGTGTTCTTTTTGCAAAAGCATCTGGAGAATTGCTTGAATTTGTCGAAAAAATGCAAATTCCGGTTGTAAACACACTGCTTGGCCTTGGCGGATTTCCAGCTGATCATCCACTGTTCCTTGGAATGGGTGGAATGCATGGAACATACGCGGCCAACACAGCTCTTTATGAAGCAGACCTGCTGATCAATATCGGCGCTCGCTTCGATGACCGCTTAACTGGAAATTTGGCTCATTTTGCTCCGAATGCAACGGTCGCGCATATTGATATCGACCCGGCAGAGATTGGTAAAAACGTGCCGACCCATATCCCAATCGTAGCGGATGCAAGAGAAGCATTGAAAAAAATTCTCAGCCTTGATCTAGAAGTGCCTCAGGCAGAAGAATGGCGCCAAAAGCTTCAAAAAGACAAGGAAGAAAATCCGCTTTGGAATACAGAAGGCGGGGAAGGCATCTCTCCTCAATCGTTAATGCGCATTATTCATAATGTAACGAATGGAGACGCAGTAGTCACAACAGATGTTGGTCAGCACCAGATGTGGACAGCGCAATACTACGGATTCAAAAAACCAGACCAATGGGTAACATCAGGCGGGCTTGGGACAATGGGCTTTGGTTTCCCATCTGCGATCGGCGCGCAAATTGCAAAGCCGGATAAAACAGTCGTGGCGGTAGCCGGTGACGCAGGCTTCCAAATGACTTTGCAGGAGCTTGGACTTGTTGCAGAATTGAAGCTGCCGGTTAAAATTGTCATTTATAATAACCAGGCGCTTGGTATGGTACGCCAGTGGCAGGAAACATTCTACGAAGAGCGGTATTCCCAATCATTGATTCCGGTTCAGCCGGACTTTGTTAAACTGGCCGATGCTTATGGCATTCGCGGCTATGTCGTTACAACAGAGGAAGAAGCAGAAAAAGTTATGCGTGAAACGCTGACAGATAACGAACCTGTATTGATCGATTGCCGTATTAAACCGAAAGAAATGGTTTATCCGATGATCGCACCAGGCAAAGGACTTCATGAAATGATCGGGGTGAAACCGCAATGAGAAGAATTGTAACTGCAACTGTGTTGAACCAAAGCGGTGTTTTAAACCGCATCGCCGGACTATTTACACGCCGCCAATTTAATATTGAAAGCATTACAGTAGGTGCGACTGAAACAGAAGGCGTCTCAAAAATGACGTTCGTTGTCCAAGTGGAAGACGACCGCATGGTAGAGCAAGTTGTCAAACAGCTGCATAAGCAAATTGACGTGTTAAAAGTCAGTGACATTACTGAACAGGCAATTGTTACACGCGAACTTGCTCTTATAAAAGTGATGACCACTCCGCAAACGCGGGCAGAAATCAACGTAATCATTGAGCCATTCCGGGCGACCATTATTGATGTTGCACGAGACAGTGTGACCATTCAAGTTGTCGGAAACTTCGAGAAAATCGAAGCGATGATTGAACTTCTTCGCCCTTACGGCATCAAAGAAGTGGCACGTACGGGACAGACAGCGATTAAACGCGGGTCCCAGCGGTTTGTGTCAGACTCAAAACAGGTTTCTATTTTAAATTAAAATAAAAAACAAAAAAACAATCTTGGAGGATGAAAAAAATGACAAAAGTTTATTACAATGGTGACATCAACGAAGCGGTACTTGCAAACAAAACAGTAGCTATCATCGGTTACGGTTCACAAGGGCATGCACACGCATTGAACCTTCGTGAAAGCGGCGTAAATGTTGTAGTAGGTCTTCGTCCAGGGAAATCATTTGATCAAGCAACAGCTGACGGCTTTGATGTAAAAACAGTTCGCGAAGCAAGTGCTGCAGCGGATATCATTATGATCCTTCTTCCAGATGAATATCAAACAGCAGTATACAAAGAAGAAATCGAACCAGTATTAGAAGAAGGCAACGCGCTTGCATTCGCTCACGGCTTCAACGTTCATTTTAACCAAATCACACCGCCTGCAAACGTAGACGTATTCCTTGCTGCACCAAAAGGTCCTGGCCATTTAGTTCGCCGTACGTATGAGCAAGGTGCTGGTGTACCGGCATTGTTCGCGATCTACCAAGACTACACAGGCCAAGCAAAAGACATTGCTCTTGCTTACGCTAAAGGTGTTGGGGCAGGCCGTGCAGGTATTTTGGAAACAACATTCCGTGAAGAAACAGAAACAGATTTGTTCGGTGAGCAAGCCGTTCTTTGCGGCGGTACAGCTGAGCTTGTAAAAGCGGGTTTTGAAACGCTTGTAGAAGCTGGATATCAGCCGGAAATTGCTTACTTCGAGTGCCTGCATGAATTGAAGTTGATCGTAGACCTTATGTACGAAGGCGGTCTTGAAGGCATGCGCTACTCAATCTCTGATACAGCTCAATGGGGTGACTACGTATCAGGACCACGCGTTATCACAGCCGAAACAAAAGCACGCATGAAAGACGTATTAACAGATATTCAAACAGGTAAGTTCGCTAAAGGCTGGCTGCAAGAAAACCAATTGAACCGTCCTGAGTTTACAGCCATTACTCGTCGTGAAAGCGAGCACCAGCTTGAAGTAGTCGGAAAAGAGCTTCGTGCCCTAATGCCATTCATCAAACAAAACCAAAAAGCGGAAAGCGTGAAAAACTAATCGCTTTTCAACTAATTTAAAGAAGTTATTTCAAGCAACGGAGGGATTTACGTGAAGAAGAAAATTGCCATTTTGCCGGGCGATGGAATCGGCCGGGAAATCGCATCAGGTGCCGCGTCTGCTCTTGAAGCAGTCGGTAAACGCTTTGGCCACGAATTTGAGATAGAATACGCTGATATTGGGGGTGCTGCAATTGATTCGCACGGGACGCCGCTGCCAGAATCAACGCTGGCACTTGCCAAAGAAAGTGACGCGATTTTGCTCGGTGCGGTAGGAGGTCCCAAATGGGACAGCCTGCCGTCGGCCCAACGCCCGGAGCGCGGCCTGCTTGCTATTCGGAAGGAGCTTGGCTTATTTGCCAACCTGCGTCCGATTCCGTCATTCCAAACGCTTGTGCAATCTTCTCCGCTAAAGCCTGAAATTGCCGGAAAGGTCAATATGCTCATCGTGCGTGAATTGACGGGCGGCCTGTACTTCGGGAAACCGAGCGAACGCCGCGGTGAAAACAATGAAGTCGTAGTGGATACTCTTCAATATACACGGGCGGAAATCGAGCGCATCGTTATTAAAGCATTTGAATTCGCAAAAGCACGTGATGGGCGGCTTACATCCGTTGATAAAGCCAACGTGCTGGAGTCGAGCCGGATGTGGCGTGAAATTGTCAACGAAAAAGCAGCAGACTATCCAGAGGTTACAGTTGACCATATGTACGTTGATGCGGCAGCTATGAAGCTGATTTCTAGCCCAGGCCAGTTTGACGTGATCGTAACTGAAAACTTATTCGGCGATATCTTAAGCGATGAAGCGTCTATGATTACAGGTTCACTTGGCATGCTGCCGTCGGCAAGTTTATCGGAAAGCGGCCTTGGGCTGTATGAGCCGGTTCACGGTTCAGCACCAGATATTGCCGGCCAGAACAAAGCCAATCCGCTGGCTATGATCCTGTCCACTGCTCTTATGCTGAAATATTCACTGGATATGCGCACTGAAGGTGAAGCCATTGAGCGGGCTGTACAATCTGTTTTAAATGACGGATACTGCACACCAGACTTGCAATTGGAAGGCAGCACAGTGGTAGGAACAGATAAAATGATTGAGCTTGTTACAAGCCGCATCGCTGAAGAAACGACAGCATCGGCCGGTGAAGTTGTATACATGTAAAGGAAACGCCACGTGGATTCAACCTTCTTCTGTAACATTTGCAGAAGAAGGCGGGGTCCTCGTTTTTTATCAAAATGCACATAAGAGGGGGGCTGTACAATGACGAAAAAAACGGTTATCGAAAAAATTTGGGAAAATCACGTTGTAAGCAGAGAAGAAGGGAAGCCGGATCTGCTCTACATCGATTTGCATCTTGTCCACGAAGTGACATCACCACAGGCATTTGAAGGATTACGTATGAACGGACGCCGTGTCAGACGGCCCGATTTAACATACGCCACAATGGATCACAACGTTCCAACAATCAATCGCCACATTGTCAATGACCCAATTTCCAAAACACAGATGGAAACATTAAAACAAAACTGCCGTGAGTTCGGCATTGAATTAGCCGATATTGATCACCCAGACCAGGGGATTGTGCACGTTATCGGACCACAGCTTGGTCTTACACAGCCGGGCAAAACAATCGTCTGCGGCGACAGCCACACATCAACGCATGGTGCGTTTGGTGCGCTTGCTTTCGGTATCGGAACAAGTGAAGTAGAACACGTACTTGCTACCCAGACGATTTGGCAAAAAAAGCCAAAAACATTGCAAATTAAAGTAAATGGGAAGCTTGGTTTTGGTGTTCAAGCGAAAGACATTATATTAGCGATTATTGCGAAATTTGGTGTAAATGCCGGTACAGGCTATGTAATGGAATTCACAGGAGAAGCTATCCGCTCTCTTTCTATGGAAGAGCGTATGACAATCTGCAACATGTCCATCGAAGCCGGAGCACGTGCAGGTCTTGTCAGCCCGGATGTGACGACCGTTGAATATTTACGCGGCCGCCGTTATGCACCGCAGGGTGAAGAGTTTGAAAAAGCCGCGAAAACTTGGCTTGCTCTTGCGTCTGATGAAGGTGCAGAATATGACAAAACGCTGGAAATCGACACTGCAGAAATTGAGCCGCAAATGACATGGGGAACGAATCCGTCAATGGGCAGCGGTATTTCAGGTGTTGTTCCGTCACCGGATAACTTTGAACGAGAAGCGGACAAAGAATCTGTACGACATGCGCTTGAGTATATGGGACTTGAATCGGGTACGAAATTAACTGAAATTCCGGTTGATTATGTATTTATTGGTTCCTGCACAAACTCTCGTTTAAGCGATTTGCGTGCTGCTGCAGAAGTGGCAAAAGGCCGCAAGGTACAGGATCATGTAACAGCTATTGTTGTTCCTGGTTCTCAAACGGTTAAACAGCAGGCGGAAGCAGAAGGACTGGATCAAATTTTTATCAATGCCGGATTTGAGTGGCGTGAGTCAGGCTGCTCAATGTGCCTTGCTATGAATGATGATATTGTGCCTCCGGGCAAACGCTGTGCTTCTACATCTAACCGTAATTTTGAAGGCCGTCAAGGCAGCGGCGCCCGCACGCATCTTGTCAGCCCTTCAATGGCGGCAGCTGCGGCGGTTATGGGCCGTTTTACAGATGTACGTGAACTAGCAGGCGTAAACCAATAAGAAGGAGGAGCCGTTATGGAACCGATCAATCAATTTACAGGAACAGTGTGCCCGATTAACCGGGCAAATATCGATACGGATCAAATTATTCCGAAACAGTTTTTAAAGCGCATCGAACGTCAAGGTTTTGGCCAATTTGTTTTTTACAACTGGCGTTTTGATGATGATGGCAACAAACGAGAGGATTTTATTTTAAATGACCCGCAATTTGCGGATTCCGAAATTCTAGTGGCCGGTGAAAACTTTGGATGCGGCTCTTCACGTGAGCATGCTCCGTGGGCTTTGCTTGATTATGGCTTCCGCGTTATTATTGCACCGAGCTACGCGGACATCTTCTACAACAATAGTGTTAAAAACGGAATTCTTGCCGTAAAGCTGACGGATGAGGAAGTAGAAACCCTGCTTCAAAAATCTTCTACACCGGGCTTTAAGCTTCATATTAACCTTGAAGAGCAATCAGTGAGTGATGACAGCGGCTTTAAAGCTCACTTTGACATCGATCCGTACTGGAAGAAAATGTTGTTGAATGGCTGGGATGAGATCTCGGTTACGTTAACAGCTGAAGACCGCATTCGCCAGTTTGAAGAAAGAGTATACGGTAAACAATACAGCTAAATAAAAAAAGACCTTTCTGCCAGAAAGGTCTTTTTTGGTTTATTAGAGCATAGATACAATCCATGATATGACAACGATAGCCCCAATGATCATTAAAATTGTTCTTAACATTCCGTTCACCCCACGCTTTATTTTGTTATACATAAGATTCCCTAAGGAGTGACAGCTTAAACGCAGAGAAGTAAAATGTTCAAGAATAAGAAGCGTTTGTTCGAATATTGGTTTAGGAAAATAAACTTCTTTTTTAAGATTTTGGGAATGATGGAGGAAAAAGCGGGAAAAGTGTAACGAGATACTACTTAAAGGAGGATACATAATGAACACTCGAATCGAACGGGATACGATTGGGGAAATTCAGGTACCCGCGGATAAATACTGGGGTGCACAAACACAGCGGAGCTTAGAAAACTTTCCAATTGGCACGGAAAAAATGCCAATAGAAATGATTTACGCCTTTGCTCACTTAAAAAAAGCGGCTGCCATCGTCAACGAAAGTCTTGGAAAGCTGTCCGAAGAAAAAATGAGTGCGATTTCGGCAGCTTGTGATGATATTCTGAACGGTGATATTGGTCCCGAGCATTTCCCGCTGGTCGTCTGGCAGACCGGAAGCGGCACGCAGTCGAATATGAACGTAAATGAGGTTGTAGCACGGCGCGCCTCTGAAATCGCAGGGAAAGAAGGATTTATTCACCCAAATGATGATGTAAACATGTCACAGAGTTCGAATGACACGTTTCCGACCGCCATGCATATTGCTTTGTATGATGAAACAGAAAAACGTTTAAAACCGGCTTTAAAGCAATTTAAAAAAACATTAAAGAAAAAAGAAAAAGCATTTATGGATATTATCAAAATCGGCCGTACCCATTTGCAGGATGCAACACCTTTATCCCTTGGCCAGGAAATATCCGGCTGGCGGCACATGATCGTCCGCAGTATCGATATGATTAAACTGGCCCAGCGGGAGCTGCTTCACCTGGCAATTGGCGGTACAGCGGTTGGTACCGGTATTAATGCCCATCCATCATTTGGTGAAAAAACAGCCGAACAGCTGGAAAAACAAACGGGCTATCCTTTTATTTCATCTCCTAATAAATTTCATGCACTGACAAGCCACGATGAAATTGTTTTTTTTCACGGTGCATTAAAAGCACTGGCAGCAGATGCAATGAAAATTGCCAATGATGTAAGATGGCTTGCCAGCGGGCCGAGAAGCGGTATTGGGGAGCTGACGATTCCAGCGAATGAGCCGGGAAGCTCGATCATGCCTGGAAAGGTAAACCCGACCCAGAGTGAAGCGCTGACGATGGCTGCTGTTCAGGTATTTGGCAATGATGCTGCGGTTGGATTTGCAGCGAGCCAGGGAAACTTTGAATTAAATGTGTTTAAGCCAGTTATTGTGTATAATACGCTGCAGTCGATTCGCCTTTTAGCTGACGGTATTGTCTCATTTGATGAACGGTGTGCAGTCGGTATTGAAGCAAATATGGAACGTATCCAATCTTTAATGGAGCAGTCGCTGATGCTTGTAACGGCTTTAAACCCGCATATCGGTTATGAAAAAGCGGCAAGTATTGCGAAAGCTGCTCATCAAAGGGGAACCACTTTAAAAGAAGCCGCTCTTGCATCCGGTTATGTAACCGAGGAGCAATATGAGCAGTGGATTGACCCGGCGAAAATGGTAAATCTGCCGAAAAAGAAATAAAAAACAATCCGCCTCAATATTTGAGGCGGATTGCTGGGTCATTACCCTATTACTTTTGGAAGCCGTTTAGTTGCTGTTCAGCCATGCGCACCAAACGTTTTGTGATTTCGCCACCAACTGAACCGTTAGCGCGTGATGTAGCGTCAGCACCTAGCTGTACACCAAATTCAGAAGCGATTTCGTACTTCATTTGGTCGATAGCTTGTTGTGCTCCTGGTGCAAGTAATTGGTTAGAACTGTTGTTGTTTGCCATAACTGTTCATCTCCCTTTTTTTAATTGGCCGGGTACTAACGGAGTTGCACCGCTACGATAAATCGTCCGGACTGCCGGATAAGACCCGCTGTTGATTGTAATCCTAGTATGGATTGAACTCTTTTCTTTATCCGGAATATTTGTAGGTAGTTGTTTCCACTAAAGGAAAATGCCTGTGGCAAGCGTTTTGGAAAGGGCTGTGCTATACTATGGATACAAAAAAACTGGCTTATAAAGTAAAAAGGGAGAGCAGAACGGGGAGATGGACGATGAAAACATACAATCGTGATGTGAAAAATCGGCTGAGCCGTATTGAAGGCCAAGTGCGCGGAGTTATGAAAATGGTGGAGGAAGACAAAGACTGCCGTGAAGTTGTCACGCAGCTTTCCGCCATTCGTTCCGCAGTCGACCGTTCAATCGGCTTAATTGTCGCGCAAAACCTGGAAGCATGTATTCGTAGTGCCCATGAAAACGGAGAAAAAGCCGATGATGCCATTCAAGCAGCAGTGAATATGATTGTAAAAAGCAGATGAAAAAACGATGCCGGCTCCCATTGGAACGGCATCGTTTTTTATAAAGAAAGGCGGGAAGGCGTTGGGCATATTGTGGCTGGTATTGTTTATGTGTGTGATTGGAGCGCTGATCGGCGGTATAACAAATGCTATAGCGATCCGTATGTTATTCCGGCCATATAAGGAATACTACATTGGCAAATGGCGCGTTCCCTTTACACCAGGGTTGATTCCAAAAAGAAAAGCAGAGCTTGCCAGGCAGATTGGAAAAGTGGTAGATGAATATCTGCTTACTCCAAGCAGTATTGAACAAAAGATGATAGGGCCTGAATTTCGGGAAGAGATAAGAGCGGTTGTACAGACAAAGGTGAAAAAGTGGCTTCGGTCGGAGACAACAATTGCTGAGATTTTTCAAAAAGCACACATTTCACAGCCAGAGAAAAAAATAGAAGCGCATCTTCAAAAACGGGTGGATGAAAAGTACGCAAATATAAAAGATTTTTACACAGATCAGCCTGTTAAAGAATCACTGCCGGCTGAGTGGCTGGGCCGGGCAGAAGCAAAAATACCCGACATTTCATCATACCTTTTAACAAAAGGAGCTGATTATTTTTCCAGTGATGAAGGGCGGCACCGGGTAAAACGGATGACAAACGATCTTTTGTCAGAATGGGGACGAATCGGCAGCATGATTCGGATGGTGGTAGGCAATACATCCCTTGAGGAAAAAATTCGTCTGGAGATTGTAAAGTTTTTTACAAGTCCGGGAGCAAAAGATTTGGTCGATACGATGCTGAAAAACGAATGGGAACGAATAATTGACTGGAAATGGTCACACGTACTTGAACATTTTTCAGATGAAAAAGCCCTTCAAAAAGCAAAAGTGTTTATCTTAAATCAGCTTAATATAGCAGAATTATTCGACCGGCCGGTATCTCTTTATTTGGCGCCATATGAAGACAAGCTCATATATGACTTTGTCCCAAAGCTTACGGAGGAAGGACTGGCAAAAGCAGCAAAGCGCGTTCCTTCTGTTATGCAAAAGTTGAAAATTGACGGCATTGTCCGCAGCCAGATTGAAGCATTTTCAACCGAACGGCTAGAAAGAATTGTTCTTGAAATTGCTCATCGTGAATTAAAAATGATTACATGGCTCGGAGCTCTGCTTGGCGGCTTAATCGGCATTTTGCAGGCTTTGATTATGTCAGTACTCCCTTTATAAAGAAAGCGTCTATTTATTCAAAATACTTCAAATTTTGGCTCCTTTTCGGTATGATAAAAGTGAAAAAGGGGAGGCGGCAAAATGAGATATGTACTTTGTTCCATTGAACACGAAACAGCTTATATTGATTTGAATCGTCCAAATGTGCTGAATGCCCTCAACGTGGATATGCTGAAAGAGCTGTGCAGCTGTTTAAAAGAAATCAGCCGGAATGATGAAGTGGATATAGTCATTTTATCGGGGACAGGCCCTGTATTTTCAGCAGGCGGAGACATAAAAGAAATGCTGTCGGCAGCGAATGAAATGCCATTTGAGACCGTTATGGAACTTATCTCAGACATCGCCCTTTATTTT
The DNA here is from genome assembly GCF_022668875.1 of Domibacillus sp. PGB-M46. Lineage (GTDB taxonomy): Bacteria > Bacillota > Bacilli > Bacillales > Domibacillaceae > Domibacillus. The sequence goes on along the minus strand of NZ_JAKGCR010000002.1, from coordinate 363,794 downwards.
TACACCATGCCGAAGCTGACGATCGCAGCGATTCACGGAGCAGCTGCCGGGCTTGCATTAAGCATTGCCTTGGCAGCGGATTTTGTTTTATGCGAAACGGATTCCAGGCTTGCTGTGAATTTTATTGAAATGGGCCTTATACCAGACGGAGGCGGACATTTTATGCTTGAGAACCGGCTCGGTGCTGCAAAAGCCAAGAAAATCATTTGGGATGGAAAAGTGATCAGCGGAGCGGAAGCAGTGGAGATCGGACTGGCAGACCGTTCTGTTACACCTGGCACTGTTGGGAAAGAAGTGGAATATTTAATTAAAGAATTACAGCAAAAGCCTATTCAAGCTATGATCAAAACAAAGAAAATTATGGCAGATATGAACAGGCCGGAGCTGTTAAAAACGTTAGAGCTTGAAAAGCAGGGGCAGTTGAAAATGCGGAGAAGCACCGACCATCAAGAAAGGATAGCGGCATTTTTAGAAAAAAGAAAGCCGGTATTTAACCGGCGGACAAAGGGCGCATTCATTAATTGAATGCGCTTTCTGCTTGCTCGGTATCAAAAAGCAGTAATCTCCCGTCCAAAGACGTACAACGATATGTTTTATCCTCACCGGCGAGCTTTTGAATCAGCTCAAAGCTGTGTGTTTTTGCTGCTTCGTCTGAATCTGCTTCAAAGGACTGATCGAGCAGCTTTTTTCCGTTTTTTTCGAAGACAGTCAGCTTATACATTGTTCAGTTTCAATCCCCCTTTATGTTGTTTCAATCATTGTATAAAATAAGGATGAAGCAAAAAAGAGGCAGGAACAAGAAAGAACATATGATCTGTGGTATAATAGAAAGAAACAATGCAGGGAATAAGGAGGACGGTGCAATGGGAAAAGGTATTACACAGTATGAAGCAGGAGAAAGTGTTGACTGCTTTCTGATGATCCGCTCAGCGGTAAAAAGCACAGCGGTTAATGGAAACCCGTATTTAACGCTTATGCTTCAAGATACAAGCGGAGAAATTGAAGCAAAGCTATGGGATGCAAAAGAAGAAACAATCAAAATGTATACGCCGCAGACGATCGTAAAAGTGGCGGGAGATATTCAAAATTACCGGGGCCGTATGCAGCTGAAGCTTCGGCAGATTCGTCCAGCTTCTCCACAGGACGGAATGGATGCGGGTGACTTCGTTGAAACAGCACCGCTCAGCCAGGAAGAAATGACGGAAACGATTACCCAGTTTATTTTTGAAATGAAAAATCCTCATATTCAGCGCATTACGCGCGCGCTGTTGAAAAAATACCATCAGCCGTTTTTAGAGTATCCGGCTGCAACAAAAAATCATCACGAATTTGTTTCCGGGCTTGCATACCATGTTGTATCAATGCTGCAGCTGGCAAAATCCATTGCCGATCTTTATCCATCGCTTGACCGCGACTTGCTGTATGCGGGTGTGATTTTACACGACCTTGGCAAGGTCATTGAGCTTTCAGGGCCGGTAGCAACAACGTACACAGCAGAAGGAAACTTAATCGGCCATATTTCCATTATGGTCAATGAAATCGGCCAAATGGCGAAAGAGCTTGGTATTGAAGGAGAAGAAGTAATGGTGCTTCAGCATATTGTGCTGTCTCATCACGGAAAAGCGGAATGGGGCAGTCCGAAGCCTCCAATGATCAAAGAAGCGGAAATGCTTCACTATATTGACAATCTTGACGCTAAAATGAATATGCTTGACCGTGCACTTGAACGGACGAAGCCGGGCGAGTTTACTGAACGGATTTTTCCGCTGGATAACCGAACTTTTTACAAGCCGCGCTTTTCGAAATAACAAAAAAGCACCCGTACGGGTGCTTTTTTGTTATTTTGCTTCTTCTGTCTGAGCAGCATCGCTGTTTGTTGTATCTTCCGTTGTAGCGGCATTGTCTTCTGTTGTGGTTCCTTCTTCAGTTGGAGCAGTTTCCTCTGTCGTTGCAGCGTCTTCTGTGTCAAAAGCGCCTTTAAAGTCTTCGTCTTTCACTTCTACATCAGCGTCTTTCATCACTTTATCCAGCTTTTCTTGAAGCGCTGCAGAGTCTACTTTAGATTTTTTCAGTTCTTCTGTCATTTGGCTCTTCATTTTTTCAAATGAAGCTTTTTCTTTTTGATCCGTAATTTTAATGATATGGTAGCCATAATCTGATTTAACCGGCTCACTCACTTGATTTACTTTCAAAGTGCTCAGTGCTTTTGTAAATTCCGGTACAAATTGCGCGCGGCCGGCATTGTCGATCCAGCCAAGGCTGCCGCCATTCTCGGCAGAGCCGGTATCCGTTGAATATTCTTTCGCAAGTTCCGCAAAGTCGCCGCCATCAGCCAATTTCTGCTTTACTTCTTTTGCTTTGGCTTCATCTTCTACAAGAATGTGGCTGACTTGAATTTCCGGCTGCCATGAATCGTAATATTCTTTAACTTCTTTATCCGTTACTTTTATATCGGCAAGCGCTGCTTTTTCACGAAGAAGCTCGAGCTTTAGGAATTCTTTAAAGCCATCTTCATCAAGTCCGTATTGAGCCAAGAACATTTCATACTGGTCGCCCAGCTGTTCTTTTGCCGTTTTTACTTCTTTATCAAGCTCTTCATCCGTCACTTCATATTTGTCGGAAAGAACTTTCTTCTGCATTAGTTCCTGCAAGGCCTGTTCCATTTGCGGGCCGTATTTTTCTTTCATTTCTGCGTAAAGCTCCATGTCCGTTACGTCGCCTGCTTTTGATGTAGCGATAACGTTTCCTTCACTGTTTCCACAGCCGGAAAGCGCCAGCACGCCTGCTGCAAGCGATAATGGCAATGCCCATTTCTTCATGAAAAAAACAACTCCCTAATGTTCATTTAATCTCTATTCCACAGACAACTATAACACAGTTGCCGGCTTGGGAAAAGAAAAGACCCGTCTTTTAAAAAAGAACAGGCCTATACATATAATATTTCAATGTAAGAAGAGCAAAGTAAAATAACCATTAAAATATTTACGGTCCGGAATATTTTTTCATGCCGCTCTTCCGGAATTTCCTTTTGAATACACAGTAAGTTTGTCATCCGATTTATATGATACAAAATAAAGACGGAGAAAAGAATAAATGTAATAATTAATGCCGCCATATGATGCCCCCTCTGTAAGCTCTGTACCTTTAACTATATCAAAAGGTCGAAAAAATTGAAAATAGAACCCGCTTATAATGCTTCTATGAATCCATTTATTTCGATACCAGTACTTCCATTAATGCCTAATCACTGCATGATCGGGGAAAGAAAAGAAGACGAAGCTTCTCAGAAAGAAATTCAAGCAGAACCTTGCTGGCATAGGCGGGCAGCGGTTTTTACACGGTCATATCAAAAACGATTCGCTTTAAGCGAAACAGCTTTAAAAAAGAACATGGTGTTAAGATTGGCCGGCCGGGAAGTCTGCGGCTGGCTGGCCCAATCAGGATAAAAAGCGGGGAACTGTTTGTTTGAACGGAGCCGGGGAAAAAGAACGAACCACTTTTCCCGCATAAAAAAGCATCCGGCCAGCAGTCTGCTTACTCGGACGCCTGTGAACGTTTAGCCCGCTTTAACTCTCCGTTCTCTTCATCGAAGTCCCGTTCGATATTGTGAATAGAGGTCTCAAAAATATTCATAAAATCATCCCCGTAAATATTTCTAATAATCGCCATTAGTTCGACCATATCGGGGAACTTTCCAAATAATTCGCGCAGCGGCGCAGTACCAGAAAAGACGAGGTTGGATTCAGGATCATACTGCTCCATTAAATCAAAAATTAATTTTTGGCCGGCAGGCGTAATTTCGATATATGTATTCCGTTTGTCATCTTCTTTTTTAGAAAACGTCAAAAGACCGCGTTCCTCTAGTTTTTTAGAGAAGTTAAACGCCGTAGATACATGCATAACACCGAAATTAGCCACATCGGAGATAGAAGCCCCTTGTAAATGATGAGCAATCCATAAAATATGGTGTTCGTTAATATTTAAATCATAAGGTTTAATCCAGCGCTGCCAGTCTTTTTCGACTGCTTTCCATAGCGCTTTTGAAAGCTGGGCCATCCGCTGGCTGAACATAAATGCTTCTTTCATTGTATAATGATGGGTTGATGCAGAATCGTTTGCTTTATGAATGTCGTCCACCTCAAATCTATTATTTCATTGCTTTATATTATGCCAATAAAATAAAAAAATAGAAAGAGGAAATTAACGAAAATTTTTGAATAAGCTGAAAAATAAAATAAACGAAAAGGGAATTCCCTTTTCGTTTATTTTATTTGCCTGAGCCCGGCGGCTGCGGCAGAGTTTCCTGCAGGTCTTCAACGGTATGTTGAATATTGGTAATTTCTTTTTGAAGTGTTTTAACATTTGGCTCAATGCTTTCTTTCCAAAGAGCCGCATTTGTTTTTAAACTATTTACTTTTTCAGGCATTTCCTGTTTCGCTGTTTGAACAAGACGCTTAACGGACTCTTTCACCTGGCCGGCATTATCCTTGATTTCCATCGAAGCCAGCTTGGCGGACACTTGCTTGTTTTTTAAGTTTTTTCGTGTTTCCTGTCCGCTTGCCGGCGCATTCAACAGCGCTGCCGCCGCACCGCCGGCAAGTCCAGCTGCAAATCCTGCAAATAGGGCTTTCTTATTCATGTTTTCCACCTCTTCAGTCATGTTATTCGTATCTGCTCATACATATATGAATTATCGTTCCCGAAAAAAGAATCGGACAAACATAGGTAAGCGGCTTTCTCTTAAAGGCGAGAATGGATCAAAGAAGCAATTTGTGCTAAATCGTACTGGCCATTATTTTCTTTAAATGAAGGATGGAAGCCGTCATCTGTTCCGTAACGCGGAATTAAGTGCATATGGTAATGAAAAACCGTCTGTCCGGCTGTTTCACCATTATTGTTTAATAAATTTAACCCTTGAGGAGAGAAGGCAGATTGAATGGCCTTCGCTACTTTCTGTACCGATTTGAAGAAAGGGCCGGCTGTTTCTGGATGAAGCTCGAAAAGGTTTTCATGATGGGCTTTCGGGATCACCAGTGTATGGCCTTTTGTTACCTGGCTGATATCGAGAAAAGCATAGACATTTTCGTCTTCATATACTTTTGCTGACGGAATGTTTCCTTTTATAATTTTACAAAATATGCAGTTGTCCATGATTCAGCACTCCTTTTATGTATTGGCTAAGAAAAGTGTAGCATACATTCCAGGTGCAGGGAACTATGTGTAAAAGGGATAATTTTGATATGATACGGGTAACGATTTGAGGAGAAAGGACGTTTTCGAATGTCATTATTATCTGTGGAAAATATTACCGGGGGATATACCCGGAAACCAGTACTGTACGACGTTTCATTTCAAGTCGGCAAGGGCGAGCTTGTCGGGCTGATCGGATTAAACGGAGCCGGTAAAAGTACAGCTATCAAGCATATTATCGGCCTAATGGAGCCGACGAAAGGAAGCGTTTCGATCAATGGGCGCACTCTTGAAGAAGACCCATCCGTGTACCGGCGCCAATTTTCATTTATACCGGAAACACCGGTGCTTTATGATGAGCTGACACTTGAGGAACATATGCGGTTAACAGCCGCTGCTTACGGCTTATCAGAAGCGGAGTATGAAAAACGCATTGGCCCGCTTTTAAAAGAATTTCGTCTCGATGCAAAGATGAAATGGTTTCCGGCTCACTTTTCAAAAGGAATGAAACAGAAAGTGATGATTATGGGCGCGTTTTTAACGGAACCGGCACTTTATATTATCGACGAGCCATTTGTAGGACTTGACCCGCTCGGTATCCGTTCGCTTCTCGATTTAATGGATAACATGAAACGAAGCGGTGCGGGCATTTTAATGTCCACCCACATCCTGGCGACGGCGGAAAAGTATTGTGACAGATTTGTGATTTTACATGAAGGGCATGTGCGTGCGAAAGGCACAATGGAAGAGCTGCGCCGTAATTTCAATATGCCGGACGCTGCACTGGATGATATTTATGTAGAATTGACGAAGGAAGCAGCACTATGAAGTTTTCAGCGAACGATTTGTTTAAAGAACGTGCTTCCGCATATTATGCGGAAATCCGCAAGTATACACGTTATATGTTTAATGATCATCTGGCTTTTGTGCTCGTTTTTGCGCTTGGGGCGGTTTTGTACTATTACAGCGGTTGGATACGCACCATTGATGAATCATTTCCGGCCCCTTTTATTATGGCAGCTGTGCTCGGTGCAGTGCTTGCCTGGAGCCCCGTTTATACCTATATAAAGCCGCCTGATACGGTGTACCTGCTTCCGCTTGAAAGTGAGTTAAAAGCTTATTTCCAAAAAGCGGTGTGGACGAGCTTTGCAGCACAAAGCTATGTACTCATTGCGCTGTTGGCTTTTGCTATGCCGATGTATGCAAAAACCGCGGGAACAGGATATGAAAACTTTTTTGTATTTTTAAGCGCTGTTTTGGCCGCGAAGATCTGGAATTTATTTTGTCGTTTTCGTGCGTTAAACACGCTGGCAGGCCAAACACGAACAATGGATATGGCAGTTCGTTTTCTGCTGAACGTCTCTTTTCTATCGGCTGTTTTTTTAACAGAGTATGTAGGGGCCGGTGCCGCTGTGCTGCTTGGACTGCTATGGCTGTTTTACATAAGACGGCTCGGAAACCGTCCTTTAAAATGGGAACTGCTAGCTGAGCTTGAAGGAAAAAGAATGGCGGCTTTTTACCGGCTGGCAAATATGTTTACGGATGTTCCGCATTTGCGTGGAACGGTAAAGCGCCGTGCCTGGCTGGATGGCCTGCTGCCGGGACCAGAAAAGGGCACGTACACGTATCTGCTTTTCCGGACCTTTGTGCGGTTGAATGAATATATTGGATTGTTTGTCCGGCTGACTGTGATCGCTGCATTGATTATCACCTTTAGCGGCCTGCTGCCGATTCAGCTCATTTCTGCGCTGCTCTTTTTGTACTTAACCGGATTTCAATTACTGCCTATTTGGGTCAAACACGGCTATCTGATCTGGCCGAAACTTTATCCAGAAGGGGAAGAAGGAAAGCAAAGGGCACTTCAGCTTTTGCTGATGCGTGTACTGCTGATTCAATCGGCTGTATTCGGCATTGCCGCTCTGTCAGGCGGATGGCTGGAAGCCACTATTGTTTTGTCGGCGTCTGTTACGTTTACGCTTTTCTTTGTTTGGATATACACACCAGGCCGGTTGAAAAAAATGAATCGCTTTTAAAAGAGGGTTTTGTATGGTGCTAGTTCATTGGTCATGCTACACTGTTGAAAAACATACAGGGGTGTAGAGGGTGCTTCGGATTAGTTTAGTTTGTTTCATTTTATTTTCGGTTTTATTGTTTGGATTTGATTCTGGCTGGGCATCAGGCATTGACCGTGCTATGCTCAATGCTTTTGATGGAAATTCTTTTTTCACCCATTTCAGCGTGCTTGGCTCTCAAGCTGTTTTAACAGGGGGGGCTATTCTGCTTATTGTATTTCTGTTTTGGAAGCGAAACATAGCAGGTATGACGGCCGTTTTGATTGGTGTAGGACTCGGAAATGTATTAAATAAAGCATTGAAAGAGTGGGTCGCCCGCGAGCGGCCGCCCTTTCCGCATGGAGAAGATGGGTTCAGCTTTGTCAGCGGCCATGCCATGATCGGTCTTATTTTTTATTTGTTTGTGGCCTACTTTCTTTGTTTATATGTGAAAAAAACCATGTCTTTTTATGCGGCTGCACTGCTGCTTGCGTTTTTAGCAGGCGCCAGCCGGGTAGCGGGTCATGCCCACTATGCGACGGATGTAGCAGCTGGCTGGCTGCTGGGCGGCGGCATTTTTCTGCTGATTGCTTTTTTCTTAAACAAGCGGCTTAATCGCCGCCTTCAGGCATAAAAACGGCAAGAAGCCAGGGGGTGTCCCCCCTGGCTGTTATTGTTCGTTTGGAATAGTAAAGGTTGTTACGTAAGATTCACCGGAAAAGATATTTGGCTTTTTATCAAGCCCGCCTTCGGTACCACGCTTTTTGTGTGCTTCATTAAATGCCTGGGAGGATTTCCAATTTTCAAACGACGCCGAATCTTCCCATTGTGTAAAAATAACGTACGTATCTGATTTAATGGGGCGCAGAACTCTAATTGAGAGAAATCCTGGCTGATTCTCAATCGCGCCTGCCCGGTTCTTAAAGCGGTGTTCAAATAAAGGGCGGCCTTCGTCCGTTACAGGGATATTGTTTAAAACAACATAACCGCGGTTTACCAGTTCTCCAGAAGCATCCACGACTTCATAGCGGCGCGGGGTTGAAAAAACCGTTTTACCGCTTGTTTCATGTACAAGGGCCGCACCCTGGGCACCGTCCATGAGTAAAATATTTTCTTTACTGTGCTTTTTCTGGATGGTTTTTAAAAAGTCATACGTTCCGGTTGTAATAAACACATTCATTTCCAATCACCTCACGTTCTAGTATATCTTTTTTTGTACCCTTCTTTCCAATTTCCACACATTATTTTGGCAAATTTGCGAACAGTACACCTCTTTAGTGAAAAGTACCATATTGTAAGCTATAATACATAATAGTAATTCTAATCTGTCATAGTTGAAAGGTGGCTCTCAATCCATATGAGGCATTTGAATGATACATTTTTAAAAGCGGCACGGGGAGAAAAAACAGACTATACACCTGTCTGGTTTATGCGACAGGCAGGACGTTCACAGCCGGAATACCGGAAGCTGAAGGAAAAATATTCGCTGTTTGAAATTACACACCATCCGGAAATTTGTGCGTATGTTACACGCCTGCCGGTTGAGCAGTACGATGTTGATGCAGCGATTCTTTATAAAGATATTATGTCCCCGCTTCCGTCTATTGGAGTAGATGTAGATATCAAATCCGGCATTGGCCCGGTGATATCCAATCCGATCCGCTCGCTGCAGGATGTGGAAAAACTTGGAGAGATCGACCCGGAAAGCGACGTGCCTTATGTGCTTGAGACCATCCGGCTGCTGACAGAAGAGCAGTTGAACGTCCCATTAATTGGTTTTGCCGGTGCGCCTTTTACGCTGGCCAGTTATATGATCGAAGGCGGGCCATCCAAAAACTACAATAAAACAAAAGCATTTATGTACGCGGAGCCAAAAGCATGGTTCGCGCTTATGGATAAACTGGCGGATATGACGATTACATATGTTCGTTCCCAAGTTAAAGCAGGCGCCAAAGCCATACAGATTTTTGATTCGTGGGTAGGTGCGCTAAACGTATCTGATTACCGGACGTTTATTAAACCGGTGATGGAACGGATTTTCAGCGAGCTTCGTTCAGAAGGAGTGCCGCTGATCATGTTTGGAGTAGGCGCGAGCCATTTAGCAAAAGAGTGGCATGACCTTCCGCTTGATGTAGTCGGACTCGACTGGCGCACCCAAATCGCCGAAGCAAGGGAAATGGGCTTGACCAAAACATTGCAGGGAAATCTGGACCCTGCCATTTTACTGGCTCCGTGGGAAGTCATTGAAGAGCGCACGAAGGCGATTTTAAATCAGGGGCTGGCATCACCGGGCCATATTTTCAATCTTGGGCACGGTGTATTCCCGGAAGTAAATCCGGATACATTAAAGCGTCTGACTGCATTTATTCATGAATATACAGCACGATAAACCATTTATTTTAAAGAATCTTTTTTTCATGTCATACTAGACAAAAGAAGCAATGAATCAAACGAGGTGGAAGCAGCATGACTAAAAAACAGATGGGCCTTCTTGTGATGGCGTATGGGACGCCTTATAAAGAAGAAGATATTGAACGATACTATACGCATATCAGGCACGGCCGCAAGCCGTCAGAGGAAGCGCTGGAAGATTTGCGAAGCCGCTATGAAGCCATTGGCGGTATTTCGCCGCTTGCTAAAATTACCGAAGAGCAGGCACAGAAGCTTACGGATTTCTTAAACAATATGCAGCAGGAAATCGAATTCAAGCTGTATATTGGTTTAAAGCACATCGAGCCTTTTATTGAGGATGCTGTACATCAAATGAAGCAGGACGGCATTGAGGAAGCTGTTTCTATCGTATTAGCGCCGCACTTCTCTACGTTTAGTGTGAAGTCATATAATAAGCGGGCGGCTGAAGAGTCAGCGAATATTAACGGACCTTCTATTACGTCAATTGAAAGCTGGTATCAGGAGCCTAAATTTATTCAATACTGGGCAGATCAGATTGAAGCAACGCTTCAAACGATGAGCGAGGAAGAAAGAAAGAACTTTATGTTGATTGTATCCGCGCACAGCCTGCCGGAAAAAATCATTGCAGCGGGTGATCCGTATCCACAGCAGCTGAAAGAAACAGCCGACTTAATTGCCGGCGCAGCGGGCGTTGAGCAGTATGCTGTTGGCTGGCAAAGTGCCGGCAATACGCCGGAGCCATGGATTGGCCCGGATGTTCAGGATTTAACGCGTGATTTGTATGAGCAAAATGGCTATAAAGCGTTTATGTACGTGCCGGCCGGATTTGTTGCTGATCATCTTGAAGTGCTGTACGATAATGACTATGAATGCCGGGTTGTCACAGACGAAATCGGTGCTGGATATTACCGTCCAGCCATGCCAAATGCCCATCCGGAATTTATTGAGGCGCTTGGTGCTGTAGTCATGAAGCACCTAAAGGAAGAAGGAAAATTATAATATCTATCCCGCCGTTCTTTGGCGGGATTTTTTGTTGACAAGCAAAGACGGGGAGCATAAAATAAGCATCAGAACTAATTGACTGAATCGTTATTTTGGTCAAAAAGAGGTGGAGAAGTGGCGTCGGAACGGAAAAAAGATATTATTGAAGCCGCAACAAAATCGTTTACAATGTTTGGCTACAAGGCCACCACAATGGATCAGGTGGCGAAACTGGCCAATGTCGGCAAAGGGACTATTTATACTTTTTTTAAAAATAAAGATGAACTATTTCAAGATATTTGGGTGACATTGATCGAAGAAATGAAAGAGGCAGCGGAAGCCGTCATTGACCCGGCACATTCCTTCCAGGAAAATGTTTATCTGGCGCTGTTTGAAATGCTTGTTTTCCGCACAAAGCATCAACTTGCGATCAAGCTGTTCCAGGAAGAAAAGGAAATGGGAACACCCGCAGCAGCCGAGGCATTAAAAAAAATGGAGGATGCCATTGTCGCTTATATTGCCGCTAAAGCGAAAGAAGCGATGGAGAAAAATGAAATTGAGCATACAGATCCTGAGATAGCGGCTTTTGTGATGCTGAAGCTTTATGTTACGCTCGTAGCAGACTGGGAGCGGCGCGGCCGCACGCTGTCAAAAGAAGAAATTGCCAAACTGTTTGAGCTGTTTATATTTAAAGGACTGTCCCGGTAAGGGGCTTTCTTTTTGAAATAAAATGACCAAATGAACGATTTGGTCAATAAGGAGGTAATCATATGTTTTGGAAAGAAATAAAAGAGATCAGCCAAAATCGAATGCTGCGCATTTCGATCATTGCCATTATGCTGATTCCGCTTTTGTATTCTGGTGTTTTTTTATGGGCATTTTGGGACCCATACGGACATTTGGATCAGCTGCCGGTTGCAGTTGTCAATAACGATAAGGGAGCGGATTACGAAGGAGAAAGCCTTCATATTGGTGATGGCCTCGAAAAAGAGCTCCAAAAAAGCAATGATTTTAATTTCCGCATCGTCACCAAAAAAGAAGCAATCGACGGTTTAAAACAGCAGGAATATTATATGATGATCGAAATACCTGAAAACTTCTCTCAAAACGCTACGACGTTAATGGATGCAAAACCGAAAAAGCTTGAATTAATTTATACGCCAAATGAAAGCTACAATTTTGTTTCCTCGCAAATTGGCCAGTCTGCGATGAAAGAAATTCGCGCATCTATTCAAAAGGACGTCACAAAAACGTACGCAAAGTCGATGTTTGACGCTGTTAAGAAAATGGGAGACGGTTATACAGAAGCTGGAAAAGGAGCCGAAAAGCTTGACGAAGGCGCACTGAACATAACAAAAGGGACGAGTGAATTGAAAAAAAATCTGGCCGATCTCGCGAATAATTCGGTTTCGTTTGCTTCGGGAGTAGACAAAGCAAGGGAAGGATCGAAGGAGGCCGCAAGCGGAGCGGCTTCTCTTTCCAGCGGTCTTAGTCAGCTTGCAGACGGACAGGCAAAGCTTGCAGACGGAGGACAGAATCTGCAGGCGGGCATCGATCAGCTTGCTGCCGGGTCGGCTTCTCTTAAGGACGGTCTTGCATCAGCAAATGACAGTATGCCGAAGCTGATAGACGGAACCGCTGCTGCAAAAAGCGGCGTAGACCAATTTCGTGAACAGGTTCCAGCCCTGGCAGATGGAGCGGCTTCTCTTGCTTCAGGCGCAGATGAATTAAATGCTGGCATGGAGCAATTTGAAGCAAATTTGAAAAGTCAAATCAGTGCAGCGCAAAAAGCCCAAATGGATGAGCTGCTGCCGGTGTTGTCACAGGTAATGACAGAAGAACAGATTACGGCTATGCAAACAAAAATGGCTGCGCAGCAGGAAAAGTTAAATGAAGGCATTTCAGCGGGGGTTGACGAGCTGCAAAGTGGAAGCGGCCAGATTGCATCAGGAGCAAGGGAGTTAAATAGAACCGTTTCACAAACGATGCCTGGCAAGCTGGATGAATTATCGGCAGGACTTGGAGAGATACAAAAAGGCCAGCAGCAGCTGCAGGCGGGTCTTGGGAACCTCCAGTCGGGAGCCGCTGCATTAAATGAAGGCACGAAAAAGCTTCAATCAGGCAGCGGGACACTCGTAACTGGATTAAACACGCTGACCGAAAAAACAGCCGAAGCGAAAGCAGGAGCCGATACACTGGCAAAAGGAGCGGGTGACCTCTCAGCTGGATTATCGGAGCTTGCCGGCGGGTCCCGTCAGTTATCTGAGGGAGCAGGGAAGCTGGCTGACGGTTCTGCGGAGCTCGCCAGAGGATCTGCTGATCTGGAACAAGGAACAAAAAAATTGGAGGCGGAATTGTCAAAAGCAGCGGGGGAAGCAGGAGATGTGAAAGCTGATGATGATACGTATAATATGATGGCAGAACCGGTGCAGGTAGAAAAAGAATCCTTACACAAAGTGCCAAACTACGGAACAGGCATGGCGCCTTATATGCTGTCACTCGGCTTGTTTGTTGGTGCAATTATGCTGACGATTATTTTCCCGCTCAAAGAAGCGCCGGAGCAGCCGAAAAGCGGACTTGCCTGGTTTCGTGGAAAGCTTGGTGTCTTTCTGCTTGTCGGTGCGTGTCAGGCTGCAGCTGCATCGATTTTTTTGCTTGAGGTGCTTCATCTGCAAGTGCAAAGCGTATCGCGCTTTTTCATACTAGCGTTTATCGCGAGCGCTGCTTTTATGACGCTTATTCAAATGCTGGCCACGATTCTAGGCAATCCAGGCCGTTTTGCAGCAGTGCTGATTTTGATCAGCCAGCTGACAGCGAGCGGCGGAACGTTCCCGCTTGAGCTTATTCCGAAAGCACTGCAGCACTTGACCAGCTTTTTGCCAATGGCTTATTCGATCAATGCATTTAGAGCCGTTATTTCAAGTGGTGATTACACATTTATGTGGCAGAATGCCGCTGTTTTAGTGGGGTTTGCCTTGTTTAATATACTGGTAACTGCTTTGTATTTCCGCGGCCAATACAAAAAGCAATATGGACGGCTTGAAGCAGCGTAAGACGGCTTCAGCCGTCTTTTTCAAATAATCTTCACACTTATTTCACACCCAATCCCTATAATGAAAGGAAAAGCAGGGAGGCGCATAAAAGTGAGGAGTATTATACTGGTCATGCTTTTGCTGCTTGCCGGCTGCGGCCGCGAAGCGTTTAAGCCGGTTCATGCAGATAAGTTTGCCGCTGTTTTAACCATTAAAGAGCCGGGCATAACCTTTATCGCACCCGATGGGACCATACTTGCTGAGTGGGCGTTTAACGAACCATACACAGGCAGTCTTCTGTTTGACGATAAAATGCTTTTGTACGGCACAGAACTTACTCATGCCACGCTTTACTCGGTTAAGACGGGCAAAGAGCTTGCGGAGTGGAAAGTGCCAAAAGGAGTGACAGGTGCGGCTTATGTGAAAGAAACAAATGAAGTAGCGCTTTCAGTAAAGGAAGACGGAGCGGTCCATTTTTTAAATAGCGAAGGCCGGGAAACAAAAAAAACACGAACGGGGCATTACCCGATGAACATGCTTGAATATGAAGGGAAATTGTATATTATTAATTACCGGGATACGGTACTATCAGAATTGGATGTACACACACACCGCATTACCCGGGAATTCGCCATCCCAACGTCTTCGACTGGATTAGCTGTAAATAAAGAAAAAAATGAGCTGTGGGTTGGCGGCCATGGGGTTGGGGCTCGTGCCGGTGAAACCATTCATGTCTATTCACTTGAAACCGGTTCATTGACTGGAACAGCAGATGCACCGGTCATGCCCATTGCTTTTGCTTCAAAAAGCGGGTTTATGTATGCCGCGAGCCATGGATCGAATAAGCTGTTTGCTTTTGATCCGGAAAGAAAATTGGCGGCACAAACGGACGCGCCGGCCAACCCATTCGCCATTGCCGTACTTGGAAAAACTATTTTTTCAGCCGGCTATGACAGCGGGACACTTTCTTTGTATGAAGAAAAAACACTCCAAAAACGCAAGACTATTGATATAGGTAAAGGACCATTTATGATTTTTGTTGAAGAAGGTGAATGAGATGACGCATTTATTAGTTGTAGATGATGAGCAGGATATGGTGGATTTGGTCACGATGTATCTGGAAAATGCCGGGTACACCGTTAGCTCAGCTTTAAGTGGAGAAGAAGCGGAAGAAAAATTAAAAGAGCTTAAGCCGGACCTTATACTGCTGGATATTATGATGCCGGGGCGCGATGGTTTTGCGGTGTGCGAAGCCATCCGTTCTTACAGCGATATCCCCATTATTTTTTTGAGCGCACGCGGAGAAGAGTGGGACAAGGTGCGCGCCTTTTCGCTTGGAGGAGATGACTATATTGTGAAGCCCTTTTCTCCTGGAGAAATGACTGCCCGTATTCAAGCAGTGCTTCGGCGATTCGGCTCTTCGACGGATAAACGGGAAACGATCCAGCACCAAACTCTTTTGATCGATATTCATTCCCGGGCGGTAAAGGTGGACGGTACAGCCGTCGGGCTGACAATGAAAGAATTTGACTTGATCGTTCTTCTTGCAAAAAACCGGGGGCGGATTTTTTCACGGGAAGAACTGCTTGAAACCGTCTGGGGAACAGAGTACAGGGGCGGCACCCGAACAGTAGATACACATATTAAAACATTGCGGATGAAATTGAAGCACGAAGGAGCCTCCATTGAAACCGTTTGGGGAATTGGCTATAAATTTGTGGACGGCACAATATGACATTTCGGAAAAAACTGTGGATGACGCTGTTTATTTTTGTTCTTCTTGCAGTTGGCTCTGCATTTAGTCTCTCTTATACGCTGTATGAAAAGCTGTATGTAGAAAGTGTGAAAGACGAACTGAAAGCCGCAGCAGAAAACCTGTCGGACGATTATGAGGGAGGAGAATTAAACGCTGCATTTATAGAGCGCATCGGCTGGTTCAGTGAAAAGTCACCATTTGAAGCTTTTGCCGTACATAATCCGAGGGAGCTTGCTGCCTGCATTCCATATGAAGCGGATTATGAAACACTGATCGGGCCGGAAGAAAGAGAAAAGCTGCTAGAAAATAAAATGATTGAAGAAACCGGTTATTCTGAGCGGTTTGACCGGCAGATTATTTCCGTTATTTATCCACTTTTGGATGACAAGCAGTTAAAAGGCATTCTTTATTTGTATATACCGCTCGAACGAATTGATGAACTTGTGTCGAGCCTGATCTTATTCTGGGCAGCGGGGGCTGCAATGCTGACGGCTGTTCTCCTGTATGGAGGCATGAGGTGGGCCCGCCATGTAGTCAAGCCGCTTGAGGAGATGAAAGGAGCGGCCGTCCGCTTATCAAAAGGGGATTATACGGCACGCGTACCGGCTGAGTCAAAGGATGAATTTGGCCAGCTTGCGCGTACATTTAATGAAATGGCTGAAGCGATTCAAAAAGAAAACGAACAGCGGAAAACATTTTTAGCAACTATTTCGCATGAGCTTCGTACTCCGCTTAGTTATATAAAAGGTTACAGTGAAGCGATGATGAATGGTATCGGCCGTCCGGAACAGCAGCTCGGTATTATTCAGCGCGAGGCCGCCCGTATGGAGCGCCTTGTAAACGATCTGCTCGAATTAATCCGGCTTGATTCGAATAAAATGAACATAGAAAAAACCTTTCTTCCGCTTGCCGACCTTGTTTACCGGACTGTTGACACGTTTCGGCTGAAGCATGACCGTTTTGCACTTGATTTAGATGAAGAAACAATAGTATATGGGGATGAAGACAGGCTGAGTCAGGTGATGACCAATATCATTGACAACGCAGTGCGGTATTCGCCAAAAAATAAGCCCATTTACATTACGCTCAGACAAGAAAAAGATCAAGTTAAATGGATTGTTCGTGATATTGGAGCCGGCATGCCTGAGGAAGAAATTCCAAAGGTCACAAACCAATTTTATCGTATCAATAAAGCGCGTACCCGTGAAGACGGCGGATCAGGTTTGGGTTTGTCGATTGTGAAGCAGATTGTTGAACGCCACGGCGGAGAGCTTGACATACAAAGCGAAGCAGGAGCAGGGACAACCGTTACGGTTACTCTGCCGGCGCTGATGGAAGAAGGAGAGGAAACATGAACAGGAAAGCAGTATGTATGGTAATGCTTGGATTGTTGCTGGCTGCCTGTACACCTGAAAAAAACGAGCCGCCTCCGCCTCCCGAGCCGGTTGAAGCTGTTCTTCATGTACCAGAAAAAGTGAATGCGGGCGAAGAAGTCACAGTTTCTACTACCATTACCGAAGACGGAGAACCAGTTGATAATCCCGATGAAGTAAAATATGAAATTTGGAAAGATGGCCATAAAGAAAACAGCGAAATGCTTGATGCAGTCTCCAAAGGAAATGGTATATATACTGTTTCCAAAACATTTAATGAAGAAGCTGTTTATTATGTACAGGTGCACGTTACAGCACGAGGATTGCACACAATGCCAAAATCGGCTTTTTCTGTCGGCAATGCTGTCACGCCGGCTCAGCCGGATAAAGAAGCGCAATAAAAAGTAAATGAAACCCCCTGCCGGTTGAGGCAGGGGGTTTTTATGACGCAGGCGACAGGGTTACAGATCCTTTGATGCGCAAGTTGAGCATGTGTTGCTGTAGCAGTCATGCTGTTCTTCGATATGAGAACCGCAGCTTGTGCATTGTTTTGGCGGAAGGTTTTTGAAAAATTCAACGATGTCTGTGATCATGTTTGTCTCTCCTTTGTTATATAACTGATTGATTTGTTAATAACAGTGTATTATAACAGAACCAAATCGTCAACCGTTTTCTGAAAATTTATTTTATTTTTTTGGAATAAGGGAATACAATAAGAAAAGAAGGGAGCATACATACATGAATGTAACTGTACTAGGCTGCTGGGGCGGCTTTCCGAAAGCGAATGAGGCCAGCAGCGGATATTTGGTTGAACATGACGGTTTCAAGCTGCTTGTAGACTGCGGCAGCGCTGTTTTATCGAAACTGCAAAATCATTTAAAGCCAGCAGATCTTAATGCTGTTATTCTGTCCCATTATCACGCAGATCATGTAGCGGATATTGGCGTATTGCAGCATGCGCTTTTAATTGATTCTTTTACAAGTAAAACGAGGGAGGAGCCTCTTGCTATTTACGGACATAATGAAGCAGACGGATTCCAAACCTTGACGTACAAAAACATAACGAAAGGCGTTGCTTATAATCCTGCGGATACACTTAAAGCCGGGCCTTTTTCGATTTCATTTTTCAAAACAAAACACCCGGCGCCCTGCTATGCCATCAAAATTACAGACGGAACAGATACGGTGGTGTATACAGCGGATACCGCCTTTCAAAGGGAGTTTGCATCTTTTGCACAAGGTGCAGATGTACTGCTTGCTGAAAGCAACTTATATAAAGGAATGGATGGCTCTTCGGCCGGGCACATGACAGCGCAGGAAGCCGGCATCCTTGCCAGGGAAGCACAAGTGAAAACATTAGTGCTGACTCATTTGCCTCACTTTGGAGAACTTGATCAGCTTGTCCAGGAAGCCGGCGAAGAATTTAGCGGCCCTATTATGCTCGCAAGAGAAAACTTGGAAATTGGTTTTTAAAATATAGAAAGCAGACTGATTCAAAACATTTGTCCTTCAAGGAACACTGCCGGATAGGAAGAGGTTAAAGGCATGGGAATTCACAGCGGGCAGGTAACATTGAAAGCGGGCATTTGCTGGCAGCCCAAAAGCCGCACTTGCGCGCACTTGCGGCTTTTTTGTTGCTTTATATATTGTTTTATATAATAGAGATAACAGATTTGTTATTTGTTTAACACGGGGGAGGATGAGACGGTGAATGTATCATGGGCACTTGAACGAATGGGGTCTACCCATGCGAATAAAAGAGCATATACATTTTTAAATACGTCTGCGACTTATCGGGAGCTGAACGATAATGCTACACGATTTGCGGCCGGACTGCAGTCACTTGGTTTTCAAAAGGGGGATCACATTGCTTTATTGCTGGGCAATTCACCGCAGTTTATCGTTTCGTTGTATGGGGCGCTGCGGGCGGGTCTCATTGTGGTTCCAATCAACCCGGCTTATACACGAAATGAAGTGCTTTATATCTTACAAAACAGTGATACAAAAGCAGTTGTGACGACGGACAAGCTGCTTCCCATTATGGAGAGTATGCATCAGGAACTTCCAGCTGTCAGCCAGTTTATTCTCTGTGCATCTGATCATCTCTTTACACATGAACCTGATAAGCCGGATCTTTCTATCTACCAAAAAATGAAAACGTTTTCCGAATTAGCTGAGTGTGAAAATCCTCTTTGCAGGCTTGATTCGTGCGAAGCAGACACAGCTGTGATCTTATATACATCTGGTACAACCGGCTATCCGAAAGGTGTCATGCTGACGCATAAAAATATGTATTCAAATGCGCGGGATATTGCAGAATACTTGTCTATGACGAATTCAGATATTGTCATCACCGCTCTGCCGATGTTTCATATTTTTTGCTTAACGGTCATGCTTAATACGCCTCTTATTTGCGGAGCTGAAATCATTATTCTGCCGTCATTCAGCCCGAAAGAAGTGTTTCAGGCAGCTAAAGAACACAAAGCGACTGTGTTTGCTGGTGTGCCGACTATGTATTCTTTTTTAATACAGCATTCAAAGGCACAACCGGCTGATTTTTCGTCTGTCCGCCTTTGTATCTCCGGCGGAGCGCCTATGCCTGTCTCTCTTTTGAAGCAGTTTGAGGAAACATTTTATGTGCGCGTTTCAGAAGGATACGGACTGTCAGAAGCAAGCCCGGTTACTTGTTTTAATCCGCTTGACCGTCCACGTAAAGCCGGTTCGATTGGCTGCTCTATTCCGAACGTTGAAAACAAAATCGTCAATGAACTCGGCGAAGAAATAGCACTTGGCCAAGTAGGTGAATTGATTGTGAAAGGGCCAAATGTGATGAAAGGATATTATAAAATGCCGGAAGAAACAGCGGCTGTTCTTCGGGACGGCTGGCTGTATACCGGGGATTTGGCCTGCCAGGACGATGAAGGCTATTTTTATATTGTAGACCGGAAGAAAGATCTGATATTAGTAGGCGGGTACAATGTATATCCGCGTGAAGTAGAAGAAGTCTTATATGAGCACCCCGGTATTAGAGAAGCCGCTGTGCTTGGTGTCCCGGATTCCGATTATGGAGAAGCGGTTCTCGCTTTTGTGGTTCAACATGGAGATTCCTTAACTGAAGAAGAGATCCGGACATATTGCAAAGAAAGACTTGTTTCATATAAGGTACCATCATCCGTAGAGTTTTTAAAAGAGCTGCCTAAAAACACGACTGGAAAAATTTTAAGAAGATCTCTTAAAAAACAAATTGAAAAACAGAGATAATCCACGCGCCAGCCTGCTGCCGGCGTATTTTTTTATTGTTGGACTCCATATAAAAGAGTATAATTTGTTGAAAAATGAGAAAATGGAGGGGACGAAGTGGAAACAACTGCGGCAGCGCAAAGCGAATTTAAAGATGGGCTCGCAGCCGGCATAGGCATTGCCATTGGGTACGTGCCGGCAGCTCTTACATATGGCCTGCTCGCTAAAAGTGCGGAATTAACATTGGCCGAGGCGATGTCATTGAGCATCTTTGTTTTTGCCGGAGCCGCTCAGTATATAGCTTTAAGCTTGATCACGATCGGCACAGGGATTTTTGAAATTGTGCTGACGACCTTTATTCTGAACATCCGCCACTTTCTAATGTCAACTGCTTTAAATGAAAAAGCGGATGAAGAGCCTCTCTGGAAAAAAGCCGCTTATGCTTTTGGCGTGACAGATGAAACATTTTCAGTGGCGGCAATGAAAAGCGGAACACTTCATTCCTCTTTTATGGCAGGTCTTGTGCTTATTTCTTATTCCAGCTGGGTGCTAGCCTCGGGAGTCGGCTATCTGGCAGGAAGTGCCATGCCGCCTGTTGTTCAGGAAAGTATGGGCATTGCCTTATATGCCATGTTTATTGGTCTTTTGGTGCCGTCGCTTAAAAAAAGCGCAAAAGCGGTCCTGCTGGCATCTACTGCAGCCGTATTAAACTGTATTTTTACGTACTCGGATACTCTTTCAAGCGGCTGGTCTATTATTGTGTCGACGCTTATTGCAGCGATCAGTATTGAAGCAGCTGACCAGGCAAAAAGAAAGGGGCGCAGAGAATGAGTACAACGATTGCGGCGATTGTGATAGGGATGACTCTCGTAACCTATATTCCGCGTATGCTGCCATTTGTTTTATTTAAAGGTAAAGAGCTGCCTTATTTTTGGCAGGGAATATTGCAGAATGTTCCGTATGCAACTCTAGGCGCCCTTATTTTTCCGGGAATTTTAACCTTTCATGAAAATACGGCCTTTGCTTTAATTGGAACAGCGGCAGCTTTTATTCTTGCGTTTACAGGCGCTAACATTATTGTTACGGTTCTTGGGTCAATTGGAATTTTAACGGTTTTATCCGTTTTTTCAATGTGAGAGGGGAAATGCGCGCTTAAAAGCACCCGTATCTAGAGAGATACGGGGCTTTTAGGTTAAGTATGGGATTTTGTCGTTTGGGGAAACCAGTGTGAAGGAAAGCGTCAAGATGCGCGATAGGTTTTCTCCAAACGGTTTAATTCATCAGATAGGGCAATAAAAGCGGAACGGTCGCCTTTATCAAGTGAAAGATCGATTTTTTCCATTAATGCGGCTTTTTCTTTTTTGTATAAAATATCGCTTAAAAAGCTGTCAATAAATTCGCTCATTACTGTTTTTTCTTTTTCACGGGGCATCGGGGACTTCATCATCTCAGCAAAGTAATTGTTGTTTTCCATTTTTAATCACCTCAGATACCTTTTTTTTATTATATGGGATTCCAAACAACTAATCAACAGAAAGTTTAAAATTTTTAGAAAATTATTTCTCGTGGCAAATGGGACAATTTTACTGCTAAATGATAGAATAAAGTCGTTCAAATAAATGAAAGAAACGGGTGAGTCGATCAAGTGAACAACCAGCCGAATGATGTAAACAGCGAATATATTATCAATGAACGTACTCTTTCCCTGGAACCGATTCGTTTTGGAGAATACACAAAAGTGTATGAAAAAAACAAAGAACCGGTTATGATAAAGAAAACGCCGCTGAAAATTATTCGGCAAAGCTGCATTCGCTACCTTTCAACCTATGACGGCCGGAGAGAAGCTTCTACCAGAGTCCTTGGCATCAATCGAAAAGTTCCGGTTAATGTGGATCATTTGAAAGGTACTTATCTATTCCCGACGATTTCTCATTTAAAACCTGAATGTATATGGATTACACTCTCCCATTTAAAATTCTTGGAAAAAATCGATAAAAAACAAACAAAAGTAACATTTACAGACGATCAAGCCATTATAGTGCCAGTCTCGCCTCTTGCTGTTCATAATCAGATTATGATGACAAAAGAACTTTATGAAAGGGGTAATGCCAGCTCACCTTCTATACAAACCGAAAAAGTCACTCGTGCTCAATATGTTGTCGGGGTAAAAGAAAATATCATTTCGTTTTTTTATACCGGAAACAGGGAATGAGCACAACAAGGATGGATAACGAAAGGGAACAAGTCAATGAATTTCTCAATAGATCATATTATGGAATGGATTCAGCGGTATGAGTCATTTGGGCCGCTGCCGGGCTTCCTGCTTCCGCTGCTTGAAGCATTCCTGCCCTTTTTGCCGCTTTTTGCTTTTGTTCTTGCAAATGTAAACGCGTTTGGGCTCTGGCTCGGCTTTTTAATTTCATGGGGAGGGGCCGTCACCGGGTCTTTCCTTGTTTTTTTGCTTGTAAGAAGATTGGGACAGCAGCGTATTTTGCGTTTCCTGCAGCGAAACAAGCAGGTTGCACAAATGATGAACTGGATGGACAGGCACGGCTTTGCGCCCATTTTTTTGATGCTGTGCTTCCCGTTTACGCCCTCTGCGATTGTTAATATCGTAGCGGGCCTGTCTCATATTAGTGTGGTTCAATATTTATTTGCCGTTATGGCGGGAAAAACCGTCATGATTTTTACGATCAGCTACGTCGGCCACGATCTTTTTGCTCTTATTCATCAGCCGGGAAGAACGGCTGTTATTATCGCAGCGATTGCTCTTTTATGGGCAGCAGGAAAACAATTGGAAAAGCGTCTGCAAAAATAAAAACGGCTAAGGGCCGTTTTTATTTTGTTCTTTTGACCGAACGTATGATCTTTGTTATACTGAAAGGAAGTAAAAGGAGGAATCCGGATGGCTTTACAATTTATTATCGGACGTTCCGGTTCGGGAAAAACAGAGCATATTATAAATGAAATAAAAGAACGTCTTATCCGGCAGCCAGACGGAAAGCCGCTTATTTATATTGTACCTGAGCAAATGTCATTCTTGTCAGAGTACCGCCTGGCGTCTGACCAGGAAGTCGGCGGCATTATCCGGGCGCAGGTATACAGCCTGACACGTCTTGCCTGGCGTGTTCTGCAGCAGGAAGGCGGCATGAGCAGGCAGCATATAACGCCAGCCGGACGCAACATCTTAATTCGAAAAATTATTGAAGAGAACCGCCAGGATCTAGCCGTTTTTGCAAAAGCAGCCGATAAAACAGGGTTTGTCAGCACGGTTGAACAGATGCTGACAGAATTTCGCCAGTATTTAATTGTGCCTGAAGAAATGGAAGAGCATCGCAAGCATGTACCGGCTGCTCTCGCAGACAAACTGAGTGACCTGCAAATGATTTATACATCATATGAGCGCGTGCTTGCCGGCAAATATATAGATTCCGAGGATTATTTGAGACTCCTTGCCCAAATGGCCGCTTCCTCGTCTTATGTGCGGGAAGCTGATATATATATAGATGGATTTCACAGCTTTACGCCGCAGGAATATGACGTAATAAGAGTATTAATGAAAACAGCCAATGAAGTCACGATTGCCCTGACAACTGACCGTCCGTTCCGGGATGAGGCGCCCGAGGACACGCATTTGTTCCGCCAGCCGGGACGTGCGTATCATGATTTGTATCGGATTGCGGCAGAAGAGGAAATCGATATAAAAAAAGATCTGATCCTGTATGGACATAAACGCCAGAAAGAGGCTGCTCTTATTCATCTTGAAATGCAGTTCGATAAACGTCCGGCACGAGCCCTGGCCCACAGCAGCGGCACCGCTCTCTGGCAGGCAGCAAGCAGACGGGCGGAGATTGAAGCAGCAGCACGTGAAATACGCCGCCTTTCCCGCACAGAAGGACTGCGTTACAAGCAAATGGCGCTCCTTGCACGAAATGGGGAAGACTACCGGTCTATTATCGAGACCGTCTTTGATGACTACAGCATCCCGTTTTTTATCGATCAAAAAAGACCGATGCTTAATCATCCGCTCGTTGAGCTGATTCGTTCTTCATTGGAAGTAATCGGCGGAAACTGGCGTTACGAAGCAGTTTTTCGTGCAGTTAAAACCGATTTGCTTTTTTCATTTGACCAGCCGCGCGAACAAGTCCGGCGCGGAATGGACCTGCTTGAAAACTATGTGCTGGCCCATGGAATTTATGGCGAGCGCTGGACGAACGGCGAACGCTGGACCTACCGCCGTTACATGGGACTTGAATTTACCGCTGTTGCCCAGACAGATGAGGAACGGGCATTTGAAGAACGTTTAAACGTAATGAAAGAAACGATTGCAGCGCCGCTTTTCCGGCTTGAAAAGCGGATGAAACGCGCCAAAAATGCGATGGAATGCTGCCGGGCTCTTTATCAGTATATTGAAGAGCTGGATATACCCCAGAAAATAGAGCAGCTCTCTATTGAAGCGGAGGAACGCGGTGAGCTGGCTGAAGCAGCACAGCACAACCAGGCATGGGATGCGGTGATCGGGATGCTCGATGAGTATGCAGAGGTAGCTGGCAGTGAAGAAATGGATGCCAAAAAGTTCGCTGCCGTGCTCGATGCCGGGCTTGAAGCACTTGAATTTTCGATTGTGCCGCCGGCAGCCGATCAAGTGATTGTAGCCAACCCGGATAAATCCAGACTCGCCGATATTCATACCGCTTTTATTGTCGGCATGAATGATGGCGTTTTTCCCGCCCGTCAGATGGAGGACGGCATTTTAGATGATGAAGAAAGAGAGGCGCTTCTTTCTTCCGGGATGCATGTGGCACCAGGCAGCAAAACGAAACTGCTTGATGAAGAACTCATTGCTTACCGGGCTTTTACTGTTCCATCACACCGCTTGTACGTTTCATGGCCTATTGCGGATGCGGAAGGAAAGTCCCTACAGCCGTCTCCTTATTTAAAAAGAATGCGGGAATGGTTTGAACAAATGGAGGAAACAGTCGTTGCCAACGATCCGGCTGATCTGCCGGCGGAGGAGCAGCTTGCATACATTTGCCATCCGGAGCCGACTTTGTCTTATTTAACCTCCCAGCTTCAAATGAAAAAGCGGGGATACCCGGTTTATCCGTTTTGGTGGGATGTATATAACCTGTATCTGGAAAGCAGCAGAAAAAAAGCAGGCTTCGTTCTTGATAGTCTCGCCTATGAAAATAAAACAACACCGTTGGAGGATCAAACAAGCCTTGATTTGTATGGAACGGATATGATTGCCAGCGTTTCGCGGATGGAGACGTTTCACTCATGCTCGTTCAGCCATTTTGCCAGCCATGGCTTAAAGCTGCGTGACCGCCGTGTGTACCGTCTTGAAGCGCCGGACATTGGCGACCTTTTCCATGGTGCACTCAAATGGATTGCAGAAGAAGTAGAAAAAAGAGGGATGAAATGGCCGGAGCTTACACCGGAGCAATGCCGGACGTTTGCAAAAACAGCTGTAGAGGAGCTCGCTCCGAAGCTTCAAAATCGTATTTTAATGAGTTCCCACCGGCATCTTTATATTCAGAATAAACTCGAGCAGATTATTGCCCGTGCTTCAACGGTTTTAAGTGAACAAGCAAAAATAAGCGGGTTTTCACCGCTTGGGATTGAGCTTGCATTTGGACCGCGTTCTGAACTGCCGCCGCTCGTTTTTGAATTAAAAAATGGGGCACGCATGTCGCTTGCCGGCCGTATTGACCGGGTTGACCGTGCGCATGGAGAGAACGATACGTATTTACGCGTTATCGATTATAAATCCGGCACGCGGGATGTGGATATGACCGAGATTTACTATGGCTTTGCGATGCAGATGCTGACGTACCTTGATATCGTCGTTACGCATTCACCACTTTTAACCGGCAAGAAAGCACGGCCGGGGGGCGTATTATATTTTCATGTCCACAATCCGTTTTTAAATACGAAAAAATTTATGACGATTGATGAAATTGAAAAAGAGATGATGAAAAGCTTTCGAATGAAAGGGCTGGTGCTGGAGGAAGATGAGGCCATTCATTTAATGGACAAGCAGCTTGAAACAGGAGACTCACTGATTATTCCGGCGGGCTTTAAAAAAGATGGTTCCTTGTCCGCACGCTCAAAAACAGCTGATGACAGCGAGTTCAGTGCGATGAGAGGGCATGTCCGCGGCCTGTACGAAAAAGCGGGCAATGCCATTGTATCCGGCCGCGTGGACATTACGCCATACCGTTATAATAAAAAAACGCCATGTACATTTTGTTCTTACCGGCAGGTATGCCAGT
Organism: Domibacillus sp. PGB-M46; assembly: GCF_022668875.1. Classification (GTDB taxonomy): domain Bacteria; phylum Bacillota; class Bacilli; order Bacillales; family Domibacillaceae; genus Domibacillus. The sequence goes on along the minus strand of NZ_JAKGCR010000002.1, from coordinate 337,484 downwards.
TTGACGATACACTGGATGAAAACAACTACCGGGTCATCCGGCCGAAAAAAAATGAAGAGGTTATTCAAATGATGAAGGAGGAGAGCGATGAACAGCTATAAAGTTCCCGAAAAACCGGACGGAGCCCGCTGGACGGACGATCAGTGGAAAGCGATTTATGCAGAAGGAAGCGACATTCTGGTCGCTGCGGCAGCCGGCTCTGGCAAAACCGCTGTTTTAGTAGAACGGATCATTCAAAAGATGATTCGTCAGGAAGCACCGGTGGATGTAGATGAGCTTTTAGTTGTCACGTTCACCAATGCAGCAGCAGCAGAAATGCGGCAGCGGATTGGCGAAGCACTGGAAAGAGAGATTGAAAGGGATCCTGCTTCAAGCCGGCTCCGCCGCCAGCTTCGATTATTAAACAAAGCATCTATTTCTACTCTCCATTCTTTTTGTTTGGAGGTTATTCGAAAGTATTACTATTTAATTGATATTGATCCAGGCTTTCGTATCGCTGACGATACAGAAGCCGTCCTGATTCGGGATGAAGTACTCGAGGATTTGCTTGAGGAAGAATATGCCCGCCCGGACAACAAGGCTTTTTTCGCATTGGTTGATACCTTTTCAGGAGACAGAAGCGATGTAGAGCTTCAGCAGTCCGTTATTCAATTATTTAATTTTGCGCGATCCCATCCAGATCCGGAACGCTGGCTGAGTGAACTCCCTTCTTTGTATGAACCGGCTGAAGCAATTGACGATCTTCCTTTTATAGGACCATTGAAGAAGGATATTCGGTTTCAGCTTCAAAGTGCCGAGGCGCTGCTTCAGGAAGGGCTTGAAATGACAAAGATGCCCGGCGGTCCGGTGCCGCGGGCAGAAAATTTCACCGCAGACCTCGCCATAGTAACCGCACTGCTCGAGTGTAAGACGTGGGAGGAATGGTACAGCGCATTTCAGTCGGTTAAATTTCCGACTTTAAAAACGTGTAAAGGTGATGACTACGATGAAGAGCTGAAGGAGCGGTCTAAAGGGGTTCGGGACAGGGCGAAAAAAATAGTAACCGAATTAAAAGACACCTTTTTTAGCCGGAAGCCTGAAAACTGGCTGAAGGATTTGGCGGAAATGCAGCCGATTGTAAAACGCTTGTCCGAGCTTGTTCTGACGTTTTCAGCCCGGTATGCCGAAGCGAAGCGGGAAAAAGGCCTGACAGATTTCAGCGATCTTGAGCACTATGCGCTGGCTATTTTAACGGAAGGCGGCCAGCCTTCTAAAGCAGCCCAGGCTTATCGGCGCCGTTTTAAAGAAGTGCTTGTAGATGAATACCAGGACGTAAACATGGTTCAGGAAACGATTGTCCGCCTTGTTTCCCATGATCAGGAACAGTCGGGCAATCTCTTTATGGTAGGCGATGTTAAACAGTCTATTTATCGTTTTCGCCTTGCAGAGCCAGGTCTTTTCCTGGGCAAGTACAATCGTTTTGATCCAGAAGGCGCAGATGCCGGCTTGAAAATCAGCTTATCTCGTAATTTCCGCAGCCGCAGGGAAGTGCTTGATGGAACAAACTATATTTTCGAGCAAATTATGGGAACAGAAGTGGGGGAAATTGAGTATGGAAAAGAAGAAGCGCTTGTTTTAGGGGCATCTTATCCGGAAGCAGATTATCCAATTGAAGTAGCCATTATTGACAGCGATGCTCCGGAAGAAACAGACGGGGACGAAATGGATCGTGAAGATGCAGAACAGTCTCAATTGGAGTCCCGCTTAATTGCTTCAAAAATCAAAGAGCTGATCGAAGCCGGACATCCGATTTGGGATCCGAAAACCAATTCCATGCGTCCGGTTCAATACCGGGATATCGTCATTTTAATGCGCTCTCTTACATGGGTTCCAGAAATGATCGAAGAATTTAAGCATGCCGGCATTCCCGTCTATGCCAATACATCTGGCGGCTATTTCCGGGCAACTGAGATTTCTGTAATGCTGTCGCTGCTCCATGTTATCGATAATCCATTTCAGGATATTCCGCTTGCAGCCGTGCTTCGTTCGCCAATTGTCCGCTGTACAGAAGATGAGATGGCTACGATCCGGCTTGCTTCGAAAAAAGGAAGCTACTTTGAAGCGCTGCTTGCTTTTATGGAAAACGGCCGGGGCGATGCGGCATTAATGGAGAAACTAGCTCCGTTTATGGAAAAACTTGAGAAGTGGCGTTCCATTGGGCGCAGTGGGGCTCTATCTGATTTAATCTGGATCTTGTACCGCGATACACAGTTTTATGCTTTTGCAGGCGGGATGCCGGGCGGAAAGCAGCGCCAGGCTAATTTGCGGGCTTTGTACGACCGGGCAAGACAGTACGAGGAAACATCATTCCGCGGCCTGTTTCGCTTTTTGCGCTTTATTGAGCGGATGCGTGAGAGGGGAGATGACTTGGGCACAGCACGTGCTTTATCTGAGCAGGAAGACGTCGTCCGCATTATGACGATTCATGCGAGTAAAGGGCTGGAGTTTCCTGTTGTATTTACAGCAGCGGCCGGCCGCCGTTTTAATATGATGGATTTAAACGGGCGTGTGCTGTTTGATAAGGATTATGGCATTGCTGTGAAATATATGAATCCCCAGAAACGAATTGCCTGGCCGTCGCTTGTGCAGCTTGCTTTTCAGCGCAAAAAGAAGCTGGAGCTTCTGGCGGAAGAAATGCGCGTCTTGTATGTGGCGATGACCCGGGCGAAAGAACGGCTGGTCGTCACAGCGTCCGTCAAAAAATTAGAGAAAAAAATGGAGGCATGGGCCCTGTCAGGAGAGCACCCGTCACGGCTGCTCGGGGACGCGGTCAGGGCTTCGGCTGGTTCTTACATTGACTGGATTGGCCCGGCGCTGATGCGGCACAGTGACGTGAAAGGCGGCCATCCGTTTTTTGCAGATCATCCATCCCGCTTTCAGCTTGGGGTTACAGCGGCTGAAGGCCTCATTGCTTCCCAGGCAGAAAGTGAAGAGCAGGAAGAGTCCTGGCTGGATTTATTGAAAGAACGAAAGCCGTCTCCAGAGCAGTCACCGGCAAAAGAAGAAATTAAAGAGCGGATGACATGGGAATACCGATTCCCTGAAGCCGTCCGGCTCCGTTCCAAACAATCCGTGTCTGACCTTAAAAGATCGAATGATATCTACAGTGAAGGAGCGTCCAATGAAGCAGCACGATCCTACCGCCGCCCTATTTTCCGCCGGCCCCGCTTTGTTCAGGAAAAGCAGCTGTCACCGGCAGAAATAGGGACAGCCGTTCATACCGTTATGCAGCACATCGATTTAAACCGCGCTCCATCTGAAGTGTCGGTAGAACGGCTTTTGGATGAATTGATCGGAAAAGAGCTGCTTACAATTGAGCAGGCAGAAGCAGTTGATGCGGGAGAGATTGTAGCGTTTTTTGCCACTGAGCCGGGCAGAATGCTTCTCGCTGCTGATCACGTTCAGCGGGAACTGCCTTTTAATATGGGTATGACTGCACGTGAAGCAGGTCTGGGTGAATCTGATGAAGTTGTTTTGATTCAGGGGGTTATTGACTGCTTGTTTGAATACAAAGGCCGCTTGTATTTACTCGACTATAAAACAGACCGGGTCACGGATCGTTTCGCTGGCGGCTTCGAGGAAGCGAAGCCGGTGCTGGCTAAGCGGTACAACGTACAAATCGGGCTTTATGCCAAGGCGGTCGAGCGAATCTGGAAGCGTCCAATTGACGGGAAATTTGTCTTTTTCTTAGATGGCGCCCATGTAGTGGAATATACGTAAATTGTTCCTTTTCTGTTATGATAAGCAAGTAATCATAAAAGGAAAGGGTGTGATTGGTTGCAGTCTGTAAAGCAGAATGAAACGGCGCGGATTGCGTCCATCGATATTTTGAGAGGTATCTCTCTTTTCGGTATTTTCCTTGTGAATATGCTGTCGTTTCATTCTCCTTATTTTTATTACAACCCATATGAATGGTGGGAAGCCTCTCAGGATAAACTGGCGTTTTCCTGGATTGACGTGCTTGTGCAGGCGAGTTTTTATCCGATTTTTGCGGCTATGTTTGGATTCGGCGCGGCTATGCAGCGTGAAAAAGCGCTCGAGAGAACGGGGACATTTGCCTGGACAGGCGTGCGGCGGTTTTCGTTTTTGCTTGTTTTAGGTATTGCTCACGCTATCTTTATTTGGCCGGGGGACATTTTATTTAATTACGCAGTATGCGGCTTTTTGCTTTTGTTTTTCCTGCGTTTTTCCGCAGGAACGCTTCTTCGAATGGGGCTTATTCTCCTGCTTGTACCAGCTGTTTTGTTCAGCGTGCTTCTTTTTGTATCTGCTCAATCCGACCCGTATAATGCCTTGTTTTGGACAGATATTACCTCTGTTTCCGATTCAATTGCAGCCTACGGAAGCGGTTCGTACGCAGAGGTAACGGAGCAGCGTATTCACGATTGGACGAACAATAACATTTTTGACGGCGCCTTTGGGTTTCAGACAATGACGGTTTTTCCATTTTTACTCATTGGCGCGGGTGTGTACAAGCAGCGCCTTATCCAAAAATGGGCTGCCCATCCGAAAAAAACACTTCGGATGTTTGCACTTTTTTTCGGGGCGGGGCTCCTGCTTAAAGGTATTCCGCATCTGCTCGGTCCAAGTCATATAGCGTATATGTATGTGCAGGATTCTCTTGGAGGACCGGTACTTGCGGCTTCTTATGCGATGCTCGTTGTGTATTTGTGTACCTTAACTCGTCCGTTCAAACTACTTTTGCCCTTTGCACAGGCCGGTAAAATGTCGCTGACCAACTATTTGATGCAGTCGGTGATCGGTTCGCTTTTGTTTTATGCATATGGTCTCGGTTTCTACGGACAGATTACGGTCACGACAGGCATTTTGCTTTGCGTCACTGTTTTTGCTCTGCAAGTAATAGTTTCCGGGCTGTGGCTGAGCCGGTTTCAGCGCGGACCGATGGAAGCCATCTGGCGGTTTGTTACTTACGAAAAAAGGGGATGAGAAAATGAAGTGGATGAGCTTTAAACATGAGGGAAAAGAAAAGTACGGTTTTTATTTGGCAGAAAAACAGGCAGTAGCTGCTGTTTCGGATATAGACGGTGCCCCAACCACGCTGGCGTCTGCCATTGAAGAAGGACAGTTTTTAGCATCTGTCTGCCATAATCCGGAATCCGTATCTTTCGTAGAAGAAGCATCTATTGAATGGCTGGCACCTATCCCACGCCCGCTTAAAAATGTCATGTGCGTGGGAAAAAACTATCGGGATCATGCCATTGAAATGGGTGGAGAAGCAAGTGTACCGGAGCATCCGATGATTTTTACAAAAGCATCGACCGCAGTCAGTGCACACGGAGCACCTATTCCTGCTTATGAGTCATTGACCGATTCATTGGATTATGAAGGAGAACTGGCTGTCATTATCGGCAGAAAAGGAAAAGAAATTTCTCGTGAAGAGGCATTTGACTATGTGTTTGGCTACACTGTGCTGAATGATATTACCGCACGCGATCTGCAAAGCCGCCATAAACAGTTTTTTATCGGTAAAAGCCTGGATGGCAGCTGCCCGATAGGACCCTGGATTGTGTCAAAAGATGAAATTGCCGATCCTCACAATTTAGCGATTCAAACAATGGTAAATGGGGAAATAAGACAGCAGTCCAATACTTCTCACTTTATTTTTCCTATTGATGAAGTGATTCATGTTCTTTCAAAAGGCATGACACTCGAGCCGGGCGATATTATCGCAACGGGAACACCGGCGGGAGTAGGATTTGCGATGGAGCCGAAAGGTACATTGCAAAAAGGAGATACGGTTGAAATTACAGTTGAGGGCATTGGAACGTTGTCGAATACCGTTCAAGAGTAGTATGGTAGAATAAGAAAGAAAAAGGAGGGGATCTTTTATGGACTTTTTAACACAATCCACACACGTACATATTACAACGTGGGTCATTGCGCTCGTACTATTTTTGATCGCAGTAAGAAAGCCATCAACTGGTGTACATATGGGGCTTCGCCTGTTTTATGTGCTAATTTTAATTACCGGCTTTGCGCTATTTACCACGTTCGACAGCTTGAATCCAGCCTTGTATGGCATTAAAATGCTTTTAGGCATAGTCACGATCGGATTAATGGAAATGACGCTCGTACGGAAGAAAAAAGGCAAAAAAAACGGCGGTGTTTTGGCCGGCGCGTTTATTGTGCTTGTTCTGACGGTTATTTTAGGTTTTGCCCTCCCGGGCATTGCTTAATAAAAGAGCCATGGAAAGAGCTGCGTGCAAAAAGCGCAGCTTTTTTTGTTATAATGACAAAAAGGAGGCGTCTTTGTGTTTCCCGTGATTTTATGGATTCTTATTTTTGTTTCGTTTTTCGTGTCAGTACAGATTGTTTCAGTTTATATGAAAAAAGCCGGAACGCAGGAAGCAAGTGAATTAGTGCCAATAGAAGAAAAAGAGGATTCATCCCTCCGATAACCGTCATTCCCGTAAAAGGGCGGCGGTTATTTTTTATAGGCATATCGAAAGCTGCGCCCTCGCTGACACTTGTGTATGGTTTTTGTTTAATATTTGTTTATACAAGGGAGAAGGCGGCGTTTATGCCAAAAAGAATCGCAGTTGTTGGAGCGGGGCCAGGCGGGCTTGCTTCAGCTGTGTATGTGGTTTCCCGTTTTAAGAAAAAAGAAATTTTCGCGTTTATTTCATAAATAGCGGATATGAAACCGTGTCGTTTTCTTGAACAATCCCTGCTTTCATTGACGTCATGTAGGAAAAAGCGTACTCTAAATGAGGATGGGACATTTTGGCGCAGGGGGAAACGAGCAGTGAGAAAACGATTTCTTTCACTTATCATTCCGCTTCTTCTTTTATCTGGAGGTATGGTTTCTGCCGAAGAAAAGAAGGAAGGCTGGCAGGATGAAACGATGTATTTTTTAATGACGGACCGGTTTATGAACGGGGATCGTTCAAATGATAAACAAACGAATAACGATGATGCATCTGCTTACCAGGGCGGTGACTTTAAAGGAATTCAAGATCAGCTTGATTATGTGAAAGAGCTGGGCATGACGTCAATCGTGATTTCACCTGTGTTTGAAAATGAAGCGGGTGCTTACCATGGCTACAGCATAACGGACTACACAAAGCTAAATCCGCAATTTGGCAATGAGCAGCAGTTAAAAGAACTCGTTGACAGTGCACATAAACAAAGTATTCGTGTTTTAGTGGATTTTCCGGCTGTACGTGTAAGCACAAAGCATGTATGGCTAAGTGAGGCCGGCAAAGAGAGCTGGTTTACAGACGTCTCTGTTTTGCAGAAGCCGGACTGGCTTGGTGAAATGGCTCTTTTAAACACAGAGAATCCAGATGTACAGGCGGCGCTCGTAGAAGCAGCTGTGAAGCTGGCCGGCCGAACCGGTATTGATGGATATTTTTTCAGCAATGCTTCCATAGCAAAGCCTGCTTTTTGGAACGCTTTTCATGAGGCTATGCCTAATTTGCACTTAATAGGAGAAATGGCGGAAACCACTATACAGGGGGCCGCCGCTTATGAAAAAGCCGGGCTTGATGCGGTGACTTCTTCCTGGATGCAGGAGCCGCTGCGCAAGCAGTTTGCGACAGTAGGCCGCTCTTCGAATGTGGTAGAAGAGCTCCTTCTCCAGGAAGAAAACGTACTGGAGCATCCTTTGGAAACGGTTCATTTAACGGACTCTGTCGTAACAGACCGGTTTACAAGGGATATGGCGGAAGAAAATATGTTTCCGGGCACACGCTGGCGGATGGCACTTACGTATTTGTACACATCTCCTGGAACTCCAGCAGTTTTTTATGGTTCGGAAATCGCGCAAAACGGAGAAACCGGCCCGGACGCGCACGGACTGATGAATTTCCGTACCGATCAGGAACTGGTGGATTATATCAAGCAGATCGCAGCCTTACGCCAGAAACTCCCGGCGCTCCGGCGTGGTTCCTATGAGCCGATTTTTAATCGGAACGGCATGACAGTGTTTAAGCGGCAATACGAGGATGAAACAGTTGTGGTGGCAATCAATAACACAGGCGAAACACAAAGCATCGCGATTCCAGCTTCTAAACTGGATGAGAATAAAGAACTGAGAGGATTGCTTGCTGGTGACATGTCGCGTGCGGCAGATGGGGAATTTACCATTATTCTTGACCGTGAGGAAGCGGAAATTTATGCACTGGCGGAAAAAACCGGCATAAATTATGCCTTTATTGCAGCTATGTCAGCGGTCTGGATTATCTTTGTTTTGTTTCTTTATTTGGTATGGAAGCGCGGCAAAAGGGCAGCTCAATCGTAAAAAAGGCTTCTCAGCAAATTTGCTGAGAAGCCTTTTTTATGCGAACGTTTTTAAAGATAAGCGCTCTTCCAGGAAAACCGCAATGCCGTCTTCTTCATTTGAAGCGGTAATGTCATTGGCGATCGATTTCAAGGCATCAATACCGTTGCTCATCGCTACACCTGTGCCGGCGTAATCAATCATCTCAAGATCATTATCTTCATCACCAAATGCAATAATCCGGTCCGGCGGGATGCCGATCCAGTCTGATACACGCTTCAAGCCGACTGCTTTGCTTAAGCCGCTTTTGACAATTTCAATCACATGCCACGGAGCGGCCCAGCGGCGGTGGTCAATCACTTCTGCGTGCACATCGCTTAAATGGCGGCGGATAGCCGGTACCTGCTCTTCTGTTGCATGAATCAGCATGCTTGTTGGATGATCGGTCAGCTTTTGGCGCAAGTCACCTGTTGTGACTACAGGATTGCCCATGTTAAAAACATCAATAAGCTTTTCATCATGATAATGAAAGTAAACGTTATCGAGCACTTCCGCGATAATATTGTAAAAGTCAAAATCATGGCATGCTTCAACGATATCAATGGCGGTTTTTAACTCCATCGGCTCGTGAAAGAAGCCCCACTTTTGATTGCCGGGATGATGAACGAAGGCGCCGTTAAAATTGACAATCGGTGTTGTTAATCCAAGCTCCGCATAGTAAGGAGCGCTTGAGCGGAACGGGCGGCCAGTGGCAATCATTACTTCATGCCCGTGCTCCATCGCTTTTTGAAGGGTGCGTTTTGTGCGGGGAGAAATGGTTTTTTGGTCCGTTAATAACGTACCATCGAGGTCTAACACGATTAAATGCTTTTCCATATAGGCGAGTCACTCCTTTGTCGTTTCTGCTTTCAGTGTAGAGGGTTGCAGGGCCGTTTGCAAAGAAACAGGCTTTTTACTCATCATTCGAAGAAATGTCTGTTATGATAAAGCTATACGCATACATTGAAAGGAGTGTTTTACATGGATCAGGATTTAAAAGAAAATATTATGGGTGCGCTTGAACAGGTTGTTGACCCGGAGCTGGGCATTGATATTGTGAATCTCGGGCTTGTGTACGATGTGGATATGGATGAATCTGGAAAAACAACGGTTACGATGACGTTAACATCGATGGGATGCCCGCTTGCCGGTGTGATCGTTGATCAGGTAAAAGCAGCGCTTTCTGATATTCCAGAAGTGACGGACGTTGAAACAAATATCGTCTGGACGCCAGTTTGGTCACGTGATATGATGTCACGCTACGCGAAAATCGCTTTAGGCATTCAGTAAAAAAGAAGGTTCCATTATGGAGCCTTCTGAGACTGACGACTTTGTCGTCAGTCTTTTTTTATGAAAAATTTCACTGCCGAAATCGGGCAGCGGGCTTTTAGGGAAACATCGCTTCTTAAAAAGAGCTGATAGGAGAAGCCGTGCGCCCGCCGCCTTATCAGCTCTTGTTTGAACCTTCCGACTCCTTGCATGAAAAAGAAATAAAGAGGTTCTTTGGAAAGTGATTTTTCTTCTCCACAATCTGAAAAGATTCTGTTATGGAACCTTCTTTTTTAACCGATTTGGCAAATATCAATCGGGCAATTTTCACAGTTGATTTCACATTTTAAATAATCAAGATCACAAAGTGTAATCTGGTTTCGCTTCATTTTAATGACGCCTTCTTTTTTCAGCTGCGCAGGCGGTTAGCAACTTCCCGGGATGTTCCGCATAAATTAGCCATTTCCTGATGGATCAAGGGTACATCAAGAAAAAAGCCGTCTTCTGTTTGCCAAACGTATTGCCCATCCGGATGAGAGTAGAATAAACGCCGTCTTTTTTCCCGTTCAGTACGAGATCACACAGCTTGGACTGAGTCCGCAAATGCTCAGTTTGTGTGTAACGGAGCCGGTAAACCATCAATTCCGTCTTTGAGGACAAAAGTTTTTCTGAAAAACGGCGTGGAACCGCCCGGGCTTCCCCATATTCCGGTGTTTTTGCATTCATCATATAAACAGCTTCTTCTTCAAACAGGGTTATTTCGATAAGTCAGCTCACGCCCATCCGGTACAATCCTGCCCACTTGTACTTTTCCAGAGCGAAGCCAGAAAATATCATCCGCAGGCTCACCCTCCTGGAAAAGATAGGCTCTTTTTGAAAAGAACGTACTTTCCGCTCTTCTGTAAATAACTGCTCCAGTGCTTGTGCAAGAGCAGGTTCAAACGCCGCGGAATTCACCTCTTTTTCTACTATTTTAACGAGAAAAACAGGATGTTACAGCGTTTCAACCTGATTCTGCATTCTTTGAGAGAGTAACTTTTATTTAAAAAGAAAGCCAGAAAAAGGGTAAACTTGAATGGAGATTGTTTGCCTGGCAGTAAATACGCTTCTTCCATGCCGTTTTCTTTGCGTAAAAGGGGAGGATATTTTAAAATAAAACAAAAGGTCAAAAAAGGTCAAGGGGGTTTTGAAGCATATGAACATGGAACAAATGACGTATACAATGCAGGAAGCACTGGCAGCTGCCCAGCAGAGCGCGGTTGAGCGAAACCATTCAGAAGTGGATACCGTACATATGCTGACAGCGCTGCTTTCAAAAGAAGATGGCCTGTTCAGCCGCATTTTTGAACGCGCCGGCCTATCAAAAGCCGCCTTTCTTAGGTTTGTCCAAAAGGAAATTGGGCTAAAGCCCGCTGTGTCAGGAAATGTGCAATACGGTGCTTACTTGTCAGGTGGGCTGAATACATGGTTTCAACGAGCGGCTGAGATGCAAAAAAAGTGGGAAGATGCATACTTATCGGTTGAACATATGGCTGCTGCGATCTTTTCAGCCGGTACGAAAACAGCCGATTTTATGAAGAAGGAAAATGTGCCAGAGAACGCCGTTTTGGAGGCTATTTATGAAATAAGGGGGAATGAAAAAGTGACGACACAAAATCCGGAATCAGGTTACGAAGCACTAGCAAAATACGGACGGGATCTGGTTGAAGAAGTCCGGGCAGGAAAAATCGATCCGGTGATCGGACGGGATGAGGAAATTCGCCATGTGATCCGTATTTTATCGCGGAAAACAAAAAACAACCCCGTATTGATCGGTGAGCCGGGCACAGGAAAAACAGCGATTGTTGAAGGGCTTGCCTGGCGGATCGTCCGTAAAGACGTACCAGATGGCTTAAAAGACAAAACTATTTTCTCACTCGATATGAGCTCACTCATTGCCGGCGCGAAATTTCGCGGGGAATTTGAAGAGCGGCTGAAAGCGGTCTTGAATGAAGTGAAAAAAAGCGAGGGACGCATTCTCCTGTTTATTGACGAAATTCATACCATTGTCGGTGCAGGTAAAACTGAAGGGTCGATGGATGCCGGCAATATGTTGAAGCCGATGCTTGCGCGGGGAGAGCTGCACTGTATCGGTGCCACTACATTGGATGAACACCGCCAATATATTGAAAAAGACCCGGCTTTAGAGCGCCGGTTTCAGCCCGTGCTCGTCTCTGAACCAACCATTGAAGATGCGATTTCCATCCTGCGCGGCTTAAAAGAGCGGTTTGAAATTCATCATGGTGTAAATATTCATGACCGGGCGCTTGTAGCCGCGGCAACATTATCAAATCGCTATATTACGGACCGTTTTTTGCCTGACAAAGCGATTGACCTGGTGGATGAAGCCTGCGCGATGATTCGGACCGAAATTGATTCTATGCCTTCTGAACTTGACGCCGTGATGCGCCGGGTTATGCAGCTTGAAATTGAAGAAGCGGCCCTTCAAAAAGAAAAAGACCGTGAAAGCGCAGCGCGCCTTGAGCAGATTCAAAGGGAACTGGCCGACTTAAAAGAGCAGGCTGATGCGATGAAGGCCCAGTGGATGAGTGAAAAAGAAGCGATTATGAGCGTCAAAGACAAGCGGGAGGAGCTGGACCGGCTTCGCCGCGAACTTGAGGATGCGGAAAGCAGATATGATTTAAACCGGGCAGCCGAACTGCGCCACGGTCGAATTCCGGCAGTGGAAAAAGAGCTGGCTGCCCTTGAATCGGCGGCTTCGTCTGAAAAAGATGACCGTCTGCTGCGAGAAGAAGTAACAGAAGAAGAAATTGCTTCTATCGTCGCCCGGTGGACCGGCATTCCGGTAACAAAGCTTGTTGAAGGGGAGCGTGAGAAACTGCTTCGCCTTGAAGACATTCTGCACGAGCGGGTAATTGGCCAGGATGAAGCCGTGTCTCTTGTGAGCGATGCTGTTCTGCGGGCACGGGCAGGTATTAAAGATCCGAATCGGCCGATTGGCTCGTTTCTGTTTCTTGGTCCGACCGGTGTTGGAAAAACAGAACTTGCTAAAACGCTCGCCGATGTTTTATTCGACAGCGAGGACCAGATGATCCGCCTTGATATGTCTGAATACATGGAGAAGCATTCGGTGTCGAGACTTGTCGGCGCTCCTCCGGGATATGTTGGCTATGAAGAGGGCGGACAGCTTACCGAAGCGATCCGGCGCCGTCCATATTCTGTCGTGCTGCTTGATGAAGTGGAAAAAGCGCACCCGGATGTGTTTAATATTTTGCTGCAGATGCTTGATGACGGCCGCATTACAGATTCTCAAGGCCGCATGATTGACTGCAAAAATACAGTGGTCATCATGACTTCAAATATTGGTTCATCCTTCCTGCTTGAAGCGGGTGGAGAAGGAGAGGTTCCAGAAGAAGCAAAAAACAATGTAATGGCGCAGCTGCGCGGCCATTTCCGCCCGGAGTTTTTAAACCGGGTAGATGACATTGTTCTTTTCAAACCGCTTACACGTGAAAACTTAAAAGGGATCGCCGGCAAAGTGCTTGAAGGGTTGGCGGAACGCCTGCTTGAGCGCGGTGTTACGCTCCGGATAACAGAAGCGGCAAAAGAGAAAATTGCAGAGGAAGGGTATGATCCTGTTTTCGGTGCGCGGCCGCTTAAGCGGTTTGTTCAGCGTAATATCGAGACGCAGGCAGCCCGGGCGATTATTGCTGGAACGTTTTTGCCAGGAGCTGAAGCCGTTGTTGATGTAGTGAATGGCGAACTTGTTGTGAAATAAGATGAAGTGCTCCCTTGCCTGAAGCGATAGGGGCCAAGGATGGCTGGAATATCTTTTTTCGGCTTTCGTGAACAAGAGTATGTCCGGTGCATGCTGGGTTACGGCTATAAAAAAGGGCTTGTCTTATAAGCCGGTTTTCCAGCTTATAAGACGCCCTTTCTTTATGTTAAAAACATGAACATAGCCGCATTTCTACATTTTACATGCAGCGGATTTTTTTATTCTTCGAGCAAGGCTTCTTTTTTACCCAGATCGTAAGCTTCCTGCATGACTTTCATAAACAAGCCAAAAAACGGCTCTGCCATTGCAGGTGAAAACTCAATGCCGGCTTCCTGCATTTTCTGCTGGGCTTCAGGCAGGTATTTCATTGCGATTTGCATAAATTCCATATTTTTTTCCATTATAGGTTCTCCTTTTTGGCTTCAGCCAGTTCTTTCCTTCATTTTATTCAATCTGCGCAAATCGTCAAGAAAAAGAAACACTTTTTGCGCCCACGAGCCGATAAATATGCTACTATTATGAACAGAGTACATAAAAAGAAGCAAAGGAGGCTGCCCTATGCAGTATATCATGATGTTCGTCTGGACGTTCTTGTTATCTGAAATGGTCGTGTATGTAGTTTCTTCAATGAACGGAGCGCCATTTCACTTTGAAACAGGTGTTTTCGTAGCTGTTGTCCTGACCATTCTGCTTGTGATCGTGATCAAATTGATTCCGGACGAGCCAGTTGAAAAGCATTAAAATGAAAGCGGGTTCCCACTAGGCGGAATTCGCTTTTTTCTATTTAGGCGTTTTAGACGTTGCATTTAAGGGTGTTTTTCAGTAAAATTAGTACCAAGTCATAATAATTGCTATCACAATATGTGGTTGAAAGAAGGTGCGTTTTTTGAACGCTGGAATATGGGGAATGGGACGTTACATTCCGGATCAAGTGATTACAAACTTCGATCTTGAAAAAAGAATGGAGACTTCTGACGAATGGATTCGTACCCGCACAGGCATCGAGGAACGCCGCATTGCGGGAGATGAAGTCGGCACCGTCCATATGGCAGCAAAAGCAGCTCAAAAAGCCATTGAACATGCAGGCATTCATCCAGAAGAAATAGATTTGATTATTACAGCAACGGTTACACCGGACCACAGCTTTCCATCTGTTTCGTGTGAAATTCAGCACGAAATTGGGGCAGTCAATGCGGCTGCTATGGATATTAGTGCTGCGTGTGCCGGGTTTATGTATGGTATCATTACGGGAAAACAGTTTATCGAAACAGGTGCATACAAACATGTACTCGTGATTGGCGCAGAAAAGCTGTCGAATTTGATTGACTGGGAAGACCGGAATACCGCTGTGCTGTTTGGAGACGGGGCAGGAGCTGCTGTTCTTGGACCGGTATCAGAAGGGCGTGGAATTTTATCTTTTGAGCTTGGAGCTGACGGACGCGGCGGCAAGCACTTGTATGAAGATAAATATGTTAAAATGAATGGCCGTGAAGTGTTTAAATTTGCCGTTCGCCAAATGGGAGAATCCTCTATAAGTGTAATTGAAAAAGCGGGTCTTCAAAAAGAAGATGTTGATTTTCTTATGCCGCATCAAGCCAATATCCGTATCATGGAATCGGCACGGGAGCGCCTTGGATTGCCTCCAGAAAAAATGTCTGTAACCGTGAACCAGTTTGGCAATACATCATCTGCATCCATTCCGCTCACAATGGTAGAAGAGCTTGAAAACGGGCGGGTAAAAGATGACGATGTGATTGTCATGGTCGGTTTCGGGGGAGGATTAACGTGGGGCGCCATCGCAATGAGATGGGGACGTTAACAGCAATTTAATAAAGAGGTGAAAAATGTGGAAAAACGAAGAGTAGTGATTACCGGTCTAGGCATTGTTTCACCGGTTGGAAATACAGTAGAAGAAGCTTGGAGTAGTATTACAGCAGGGAAAAGCGGCATTAAGCCGATGACCCGCCTGAATGCAGATGACTATCCTGCTAAAGTGGCGGCTGAAATCCGTGATTTTGAGCCGGAGCAGTTCATAGAAAAAAAAGAAGCACGTAAAATGGACCGCTTTACACAATTTGCCGTTGCGGCGGCTAAAATGGCGGTAGCAGATGCGAAGCTCGAAATTACAGAAGAAAACGCGCCGCGCATCGGTGTCTGGGTCGGTTCGGGCATCGGCGGCATGGAAACGTTTGAAACACAGTATAAAACATTTTTAGAACGCGGCTACCGCCGGGTCAGCCCGTTTTTCGTCCCAATGATGATCCCGGATATGGCCGCGGGTCAAGTCTCGATTTACCTGGGAGCGAAAGGGGTAAACTCGTGTACCGTAACAGCTTGTGCAACAGGAACAAATTCCATTGGGGATGCTTTTAAAGTTATTCAGCGCGGCGATGCCGATGCGATGATTTCAGGCGGAACAGAAGCGCCGATTACGCAAATGTCGGTTGCAGGATTTTGTGCGAACACAGCGCTGTCCACAAATCCAGATCCGGCTACAGCAAGCCGGCCGTTTGACGCTGAACGCGACGGATTTGTAATCGGTGAAGGGGCAGGTATTGTTGTCCTCGAGGAATTAGAACATGCAAAAGCCCGCGGCGCTCACATTTATGCTGAGATTGTCGGTTATGGTTCAACCGGCGATGCTCACCATATTACAGCACCGGCACCGGAAGGAGAAGGCGGTTCCCGTGCCATGAAAATGGCGCTTGATGATGCAGGTCTTGCCCCATCTGATATCGACTATATCAATGCACATGGAACAAGTACGCCGTACAACGATAAGTTTGAAACAGCGGCGATTAAAACCGTTTTTGGCGATCATGCCAGACAATTGGCCGTTTCTTCAACAAAATCAATGACGGGCCACCTGCTTGGTGCGGCTGGCGGTGTTGAAGCCATTTTTACTGCGCTTGCTATTCAGGAAAACACACTTCCGCCAACGATCAATCTGCAAAATCCGGATCCGGAATGTGACCTTGATTATGTGCCGAACGAAGCACGTAAAAGTGAAGTTCGCGCAGCGATGAGCAACTCGCTTGGATTCGGCGGACATAACGCGACAATTGTGCTCAAACAATACAACGATTAAAAAAACAGGCTCCGGCCTGTTTTTTTTTGCTTATTTTTGCATATACATGAAGGACAAGCAGCGGAGGCGTGATAGAATGAAACTCGTTCTTTTTTTAACCGGCTTTGGCCTGGCCGTAGCAGGCGGGATTAGTTTTATTATGTATTTGAATTTACTTGCTGCAGGCATGACATGGCCTGAATACATTTCCTTTACGATTCGCCGGCCGGAATGCTATTTATTTTTCGTCGGCTGGCTGCTCATGTTTTTCGGTTTTATTGAATAAAGTAACAAAAACGTGTCGATAATGAACCCATAAAACGGTAATCAAGGAGGAATTTGATGCTGTACCTTCATGATGTGTGGGTGAACTGGTTCGAGGGAGAAGAAAATGGATGCAATGTATGCCCGTATCACGAATGGCGTAAAGACGACGGGATGATGCTGCTTGATCAAGTACCGGTTTTAATTTTACGTAAAAATGCAATGGATTTCTTTGAAAAAACTCTTTGTGAATTGCCGGAAGAGCTGCTGCAGAAAGTAGAAAGCAAAGCGTTTATCCGTAAAGGAAGCAAGCGTGAAATGATGGAGTACTGCTTTATTGTTTCAGATGGAGACCGGACAATGGCTGTTGATACAAATGGATACCGGGTGCCAATTAAAAAAAGCCGCATTATGCCTCAGCACGAGTTAATTGTCCGGGAAATGGCCGACTGCCATCCGGCAGAACCGTTTTATTTCCCGGATATGGCTGAAAAAACATACAGCCTTTCAGAGCCGGCACCGGAATGGATGATTGGGTTAACAAGAAAAGAGCGGCAGCTAAAAACACTTTTGTTAATGGCTGTTGATCAGCTTATTGAATCCGACCATGAGCCGGCGCTGAAGTACTGGCTCACAGAGTGGAAGCCGGCAAAATATGAAATTATCCGGCAGATGGATTGGACATCCGCTGTGAAAATGTTTAGTGAATCAGTTGTAATCGGCTGGACTTCTGCGCATGAACAGCTGTGTGCCCAGATGATTAAAGGGCGCCCGTTCTTTGAAAAAATGTATGAGCAGGAAATGAAAGTCGTAACAAGCAAATAAAAAACGTTCCGGTATAAACCGGAACGTTTTTTTATTTGTGCTTGCGGCCGAGGCCCATCGCATTTTCCATTTTTTTTAGCATTTTACCGGCTCTAAAGCGGGCTTTTTCAGCGCCTTCGTCTAGGATCTGGTCTAGCTCATCAGACTCGATTAATGCATGGTAGCGTTCTTGAATCGGTGCTAAATGCTTGATGACAACATCGGCTGCTGCCTGTTTAAAGTCCCCATAGCCTTTTCCGCTAAACTGCTGTTCAAGATCCGCAACCGAAATTCCTTCAAGTGCTGAGTAAATAGACAGAAGGTTTGAGATGCCAGGCTTGTTTTCTTTGTCGTACTTTACTACGCCTTCCGAATCGGTTACCGCACTTTTGATTTTTTTCTCGATTTGCTTCGGTTCATCCAAAAGCGTTATAAATGCTTTTTGGTTTGGATCGGATTTACTCATTTTTTTCGTCGGTTCCTGCAGAGACATGACCCGTGCGCCTTCTTTTGGAATACGCACTTCAGGGATCGTGAAAATATCATTGTATTTTCGATTAAACCGCTCCGCCAAATCGCGTGTCAGCTCAAGGTGCTGCTTTTGGTCTTCTCCAACTGGCACCAGGTCGGTGCCGTAAAGCAGGATATCCGCTGCCATGAGAGGAGGATATGTAAGCAGTCCAGCTGATACCGCTTCTTTACCTGCAGATTTGTCTTTAAATTGTGTCATTCGCTCCAGCTCTCCGATGTAAGAGACACACTGAAGCATCCAGCCCGCTTGTGCATGAGCAGGCACTTCTGATTGGATAAATAGGGTTGCTTTAGAAGGATCAAGGCCTATTGCCACGTAAAGCGCTGCCAGGCTGCGGATATTTTTGCGCAGCGCGAGGCGGTCCTGCTGAACGGTAATGGCATGCTGGTCTACAATACAAAAAAAGCAGTCATAGTCTTCCTGTAATTCGACAAACTGCCGCATAGCACCGATATAATTACCCAATGTAACAGATCCGCTTGGCTGAATGCCGGAAAAAATTGTTTTCATCATTAGTCCACTTCACTTCGTTTCATCTTGATATGTGTTCCATTATAAATAAAACAAACTGAATATTCAAGATGACAGGAAATAAGAAGAAAGCAGGATCAGCAAGACAGTACCCTATTCAAAGGAAGGAAGCGGCTCAATGTACGGAAATTTGCAGGGGCGTCAATATGGCCGGCAAGACAAGGTGGAGAAGCATAGTTTGGCTTTTGGCTGATTTGTTTAATGCGCTGGAAAAGAGTTGAGTAAATTTCAAAAAAGCTACGAAGCGGCCTGATAAGCGGCCGCTTTCTTAAATTATAGGTTTAAGCGTTTAAAAACGGTCTATATTATATAAGAAGCACTTATTATGGGTAAGCAAAGGAGACACGCATGAACTGGTATGAAAAGTTGAATCAGTATTTTCCAATTGAAGAAATGAAGGCAAAAGAACAAATTGATGTACTGCTCGCTGAACGCGGCGATGTTTACCATAAAGATGAAGGTCCGAACCACGTACTCATTTATGTAGAGTTTGACGGGTTTGTTTTTGTCGACTATCTTTTTGTGTCCAAACAAGCAAGGGGACAGGGACTAGGCAAAAAACTGATTAATGGATTAAAGTCGAAAAACAAACCGGTCATTCTTGAAGTTGAACCGGTTCAATACGAGGACACAGATACGGAAAAAAGGCTTCGCTTCTATGCCCGCGAAGGATTTGAACATGCTTCTAAAATCGGCTACCGCCGGCGTTCGCTTGCGACCGGACGGGAAACGGTGATGGAAATTCTTTATTGGAGCCCAAGCGGGGCAGATGAGGAAGATATTTACGAAGCGATGGTTCGGACATATCGTGATATCCATAAGTACAAAGACAAGGAAATTTACGGAGCTCCTTTCGCACCGGTAAGCGAAACCCTTTCCTTTATAGATAAAGAAGAGCGTGAAAATATTCTTGAGCCGTTTGAATCCTCACAAAAAGTTTAAAAAGGTGCAGCTTTGACGTTTAGTTGACACATTCACCGGGTACAATGTATTTGTAAGTAAAAGATAATTGTTCATACAACTGAAAACGATATTCAATTGGCTGTCATTTCATGGTATAATACATATGTAGCCGGTTGTTGAGGAGTTTCACTTATCTATGAAATCTCCATGAACGTTCGATTCCTCAAATTGACAGGTATTATATATTTTATTTAAGGAGTGTGAATGAGGAATGGTTACACTATACACATCACCAAGCTGCACCTCATGCCGAAAAGCAAAAGCGTGGTTAGAGGAACACGAAATTCCTTACGTGGAACGCAATATTTTCTCAGAGCCGTTAAGCATTGACGAGATTAAAGAAATTTTGCGTATGACGGAGGACGGAACGGATGAAATCATTTCAACACGTTCGAAAATTTTCCAAAAATTGAATGTTGATCTTGAAACGCTTCCACTTCAAGATTTGTTTGAATTGATCCGCCAAAACCCAGGATTGCTTCGTCGTCCGATTATTATGGATGAAAAGCGCCTGCAAGTTGGTTATAACGAAGATGAAATTCGTCGTTTCTTACCGCGGAAAGTTCGTACTTTCCAGCTGCTTGAAGCACAACGTATGGTTAACTAATTGACAAAGAAAAATTCCTGCCCGGTATGCAGGAATTTTTTATTTTTTTTAACCGTTTTAGCTTGAAGAACGCAGAAAATTCAGTTAGAATGTGCAGACACCCTAAGTCTTTCTGTTTTCATTTACGCCTTGTTTATCATACAATATAAAGAAGGGATGGGGATATGTTTCCGCACCCCTGTGAACCCTCTAAATGGAAGGGAGAGACCGCATAATGGAAATTGAACGCATTAATGATAACACGGTGAAGTTTTTCATATCATATGTTGATATAGAAGAACGGGGCTTTGACCGCGAGGAAATCTGGTACAACCGGGAACGCAGCGAAGAACTGTTCTGGGATATGATGGAGGAAGTCCACGATGAAGAAGATTTTACAGTGGATGGGCCTCTTTGGATTCAAGTGCATGCACTTGATAAAGGTTTGGAAATTTTGGTTACCCAGGCAAATCTGACAAAAGACGGACAGCGTCTGGAACTGCCATTTACAAGCGACAAAATGGATGTAAATGGGCAGATTGAAGACTTGCTTGATGAACATTTTGACCGTTCAGAAGAAGACGATGCGCCGCTTGATTTTGTTCTTGCATTCCGTGATTTTGAAGACGTTATCGCGCTTAGCAATCGCGGCGGTCTCGATTACTTGACCACTTCCTTGTATGCGCACGAAAATCGTTATTATCTGTTTGTTGAGTTCGCGGACGATCGTTTCCAGGAAGAAGAAATTGACGATGCGCTCAGCATTCTGCTTGAATATACGCATGAATCCCGCATGACGATCCATACACTTCAGGAATACGGAAAATGCATCATGCCTGAAAATGTATTCGAAACCGTTCGTCAATACTTTTCATAACCAGCGTCCTCTTGACGTGTCAAGAGGATGCTTTTTTTTGTGAAAAAAGGAAGTGCCCTTCCGCTTGTCGAATCGTATAAAGTGAAAGGAGAGGATATCTGTATGCTTTCGGCAGTGAACCGACAAGGAAAGCCGGTCGTATTGGCCGGGGCAGAAGCCAAGTCACTAGCTCTTCGTTTAAAAAATACTCCGCATTACTGCCCGCAATGTGGCAGTCCTGTCTTGATTAAAGCAGGGAATGTTAACATTCCACATTTTGCCCACATTTCCCACACTTTATGCCAATCATTTTCAGAACACGAATCTCCCAGGCATTTAGCCGGAAAAGCAGACTTATTTCAATGGATTACCCAAACAGCAGAAGCAGAATTGGAAGCATGTCTGCCAGGCGGAGGCCAGCGCCCGGACATTTTAACAGGAAATATAGCGGTTGAGTTTCAGTGTTCTTCGATTTCCGCTGCTTTATTTAAGGAGCGGACAGAGAAGTACACAGCGCGTGGAATGATTCCGTTTTGGATATATGGCGGCAAGCCGGTTGAGCGGAAAGGGAGCTATGTAAAGCTGACGCCTTTTCAGCGGCTGTTTTTGCGTTTTCATCCTCATCTGGGCTTTTATTTTTTGTCGTATGACCCTGAACGAAAAGGATTTACGATATATAAAAACATCACCCCGCTTACGGTAACACTTTGTACAGCACACCAGCGCTTTATTCCTATTCAAGACATGACGTTTCCCCCGTCTGCTTCAGGCAGCGATAGAGATGTATCTGACCTGAATACCTTTTTTGATTACAGAAGGAAATGGATTGATCAGACCTGCCAGTTTGACCGGGGGCACCGACATCCTTTTCTTCAAGCGGTTTATGCATCCGGCCGTAATCCTTATTTGCTGCCGGAACACATTGGGCTTCCTGTCCGCAGCAGCATAGCGATTCGGAACCATCCGATTGAATGGCAGTTTTATCTTTTGCTGGAGCTGGAGAAGCGTCCGGCTGAAGAAATTATTCGACGCCGAATCGAGCTTGGACATGTAAAAGAGCAGCCGCTGCCGCTTGCCGGCGGAAAAACACCGGAGATGGCCGCTGTAGAATATGCCGCGCTGTTGGATGTAATCGGAAATCCGCTTTCTCTGGACAGTCCTTCGCTCGGTGTGAAGCTGGAAAAAGAAAAAGCCTTTACAGAAGCATTCGGGAAGGCTATTTTAGACAAGCTGATTTTTTGAGGTGAAAAACAAAGGATTATATAATAAGGAAGGAGAATGGTTATATACATAAAAGGAGGTTTTTGAAGATGGCAGAAAATGCGGTAAAACAGCTTCCGGCACGTTCTGAGGTGCCGGAGGAGCTGAAATGGCGTCTTGAAGATATTTTTGTAACGGATGAAGAGTGGGAGAAGGAATTTAAAGCGCTTCAGACACTTGCAGGAGAAGCCTCTTCTTATAGAGGAACCCTTGATGAAAGTGCAGAGCAGATGTATGCCTTTTTCTCCTGGCAGGATATTCTGCTTGAGCGGATGGGCCGTCTATATACGTATGCGCATATGCGCTACGATGAAGATACTCAAAACGCCCATTACCAGGGCATGAATGACCGGGCTAAAATGCTGTATACGCAAATTGCAGGAGCGCTTTCGTTTGCCGATCCTGAAATTTTGTCGATTGACGAAGAAAAAGTAAACGGGTTTGTCGCATCCCATGAGCCGCTCCAATTGTACAAAAAAGTGCTGGATGACTTAAACAAGCAGCGTCCGCATGTTCTGTCTGCAACAGAAGAGAATTTACTGGCGCAGGCATCAGATGTATTAGGCTCATCGAGTGCAACATTTGGAATGCTGAATAATGCTGACCTGGAATTTCCGGTTATCCAGGATGAAAACGGGGAAAGTGTACAGATTACACATGGCAACTACGTGCGGTTTCTTGAGTCATCGGACCGACGTGTTCGAGAGGAAGCTTTTAAAGCCGTGTATGCCACCTATGGAAAATTTAAAAATACATTTGCTTCAACGCTATCCGGCCAGGTGAAACGGGATAATTTCTCTGCGAGTGTACGCCATTACAACAGCGCGCGAGAGGCAGCACTGTCACGTAATCATATCCCTGAAGAGGTATACGACAATTTAGTGGCTACCATTAATAAAAATCTGCCGCTGCTTCACCGTTATGTGGCGCTACGCAAGCGGGTACTTGGTCTTAATGAACTGCATATGTACGATTTGTATACGCCGCTTGTAGCAGAAGGCAAGTTTGATGTAACATATGACGAAGCGAAAGATCTTCTTCAAAAAGGTTTACAGCCGCTCGGAAAAGAATACATCGAGATTTTAACGACAGGGTTAGAAAGCCGCTGGGTCGATGTAGTGGAGAATAAAGGAAAAAGAAGCGGGGCTTACTCCTCCGGTGCTTATGGCACAAATCCTTACGTTCTAATGAACTGGCAGGATAATGTAAACAATTTGTTTACACTTGCTCATGAATTTGGGCACAGCATTCACAGCTATTATACACGTGCGAGCCAGCCGTATATTTATGGGGACTACTCTATTTTCGTGGCAGAAGTGGCTTCTACGTGCAACGAATCCATTTTAAATGATTATTTGCTGAAAGCAACAGACGATGAGAAAAAACGCATTTACTTGCTGAATCATTTTCTTGAAACATTCCGCGGCACGATTTTTCGCCAGACGATGTTTGCAGAATTTGAACACCTGATTCATGAAAAAGCCCAAAAGGGAGAAGCACTGACAGCAGACGGCTTAAGTGAAGCTTATTACGCACTGAATAAAAAATATTTCGGTGATGATATGGTTATTGATGAAGAAATTGCACTTGAATGGGCACGCATTCCGCATTTCTATTATAACTATTATGTATATCAGTATGCCACGGGCTTAAGTGCAGCGATTGCGCTATCCTCACAAATTTTAAAAGATGGCGAGCCAGCGGCCCAGCGCTACATTAATGAGTTCTTAAAAGCAGGAAGCTCTGCGGATCCAATTGAAGTATTAAAGCGTGCAGGCGTTGATATGACGGAAGCGGGTCCTATTGAAGCAGCCTGCCGTGTGTTTGAGGAAACACTGGACGAAATGGAGAAATTACTGGGTTAATTTGTAAGTTATCGCTGTCAAAT
Source organism: Domibacillus sp. PGB-M46 (assembly GCF_022668875.1). Taxonomy (GTDB): domain Bacteria; phylum Bacillota; class Bacilli; order Bacillales; family Domibacillaceae; genus Domibacillus. The sequence continues at coordinate 313,366 of NZ_JAKGCR010000002.1, read as the reverse complement.
CCATTATTATGTCGATTTTGTGAATTGGAGGGTCATTCCTTGCAAAAAACGTGCCACACATGGTACGATGGGGTCGTGAAGTTGATCACAAACAAACATATACCCCTTTGTTTGACCGTGAAAAATTTCTCCCATCCCCTTTGTTCGTAAGAAAGAGCCCCGCCGAAGCGGGGCTCTTTCTATTTGGATGCAATAAAAAAACACCAGCATGCGATGCTGGTGTTTTTACTGAATATATTCCCAAAAAGTGCCGTGCTTCGTATGGATCCTGCGGACTTTTCGCTGCAGAAGCAGTTTTTTCATTTCGCATTCTGTCTGGCTGTCGGTCCAATCATAAACGCCTCTTATTTCACTTGTAGCCGCAATGCGAAAGTATTGCATAAATTCTTCAAGTGAAGGCGGATCAAGCGGTTCTGGTATTTCTTCTAGAATTTCCTGCAGAATTTGTACGTAAATATCATAGGAATAAAGACCGGCAATTTTAATACCTTCATCTTCAATGCGTTCATTAAAAAATACGATCGTCGGCGCTTCGTCCACATCCATTTCACATGTGACCGCTAAATCACTTTGAAAGGCTTTTGTGGCACCAGCTGAATAAATATCATTTAGAAACTCGCTTTTGTCGAGTCCTGCCTCTTCAGCACAGCGGGTTAACACAGCTATATCTGCGACATTCTCTTTATCTAAAAATAATTGCTCCTGAATTCTCCGGAGGAACTTGCTGCCGGCCCGTTTTCCTTGCAGCTCAGCTGCTTTGATAGCAATAGATGCAAGAAAAGGAGATTCGATGGTCTCTTCCTCCCAGACGGATTCCTCGCAGGCAAGCCCGCTTTGCTCCACTGCAAGAAGAGGCTTAGCTGTATTCAAAGCAGTCAGCTTGCCGGTTAATACTTGCTTCAACTTGAAATAATGGCCGTATTCTACTTGCAGCTTCCGAATAAGGGGGTCGAGCGCCCAGCAATCCGGGCACAAAGGATCAATAAATACATAGAGTTCGAGCGGCTTTTGCCGGGCAGAGCAAATACGTTCAGGCAGTTGCATCGAATTCACAAAGCATCACCCTTATCATCCGGCTGGTTCACCATATGAAACGCCGTTTGTTTAAGTCGTTCAAAAAAGAAAACACGCAATTCACCGGTTAAATGCACATCATCCATTGCCGCATTCATGCACTCCAGCCAGGCTTCTGCGCGTGCTGGCGTAATAGGGAAAGGCAAATGGCGTGCCCGGAGCATCGGGTGCCCGTGTTCATCTGTATAAAGGCTTGGTCCACCTAGAAATTGAGTTAGAAATTGTTTCTGCTTTCGGGCAGTTTCGGTTAAATCATCGGGAAAAATCGGCGCAAGATCCGGATGCTGCGAAACGCGGCTGTAAAAAACGTCCACCAGTTCTGAAAGCTGTTTCCCGCCAATGATGTCGTATGGAACATTGGATTGCTCGGCCATAAACGTTACTCCTTTTTCCTCGTAATGTATCTTCATTTTAACAAGGCTTTCGACATAAAACAAATGATAGGATTGAGGGCATATCTCCAAAACATCCCTTTTCTTTAAAAAAAAACGGCTCTACGCATTGTAGTAGCCGGTGATCTTTTTTACATAGTTTTGTGTTTCATTGAATGGCGGGATGCCGCCATACTTCTTTACGTTGCCCGGCCCTGCATTATATGCAGCGAGCGCAAGGGAAATGTCTCCATTAAACATATCGAGCATTTGGCGTAAATACTTCGTTCCGCCAAATACGTTTTGTTCTGGGTCCATTGAATCGTTAACACCGAGGTAGCTTGCAGTGCCCGGCATTAATTGCATAAGACCTGAAGCCCCCGCGTAGCTGACGGCCTTCGGGTTAAAATTGGATTCCTGTTTAATCACAGATTGGATCAATTTTTTCGGAACATTGTACTTCTCGGCAGCCCGGGTAATAATATCATCAAAATCTGTTTTAGGTGCGGCTGCAATGTCGGCGCCGGCTTTTGTGAAGAGGGCTGGCGCAGATGCTGCAGAGGAAGCGGCACTTGCAGAGGCGGAGGTCCCGGCTTGAATAATTTCAAGACCCTGCGCAAGCGCCTGCTGTAAAATAGAGCCAAACACATTGCCTGTCCCAGCGGCAGAAGAAAATGGAGAAGTGGTTCCTGTTCCAGCGGCTTTAGCGACAGTCGTGTTGATCATCGTGTTGAAAAAGTTAGTATCCACGTTGTTAGTTTCCCCCATGTTGTGTAAGTGCGTGATAGAAACGGCGGATTTTATTTTCTGCCGGTGTGTAGTCGATGTCATATTTCTTCAAAAGCTGATAAAAAACATCTTCTCCAGAAGCATCCTTTGCTTCATATTCAATCTCGTAATCTTCCTGCCCGAGATACGTGCTATGGTCAAACACGAGCAGGCCGCCTTCGTAAGCGATCTCTGCCCGTATTGTTGAAAGCGTGCCAAAGTGAGCGAAATTGGCCGCGCCAGCGCGGCCAGCCGCCCGGCTGATGACTTTATTGTCAGGAAGGGTGCCGGCTAAGGCGTCCTTCACTTCAAGTTGTGATAATGAAACCGTTGATTCTAAAAGACCTGTATCTGCTGGTTCTTTCAGCGTCATTTCCGCTCGTCCGCCCTTTTCACGGATGCGAAGCGCGGCGCCGGCTTCTTTAAGCAAAAAATCTGATGTATCAAAATAGTGGTTGGACTGCTGTTGAAAAGGTCCTGGATCAAAAGCGGCGACAAGCTGATCAAACTGTGTTTTTGTAACCACACATTTAAATTCAATTTCAATTTCTTCCTTCATCGTGTCCGCCTCATTTTCCATAATGTTCTTCTTTTATTGTATCCTGTTCGAACCGTGTTTGAAAGAGTAAAATGTGGTAAAATGTTTACGAAGTTTTGAATGAACGGTTGTTGTAAAGGAGAAGTGAAGAATGAGAACGAAATGGCATTTTACAAAAACAGAATGGGCAGGCGAAACGCTTCGTCTTTTATCAGAGGAAGAGGTGCAGGTCACACACTTAAAGCCGGTCTCCCAGGTGATTACCGATTCAGACGCCGCGGCTTTTGTGTATCTGGCGGAAGCAGAGCCGGGCTATGTTTATCTATATGTACACGAGAGTACGTGGGAAGAAGTAAAGAGAGCGATTGACGGCGGGCACCCGGTTGAAGCAGCCGGAGAGGACGGTACATTTCTGCTTGCCTCGTTTCATGAGGAAATGAGCGATCTGCTTGTCAACATTGAAGGAAACAGCAACTACGGCGAAGAAATGGTAGAGAAAGTGGAACGTGTTTTTTTCGCCGAACAGCGCTAATGGAGGACACCGTGCATGGACAACTGGGATGAGTTTTTAGTACCGTACAAGCAGGCGGTAGAGGAATTAAAAGTGAAGCTGCGCGGCATTCGCAAGCAGTTTACACTGGAAGACGACCGTTCACCCATCGAATTTGTGACAGGACGGGTAAAGCCGGTTCCAAGCATCTTAGATAAGATGGAAACGAAACGAATTCCAATGGAACGCATCCAGCAGGATATGCAGGACATTGCCGGGCTGCGCATGATGTGCCAGTTTGTGGATGACATTAAAATCGTTGTGGAGATTTTGCGCAAGCGAAAAGATTTTAAAGTCGTTGAAGAAAAAGATTATATTTCCCATAAAAAACCAAGCGGCTACAGATCCTATCATGTAGTGATTGAATATCCGGTACAGACCATTCACGGGGAAAGAAAGCTGCTTGCTGAAATTCAAATCAGAACGCTTGCCATGAATTTCTGGGCGACCATTGAGCATTCGCTGAATTATAAATACAATGGCGATTTTCCGGAAGAAATTCAAACAAGGCTGCAGCGTGCGGCAGAGGCCGCTTTCCGGCTGGACGAGGAAATGTCCTTGATTCGGGAAGAGATCCAGGAAGCGCAGCTGTTTTTCACAAAGAAAAAAGAATGACTACTAAACGGCAGGGGTGAGGCAGCATGAAATTTGCGATTACATCAAAAGGGGACGCCAAGTCCAATGCATTAATGCATAAAATCCGCAATTACTTGACGGATTTTAAATTAACATACGATGAAAGCGAGCCGGATATCGTCATTTCGGTTGGAGGAGATGGAACGCTTCTTTACGCATTTCACCGGTATAATGGACGTCTTGATAAAACGGCATTTGTCGGGGTGCATACCGGACATCTTGGTTTTTATGCGGACTGGACACCGGATGAAATTGAGAAGCTGGTAATCGCCATTGCGCGGACGCCATATCAGATCATTGAATATCCACTTCTTGAAGCGATTATCCGCTATCAGGATGGGGGTAAAGAAACACGCTATTTGGCCTTGAATGAATCAACCGTTAAAAGTGTGGATGGAACACTCGTAATGGACGTGGAAATTCGCGGCGAGCAGTTTGAGCGTTTTCGCGGCGATGGCTTGTGCGTATCAACGCCATCTGGCAGCACAGCCTACAATAAAGCGCTTGGCGGAGCTATTTTGCACCCGTCAATCCGTGCCCTGCAGCTGGCGGAAATGGCATCGATCAACAACCGTGTGTTCCGGACTGTTGGCTCACCGCTGATTTTGCCTGCTCACCATACGTGTATTTTAAAGCCGGTTAACCGGCCGGATTTTTTAGTGACCATCGATCACTTAACAATTTTGCATAAAGATGTAAAATCTATTCAATACCGTGTTGCCACAGAAAAAATCCGTTTTGCCCGCTTCCGGCCGTTCCCATTTTGGAAAAGGGTGCATGATTCCTTTGTCAGCAGTTAATGGAAAGCCGTTTGAATTGTGCTGGACTGCGGATGAGGATGGACTGCTGCTCCGAACCTTTTTAGCGCAAAAGGCGATCTCCAAGCGTGCTTTAACGGATATTAAATTTACCGGCGGGCTGATTGAAGTAAATGGCTGCGAAGTAACTGTCCGCCATGTGTTATCTGCAGGAGATGCCGTACGGATAGTGTTTCCGCCCGAATTACCATCCGGCGGACTCGAGGCGGAGCCGGTCGATCTTCCGGTTTTGTTCGAGGATGAAGCGCTGATCGCTGTCGCCAAGCCGGCGGGCATGAACACGATTCCGTCCCGCGAGCATCCATCCGGCTCGCTTGCATCCGGCCTGCTCTGGCTGTATAGGGAGCAGGGGCTGCAGGCGACGGCACACATCGTTACCCGGCTGGACCGCGACACATCAGGAATTGTCCTTGCGGCGAAAAACCGATACGTGCATCATTTAATGTCTGAGATGCAAAAGCAAAAAAAGGTGTTCCGTCAGTATAAAGCACTTGCAGAAGGCGTTTTTGAGCAGGCAACCGGTTTTGTAGAAGCACCGATTGGCCGCCGGGACGACAGCATTATTGAACGAATGGTGCGTGAGGACGGCCAATATGCCCGTACGGTTTACAAAGTGATCCGGCAGTACGATGATTTTGCTTATGTGGCTGTTAAGCCGGAAACCGGGCGGACACACCAGATTCGTGTTCATCTTGCCCACCTTGGTCATCCGCTTGCAGGTGATGATTTATATGGAGGCAGCAGGAGCCGCATAAACAGGCAGGCACTTCACTGCGGCTCGCTGTCGTTTCACCATCCTGTAACAGGCGCGCCTATCGATCTTACAATGCCCATGCCAATGGATATGAAAAATATGGTTATATAAAAAAACCGGATTCCACTATGGAACCCGGTTTTTTTATGAAACATCGCTGAATGAACGGAATTTTTCTCGAACGAGCGGCTGTTGGGAATCCACCGATAGGATTTCACGCTCCGGCCATCGCAGTGCGGTCAGCTTGCCGCCAAATACACAGCCGGTGTCGATATTGATGGTGTTGCCGATCGCGCGCGGCGCGCTGACAGGCGTGTGGCCGTACACAACATATGCATCTCCTGTGTACTTTTTTGCCCAGTCGCGGCGGACAGGGGAGCCGTCCGGATGTTTTTCCCCTGTAATGTCTCCATAAAGCACAAACGTTTTTACACGCGCATCAAATCGGCCAATATAGTCGGCACGTATCCCGGCGTGAGCAATCACAAGCCGCCGGTCTTCAAGCACGTGATAGAGCGGTGACTCTTCATACATAGAAAGGAACCGTTTTCTAAGCAGGCGGTATTCATTGGCAGGCATGGAATCAAGCTCTGCCACTGTTGTTTCCAGTCCGTGTGTTTCCTGAACATTGTTGCCAAGAAAATACCGGTACAGCTTATTGCAGTGGTTGCCTGGCACAAAAAGGGCATTTTGCTCTTCAAACAGCCGGCAGACAACGTCCATTACCCGGACCGAATCCGGGCCGCGGTCGGTTAAGTCGCCGACAAAAGCCAGCGTCCGCCCATCAGGATGAATAGGGATACCTTCGTCCCATTTGTATCCAAGCGTATGCGTCAGCATATGAAACTCATCGAAACAGCCGTGTATGTCTCCGATAATATCCAGCTTCATTCAATCGCTCCCCATTCATTTTTGTCTACTGCACTAGTATAATCCGTTTGGAGAAAATTTAAAAGCCGGGCAAAAGCTGGCATGATATTCGTTGATTTTTTTGGTAATCATGATAAGATTAACACTAGGTACTAATAACTTGTATAAATGGAGGAACGGATTTATGCTATTTTCACTTGAAGGAAAAACGTTTGTCGTAATGGGTGTTGCCAACAAGCGCAGCATTGCATGGGGAATTGCCCGCTCTCTGGACGCAGCAGGAGCACGTCTTGTTTTTACTTATGCAGGCGATCGTTTAGAAAAAAACGTTCGTGACCTGGCGGCAACACTTGAAAATCAAAAGGATCCGTTCATTTTACCATGTGATGTAACAGATGATTTCGCGATTGAGGAATGCTTCCGTTCCATCAAAGAAAAAGAAGGTGTCATCCACGGTCTTGCTCATTGTATCGCGTTTGCTAACAAAGAAGACCTAGACGGCGATTTTGTCGATACATCCCGTGATGGCTTTATGCTTGCCCACAACATCAGTGCTTACTCGCTGACAGCGGTAGCAAAATATGCGAAGCCTCTTATGACAGAAGGCGGCAGCATTGTGACACTGACGTATCTCGGCGGTGAGCGCGTAATTACAAACTACAATGTGATGGGCGTGGCAAAAGCGTCCCTTGATGCAAGCGTGCGTTATTTGGCTGCTGATCTTGGCAAAGACGGCATTCGTGTGAACTCGATTTCTGCAGGGCCAATTCGTACACTGGCTGCAAAAGGCATTAGTGATTTTAATGAGATGCTGACTCAAATTGAAGAACGGGCACCGCTTCGCCGGACAACAACACAGGAAGAAGTAGGCGATACAGCTGTTTTCTTGTTCAGTGATATGTCTCGTGGCATCACCGGTGAGAACATTCATGTGGATTCCGGCTACCACATTACAGGCAATTAATTTTAAAAACCGTCCATATTGGGCGGTTTTTCTGCATATACTGGACAAAAAAGCGGAGGTGTGTGCATATGAAAAAAACACCTGGTCCCTTGCTTTATATTGGTCAGCCTCATTTGACACCTATTCAGCCCGTAATGCAGAAAATTGCTAAAGCAGAATCAGAGGGAGAAATTATCGAAGAGGTGAAACAAGAGGCTGAGGAAAAGCAATTGACGCCGCCGGTCCAAAAAAAAGAAGAAAAGTCAGGCGACGGCCGCTTAAAACCATTTCGGGAAATGAGCATAACAGAAAAAGTCGTTTACCTTGCTGAGCGGCGCATTCCGGTTCCGTGCCGTTTTGAGTGGGGCGGTCCTACGGTTCGGGGTGTTATTCAATCGTTTGATGAAACGTACGTATGGATACTTGATGAAGAAAGCCATGCACCGGTGCAGGTTCCCATTGCTGACATTGTGTATATCCGTCTCGCTGGAACATAAAAAAAGCCGCCCCGTTAGTGGAGGCGGTAGATTTTAACGGCAGATATCAAGATCAACGTCTTTGATGCACTGAACCGCAATAAACTCATTTAGATCGACCGTTACACAGCTTCGTGTCTTGTCAAAATTTTCGACTTTGCACACCTGCTTTAAGCTGATGCCTTCGTCGCATGCAAGGTTAACCGGCTCATGATCATCATCAAGCGGCATAAGTACCCGCAGGCGCGCACAGCAGCTGTCAAATACATCTTCTACACGGAAGAAGATGGATACACAGCCGGCGTCACAATCATCAGCTTCATCTGGACTAAAGAAAGCAAAAAATGGCTTTCCTTTTTTTGTTGTCAGTGTAAACACACGTGTGTCTGCATTGCGGCGGCGCGGTCCATCCAGGTCGCCCAGCGGCTCAGCGAAGCAGTCTTTGCAATCACGGCACTCTTCATCTTCTCGTGCGTCTTGAATATCACGGATCGCGCGGACAACTTCGCATACACAGCTCTCAAACTTGTCATCATCGCGATGCTTGTGGCATCCCATTGTGCATTCCTCCTTTAATATCGGTACATTATTACAGTATGAATTTCATTCAAAAAGGCATGGACAAATGCCGCATTGAATGGAATTTTTTTTTTGGTTTCGCACATACTGATCGAAAACGGAGGTGCGGGTATGAAAAAAACAGCGTGCATTTTTTTAGTTCTTTTGCTGGCAGGGTGCGGACCCGAGCACGACGGGACGGCGATGATTGAAAAAGCAGATCCCGATGCTGTTCAGCTGGACGGTCATGACGATCAGCTGGCAGCGGAAATAAAAAAGGAAGCAGATTCTTTTGATGAGATTTACGATACAGCCGTTGTAAAAGGCACGAAGCAGCTGCTTGTAGCTTACAAAGTGCGCCATCTGGAGCGGTTTCGAATGAAGCAAATCGAAAAAAACCTGGCTGAACGTATGAAAAAAACGGCAGAAAAAGAAAAAGTAGAAATTGTTGTGTCAAGCGATTATAAGATTTTTCTTGAAGCAGTTCGTTTAAAAGAAGATATGGAAGCGGGACATTTTACAGAAAAAGAAGCGGATAAACGCCTGGCGGAAATTATTAAATTGAAAAAAGAAATGGCGTAGAGAAAGGAAGAAGAAGATGATCGCAATGTTTTTTTGGGCATTTGTCGTCGGCGGGCTTATTTGTGTCATTGGTCAGCTTATGATGGACCTTGGAAAGTTGACACCAGGTCATACGTTGTCGATTCTCGTTTCAGTCGGAGCACTGCTTGCAGGCTTTGATCTTTATGAACCGCTTGTAGGTTTTGCCGGCGCCGGTGCAACAATGCCGATTACAAGCTTTGGCAACTCACTTGTAGAAGGTGCGATGCAGGAAGCGAAGCTCCATGGGGTAGTCGGCGTGCTGACCGGCATGTTTGAAGTGACAAGCTCAGGTATTTCTGCTGCGATCGTGTTTGGATTTATCGGTGCCCTCTTTTTTAAACCAAAAGGGTGAACAGGGCCCATCCCTTTTTGCACTCCTCTCATATGATAAGGAGAGAACAGTGAAAGGGGGAGAAATATATGGCAATGTATGGATGCGGCGGTTACGGTGGCGGTTACGGCGGCTCAAGCACATTTGTATTGATTGTTGTTTTGTTCATTTTGCTCATCATCGTCGGTGCGAGTTTTTATTGATGCATTAGAAGGAGGAGCGGACAATGAACGATAAATTTTTTGGCAATATTGAAAAAAAGACCGGCGTGCGTATGAGCGATATATTTGCACTCGTCGACTCTCTTCAATATGCTGATTTCAAAGATGAACGGACAATCCGTGCGGTTGTCGCGCAAACAGCCGCGCTTGCCGGGAAAAAAGTGCCGAAGCAGGTCGAAGATGAAATCGTCCGCACGATCTTAAAAGACGGCAAAAAGCTCGATATGAATACGATCACAAAGATGATCAAATGAGCCTAGAAGGAGAGCAGCAAAAACGCTGCTCTTTTTCCTATTTATACAGGCCAAATGATCTGTTTCTCAATTAAAGCGTTTACGTAAGGAATAAATGAGGAAAAAGCGAATATATATGGAGATTAATGAATATTTTATCGAAAGGAGCGAATAACATGGGCTACATTCTTCCAATCCCACAATTCCAATACAATGATTACAGAGAACGGGTTTTAAACGAAGCAGCCGTTGGGTATGCACCGATTGATCCGACTTCAAAAGTAACGTTTGAAAAAGTGCTGCAAGAGCGCACAGAGCCGCAGGTCCAGTTAAGCACGGAAGAAATAAGAAGAAAACGGCAAAGTGAGCATGAAGCATTTCGTGTACATATGGCGCAGATCAGTGGAAGAGGCATTGAAATTGACCGTCTTGCATAATGAAGCAGCGTTTACATAAGCGCACAAAAAAGCGTATTCCCCTCATCGAGAATACGCTTTTTTGTGGTCACAGCGGTTTTGTCATCGTTTTATGCAAAATGCCTGCATCCAAAAACTCGCCAGATACGACTGTATAGCCGCGCTTTTCATAAAAGGGAATAGCGTGAAGCTGTGCGTCAAGCTTAAGCATTGTCAGGCCGGCTACCGATTGAGCATGCTGCTCAATCGCCTCCATAATCAGATTGCCGGCGCCGCGCCCTCTTGCTTCTTTGAGCACACAAATCCGTTCCACTTTTCCAAATTCTCCGACAGTACGAAACCGTCCGGCGCCGCACGGCTTTTGCTCTTCGTCATACAAAATAAAATGAACAGCTTCATCTTCCAACTCATCAATTTCAAGTGCAGGCGGAACATTTTGTTCTCCTACGAAAACGGTTGTGCGTACAGAATACGCATCTTCCCGCTGATCAAGATCTGTTGTTTTTACAACGTTCACGTTTTATGCATCCTTCCCAAGTAAAAATGTTTCATAAACTGTCCATGAGCCATTCTCAAGCTGATACAGTAAATGAAAACGGTCTGCTTTTTCCGTTAAATCAATTGATTCCATCTGCAGGGCTCCATAAACATCGGAATGTTCATCATTGGACAGCTTCTGGCCGATTGTAATGTGGGGAACAAATCCGTACGGCTCCTCACCCGGAAATTCCTCCGTATGGAGCATTTCATATAAAGAAGTGAGTGTATCGTTCGGATCCACTTTAAAATAAATCACGTTATTTACCGGTTCGAACGATTTAACTTTGCTGACGTGATACGAAAACGGCTGATGAAGCGAAGCAACACGGCGCAGCTGCTCTGCAATCTTGCTTATATCCTGTTCATCTGCGTCAAATGGGCTTTTTAACGTAATATGAGGCGCCACGAGCGCATAATGCGGATCGTACCGTTTCCGGTAACCGTTTACTTTATCCTGCAAAGATTTTGATGGAAAAATGACAACACCGTATTTCATGTTCATTCACTCCTTTAAAATAACCTTTTCTCTATTAGTATACCAAACGTTTTCAAAAATGCAGAATGGGAGGCAGGCCTCATTCGAACATTTTTAAAAGCGCCCGTTTCATGTCTTTTTGCCAGTAAGTCCATGTGTGATTGCCGGCAAACTCCTCATAAAAATAGTCGTTTCTTTTGCTGGATAGGAGCGAAGAAAGCGCCCGGTTCGGCGTCAGAAAGTCCGCCCGTTCGCCGTTTGTCATCAGCACATCCGTTTCTTCAGTGCCGATCACATGATAAAGAGAAGGAAGAGTCTCTGCCGACTCGGCTAAATTCATTACGGTGCTGTCCACAAAAGGCGAATGCATCAGGACGCGCCCGAATAAATCTGGATGTTTTAACGCTGCCATAAAGGAAACGGTACCAGCAAGGGAATCGCCCGCGAGCGCACGGCCAAAACGGTTGCCATGCCCCGGAAATTGCCCGTCCAGATAAGGCACAAGTTCATTGGCGAGAAAGCGTATGTATGCGGATTGCTGCACGCCGTCCGGATGATATTTTTCGCGCCGGTCATGCTTGTTAAGATAGGGAATGCCGACCATAATCAACGGTTCTATCTCTTCCGCTTCGAGCAGTTCATCGGCCAGGCGCGGGAGCCGTCCAAGCTGAAAGTAGTCTTTGCCGTCCTGGCAGATTAAAAAGGTATACGAAAACATCGGTGAAAAGTCTGCCGGCACGTATACCAAAAAAGAAACGTCTTCTCCTAATTCGGCTGAATGAATAAAGTGATCCTGAATGGTTCCGCGTTTCATGTCAAAACCTCCTGTAAAAAATGCAGTCAGCTTATTGTACCATGACCAAGAGGGAATAAATGTTCTTTTGCAAGCAGAGGCAGCAGTGAGTATGGTATGATGAACAAAATAATGGAAACAGAGAAGGTGACAATGTGGTGAAAATCGGGACGCTCCGGCGTGCGCCGGAAATCGTGGCAGTTTTTGCAAGGCATGGCTTTGCTGGGTACATAAAAGATCTTGGGCTGGCGGAAAAAATTCCGTTCACACGCTGGGCCGCCAAAGAACAAAATGTAAAAGGCGAAGAACTGCGGCGGGCGCTTGAAGACCTGGGTCCGACCTTTATGAAGCTTGGGCAGTTTTTATCCACGCGAACCGATCTGCTGCCTCCATCCTGGACAGAGCCGCTTGCCAAGCTGCAAAACAGTGCACCGGCAATGCCGTTTGATGATATTCGAAAGATTGTGGAGTTAGAAACGGGACAGCCGATTGCAGACTGGCTATTGTATATAGAAGAAATGCCGCTCGGTGCCGCGTCAATTGGACAGGTGCACCGCGCTGCTTTAAAGGATGGAACAGAGGTTGCGATCAAAATTCGCCGGCCGGGCATCGAGCCGGTAATTCGAAACGACATTTCGATTTTGCGCCAGTTGGCCAGCCTCGCTGAGCGAAACTCCGAGCTTGCGCGGCAGATCAGCTTAAAAGCGATTATTGATGATTTCGCGGCGGCCCTTGGCCGGGAAATGAACTACCGGCTCGAAGCCGCCGAGGCGGCGGGAATGCGGGAATCGATGAAAGATAAGCGTATTTATGTACCGCGTATTTTCTCGGAATGGACGACCGAGCGAATGCTGGTGATGGAATTTGCGAACGGAAAATCACTGCGGGGCAATGTGATCAAAGAAATGGATGTCGAGCGGCGGCAGGAGCTTGCGCGGGCTTTGTCGGAAACTGTGCTGCGCCAGGTATTTATCGATGGCGTGTTTCATGCCGATCCGCACCCGGGCAACCTGCTGCTTCTGGATGACGGCCGTCTTGGGCTGATTGATTTCGGTAACACCGGCCGGTTGTCAGAGGATATGAGGCATCTGTTATCAGACTGCTTGTTTGCCCTCGCTGACCGCGATGCCGCAGCGCTGTCGATGCTTGTGCTCGAACTCGGTGCGCGAAAGCCGATCGAACGGCGCCAGCTTCAGCGTGACATCAGCCGCTGGATGGCGGGATACATGGACGTTGAGCTTGCGGAGGTCCAAATGGGCGCTATGCTGCAGGAGCTCTTTGCTGTTGCCGGCCGCCATCACATTTCCATTCCAAAAGATTTTGTTCAAGTGGGACAGGCTTTTCTGAAAGTGGAACAAACCGTCATTGCTCTTGATCCGGGCTCAAGCTTATCCGGCATGGTGCGCGATATGGCGAAGGAGGTGCTGTTTGGACGTATTCATCCAAAGGAAGTGATACGCGAATCCCGTTCATTTTTGCGCTTGTTTAAAATGGCCGCCAACAAGCTGCCGAGTATTTTAAATGAAACGCTGAATGAATGGGAAGGCGGCCAGCCGAAGCTGAAAATGCATGTAACCGCCGATAACAATCTGATGAGGCGCCTTGAACGGATGGCGTCACTCATCGTCCTCAGTGTGATTATGCTCGCTTTCAGTATTATTATGGCCGGCATTTTCGTCTCCATGGGGAACCAGTCACCGATTTCCGGGACGAATACGTATATTATCGCGCTTATTACAGCGTTTTTAATGACGGTTCTCTTTATGACTGTGCTGTATCTTATGTGGCGGAAGATTAAATAATAGAAGAAAGCAGGCCCTTGCCGTTTGGCGGAAAAGGGCCTGCTTTGGTAATCAAGGCCTGGTTGGAGCTGCCAACCTCATACTGCAAGCATAAAAGAGGAGCAATATGAACTTACATCCATAAAGATACATAAACTTGTTGACATCGAAGACTTTATTGAATAGAATATAAATTGTCAGTAAACGATTCCTTAGCTCAGCTGGGAGAGCGCTACCTTGACAGGGTAGAGGTCGCTGGTTCGAACCCAGTAGGAATCATCAATGTTCAAAGCCGTAAATTCTTGATACTCAAGGGTTTGCGGTTTTTTTATTTTATTTAGCGTTAATAAATTTAAATCCAGCAGGCAACGTGGCGACCAATTTGGCGACCGTTTGGTGAAAATAACTATCTTTATTTCCGTTAAGGGTCATCCGAATAAAGTTTTGTTCAGTTTTTCCGCTGCTTCCTTTTGCATGTTAGGCAGCACGTGAGAGTAGGTATCTAGTGTTACACTAACTTTACTGTGGCCTAAACGTTCCGCTACAATCTTAGGGTTTATACCTTCTAGTAAAAGTGAGGTAGCGTGAGTATGTCTTAGATCGTGAAACCGTATTTCCGGTACTTTCGCTTTTTTGCTTAAAGCCTTGAAAGTTCGAAGGAGGTTTCTTGGACTTAAAACAGTTCCGTAACACGTACATATCACTAAATCATAGTCTGTGTAGTCAGTTCCCGCTTTTAATTTTTCTCTCATTATTTTCGCTTTATGCTTTTTTAAAGAAGCGACTGTTTGAGTCAATAGAGTAATCGAACGAATGCTTGAAGCAGTTTTTGCCCCCTCAATGAAATCTTTCCCATCATGGCTTAACGTTTGCCTAAGATGGATCGTTCCTCTATCTAAGTCTACATCCTTCCATCGTAAACCCAACAGTTCACCTTGTCTCATTCCTGTCGTAACAGCCAAGTGAAAAGCGATGTAATATCTACTTTCTTTTGCAAACTTAAGGAACAGTTTCACTTCTTCTGTATCCCACACCTGGATCTTATTCTTTTTAATATGAGGCAGTTCCACATTAGATACGACATTCTTAGGAATTAACTCTAAGTTCATAGCCCTTTGAATCGAGTTGTTCAAGATGTTATAGATCTTTTTAACTGTTGCACTAGAAAGTCCTTTATCGATGAGTGAATTAATAAACTTCTGGACTATTATAGTCGTCAGTTTAGATAAAGGATATTCCCCTAAAGAAGGGACAATATGATAACGAATATAAGATTCGTAGCTTTTAGCGGTTTGTGTACCGATCTGTTTCCGCTTTGTTTGAAACCAGTCGGCCAAGTATTCCTGAAAAGGTGTATTAGATGGTTCTAAATATGTTTCACTAGCAAGTTCGTTTAATAACACTGCTAATGCCTTTTCCGCTTCTCGCTTGGTTTTAAATCCTCGTTTTTTCTTCCGTGTTCGTTTACCTGTAATAGGATCAACCTTAATTGTCACTTCGTATAACCAGTTGTTACCGTCTTTTCTTACAGAACCTTTCATAGCAAACATCCTCTCGTGATGCCCTCTAAAGCCATGAATGTACCCTGTCTGCTTAATAAAGGTATTTGATTTATTATTTCTTGTCAACGCCCTATGAAAACTGATTAAAGTTAATAATAAAAGAAGCGTATAGATTGCCGCCAATATATCTGAAAAGCTTTGTCTGAAAAACTCCCCTTTTTCGTTTGTGTTATGTGACAAAGAGAATTTAATCTCGAATATATATATGAATACGTTAGGTGATCCACCTACAGTATTACTCGATATATGTCACCAAACTAAACAAATGAAGGTGGAAGTATGAACAAGCTAATCTTTAAACGTGCTGAAGAAATAGATAGATCACAAATATTAAAGGCAGACTCTTATCAAGAATTAGTGAGTAAAATGGAATCACGCCTTAAAAGAAAATATTCTAGTTCAAAAATAAAATGGGTGCGGCAAGTTCAAATGGTATTTAGTGATTGGGACAAGGATACTGATGAAGTCTACTCGGAACTTCAAAAGTTATTAAAATTCACCATAGAAGCGAAGGCAAAATACTATGAAAAGAAGTATAAAAGCGTCCGGTTGTCTTATCATGATTTTGAAGCAGAATTATGGAAGATAACCTTTGCAGCTATTCAATATTACGAAGAAAGTGGCGACATTGATACAGAATTTATGTTGGTAGAAACTTTAGAGATGTTTTGGAAAACACGTATGATCGACTTTATTAAGAGTTGCTTATATACAGAAAAACATTCTCCTTGGTATAAAGCGGCTACTTTAGACGAGAAATCTATTGAACGCTTGCCGGACAACTCTCCAAGTATGGAACAGCAATACATCTACAAAGAGACTATTGAAGAAATGTTTAATGCGGAAGAGTTGACGGAAAAAGAACGAGAACTACTGGCCCTTATTTATGACAATCCTAGTGGCAGCCTTCGAGAATGGGGTTCAGAATTAGGGGTACCGCATCCGCAAACTGTTCGAAGGTTATTTGATTCTCTAAAAAACAAACTGGTTAAGTATAATATTTTTTGAAAATTAGGCTATGTTAGACGTTACTGTTGATTTTCTTGTTCAACTAACGGTGCAGAATAGTTGAATAAGAAGTGTTCGAACAAGGCAGGAAACGTTACACTCTAAGTAAGTGATTTTCTTTAGAGTAGGGATGAATATGTATAGAAAACTAAGTAATATTGATTTTAAATATTTTATTGGTCAGAAGGTTACAGAAGTGAATACAGAAGAGAACTTGCCCTTAGGAATGGCTTTTGAAACGGCTGGTTTAATCATCGAATGTCCCTGGAGGTTACAGGTTGCTAATGAAATTGTGATTGGATATTCAGACTGTCACCAATCACCTGAAAGATACTCGCATAAAGATGTTGAAAAGATTCTAATGGGAAATAGAATAATGAATATCCTTCATTTTGAAGAAATAGCTGATTTAATTGTGGAATTTGAAGGCAGCATTTATCTTGAGTTGTTCCACGACAGTAATTATTTTGAGGGATGGCAGTTACAAGGAGACAACGGATTTTATTTAGTTTCTTTACCAGGAGGTTCTTTCACGGATTAGTTGAATATCCTTCTTTGTTCAACTATCGGGGGCTTTTGTTTGATATCTCGGCTGTCATTTCGGCAGCCTTTTCTTATTCAGCTAACGGGCAAGTTTAGTTGAAGTAAAATATGCTAAAATTAAAACAAATTATTCTTGAACGGTGGATTAAAAAATGCTGAATTTGTCGGAGAAGTTGGCTGCATGTCAACTTGGATTGGGAATAGGATATTTTAAACTGCCTAAAGTAGTTGAATGGGTTGATTTAACGATATTACAATTGGAACCCTCTGGAATTCCTTATCAATTGTACGAAGTTTCGTTATCGAGTAATAAAAAAATAGATGACGTTATCAGGCTTTTAAATGAAACAACAAGAGGAAATCACATAGATATTGCATCGAAAGTTATATTAGGTCTCCTGTACAAATCATTTGCGGAAAAAGAACTCGAAATTGATCAAGTGATTACTTCGATTTATAGATTAGCTTGGGAACGAAATATTGAAGATGATATATTTTCAAAAATAAATGAATTAGACGCTGAATATGAAATGGCTGTGGATGGATATGGAGATATGCGAAGGGTGAAAAAAGAAATATATGAATTTTTAGGGAGATATGAAATGTATGGTGATTTAATGTAATGCTTGTTGAACTAACGGGGGCGTTGTTTGAAGTGGAATTTACAAAAATCAACACCTCGTTGGTTCTTACGAGTTTTTGGTGAAGAAGCAGATGATTATCTAGAAATAGAAGTATTCGTTCGACTGTATGTGTTATTAACAACCTTGTATTTAGCAGTTTATACCCATACTCTGAATTGCCGAATAGTTTTTGCCCATCACCAGCTTTACGTAAGAACCCTATCGTTTAACAAAGCCGAAAATTAAATTCTGGTAACAGGTTTATAGCGAAAATTATGCAATCAATGTCACGTGTATTGTGTCTTTTTTGTAAAGAAACTGAGTAATAGAGGCGTTTGAAGTGAAAAGTAGTGTCATGTTATGACAAGTACGGCTTCAAGTAATCACACAGCATTTACGAATACACTTCTATAGCAATAAGAAATTAACGGTCCTTTTTAGGGCCGTTTTTTCAATTTAAGGGGCTAGTATACGGGAGAAAAAGTGTATTCCTAAAGGCCACATACATACCCACATATCATGGCAACAAGGGGCGAGGCACTCAATAAACAGCCGCAGGCTACACATAGTAACACTACACAGTACAGCAGCCATGCACACACGGTCCCAAACATTGGGGCCCAAGCACAGCACCACGCAAGCACAGGGCCAAGCCAGGGCAAGGCACACACCACGGTGAAGCAGCAGGACAACACCCAAGTACAGGCAAAGCGAAGGAAAAGCAAGTGCACAGCAACACCGCGAAGTATGCCGCACTAAGCCCACACTGCACCCACACAGGCACTCCAAAAGGTACGATCCTCACAGGGAGGGGGTACCACGGGGGACCACCCCACCTAGATCCCACAAAAGCGGTCTAAATAATTTTTAAAATACTTTTTTAATTTAGAACTAATTTGACGTATCAAAAACTGTACTTTCCGCATCTGATTTTTAGGAGACCTCCGTTATTAGCTTGTAAGGAAGAATAATAACTTTCAGGAGGAACCATTTGTCGTAAAAAAAAATTTATTTTTTGTATCTGATTTTTGGACGAACCCCGTTATAAGAGTGTAAGGAAGAACACTAACTTCAGGGAGAAAAAGTTTGACGTATAAAAAAATTATTTTCTGCGTCTGATTTTTGGAAGATTCCCGTTATAAGAGTGTAAGGAAAAACATTAACCCTAGGAGGAAAACGAAAATGACAAAGTATGAAATTATTGAAAATCCTAAATTACGTGAGGAATTAGCTTCTAGAATTGAAGTGTTAGACAAAATTGGCAACCTGCTTATACTGCCAGGCAAGGAGTACGCAACTGCACAACAAATTGCCAATTTTTACGAAGTTCCGCTAAGCCATTTAAATGTTATTTACTTTCAATTCTATCAAGAACTATTAACTGATGGATTAATAAATTTGAAATCTCAGGAAGTTAAAAAAATGAAAGCCGAACTACAGCATGTAGTAGCCCTTGAAGAGATCGGTTTAGGAAAATCTGTATCTAATGTAAACCTTTATTCAAAACGTGCTATTCTCCGCTTTGGTATGTTACTTCGTGATTCAGGAGTAGCCAAGGAAGTACGGACACAACTCATGAAAATTGAAGAAAAAGCGTCTGATGTTATTAAAGCTGCTGATATTACAGAAGAAGTGAAAATTCAGATGGCAATAGGCAAGGCAGCCAGCATACAGCGAAGTAAGCCGGAAAAAGAACAGCCAGTCTACACATGTGCCCCGCTAGAAATCACAGACCCTAAAAAGGGAACACCGCGTGGGCGGAAGGGTGATCCGACCCGTAAAAGTCCTCTCGAAAAACTTTTTACAATTTTTTATCGTCTGCCGGTGTCTGAATTCATTTTTCCTTTCGTTAGTAATACAAGAAAAGACAAAAGGAGAAATGAAAAATGAATCACTTACAATTTTTTAATTATGGTATGCAGGAAGTACGTACAATTTTGAAAGGCGATGACGTTTGGTTTGTCGCTAAAGACGTGTGTAATATTTTGGAGTTAACCAATCCCACTATAGTTCTGCAAAAATTAGATGATGACGAACGGGCTAAGTTTAACTTAGGGCGACAAGGTGAAGTAAACGTTGTAAATGAATATGGACTTTATTCTCTTGTTATGGCTTCACGAAAATCTGAAGCTAAAAAATTTAAACGTTGGATTTTACATGAAGTTATTCCATCCATTCGTAAGCATGGTGCATATATGGCTGATGACGTTCTGGAACAAGCAATTAATAATCCTGGTTATGTTCATGGTCTTCTAACCAGCCTAGAAAATGAAAAACAAAAGCGTAGTGAAGTCGAAACTCAAAATAAGATGTTGCGGCAACGCATTGAAGAATATGAACCTAAAGCGGATTATTTTGATAAGGTTCTTTTCAGTGAAAATACCTTGACAATTACTCAAATAGCTAAAGATTATAAGCTGTCAGCCGTGGCTTTGAACAAAATTTTATTTAATGAAAAGGTTCAGTATAAGGTAAATGGGCAATGGGTTTTATATAAAGAATACCAAAGTGCGGGGTATGCTAAAGCGGAAACTATACCAAGAGGAAAGACTGGGTATACAGTTACACATTTAAAATGGACACAAAAAGGAAGGAAGTTTATTGACGAAGTCCTAAGAAAAGTAAAATATAACTAGTGATAAATTTTAAACAAAACAATTTAAGATACTTCGAAAGAATACTGCAAATTTAGGACATTACATCGTCCCTTTTATTTGAAAATTTATTAGGGGTTTGCAGTCAAAATAAAAATTATTGAATTTTTTAGTTGTAATTGGGGAAAAATATAAAGAATATTAGGATATAAATATTTACTGTTCGATCTGTTTTGGTTATATTTACATTATACAAATGTGAATGAGGGAATAGATTGAACTTTATCCATTGTACTAATACAAAAGCTGCAAAAAAAATATTACGTACTAAGAGAATTAACGAATCATATTTTGACTATGAAGAGTGTTTAGACTACTGGCTGGTTAGATTAGCACGTAATACAAGCAATTTGCCGGGTAAATATTATTATATAGATCCAGATTGGGAGACAGCCCTCTACGTTTACTGGCTAGGAAAAGGTGTCTATTGCTTCTCTGAAGATAATTCAGAAATGGCTTCTCGGTATGCCAAGTTGCATAGGCATGATACGATAATTAACATTGCGTATGATTCAGATTACTCTTATTTCAATTTAACGGAAAGACTGGATGAAGTAACTGCTTTACTTAAGAATGAAGTACTTAAACATTTCGAGGAAAAGAAAAATTCTGATGCTAAGCTGCTTGAAGCTGCTACAGCCATGGTGGAATTACTGCTTTTAACAATTGAAGACGAGTTTTATGAAGATCCTTATGCTGCAGCAATTTTAATCGGATTGTTTCTTGATTTTAAAGACGAAGAATATGATGTTGTAAGTAATCAATTTTTGAAAAAAAATCTGGATTATTATTATGATGAATATCATAGTATAAGAAATACGAGTAAAATTAAAGACATATCCCATCATGGTGAACTAAGTAATTTAGCCAGATCTTAAAATAATGTTTGCTAAAATCCTTCAAGGGAGATGTTGAATATGGTTAACCAAAAGAAAATTGAGAAGTTTGCAGATAAATTCGAAAAAATTATCTATCCAATGATTCAAGGAGAAGATAATGAGGGAGTCAACAGACTTAAAGCGGCAATTGATGAAAAAAGAAAACGTATAGAGATGAGAAAATTAGAACGACTAAAGCAGACACTTACTAACCAAGTTGTTAATAAAGTGAATCAAGAAATTATTTATAATTTACATGATGGAGATTTAGTACAATTGGACACTAAGTATCTTTTTATGGGTTCAATTACGGTGTCGTCTGCATTGGCCAAAGAATTTGGGTTTAATGCTTATCCAACTAATGATACCAAGCAGAAATATGATTGTTTCACTTCTGTCAAACAGCAAAGTGAATCACCAGAAGAACTACTTCTTCAAATTGTGTAATTTTATCTATTAAACTGAGAGGTAACATTTATGGGGGAACCTATTTTTAATTTCACTGGTTATACAATAAACAAATTAGAGTACTCGAAAGAACCAATTGAAGGTTTTGAACAAAAGGAAAATGATTCAGATTTTGGGTTTACAATTGAACAAGGAATTACTGAAGATCTTAAAGAAGCAAAATTGACAATGAGTGTTCAATTAGAAAGTAAAGAAAAAGACGCTTTTTTGTTTCTAGAAATTGATGGCTTCTTTGATCTAAACGAATCTATGCGTATAAATGAGAAGAATGAAAAAAGAGATGTATCAGAAATCCAACAATTATTAGTAGTTAACGGAATAGGTATAGTTTATCCTTATTTAAGAACCATTGTATCTATGATATCATCATTAGATTCGCATCAGAGTATTATATTGCCAACTCTAGATTTAAGATCTATAGGAACTAAAAATTAATAATATTGAAGAAGGAAAAGGGTCTTTCATTCCACTGACTTCAAAAGATAAGAAAAACATGCGAGAAACTAGCTAGAGAAATAATTGAAGATGTAACAAAAGATTTCATTATATAAAAATTTTTATTAAAACAAATTTTACTGTTTAGTGTTCTGAAATATCTCATTCAATTAAGCATAGCTTTAGAGGGCTAATTGTTGGCGACACGGTGGCGACGAAATGGTGACGTTTAAAAACTTTTTTCATTCTCTATAGTATCCAGTCCTATAAAAGAAAGGTTTTTATACCGTTATACAAGCATTTCGCTACCTTGACAGGGTAGAGGTCGCTGGTTCGAACCCAGTAGGAATCATATCAAGATTTGAAGCTTACAGTTGCACAGTGGTCAGCTTGTAAGCCGAAAAAACCTCTCTGGAGGACTCTGTACGGGTCTTAACAGGGAGGTTTTTTGTTGTTAATTGAAAGGCGCACAAGTAGAAGGGACGAAGGCTGAGCCTGCAAGGTCAGCTTTTTTTGTTTAGTTAAGCCGTTCTTTTACGTATCTTGCTATAATAACAAGAAAAGAATCATTAAAAAGGAATGACAGTATTTGCGAGAATTTTATTCAATGCTAGCTATTTCAGGAGTTGGCTCTATCGCCATAGTGGCCTCTTTTATTTATTCATATAAATGGAACAAGGAAGAGGACGCTTCTTACAAAATTCCTTTCAGAAATAAATTAGTGTATGCTTTTTTAATTTTTGCATTTGGATTCATCTTTATTTTGTCTTTAATGGATTTGCCCAATGTTTTAACGAATAAGACCGAGCATTATGAAGGAAAATGCGAAGTTTGGGTCTACGGGGGCGGAAGAACAGCAGAAAGTATGGAAGTTTCCGTTGATGAAAGGATGATTTCATTTTCTACCCAGGGTTACTCAAAAGTAAAAGACGGACTTTATTATTGTGAAGTAGACTATTATCCAATAACGGAGCAGGGAACAGCATTGAAACTTTATGAGTCTAAAGGTAAGAACCTAGTAGACCTGGACTAAAAGAATCATTTAACAGCATACAATGTTTTTTAAATAAATAGAGGGGTACTGTAATTTAAAAATAAATAAAATAGAAGTGTGTAAATGTCCTGCTTTTGGTCTCTGTTCCCAAGTTTATTCGTTTTCAAAGAAACGTAAAAAATGCTATAATCATAGTGTAAGAGAAAGAATAAATTAAAAGGCGTTCGCCTTCAAAGAAAGGGCTGTCTCAAGCGTAACAACTAATTTTATGTTGTCATAAGAAAGATAGGTAAGAGGCAGGATCTACTACAAAATACCATGCTTATGAGCATGAAGGAGATAGAACATTGAAAAAATTTATTACGGCTATACTTGCAGCAGCAATCGCGTTTTCACCGGTTGGAAGTGCAGTTTTTCATGATCAGTCAACAACCGTAGAAGCAAGAGGAAGCAAGGGCGGATTCAAGAGCACAAACGGCAGCGTGAACAGCCCTTCTACTTCAACGTTTCAAAATAAAAAAGCCAATTCAGCGGTATCTAATAAATCGACTTTTTCCACGAAGAAAAAGAACAGCTTTTTCTCAAGCCGATTAATGAAAGGACTTATGCTTGGCGGATTGGCAGGCTTAATATTTGGCAGTCTGCTTAGCGGCATGGGAATGCTTGGGTCTATATTAGGACTACTCGTTAATGTACTCGCGGTTGTCGCGTTAATTGCAATTATCCGCAAGGTCTTCTTTAGAAGAAGAGCAAACCGTTACTATTCATAAAAGAAAGACCCTTCTGACAACAGAAGGGTCTTTCTTTTTTTAGGAAAAACAGTCTATTTATTTACAACATCACTTCGGCCAAACGGGCATAAGACTGTACTTTATCCTCAAAGCTGTGCACGTTGGCAATGACCATAAATTCTTCTGTTTGATACGCGTCGCTCAGGGCAAGAAGCTCGTCCCTTACTTTTTGCGGGGTGCCGACAATCATCCGTTTTCGGTTTTCTTTTACTTTTTCTTTGTCTGCCTGTGTAAAGATTTTTCGTTTGGCTTCTTCAATGGTTGGAATTCTTGTGTCGCCTCCTTTTTCAACCGCTAAAAGCCAGGCATCCTGGCTGAGGGCGATTTCATCTGCTCTTTCCTGGGAAGGCGCGCATACAACAAAAATACAGACATTTACCTTCGGGTGCTTCAGCAGGGCGGACGGCTGAAAATCGCTTCGATATTGCTTCATGGCTCTTTGGCCGTTATAAGGATTAATAAAATGGCCGTATGTAAAAGCGGCTCCGTTTTCGGCAGCGGTCCGTGCACCGCGATGGGTAATGCCCAGCATCCACATCTCGGGAATCCCGATCGTCTTCGGATAGGCTTTTATCGTTTTATCTCCATCCGTTAAGTAACGCTGCAGGTCTCTTACTTGTCTCGGGAATTCATTTAAGCTCCTCCGCACACCGTCTGTGAGAGCCAGACGGGTATCGGCAGAACCGCCGGGGGAGCGGCCGATGCCCAAATCAATCCGGTTTGGAAACAGCGCTTCTAACACTTTAAAATTCTCTGCAATCTTATAAGGGCTGTATTGAGGGAGAAGCACGCCGCCTGATCCGACGCGGATTGATTTTGTTTGTGAGGCAATATGCGAAATGAGTATTTCTGGTGCGGATCCCGCCATTCCGTTTGTATTATGATGTTCTGCTGTCCAAAAGCGGGTATAGCCCATGGCTTCTGCCGACTGCGCCAGCTTCACGGTTTTCTTTAATGCATCCGCTCCCGTTTCGCCGGCCGCAATAACAGACTGGTCCAATACACTCAGCTTCATTTTATCCCAACCTTTCTAACCGCAAAGCTTTTAGCTTGTTTGATCAAAAGATAGATTATTGAGAGAGAGATGTAAAGAAAAGAGCTTAAAGAAGAGATTATTTAGGAAAAGAAAGGTAAAATGAAAGTGATCTATATTTTATGGTTTAGTTTACCAAATAATTTTGTGTAAACGGTGTCAAGTTAAACCAAGGGGGATGACGATGAAACCAGAAAAGCACATGCAGACACACGAGGAGTTGAATGGACCTGTAAAAAAGACGTCGGTGATCGGGCCGGGGCTGATCGTGGCGGCTACCGGAGTAGGTGCGGGTGATTTAGTGGCAGCACTGATGGCGGGTGCTAATTATGGCCTGGTGTTTCTTTGGGCTATTTTGATCGGTTCTGTTTTGAAGTTTGCCTTAAATGAAGGGGTAGGCCGCTGGCACTTAACAAGTGGAAACACCATATTAGAAGGCTGGCACATGATGGGAAAATGGGCTACTGGCTATTTTGGTGTGTATTCCGTTATTTGGGGGTTTGTATATGGAGCTGCCGGTACAGCATCCTGTGCCCTCGCAATGGCCGCACTGTTTCCTCAGCTTTCTTTAACACAATGGGCCGTTATTCATGGATTAGCCGGTTTTGGCTTGGTTTGGTGGGGGAAATATAAGACATTTGAAAAGGTAATGAACTGGCTGGTTGGCATTATGTTTATTACGGTAGTAGGATCTGCTGTTTTGGTTGTACCTCAACTTAGTGACATTGTAGATACAGCTGTTCCCACACTCCCAGAAGGATCATTAGTATATGCGCTCGGATTAATTGGCGGGGTAGGCGGTTCCCTCACAATGGCTTCTTATGGGTACTGGCTCCAGGAAAACAAATGGCAGGGGCCTTCCTTTATTCGTGCAGTCCGCTATGATTCTGCTGTTGCGTATATTGTAACAGCTCTGTTTACGATTGCTCTTCTCCTATTGGGCGCGGGATTACTGTATGGGACAAATATCAATATTAATGGCGAAAAAGGGCTGGTCGACTTTGCTTCTATTCTAGGAAATGAACTGCATCCTGCTGTACGCTATTTATTCCTTATCGGCTTCTGGTCTGCTTCCTTCACCTCCGTTCTTGGAGTGTGGAATGGGGTTCCATATTTGTTTGCTGATTTTATCCGGACCATTCGCCATCAACATATCAGCAAGGAGGATTTGAGTAAAACAAAGGCGTATCGTTTTTACGTGCTGTGGTTAACCTTTCCGCCGATGCTGCTTCATTTTATCGGAAAGCCGGTTTTTTTAATTATTGCTTACGGGGCGCTGGGATCGATTTTTATGCCGTTTATGGCGGTTACACTGCTTTATTTACTCAACAAGAAAACATACGTAGGGACAATTGACCGTTATCAGCGCTGGTCTAATCTTGCGCTGGGCATTAGTATTTTATTATTTATTGTGCTGACAGTGAATGAACTGAAAAATATCTTTTTCAAATAAAACAAAAAAGCAAGTCTTCTTTTGGAAGAAGGCTCGCTTTTTTGTTTTAGTTCCCATCTGTAATTTCTTTTAAAATTTCGTAAGACCGTTTTTGCTTGTCCGGATCGTAAATATAAGAGACGGCCATAATTTCGTCTACATTGTACATATCCTGGAAGCTCGTCAGCTGGTCGCGGACAGACTGCTTGCTTCCCATCAGTGTAACGCTGGACATGGAAGACGCCATTTGTTTTTCCGGTTCGCTCCACAGTTCATCCATATTTTCTACAGGAGGGCTGAGCGGCACGCTGGAGCCGCGTACAACGTTTAAGAAAAATTGCTGCATCGTTGTAGACTCGAACTTGGCTTCTTCATCGCTTTCTGCTGCGATTACGTTCAAGCAGACCATCATATAAGGAGCGTCCAAATAATCGGATGGCTTAAACCGGTTGCGGTAAATTGCAATAGCTTCTGCCAGGTACCTTGGTGCGAAATGAGCGGCAAAAACATACGGCAGGCCAAGCTCCGCTGCTAAATAAGCGGAATCGGTGGAAGAGCCGAGAATATAAATCGGGATATTGGTGCCGGCGCCCGGGTAGGCTTTTACATCGCCTTGCAGCACGGCCGGGCCAAAGTATGTCAGCAGGCTGTTTACATCTTCCGGGAATGTATAAACCGTATCATGCTGTGATCGTCTTAAAGCGCTGGCTGTTTTCATATCCGTGCCCGGTGCACGTCCGAGGCCTAAATCGAGACGATCGGGATAAATAGTCGCCATCGTGCCGAATTGTTCAGCGACAACGAGAGGTGAATGGTTCGGCAGCATAATACCGCCAGAGCCGACACGAATATGCTTTGTGTGCTCAAGAGTATGCTTAATTAAAATGGATGTAGCGGAACTCACAAGAGTAGGTGTATTGTGATGTTCTGCAATCCAGTAGCGGCTGTAGCCCATTTTTTCTGCCGCCTGCGCTAAATCAATCATAGAATCAATCGCTTCTTTTGGCTTTTGTCCTTTGCGGATAGGGGCCAAGTTTAAAACCGATACAGGTATTTGTATATTTGACATTTCATTTTGTCCTTTCTGGATGAAGTTTCTTTTCTATCGTAACAGTCCAAACACCCAAAACAAACTGAAATGCTTAGGGACCCTAAAGGTCTGTTTTCCTATAAAGAAGATAGGTATTTATTGCCAGTAAGCTGAACCATCCCAGCGGTAAGCCTGGAGCAGATCTGTATTGATTTCAACTCCAATTCCTATCCCGTCTGGAATTGATACGGAGCCGCCGGATGGCGTAACAGGCACGAGCTCGGAAAACGGATTTTCCATTACGTCCCACTCAACCGGTTCAATACTGTCCGCGTTCATTTTTGTCCAGGGGGCCAGGCTCGCCTGAGCAAAAAGCGTATACAGCCGTGAAAGTGCACCATCGTAACTGTGAGGAGATACTCTGACCCCGAAATGCCGGGCAAGCTGCAAGGCGTTACGGAAATCGTCTATACCCGTTCCGTGCAGAATATCCGGCTGGATGATATCAAACGCATTTTCGTTTAAAATCGGCAAAAATTGTTTAGCGCTTTTTATGTTTTCACCGCCTGCAATCGGCACAGAAAGGCTGGCACGCAATAACTTGTACTCAGTTAGATTGTTCAGTGGCATGGGTTCCTCCAGCCATAAAAGATTAGTCCAATTTGATAGGTAAGGTCCCCACTTGCGGGCCGCTGCCATATCGTAACTCTGGTTGGCATCCAGAATAAGCGGGATTCGTTCTTCAGTCATTTTTTGCAGAGAGTGAATATGTGTAAGGTCGTCTTGAAACGTTCTGCCGCCAATTTTTACTTTTACTGCCGTAAACTCTTTTTGAATCGCTCCTTCTACCAGCCGCAGAGAGTGGCCGATCCAATCATCACGGTCCGAATAAGATTGAAAGGAAGCGTACACAGGTATGCGGTCCCGCCATTTTCCTCCCCACAAATCACAAACCGAGAGACGGGCAGACTTTGCGACAATTTCCGTTAAAGCCATACTGACTGCAGCGGCCGCCCGCTTATGCCATTTTTGAATGACGGACACTAACGGCAGGCGATCAGCGGCAGATTTTCCGATTAAGTATGGGATAATTCTTTCCGTAAATCCGACATGCAGAGCAGGCAGCCAGTCGATGCATTCTCCCCAGCCGTCAAGACCGGATTTGGTAGTAATGCGGATAAGGTAACACGATCTATATTTCTTAGGGCCATTCGCATCTCCGTAAGGGGCGGCAAGACGGTGAAGCAGGGGAAACGTTTCAATTTTTTCGATTTGCATAGCGGACCCACCTTAAAAAGTTTATGATCACGTTTATACGACGGTTCTATTCTGTACATTCGTTTTCAATTTATGCGCAGCAGGCGGGCGGAAAGGCGGAAGACGGGGAGAAAGCTGAATAAGTTTTGTGCTGATCGAAGAGGGAATAAGCAAAACAAAGCCGTTTTTTACTTTTAGCGGCAAACTGTAAAACAAGTTAGGTGATAAGACGAATGGCGGATTTTTTAAAGCATTTTTCAGATCTCCAGCTCGCATGGTTTATTGGATTGTTTGCGGCAGTCATTTTAGTGAACGTGGTATTAAAAGGGTTTTTTAATGCCATGTCTGCTAAAAAAATAGGCATGAAAAAAGGGGTCTTCACTTCCATTTCCTCTCTGTTAAACTGGGTGACCTTTTACTGTTTGATCCTCCTGTTTTTGCTTTATTTTTCCAAAAACGGCTGGCTGTTTTACCCGCTGTATTCCAATGGCGGTGTGGATGTCTCTCTTTTTTTAATCATTATGGCGGTTATGATTGTGTCGCTGGCTGACCGGCTTTTAAAGCTTGTGATGAGGTATGTGCTGACGCCCGTTTATGATTATTACCGGGTCGACAGGGGGCTCGGCTACACCTTCAATCAAATCATTTATTATACGGTTATGATTGTGGCACTGGCGGTCAGCTTTACGAGTGTCGGCATTGATTTAACTGCTCTTGGGGCTTTGCTCGGTGTGCTTGGCATTGGGATCGGTTTTGGCATGCGGAATGTGGCGGGTAACTTTGTTTCTGGCATCATTATTTTATTTGAGCGGCCGATTGAGGTAGGCGAAGTTATTCAAATTGACAAAAAAATCGGCCAGGTAGAAAAAATCCGCCTGCGATCCACAATTGTCCGGACAGCGAAAGAAGGCGTTTTGATTGTGCCGAACCAGTACTTTATTGAACAGGTTATTAAAAACCGGACCGGGGCGGAAACGATGGCCCAGGTGTCGGTCAGTGTGGAATACGGAGAGGACACAGAAAAAGTAGAAGCTCTTTTGCAGGAAGCAGCCGTAAAGATAGCGGAGAGAATGGATGGAATTTTATCTGTGCCTGCTCCGGATATTCGGTTTGTGGATTTGCGCAGCCGGTCGATGGATTTTCTGGTGGAGATTCCAGTTATAAGTTTTGAAATCAAGGAGCGGGTGGAAAGCCATCTCCGTCACTCTATTGTCCGGCTTTTTAGAGAAAATGATATTACGCTCGCTTCCCCTATAATTGATCCGGCGCTTCTTGAATAAGGATGCTGTTTTTCCGGCGGGTACAGCCGGGAGTCTTTTTCTGTTTTTTTCGTTGATTAGTTTTCTGGATGACGGGTAATAAGAAAAAGACTGAACAAAGAGAGGAGAAACGGATAATGGCAATGAGAATTATTGGTGGTGTCTTTCATGAGCATGAAGCGGTGATTAAAGTCATTGAAGAATTAAAGCTGAAAGGATACAGCATTGATGACATTTCCGTTTTTGCAAAAAGCAGCAAGGACGTACGCGATATTGAACATGAAACAAATGCAGATATTATTACAGACAGCAGTGAACGTCTGGAACATGCAGAAAGAGGGGCAGGCATCGGTGCTCTTTCCGGCGGTCTTCTCGGCGGATCACTCGGTGCGATTCTTGGAGCAGGCTTAATTGCGATTCCGGGCATTGGACCGATTGTGGCGGCTGGCCCAATTGTAGCCGGCCTGACGGGAGCGGGTGTCGGCCTGGGAAGCGGCGGTATTATTGGAGCGCTCGCCGGAGCCGGTATACCGGAGGAAAAAGCAAAAGAGTATGAGCGTTATTTAAAAGAAGGAAACATTGTAGTGCTTGTGGATGCTAGAGAAAACCATGAAGCCGAAATCAACCGTATATTCGAAACACATAATACAGCTACAAGAGCGACGTATCGGAACCATAGAGAACGATAATTCAGCTCGAGCATGATCCATAAAAGAAAGAGCCGCCTTACGCTGACAGCAGGGCGGTTTTCTCATTTTTTTCCTCATTGTCCACTTTGTCAAAACTAATGAGGTGCTTCGATCGTACAGGAATAAAATAAAGCGGGGGATGACATGCAGAAAAAAGTAGAGAAAAAGTTAGTCAGCTTATGTACAGGTGAACTATTCGCTGCCCTTCTTTTTGCAGGTATGTGGATTATGTATATAGGGATAATGGAATGGACACAACCATACTTAACCTCTTTGCCGCCTTTATATGCGTTTGGTTTATTAGAACTGATTCTGCTGCAGGGAAGCATGTATTGGTTTTTGAAGCTGAGGCAGATCAGGCGCAAGAGCCGTACCCGTTTGCCCGAAGGCCAGCGGCAAATGTTCCAATGGTTTAAACGGATCGATCAATGTTTGATTGGCGTTGGCGTTCTCATTCTTATCAAGCAGCTGCTCGACTTTCCTGCAACATTTTATTGGTTTTTGTTTTTATACGTATTTGCCCTTATTGAATACATTAATTATTTTCATATTCGGCTTTCTTACCAAACGAAAGAGGAAATTAAAGATTTCCTTCATCAAAAAGAATTTAGGCGGTCGAAACTGGCGGACGAATTAAAGTATTTTAACTGATTGATTAAGGCTTCAAGACAAAAGCTTTCCTCTTGAGGGAAGTTTTTGTTTTGGCCCATATCAGCTTGTTCTTTGCGCACTGCGGCGGTTTTGATGGGAGCGCAAGAGAAGGGAAAGAAAATAAAGGGATTGTATTTAAAGGAAGATTTGATATAATACCTCTATAAATGTTAACGTTAACATAAAAAGAGATTTTAGTTATTCTGCTCAATATTAAGGTTCATATTGAAAGCTTTCTGTTTGATATGAAAAAATGTTAACGTTAACATTTTGATGAAGAGGAAAGGAGCTGAGGTGAAAAGCCGCCCGCAGGTCAAACATCATAAGGCAACAGAAAATAAGTATCGTCTTTTTGTAAGCGTTTTAGTATTGTGGGGAGGAAAGACTTTCTATTCGCCAGTCGCCAAACCAAGAATAGAAAGCCCTTTTGAAAAAATATTTGTCTCCAGTATAGCAGATTTCAAGCAATCACTTCAATGCACAGGAGGGTTATGATGAGTACTGTTTTTGCAGCTGATCCTGCGCCGAAAGGACAGGAGACCAAAAAGGAAAAGCTGAGTTTAAAAGAAAAGGTTTCTTATGGCATGGGCGATTTTGGAAACGGTTTTATGTTCGATTTAGGCCAGTTATATTTGTTGAAATTTTTAACGGATGTAGCCGGTATTTCAGCCGCTGCAGCAGGCACTATTTTTCTGGTCAGCAAATTGTTTAATGCAGTTATGGACCCGCTTGTCGGCTCCTCGATTGATTATCGAAAAAACATCGGCAGGCGTGGAAAATTTCGGCCGTATCTTTTATTCGGCAGCTTAGCACTTGCCGTTGTAACCGTACTGCTTTTTATCTCGCCATCTGTACCGCCCGCAGGCAAGCTTGCGTATGCATATGCTATTTACATGATGTGGGGCGTTGCTTATTCGTTTACAAATATTCCGTACGGCTCGCTAGGTGCGGCCATTACGCAAAATGCGGAGGAGCGGACGTCTCTTGCCACATTCCGTCAAATTGGTTCCCTAGGCGCCCTGCTCATTACAAGTGTAATTGTGATGCCGCTGATTGTGCAGTTTGACCGTGCGGAAGTCGGCTATCCAGTTGTAATGGGGATTATGTCGGTTATCGGCATTATTGGATTTTTCATTTGTTACCGGAATACAAAAGAGCGCATCGTCGTAAAAGGAGGGCCAAAAGAAAAGCTGTCGTTTAAGTCAATTATCAAAACGTTCGTTACGAACAAGCCGCTTTTGACACTGATCTTGATGACAATTTTCTCTATTTCTGCTTATAATATCAAATCAGCATTGCTTGTGTATTTTGCAGAATATAACTTAGGCAATGTGACACTCGTTGCCAACATGAGCTTTATTATTATCGGCTCTTCCTTTCTAGGTGTGATCTTAATGCCGAAGCTTGTAGCCCGGTTTGGGAAAAAGCGGACGGCCATGCTTGGGTTCGGCATTTGTATTGCAGCCGATTTGCTGAACTTTTTTATTCCGACGAACATTTACTCATTTACCATCTTATCTGCGATTGCGTTTATCGGAATCAGCATTCCGAACGGTATTACGTGGGCGCTTGTTTCCGATATTATCGATTATGGCGAATGGGTTTCGGGAGAACGGAAAGAAGCGACTACATACTCGTTGTTTAACTTTTCACGCAAGCTTGCCCAGTCTCTGGCTGGTTTTTTATCCGGTATGAGTTTAACACTGGTCGGCTATGTGCCAAATGTGGCGCAGTCAGCTGGTACGCTGCTCGGCATTAAAGGGATGCTGACGCTTTATCCGGCCGTAGCGCTGACTATTGCGGTTTTAATCATTGGATTTATGTACAAGCTTACGGATGAAAAGCATGCGCAGATTATTAAAGATCTTGAAGCAAAAATATAATGGGGATGTAAGGTGCTGGGGGAACGGCTATGGTACTATTAGAGGGAGTAAATCTTGAGTTCTAAAGGGTGAATGGAATGGTCACGATTAAAGATATCGCAAAACTCGCAAACGTATCCCATACCACTGTTTCAAGAGCGCTGAATAACAGTGTATTGATCAAGGAGGATACGCGGAAAAAGATACTGGATTTAGCCGCCCAGCTGAACTATACACCCAACTACAGTGCTAAAAGCCTTGTTCTAAAAAAATCGTATACGATAGGCTTGTTTTTTACGAGCATTTCAACGGGAACGTCGCCAAGCTTTTTTGCCGAAACGGTAAAAGGAGTAAACAGTGTAATTGGCGAGGAATTCAACTTGTTTGTGCGCGGGATCGATGATTATAAAGATTATGCGTCTATTACAAAGCTGCGGTTTGATGGAATTATTTTAATGAGCCAAAGTGAAGTGGACAACACGTTTGTATATCATGTTCTGCAGCAAAAAATCCCGCTTGTGGTCTTGAACCGGCAGGTCGAGGAACAAAAAGCGATCAATATTTTGTCCAACGACCGGGAAGGGTCATTTCAGGCGGTGGAGCATTTAATTCAAAACGGCCATACAAAAATTGCGATTATCAAGGGGATGAAAGGATTTAAGTCGACCGTAGAGCGGAAAGAAGGATATATGGAAGCGCTTATTCGCCATCAGCTTCCTGTTGAGCGCCATTATATTGAATGCGGAAGCTATGATATGCGGAGCGGTTATGCGGCAATGGAACGGCTTCTGGCACAGATGGACCCGCCGACGGCCGTTTTTTGTTCCAATGACGATATGGCGATCGGCGCAATGAATGCCGTGTTTGCGCATGGACTAAAAGTGCCGGACGATATCTCCATTGTTGGCTTCGATGATATTGGCTTTTCCCAATATACAACGCCAAGCTTAACGACTGTAAAGCGTCCGATTGAAAAAATAAGCGTTCAAGGTGCGAAGAAGCTTTTGGGGCTTATGGAAGGGTCGGCAGAAACAGGGGAACGGATTTTTGTAAATACGGAATTGATGATCAGGAATTCTGTCAGTAAACAAAAAAAATAA
This sequence comes from Domibacillus sp. PGB-M46, assembly GCF_022668875.1. Lineage (GTDB taxonomy): Bacteria > Bacillota > Bacilli > Bacillales > Domibacillaceae > Domibacillus. Next base: position 279,348 of record NZ_JAKGCR010000002.1, on the reverse strand, counting down.
ACCGAGGCAGCCTGTTTTTTATACGGTAAACAGACAGCTCGGGTCCGCTTATTCCGTAAAGTAAAGAAATGCAGCCGGGAAGCTTTTTGCTTTTTCGTTTCATGAAAGGACTTGGCGGGATTTGAACCCGCAAGATACACAATAGTCATTCCAGGAAGCTATTGGCCGCTCTCGCCGTTGAGCTACAAGTCCGTGTTTTTAGTATAAACAAATAAACAAATCTTATACACAGGTGAGCGGAATATTAAAGCCTGCGCCTATGAAAAAGGACTGATATGATTCATATCAGTCCTTTTTTACATCATGAATCGTACCTCTAGAGATCGTTGAGCTGTTTTAAGCGTTGACCAAATGAACGGCGAATTACTGCTGAACGAGTCTAACGAGCAGATGAGCCAGCTGGTGCTGCTGCTCTTCGTTTCCGACTTTCCAAAGCTCTTGAAGCAATTTTTCCTCGCGGTTGCGCGGTTCCTCATGCGCTGCCAGATAATTGGCTACTTTTTGAGCTGTTTTTGCAAGCTGCTCTTCATTCATACCCAGCTTTTCACCTTTTTCCACTTTCTCGCCAAGGTAATTTTTAAAGGTATCAAAACTTGCCAGAATGTCTTCTTTTTTATCTTGACCCATTGACTGTACTTTTTCTTCTACTTGACCTTGCGTTTCTGGAATTTCATTTCGATTTAAGTCTGCCATGTAACATCTCTCTCCTTTCGGTATTCCTTATTTGGTTGCCCCATTTTGAGAGAAATCAAACATAAAAACACATCTCAATGTGCTGGTAAATGATGCAGCCCTCCACAGCGGCAGGTCTGGCGAAAAAGTTTTTATTCACAAAAAACATATTTCTGAAGAACATCAAGCGCATGAGCGAACGTATCCACTTTGTCGTTTGATACGTCTCCAACTCGTTCCAAAAATCGTGCGCGAATTTGCTTAAACACTTTATCCAGCATGGCTCGTCCGTCCGCTGATAAGTGAATGAACTGTTTTCTACGGTCTTTTTCGTTTTCTCTTCGTTCAATCAGCCAACTTTAATCCAGCTTTACTATTTAATGAAACAAAGCGGCGTGAAGATCTACATAAGGATCCGAACCTGGGCTCCTACAGAAAGCTGATCACCTTGGCAGATAAGCTTGTGTTTGTTTACCCGATCCTGGTGGGGAAGGTCGCGGACCATGCTGCTTGGCTTTATTAACCAAATGTTTGCAGCAAACTTTGCGTATCGTGACGGGCTTGGACTTTTCCCGGAAGGGCTTCTGGCAGGAGAATCGGCGGTTTGTGTATCAACGATGAAAGGCCTGGCATATTACCCACGGTTTTAGCTCAATAATACGCACCAAGTATTGATAAAAAGGGACCTGTTTGGCTTTATCGGCATTAAACAGGTAACCTTTTTTGAGTTTGGCAATAGGGTAAAGAAAAATAGGAATCAGGAAAAAAGCCCGACCGCATTTACCGGTACTTTAAACCAATGAAGCGGTAACACTTAAAAAAGCCCTCCCTTACCAAGGAGGGCCCGGGCTATTTTATTCAGATTCAATATCTGCATCGCGGACGATATTTTTTCCGTAAAAAATTTCATCCATTTCATGATGAAGCTTTTCGGTAATATTTTTAATTTCTTCTTTGTCTAAATCGTTTTTTGTATGACCGAACAAATAGTTATCCAGGTCAAATTCGCGCAGCTTACATTTTGTATGGAAAATATTTTCCTGATAAATGTTCACATCAATCATATGATACAGATCTTTTACATCCTTCGGAATGTAGTTTTGAATGGAATTAATATCGTGATCAATAAACAGCTTATTGCCGTTAATATCACGCGTAAAACCGCGCACGCGGTAATCCATCGTCATAATGTCTGTATCAAATGAATGAATAAGGTAGTTGAGTGCTTTTAGCGGAGAGATTTCGCCGCAGGTGGATACATCGATATCAGCCCGGAATGTGGAGATTCCTTCGTTTGGATGATACTCCGGATACGTATGAACGGTAATATGGCTTTTATCAAGCGCCATCACGACCGTGTCAGGCAGGGGACCTGGTGACTCTTCCTGTGATTCCCCGCGCGAGTCTGGGTGAACAGGCCCTTCTGAAATAAGCATCGTTACGCTTGCGCCCTGCGGGATATAATCCTGCTTGGCAATGTTTAATACATGAGCGCCGATAATATCAGTTACCTTTTTTAAAATTTCTGTCAGCCGGTCTGCGTTGTATTGTTCATCGATATATTCAATGTACGCTTTTCGTTCTTCTTTTGTTTTTGTCCAGCAAATATCGTACATATTAAAGCTGAGCGATTTTGTCAGGTTATTAAAATCGTGCAGCTGGATACCCTGGCTTTGTTTAATGACCATTGTTACGCACTCCTTTGTTTCCATAATGGATATGTTTATGTTACCCGTCCAGACGAGGAAAAAACAACCCTTTCCCTTTAAGAAAAAATTTCACAAAAAAGAAGCGGAAAAGCATCCGCTTTTTTGACTCATTAAATGTCCATTTCCCAGCGTGCTTGTTCGGTTTTCTTTAGCTGGTCTTCTGTTTCCTTCGGGTGAACAGTGCGGAATTTATGATGATCCGCCGGTATAATTTCTACCATCTTGGCAATCATATCCGCTGGATCAAATTGGTTCTTCAGGGCTTCTTCCTGCCGTTTCATATCCTCTTTCCGGGTAAAATGCGTTTCTTCATTGAACCATTTCCATTTTTCTTCAGCGCTTCGGTCGTTAAAGCCGGTTGCATACGCTCCAGGGTTGATCGTCGCCACCTGCACGCCGAATTCCTTCAATTCCGCCTGCAGCGTTTGAGCAACCCCTTCAATCGCATGCTTGGTCGCGGTGTAAGGACCTACATAGGGTGTGGCTGAAATACCGGCCATGGAGCTCATAAACACAATTTTGCCCTTGCCGCGCTGGACCAGCTGTCGGGCTGCGATCTGAACGGTTTCGAGCGTCGCAAAAACATTTACTTCAAACAAGGCCCGAAAGCGGTCCATTGGCACTTCGGCAAGCGGGCCACCTTCGTTAATCGCCGCATTGGCAACGAAAATGTCAAAATCATAGTCCGCAATCTGGGCAGTATCACGCGGGTTGGTAATATCAAGCTTAATTACATCGATATCAAGGCCCTGCTCCTGAACTTCCTGAAGCAGGTCCGTTTTTTGGGCGGTAATTTCAGTGGCCGCGATTACACGATGGCCGGCTTGGGCCAGGCCGATCGCAGCTCCTCGTCCGAGCCCTGTTCCTGCGCCCGTGATGAAGATGGTTTTTTCCATATGTATGCCTCCTGTTAAAAGAACGTGTTTCTTTTGACGTTCCCTCTTTACAGGCAGTAAAACATTAAAGTGGAACAGAAAAAACACAGCAGATTAAGCTAACGCAATTTTTCCGGCATACAGTTTCAAAAAAATGGCTCTAACAATAGGGCCGACTACAAGCAGCTGCAGAGGAAGAGCAAACAGAAAGAGTTATTTACCGGATTTGCTGAGTGACAAACACTTGCTGCTCCGCCAAAAGGTTCGAATGCTGTGGCAAAAGTCAGGCAGGGAAGATGTGACACTGGCAGAGTCCCACTTACTCAGCCTGCTTGAGTAGCAGCCGGAAACCATCGCCGGTGCTGCAAGAAAAATGAATATTTCACGCCAGGCCGTTCATCGATGTGCTAAAGGGCTGATTGAAAAAAACTATATTGATGACAAAACGATACAAAAAAATGAGCGTGACAAAATGCTGGCACTCAAGGACAAAGGCAGCACTTTTTGCAGGGGGATCATTGAGGTGAAGCAGCAAGTAGAAAAAGAGATTGCCGAAAAGATTGGTCATGAAAACATAACCTGGCTAAAAAAGCTGCTGGAGGAGAACTGGGATAATAAAATCATGTAAATGGGCGGCGGCTTATGTGCAAACGGTGTCCTTTTTTCGTTTGTGTTTGAGGAGCAGGGGGTACAGGATAAAAAAAGCGGGAGATGATTAAGGTGGAACAGGAAAAGCAGATATACTATGTGGATTTAAACAGTGAAAGTATCCTGCCCGAGCCGATAGACAGCCCAAGCTTTATTATTCATGCGACCCCAAAAGAAGCCGATGTGTTAAAAGCGGTAATGGATGATAAATACGGAGCTGATGTGGAGGCGTTTGTTCGTGCACATATTCCTTATTTAGAATATCACCATGATCCGCAAAATGACCGTTATGACGCTTCACAAAGGGTTCTTTATTCTCTGATTTATTTGTTGGGAGACCAAGCAGCAAAACAGCATATTGAGCAGATGGGGATTTTAACAGACCGGAAAGAGGACGAACCGGATGAAATTCAGCGTTTCAGATAAAAAGGTGCGTGTTATACGCACCTTTTTTCATGGGCAGCAACAGTTGTCCGTTTCTTTTCATACTCTAGTTCTACAAGTGCCCGCGTAATAAAATCAGCCGTTTTATTGGCCATTTTGTAAACAAGTGAAAGACGTGTGCCTTGAAGTACCTGAATCGGAAGAAAACCGCCGACATTAACAATCCCGGAAATATGGTAATCGCCGATTGGCGGCAGGTCTTTTTGAACGCCGGCCCCAGGTTTTAAGGCCCCTTGTTCTAAGCTGACGGTGCCGATGTTAGCAGCGGACCCAAGGCAGGCGTCAATCGCGATAATAAGCGGATTTGCATGCTGCTGCCGGATCTGTTCAACCGTTTCGGCTAAATTTTTAGCATGAACTGGGTGATCCAGACACCCATACACAGAAACATGCGTGTATTTACGGAGGGAAAAGGTTTGTTTTAATTTAAAACCGACGAAAGGACCATAGCTGTCACCGGCCGACCGGTCCGTGCCTATGCACACAAAAACGATCTCCCGGCGGCTGGATAAAATAGGTTTTAATTCGTTTTTTAAATCGTGCACAAAAAATGTATCGTCTACGCATTGTCGCATTGCTGACAAACCCCCTTTTTGTTCTTTATTAAGAATTAAATTCATTATATAGTTCTCTATAAAGAAAGTCATCTTTGACCATAAGAATGGTAGGAACATGCTTGGCAAAACAGATAAAACGGCATTTGATTCACATCTTTTTGAGCGAGGCAGTGCAGGTAGAAAAAATAATTGGAATATTTTACTTGATATCTGAGCTGATTATGGCAGCGGCGTACATCCGAACAGGCCGGCACGTTCTCGATTGGACCGCTTTTTAAAGCTTCTTAAATATAGTATGCCCATTATCGCAAGTTATTATATGAAACGGTTTTGCATATTTTTTAAGAAGGATGCTGCACGTTTAAGAATGTTTCTTGCGGCAGGCAGCAATGGCAGATGCCCCTTGTTTTGAATGCGCTGCAAGAAGACAAAAAAAGACAGAAAAGGGAGCGCGGCCTTTTCGGAATGCGCTTTTTGTCGGCATTTGATGAACGATTTTTACAGGTAAATCTTGTATTCTAGCGAAATAATTAAAAAAGGAGGATGATTATTGTGAAAACGAGCAACCTTACATACTTACAATCGATTACGTATCATGTGGTAAACCGGCTGGGGAAGTCAAAATGTGCTTTATGTAAAACAAAAGGAGAGCCACTGTTTCAAGTGAATCAGCACAATCGAAAGCGAAGTGTCTGCTCGAAATGCGCTGTATACGCAGAAGCAAGAATCTTCCGGAAACATGCATAATGAAAGACTTTGTCAAAGTCTTCAGACGTAAAAGTATTGAATTCCCTGCCGTTATATGCTTTATGAATAGTCATGCTTTATCCTATTAGGAGAGAAAATAAACCAGTTTCTGCAAAGCTTGCAGGAACAAGCTTTAAAAATGGGAAGAAAGTGCCGCGCCAGCTCACATTCAACTGGGCGGGCTGGCATGTGTTTATTTATAATCAGTATTTAACACCGTTTGCAGCAGGCCAACGGTGTTAAAGCTGTTTTTAGCTTTAATGTAGTGTAACGAGCGGTCTTTTTGGGATGATTAAAAGATTGATAGTGCTTTTTTATTTGTAAAATCAGATGAAGGCAGCTGCAGCAGACAAGCGGGACGGATTATTGCCAGGTAACACCTCCCCACAGTAAACGTGTTCGTTGGGGATTTAACGATCCAGCCAGGGCTGAAGGAACTAAAGAAGAAATACGGGCTTTTTTTGGCGGGTATGTGACGAAGTTGATGAACGTGTCAGCCGCTTTGCGCAAACAGGCGGGTAAGAAACATTTAGGAGGCTTTTCTCTCAGCTTTTTTGCTGGGAGGGCAAAGCATAGGAGCCTGGCGGGCATCCTGGTTTTAGAAGCGGTGCCAATAGGTAATACTATAGGCGGGAAGCGGATCAAGACACCGCCGGAAGGCTTCCGCACGTTTTTATGCAGGGAGCACATTCCGGCGGAGCAGCAATATAACATTGAATGGCGAATCTTGCCTAAGAAGCATTTGTTTTAGCTCTGCTGCAGGAATAAACGGTACTGCCGGTGAAGATTATATTTGTCAGCTTGTTCTCATTTGCCGCCTTTTGACCTTTGCAGTTCACGTAAAAATCCCATGGAAGCAGCGAAAGCAGCAGCACGCGGCGGAACTCCTTGCTTCATTAAAGCATCTGTTGTTTCCTGAATGCGCTGGCCTGTATTTTGCGGTTTTTCCATCCTGTCCACTCCTTTCTCTATTTACGTTTAGCTTGGAGCTGGCCGTTCTTTTTTATGTGGGAAAAATACTGGTTTATGAAGTATTTTTGTGTTTTTATTCCTTAATAAAACGTTTACAGTTTTTTAACAATATAAATTTTTCCATACCCCTTTACAAATGGGCAAAACCGGCGTATAGTACGTGTTTATCAGGCGTTTGCGCCAATCTTTATTTACGAGCAATGGAGGGAACAGCGAGGTATGTTGACTAAGTTAATGAACCAGGTAAAAGGCCGCATCGGTTCACCGCATATCGACTTGTTGCTGGATAAAAATGAGTTTATACCCGGCGAAAAAGTGACGGGTTCATTTGTCATAAAAGGCGGTTTGTTTGAACAAAAATTAAGCCGGCTTGAGTGTGATTTACTGACAGGAAGCGATGAGGCGCCCGCTGGAGATGCGATTATGATTTTTATGTCAGAGCATATTCCACCGAATGCGTCCAAGTGTATTCCGTTTTCGTTTCAGCTGCCAGAGCAATTAAGTGAAAGCCGTTATTATTTCCAAACGAAGCTTTGCTTTGGTGAAGGAAAAAAATGCATTGGACAAGATCCTATTCGTGTTGTGCAGCCGTCTTTTTCTTAAATCGTGAGTAGACGTTCCAAAGAAGGGTATAACGAAAGAACCGTTATACGAAAAGGAGCGGACATATATGAAACCGGATATACAGACCTTTCAATGTAAAGATGATGGTGAAATCCCGAATAATGGGAGGTTCCCGGTCATCGTTTATAAGCAGGTATTTACGGATACACCAAGCGAGATAGAACCGACATTTAACCGGCATGGCTGGACGAACAGCTGGGTGAATGGTATTTTCGATTATCATCATTACCACACCAATACACATGAAGTGCTTGGAGTAAAATCTGGAGACGCGGTTGTACAGATCGGCGGGGAGCAGGGCGAACGGCTGAAGATTCAAACGGGCGACGTAATCGTACTGCCCGCTGGAACGGGCCATAAGCGGCTCAGCCAAAGTCCGGATTTTTCTGTCGTCGGTGCGTACCCGAATGGGCAAAGCCCTAATTTAAAAAAGCGTGATACAGGTTCCCGGGCACAGTCTCCTAGCGAAATGAAACAAGTGCCAGCAGCCGAAACGGATCCCGTTTTTGGCGAAAGAGGGCCGCTGCTGGACTATTGGAAGGATTGTAAGGAAGACGGCTGCGATTGAGCAGCTTTTTTTTATGCCAAAAATGCCGAACGGCAGTGCTTCTTCGGAAAACCGTCCGCAAAATTATACTTTAAAAAGCCGCGATGCGGTTTTTAAAAGAAAGACAAGAACAATGGTGCATACTAAAAATGTGAGAAGGGCGGCGCTGCCGTTGATAGCCAGAGAGTAAAGGGCAGCCGGCATGTCTTCCGGTGCAGCCTCTCCAAAATACACCCATCCGGCAAGGAAATGCCAAAAGTAACGGGCCAGGCAGCCGACGAACACAGCCACGACAATAGATTTTGCCGTAATATTACGGCTGGCGAACAGGCCGGCAAGACCAATAAATGAAAACGCAATAAAGTATTCAATAAATGCTTGAAGTGGTGTTAAAACGTAAGCAGTGCCCAGTACAATCTGTAAAAGCCCCCAAACAAAGCCGGAAGCCATTCCCGCTTTCCATCCCCAGCGCAGTGACAAAAGCAGAACGGGAATCATGGCAATTGAAATCTTTACCCATGGAAAAGGCTCAATAGCAGGCAGAACATCAATAATATAGGCAAGAGCAGCTATGATCGCTGCTTCAATTAAGGCTTGAAGCGGCAGTTTTCGATTCAATGTTTTTCCTCCTTTTTTTGCCGTGCGCGAAGAAGGAAGAAAAGGTACAAATCCTTGCGCCGGCATAATCCGACAGGCTCCATGGAACCAGATAAACACTGTTTTCTGCCCGAAGGCTCCCCATATGGCCTTGTTCATTGTAGCAAAGAACAAGAAAAGACAAAAGGATACAGTAATGGGCACATTTATAAAGGGCAGGATTGGCAGTTGAACAGCCAGATTTTCTACGCTCCGGCTGTAAAAACAGATTTGTTACAATAGAAGGAAAATGGAGGCGACATATTGGATGAGATCATCTGTTTGCGAGCTATGCGGCCGCTCGCCGGTTGAAACGACCGTTCACCATTTAACGCCGAGGGAAGAAGGAGGGTCGCATGGGCCAACGGCTGACTTGTGCCTGCCGTGCCACAAGCAGATTCATGCACTTTATACTAATAAAGAATTGGCTGTTCGTCTCCATTCGATCGAGCGGCTGCGCCAGGATGAAAAAATCAGCAAGTATATAAAATGGATCCGTAAGCAGCCGGCAGAAACGCTTGTCCGTGTGCGTAAGTCAAATGAACGAAAGCGGTCCAGATAAACGCAAAGACGGCTCTTAAAGAAAGCCGTCTTTGCGTTTCGTTAGTTTGTTGGTGTGATGCCTTTTATCATATGGGCAAGCTTATACTGAATCCGCTCATAAGCTTTTGCTTCATTTGTGTTTCTTTTATCAACACGATTTTGATCATCCATAAACAAATACGGGTGCTCGCTCGGTCCCTGATAGAAATAATACGTCGATCCCTGCTTCTTCAGCAGTTCGAAAGGTGCGCCTTCATAGCGAGGCAGCTTCGACTCTGATACGGCCCAAATAATAGCAAGTATCGGCTTGTGGCCCAGATAGGCCGTGTTATTGTAATGAAAATGCGTTCCATATGAACCGATTTTATCTTTTTTATTTTCTGTCGTTACCTGCGTTTTCATATAGTTAGGCAGTTCCAGCTTATATTTAAGTGCTGTATTCGTGTAGGTATATGTTTTATAGTCGTCATTTAGGGCACGCGCTAGAAAGACCGAAAATTGCGAGCGTGTCAGAGCTTGATTCGGCTTAAAGGTTCTATCGGGATAACCAAGCGTAATATTTTGGCTGGCAAGCGCAGTAATATAAGGATGCCCCCAGAAGCTCTTCGGTACATCTTTAAATGAAACAGCATCAGATGCTTTCCATTTGAATGCGGCAGTCAGCATACGTGCCATCTGGGCGCGTGTGATCGGTTCTGCCGGTTTTAAAGATGTGCTTTTGGGAAATAATCCTTCGTGCACAACCGCTGCTGCTTCTGCATAGCCGCTGCTTGATTTCGGCAGGTCGTTAAATCCTGGAGCCGGGCGGTTTGTTAAATCCAGATTCAGCGCTCTTGCTGTCATAATTATGGCTTGAATTTTAGTAACAGGCGCATTGGGCTGAAACGATTGATCCTTAAAGCCGCTAATAATTTTTTTGTTCGTTAAGTAAACAATTTCTTCGTTCGCCCAGTACGACTGGCTGACGTCTTTGAACGCAGCTGATGTGGAAATGGACTGGGTAAACAACAAGCCTGCAGTAAGTAAAACAGCAAATGCTTTCTTCATGATTTTTCTCCTTTTGTAAGAAAATAATATATATGGAACCGTTTTACAATAACATTATTTTACACTTGCTGCTACCTTTAATTGGCAGATGGTTCAAAAAGAGCAAGGGAACCAGACTCTATAAGCAACGCCTGCTGAGATAAAAGAGGATGGAAGGAAGCATTGCAAAAAGTGGTTGCCTTTTGTGGAAAGGGATATAACGTAATCTATTACTATCGAAGTTGGTTCAAAAGAATCGGTACTTCTCTGTTTTATTTTTTAGAGGGTGACCATTGCGGATTATTTGTGAAGACGCCCGTAGCAATCGGGGCAGTGAAACTAGGGGCTAAAGAAGATTTTTTTGGAGATGCAGATATAGGAGAAAGAGAATGGGAACCGTTCAAAAGAGCCGTTTGTTTGGTTTGACAATAGAGAAATACCTATCAGGCAAAGGAGCCCCGGATTTGAACATTATCCTTAAGAAGATTTTGATCAGGGTGATTCGTACTCAGAAATCCTGAATTCCTGTTGAATAAAAAACGGTCCAGCATGAATGAACTAAAATGCCGACTGCTATCGCTAGAAACAGGACATGAGTGATCTGTAGATGGTGTTCCCGCTTTGTTTTCACAAATAAGATAATCCACAGCACAGCGAGCAGATTATGTAAAAAAAATAGTCCTTCCATTAAAAACAGCTCCTTCCTTACCGCTTATTGTGCCTTGGAATCACCGCGAAGACAACGAGTCTGTCAGGTTATCTGACCAAGAACAAAACCGGCTGTTCTTAAAGTGTTTTAGACTCTTCCATCCTTGCGTGATAGAGAAGATACTCGACGGTAGCAGCAAAATGTTGTATATTTTATAAATGCGCTTCTCATTAAAAGATAATTTTATAAAAAAGACTTTGGATGACTATGAATAGGTTGGAAGAAGGGAATTAAAATGAATCGATTGTTTTTAAAGCCGTTACACTTTTTTGTTTTAGCGGTTATTTTGGTTTGGCTAAAATCGTACATTGCCTACCTCACAGAATTTCAGCTGGGGATCAACAATGCGATGCAGACATTTCTTCTATTTTTAAATCCGCTCAGCTCAGCGGTTCTCTTTTTAGGGCTCGCCTTGTTTTCAAAACGAAGCGGCAGATGGATTCTTGTATTCAGTAGTATTATGACGCTGATTTTATACAGCAACATCCTATACTACCGTTTCTTCAATGACTTTGTTACGCTGCCGACACTGTTTCAAACGAGCAACGCCGGGCATTTGGGCGGAAGCATTGCCGATTTAACAGAATGGCATGATGTCATTTATTTCGCGGATTTAGTGATTCTTGCAGTGGTTCTTTGGATGAAAAGAAAAGAATGGAAGCTTCAGGTTACACCGAAAAGAAAAGTACTGGCGATTTTAGCGGCCGGTGCAGTAATTTTTGCGGTAAATCTGGGTCTTGCGGAAGCAGACCGTCCGCAGCTTCTGTCTAGAGCGTTTGACCGCAACTATTTAATCAAATATTTAGGCGCATACAATTACACGGTATATGATGCAATTCAAACAGTGAAAAACGAGAAGCAAAGCGCTTTTGCGAGCAGTGATGACTTAACAAATGTGGAAAACTACACAAAGTCTCATTATGCAGCGCCAAACGAAGAGTATTTCGGGAAAGCAAAAGGGATGAATGTGATTAAAATTCACCTTGAGTCGTTTCAAACATTTTTGATTGATTACAAGCTAAACGGCCAGGAAGTCACACCGTTCTTAAATTCACTGGCGCACAACAACGAGTATATGTATTTTGATAACTTCTTTCATCAAACCGGCCAGGGGAAAACCGCTGACGCTGAATTGATGATGGATACTTCGCTGTTCGGCCTGCCACAGGGATCTGCGTTTGTTCTCAAAGGCCGCAACACCTATCAGGCTGCACCGGCAATTTTGAACCAAAAAGCAGGTTATACAAGTGCTGTTCTGCACGGTGACTATAAAACATTCTGGAACCGGAATGAAATTTACAAGCAAATGGGTGTAGACACGTTTTTCGATGCCAGCTATTACAATATGGAAGGCGACCGGAAAATCAACTATGGTTTGAAAGACAAGCCGTTTTTTGAAGAGTCTATTCCAATGCTTCAATCAATGGAGCAGCCGTTTTACGCGCATTTAATGACGCTGACTAACCATTTCCCTTTTGTTATGGATGAGGGAGATGCAACGATTGAGCCAGCGGCAACGGGAGACGGCACTGTAGACCGGTACTTCCAAACGGCACGTTATATGGACGAAGCACTCCAGTCATTTTTTGCAGACTTGAAAAAAGCTGGTTTATACGATAACTCCATGATTCTCATTTACGGTGATCACTACGGCATCTCCGAAAACCATAACAAAGCGATGGCGCAAATTATGGGCGAAGAAATTACGGACTTTAAAAACACACAACTGCAACGCGTACCGCTGTTTATCCACGTGCGGGGCGTTGAAGGCGGAGTGAAACACCAGTATGGCGGCGAAATTGACGTCCTGCCGACGATGCTTCATCTTTTAGGCATTGACAATAAAGAATTTATTCAGTTCGGTACGGACCTCCTTTCACCGGAGCACGATGAAGTAGTAGCATTCCGCAACGGCGACTTTGTATCACCGAAATACACATCGATTGATGGAACGTACTATGATTCAAAAACAGGTGCAACACTAGAACCGACCGCCGATATGCAGGCGGCTAAAAAGAAAGTAGCTGATCAGCTGTCTTTCTCTGATCAAGTATTATATGGTGATTTACTGCGCTTCCATGATATAGAAGGCATGGAGCCGGTTGACCCAACTCAGTACCAGTATGGAAAAGAAACAGCCGAGGAGTAACATTGTAATGAAAAGCCCGCAGAGCCATTCTGCGGGCTTTTTTATATAACAAATAGATGCTTTTTTACTTTAGTTGATAAGAATAAATGATCCTGCCTGATAACAGCCGCTTCAGCTTTGCAGATGCCTGCATATCTTGTTAATAGATTCATTGAAAGGAGGAAAAGAGATGTGCTCCAGTTGCAAGAAGCAGAAGAGGCGCCGCGTTTGCTTTCATGAACAGATCAGTCATTGTGGCTGTTTTGATAAACATGTTCATGACTGTGAAAAACACTTCAGACGATGTGGGTGTCTAGGTTTACACGATGACTGCGTAAAATGGATTGATGATGATTTCTTTATCGTGTCTAGCGATCACAGTTTCAAAGGATGTAGTCACAGCTGTACAAGACAAAGATTTCTTCACGATGTTCATCATTCTCTTTTATGCCATCGGTGTAAAATCAGATTTCGCAACCCATTTTGTTGTTAACCGTTGGGGCGGGTGTTTCTTTTTGTTTAGCTAATGGAATGATCGTGGATAAAAAGGCTTGAGGATCTCCTCCTCAAGCCTTTTTTTATAAAACGTCTAAAACGAAAAATGTGGATAAAAATAGGAGAAACAAAATCGGTACCTTGTAATAATCAGTACTGAATGATATTATGCTTTTAACAGGTACTAATTTTAAATCACTACTGTATAATGTACTATAGCGAGAATAGAGGTGAAAACAGATTGAACGTCCAATTTAAAAAAGGGGTTCTTGAATTGTGTGTACTGGTGCTTTTGGATAAGCGGGATCGGTACGGCTATGAATTAGTACAGAAGATATCGGATCAAATCGAAATATCGGAAGGCTCAGTTTATCCACTGCTAAGACGGTTGACGAAAGAAGAGTATTTTACTACATACCTTCAGGAGTCAACAGAAGGCCCTTCACGCAAGTATTACAAATTAACAGATAAAGGAAGAGATTATCTTCACCAGCTTATTGCAGATTGGAATGAATTTTCAAGAGGCGTTAACCAATTGATTAAAGAGGGTGGGAATGATGAATAAACAGCAATTTTTGCGTGAGCTTGATTCGTCGCTGGAAGCTATTTCTTCAGCTGAGCGGTGCGAGATTCTGCAGGATTACGAAGAGTATTTTTCCATTGGGCTTGAGGAAGGAAAGACGGAAGAGGCTATTGCTTCTTCACTTGGTTCACCGCGCCAGATCGGCAAAGAACTGGCCGCCTCGTATCAGGTAGAAAAGGCAAAAACGTCTGCCACGGCCGGCAATATAATGCGGGCTGTCTGGGCGGTTATCGGACTGGGCTTTTTCAATTTGGTTATTGTACTTGGACCACTGGCGGGGCTTATTGGAGTTTTGGCAGGCGGGTGGGCCGCTGGCAGTGCGTTTGTCGCTTCTCCCCTTTTAGTTCTTGTTAATGCGGTCATCAACATGGGCACATTTGAATGGTTTGACCTGTTTCTTTCCATTGCTCTTTGCGGTACAGGGCTGTTTATCCTTATTGGCATGTTCTTTGTGACCAAAGCAATCTTAAAAGGATTTCTGCGCTACTTAAAATGGAATGCATCACTTGTGAAAGGCGGGCTGCAGCATGATTAAAAAATTGTCGGTCGCAGGGCTTATTTTGCTGCTTGTCGGCGGTGCCGGAAGTGCACTGACATTCAGTCAGGCGGAGGTAGCAGAAAAAAGAACAATCAGCGTCCTGCCTATCAGAGCGGTGGAGCTTGAAACAGATAATGCAGAGGTGGAAGTCCTGCCAACTAAGGAAACAGCTGTGCGGGTGGAACTCGCCGGAAAGCGGAAACCGAATGATAATGTAACCTTCCAGGCAGAAGCGAAGGGGGATACCTTGGTCGTCAAGGTGAATGAAAAACAAAATAAACTATTCACCGCCGATTTTGTGGTGGCAGATCTGACACTGCATGTATACCTTCCAGAAAAAACGTACGACTCCATTGATATTGCAAATCATAACGGCCAGGTAGAGCTTGGACAATTAAATGTCCGTAAGGTAAATGTTCAACTGAACAATGGAAAAGTAAATGTAAAAAACACAGCATCCAACGAAGTAAAAGTGAAAGCTGACAACGGAGAGGTTTTGCTTGAACATGTGGATGGAACAATAAACGGAAAAGTCGCCAATGGGCGGATTCGTGTTTTAACAAAAGATTTAGACCGGCCGATGCGGCTGGAGAGCTACAATGGCAGCATTACTGTACAAACCGGACAAGAACCAACGAATACGACATTTGATGTGCATAAGGACAACGGTGAAATTAATATTTTAAATAAGTACAGCGGTAATACCCGTTTCGGTGACGGGGAAAATATCATTAAGCTGAAGACAAACAACGGGAAAATTACCGTTACAAAATAAAAGTGGGAAGGAGGATCGGGAAAATGACGCTGTAAAAAGTGTGTGGAGGGAAGAGCCGGCCCTTACAGCGGCCGGTTGCTGGGATTTACGCTGGCTGCTTTTTGTGCAGTTATGATGGCTGTTCAAGGAGTCATTGTACCGCCAGAGGGAAATTTACTCAGCGCTCGGCTTGTTTTTGATTACAATCGCTTTTTTAGTACCGCTGGCCGAATTTGGCTGGCGTAAGCGGCAGACTTTTGCTGGCTGATCCTAGCTCGTGTGCGCTTTTTACAGCTATGGAGCCGAAACAGTTCAGCGTATGCGCGGCTTCTTTCTTCGGTACAATCAGGCCAGCGGGGCTGCTGATGCGATTGCCGGCGCACCGGTGTATTTGGATTGATAGCCGTTTCGATGATGGTTTATTACGTTGTACTTGCCTGGCCGTTTTTCCACTCGCGCCTCTTAAAGGACCGGCCGCTTTTAACGATTGGTATTCGGTATGGCATGGCAACGACGATGCTTTCATTTTCTGGATATCTCTGGATGATTACCCTTCAAAGCCGCTACACTGGACTTGAAGGAAATGTAATTTGGTTCCACGGCCTTGGCTTTCATGGCCTGCAGATGATGCCGATTTTGTCCCTACTGGTTGAAAGAAATCAATCTATCGCCGAAAAAAGCTGGCCGCGCCTCCTTCATGCAGGCGGCACTGCCTGGCTGTTATTGGTTATCCTGATTGGATGGGTCGCCGTATTGATCATGCCCGTTATACCGGTTTTGAAAAACAGACATCTTTCTCCATATCGAATACATGTCAAATTACGAAGGAGTTATGCTTCAACTAAAAAATATATAAAAGCATTCGTCCAAAGTGATGTGAAGATGATATAGTAATAAAGAACGTCATGCTTTTTTACTAAATGAGGAGAAAGATATGCCGCACTACATACTGATTTATATCCTAGTATTGATTGCAGGTGCCTCCGTGAGTTCTTTTTTAGGAATCTATGCTTTTATAAAAATTAAACATGCACCCGGTGGAAAGTACTTTTGCGTGGCTGCCTTTCTGGCTGCTTTTTTTGCGGTAGCTTATGCGTTTGAGCTGATGTCTCAATCATTGAAGGATATTTTGTTTTGGGTCGCCGTTGAATATGTGGCGATTTCTTTTCTGCCAGCGGTGATTTTGCTTATGTGCCTTGATTATACCGGGCGAAACGTCAAAAGATGGGTGTATATTCCCCTGCTTGGCATTCCGGCTGCCACGCTTATTCTGCATTGGACAAATTCTTTTCATCACCTTTATTACTACTCCGTCGGTTTGCGCACCGATACGGCTTACCCGCTGGCAAACCTTGAAGGAGGATTATGGTTTTTTGTTCAATCCGTGTTTCTTTATTTCTGCATGGCAGCAAGTGTATGTACTCTGCTTTGGCAGCTGAGAAAAGTAACTTTTCGTTTTCGAATGCAAATTTTATTAATGGTAACGGGCCTTTTGGTCCCGCCAGTTTCAAGTATTTTTTATATAAGCGGCTGGAGCAGGGGAATCGATCTCGGTCCGGTGTCTATGTGCCTTGCTTTTTTGTTTCAAGGAGCAGCGCTTTTGCGCTTTCAAATGTTTGATGTAGTTCCTATCGCCCGTGAAATCGTTTTTGAAGGACTGGAAGAAGGAGTAGTTGTTTTAAATGAAAATGAGATTGTCGTAGATTACAACCAGGCAATGAAAACCGTTCTGCCTGCTTTGACCGTTCACACGATTGGCCGGCCGCTGAGAGAGGTGATTTCGGCAAACGATCAGCTCGCCTCCATTCTGTGCCAGGGGGAGGAAGGTGATTATAAGCTCGATCAGTCCGAAGAAACGCTTCATTTCCAAGTCCGCTTTACCCCTTTAAAAGATGAAAAGGGGGAGAAGATTGGCAAAATCATCATGTTTATCAACGTAACCGAGCGGGTGCAAATGGAAAAACAATTGCAAAAACTGGCTCGCCTGGACGGCTTGACCGGTATACTAAACCGGACTTTCTTTTTAGAACAGGCAGAAGCAGCCTGCAGGCAGCTTCAAAAAGAAGAAGGCGCCGTTTCGATAATTATGTTTGATATTGACCATTTTAAGCGGGTGAATGATACATTCGGCCATGAAGCAGGAGACCGTGTGCTCACAAGTATTGCACGCCGGGTTGGGAAGAACATGCAGGCAAACGATTTATTCGGCCGTTATGGCGGAGAGGAATTTATTATTTTCCTTCCCCATGCTTCTTTATCGGGAGCACGCGAGCGGGCAGAAGCCATTCGTACAGCTATCGCAGAAACGGTCATCCAGCTGGGAGAAGAGACGCTCAGTGTAACATCAAGTTTTGGCCTGTCCCATAAACGGATCCAAGCAGGCAGTCCCGATTCTCCGGTACAGGAACTGATGCGTGAAGCGGATCAAGCCCTTTATACGGCTAAACGAAATGGCCGAAATCGTGTGCAGGTTTTTAAGCAGGCACTTTAAGGAAAAGCAGCTTCCAGAAGACAAGGAATCTATTAGAGAAGGAGAACATCACGCCTGTTCTCCTTTTTCTATGTAGAAACTATCGATTAAGGTGCTTACTTTTATAGGAGATGTATATTTAAACAAAGATAAATTGTACAGTATGGTGATTATCAGGAGCTTTTATAAATATTTTTTATGATCATATTCATGATACAATAGAATGAAAAAGGAGGAGGGAAATGGAAAAAGAAACATACTTAGACCTCGGATGTGGAGAACAGACAGAGGATAGAACAGCTTATCCGCAAGTCATCGCAGACCGGGGAGATGCCCTGCTGCTTCTCTACTCACATGATCAAGGCCGCGTATACATAAAGAATGAAAATAAACTGTATGCCGCGATGTATTACAAGGCTATTTTAAAGTCTGGCTGTTGGAATGAGTACAGGGGAGAAAATGTGGCCGCCTGGATCAATGCTTATGCGGAAAAAGTGGATGAGCCAAAAAGCTTATTCCAGTTTGCGGCAAGTGAGCTGTCACAAGATGCGTTTTTGTGCTGGTTTGCGCAATGGGCGGCACCATATGGGAAAACAGCAGATGAGGTTTTACATAAATGTGCGCTGTTGTTTTTGGGGCGGATGTTTAAAAAGCATGGAGAAGCACTTCCGGAAGTGAAGTCCATTGGGATAATCCAGCAGTTTCAAGGGATGGATGTGTTACTGCTAGTAAATGATCATGCCGCTGTTTTAATTGAAGACAAAATGAATACAGGCGATCATTCCGATCAGCTGACCCGTTATTTGGAAGCGGTTCAAAAAACGTATCCTCACCGAAAGCCGCTGCCGATTTACTATAAGCCAGCAGGCCAGAGTCATGATCGGCCGTGCGACAAAGCGGGTTATGCGCCATTTTTACGGGAAGACATGATCGATGTGCTGAACGAAGGAAAGAGAGCAGGTATTACAAATCACATTTTCCTTGATTATTTAAAATGGCTGGAGGAAATCGAAGCAGGGTATCAATCATACCGGTGGCTTCCGGTTTCAGCTTGGACCCCCTCCTCATGGCAGGGATTTTACCGGCTGCTTCAACGTAAGCTTCAAAATGGAAATTGGAGTTATGTGGCCAATATGGCCGGTGGATTTGAAGGCTTCTGGTGGGCAAAAAGCAGCAAGCATGCGTGTTATTTCCAGCTTGAACAAAGCCGTCTATGTATCAAGCTAGCAGAGCCAGATCCGCTCCGCCAGCGGGAGGCACGTATGAAGACTTTTGCGCGTCTGCTGGAGCAGCCAGCAGTGAAAGATCTTGCCTTTGAAAAACCGGGACGACCCCAAAATGGAAAAACAATGACGATTATGGTGAAAAACGATTATTTGCAAACGAATGAAGATGGAACTATAAATGTGGAAGCGACGATTCATTTATTAAAAGAAGTAGAAGAAAAAGTTGCATTTTTTTAAGCCTATCTGTCTCGGGAAACGATAACGCTTCGCCGCTAGCAGGAGAGGCAGCGATAGATTGCACCGCTGGACTCAGTTCTGGCGGTTTTTTCTTTTGTTTTTATTTTGCATGACGAAGTGAACAGCCTGCCTTGCTTATAGGAGCAAACAGGCTTTTTTTACAGATGTTCATTTCCATTAAAAGGGTGAAAATAAAAAGTTAAACAAAGAAAACCTACTGTTTGGAAGTGTTATATTAGAAAAGTAGTTTTTTGGCAGTCCAGAACAATGGCGGGGAATGTTTGTGAATAATTATGCAAAAAGCTGTTTTTAAGTACCGAACAAAGAAGATGCTGCTTACCTCAATTTTTGTCGAATTCATTCAAAAAAGCAAGGCTTCTTTTGAAGGGAATCTCTTTTTTCTGCTATATCAGCCAGTTTTCGTTATATAAGGGTATACAGTTCTAAAAAGCGACAAAATAGGATCGGGTTTATAATGGCTGACTGTTTAAGTTCTTATAAAAACAGTTTAAAGATATTCGTTATAAGATGGATAACTATGGGGTTTGCTATCTGTTTAAGTTCATACTATGATATGAAAAGTGAAACTGTGACAATGAACCTATAAATCTATTTGTAAAAAAGTGCGTATTTTAAGCTTGGCATTCATTGCTGAAGCTGCGGCTGTCTTAAATAGGAAAGTACCATTTATAATCGAATCAAAAGAGAGCGTGGTCATTGGTGGGAGCCTTATCTGCAAAAATAAAAAGGATCTTGTTTGTTTGTCTCATAATGGCCATCGCAGTTGTTATGGCTGTTGGGGCAGTCAGATATTCGGACACAAAGGAAGCGATCAACCGTATTGCCCTGGATGCGAGAAAAACGGCGGACGCGTGGTCAAAAGAGATAACAAAAGAAGAAATAAAGAAGGTTATTCAAAGTAAAAGCCGGAACAGCAAAGCAGCCCGGAGGCTTGAAGATCATTTTAACCGGCTGTCTCGGTATGAGCCGCAGCTGGCACACGGATATATATTTGGTGCAGAACTGAAAAACGGTACTGATACCCGCTTCGTAGCAGCATCAACAGATTTAGCCGATGCAGCGGAGAAAAACGGTTTAGAAACGGGAGATTTTTATACACAGCCTGCCAATATTGCAAATGTAATAGAAGAAATGAAAAAAAAGAAAACCACTATCATATCTAAGCCTTATTCAGATGATTATGGAACCTGGCTTACAGTCGTTAAACCATATTTGGATGAGAACGGAGAGGTTTTTGCGTACTACGGTATTGATTATGATGTTAAGCCTTATATGGATGATCAGCGGAAGGTTCTGCTGATGACCGGGGGCATTCTTTTAGTCCTGCTGCTCGCCGTCATTTTTCTTGTGATGTAAAAAAATGAAAAAGAGCAGCCTGTATTCTTTGCGGGCCCGCCTGCTCCAACAGTTGTTGGAGTATTTTTTTACCGGAAAATATTGCCTTATTATGCTAAAGTAAAGAAGAATCAGCGAAGCACTTTTCAGAAAAACCAATCTTTCAAAAAGCGGGGGTTTAATATGAAAAAAGTTGTATTAGCAGGCGGAACGGGATTTATCGGCCGGTACATGGAGGAACGATGTAAAGAGCTTGGCTATACAGTACACATCATTTCTCGGCAGGAGCCCCACATTTCTTGGGAAAACAAGGATCGTATGATCGAAGCACTAGACGGGGCGGAGCTGCTTGTAAACTTAGCGGGAAAATCGGTCAACTGCCGGTATAATGAAACAAATAAACGAGCTATTATGCTTTCTAGGACAAATACGACGAAACGGCTTGGTGAAGCTGTGCAGGCATGTGAACATCCGCCGAAGATGTGGATTAATTCAAGCACAGCTACCATTTACCGGCATGCAGAAGACAGGCCAATGACGGAAGAAGCAGGAGAGGTTGGATCAGGATTTTCAGTTGATGTTGCCAGGGCCTGGGAAGAAGCGTTTTTTTCATTTGATCTGCCGAAAACGCGGCAAGCTGCCCTGCGCATCGCCATTGTGCTTGGACCAGGGGGCGGCGTTATGACGCCTTACCGGAACTTGGTGAAATATGGTCTTGGAGGTCCTCAAGGAAGCGGCCGGCAGCGGTTCAGCTGGATTCATCTCGAGGATCTGTTTGGTATTATCATGTTTTTAAATGAACGGCCTGAATTAAACGGAGTATTTAACTGCGCGGCCCCTAACCCTGTTCAAAATGATGAATTAATGGCAGCCCTGCGCAGAGCGGCAAATGTGGGCTTTGGCCTTCCTGCGCCCGAATGGCTGCTCGAGCTTGGCGCTAAAGTAATCCGGACAGAAACCGAGCTCGTGCTTAAAAGCCGATGGGTGCTTCCAGAGCGACTGGAGCGTGCAGGCTATACCTTTTTATTTCCAACATTAGACAAAGCCCTTCAATCTATTTTATCCTCTTAAACGAGCCTTACGCAGGCTATCTATGGTAAAATAAACACAGCAACGTGAGGAAAGAAGAGGTGCAGTATGATCAAAAGAATCGTCAGCATTGCCGTTCTGGCCGGCATTCTGCTGCTTGGTATTACACAAAAAGAAGGGCTGCTTGCTATTGTAAATGAAGGAGGCACCTATGCTGTTTTAGTCAGCATGCTGCTCGTGGCGATCTGTGTGTTTGTTCCAATCGTACCGTTTCCGGTGCTGGCCGGACTCATTGGCGGTATTTTCGGCACGGCAGAAGGCGTACTTGTTACACTCAGCGGTTCAATGATTGGGACGATGCTGTTTTTCTACATTGCCCGGTACGGTTTTAAAGAATGGGCACAGGCAAAACTTGACCGGTATCCACAGGTGAAAGACTATGAAGACAAGCTGCACAAAAATGCGTTTCTGGCGATTCTGCTTGTGCGCTTAGTGCCGGTTGTTCCATCTCCTGTTGTCAACATTGTCTGCGGATTAAGCCGTGTTAACGGATTTGTGTTTTTACTCGCTTCAGCGATTGGAAAGCTGCCGAATATTCTTCTGCTGTCATTTGCTGGTGCAAGCTTTGCGGAAAACAAATGGTTTTCGTTTGGGCTGTACGGCGTCTATGTGCTGATTATTATGGCTGTCAATTATGTAATTGTTTATAAACGAATGAACAAAGTGCCGGAATAATACCGGCGCTTTTTTATTTTAAAAAAAGAGGAAAAACAAAGAAAATGAAAGCAAGAGTTAGAAAAAGGGCGATGATGCACGCTTACATAGCCAATGTTTCCGTTTTCTTAGGGTTTTTCAATTTTGAGGGTGTGTAGGATAATAAAGGCAAGATACGAGCGATGAGGGGAGATAATAAAATGACTAAATATATGATCGATACAGCAATGGTATTAAAAGAAAAAGCAGGTTTTGGAAAATATGTACAGGCAATCGCTACAGCAGTAAACAGCTTCCGCCAGTCTATGGACCAATATGGAGAAGCAATCATTAAAGTAAAATCAAGATAATCTTTTTATATAAACAAAAAAGCCAATTCTCTTTTTTAATGAGAATTGGCTTTTTTCATGGAACGCCGTTTTAATTTCGCCGGCTGAACGCCTTTTTTGGAAGCCCTGTCCATAAAAAAGATACAGGTAAGGGAAAAGCCGATAAATGAATGTACCCAGAAAATACCCGAAAGCCCATTAATCCCGGCGGCAAGGAGGGTTACAATAAGCAAATAAAACGCGCCCAGGCACTGTACAATGGTTCGAAATCCAATCTTCTTTTGCGCTCTTGCCGTTTTAATTGCTGCAATGGAGCGGAACAGCTGCCAGAGAAACACAGCGATCGTTACAAAGAAGAAGCTATAAGAGACCACACGCACGATATTTTGTTCAGTGAGCCACTCCATGGACAGAACCAAGCGAATTGCCTCATTCATTTTTTTGCTCCTTTCTTTTTATGACAGGTAAAAATCAGCATGCCCGTCCAAAGGATATTTCAAACAACAGTACCCTATTTTTCCAATCATTCTTTCTGCACGGAGGGATCTTCCAGCCTGCATCGAATACTATAAAAGAGCAGCGAGACGAAGCCATTTACAAGGCAGGAGGGATTTGTTGAGACACTACGCTTTTTTGATTCTGTTAGCTGTTTTGCTTGCAGGCTGTCGTTCCGGTGATCCGGAAGAAGGCCAGGCAGATGCCATTGATTGGGTTGATTTTGTTAAATGGAATGGAGTGGAGTATCACGGCATTCATACCGGAATTTTGGCAGACAAAAATGCAGTTGGCGAAAAAGTTGGACAGGTCACCTTCACGGTAGCGGGCCATATTACCGAGCCATCCTATAAACCAAAGGACGGCGATGCCGCTTTTTATGGAAAAGGCACAGGGCTTTATACCGTTAAAGAACATCCGGGTCTGCTGGCTGTAAAGGACAAACAAGCGAAGAATGGATACAAGCTCTATTACTCAACAAAAGCGGGCGGCTATAGATGGCATTTTGATAATGTGCCGATTGAAAAGGTAATCCGGGCTGAAGTTTTCCCGGATGGCCAAAAACAGGGAAGGAGCATCTCCGGTTCAGATTTAAAGCATTTATTAAAACTGTTAACGACGAGCGAACCGGTTGATTCCTTTATACCAAACACGAAAGAAGAAGGTGTCTCGTATCATATCGTACTGTATACCGGCGAGGCGGTTGCGTATCAATACAGCGTACAGTATGATGGAATAACCTATTACTGGCATCCATGGGATACGGCGATTTTGGATGATGATATTAAGCCGTTTCTTGAAAGCTGGAAGGAGTAAAAAGGAGCGCTTGCCGCTCCTTTTTATTGTATCAAATTTTAAACTGCATGTAGCATAATAGTAAAAAATACATAGGATCCCCGAAGGAGAAATACGTATATGCGAAATCATTTTATCACTTATGTCAGTGAGGCCGCACCGTTCGCAGTCATCGGGCTCATTGGCTTTTTTCTTTGGAAAACAGGCAGGCTGAGAGTAAGGACTGTAACGAAAATCCGCTACGTGTATAAGCAGAGCTTTGAACACCTGCGGATTTCCTATAAAAGGTTTCATGGCGTTGATGAATATTCCTTCTACTTCAGCAAAGGGAGTACACTCACGCTTGCGTATAAAGTGAAGGTCGAAGAAGGAGAACTGCACCTCAAGTGGCGGGGGCGAACATCTCCTATCTGGAGCCGGACGTTTACAAAAGACGAAGAAGGCACTATTGTGTTTACCGCCGAGCATCGGCTGCATTCACTTATCGTTGAGGGCAATCAAACAAAAGGCGGGTGCCGTATTGACTTTGCTCACCAGCGTGAGAAAGCAGGCATACTGTAGCAGTCCGGCAGATGATTCAATTTTCCGAGATGGTTTCTGCTGTGAAAAGTGCTGGATTCCATCCTGTGTTCATCGCCTGAGTAGAGGCCCATAAATTTTCGAGCAGCCTGGCCATCATTTGTTTAGAAGGAACATGCCCGTATCGATGGTAATAAACAAAATACTGTAAATAAAGAGAAGCCGATGCGGGCAGGTGCACCTGCTCGAGGTAGAAGCGGTTTTCGGTAATGGTAGCGATCGAGTACGTTTCAAATCCAGACAGAAAGCGTGTCCGCTTGCCCTTATACAGGTTATCGATAAAGTGCAGGTTCCGAATAACTGCGGGATCATCTTCTCCGTCCGCATTGGCTATTCGCAGCTGCCGGTCTGACGGCACCTTCTCCAGCCCGTCGGCAAAAACCGTTGTATGAACAAACGCTTTGTCGAAGTCAGCCATCCTGGCGCTGAAGCCTGTTTCATTCATATAATCGACTAACTTTAATGTTGTTTGCTCGTCCATATAGGAAGGGCGGTGAACCTGACGTGCATATTTCACCTCGGTCAGCGATTCACATTCCCAGCGTACAGCAAGATACCATTGATGATAGTCATCTTTCATAAGTGTATAAGGAAAATCCTCGTGTCGATAGCTTGTAAACCGGTCCTGCTGGTCAAACATATATGGTTCTGGCGCAACAGCCTGGAAGCCCGGTAAAAAACCAGGGCGGTCAATCGGTACCATGATATCTATCCACATAAAAAACACTCCTTTTGGGACACTTTTTCCTATAAACGTCGTGTTCATTTTTTATCCAAATAGTGCCGGTTGAAAACATTCAGGGCCTGCTCATTTTTAATATAGCCGTTGTTTAATACCGTATCCGCTGTCAGGGCAAATAATTTGACGCACATATACACATCCTGTATATTAGTTGATGGATCAAAGGTTGACCCGTCAATGAATTGAGGAGACGGATAGGAGAAGGTGTTTTTGGCCAATTTATACGAGGAAGATGAGCGAATCATTTACCGCTTGCACGAAATCAACAAAGGGATTATGCCAAAGTTTGAACGATGTACAGGTGTAAGCCAGTCTCGCTTAGGGCTGCTGCATGTGTTGTTTGAAGTAGAAGAGATCAGCCAGACGGCTTTACAGAAAAGGATAAATATTGATCATGCGGCTGTAACGCGGCATCTTAAGCACCTGGAGGAGCGCGGCACTGTTGTGCGGCGCAAAAACCCGGCTGACAACCGCGTTACCTTTGTTCGCTTGACCGAAGAAGGGCGCAGCCGGATGGAAGGCTACTGCAGCGAAAAAAAGCGGTTTATTCAGCAGGTTCTGCAGAATGTGCCGGAAGCTGACCGTACTCATCTTGCTAACCTGCTTGCCCATATACAGCAAAACGTCGAAAACATAGAGTGAATATAAAGGGAAAACATCGATGAACCATATCAAAACAAATGATTTTCAGGAAATTGTAACCGGCCGCCGTTCGAGTCGGTATTATGATCCGTCGGTTAAAATTAGCCGTGAGGAAATAAAGAGATATGAGAAACAGCATCGCTTGCACCTTCTTCGGTGAACCTGCAGCCAGGGCGTTTCTTGTAATCGATACACGGGAAGGAAAAGAAATGCTTGCGCCGCTTGCCCGGTTCAACCAGTCCCAGGTCGAAACGTCTGCTGCTGTAATCGCCGTATTTGCTGATATGAACAGCAGTAACTATTTGGACGGAATTTATGACACAGCCGTTCAAAAAGGGTTTATGCCAGAAAATGTGAAAAATCAGCAGGTCAAATTAATCAAAGGTTTTTTTGAAGTTAGACAACACGGATCAGTTAAAGAAAATGAACTTGATCGATGCCGGGCTTGTGTCCATGCAGCTTATGCTTGCAGCCCGGGCACATGGGTATGATACAAATCCAACTGGCAGATTTGAGAAAGCTGAGATTGCCCAGACATTTGGCCTGGACAAGGACCGCTATTATCCAGTTATGCTTATTTCTGTTGGCAAAGCGGCAAATCAAGGCTATCAGTCGGTTCGGCAGCCTGTTGACCAAATTACAGAGTGGCAATAAGAAAAAAGGGGGATATAAAAATGATTATTATTCATGCACGCTTTCAAGTAAATCCAGCAAAAGAACAGGCATTTTTGGAGGAAATTCGTCCGCTTATTGAAGGATCAAGAGCGGAAGATGGAAACATTGCTTACGATTTAATGAAAGACACCGAGCAGGCGCATGCTTACACGATGGTAGAAGTATGGAAGGATGCAGATGCAGTGGCCTTCCATAACAAGAGCAGCCACTTTACGGCTTTCGTTGGTAAAGCGTCTGAATTTTTAACAGCGCCTTTGGATGTAAACAGCTATGAAGCGTCTCCTTTATCCAAATAAAGAATAGAAAAAACAGCCGGAATAATTTCGGCTGTTTTTTATTTTGCACCTAAAGTCCTGTGTTCAACAAAAAAGATTCCATCCCTCTTAATCCAATGGTAACATGTTTATAAAATCAGCGGCAGTTGTGTTTATTCGTAGGTATAAAGGGAGCGGCTACATAATTTCCCGACATTGTGCGGGAATCTGTTTAGTTTGTCAGCCCACAAACAAATTAAACAAAAAGTGCTGCTGCCAGCTGGTCGGCTTATAGATAAAATAATCAAAAAAGGAATGTGAAAAGGGTGGATCAGATGATTACGATTCGGCAGGCATTACCAAGTGAAAAAGCATCTATTCGTAAGCAAAGGATAAAATCTTATGAAGAGCATGCAAAAAAAATCCCTCCCGGGCATTGGGAGGCATTAAAAAGCGCTGTCTCATCTAAAGCAGATGAGCAAGAAGGCGTTGAACTGATTGTAGCGGTTAAAGAAGGGCAAGTGATCGGCAGTGTAGCTCTGTTTCCGGCAAAGTCAGACGCGTATACGGGGCTTGTTGATATGCTGGATTACCCGGAGATCCGAATGCTGGCGGTTGATCCGCAGGCCCGAAATAAAGGGGCAGCCAAAGCGCTCATCAATGAATGTATCCGGCGGACAAAAGAAAGCGGTCTTCCTTATATCGGCCTTCATACAGCTGATTTTATGGAAGCAGCTGTGCGCCTTTATGAGCGTTTGGGCTTTGAGCGCATGCCTCAGTTTGATTTTGAACCAGCTAACGACGGAATTATTGTCAAAGCATACCGGCTTTCTGTCACATAAATGCATGTAGCTGTCCGTACAGAAACAGGCAGTGAATGGTTAGCCGGCAGGAAAAGAAAACAGAGGCAAAAGGTTCTTTTCCTTTTTGCAAAGGATGTCCGCATCTGCATAAGAAAAGGCCGGATCCACATACTAACTGTGGACCCGGTCTTTTCTTTTGAAAGGTAGTACTCGGAATTGAACCGGGAATGAAGGTTTTGCAAATCTTTGCCTTACCGCTTGGCTATACCACCATATTTTTCTTGAAGATTGATAAAAAAATCCGTTAATTCCTGTACATTTTGCTATATTTATGTAATTATTTTCTTTTAAAATTTTTATCTGTTTTTTTTAGTTGCGCATATTCTATTCATCTATTTGATCTCTTATTCCTATGAAAAAGAAAAAGTTTTATGAAATGGATACAAGGAAGTGAAAGGTCATTGAGCTGATAAACAGCTTGAGGCAGTGGAGGACAAAGAATGAAAAAGTGGATAAAACTCCTCTCCTGCACCCAGTGCATCAAATCCCCATAATGCGGATAAACATGATATGATACCAAAAGAAAAAAGAAGTAAATAGGTGGAGGAAAAAAGATGTACAGAGTATTGCTTTATTATCAATATGTACCAATAGATGATCCAGAAACGTTTGCGAAGGAACATAAGCAGTTTTGCGAGGGGCTTGAACTGAAAGGGCGTATTTTGGTTGCCAAAGAAGGCATTAACGGCACTGTATCCGGAACAGTCGAGCAAACGGAGCGATATATGGAGGCGATGCATGCGGATCCGCGTTTTAAAGACATGGTCTTTAAAATCGATGAAGCAGAAGAACATGCTTTTGCAAAATTAAAAGTGCGTCCGCGTCCTGAATTGGTGACGCTTCGCCTTGAAGATGACGTAAACCCGCTTGAGCTGACCGGTAAATATGCAGAGCCAAAAGAATTTTTGGCGGCGATGAAAGAAGAAAATACGGTAATTCTTGATGCGCGTAATACGTATGAGCATGAACTTGGCCATTTCAAAGGCGCCATCCGACCGGATGTAGAAACATTCCGCGAACTGCCGCAATGGATCCGGGATCACCGGGAAGAACTTGAAGGAAAGAAAATTCTTACGTACTGTACGGGCGGCATCCGCTGCGAGAAGTTTTCAGGTTTCCTCAAAAAAGAGGGCTTTGAAGATGTTGTCCAGCTGCACGGCGGTATTGTGTCTTACGGAAAAGATCCGGAAGTACGTGGCGAGAATTGGGAAGGGCAATGCTTTGTGTTTGACGACCGCCTCAGTGTGCCGATCAACCGCGTAAACCCGAATGTAGTAGGCAAAGATTACTTTACCGGTGAACCGTGCGAACGGTATGTCAGCTGTGCCAATCCGGAATGCAACAAAAAGATTTTGGCATCCGAAGAGTCCGAACACCGCTTCCTGCGTAGCTGTTCAGACGAATGCCGGACACATCCGCGCAACCGGTACATCGCTGAGCACGGACTAACAGCAGAAGAAGTAGAAGAGCGTCTTGAAGCATTAAAGCAGACGATGTAAATTGGATAGACATATAAGGAAGAAGCCCCCTGTTTTTTTAAAAACAGGGGGCTTTTCTCGTTCCTTTGAAGTGAAAACCGATTTGTTCCTACAGCAGGAAAAGGTTATGACAAGGAAAAGGGCGGAAGTGCCCAGCTGGCCCGGCTTAAAAAATTTCATCAGCCGGCTGAAACAGCGAGTGTGTTGAAAAATGTGAATAAAAGCTCCAAAAGAGAGGGCTGTTTCCTTTTAATGGGAAACAGCTCTCTCTCATTAGTGTGTGACTTCTTTTAAGTCTTCAATCCCAACTTGTGTCCGTTCTTCGCCAGGACCACGCAGGTGAACAGTCGCTGTATTTGTGTCTTCGTGTACTTCGTCAATCCAAACAGACACGCCGTTAAATTCAACATCAATATCAACGGATGAATTGGAAACGATTTGTTTAGCGCGCTGTAGTTCCATGCTGCCACCTCCCGTTTTATGATTTTTCGGAATGGCCGGCTTTGCCGAGCCGTTTGTTTCGTAAGCGGGTGATTTCCGCCAGCTCGCGGGCATATTCCTCATTCACGCTGTCAGCCGGTATTTTTAAATTTTTTGGTGTTTGTGAAAGACCTCGGTCACCATGGCTGCCTGTTTTATGCTCGTCTCTTCCCATTGGTATAATCTCCTTCCGCTATTCTGATCGATGCGAGGAAGCATTCATTCTTTCCTGTGGATGGGTATTAATGGAGCCGTCAGCCCGTTTAGAGGCGTAAACCGCTTTAGCCCGTGCTTTTCCGGCTTCACCTTTCATAGTTGTTATTGGAAAATCTTTTGCTTTATTTCTCATTTCCATCCCTCCCAAGTGAATGAACTTTGCGTGTCCGCTGATATAGTATGGGGAGTTGGACGAAAATTATCAGGCCGTTTTAAATGAAAATGATGGCTCGTATGAGTCAGGCAATTGAGGAGATACTGTAAGTAAAACGTTTTCGCCGCATACAGAGAAGCCGGCTGGCGAAGACAAGTGATTGAATATGAAAGAACAGTTTAGCTTATCCTTGTTCTTGATTTTTAACCATAGTGTGCCCGTTTTATGTCAAAAGCCGCTTTATGTTTTGGTTATTCACAGAACCGCTTCAGCTTATAGAGGGGCTCTTAATCCAAACAAAGATACCTCTCCGCTTTGATCCCTTTGGCTCATTTAATTGCCTCATTCATACTTCTCTTCTAGGTAAATCTGCTTTAATTGTTAAAAATTAACCTTATCTTCTAATAAACTTCATTTTAAATTAAAAGAGAATTAATAATATACTGATAGAGTTTAAAACGATAGAAAAACAGAATGGAGCTGAAAAAATGAAGAAAAAATGGATGGCTGCAGCTTTGACGCTTTTAGTGGGAGCAAGCATTGTCTCAGGCACGGGCGGGGCTATGGCAAAAGAAAAACAAAAAGACATTATCAACGTAGCGCACCGGGGTGCTTCCGGGTACGCACCTGAACACACTCTTGTATCCTATGAAATGGGGGAAAAATTAAAAGGCGACTATATTGAAATTGACCTGCAAATGACAAAAGACGGCCAGCTCATTGCAATGCATGATGAAACGGTCGACCGTACGACAAACGGAACAGGGCTTGTAAAAGACTTTACACTAAACCAAATTAAAGAACTCGATGCAGGAAGCTGGTTTAATGAAACCTACCCACAGTATGCAAAAGCATCGTATGAAGGATTAACAGTGCCAACGCTTGAAGAGGTTTTTCAAAAGTTTGGAAAAAATGAATTCTATTACATTGAAACGAAATCTCCTGAAGTGTATCCAGGCATGGAGAAAGAATTGCTTCGCCTTGTAGAAAAATACGGAATTGACAAAGATAAGCTTCTTGTTCAATCCTTTAGCGCGGAAAGTCTTGAGAAAATGCATGAGCTTGACCCTTCCGTTAAGCTTGTTCAATTGCTCTGGTATACAGCCGACGCTGTGATTACAGATGAAGAAATTGAAGAGATCAAAGACTATGCCATCGGCGTTGGCCCGAACTATACGTTTATTGACAAACACTATGTGCAAAAGGTAACGGCGAGCGGACTCGAAATTCACCCGTATACAGTGAATGATAAAGAAACAATGAAAACATTGATTGACTGGGGTGTAACTGGAATCTTCACTAACTTTCCAGGCTTACTTCACGAAGTGAAAAAAGGGAAATAAGGTAAAGGCAGCCGTTTGAGAGATGGCCGGTGAAAGAACAAACCGGCTTTAATCAAAAAATTTCAAGGATCAGACAAAGGATACAGTTAAAACAAGAAAAGCGCCCGGATGAAAAAGTCCGGGCGTTTTTTAAACCAAGCCTGTAGTGCCTGCTGCAGGGCACAAAGCATTTAAAAGGCTATTATGCACCTCGTTCATTATCTTTATTGCCATGGGCGGCAGCACAAATAAAAGAAGAAAAAAGACGGTTCATCTCCGTGCTCCCTGGCACCATCGATTCAGGGTGCCACTGTACCCCGATTACAAAAACATCTCCGTCCATCTCTACCGCTTCAATTAAGTGATCCGGACTGTGGCCGACAACTGAGAGTCCTTTTCCTAAGGCGTCGATAGCCTGATGATGAAGACTATTAACGTTTACTTTATCTGCTTCCATCATTTTGGCTAATTGTGAATGGGGAACGAGAGTAACCTCGTGAATGGAAAGAGAGCGGTGATACGTTTGTGCATGTTGAATGTGGCTGCTCACCTGGCTTGGAACATCCTGCCAGAGTGTGCCGCCGAGTGCGACATTTAATACCTGCAGACCACGGCAAATGGCCAAAATCGGCTTCTTCTTCTTTAAAAGCAAAGCTGTCAGCTCGAGCTCAAATTCATCGCGCTCTGCAAACACTGAACCCATTTTTGCATGAGGAGCCTGGCCGTAGTACATCGGATCCACATCTTCCCCGCCGCTTAAAATAAAACCATCACACAGATCAAGATAGTAAGGAATAGTGTTTGGGGGGACAGACGGCAGAATAACGGGGATACCTCCGGCTTTCAGTACAGCACGATGGTAATCATGATGAACGTAAACTCCTTCTGAATTTAACGTTTGGCGGACATATGAACTGGTGATGCCGATAATAGGCGCTTTCTTCACGTGAATCCTCCTTTGGCCATTTAGCTGGGGTGTTTTCATGGAAGCTGCCGCATTACGAAAACTGTATGCTTATTTTTTGCAAGAGGGTACAAAGGGTTGTTGATTTAGTTTATTCAGCACCCGGCTTCCTTGTGAGCGGCAGTGAAGCTGGTTGTTAAAATAAAGGAAATAAGAAGAAAGCAGAACTTTAGCATTCTCCGCTGTGAAGCGTTACACTGGAAGAAGTCCTTACAGTGGAAGGAGAAAAAGAAAATGAGATGCAAGGTCAACCAAAAAGCTGCAAAAGCATTGAAAAAAATGCTTGATACACCTGAAGCGGAAGGAAAAATGATTCGTGTTGCAGTCACGGAACATCACGGTAATCACGCGCATTATGCAATTACGCTCGATACGCCAAAAGAGCATGATGTAGTCGTTCACACTGATAAAGATATTGATATTATCCTCGACAGCCGTGAAGAGTTTCTTGATGGAATTTTCGTTCAGTACTTCTATGTACCGCAGGAAGGGTTTGTTGTAACGAACTCATCAAAAGGCGGGCACCACCATCACCATTAACAAAAAGGCGCCGCATGGTGTTTAAGAGTGTAGACAACGTAAGAAAGCAGGCGTTTGTCAACAGCCTGAAAGCGCCATTACGGCGTTTTTTTTATTTTGCCGGGTTCGTTCTATCCTTTCATTGAAAATTAATCACGATAAAGCTTAAAAAAATAATCGATAAAGCGGTTCCACAAAGAAAAAATGTCGATTTTTACAGATTCATCATTTACTATCAAAGTAGAAATAATACTTTTCGATAAATAAACCGGTTAGAAGGTGTTTAGTACTTATGGTCGAACGGGGAAGGCTCATTTTAGCGGCAGCTTTGACTGCAGCTGTCGCGATCCTGGTTATGGTTAGTTTAAAAGCAGAAGAGATTGTACAGAAGGAAACAGCTGTCCAAACAGAAAAAAAGGTGAAAGTTTATATTTTAACAGCTGATGCCATAGAAGACCAAAGCTGGAGCAGCCTTGCTTACAAAGGGATGCTTCAAGTAGAAGATGAGTTTCCAGTAGAGGCGAAGCTGGTGAGTGAGATACGGTCCGAGGCGCAAATGAGGAAAATTATTGACCAGGCCGTTAAAAGCGGGGCAAAAGTCATTATTGGCCACGGACGTGAGTACAGCCTGCCTTTTGATAAAGCTGCCGCCGATTATCCGGACGTGCAGTTTGCAAATTTAAATGGTGAGTCAAAAGAAAAGAACCATACTGCTTATATGTACAAGCAGAATTCGGTTAATGTTGAGCGAATCGCCGCTCTGGCCGCTGCTATGAAAACAAAAACGGGTAAAATAGGCCTTATCGATCCGGTAGAAGACCGGCTGTTTCATCCTGGATTTGAAAAGGGGCTTAAAAAAGCGGCTCCACAGGCGGAGTTTTACTATAAGGTCGTGGGTGATTGGGAAGATGGGACAAAAGCCGTTCAAATAGCCAAAGAAATGATTGACGATGGAGTGGACGTTCTTTACTCTAGAGGGAATGAGTTTAACCGGGCAGTCATTGATTATGCAATGAAGCGGGGAGTTTACGTAATCGGCTATATGGATGATCAGTCTTACATGGGAAAAGAGGTTGTCTTAACCAGTGTGGTGAACGATATACCACAAGTTTACAAGGCCATCATGGATGATTATTTCAGCCGGGAAGGGATGCCCGGCGGGATTGCCATGTTAACCAATGAGGACGGTGTGTATTCCCTTGCGCCGCTTGGCCCCATGTATACAGAAAAAGAAAAGCAGCGGATTCAAGAGGAAACGGATAAGTTGAACTGATGCAAAAGGAAGCAGGTTATGAAAAAACAATTTCTTCATATGTCTTTCCGTCACAAAATCTTAACCGTACTGTTAGTCAATACCCTCTTATTAAGCGGGTTTTCACTTGTTTTTGTACGGTCTATTGAAGACGTTCAAAGCGTTGGTCAGCAGATTAATAAAAACGATATCCCTGAAATGGTTTGGATTTCTTACTGGCAGGAAGATCTTAATGTTAAAAAGTATATCGTCGAAAGTTATCTATCCGGCGGTCTCAATGATACGCTTGTAGAAGTATACAAGGAACAGGACAAAAAAGCTGCCCAGTTGCCCGGGAACAAGAAGGTCATGATTCCGCCGGCACTTGAGTCGTTTAGCCGGGATATCGACCGTTTAGACTTTTTAATCGAAAACAATGTCCAGGGGCTTTTACTTAATGGTAATACTGATGAAGCAGCAGTGTATGTAACGGAGCGATACCTTCCGGAGCTGGATCGTTTAAAATTGAGCCTTAGAGAAAAAGAAACAGAGACACTCTCTTCGCTAAGCGGGCAGGCAGACCAGTTTTCAGGAATTATTGAAGCGGCTCTCGTAATTTTATTATTTCTGACAACGGCTGCATTGATCATGTCGATTTATGGGTCACACTGGATCAGCAAGGGGCTGACAAAACCAATCGAAAAAATGGTTAAAAGTGTAGATCAAATTGCAGGCGGCCGCTACGGCTTGACAGTGACAGAAGTGGAGCAGGAAGAGCTGAAACGGATTGCCGACTCTATTAATAAAATGTCTGCCAGTTTAAAAGAATCGTTTCATACCATTACAGAGGGCAAAATTTATCAGGAACAAATTTTAAATTCATTGCCTGTTGGAATTATAACCAGTGACGATAAGATGGACGCCTTTTCTTTAAATACGTTTGCCAAGCACTTATTGGAGGCAGGAGAAGACACCGTACAGCATTTAGCTCAAACAGATCACAAAAACAAAAAGTTCTGGGGAATATTAAAAGATAAGTGCATTTGCCAAAATGAAAAAATTCCTTTTGTGACTGGTAAACAATCTTATCAGCTGCTTGTGTCTCAAGCCGAATTAGTAAATAAACGGAAAGAGAGAATTGGCCGCATTTTTTATTTTATCGATTTTACAAAAATGAGCGAGCTTGAACGGCGGATGCAGCAGTCGGAAAAACTGGCAGTGGTAGGTGAAATGGCAGCTGGTGCTGCCCATGAAATACGAAATCCACTTGCTGTTATTCAAGGCTTTCTTTCTTTAATGGATCACTCTTTCTCCAGAGAAGAAAAAGAGCAGTATTATCTGCCCCTTCTTTTAAAAGAGCTGGACCGGATTAATACGATTATTGAAGATATGCTGCTGATGTCGAAGCCAGAGGCCCCGAGATTAAAAGAAGTCAAAATAGAAGATTTAATCCAGGATATCCTTCCGCTTATCACACAGTCACTGCAAAAAGATATTGAGTTTACTTTTTCACTGGATCCGCATCTTCTGCAGGTGGATCCTAATCAAATGAAGCAGATTTTTCATAATTTGATACGCAATAGTATAGAAGCGATAGAGGAAAAAGGCCATATTTCCATTCAATCAACGATTGAAAAAGGCTGGTACCGCATTTACTTGCAAGATACGGGTACAGGAATAGACGACGGGATGCGAAAAACGCTTTTTGATCCTTTTTCAACCTCTAAAGAAGACGGGACAGGGCTTGGACTGCCGCTTGTCCAGCGAATGGTGGAAAGCCACGGCGGAACGATCGAATTAATGTCCACCTCAAAAGCCGGCACGACATTTTGTGTGACTCTGCCGGTTTCATAAAGAAAAAAGAGCAGGGTTCACAAATCAGCCGTTTGTAACCCTGCTCTTTTTTATATGTTTGCTTCTTCGACGGGCTGGTGAAATAGTGTGTTCATATGATGAACAATCACCTTTTTTATTTTCTCCTTTGACAGCCGCTTAGGGTGAAGCATCACATGAAGGGCAAGACCATCCACTAGAGCATAAAGCCGTTCGATTTCCAGGTTTACATCCACTTCTTTTTTCAGCAATCCGCCCTCGAACAGTCCTGTCATAATCCGCTCGATCCCTTCACGTATACCATCCTCCTCTTCCCGGGCATGCGGCAGGCTGTTCATGACAAAGTGAAACCAGACAGACATTTCTGTCTGGCTTTCAGCATCGTATGGAATAAGCTCAAGCAAGATGCGAATACTAATTTGTTCTGGAGAATCCTCTGATTGCAAAAGGCGGTTAATCCGGATAGATACCCGCTCTTTAACGAGATCCATCGCGTATAGGAGCAGTTCCTCCTGGGAGGAAAAATAATGACGGAGCGAGCCGAGAGAAACGCCGGCTTCAGCAGCAATGGCACGAACGGTCGCCCCTTCTATTCCCTTTTTTACAATAATAGTCCAGGTTGCTTCGGCAATTTGTTTTTTTCGCTTTTCGTGATCGACGATTTTTGGCATATACCGATTGTAACAAAAAAGAGGGCAAGAAACCATTTTTTTAATACGATTGTATTTAATAAAAAAATGTGTTATCTTTTAAATAATACAACTGTATCATTTAAAAGAGGAGGAAAAGATGGATACCATTGCCTGGCTTATTATTGCGTGCGAAGCAGCATTTTGGGTGGTTATCGGAGTGGGTTTAACGATAAGATATGTATTTCAAAAAGAAAAAGCGGGTCTGCTTTTTTTAGCACTTACCCCCATAATAGACTTGCTGCTGCTGGCATTTACAGTAACAGATATTCAGAGAGGAGCATCGGCCAGCATAGCTCATGGCATTGCGGCCGTTTATATCGGTGTTTCCGTTGCTTATGGGAAAAGCATGGTCAGATGGGCTGATGAGACATTTCGCCACTATGTGCTGAAAGAGGGCAGCAAGCCGGTGTCGAAAACAGGATTTGCTTTTGCTAAGCAGGATTTAAAAAACGCTGTACGCCATGTTTTTGCTTACGTAATTGGGGCCGGGCTGCTGTACGGCATTGTCCTGCTGGTTGGAGGGGGAGAACGAACAGAAGCACTCTGGCAGATTTTGCGCATTTGGACGCTCATATTAGGGATCGATCTTGTCATAACAGCCAGCTATTTCATTTGGCCAAAACAGAGCAAAAAGAACGCACTCAAATAAGAAGTGCGTTCTTTTTATAAACGGATTGCTTTGAAAAATTTTTGCTCAGAAACGAGCTTGATGGCTCCGCCCTTTGACTGCCAGTTTTTTGCCCTTTGAATTTGGACGGAAAGCTGCCCATTTCGATATTTTTTTGCATCGGATTCACCGACGATTAAATAATCAGTGTTTTTTTTAACGGTAGGATGAATGCTGGCACCAAGGCTTTGGACAATTTGGATGGCGTCCTGCCGATTCATGGACGTAAGCGTTCCGGTAAATGAAATGGCTTTTTGCGCAAAAGGATGTACGACAGAATCCGTTTTTGGCTTTTGAACTGGAGCCCGCTTGTCCGGCTTTTTTTTGCGAAAAGAATCGCCGTGAATATAGCCGAATCCATACTGCGCCTCCTGGAGAAAGGCAGCAAGCGAAGCGTAGCGTTCCATCATACCGTTTACCACGACTGCACAGGCAACGGCATCTTCCAGCGCATTATGATGATTGAATGTAAAGTTAAAGCGCTCGGCTACTACATTCAATTTGTTAGAAGGCAGCTTCAACATAGATTTTGCCAGCATACAGGAACAGAAATATGGATTATTTGGCAGGGACAGCCCATGTTTTTGAGCTGTGCTGCGCAGGACACTAATGTCGAATTGAGCAAAGTGAGCCACAATCGGATCATCCCCGATAAAAGCCATTACTTCATCGAAAATATCACTAAACGAGGGAGCGTCCGCTACATCTTCCGGCCGGATGCCATGCACGGCGATATTCCGGCTGTCAAACCGCTCTTTCGGGTTAACAAGCGAATAGTACGTTTTTTTTATTTCTCCATCGACTACTTTTGCCAGCCCAATTGAACAAACACTGCTTCGGCTGGCGTTCGCCGTCTCGAAATCAAGTGCAGTGAAATTTTTCACGTCTGGATCATCCTTTACGTTAATTATAGTTATAGTAGAATAAGTGTACTGGTTTTAGGTATGAAATACAATCGGGCGTATGGTACACTAGCAGAAAAAGCAGCTAAGGCAGGTAAGATAATGATTAAATTCGGCTGGGCATTAACAGTTATTGGACTAATCGCTATTTTGAGCGGGCTTCTTTACCCGGTGGGCGTCATTCCAAAAAATACGTTTCTCATCCTGCTCGTTGCAGGCGCACTCGTCATGTTTATTGGATCAATGGTGCGAACGGTAGGTATCTTAAAAAAGAAGTAGTCCTTTTGCTTTTACATGGTGCCAGATTATAATCTTTGTTTATTTTCAAGAAAATGTGGAAATAACGTAAAAGAGACAGATCAAAGGAGGCACATTCATATGACAGAAGAAAACAAACAGTCCAATGACTCGATAGAGCAGCAACGAAAGAAAGAGCGCGGTGAAGATATCGAACCGCAGCGCGCACAGGATAAAAAGGAAAAGCGTCCTGAAGATAAAAACCCTGACGATTTCGAATAATCGTCAGGGTTTTTTATTTTCCATGAAAAAAAGGAGCTGGATGGAGAAAAGTATGTCAAAATAAATGAAGCAGAGGATAATAGAAAGAAGGATCAATGTGAACGAATTTATTTATACAGTGAAT
This sequence comes from Domibacillus sp. PGB-M46, assembly GCF_022668875.1. Classification (GTDB taxonomy): domain Bacteria; phylum Bacillota; class Bacilli; order Bacillales; family Domibacillaceae; genus Domibacillus. The sequence goes on along the minus strand of NZ_JAKGCR010000002.1, from coordinate 240,634 downwards.
TATAGTGAGGAAGACGAAGAACTGGCTGAAATGGAGCTGCGCGCTTTTTTCGGTTCGTCTGCCTCCGGGCCGGTAGTGAAAAGCAGTGTCGATCTGGATGTAAATCGAAGCCCGTTTATACGGGAAAAAGTAGAAGTGCTTCTTGAGGCAGATTCGGTGGCTGACATCGTTCAAAAAGCTGGCAGCATCGATATAGGAAGTGAAACTTTTAAAGCGATTTTTGTAAAAACGAACGACCTTCCGCCTGAAAAAAAGGTGGAATATCAGGAACGGCTGGAAATTGAACGGGCCATTGGCTGGGAAATTATTGGAGAAGCGGACTTGAAAAATCCGGATCACCTTTTTGGCCTTGTGGCTTGCGGCGGACGCTGGTATCTGGGGCGTTATGAGAAAAACAAGCGTGTATGGATGAAGCATATTCAAAAGCCGCGTGAATATTCAACAGCGCTCAGTGCCCGGGATGCCCGGGTCATGGCGAATATTGCTGTACCAGAGCCGGAAGGCATTCGGGCTGTCGATCCATGCTGCGGGATTGGGACTGTTTTAGTGGAAGCTTTATCAATGGGGATGGACATTGAGGGGCGTGATATCAATCCGCTTGTTGTCGGAGGCTCGCGTGAAAACCTGGCTTACTTTGGCCTCGAAGGCTGTGTCACACTCGGACCGATTGAAGAAGTAGAAGAGCATTATGACGTAGCGATTATTGATATGCCATATAATCTGTATACACATGCAACGCCTGATGAGCTGCAGTCTATTTTAACGCATGCACGGCGCATTGCCGACAGGCTCGTTGTCGTGTCGATTGATCCGATTGAAGAAATGGTTGAGAAAGCAGGTTTTGCTATTCAAGACCGCTGCATTGCAAGAAAAAGTACTTTTTCCAGACGCATTCTCTCCTGTTCATAAGAAGGCCCTTCCCTTCAAATGTAGCAGGCTTCCCATAAAAGCCTGCTTTCGCATTTTGCTCGAATGCTGATACAATTCAGTTGAAATGTATCAGACTGCAGACAAATTATACGGACGGCCGTGCACATGAATGGGATGGATCGGCGGTGTCCAGGCAGCTCTGCTTTCCATGGGGCAGGCGCTGAGCCCGACCCCGCCTGGCAGCTCAACCGGTCTCCGCTGCCCGTGGAACGCGAAGTCCGGCCGGCTTCACTTATCGGCTCTTTTTAAAAGCGAAAGACTTTGTCTACGCACTGAGACATTTCAGCTGAAATGTCTTTTTTTAATTAACATAGTGTAAATTTTTATTTAGATAATTGTAAATTTTCTCATTTCTTTTTGCTGATCATGCTATAATTCCTATATTGAAAAAATAGTTTAGGGGGCAGTTGAATGAAAAAAGCGTGGACAGTAGGAACCGTTATTGCAGCAGGGTTATTTGTGCCGCAGATGGCACAGGCAGCCGAAGATACTGTAAAGCTGCGTATTGTAGAAACATCCGATCTTCATTCTAATGTAATGAACTATGATTATTATAAGGATTCGGCGACAAACGCCTACGGGCTTGCTAAAGCGGCTGCCTTAATCAAACAGGTGCGCGGGGAAGCAGACAACAGCATGCTTTTTGACAACGGCGATTTAATTCAAGGAAGTCCGCTTGGTGATTACGTATATAACAACGGATTAATGAAGGAAGGCTATATTCACCCGGTATACAAAGCGATGAATCAACTTGGCTATGATGCAGCAACAATCGGCAACCATGAATTCAACTATGGGCTTGAGTATATGGATACAGCGCTTAGCGGAGCAGCGTTCCCATACGTAAATGCGAATGTTTATGACACGGAAGGAAATCCTTATTTTACGCCGTTTAAAATCATTGAAAAAGAAGTGAAAGATACAGACGGAGAAGTACATACAATTAAAGTCGGCGTTACCGGTTTTGTACCACAGGACATTATGAAATGGGATGCCAAGCACCTAGAAGGAAAACTGGTGGTGGAGGACATTGTAAAGTCCGCTCAAAAGGTGGTGCCGCAAATGAAGGAAGCGGGAGCGGATGTGATTGTGATTCTTTCGCATTCCGGCATTGCCGAGTATGACCAGAACGGCGCTATGAAAGAGTATACAGAAGGCATTGAAAACGCTTCTTACTATTTAACGAAAATTCCAGATGTGGATGCTGTTTTAACAGGCCACCAGCATTTGAGCTTTCCGAATGCGGCCAAGCCGTCTTTTCCGGATGGAAGCGGTATCGATAACACAAATGGGACCATTAATGGTGTTCCGACAGTTATGCCTGGCTCGTGGGGCAATAACGTTGGGCTGATTGATCTCCAGATTCAAAAAGTGAACGGAAAATGGGATGTAACAAGCGGAAGGAGCTCTCTTAAGCCGATTACATCCGGTGATGTGACTGTAGAAGCGGATTCTGCTGTTGCAGCATCTGTTCAAGCCGAGCACGAAGCGACGATTAAATATATGGAGACACCAGTAGGGGAGCTCAAAGGAAATTTGAATACGTACTTTGGTCTTGTGCGGGATAATGCGGCAATGGAAATTTTAAACCGGGCACAAACGTGGTATGTACAAGATGCACTGAAAGGTACGCAGTATGAGAACCTTCCTGTTCTTTCAGCAGCGGCACCATTTAAAGCAGGACGCGGCGGCGCAGAAGATTATACAGATGTCCAAGCAGGTACGCTCGTGCTGAAAAACATTGCGGATCTGTACCTATACGACAACAACGTCGTCAATGCCATTAAAGTAAACGGTGCTACTTTGAAAGAGTGGCTTGAATGGTCAGCAGGACAGTTTAACACGATCGATCCGGCAAAAGGAGATGGACAAGCACTGATTAACCCGGATTTCCCGACCTACAACTTTGACGTGATCGACGGCGTTACCTATGAGATCGATGTGACATCCCCGCCGAAATATGACAAAGGACAAAATGTGATCAACGCATCGGCAAACCGGATTAAAAATTTGGAATTTAACGGAAAACCGGTAACGGATGAGATGGAGTTTATTGTAGCCACCAATGATTATCGGGCAGCAGGCAGCAAGCTGATGAATCCAGGCGGCGTAAACACGGTATTAAAAGCACCAGATTCCAACCGCCAGGCTGTAATGAATTATGTAAAGGAATTCAAAGAAATAGACGCAGCAGTGGATAACAACTGGACATTTGCCAAAACAAAAGCGAAAGCAACATTTACCTCTAATCCAAAAGCAGAAGCACTTGCCAAAGAAACGGATAACATTACGTATACGGGCAAAATCGATGAAAAAGGATTTGGCATTTTTGAGCTTGACTTAAACAAAGGCACAGCAGGTGCGCCGTCCTTTGCAGACGTGCCAGCGGATCACTGGGCAGCTGAGCATATCGCGGCACTCGCTGAGGCAGGCATTATTAAAGGCAAAACAGATGCAACATTCGATCCCGAAGGCAATGTGACACGCGGCCAGTTTGCGAGCATGCTCGTCCGTACCATGAAATGGACGGCCCAAAAAGAAACACCGTTTGTCGATGTAAAGGGCCGGCTGAAGCAGGATATTACGGCTGCATTCGAAGCAGGCGTTGTGAAGGGCACAACAGCTAAAACGTTTGAACCGGCTAAATCGATCAGCCGTGCCGAGATGGCAGCCATGCTCGTGCGCGCTTATGAAAAAGAACACGGAGCAGTTAAAGTAACGGCCTCAATGCCGTTTACCGATGTGGGCCAATACCGCACATCTATTCAACAATCCATCCAGAAAGCGTATCAGCTCGGCTTGATGGAGGGAACAGGCAAAACTTTTAAGCCGGGCAACACGGCGACACGGGCCGAGGCGGCAAAAGTGCTTTATTTGCTCGGCCAAAAATAAATATGACACTTGTCATATTTATTGTATGACGGGTGCTACTGCACAACACGTTTTCCTTCCGGTATAGTAAAGTTATTACTGAGCGGAGGGAACGTAAACATGAGCAAAGAACATACAAAAATTTTACGAAAACAAGTAGCTCCCTATGAAAAATCTGATACGCATAAAAGCATCTTTCAATTAATCAATACAATTGGCCCGTTTTTGCTGGTCTGGTTTCTTGCATACCAAAGCCTGCAAATTTCCTACTGGCTGACACTCGGGTTATCGGTAATCGGTGCCGGATTTATTACACGCATCTTTATTATTTTTCACGATTGCTGCCACCACTCCTTTTTTAAGAACCGCAAGCTGAATCGGATAGTAGGCACGATCACAGGTGTTTTAACGTTTTTCCCGTATGACCAGTGGCAGCACAGCCATAATGTCCACCACGCAACAAGCTCAAATCTTGACAAGCGCGGTACAGGAGACATGTGGATGCTGACGGTTAATGAATATTATGAAGCGCCATTGAAAACACGTATTGCATACCGTTTATATCGCAATCCGTTTATCATGTTCGTTATTGGCCCAATATGGGTGTTCTTGATCACCAACCGTTTTAACGTGAAAGGCGCCCGCAAAAAAGAACGCATGAACACATACTTAACGAATGTGCTGCTTCTTCTTGGCGTCGCTCTTATGTGCTGGCTCATCGGCTGGCAGGCGTTTCTTCTTGTACATGGCCCGATGTTCTGGATCGCCGGTGCGATGGGGGTATGGCTGTTTTATGTGCAGCATACCTTTGAGGATTCGTACTTTGAAGAAGATGAACATTGGAGTTATGTAAAAGCAGCAGTGGAAGGAAGCTCGTTTTACAAGCTGCCAAAGCCGCTTCAATGGATTACCGGTAATATTGGCTTTCACCATGTGCATCATTTAAGCCCGCGCGTGCCAAATTATCAGCTCGAAGAAGCGCACTCAAATTCCGAACCGCTTCAAAGTGTTCCGACTATCACACTCTGGACCAGTATCCAGTCTGTAAAGTTTCGCCTTTGGGATGAGGAACAGGATAAATTCGTTACATTTAAACAAGCTAAAAAAACATATGGCTCATTTGGTAAACGAAGTGCCATTCAGTAGTTTGAAAAGCTGTCCCCACTCAAGTGAGGGCAGCTTTTTTATGGTAAAATAAAAACAAAAAAGGTGTTGTATGAAAAAAAGATTTGCATCGTTTGGGAAAAGCTCCGGCTTGTCTCCTTATATATGGATTATTTTAAGCTTTCTGCCGTTTTATTTTATTTTTCAGTCGTCATCCACGAATGAAATTGTCATCGGCATTACATTGACAATTTTGTTTTTTATCAGCTTCAGGTTTGCTTTTTTATCATCCAGGTGGCCGGTTTATCTCTGGGTCTGCCTTCTTGTCGGCATTTCTGTTGCCATGACGGTTATGTATCAGTTTATTTACTTTTCATTCTACATTGCCTATTACAATGGAAATATCCGTAAGCGTGCGGCTTTTATAACAGCTTACGTGATTCACCTGGTCAGCACCATTGGTTCTATTAACTATAACCTTGTGGTTCAGGACCCGCTGTTTATCCAGCAGATTCCCATTATTGTCATCGTATTTATTGGCATTGTGCTGCTGCCCTTTTCATTGTACAACCGAAAAAAACAGGATAAGCTTGAAGCGGAGCTGCAGCTTGCCAACAATCGGATTGCTGATCTTGTGAAACAGGAGGAACGCCAGCGGATCGCTCGTGATCTGCATGATACGCTTGGCCAGAAGCTTTCCCTCATTGGATTAAAAAGCGATTTGGCGCGCAAGCTGGTCGAAAAAGACCCGGAACGGGCAAAGGGAGAGCTGCTGGATGTGCAGCAAACGGCACGAACCGCACTGAATGAAGTGAGAAACCTTGTTTCATCCATGCGGGGCATCCGGGTGAATGATGAAATTGTGCTTGTTCAGCAAATGCTTCGGGCTGCACAAATTGAGTATACAGGCGCTGATTCTTTTCAGCTTGTAAATGTATCGCTGTTTGTGGAAAATGTGCTCAGTATGTGCATGAAAGAAGCGGTAACGAATATCGTAAAACACAGCCAGGCCTTTTCCTGCCATATATCGATTGAGCAGCTTCAGGATTCCGTTCGAATGACCGTAAAAGATGATGGTGTAGGGCTCAGCCGCCAGGATATCGGAAAAGGAAGCGGACTGCCTGGTATGCGGGAGCGGCTTGAGTTCGTAAATGGAAGTTTAGAGATCCGAAGTGAAAATGGCACGGTTTTAATCATGACGGTACCGAACAATGTCACACAGCATGACAGGGAGGGAATGAAATGATTCGCATTGTCATTGCTGAGGACCAGCGCATGCTTCTTGGAGCACTTGGGTCGCTGCTCAGCTTAGAAGATGATATGGAAGTGGTTGGACAAGCTGCAAATGGAGAAGAAGCCGTTACACTTGTGCGGGAGCTGCAGCCGGACATTTGTATAATGGATATTGAAATGCCGCTGAAAACAGGGCTTGAAGCGGCTGAAGAATTAAAAAATGATGCATGTAAGGTGATTATTTTAACGACATTTGCCCGCACAGGCTACTTCCAGCGGGCGCTAAAAGCAAAAGTAAGCGGATATTTACTAAAGGACAGTCCAAGCGATGAACTGGCGAGCTCCATTCGTAGTATTATGAATGGCCGAAAAGTGTATGCGCCGGAATTGATGGATGACTTATACAGTGAAGAAAATCCGCTGACGGAACGTGAAAAAGATGTGCTGGCTCTTGTTTCCGAAGGAAAAAGCACAGGAGAGATTGCGAAGCAGCTGAATTTAAAAAACGGGACCGTCCGCAATTATATCTCTACGATTTTCGATAAGCTGGAAGTGAAAAATCGAATAGAAGCCATTTCTCAATCTAAAGAAAAAGGCTGGTTTAAATAAAGGAAAGCGTGCAGAAGCACGCTTTTTTTTATGGAAGAAAAAGAGATGAGGCAAGCTATTGGCTCATAAGATAAAAAAGCACAGAAGAAAAAGGAGGACAAGTTGTGAGTTTATTTTTAGGTGCTGGTATTGCACTGGCCGGCTATTTTATTGGGGACGGGCTTAAAAATTGGAAAAATCCATCTGAAAAAACATTTATCGATCATTTTAAGCGAAGAGATCAGTCTGAGCTTATTCAGGAGGATACTTTGCATCGTTTTTTTGGCGCACCGAAGCAGGATACGAAAGAACTGCTTCAAAGATATCGGGATATTCCATCTATTGATGTAAATGGAAAAACGTATTTTTCAAGAACTTCTCTCCGCCAGTGGCTGGCAGCACGTAAGATTCGTTCCGATTAACAGGCCCAAGCTGTATAAATAGCGTTCATCTGCCTAAAACTAAAGAAAAAGGAGGGATAAAGTGGATACAAACCTGACATTAATCCTCGGAAAAATAATGGGAGAACTATACGATCTTCAAAGCCGGCAGGGCATTGAAAAAGCCGATAAAGGCCATATTTACGGACTTAAGAATGGATTTGAAGAAGCGCTGGCGAAAGAATTTGGGGAGCTCTCCGTTGTCCGGAAAGAAGAAGTGGAGACGGTATACCGGTATTTTTCTCCTTTTATGGAGGCAAAGACAGAAACAGACGAGCTTCCCCCCATTGAAGAAATGCGGGCGCAGATGGAGAAGAAGGGGATTTCTCAAGACCGGTTTATTATCATTTTAAGATACTTGAATGCATGTGACAGGATTAATGTTGATGTAAACCAATTTGGAGACTTTATGTTAATAGGCGGACATGACGAAAAGTAAGTATCCTTTATGGATGCTTCAGACTATAAACAAATTATATGGATAAGATGGATCGGCGGCGTCCAGGCAGCTCCACTTTCCGTGGGGCAGGCGCTGAAGCCCGCTAGTCCCAAAGAAGTCTATGCAGCCTTCCCGCCGCCAAGTGGCTTGTAACAAGATTGTATAGAGCGCGTCGCATCTTTTGTTTAAAAAAGAGAAAATGTCTATTCGGTCCTTGTTTATTGGTCTTCAACACCACTTATCGGCTCTTTTTTAGAAGCGAAAGACTTTGTCTACACACTGAAGCATCCTTTAAGGGTGCTTTTTTCATTTTATTTTCACTTTCCTCCGCTACGATAAAAAGCAGATCATGTTACAAAGGAAGTGCGATAGATGGAGCAGGAAATGGATGAATGGAAAAAACTGATGCTGATTCACAAATTTGCGCTGGATGAAGTAAATACGAAGCTGAATATTTTAAATGAAGAGTTTCAGCATATCCACCAATACAATCCGATTGAACATATTAAATCGCGATTGAAAAATCAGCATGGCATTATTCAAAAGGTAAAACGAAAAGGGTACGCGTTAACCCCGGAAAATGCACGGCGCCACGTGCACGATATTGCCGGCATTCGCATTACATGTTCGTTTGCATCCGACATCTACCATGTGCTGCAAATGCTCAAGCAACAGCGGGATATTCAACTTGTACATGTAAAAGATTACATCAAACAGCCGAAACCAAATGGCTATCAAAGTTTACATGCAGTCATTGGAATCCCTGTTTTTATGGCGGCTTCAACCGAAAAAACGATGGTTGAAGTGCAAATCCGTACGGCTGCGATGGATTTCTGGGCGGGACTGGAGCACAAGCTGTTTTATAAATTTGACGGTGTCATTCCGCCCCGCCTGCAAAAAGAACTGAAAAGTGCAGCGGACACAATGACCGCGCTTGATCAAAAAATGGAAGCGATCAAGCAGGAGATGGATTTTGTTAAAAACGGCGGGACATTCATTTGACTTTCACCGTTTTTTCACTTTTGTTTTTTATACTGAGCTCGGAAACTAAATAGCAGGGAGAGAAACAATGAACACTTTAAAAAAAAGAAAAACGTATGTATGGGCTGCGATTATCGCAGCAATAGCGGCGGCTGGATTCTTTTTTGCCACAGCCGGCAGCAGTGCAGAAACGATTGCGGAGGTAGGCGGAACCAAAATTACGAAAGATGATTTGTATGATTCACTCGTAAAAATGTACGGAGCAGACGCAGTGGAATCGTTAATTGCGAACAAGATTGTGGAAAAAGAAGCCACTAAGGAAAAGGTGCAGGTGACAGATAAGGAGATTCAAGAAGAACTGGACGCAACCATTGAGTCGTACGGAGGAGAAGAAGCGTACAAGTCAGCGCTTGAATCAAGCGGCATGACCGAAGCAGATATGGAGGAAGAAATTAAAGTATATCTCGAGACGGTGAAACTGCTTGAGCCACGCATCGAAATCACAGATGAAGAAATCGAGACTTATTTTAATGAAAATAAAGATACGTTTGCCACATCCGAACAGGTAGAAGCAAGCCACATTTTAGTAGATGACGAAGCGACTGCAAAAGAAGTTACAGCGAAGCTTGCAGACGGGGAGGACTTTGCAGCGCTGGCAAAAGAATATTCTACCGATACAACAAGTGCGGAAAATGGCGGTGAGTTGGGCTACTTTGGTACAGGGGAAATGACCGAGGAATTCGAGAAAGCCGCTTTTGCGATGGAGATTGGTGAAATCAGCGAACCGGTTAAAACCGATTACGGCTATCATATTATTAAAGTAACAGGAAAGAAAGAAGCGAAAGCCGCTAACTTGGAAGACAGCAAAGAGGAAATTAAAGAAACGCTCAAGCAGGAAAAAATGTCGAGTGAATATACAACCTGGCTGGAAGAAAAAAAGGGAGATTATGATATTTACAATTCATTTGAATAAAAGAAAGAACTCTGTCCCTGGGGCAGAGTTTCTTTTCTTCTCGACAGCATGGGTCTTGTTTTTGAAAAAAGTGGGTATGGATAAAAGAAGATGGGAGAAAACGGCTTTTGGGACGTTGTTTTGCAGCCCTTTTTCCTCAAACAGATTAGTTGTGAAAACAGCGAAATCGTACGTATAATGAACAATTAATACGGCAACAATGAACAGTATTTCCGAATAAAAGGAGGAACAAAGAAAGAGGCATGAAAGTCATCGCCACCATTTTAAGTGTTGTTGCAGTGTGTGTGGCAGGTTTCGCGATTTGGATTTATTACCCGCAATATCAGATAGAACAATTAAAAGAAGGACCGCAGACGCTTGCAAGTGAGCAGAAAAAGACATATATCGATTATTTCCGCGAAAGTGACAAGCAGGTACTTCGCCACCTGGCAATTGGAGATTCTATTATTACCGGTTTTGGTGCACCGCCGAAAGAAAATCTCGTGAAGTCTTTTTCGGAGAGCCTTGAGTCATCCATCCAAAAAGAGGTTGAATTCCAAAACGAAGGCATTAATGAAATCACAAGCACTGAATTAAACCGTCTCGTGCAGGGCGGAGAGTTTGATGACCAGATCAAGAAAGCGGATATTGTGACGATTAATATTGGCGGCAATGATATTTTGCAGCTTGGCTTCCAAAAAGGGTTCTATGAGGCTGTTCAATCCGTTGATTCGCTTCAAAAAACATTTAACGCCAATCTGACCGATATCATGGAGCGGGTGCATACGTTGAACCCGGAAGCTACAGTTTTGCTATTAGAATTGTACAATCCGCTTGATAAAGAATTTGAATTGTATTCAATGGCAGACCGGCTCCTGCCAAGATGGAACCTTCAATTTTACGAGCTGGCAGCCAAGCACGATTATGCGGTTGTCGTGGATACAACTGAAGTAATCAATAGTGAAACACCGCAGAATGTGTCAGATGATGGAATTCATCCGAACGAGTTTGGCTACCATGCTATTGCGGATCAAATGCTGTTTCAGCTTCAGCAGGAAGTGCGGTAAAAACGAGCGGGCTTTTGCTTGGAAAGAAAGCCCGCACCTGTTAGGATGAAACAAAAGGGGGATTTGCATGAAACCGAACCGGCTGAAAGGATCTATGAAAATTGCGTTAGGATGGGATGGAAGTGCTTCGCTTTTTGACCTGGATATGATGGCGCTGCTTGTAGATAGGGAGAACCGTGTGCGCTCAAGTGAACATATTGTTTTTTACAATCAGCTCACTGCTTTTGACGGAGCGCTTCTTTTATCGAGCGATAATCAAACAGGAGCCGGCAGCGGTGATGATGAAGAGCTTTACGTACAGCTGTCGATGCTTCCTGATACAGTGGATAAAATTGTTCTTGCTATTGCCCTTCACGAATCGGGCGGGCGGACATTCCACGATGTGAACGCTGCATTTGTCCGGATGATCAATGATGAAACAAAAGAAGAAATTGTCCGGTATGAATTAGGAGAAGACTTTTCGGACGCAGCCGGCGTCGTGATTGGTGATGTCCGGCGGGCAGAAAAAGACTGGAGAATCGTTCTGACCGGAAGTGGTGTATCCGGCGATTTTCGGTCTATTTGTCGTGCGTACGGTCTCGCATCCTTGCCGGAAGGGTTTTTCAATAAGAAAAAAGGAATGAATAAAATCTCCCCGCTGCATATTGAGAAGCTGTTTTAAATAAAACAGCTTTTTTAGTGGTGTTTTTTATTTAAATCGTGTACGATTTAATCGTAGAAGATTTAAATGAACGATTAAAGGAGTTTTTCGAATGAAACCTATTTTTGAAACAACAATTATTAACACAGGCGGACGCGACGGAGAAGTTCATTCACCGGACAATATTTTTAATTTAGACGTTGAAAAACCGCAGGCACTTGGCGGCAATGCGACAACAGCTACAAATCCAGAGCAGTTATTTGCAGCGGGCTACAGTGCATGCTTCAACAGTGCACTTGAATTGATGCTTGAACAGGGAGGCGTTGAATTCCACAGCAGCCAGGTTATAGCAACCGTTGCTCTTTACCCGGACAAAGCCGATAAAGGTGTTAAGCTTGGTGTTAAGCTTGAAGTGTCCATTGAAGGAGTAGACCAAGCAACAGCAGAAGAATATGTGAACAAAGCGCACCACTTCTGCCCGTATTCAAAAGCGATCAGCGGTAACGTTGATGTTGAATTGTCTGTAAAGCAATAAGGAGGAGGGAATTCTGTGGCAACTGTTTACGATTTTAGCGTTAAAAAACCGAACGGCAATGAAATGCCGCTAAAAGAGTACGAGGACAAACCGCTCTTGATTGTCAATACGGCAAGCAAATGCGGATTTACGCCGCAGTTTGGCGGCCTGCAGTCTTTATATGAAAAGTACAAAGACGACGGTTTTGTGGTTCTCGGGTTTCCGTGTGATCAGTTTAACAACCAGGAATATGACGATATCAATCAAACGACCGAATTTTGCCGGGTAAACTATGGTGTTACGTTTCCCATCTTTGCCAAGGTTGATGTAAATGGTGAGGATGCACACCCGCTGTTTGTTCACTTAACAACCGAGAAAAAAGGGATGCTGTCCAAAAAAATCAAATGGAATTTTACAAAATTTCTCGTCGACCGAAACGGGCAGGTTGTCGAGCGATATGCACCACAGACAAGCCCTGAAAAAATAGAAGAGGATGTAAAAAAAATCCTATCATGAATGATTTTCGCTCACTGAACGGCCAGCTTTGTTTTGCTGTTTATGAAACAGCTGGCGAGTTTAACAAGCTGTATACAAGCGTATTGCAGCCGTTTGGACTTACGTATCCGCAGTATTTGGTGCTTTTGGCTTTATGGGAAAAAGATGGGGTAACGATGAAAGAGCTTGGTGCAAAGCTCGACCTTGGTACTGGAACACTGACGCCGATGATTTCACGTATGCAGGAAAATGGCTGGGTGCGTAAAGAGCGCTCCAAAGAAGATGAACGAAGAGTATTTATCTATTTAGAGGAAAAAGCGCACCAGCAGCAGGGGGCTATTACGAAGCGTGTGGCAGAGGAAATCGAACTTTGTCAAATTAACGCGGAAGAATACAAAGAATTGATGACCAGGCTTAATGATCTGCATCAAAAACTTAAAAAAAGAACAAATTCCGCCGGCGCGTAGTGCACCGGCGGAATTTTTTTGTTGTCATGTTTCGGACAGGTCACGCATATCGTAGTACGGGAAAGGGTGATGCGCATGTGTGGCATAACAGGCTTTGTACATTTTAATCAAGAGCTTGCCAGTAAAAAAGAAACAGTCCGCCAGATGGCGCAGACACTTGAAAAACGGGGACCGGACGATTTTAACATTTGGACAGCGGAGCATGTAGCATTCGGTCATACGCGGCTTGTCGTCGTAGATCCGACAGGCGGGATCCAGCCGATGACGCGCGGAACATACACCATTGTATATAACGGTGAGCTGTACAATACGGAAGAGATCCGGGCTGAGCTTAAAAAGTGCGGCCACTCATTTCAAGGACATTCGGACACGGAAGTGCTGCTTTATTCATTTATCGAGTGGCGTGAAAAGTGCCTGGAGCGGTTAAATGGCATTTTTGCGTTTGGTGTGTGGGACCAAACACGTGGGGAGTTATTTATGGCACGTGACCGGCTCGGTGTGAAGCCGTTATTTTATACAGAAAAAAATGGCGCGTTTATTTTCGGCTCGGAAATCAAGGCGCTGCTTGCCCATCCGGATGTGAAACCGGAACTTGACCGATTAGGCTTTATGGAGCTGATCGCGATCGGACCGGGCCGTACACCGGGACAGGGAGTGTTTAAAGGGATAAAAGAGCTTCGGCCGGCGCACGCGCTAACTGTAAAAAAGACCGGGGTGAAAGTATGGAGATACTGGAATGTACAGAGCGCCCCGCATGCTGATTCCCTTCCTGAGACAGCCCTGCGTGTCCGGGAGCTGCTGCAGGATGCCGTTATGCGTCAGCTGACGGCAGATGTACCAGTGTGTACCTTTCTGTCTGGAGGGGTAGATTCCAGTGCAATCAGTGCATTTGCAGCTCAGTTTTTCGACACACCGCTTCATACGTATTCAATTGAGTACGAAGACAACAGCCGCTTTTTCAAGCAAAACGTTTTTCAGCCGGGAGAAGACCGGCCATGGATCGAAAAAATGCAGCAGCACATTGGCTCCGTTCATCACACAAAAGTGATTGATCAGGAAACATTGGCTCATGCATTAAAAGAAGCCATGTGTGCGCGTGACCTCCCGGGCATGGCCGATGTGGATTCGTCCCTGCTTTGGTTCTGCCATGAAATCAAGCAGGACTTTACTGTCGGATTGTCAGGAGAGTGTGCAGATGAAGTGTTCGGCGGGTATCCGTGGTTTCACCGGAACGGATCAGAAGAAGGGTTTCCATGGATTACCTCCATGCAGGAAAAATCCCAGCTGTTAAACGATAAATGGAGGCAGGTTCTTCCACTAAAAGAATATGGACGGGAGCAAAGCGGCAAACTGCGGGACGAGACACCAAAGCTTGATGGGGAATCGGATGTGGAGCGCCGGCGCAGAGAGCTGTTTTATTTGAACATGGTATCATTTATGACCGCACTTTTGGAACGAAAAGACCGGATGAGTATGGGGGCAGGGCTGGAAGTGCGTGTACCGTTCGCGGATCACCGGCTTGTTGAATACGTCTGGAACATACCGTGGGAGATGAAAATGGCAGACGGGCGTGAAAAAGGCATTCTTCGAAGAGCACTGGATGGTGTTCTGCCGGGAGATGTGCTGTATCGGAAGAAAAGTCCGTATCCAAAGACGCATCATCCAGCGTATACAGCAGCCGTGTCAGGCATGCTGCAGGATATTTTAAAGAAGGATACACCGCTCTTGCACTTTTTCTCAAAAGAAGGACTTGAGAAACTCGCACAGACCGGCGGGGCATCATTTCAATATCCGTGGTTTGGCCAGTTGATGACTGGACCGCAGCTTGTTGCTTATTTTGTTCAAATGCACGAATGGTTTGAAGAATATTCTGTTAGGTTTTATGACAAATAAGATGTTTTTGAGCAGGAAATCGGGGAATATAGTAATCAAATACGAAAGGAGTGCTGAAAATGAAAACAAATAAAATGACATGTGTATATAGAAACGGGCAAGGTGAGTGGAAACAAGGCGAGTCGTTTGAAGAAGAACTCAAGCTCGGCGAAGGCACTCACTTTCATATCAAGTGCGGCGAAACATCAAAGTTTTACGAAATGGTTTCAGACCGTTATATAACAGACCGAAAAGACCGTCAAAAAACATTTTATAAATTTGAAACACCCGATGGCTATAAAGCAGGAGACCGCTTTTTCAGCGTTGCTTATATAGACCATCGCAATCAGGATATTACATTTGATATTCACAGCGAATAAACCTGCATTACATGTTTTAATCATAAAAAGGGGTTATTCCAAAGTCGAGGGAGTGGACTTTTGGAATAGCCCCTTTTTATGTGTTAAAGAGACTCCAGTTTTTTCACACTTACTTTCACCTCAAGTGTTTGACTGCCGCCTCTGTAAATCCCTTGAAGAGGGCTGACATCTGTATAGTCACGGCCAATGCCAATTCGAATATGATTTTCTAGTGCTTCTACATTATTGGTTGGATCAAGCCCAATCCAGCCAATTCCAGGCACCATCACTTCTACCCAGGCGTGGGAAGCTGAGTCGCCAATAAATTCCGCATTGTCTCCTGTGTATAAATAGCCGCTGACATATCTGGCCGGGATCCCTTTTTTTCTAAGCATGCCGAGCATAACATGCGTATAATCCTGACAGACGCCTTTTTTCAAAGTGAAAGCTTCCTGGGCCGTTGTAAGGACATTCGTGGCTTCAGTATCATACGTAAATGTCTTATGCAAATACCGCATTAATTCCAGTGGGAATTGAACAGGATTTTCAATATTACCGACAGACTGCGTCATTTCTTCTACTTGTTCCGGACTAAGAAAGGTATATGTATTTTCCTTTAAAAAAGGAAGATAGTGCTCCTTGAACCGCCTTGAGTGAAAAATGGACTTCATTTCGGAAGAGTATTCAATTCGTTCAATAAACGGCGCCCGCTGAATGCTGACAACAGAAGTCGTTTTTACTTCTAATGAGCGGTGTTTTTGCGGGATAAGAAAGCTTTCCACGGTATTTCCCCACAAATCTATACTTTCTTTTGTCATAGAAGGAGGGGTAATATCAATCTGATAAGAAAGCAGGTGCTGGCATTCGTCCGTACTTGGTTTTAAACGAATATGGTTCATGCTTTGGTCCACATCGTTTTCGTATTTGAAAATATTAGTATGGGTAATTTCATACTTCATAAAGCCATCACTCTCCAAGTGCGTTGGTTTATTCGTTCACATAATAGATTCACGCTCCATTAAATAATACGTCTCAGAGAATATTTTGCCAAATTCTATGCAGCGATTTAATGATTGAAGCAGGAAATATTCCATTTCTTCTTCTGCCAGGCTGTTCAGGTAATCTTCATGAAACTCTGTCATCATTGTATCGAGCAGCGCATACATCCGCCAGGAATAATGGGACACTTTTTCATTTTCTAATTTTTTGATGGCTTCCCAAATATGATCTACACAGTAGCGGACCGAGCGTGGGAAAGAGACGTCTGTCAGGAGAAACTTAATCACACAATCCGGATTGATAATAGGAGAAAAACGGTTAAAGTATGTGTCAGCCCCGTTTACAAACTGCAGCGCAGAACGCCAGGCAACATCATCGGTCGTAGTGTCGCAAGCCTGTTTTGATTTTTGGTAAAAAACGTGCAAAATACGCGCTGTTTTCTCTGCCCGTTCAAGCCATCTGCCGATCTTCATAAAGTGATAAGGAAGATCACGTGCCATAGAAGCGTCTACCACACCTGTTGCGGTAAACGATGTTTTTTTAATTTGATTTAAAAAGAAATGGATATCTGGAAGAGAGCAGTTTACTGTCTGCGGTATCTTCGGAAGAGACAAATAAAATTCATTCCAGACCTCCCACAGCTCATTCGGGATATGATTGCGGGTAATGCGGGCATTTTCGCGCACGATTGACACGGTATTTACAGTCGAGTTAACATTTTCTTTTGAAAATGTTAAGTAATCTACTATGTTATCTAATTGTATACTATTATACAAAAAAGAAAATTCCTCTTTTGACGAGCAAATATCAAGAACGGTTTCCCAGTCGTCTTGTGCAGCCGTTTCCTGCTCGGATGATTCGAGCATTTTGATCAGCTGCATACTGAGGATGTGCGCGTTTTGCTCTGTTCTTTCACCATTTCTAGACATCCAATATAATGAATCAGCGACTCTGCTTAGCATGCTGTGGTTCCTCCTTTAATACCCAGGTATCTTTTGCTCCTCCGCCTTGTGAAGAGTTCACAACGAGTGAGCCTTCTTTTAAAGCAACACGTGACAGGCCGCCTGGAAAAACATTAATGTTTTCCCCTTTCATCACAAATACGCGAAGGTCCACATGGCAAGGATAAAAGCGGCCATCCTGATAAACCGGTGCTCGTGACAGCTTGATGGTCGGCTGCGCAATATATTGATTTGGGTTTTCCATAATTTTCTCTTTGAAAATAGCGATTTCTTCTTCAGACGCGTGCGGGCCAATCAACATATCGTAGCCCCCGGAAGCTCCTACGTTTTTAACAACAAGCTGGTCAATATGCTTAAGCACCCATTCGCGCTGTTCAGGATTTCGCAGCATATAGGTTTCCACATTTGGGATAATCGGTTCTTCGTTTAAATAATATTTGATCATATCAGGTACATACGCATAGATCGCTTTATCATCTGCAGCCCCGTTGCCGATGCCGTTTACGATCGAAACATTTCCTGCCCGGTACGCATCGAGCAGGCCGGGAACGCCTAAACGGGAATCTTTTCGAAAAGCCTGCGGATCAAGAAAATCGTCATCAATACGCCGGTAAATAATATCAACCCGTTTTAGTCCCCTGATTGTTTTCATGTAGACGATTTTGTCCTTAACAATCAAATCCCGCCCTTCAACAAGAGAAATATTCATCCGCTGTGCTAAAAAAACGTGGTCATAGTAAGCGGAATTATACATGCCCGGTGTTAACAAAACAGCTCGTGGATCGTCGGTTGTTCTTGCATTTTTAGGAAGATGGGACATTAAAGCAGCGTGCAGGTGGCCGATTTGTTCTTCCAGCATGTTAAGGGAATGCTTTGAAAAGAACTCCGGGCAAACCTGGCGCATCACATACCGGTTTTGATATACATATGACATGCCGGAAGGGTTTCGCAAGTTGTCTTCAAGTACTCTGTAAACACCTTTTTCATCTTTGATTAAATCAATGCCTGCCAAAAAAATATGGTTTCGAAGCGGGATGTCTACTCCGCCTGCTTGCTGGTAGTAAAAGTAAGGGTTTTGTTCAATGAGGTCACGCGGAATAATCCCATCATTCAAAATATTTTGACCATGGTAAATGTCATCTAAAAATAAATTTAATGCTTTGACACGCTGCACCATTCCTTTTTCGATTTGCTTCCACTTGTCAGATGGGATAATAATAGGAATAAAATCGAAAGGCAGCGTCCGTTCGGTTCCCCCTTCATTTCCATAGACGGTAAACGTTATACCCTGACGTAAAAAATTTAAATTTGCTGTATCCTGTTTTTCCTTTAATTCTTCAGGATTCAATTGTAGAAGAGAGTTATAAAAACGTTGGTAATGTTCCCTCGGATTTCCGTTCTGGTCAATCATTTCGTCGAAATAAGGATCACTAGTGTACGGTTTAAACATTGTCAGGACTCTCCTTAAAAGTATTTATTGTAAGAATACAACAAATGATGGTAAATCCCTGCAGTTTTGTAAAAAAATCTTACATGAATATGTGATATTTTTTTACAAAATTAAAGTGTGAAAAATAATAAAATGCAAACAGAAGATTTGAAAGGAAAGATAAAATGTCTAACATATAGAAGAAAAAGCAAAAAGTAGTGGGAAAATTCTGTTTAATGAGCCGGGCTTTTATGATAAATTATTGGGAGAAAGTGAAAGGATGGAGAATATGACTCAATTAAAAAACGTAAATATTGCAAAGGAAGCAAACATTTATTTCGACGGGAAGGTAACGAGCAGAACCATTTTCCTGCAGGACGGAACTAAAAAAACGCTCGGTATTATGATGCCCGGGGAATATACATTTTCAACGGATTTAAAAGAAGAAATGGATATTTCAGCTGGAAAGCTCGAATACAAGCTTCAAGGCAGTGACTGGGAAACGATTGACGGAGCGGGTGTTTTCTTCGTGCCGGCCAATGAAACATTTGAATTAAAAGTACATACAATTGTGGATTATTGCTGCTCTTATTTGTCTGAGTAATCAAGTTGTTTTTTCGTTTTTGGCGCTCCCTTTCGAGCGCTTTTTTTTGTTTAAATTTTTGGAAAAAGGATATAAATAATGGGAATGTGAATTCAATTTGGCAGGGAGGAATAAATGTGGAACACGAAGACAAGAAAAAAACAGGGACAGGTGAAACGGAAGAAACGTTAACAAACCGTCAGGGACATCCAGTTGTAGACAATCAAAACATTCGAACTGTTGGAAATCGTGGTCCGGCAACGCTCGAAAACTATCATTTTATCGAGAAAATTTCCCATTTTGACCGTGAACGTATTCCGGAGCGGGTTGTGCATGCGCGTGGTGCTGGGGCACATGGCTATTTTGAAACGTATGGGAAAGTCGGCGACGAAGATGTTGCTAAATATACACGGGCAAAGGTATTTAAAGGAGCAGGCAAGCGGACACCGGTATTTGTTCGGTTTTCAACGGTTGCCGGAGCGAAGGAATCTCCGGAAACAGCCCGCGATCCGCGTGGATTTGCGGTTAAATTTTATACAGAAGACGGCAACTGGGATCTTGTCGGCAACAACCTGAAAATTTTCTTTATTCGTGATCCACTGAAATTCCCAGACATGATTCATGCGTTTAAGCCAGACCCGGTGACAAACATTCAAAATCCGGAGCGCATGTTTGATTTTGTTTCCAAAACACCGGAAGCGACTCATATGATTACTTTCTTATTTTCCCCTTGGGGCATTCCGGCAAACTATCGCCAAATGCAGGGCTCGGGCGTTAATACGTATAAGTGGGTAAACGAAGCGGGTGAAGCAGTGCTGGTGAAATATCATTGGGAGCCGTTAAAGCAGGGCATTCGGAACTTGACGCAAAAAGAAGCCAATGAAATTCAAGGCATGAACACAAGCCATGCCACACAGGATCTTTATGAAGCGATTGAAAAAGGTGACTATCCGGAATGGGAGCTTTGCGTACAAATTATGAGTGATGATGAGCACCCAGAGCTTGATTTTGATCCGCTTGATGATACAAAGCTATGGCCTCAGGATCAGTTCCCGTTTCTGCCGGTTGGGAAAATGGTGCTGGATAAAAATCCGGAAAATTATTTTGCAGAAGTTGAGCAGGCGGCTTTTGGGACAGGAGTGCTTGTAGACGGCCTGGATTTTTCTGATGATAAAATGCTCCAGGGACGCACGTTCTCTTACTCAGATACCCAGCGTTACCGTGTTGGAGCAAACTACCTGCAAATTCCGATCAATAAACCAAAAAAGCGGGTTGCGACCAATCAGCGCGATGGCCAGCATGCCCACTATGTAGACGATGGACGGAATCCGCATGTGAATTACGAGCCGTCTATGCTGGATGGCTTAAAAGAAGCGGAAAGAGCCGGTGCAGACCATCAGCCTGCTTACAACGCTAAATTAATAAAGCAGCCGATTGACCGCAGAAACGATTACGGGCAGGCCGGTGATACATACCGGAGTTTTGAAGACTGGGAACGCGATGAATTGATCAGCAATTTGGTTGATGCGCTCAGCGTATCACACCCGGATATTCAAAAAGCCATGATCGGCCACTTTACAAAAGCAGACGAGGAGTATGGCCGCCGCGTAGCGGAGGGGCTTGAAAAAGCAAAACAGAAGATGAACCAAAGGGCTGGAGATACCGGTTCAGCGGCAGCGAAAAAAGCAGCAGATACTGCCAAACAAGAAGGCCACGAGGCGGATCCATACTAAAACAACCCCCTTCACCATAGTGAAGGGGGATTTTTGATTTTTATTCGAGCGAACGCAAAACGTCTGCTGCGAGTTTAAAGGAATGCAGTCTCGCTTCGTGGTCATAAATTTGCGCGTTAATCATTAGTTCGTCCGCGCCGGTTTCTTCAATGAAAGCGGCTAATTTTTTCTTAATGGTTTCCGGACCGCCGATGATGGAGGAACCGAGCTGCTGCTGCAGGGCCGCTTTTTCAAATTCAGTCCAAATGCCGTCCATGCTGTCCACTGGCGGCTGAAGAGGCACCGCTTTGTTGCGGATCAGGTTTAAAAATTGCTGCTGCATGGATGTGGCAAGCCGCTCTGCTTTTTGGTCCGTATCAGCGGCAATAACGTTTACGCCAAGCATAGCATGCGGCTTTTCGAGAACGTCCGATGGGGTAAAATGCCGCCGATAAAGGGCGAGCGCCGGCAGCGTATTATCTGGAGAAAAGTGGCTTGCAAAAGAAAACGGCAGGCCTAAATCACCAGCGAGGCGAGCGCTGAACCCGCTTGAGCCAAGCAGCCAGATCGGAATGGACAAGCCTTCACCCGGAACGGCATGAACATGATTTGTACCGTTAAAGTATCCGCGCAGCTCAGCCAGCTGCTCTGGAAAGTCGTGCCCGTCGCTCATATTCTGGCGGCGCAGTGCCCGCATCGTCACCTGGTCCGTTCCAGGAGCGCGGCCAAGCCCCAGATCGATGCGTCCAGGAAACAGGGACTCAAGGGTGCCAAATTGTTCTGCGATAACAAGCGGCGCATGATTAGGCAGCATAATGCCCCCAGCGCCAACCCGAATTGTTTTTGTGGCGGCGGCAATATGGCCGATCACCACGGATGTGGCAGAGCTTGCAATGCCGGGCATATTATGATGCTCAGCAAGCCAGTAGCGGTTATAACCCCATTTTTCTGCATGACGGGCGAGGTCAGCAGAACGCTGAAAAGATTCTGAAGCGGTGCTTCCTGCTGTAATAGGAGCAAGGTCAAGAGCAGAATAAGAGATAGACATCTATAAACACTTCTTTCATATAAGGTAAGTAAAGGTACTCATTTCTTGTCTGTTTAGTGTAGCAGGAATATTTCGTGCGGCAAAATAAAACGGCTTGCATTTCAGGCGAAAAAGAAGTAAGATACGAATACAGCTGCATTGTACGTGTTTTTTTAATTAAGTTTTAACCTTTAAGCTGTAATAGGGAGTTTAACATTAAAGCGGGATTGACAAGCCTCTGCCGTTTCGGCAGGGAGGACAGACATGAACGTTTTTGCAAACACCCACTTTGAGGAGTGGTGGTTTAAAACTTTCTTATTTTTGATAATACGGCAAAAGCGGCACAAAAAAACCAGCCCCGTTTAGGAGCTGGTTTTTTTGTGCCTGAAAAACAATAAAGAGAAAAAAGTTTAAAACTTTCTATAGGGCTGAAATTGATTCATCAGCTCGTCCAGTTCTTGGCTGAACTGAACAGTCTCTGCATGGCTTAATCCTTTTGTTGTGCCGGATGTAATCATGTCCCGGCGGACTTTTTTAATTTTTTTCATTAACTCATCACGATTTACCAGCGTATTCATTTTGAAACCTCCGTGAGTACTTTCCATACTTTTTTATAAGAGAACAGCATCTAGTATACGAAAAGATCGTATTATTTAAAACAGATTCGACAAAACGTATCAAAACGTTACAGATGGAGCGGGCTGTTTGACAGAAAGGGGAAATTTTCGAAAAAGGAGCAGCATAGAAAGAGAAGAAAAGCCGGCTTCAAAAAAACCGGCTGCAGGATTAAGAACGGAAAAATGCTTTGTCCGTATTGTATTTCGCTTCGAACGTATTAATAATATAGGTTTCATAAATATCCCGTTCCATCGGGTTATCCACTACAAGAACAACAATTTTGTGAACGTCATCACGGTGGTTTTTAATGTCGGATACATTATCTTCAAAATGTTTGCGGATACGCATGCGGAGTTTACGGGCTTTGCCCACAAACAGAAGACGGTCCTGTGCATCATAAAAAAGAAAAACGCCGGCTTTGTCACGCGGAATTTTATGGTAATCGGTAAATCCGTACTCGCGTGCGATCAGCGCTTCACTTGTGTCCTCCGGATTCCGTTTTCTTGTTAAAATGTAGTCAGCCTCAGGCAGTTCAATATTAATCAATGTGAATCACTTCCTATTCCTTTGCATAATGGTACAATGCTATCATAACAGAGAAGAGAGGGATATGTGTGTCTATTTTTGTTTGGACAGTTATTATTTTACTGTTTATTGCAAGTTTTGCCGGCTTCATTTTTCCAATTGTTCCATCGGTTCTCGTTTTGTGGGCAGGATTTGGTCTTTATTATGTTGGCATTAGCCGCGAAGAATTATCCATTCTTTTTTGGATTGGCATGCTTGTTTTAACAGCGCTTATGTTTTTAGCTGATTTTCTGGCAAACAGCTACTTTGTGAAAAAATACGGCGGTTCCAAATGGGGCGAGTGGACCGCGGTGATTGCTCTTATTGCGGGTTCGTTTATCATTCCGCCCTTTGGGATTTTGATTGTGCCGTTTGTGGCGGTTTTTGCCGTTGAACTCATTGTTTTAAAAAATGTAAAACAGGCTTTTTTTGTTGCGTACGCAACGCTTATTGCTTTCTTAAGCGGAACGCTGGCCAAGGTGGTGATCCAGCTTATTATGATCGGCTGGTTTTTGGCAGAAGCAATTCTGTAGCGGCTCCATGTTTGGATGCTTCCTCTGTAAGGGTATAGAGCATACCATGAAGAAGCATACAGGAGGCTTGAGCAATGGCAGCTGAACGGATACGAGTTGGATATATGGAATTAACAGAGGAAGAATCCAATCGCTTGTTAAAAGAAGTGCAGCGTGATGGACGGGCGGAAACACTGGAAGATCTGCAGCAATTGATGGATAAGTATGATGCCCGGATGACAGAGGCGGAAGGCCATCTTCTTGAGGAAATGATGGACGAAAAGGAAGAGAAACCCTCTGTAACAGAGGAAGAAATTGAATTTTTTCCAAAAACAGAAGATGATAAGCGGTATAGGATTAAAGCATCGAAAAAAACAAATGCTTTTGACAAACCGGGAAATCAATAAAA
This sequence comes from Domibacillus sp. PGB-M46, assembly GCF_022668875.1. GTDB lineage: Bacteria > Bacillota > Bacilli > Bacillales > Domibacillaceae > Domibacillus. The sequence goes on along the minus strand of NZ_JAKGCR010000002.1, from coordinate 216,867 downwards.
GCAGGCAAAAGAAAAAAGCGGATTCCCAAGAGGGATCACGCTTTTTTTTGTTCGGCCTCTGCCGGTTTACGAAACGTATTATTTTGCAGCGAATTCGTGTGCCGGGTTCCGTTTTCCATCTCGCTCCCGCAAAATGGGCACGTTGGTGAATCATCATCTGAAAAGTTCTTTCTCATCCAGCCTTTGCAGCCCTCCGACGGGCATTCCCATGTCTCGATATCAACGTTTGGCAATGGTTCCGTACGATTTTTGCTGTAATAAGACATTTTAAACGTCACCCCCGGGATTATTGGTCAATCCTGTCTATTATCTCACACTTTGCCTCGTTCTGATACATTTTGCTGTTTATTTTTGTTTTTAAGCAGTTCTTATTTCGGATCGGTTGTGTGATGATCCGTTAAATATCCCTTTATTTTTGATATACTGGGATGTAAAGGAGAAGATAACGATGAATGATCTTATTTTACAAATTATAGTCTGGGCAGCAGTCATTTTGGCCATGGTGAAGCTTTATCCGATTTTGCAAAAATTATGGAAAAAATGAGAAAGGGCTTTCAGAAATAAGTTGAAATTTTCTGAAAGCCGTGTTACTCTTTTTTTAAGATTTTTTTGAAACGCTGTTGCGTAATACCAAACAAAGGGGATGTTGTACGTGGGGAATTATGTGAAAGCAGGGTCGCTGCAAGTAGATGATCGGTTGTTTGAATTTGTAAACAGCCGTGTGCTTCCTCAGGCAGGGATGGATGAGGAAGCGTTCTGGACGGGTTTCAGCCGGCTTGTAGCGGATCTTACACCAAAAAACAAGAAGCTTTTAGAGCGAAGAAATGACTTGCAGGCTCAAATCAACGATTGGCATCGAAAGCATTCCTTTGAGCCGGCAGCGTATAAAATCTTTTTGAAAGAAATTGGTTACATTGAGCCTGAAGGGGACGACTTCACGATCCAAACAGAAAACATAGATGATGAAATTTCGCTTCAAGCCGGTCCGCAGCTTGTTGTACCGGTAAATAATGCGCGCTACGCCGTTAACGCAGCTAATGCAAGATGGGGGAGCTTGTATGATGCGTTATATGGTACAGATGCCATCCCGGAAACGGACGGTGCAGAAAAGTCAGACGGATTTAATCCAATCCGCGGCGAAAGAGTTGTTGCTTTTGCACGCCGGTTCTTAGATACAGCAGCACCGCTTGAAGCAGGTTCACATACAGAATCAACCGGCTATCGTGTAGAAAATGGCCGTCTGATCGTTTCTTTACAAAATGGCGAGACATCACTGAAGAACCCAGAACAATTGAAAGGAACGAGTGAAGAAGGGATTTTGCTCGTACATCATGGTCTGCATATTGAAATACAAGTGGATCCGGAGCACCCAATTGGCTCAAAAGATCCAGCGGGAGTCAAAGATATTTTACTGGAAGCAGCCATAACGACCATTATGGATTGTGAAGACTCTGTAGCGGCTGTCGATGCCGAAGACAAGCTCCTTGTGTACGAAAACTGGCTGGGCTTGATGCGGGGTGACTTATCTGCTTCTTTTACAAAAAACGGCAGGCAAATCCACCGTACACTGAAAGCAGACCGGTCTTATATATCGCCAGATGGTGCGCCGTTTGAACTTCCCGGCCGCTCTCTCATGTTTGTTCGAAATGTTGGCCATTTAATGACCAACAATGCCATATTGGACGAGCATGGTGATGAAATTTTTGAAGGTATTTTGGATGGTGTGATCACAAGCGCCATTGCTAAGCCGTCCGCACTCGGACAGCCGAGCCGGATAAATTCACGCAAACGCTCCATTTATATTGTGAAGCCGAAAATGCATGGATCCGAGGAAGTGGCTTTTGCAGACGATTTATTTAACCGGATTGAGGATTTATTAAATATGCCGCGATACACACTTAAAATCGGAGTGATGGATGAAGAGCGCCGAACGTCTCTTAATTTAAAAAATTGTATCGCAGCTGTTCGAAACCGGATTGTTTTTATTAACACCGGCTTTTTAGACCGGACTGGCGATGAGATGCACACTTCAATGGAAGCGGGTCCGATGATTCGAAAAAGCGAAATGAAAAAAACAGCCTGGCTGGAGGGCTATGAAAAATCGAACGTAGCAAGCGGGTTGGCAGCGGGCTTCGGACACCGGGCGCAAATTGGTAAGGGGATGTGGGCAATGCCGGACTTGATGGCTGATATGATGGAGCAGAAAATCAGCCATGTGCAGGCTGGCGCCAATACAGCCTGGGTTCCGTCCCCGACCGCAGCTGTTTTGCACGCCATTCATTACCATGAAGTGAACGTGTTCGATCGCCAGAGGAAAATCGCCGATCAAGCTTCGGCTTTTCAGGACATGATGCTGCAAATTCCAATCGTGTCCAAAGTGAATTGGCGTCTGGAAGATATTCAGCAGGAGCTCGATAACAATGCCCAGGGAATTTTAGGATATGTTGTCCGGTGGGTTGAACAGGGGATTGGCTGTTCCAAAGTGCCGGATATTCATAATACGGGCTTGATGGAAGACCGGGCGACTCTCCGGATTTCAAGCCAGCACATGGCCAACTGGCTGCATCATGGAATTTGCACAAAGAAGCAGGTTATGGACACGCTGGAGCGAATGGCAGAAGTAGTTGATGAGCAAAATGCGGAAGATCCCGGCTACCGGCCAATGGGGCCGAATTATCATGATTCGGTTCCCTTTGCGGCTGCTTGTGAGTTGATCTTTAAAGGATATAAGCAGCCGAATGGCTACACAGAACCGATCCTGCACAAAAAACGGCTCCAGGCAAAAGAAAAATATCGTATTACATCATAAAGGAAAGCGGGCCTGGCCGGCTTTTCCTGCATAGTGAGGAAGGGATTCGGTTGGAAAGAGAAAACGTCGTTAAATCGGTCGCGCGTGCGCTTGATATTATTGCGCTTGTCAGTGCATCCCCGAGGGGGCTTGGTGTAACAGAAATTGCGAATGGAATGGATATTAATAAAAGCTCGGTGTTTCGGACACTAGCGACACTTGAGCAATACGGCTATATTGAACAGCATAAGGAAACAGGCCGCTATCGAATCGGCTACGCTTTTTTAGAGGTAAGCTCAAGGCTGCTGGAATCACTCGATGTCCGATCAGAAGCACAGGATGTTCTGCGCCAGTTGGAGGCGGAAACAAATGAAGTGGTTCACCTTGTCGTGTATGACCGTGGAGAAGTAGTGTATATTGAAAAGCTGGACGGACATGAAGCGCTGCGTATGCATTCAAAAGTCGGCAGGCGCGCGCCGGTTCACTGCACGTCTGTCGGAAAAGCAATTTTAGCCCATCTGCCCCAATCAGAAGTAAACGATATATTGGAACGAAGAGGGCTGCCGGTCCATACAGACTACACCATTACAACGGAAGAAGCGTATCTGGCGGAGCTCGCGCGTGTAAGAGAAGCAGGATATGCGCTTGATCTTGAAGAAAACGAGCCTGGAATCCGTTGTATTGCAGCACCGGTATTTGATCATCATGGAGCCATTGCAGCGGCTGTATCAATTTCCGGTCCCACTCTCCGCATGACGGATGAGCGCTTAAAAGCGTTAAGAGGGCGCATGATAAAAGCGGGAAGCGACATTTCAGAGCGCCTTGGATGGAACAGGAAATAATTTCTTGACTTTTTATTTGATGAGTGTTATGATTAACATCTGATTCAGATCGTAACTTAGAACGTTCATATAACATTCTGGCATTCTGCTAGTGTTGACTTTACTTATTCACACTGGAGCAGCTTCGGAGCTGCAAGGACTTAAGAGCAGGAAGGGCTTAGGTCGTTTAGGGACATCAAAAACGATAATGTGGAATTAATATACCGCGGCGGTTTAACGAAGGATAAAGAAAAAGATTTATCCTTGGAACGTTGTGAGTTACCCAATAAATATAAAAAAACCGGCCTGATCCGTTCAGGCCGGTTTTTCTATTCTCTTCCGGCATACGCTGTAGGAAAGGAGGAGATGGCGATGTATGATCGTGAATCCGCAGTCCGTTATGCGGAAAAGTGGTGGAACAAACGCAATCCGGCTTTTCCGGCGTTTGCTGTAGACTGCACCAATTATGTTTCACAATGCCTGCTGGCCGGAGGCGCCCCTATGAGAGGCGGCTACGCCGACCGCAAAAATGGCTGGTGGGTTGGAGGCGGTACGTGGAGTTTCAGCTGGAGTGTGACCCATTCGCTCAGGTGGTATTTAGAAGGATCGAAGAAGGGGTTAAAGGCTGTGCGGAAAGCATCGGCAGCAGATCTGCTTCCTGGAGACGTCATTATTTATGATTTTAACGGTGATGGCCGTATGGATCATGCTGCTTTTGTCGTAAGCCGCCAAAACGGTGTACCGCTTGTGAATGCGCACACGGCTGACAGCTATCACCGCCATTGGAGCTATACGACGTCACCGGCACACACGGACGGCATTCGTTACTACTTTTTCCATATTGATGAAAACACATCCTTGTAACAGTTTTGTAAAAGGGTTACGCTTATATGTCGCTGCCTGTTTCTGCTTTCAAGTGAAAATGGCACAGCGCTGACTGGACAGGGACTGAGCACGGTGGGCAAAGCAGGAAACTATCATTATGAAATGAGACTGTCATTTTCCATCTCAAAATCTATTGCCGTTTTTTTGTGTTCCGGGCTATAGTAATCACGCAGCCCGGGTAACACATAAAAAAAACGCAGGAGGATTTTGACCTTGAAAATAAATGTACGCATTGCCGCAATCGCTGGTCTTGTGTCAATTGGACTTTTCACAGCAGGACAGGTGGAAGCAGCTTCCCTGACTTGTGATACGACAAAGACTGTTCAGGTGAAAACCCAACAAAAATATTATGAAGTAAAATGGCAGGCACAGCCAGCAGCGGCTGCTCCGTCTAAAGAAGTAACACAGCCGACAGCACCTGCTGCTGGAGCAAAGCCTCAGCAGACAGCGCCTTCACAAGAAGCACCAAAGCAGGAGCAGGCGGCACAGCCGGCAGCTTCTCAACCAGTAAATGCTTTTGGACAGGAAGTAGCGAAGCTTGTAAACCAGGAGCGCGCTAAAGCAGGATTAAAGGCTTTAACGTTAGACACGGAGCTTAGCAAAGTCGCTCTTGCGAAATCACAGGATATGAAAGATAAAGGCTACTTTTCTCACCAGTCACCAACATACGGATCACCATTTGATATGATGAAACAATTTGGTATTACGTATAAAACAGCAGGCGAAAACATTGCCAAAGGCCAAAAAACGCCGGCAGAAGTAATGGAAGCGTGGATGAACAGTGACGGCCACCGGAAAAACATCTTAAGCCCTGACTTTACACACATCGGTGTTGGCTATGTAGATGGCCACTGGACACAAATGTTTATCGGAAAATAAAAACGCGCGGAAAATGGAGATCATTTTCCGCTTTTTTGCGCGTTCAATGTATGCTGAATAGTGGGCGATGAGAACTTTAGATGTTATTTGAAAGAATGCTTATAGTTCCGGCAGCGGATGAAAATAAGAAAAATTCCGGAATCACAGAATGAAGGGGAGAAAACAGCGAAAAAGGACTCTTTTATGGTTGGCACAGCTCTTGCAAATATAAAATAAAAGCGGTTACCAAAAGGGGGGGAGTGAAAATGGGTTTACTGGTGATACTTCTGGCGCTTGGCCTGCTCATGTTTACCGTATACCGCGGCTTTTCTGTTATTTTATTTGCGCCGATTTGTGCATTGCTGGCTGATCCCTTAACAGAGCCAGCCCGTGTTTTGCCGTTTTTCTCAAATGTTTTTATGGAGAAAATGGCCGGTTTTATTAAATTATATTCTCCTGTTTTTTTACTCGGTGCTATTTTTAGAAAAGTGGTGAAAATGTCAGGTATTGCAGAATCGATTGCCAAAACAATCGTTAGGTTCGTGGGTGCCAGGCAGGCTGTTTTAGCCATTGTGTTAATGTGCGCTATTTTAACATGCAGCGGTGTCCGCTTATTTGTAGTTGTTTTTGCCGTTTATCCGTTCGCCAGAAAAATCTTTATGGAGACTGACATTCCGAAGCGGCTCATTCCAGGAACGATTGCACTTGGCGCTTTTACCTTCACAATGGATGCACTGCCGGGAACTCCGCAAATTCAAAATGTTATTCCGACAACCTTTTTTAAAACAGATATTTACGCAGCGCCGGTTCTAGGAATCATCGGAGCGGTATTTGTGCTTGGCGCAGGCCTGCTGTATTTGGAAATGCGCCGGAAGAAAGCCTCCAAAGCCGGTGAAGGCTACTGCGGGTTAAACAATGACGTTTTGGGAGAAGAAGAGGAAACAAAAGCTGTAGAAAAAGAAACATCAGCCCTTCGTAAAGCACTCGCTTTTGTACCACTTATTTTAGTAGCCGTAATGAATAAATTTTTCACTGAAACATTGCCTGTATGGGTACCCAAACGGATTTGCTTTTGCAGCCATCGGATTGGATTCTTTGGGGAAGGTGGAGCTGTCGTCTGTGCTGGCAATCTGGTCTGTAGAAATGGCTTTGCTAACAGGAATTGTTGCGGCTTTTTTATACAACTGGAAGCAGGTTAAGGCCAATTTTCAGGCTGGTGTAAACACGGCTATTGGCGGTGTGCTGCTTGCCGCAATGAACACAGGGGCTGAACATGGGTTCGGCTTGATCATTTTCCGCTTTATTTACAGGAAGAACCGTCCCCAGCACCCGGAATCTGTTCCGTAAAAACGTCGGTAGCTGTTATGCCGCTAAAATATACTCTTCAAAAAGCAGAAAAAGAAGCGATCCAGCATGCCCTTTGTCAGTCTGCTAATAAAACTGAAGCGGCCCGGCTGCTTGGCATCGGAAAAACAAAGCTTTATGACAAGTGCCGGGAGTGCGGATTATGATAGAATAGAAGCGGTCATACATAGAGGAGGAAACGGTATGGAATCAATTAAGCAATTTATTTTCGCAAGAAACGCAGCGCTTGGCACTATTGCTAAAGCACCGGAAAACAAGTGGGATGAAGTACCTGCGGGGTTTTCAAACAATATCCGCTGGAATGCCGGACATATTTTCGTAACGGCAGAGGGGCTGCTTCATTTAGCAGATGAAGCCTATGAGACTGTGCATCCTGACTGGAATTCCCTGTTTGCTACAGGAACACGTCCGGCTGACTGGCCGGCAGGGGTTCCATCAGCAGAAGAAATTACGAACGCCCTGCAGGAACAATTGAATCGTGTAGAGCGTCATTTTTCTGCGAGGCTCGGTGAAAAAGCAGCCAATCCCGTTACAATCGGTCCGCTTGAAATGACAACCGTAGAAGCTCTTTTGCAGTTTGTCACGTTCCATGAAGGCATGCATACTGGGGTTATAAACAGCTTAACGAAAATGGTATAAAAAAACGCCTTTGCCGGATGCGGCAAGGGCGTTTTTTTTGTGAGCAGCTTAACCAGCAGACTTTTGCTTAGACAGCTGGCTGGCAGGCGTTACCCGTTTCATAAAGAAAGCCAGGACAAGGGCAACAGCGGCAATAAACACAGAGATGGTAAAAGAGAAATTAATACCGTGCAGCATCGCTTCATTGGCAATATTGGCCATCGCAGCTGGATCACCCGCAGCAGACTCGGCAAGCTGTTCAGCTTCCGACTCGGTCCGGTTTTGCATCAGTGTAACGAGCAGGGCAGACCCGACAGCGCCGGATACTTGCTGCAGGGTATTGTTCATGGCCGTTCCGTGCGGATTCATAGCCGGCGGAAGCTGGTTCAGCCCGTTTGTCATAACCGGCATCATAACCATAGACATCCCAAACATGCGAAGCGTATATACAAACATAATATAGCCGTACGAAGTGTCCAGCGTTAAATTACTGAACATAAAGGTCGTTAGAATCGTAATAGATAAACCGATAACGGCTAAAACCCGTGCACCGAATTTATCGAACAATATTCCGGTAACCGGAGACATGATCCCCATAACGATCGCGCCGGGCAGCATTAACAGCCCTGAATCAAGCGGGGAAATACCGCGGATTGTCTGTACATAAATCGGCATAAGAAGCATAGCAGAAAACATAGCCATTGCAATCACAACCGAAATAGCTGAAGACAGGGCAAACATCGGATACTTATAAATCCGGAACTCAAGCAGCGGTTCATCCAGCTTCATCTGGCGTAAAACAAACCAAACTAAGCCGATGACACCGGCCGCAATCGCGCCATAGACGTAAACAGAATCCCAGCCTTTTTCACCGGCAGAGCTGAATCCGTACAAGATGCCGCCGAAGCCGATGCTCGACAGCGCGAGAGACAAAAGATCCAGCGAAATGGGGCGCTGGGGCGTAATATTTTTTAATTTAAAGATGGCAAAAAGAAGCGTGAGAGCAGCAATTGGGATGACGACGTCAAACAGAGTACGCCATGTGTAATGCTCAATGAGCCAGCCGGAAAGGGTAGGTCCGATCGCTGGTGCCGTAATCATCACAAGCCCGAAAATCCCCATGGCCGCACCGCGGCGTTCCACCGGAAAGCTTGCGAGCATAACATTCATTAAAAGCGGCATCATAATCGCAGAACCGGATGCCTGGATCATCCGGGCGGCGAGCAGCACGCCGAACGATGGCGAAAGTGTTGCGAGAACAGATCCGGCCGTAAACAACGTCATTGCCGTAAGAAATAAACTCCGGTTTGTAAACCTCTGAATAAAAAAAGCACTTGCTGGAATTAAAACGCCGTTTACCAGCATATATCCAGTCGACAGCCACTGAACAGCAGAAGCCGATACATCAAATTCTTTCATAATAGACGGAAGCGCTACGTTAAGAAGCGTTTCATTTAAAAGGGAAACAAAAGCGCCGACAAACAAAATGGCAATCATCGCGTAAGGCGGTTTTCCCGGTACTACGTGTGTATTCAATTTATATCCTCCTTATACATACTAACTGTTCAATTTTTGTACTGTTGTTCTAACAGGTATTTATATTATACCGATCGTTCAAAAAAATCAATAAATAAATTAAATTTATATATGAAAGCTTGAAATAACAAGGTTATTGCGCTAATCTCTGAATAGACCGACAGTTCAAAAAAGGAAGTGCATTCATTGAACGAACGAAAAAGAAATGTAATGGAAGCAGCGCATGCTTTATTTGTAGAAAAAGGGTATGCGGCTACATCGATTCAAGATATTCTCGATCAAAGCGGCATTTCAAAAGGAACGTTTTATAATTACTTTCCATCTAAAAACGAGCTGCTGATGAGTATCTTTGAAAAAATTAATCTCGAAACGGATCAGCGCCGGGCGCATGTCATTGCCGGGCGGCCTGTTCACGATAAAGAAGCGTTTATTCAGCAAGTGAAAGTCAAGATGGAAGTCAGCAAGGAAAACAATTTATTTGCCCTATTTCAAGGTGTATTTATATCCGAAGATGAGGAATTAAAAAAGTTCATTAAACAGCACCATATAAGCGAGCTGCGCTGGATGCAAAGAAGGGTTATAGAAGTGTATGGAATGCGGGTTTATCCTTATTCAATTGACCTGGCTGTGATGATGCATGGCATGATCCATCATACGGTTCACTTTGTGATGGCAATTGAGGCAGATGTGAATGTAGATCAAGTCATTGGGTATGCGATGCGCCGGGTAGATGCGGCTATAGAAGAAATTATTCACACAAACGATGCACTGCTTGATCCGCATGTGCTCGAAAAATGGCAGCCGGAAGAAGAACGGGCAAGGGAACGGAAAAAAAGCCGTGTGCTGCAGGAAATCGGAGCGATGCAGAGGGAGGCAGATGAACGTTCCAACGAGCTGCTGGTATTTTTACAGGATGAAATGAGGGAAGAAACGCCCCGCCGTCTTGTGATGGAAACCGTGGCGGGCACCATTTCAAACAATGAAACCCTTATGCTGCGCATAAAAGAATTTTTTTCATAAGCGCCAGGCGGCCCAGACAGGGCCGTCTTTTTTTGGACAAAGGCCAGCGGGACTATGATAATAAAGAGAGAGAAAGGAGCGGAAGGGATGGATAAACAGCGTATTTTAATTGTAGAAGACGAAGAGCGGATTGCCCGGGTGCTTGAGTTGGAGCTTGAGCATGAAGGATATAAAACGAAAAAAGTGCTGGACGGGCTGGATGCTCTTGCTTTGTTTCGAACAGAGACATTTGACCTTGTCCTGCTTGATGTGATGCTGCCGGGAATGGATGGAATGGGCGTTCTGCGGCGAATCCGCCAGGGAAGCGATGTACCTGTTATTATGCTGACAGCCAAGGATGAAGTGGCCGACAAAGTAACCGGGCTTGATCTTGGGGCCAGTGATTATGTCACAAAGCCGTTTGATATGGATGAGCTTTTAGCCAGAATCCGGGCGGCACTTCGTAAAACTGTTTCAAACAGCTCGCTGTCTGCAGCGGATTTAATCGTAAAAGAAGAATCTCGTGAGGTTACTCGGGCAGGCCAGCCTATCGATCTTACACCGCGTGAGTATGATCTGCTCGTTTACCTATTGAAAAATAAGCGTCACGTATTGTCCAGAGAGCAGCTGCTTGATGGCGTCTGGGGATATGATTATTACGGTGACACAAACGTGGTGGATGTATATATCCGATATGTGCGAAACAAAGTTGATAGACCGTTTGATCTGCCTCTTATTCATACCGTACGCGGCGTTGGATACGTGTTGAAAGAATCATGAAGCTGAAAAATAAAATTCACCTCGGTACGAGCGTCCTGCTTGTTGTGATTGTTATTTTGATGAATACAGCCGTTTATTTTGCCGCTTCTTTTATGCTGAGGGAAGCAGATGTTGAACGAGCGGCAGCGGATGCAGCACAAATAGCCGGAGGCGTGTCGAGTCCAGCCGAGTCTATAACGAGCAGTGATTTGCTCCGGGCTTATGCGCCGCCGAATGGAATGGTCCGTGTAATATTGCCGGATGGAACGGTTGATGGGGTGGCAGTTTCGCCGGATGCCTCCGGGCTCAGAGAGCGGGCGGCTGCTTTTACAAAAGGAGAGAAACGGGAGATCATAAGGGATAATAATGGTTCTTCCTATGCCCGAGTCGCGCTTCCGGTTATTTGGCGCGGCGGCGAAGTGGCTTCGCTTGAATTATGGGAGGATCTGCAGGCAACAGAGCGAATTTTAACCATTTTGCGCGGCGTGCTTTTTGCTGCTTTGCTGATAGCGGTTATTCCTGCTGTGATATCAGCCCGCGTACTGGGTGCTATTATCTCTAACCCGGTTGAACAGATGACGGAAACGATGCGCCGGATCCGTAAAAGCGGTACACATGAACGGATTGAAACAAACGGCAGCCGGCATGATGAACTGCAGGATATGGCGCTTACCTTCAACGATATGATGAATTTGCTTGAAGAAAATTACCGAAAGCAGGAAGCATTTGTACAAAATGCGTCACATGAATTAAAAACACCCCTTACCGTTGTAGAGTCATACGCCCGTTTGTTGAAACGCCGCGGAAAGGACCATCCGGATTTGTTCGATGAATCGGTTGAAGCTATTTACGAAGAAGCGCTCCGCATGAAAGAACTGACCCAGCAGCTGCTTGCGCTCGCACGGCGCGATGAAACCTGGAATGTAAAAATGGAAATGGTCGATATGGCTATTTTTGTACGGGAAACAGCCGACTCCTTTCAGCGGGCATATAAACGGCGTGTTGACGTTCGAATAAAGGAAACATGCAGCGTGGAGACGGACCGGGATAAATTGCGGCAGCTGTTATTTATTTTTTTGGATAATGCACGCAAATATTCTGAGAAGGAAATCTATATAGAAGTCGAGAAACAGGAAATTCGTGTGATCGATCGGGGAATGGGCATACCCGTACCGGACCTGCCAAAAGTATTTGACCGATTTTACCGGGTGGACAAAGCAAGAGCACGTAAAACGGGCGGGTTTGGCCTCGGTTTGTCTCTCGCAAAAGAGCTGGCGGATGCCCTTGGGATCATTCTCCGGATTGAAAGTGAGGAAGGAAAAGGGACAATCGTAATTCTTACTTTTAGCGAATGCTCGTCTGCTGAAAGAAAAGACGAACGGGGGAAAGAGGAATGAAAAAAGTCATAACGGCTGCCATCGCCATCGCAGCCGCCGCAGCCGCGTTTTTTTTATACCAGTCCCTGCAGCAGCCGGATGTCACGATGAACGAAGCAGGAGAAAAGCTGGCGGAGCAGTACGGCGGCACGGTGAAGAAGGCAGAGCAGGCAGATGGTGAATTTCACTATACAATAGAAGTGCCCGATGAAGGCCAATACAGCATGACGGTTGACAGTGAGACGGGCGAATTAATGGCCATGACACGCCTTGAAACAGTAGAAAATGATTCGGCTGCCCAAGAAGAAAAAACTGAAAAAGGTGCTCGACAGCTGACACCGGAGGAAGCAGGAGAGATTGCGCTTAAAAAAGTACCGGGAACAGTGGATGATATCGAACGAGGCGACGGAGAAGAAGCTGGTTCTTACCTCGTTGATATAGATGCTCAAAATGGCGAAGAAGCAACTGTGCGAATCAATGCCATTTCAGGAGAAGTGCTGTCGATTTCCTGGGACGACTAACGGTTCTCATCAAACTCTCATTTTTCCCTCCCTTTTTTCTCATTTTGCATGGATATGATAAAAGCAGAAAAGGAAAAAGAGGAGGAAATAAAAATGAAGAAAACAACCATTGCAGGCAGCTTCTTAACATTAGGTCTTTTAGGCGGAGGGGTTCTCTGGGGCGTACAGAATGACAAAATCCAGGCGGAAGTGCCCGGCTTTGACGCGAAGCTGACGATGGAAGAAGCAAAAGCAATTGCTGAAAAAGAAACGCAGTCTGTAGTTGAAAGCATTGAATTGGAGAAAAAGCTGTCTGGCCCTGTTTATGAAATCGATACGCAGGAGTATGATATAAAAATAGATGGAGACTCCGGCAAGGTGTTAAAAAAACAACGGGATACGGATGATGCCAGCGGCGATGATGATGATCATCGTGAGAATACAAGTGTAACGGTAACGGAAGCAGAAGCGAAAGCGGCCGCTCAAAAACAAGTAAAAGGCACGATTGAAAAAATAGAGCTGGATGACGGACACTATGAATTAGAAATCAGGGACGGCAAAACAGAAACGGATGTATGGGTAAATGGAACAACAGGTGAAGTCGTAATCGAGGAAGAAGATCTGGATGATTAATCCGGGTCTTTTTTATTTTTCCCTTGCTAAAAGAAGCTCTTCCCTGCTAATGTTAAAGACAACAAAACTAAATAAAGCAATCATTAAAAGTGCCCGGAGTTTCTACGTCCGGGATAATAGGGAAACCGGTGAAAGTCCGGTGCAGCCCCCGCTACTGTATGCGTGATGAACCTGCCTGAAACCCACTGGATTCTATCCGGGAAGGGAGGCAGAAGTAAATTGACCGCAAGCCAGGAGACCTGCTTTTAATGCTGAAACATCATTCTTCGGTGGGAAGAACGGGATGAATACGCATGGCTTTTTCTTGGACAAGTCTTTTCTTTTATGCGGTTTTCTGCCCCTGCTTCTGCCGTAGAAGCGGGGGCTTTTTGCATGCTTTAAAAAGGAGCGGATAAAGTGGCAACGTGGAACTTAACGAGTATGAGCAAGCATGTGCTGATTTGCAACGGGTCTACCTGTATGCGAAAAGGCGGTGAAGAAGTGACACAGGCAATCCGGAATGAAATTACCGAGCGGGATTTGGATGCATATGTACATACAACAAGAACAAGATGCAATGGACGCTGCAAAGACGGGTGTGTAGTTGTCGTTTACCCGGAAGCAGACTGGTATTTTGAAATGGACGAGCATCGTGCCAAAGAGATGGTCGCCTCGCATCTTGAAAACAACCAGCCAATAAAAGAATGGATTGCCTATGAGCGGTCAGGGGAAGGTATGCAGCTGTTGAACGGCCGCTTTAAGGGAACGGAAAAAGGAGAGAAAAAATGACGGGCACATTGTATGTTGTCGGCTTCGGGCCCGGCCACGAAGATCATATTACGGATCGGGCGAAACAAGCGCTGAAAGAAAGTGATTACGTCATTGGATACAAAACCTACATGGAGCTTGTAGCCCCTTTGATTGAAGGAAAAGACGTTATTTCAACTGGAATGAGTGAGGAAGTAAGCAGGGCGCAGGCAGCAGTTAAGCAGGCGGAGCGCGGAAAAACCGTTTCTGTCATTTCAAGCGGTGATGCCGGTGTATACGGCATGGCGGGTCTTGTATATGAAGTATTGGCGGAACAGGGATGGAAGCGGGATACCGGTATTCGTGTAGAAATCATTCCGGGAATATCGGCGATCAATTCCTGCGCGTCTTTGCTCGGCGCCCCTATTATGCATGATGCCTGTACGATCAGCTTAAGTGACCATTTAACGCCATGGGAGCTTATAGCGAAACGGATAGATGCTGCCGGCGCTGCTGATTTTGTGATTGCGCTGTATAACCCGAAAAGCGGGCGGCGCACCAAGCAAATTGAAGAAGCGCAGCGGATTTTGCTCAACTACCGAAAACCGGACACGCCGGTTGGGCTTGTGAAAAGCGCATACCGTGACCGGGAAGAAGTCGTGATGACCACGCTTGCGGAAATGCTGGACCACGAAATTGGGATGCTGACAACAGTCGTAATCGGCAATTCAACGACTTTTTTCTATGATGGACTGATGATTACACCGCGTGGATACACACGCAAATATACGTTAACAGAAGAAAAGCAGCCGTTGCGGCCGCATGAGCGGCTTCGTCCTGAAAACGAACCGTGGGCATTGCATGGGGGCCAAAGCGAAAAAAAGCCTGAGCTCAAAGAGCTTGGCCTGCAGGCACTCGCCGCGCTGAAGCGGCAGAAGACGGCGCCGCCAGCTGTGAAAACAATCTTTGAAGCGGCGGTCAGCCCAGGACTGGTAAACAAGCATTTTACACCACAGCAGCTGATCGCTATATCTGAAGCAGCGGGTGAAAGGGGTACGATCGAATACACACCACATCACTATGTGCTGTTAAAAACCGAAACGAGTAACCCGCAGCCGATTATTGAAAAGTTGAAAGAAGCGGGACTAAGCCTTGCGCCAACCGGCGATGTTGTCACGATAAAAGCATGTGACTTCTGCAACGGGGATAAAGGCGACGCGATTCCATATACCGAGCAGCTTGGACGAAAGCTTGGCGGCCTCGACGTGCCGAAAGAGCTTCGCATTGGCGTGAATGGCTGCGGCATGGCGTGCTACGGTGCAGTGAACGAGGATATTGGCATCGTATACCGTAAAGGAGCGTTTGACCTGTTTTTAGGCGCTAAAGTGGTCAGCCGGACTGCGCACCCAGGTGTGTATGTGGCAGAAGGCATTCCGCCGGAACGAGTTGTTCCGATGCTCACAGGAATAGTAGAAGAATACCGTGAATCCGGTCATCCAAATGAACGCTTTTTCAAATATTTTAAACGGGTTGGGGAAATACAAGGATTTGCCCATCGAGATATGCCGGTGCCGGACGTTGAACCGATGCCGTGCGGAGAATAAGGGGGAAAAAGAATGAAAGCCGTACTTTTTGTTGGGCACGGAAGCCGTGACCCGGAAGGCAATGACCAAATTCATCAATTTGTGGAAGGATTTCTGCCGGATTTAAATCCGCTCGTTTTATATGAAACATGTTTCCTGGAGTTTGCGCGTCCTGATATCGCGGAAGGCATCAAGCGGTGTATAGCCCGGGGAGCAACTGAAGTTGCCCTCATACCACTTATGCTGCTGCCGGCGGGGCACTCGAAAATTCATATTCCAGCAGCGATTGACGCAGCAAAAGAAAAGTATCCGGGTGTAACATTTACCTATGGAAAGCCAATTGGCATCCATTATGAAACCTCTGTGATTTTAAAAGAACGCCTGCAGGATGCCGGCATTGATCCGGATGAAGTGGGCGAACAGGATGCGGTGATTCTGCTTGGGCGCGGCGGAAGCGATGCAGATGCCAATAGCGATCTATGCAAAATTGCCCGTATTTTATGGGAAAAAACATCCTTTGAAACCGTTGAACCGGCGTTTTATGGTGTGACGAAGCCATCACTTCCCCAAGCGGTAGAAAGAATTAAAAAGCTTGGCGCGAAAAAGGTCATTATTCTGCCGTACTTTTTGTTTACGGGTGTGCTGATCAAACGGATCGAACAGGATTTGACCCTGTTTCGTGAGCAATATCCAGAATTGTCTTTCACGCTTGCGGATTATTTCGGGTTTCATCCGAAGCTTAAAGTCATTGTGGCAGACCGGATTGATGAAGCGCTGGGCGGTAAATCACTCATGAATTGTGATACATGCCAGTACCGGTTTGAAGCGGGTATTCATCATCATCATGACCACGACCATGATCACCATGATCACGACCACGACCACGGCCACCATCACCACGGCCATGACCATGATCATGAAAAAGAGGCGATTCGATGATTTTCTTTCTGGCGGGGACAAGCGATGCCCGGGAGCTCGCTGTGAAACTGCAGGAAACGGGGCGCCCGGTTACAGCATCTGTGGTTACCCAGAATGCGTCAATTGAACTTGAAGCAGCGGGCATTTCAACGCGTGTGGGCCGGCTGGCTGGAGATGAAATGGCGACTGTGCTCGAAAAGGGTTATACGGCAGTCGTCGACGCCAGCCATCCGTTTGCTGAAGAAGCATCCCGAAATGCTATCGAAGCTGCCCAACGTGCCGGCATTCCTTATATCCGCTTTGAGCGGGCCGGCACGCAGGTTATTGAGCATCCGCTTGTCACGCGCGTGGGTACGTATGAAGAAGCAGCTGAAGCGGCATTAGAACGGGGAGGTGTCGTGCTCCTGACGACCGGCAGCAAGACGCTGCAGGTTTTCACGGAAAAGCTGCTGCCCCACACGGATATCCGGCTGATTGCACGGATGCTGCCGCGTACGGACAATATGGAAAAATGCGCTGCGCTTGGACTGCCTCAGAAAAATATTGTGGCTATGCAGGGTCCTTTTACGAAGGAGTTTGATCTTGCACTGTACCGCCATTACGGCGTGACGACGACCGTCATGAAAGAAAGCGGCGCGATCGGCGCGGTAGCGGAAAAGATCGAAGCGGCCGTGTCGCTTGGTATCGAAACGATCGTCATTTCCCGGCCGCCGGTGCAGTACCCAAATCAATGCGAGCAATTTGAGCAAGTGATCCACACATTAAACTGCCTGGAGGAAACGAAACATGGACTTTAAAACAACTTTTGTACCGGAAACAGTGAAACCGATGGAAATTGAATCACTTAGTTTCTCGATTATTGAAGACGAGTTTGGCCCCCATGATTTATCACCGGAAGAGTTCGCTGTTGTACAGCGGGTGATTCATGCTTCTGCCGATTTTGAACTCGGGAAAAGCGTGCTGTTTCATCCAAAGGCCATCCAGTCCGGCATTCGCGCGATCCGGCAGGGTGCGCGTGTAATTTGTGACGTACAAATGATTCAATCAGGCGTATCAAAACCGCGTATTGAGCAGTTTGGCGGTTCCTTGCATGTACATATTTCGGATGATGATGTGATGAAAGAAGCCAAAGAACTTGGGCTGACACGGGCAATTATCTCTATGCGTAAAGCGGCTGCGATTGGAGAAGGCGGTATTTACGCGATCGGCAATGCCCCGACAGCTCTTTTGGAAATTATCCGCCTCGCCAAAGAAGGCCTTGCCAAGCCTGATTTAATTATCGGCATGCCGGTCGGCTTTGTGTCGGCAGCAGAATCCAAAGAAGAACTGGCAAAACTGGATATTCCGTTTATTACGAATATTGGCCGTAAAGGCGGCAGTACGGTCACCGTGGCAGCACTGAATGCGCTGTCGCTGCTTGCCGTAAAATGAAGCCGGTCCCTGATAAGCCGCTTCGCACAGGCTACACAACGGGTTCCTGTGCGACTGCCGCGGCAAAAATTGCGCTGCAGACGCTTCTTACAGGCCAGCCGCCCGAATCGGTTTCTATTTATCTGCCGGCGAAGCAATGGGCTCACTTTACACCGGAATTTATCGAAGCAGGAGAGGGCTCTGTAAAAGCCGGCATCAAAAAAGATGCGGGAGACGATCCTGATATTACACACGGAGCGGTTATTTGTGCAGAAGTAAGCTGGACAAGCGGGCCAGGCATTGAGCTTGATGGCGGGGAAGGCGTCGGCCGGGCGACAAAGCCGGGACTCGACGTAGCACCGGGAGAAGCCGCGATCAATCCGGTGCCGCGCCGTATGATTACTGAAGCGGTTCAGGAGTTGCTTTTAGAAGCCGGGGCTGGAAAAGGCGTCCGCGTGATCATTTCCATTCCAGGCGGCGAGAAGCTGGCTGAAAAAACCTTAAATGCAAGACTTGGCATTTTGGGCGGCTTGTCTATTCTAGGAACGAGCGGCATTGTCCGCCCGTTTTCAACCGCGGCTTTTCGAGCCAGTATTGTAAAGGCTATTGAAGTGGCCGTTGCAGCCGGCTGTAAGCACGTGGCCGCTACGACAGGCGGACGCAGTGAAAAATATGCCATGAATCATTTGCCGCACCTGCCGGAAGAAGCATTTATTGAAATGGGCGATTTTGTCGGCTTCACACTCAAGCATTGTAAACGGCTCGGTATTCAAAAAGTTACACTTGCCGGGATGCCGGGCAAATTTTCAAAGGTCGCTCAAGGCGTCATGATGGTGCACTCTAAAAGCGCACCGGTCGATATGAATTTTTTGGCGCAGATGGCGGAGGAAGCAGGCGCCTCCGAGAATGAAATTGAAGAAGTGAGGGCAGCTAACACAGCGACGCATGCAGCAGAATTAATGGCGGACTATCCGGAATTTTTTGCGCTTTTCTGCCGCAATTGCTCAAGAAATGCCGTTCAGGAAGTGCGCGGCGGCATGGAAGTTGAAACGCTGCTGTTTGCGATGAAGGGACAGCTTTTAGGAAAGGCGGAATACAGTGAGTAACGTACATATTATTGGCATCGGTGCAGACGGAGCGGAAGGGCTGCACCCTCGCCAGCTGAAGCGTATTGAAGAAAGCCGGCTGCTTGTCGGCGGAGAACGGCAGCTGTCGTTTTTTCCTGATTTCACAGGGGAGAGGCTCGTGATTGGCGGAAATTTAAAAGAAGTAAAAACAAGGGTTCAGGACGAAGAAGGCCCAGTCGTGGTGCTGGCTTCGGGTGATCCGCTTTTTTACGGAATCGGAGCGTATCTGTCAGGGAGTACAGACGCTGTTATTGAGCCGCAGCCGTCAAGTGTACAGCTTGCATTTGCCCGGATGAATGAATCGTGGCAGAATGCAAAAACGATCAGTGTGCACGGCCGTCCAATCGCCGGGCTTGCCCAGAAAATTGATGGTGAAGAAAAAGTGGCGTTGCTGACAGATGAAACGCATTCACCGGGTGTGATTGCCCGCTACCTGCTTCGGTTTAACATGACTGAGTATGATGCATTCGTGGCTGAAAATATGGGTGCGGCGGACGAGCGCTGCCGTCATTTAACGCTTGAGGAAATGAGTGAAGCTTCATTTGCTCCGTTGAACGTGGTGATTTTAAAGAAAAATCGGCCATCGAAAGAATGGACTACCGGTATTCCGGATGAGGAATTCAGCCAGCGCAAGCCGGACAAAGGTTTGATTACAAAACGTGATATCCGCATTCTTACCATTGGCCGAATGAACATCCGCCCGGACAGTACTGTTTGGGATATCGGAACGTGTACCGGTTCCATCGCGATCGAAGCAGCTAAAATAGCCCGAAATGGTGCTGTTTTTGCCATCGAGAAAAATGAAGCGGACCTCGCCAATGCGGAAGCGAATTTTCGAAAATTTCGCACGGACGTCACACTCGTTCATGGAAAAGCGCCAGATGGCTTAGAGGCTTTTCCTGATCCAGATTGCGTATTTATGGGCGGCACGGCCGGTAATATGGACAAGCTTATTGACACGTGTGCAAAGCGGCTGAAGCCGGGCGGGACAATCGTATTGAATGCCGTTACGATTGAAAACATGTCAAAAGCCCATCAGTTATTCCGGGAAGCCGGCTTTGAGGTAGATATGGCTCTTGCCCAAGTGTCCTTGTCTAAGCCTATTTTAAATATGACGCGCTTTGAAGCGCAAAATCCGGTTTACATTATATGTGCTAAAAGAAAAGAGGAGCAGTGATGACAGGTATTTTATATGGGATTGGTGCAGGACCGGGCGATCCGGAACTGTTAACGGTAAAAGCGTTTCGCATTTTGTCGGAAAGCCGGGTTATTGCGTTTCCGAAAAAGCGGTCTGGTGAAAAAAGCTATGCGCGCCAGATTATTGATGCTTATATTGATCCGCAGGAAAAAGACATGCTTGGTCTTGTTTTTCCGATGACGAAGGATCCAGTCATTTTAGAGCGTGAATGGAACAAAGCAGCAGAAGCCGTAGCGGAAAAACTGGAATCCGGCGAAAACGTCGCGTTCGTGACAGAGGGCGATCCAATGCTGTACAGCACATTTATTCACATGAAAAATGTATTGCAAAAAAGAATGCCGAACGTAAAAACAGAAGTAGTGCCCGGCATATCATCAGTAAATGGAACCGCAGCAAGGCTGAACATTCCGCTTGCCGACGGAGATGAGCATGTCGCGATCATTCCGGCAACAAATGATCGCGAGGCGCTGAAACAGGCAATTGAGACGCATGACTGCGTTATTTTTCTGAAAGTCGCGAAGGTGGCAGCCCTTATTTCAAGTGTGATCAGGGAGCTTGGACTTGAGGGGCACGCCCATGCGGTCACAAAAGTTACATCCAGTGATGAAGTTATCTGGACACTGGATGAATTTGAGCGGGCAGAACCGAACTATTTAACGCTGATGGTGGTGAAGAAAAAATGAAGCTGTTCATTGTGGGAGCGGGACCCGGCGCACCGGATTTAATTACGGTCCGCGGGATGAAGCTTGTAGAGGAAGCAGACGTGATTTTGTATGCCGATTCACTCGTTAACGAGGAATTAATGGCGGGCTGCAAGGAAGGTGCGGTTGTACTGAAAACAGCCGGCATGCATTTAGAAGAGATGGTAGAAACCATGGTTAATTACGTGAAGGAAGGAAAAAAAGTCGTCCGCCTTCATACAGGCGACCCGGCTATTTATGGAGCGATCATCGAGCAAATCGCTCTCTTGAAAGAAGCGGGCATTGAAACAGAAATCGTACCCGGAGTCAGCTCTGTTTTTGCAGCAGCTGCGGCAGCGGGTGCGGAATTGACCATTCCGGATGTTACACAAACCGTTATTTTAACGCGGGCCGAGGGAAGAACGCCGGTACCAGAGAAAGAGCAGCTGAAGGATTTAGCCAAACATGAATGTACAATTGCTTTTTTCTTAAGCGCAACACTGACCAAAAAGGTGACGCGTGAGCTGGTTGAAGCAGGCTGGCCGGAGAACACGCCGGTAGCTGTTGTATACCGTGCCACGTGGCCGGACGAAAAAATTGTCCGCTCAACGATCGCCGGGCTCGATACGGCGATGCGTGAAAACGGCATTCGCAAGCAGGCGATGATTTTAGCCGGCAAAGCGCTTGATCCGGACATTGGAAAATCGGGACATCGTTCGAAACTGTATGATAAAACCTTTACCCACGGGTTCCGGAAGGGAATCAAGTCATGAAGGTTGCGATAGCTTCCATTACAAAACACGGAACCGAAACAGCACGCAAGCTTGCCGGGGAGATGCAGGCGGATTTGTATTACATGCGGAAATTTTGCCGCGGTGATGAAGAAGAGCGGGGCATTACGCTGTTTGACGGTTCTGTCCGCCTTCAACTGCCAAAATTATTTAAAGAATACGACGGCATTGTGCTGATTATTTCACTCGGTGCTGTTGTCCGGATGATTGCCCCGATTTTAGGCGATAAAAAAACCGATCCGGCAGTGGTCGTTCTCGATGACCGGGCTGAGCATGCAATCAGTGTTCTTTCCGGCCATATCGGGGGCGCCAACGAGCTTACATACCGGGTGGCCGAACTGACAGGTGCCCGGCCGGTAATTACAACTGCATCCGATGTGCAAAAAACGATTCCGGTTGATATGTTTGGCCGCGAATTCGGCTGGAAGTTTGAATATGACCGCTTTTTAACGCAGGCGGCAGCTGCCGTAGTGAACGAAGAGCCGGTACTTGTTGTGCAGGAATCAGGAGAGCCGAACTGGTGGAAGCATGACCGGCCGATGCCGGCTCATATCAAGACGGCGGCTTCGGTAAAAGAAGCACTTGAAACACCTCACAATGCCGCTCTCGTCGTCACCCATAGATTACTCGATGCAGAAGAACTCGATGGGCTTCACTATCCTGTTGTGTACCGCCCAAAATCAATCGTCCTTGGCATTGGCTGCAACCGTGGAACAGAAGCGGAAGAAATTGAGCAGGTTATCGATGAGACCCTTCGCGATCTTGCCCTTTCCAAAACAAGCGTTCAGTCCATTGCATCCATTGACCTGAAAAAAGATGAAGAGGGTATTTTGGCAGTTGCCGAAAAAAACGACTGGCCGTTTTTCACCTTCC
Source organism: Domibacillus sp. PGB-M46 (assembly GCF_022668875.1). GTDB lineage: Bacteria > Bacillota > Bacilli > Bacillales > Domibacillaceae > Domibacillus. Next base: position 194,423 of record NZ_JAKGCR010000002.1, on the reverse strand, counting down.
CGCCTGAGCGGTTAAACGAAGCGCCGATGAAAGAGCGTTCGGAAACGGTGTTTAAGTATACCGGTGCGTATGGAGTCAGTGAACCGGCTGCTTATTTAGCGTCAAAAGGGGGAGAAGTTATTCTGCCAAAGAAAAAAAACGGCAACGTAACCATTTCGGCTGCCCTGATCGAATTTGGCAATAAGTAAAGGAGAGAAGAATAAGATGGGAAAACGAATCGTTATTGCCGGAACGGGCAGCGGCTCCGGCAAAACAACGGTTACGCTGGCGCTGCTTGGCGCTCTGAAGCAGCAGGGCCTTTCTGTACAGCCGTTTAAATGCGGACCGGATTATATCGACCCAACGTACCATACGGCTATATGCGGGCGCCTTTCGCGCAACCTGGACAGCTGGATGGGAGATGCCGGCACGATTCGTGAGGTATTTTCTGAAGCGTCACGGGATGCTGATATTTCAGTAATTGAAGGTGTCATGGGAATGTTTGATGGAAAAGACCCGCTCAAAGATGACGGCAGTACAGCTGAGATCAGCCGTCTTACAGGCGCGCCGGTGCTGCTGGTCATTGATGCATCCGGCACGGCACGAAGCGCGGCAGCCATTGTGAAAGGATTTCAAATGATGGCACCCGGGCAGATCAAAGCCGTTATTGCGAACAAAACTGGCAGTGAAGGACACTTTCGTTTGATTGAGCAGGCAGTAAAGCAGGAATGCGGCATCCCGGTTATCGGCCATTTGCCGAAAATGCCTGGTGTCAGTGTGCCGGAGCGCCATCTGGGTCTTGTCCCGGCCGTTGAAAGAGGAGATCTGGCCGGCTTTTTCCATGCGCTTGCAGAAGCGGCACGAAAGACGGTTGACCTTGATGAACTGCTCCGCCTTGCAGAAGTGCCGGACCTGCCGCAGTCCGAAAACCGTTTATTTGGAAGAAAACAAGACAGCCATGTGACGATTGCGGTTGCAAAGGATGCCGCCTTTCACTTTTATTACGAGGAAAATTTGGATATGCTTCGTACGCATGGGGCAGACCTTCACTTTTTCTCGCCTCTTGCAGGCGAGACCGTACCCGAAGCAGCAGATGCTCTTTATATAGGCGGCGGATTTCCGGAAGAATTTGCACCCGTTCTCGCTGCCCAGTGCGAAGCACGGAAGTCCGTTCGGCGGGCTGTTGAGTCCGGTATGCCGACATTGGCTGAATGCGGCGGGTTTATGTATTTAACGGAAGAACTGATTACCGTTGATGGACACTCTTATCCTATGTGCGGCATTATTCAGGGGAAAACGGTCATGAAATCAACCAGAGCAGCCCTAGGCTACCGGGAATTAACCGCTTTTCCGGGTGCGTGGATCCCAGAAGGTGAGAAGCTAAGAGGACATGAGTTTCATTATTCTGTGTTTGAAGGACAGGAAAAACCAGCTCCGGCTTTTCAATCCGGCAGCCGATTTGGACAGAAGCCGGACGGCTGTATAGTGTATAATGCTGTTGCAGGCTATGCCCATCTTTATTTTCCGTCAAATACTGGAATTCCGGCAGCATTCGTGAAAGCGGCCCGGACTTACCAGCGGAAAAAAGTGACAATCTAAAAACTTGTACGTTTTTCGTCAAATTGTGACAAAAACATAGCCATATTTTTACGAAACTATTGTATTATACTATCTCTTTGTTTACAATCATAAATGGAAGGTGCATCCAATATTATGTTTAATTAGGGGATACGTATGAACAAAAAAACGACCATCATTGCTTTGCTGTCAAGTTTATTTTTGATGCTCGCCATGGTACTGGTCAATTTGATTGTAACAGCCACCCACCATAACAAAACGGTGTGGGCAACAAGCACAGTAAAATCGTCTTATGAAAATATTAACATTAAAATGAAAGAAGCCCATGAAAAGAGGTACGATATCGCGGTACAGTACCCTGTTTTTCAACAGGCTTCCTTAAATAAAAAAATCGAACAGTATGTAAAACAAAAAGAGTCAGGTTTTTTAAAAGAAGTCGGGAAAATCGATAGAAAAATGCGAAACGAACAGCCTGCCTCCCTGCGATTAACGTTTGAGCTTGTTCCAGACAGCAGCGGTATTTACTCGGTTCTTTTCAATGAAAAAACGTATATCACGGCTGAAAAAAACCGCATCTTAAATGAAACGTTTATCGTGGATACAGCAGCGGGCCTGCTTGCAAAAACGCCGGACTTATTTATCAATCCGCAAAAAGCTTCTACGGCTCTTCATACACCCGTTTCGATCAGCGAAGCCGGTTTGTATGTAAAAAATGGCGAAATGGTTTTTTTTAGTGATCGTAAAAAGCACGAAGGAAGTGTGCCGCTTTCTAAGGCAGTGCCGTTTTTAAAAAAGGAATGGCGGGACCAGTTAGCGGCAGAGGCGGAGCCAGCCGGAAAAACATCTAGAAAAATTGCGCTTACGTTTGATGACGGGCCAAATCCGCAGAGTACAAAAGCGATTTTGGCTACGCTTAAAAAACATCATGCAAGAGCCACCTTTTTTATGCTCGGCAGCCGTGTAGAACAATATCCGGAGCTCGCCGACCAAGTGGTGCAAGAAGGCCATGAAATCGGCAATCATTCTTTTAGTCACCGGAACCTGACTGAACTCGATAAGCAGGATATAGAAGAGGAAATTCGGCGGACAGCTTCAGCAGTAGAAGCGGCTGCCGGTGTTTCACCACTGACGGTCCGGCCTCCTTATGGAGCGACAAATGACAGTGTAAATGAAGTGATTGGAGCAAAACCGCTGCTTTGGACCATTGACACCATGGACTGGAAATCGCACAATCCAAAAGCCATCTGCAGGATTGTCGAAAAAGAAGCGAAGGACGGTTCAATCGTGTTAATGCACGATATTCATCAAACTACTGCCCAATCGCTTGGTGAGATCGTGTCTTTTCTGCAAAAGGAAGGCTATGAACTTGTCACAGTCAGTGAATTGTAAAGAGATCCGGCCCGGCGAAAGCTGAGCCGGATTTTGTGTTCATAAAGCGGAACGTGATATGATAAGAAAAAAGACGGTATTTTTTGAAAACAGGAGGTGGATGCTCCGAGCTATCGGAGCCTGTCATTGGAGATTGTGAATTTATTGGGCATTGCTTTATTAATCGCCCTTACTGCTTTTTTCGTAGCTGCGGAATTTGCTATTGTAAAAATGAGAGCTTCACGCGTCGATCAGCTTGTAGCAGAAGGAAAACCGGGTGCTATGGCAGCAAAACGCGTTACAACCCGGTTAGATGAGTATTTATCTGCCTGCCAGCTCGGCATTACTATTACGGCACTCGGGCTTGGCTGGATTGGCGAACCGACGGTGGAAAAGCTTCTTCATCCGCTGTTTGAGCGTTTTGAGCTTGCTTCTTCTCTCGCTGCAGTTTTGTCATTTATCCTTGCTTTTACTATTGTCACGTTTCTTCACGTTGTTGTGGGCGAGCTGGCGCCTAAAACAGTCGCTATCCAAAAAGCAGAGGAAGTCACGCTGGCGCTTGCCGTCCCGCTTATATGGTTTTACCGTATTATGTATCCGTTTATATGGACGCTCAACGGCTCAGCACGGTTTGTGACCGGCTTGTTCGGGCTGAAAATGGCATCTGAACATGATGAGGTTCATACAGAGGAAGAATGGCGGATGCTGCTTTCTGAAAGTTACAAAAGCGGCGAAATCAATCAAACTGAATTGAAATATGTAAATAATATTTTTGAATTTGATGAGCGCCTTGCAAAAGAAATTATGGTGCCGCGCACAGAAATGGTCAGCTTATCGATTGATGATACACTTGATGATGTTCTGGCTATTATCAGAGAAGAAAAATATACGCGGTATCCCGTTATTGACGGAGACAAAGACAATGTAATCGGCATGGTGAACTTCAAAGAAATTTTAAGTGTCGCCGTAAAAGGCAAGCCGCTTCCTAAAGTGCAGCCGCTGCGTCAATTTGTAAAACCTGTGATTCGCGTATTTGAAAACATGCTGATTCATGACCTGCTTGTGAAAATGCAGAAAGAGCAGACCCATATGGCAATCTTAATTGATGAATATGGCGGTACATCAGGTCTTGTGACGGTAGAAGACATTTTAGAAGAAATTGTCGGGGAAATTCGTGACGAATATGATACAGATGAAATTCCCGAAGTACGAAAAGTGAATGATAGCCATTATCTATTCAGCGCGAAAGTATTAATAAGTGAAGTAAATGCCCTGCTTGGCACCGAGTTAAATGATGAAGACGTTGATACGCTCGGCGGCTGGTTTTTAACAGAAAAAATTGATACATCCCTTCATGACATGCTCGAGGAAGAGGACTGGGTATTTACGATTATCGAAATGGAAGATCATCATATTTTATATATTGAAGCGAAAAAGCGCACATAACAGGCGCTTTTTTTCGTGGTTGTCACCAGAAATAGTCCGGGACAAGTTGCCGGAACGCTCAAAAAGGTGTAGGATAATAGGAATGAAATACGATGGAAAAGCAAAGGGAGTAAAAACAATGTCACGATATGAAGACGACAGCCTTGCCTTGCATACCGACCTTTATCAGATTAATATGGCCGAAACGTACTGGCATGATGGCATCCATACAAAAAAAGCCGTATTTGAATTATATTTTCGCAAGCTTCCATTCGGAAACGGATACGGTGTTTTTGCCGGATTAGAAAAAATTATTGATTACTTGGAGAATTTTCATTTTTCAGAGAGCGATATCGACTATTTGCGCGATATCGGCTATAAGGAAGATTTTTTAGCTTATTTAAAAAATATGAGGTTTACAGGCACGTTAAAAAGCATGCAGGAAGGTGAGCTTGTCTTTGCAAACGAACCAATTCTGCGTATTGAAGCGCCGCTGGCGGAAGCTCAAATTGTCGAAACCGCCCTGCTTAATATTGTGAACTATCAAACATTGATCGCCACGAAAGCATCACGGATTAAACAGGTGCTTGGCGACGAAACGGCAATGGAATTTGGCTCGCGCCGGGCGCACGAGATGGATGCAGCAGTATGGGGGACGCGTGCTGCTTATATCGGCGGTTTTGACGCAACAAGCAATGTCCGGGCAGGCAAGCTGTTTGGCATTCCCGTTTCCGGTACGCACGCCCATGCACTTGTGCAAACGTACAAAGATGAATACACAGCTTTTCGCAAATATGCAGAGCGGCATCGTGACTGTGTGTTTCTCGTAGATACCTATGACACGCTCAAGTCTGGTATGCCGGCAGCGATCCGGGCCGCAAAAGAGCTGGGAGACCAGATTCGCTTCGTTGGTGTCCGCCTCGACAGCGGCGATATGGCTTATCTTTCCAAGGAAGCACGTAAAATGCTTGATGAAGCAGGGTTTCCAAAAGCGCATATTGTGGCGTCCAATGATCTGGATGAATACACGATTATGAACTTAAAAGCAGAAGGTGCCAAAATTGATGTATGGGGTATCGGTACAAAGGTAATTACCGCGTATGACCAAGCTGCTCTTGGCGCCGTTTATAAATTGGTGTCGATTGAAGATGACAACAGAATGATGACGGATACGATCAAGCTGTCAGCCAATCCAGAAAAAGTGACAACACCTGGATTGAAACGCGTGTACCGCATTATCAATAAGCTGAATGGCAAAGCGGAAGGGGATTATATTGCGATGGAACATGAAGATCCACAGCATGCCGAGCGGCTGAAAATGTTTCATCCTGTACACACCTTTGTCAGCAAATTTGTGACCAATTTTGAAGCACGCGAACTGCATGAACCGATTTTCATCAACGGCACGCGTGTATATGAACTGCCCGATATCCATACGATCCGGAGCCGGACGGCGGATAATCTGTCGCTATTATGGAGCGAATACAAGCGGGCGCTTAATCCGGAAGAATATCCGGTCGATTTAAGCCAGGCCTGCTGGGATAATAAAATGAAAAATATTGAAGCCGTTAAAGCGCAGCCGCAGGAGCAGCTGTAACGGTCCGAAAAAGCGCCAAAATCGGCGCTTTTTTTCATGTAATCTTTGCTCCTGTAAAAAGCAGCGATTATAATGGAAGAAGGTACACTAGGAGGTGCGTCTCGTGAAGGAAGAATTGAGTGAATTTTATGATATCTTTACCGGCACTAAAAAAGATATTGAAAGTTTTATGGCAATGCTCGACCCGGTTATTAACAATGCAAAAGATGACCACGAGCGGCTGTATTATCACCATATTTTTGAAGAAGAGGAACAGCGGCTTTCCAGGCTTGCCGAGTTGATCCCGCTGATTGAAACCTTTCAGGCCGGGCGGGGAGGCGATTTCACACCGTCCAACAATACGTTTAACCGGCTGCTGCAGGAACTGAATCTTGAAAAGTTCGGCCTGCATAACTTTGTGGAGCATCTTGATCTTGCCCTTTTTCAATTTAAAGATGCAGAGCGCCAGGCCAAGCTGTCTCATATGCGCGAATCCAATTATAAAAGTTATCAGTTTGTAAAAGAAAAGCTTGCCGGCATTAACAAACGCTTTGACACAGGGTACACAGATCCGCATGCGCATCATGACGAGCATGGCGATCATTTAAACCATCATGAACACAGCGATCATCATTCCCATGTGCATACATCAGCGGCGCTTCCGGGAAAACCGGCAGGACCAAAGCGGACATTTACAGTAGGGTCCCTTATTTCAAAGTAGGAGGAAGAGTTCATGAGTAAATTACACTTATATCCAGACGCACCACTATCAGAAGCTGACTTTGATCAGCTGGAGCAAATTATGATTGAAGCGGCCAGAGGGCAATTAACAGGCCGGCGGTTCATTGAGTTATACGGCCCGCTTGGACGCGGCGTACAGAGCATTCACACAGACATTTTTTCTGAAAAAAGCGCAGCTCATATGGATTTGCAGGGATCGTTTGACACGGAAGTGGAATCATCCAAGCGCGTCAATTATACCATTCCTATGTTATATAAGGATTTTGTTTTGTACTGGCGTGACATTGAGCAGGCAAAAGCACTTGATATTCCGATCGACTTTTCCGCAGCAGCCAATGCAGCACGCGATGTGGCATTGCTCGAAGACGAAATGATTTTTCATGGCGCGGCCCAGTTTGACATACCTGGTTTAATGAATGTCAAAGGACGCCAGACACACTTAATCAGCAATTGGTACGAATCTGGAACCGCATTCCAGGACGTAGTGGAAGCACGCGGAAAGCTGATGGAGATGAACCATAACGGTCCGTATGCGCTTGTTCTGTCGCCAGAGCTGTACGCACTGCTGCACCGGGTACACCGCGATACAAACGTGCTCGAAATTGAGCATGTGCGTGAGCTTGTAACAGGCGGCGTTTTTCAATCGCCCGTTTTAAGAGGAAAAACAGGTGTGCTTGTGAATACAGGACGTAATAATCTTGATTTGGCGGTATCGGAAGATTTCGAAACCGCTTATCTCGGCGAAGAAGGAATGAACCACCCATTCCGTGTATACGAAACGGCAGTGCTCCGAATCAAGCGTCCATCTGCAATTTGTACATTCGCCGACCCAAGAGATGATGAATAGGGAGTGGACGGTCGGTTCGCTCATTCCAGGCAGGGAAACACGGCGGGCACCGCTGGAGCCGCCGGCCCGCCTGGCGGAAGAAAAACAGCCATCTCCCGGTAAGCTGGCAGCAGCGGTTCAATGGAAGCAAAAAGAAGCCTCCTGCACTGTATCAGTCAAGCCGGGTGTTACACTGCTCGATGCGACACTTGAACAGGGGTGCAGCATAGATTACAAATGCCGTAAAGGAACATGCGGCCGATGTGCTGTGGACATTCTTTCAGGAGAAGCTTTTCTCTCACCTAAAAATGAAGCCGAACAAAAAAAGCTCGGCGCTTCTTTACGCAGGCTGGCCTGCCAGGCGGTAATGAGAGAAGCGTAAAAAACAGGGAAGCCGATTTGGCACCCTGTTTTTCACATAAAAAAAAGCCTTTTAACAAGGCCTGTTATATATTAAGCAAATTTTTTCGTATTGATGGCAACTACATTCGACTCAATCGCAAATGGCAAATGAACATGCCGCTTTTCCAGTTCGTCTATACTGACGTCCCGTACAAGCTTTAATGCTTCCTTCTTAAAGGAATGAGTGACAAATCCTTCATTTACTTCACACAGCTTACGCAAGTAGCGAAGGGTTTCTTCTGTCATTAGTTCTCGAACGGCTGCATTTTGAAGCTGGCAGATCAATTTATGGCGAAGTCCCCGCATGACGCCGATTTGATCAACGTGTGCTGTAACATTTTCGCCGCTATCTGCCACAAAGCTGAACGAAATGTATTTTCCCTGAGACAAATCAACATTTGTAAAAACCGGGTTGGTATATGTTTCACCGGATGAAAGTGTAATCGACTCGGCTTCCGCAGCACCACCTAGCTTTCGGCTGTTGGCGATAACCATATGGATGTCTTTGAGTCCGTGAAGCATTCCATTCATGCAGTCTCCCTCTTTCCATCATCGTTCTTCTTTCATCTTAAAGGTAATGATAATCATTGTCAATAAGAAGTTAAGGAAGCATGAATTGCTTATTTTTGTACAGAATAAAAGAGCATTCCGCTTTATTTAATACTATTCAGAAAATTCATTCTTTATGCAAGATCTATTCAGTATTCTGTAATAAAATGCAAAAAACGCGCATTTTCGATGAATATTCATGTATAAAAATAAACAAATGCATAAAAAATGATTGAGTTTTTAAAGTGAAAAGAGTATTATCGTACTATATAAAAAAATCAAAGGGGATTTTTAGATGACCTATTCATTTAAAAAAGCAGCAGCCGCTATCATGGCCAGCACTGCTTTGCTGTTAGCAGCGTGCGGCGGCGGAGAAGAAGAAAAGGGCGGCAGTCCTTCTGAAGAGAAAAAGGTACTTAATGTTGGAACGGAAGCTACATTCGCTCCGTTTGAATTTATGGATAAAGGTGAAGTGTCCGGATTTGACGTAGATCTTTTAAATGCCGCAGCAGAAGAAGCTGGCTATGACGTCAACATTCAAAATACAGGATGGGATTCCATGCTTGCCGGTCTTCAAAGCGGACAGCTTGATATCGGCATGTCGGGCATTACTATTACCGATGAACGTAAAGAAACATATGATTTCTCTGTTCCATATTTTGAATCCGTAACGATGATCGTCTACAAAGAAGGAACAGACATTAAAGCCGCGGAAGATTTAAAAGGCAAGAAAATTGGTGTTCAAAATGGAACCACTGGACAATTTGCAGCTGAAAGCATCGTGGGTGTAAACAATAATGCTATTTCAAAATATGAAACAGCCGCTCTGATGTTCCAGGCTCTTCAAAGTGGAGACGTTGAAGCTGTAGTAACAGATATTGCAGTAGCACTTGAATATGAAAAATCAAATCCGAATGCCGGCGTTAAAACGGTCACAGATGATCAGTTTGCAGCTGAATACTACGGTATTGCTTTCCCGAAAGGAAGCGAGTATAAGGACGATTTTGACAAAGCATTAAATACGCTTTACGAAAACGGTAAATACGCTGAAATCTACGAAAAATGGTTTGATGAAGCGCCGGATATGGAAACTTTAAAAAAAGCAGCGCAATAAAAAAACGGCTGTCCATTTCTTAACGGGCAGCCATTTTCTATGAAAGGAGAGAAAAAAATGGATTTTCGTTTTGATATTATTACAGATTATATGCCGTTTTTTCTGCAGGGCTTAAAAGTCACGCTTGGTGTTTCCCTTGCCGGTGTGCTGGCCGGACTTGTACTCGGGCTTTTTATCGCGCTCGGAAAAATGTCAACTAATAGATGGGTTCGTCTTCCCTTTAATATTTATATTAATATTTTCCGGGGAACACCGCTCCTTGTTCAGCTATTAATTATTCATTTTGGAATAGTACCGTTGTTTATGTCGCCTTCTAACCCCGTTATATCTCTTGTGATTGGATTGTCTCTGAATGCGGCAGCATATATTGCCGAAATTTTCCGGGCAGGTATTCAATCTATTGATAAAGGGCAGATGGAAGCTGCGCGCTCTCTTGGGATGACGCGCGTACAGGCGATGAAACTCGTTATTTTGCCGCAGGCGTTCAAGCGTGTAATTCCGCCGCTCGGCAATGAATTTATCGTGCTGCTAAAAGAATCTTCACTTGGTTCAGTGCTGGCTGCACCTGAACTGATGTATTGGGGCCGTGCTGCGGCAGGCCAGTATATTCGTGTATGGGAGCCGTACCTGACCGTTGCACTTATTTATCTTGTACTGACACTGTCACTTACCTACTTGATGAATTATGTTGAAAGGAGATTAAGCACTGATGATAAGCGTTAAAAACTTAAAAAAATCTTTTGGCGACAATGAAGTGCTGAAAGACATTTCCCTTGATGTATCACCGCAGGAAGTGGTAGTGGTTATTGGTCCATCCGGATCAGGAAAATCAACGTTTATCCGCTGCTTAAACATGCTGGAAACAATTGATAGCGGGCACGTAATCATTGATGGAAAAGATTTAACCGATAAGAAAACAAATATTAACGAGGTTCGAACAGACGTAGGAATGGTGTTTCAGCACTTTAACTTATTCCCTCACAAAACGATTCTTGAAAACATTACACTCGCCCCTATCAATGTGCGGGGTGTAAAAAAAGCAGAAGCAGAGGAAAAAGCGCGGGTCCTGCTGGCCAAAGTAGGTCTTGCCGAAAAAGCCTCTGCTTATCCGGATTCACTTTCCGGGGGACAAAAGCAGCGTGTGGCGATTGCGCGTGCACTTGCGATGGAGCCGAAGGTCATGCTGTTTGATGAACCAACATCAGCTCTTGACCCCGAAATGGTCGGGGAAGTACTGGAAGTCATGAAGCAGCTGGCTAAGGACGGGATGACCATGATTGTCGTAACGCATGAAATGGGCTTTGCCCGCGAAGTGGGCGACCGGGTTATTTTTATGGATAATGGCTATGTAGTGGAACAAAACGAACCGAAAGCGCTGTTTGATGCTCCTCAGCACGAACGGACGAAAGCCTTTTTAAGCAAGGTACTATAACAAAAAGCCTCCTTTTAAAAGGAGGCTTTTTTAGTGCTGGTAAATAAGCATTTCGATTTCTGTACCTTCAAGCGTTTCTTTGGTCATTAAATCCTCTACGAGCCGTTCGAACGCCTCTCGGTTTTCCTCAATTAATGTTTGGGACCGTTCGAGTGCGACTTCAAACAGCTCATTCATTTTTGTTTCCTTGTCTGCTTGACGGAATGTCAGGGAAAAACGATCCTGGAAAATACCGGTGTCTACCATGCGTTCTAAGATCTGTTTTGCCTGCTGAACATCACCGCTTACGCCAATTGAATGCTCGCCAAGGTAAAGGCGCTCTGCTACCCCGCCTGAAAGAATCATAGCCACCTGGTCAATCAATTCGCTGGCCGTTGATAAATGAAGCTCTTTCGGCACAGGAGCAACATAACCAAGCGCTTGTCCACGCGGAATGATCGTAGCCTTGCGGACAGAGCCGGGCTTCGTGAGAGCAGCTACTAGGGCATGGCCGGCTTCATGAATCGCGACACGCCGCTTTGTAGCAGGGTCTGCGAGCGGCCGTGTTGTTGTGCCTAGAATGGTTCGGTCGAGCGCATAGTCAAAATCTTCTTTTCCAATCGTATCACGCCCGCTTCGAATGGCATTGCGGCTTGCCGTTTCAAACAGCGCCGACAACTCGGCTCCGGAAAAGCCGACGGTAGACTCTGCCAAATCCTGAAGCATGGCGGCGGCATTGTCGGTTAATTTTCTTCCTTTGGCGTGAATATCAATAATTTCTTTCCGTCCTTTTGCATCCGGCAAAGTCACATGGAACGAGAAATCAATACGGCCGGGGCGGAGAAAAGCTTCATCAAGCATGTCACGCCGGTTTGTCGCGGCGATAAATAGAATACCATCATTGTCAAGGCCGCCGTCAAGTTGAACAAGCAGCTCGGTCAATGTTTTTTCGCCTTCCTCGCCGCCGTGTGCTTTCCGGCGCCCGGCTAATGCGTCAACTTCATCAATAAAAATAACAGCCGGTTTTTGTTTGCGAGCTTCTGTAAACAAGCTGCGTACACGCGATGCACCAACACCGACGAACAGCTCTGTAAAAGCGGAACCGCTTGATGAAAAGAAAGAAGCGCCAATTTCACGGGCGATAGCCTGAGCGAGCAGTGTTTTTCCTGTTCCCGGCGGACCGTATAGAAGAATACCGCGCGGCGGTTCAAGTCCCAGGCGGGTAGATAAATCTCTTTCTTTTAAAATCGACAGCGTCTGCAGAATATCCTCCTTCATCTCATCTGCAAGACCGCCGACATCATCAAGCGTAATATCTGGAAGGGGGCGGGCCTGTGAAAGGCTGTTTTTCATCGAGTGAGCCACACCCATGCCGCCGCCTTTTTTTCGGTAAATGTAAAACCCAATGGCTGATGCTGTTAACAGAACAAGTACAATAATCCAGCTTTCATATGGATTGGCTTTTACATATTCATAGCGAATATTGTATGTTTTGTTCAATTGGTCAACCGCATCGCTTCCCGGAGAAATATAAGAAGTAAACTCGCCGTTTTGTGTGGAAATATGCAGCTTGCCGTCAGGATGCTCCTCTAGCTCAACTACTTTTCCGTTTTCTTTTTGAATAATAGATTCAACCGATGAAAACGGAACGACAGTCGCTTGATTCGTATCCCGTACATATAGAAATACAACGGCTGCTATGAGCAGCGAAAAAGCAATCGCCGCTTTCCACCACAGTCCGGGACGTGTTAACATCGACATCACACTCCCTTTTTAGTCTCCTCTCTATTATAAGAGAAAACGAGAATCGATGAAAGCGGAAAACATTTCTGCTCCAAAACACTCTTGTTTTAAAATCGAATGGTGCGTGGTATGATAAGAAAGATTAAATTTAAAGGAGCGATTACTTTGGCGAAAAAAGGCTATATTCAAATGAAAGACGGAGCGAAAATCGAATTCGACCTGTTTCCGGAGGCAGCACCAGGCACAGTAGAAAACTTCGAGAAACTAGCGAATGAAGGATTTTATAACGGTGTTGTATTCCACCGTGTTATTCCGGGATTTGTAAGCCAGGGCGGTGATCCGACTGGAACAGGAATGGGCGGTCCGGGTTACACAATTAAATGCGAAACAGAAGGAAACCCGCATACACATCAGGAAGGGTCTCTGTCTATGGCACATGCAGGAAGAGACACAGGCGGCAGCCAGTTCTTTATCGTTCATGAGCCACAGCCTCATTTGAATGGCGTTCATACTGTTTTTGGCCAGGTAACGTCAGGCATCGAAGCTGTAAAGTCTATGAAAAATGGCGATGTAATGGAGAAAGTAGAAGTATTCGACGCGTAATGATACACTAAAGCCGGCTTTTGCCGGTTTTTTTATGGGAAAAATGAGTATTTCGGATGTGCAGTTGACGAGGTCATACAACTGTGTAAAAATAAAACACATCATACATAAAAGCCTACTGGGGGTGCCTTCAGGCTGAGAGAGGAATGTCCTTAACCCCAATAACCTGATCCGGATCATGCCGGCGTAGGGAAGTAGCAATCACTGACGAAAAAACGGTTCAGCGTATTGCTGAGCCGTTTTTTGTATGAAGGAGGAAAAATCAGTTGTTTACCCCTAAAAAAATGGCAGTAATGTCTCTCCTGGCCGCAATTGGCGTACTAGGCGCCACTTTTATCTGGTTTCCGGCAGGAGCGGCGAAAGCCTTTCCCGTCCAGCATGCCATCAATGTGCTGGCGGCCATTTTGCTCGGTCCCGGCCCGGCAGTCATCATCGCTTTTTTAATTGCAGCTGTTCGCAACCTATTAGGGCTTGGAACGATTCTCGCTTTTCCAGGCAGTATGATTGGTGCCGCTTTGGCTGGGTATGCTTATCAAAAATGGAAGAAGCCTTCTCTTGCCGCAGTGGGAGAAATGGCAGGAACCGGTGTGGTCGCTTCGCTTGTATCTGTACCGATCGCCAACTTATTTCTCGGTATGAAAGCAGCCGCATTTGCCTTTATGCCGGCGTTTCTTATCAGCAGCGTGACAGGGGCCGTGCTTGGCCTTCTCCTAGCCGTCCGCTTGAAAAAAACAAGAATATTTCAACGAAAGGATCAATTCTAATGAATAATCACGATGCAGCTCAGCTGCTCCAAAAAGTAAGAGCGGAAAAGCCGCTTATTCACAATTTAACCAACACTGTTGTAACAAACTTTACAGCAAACGGCCTGCTTGCGATGGGTGCTTCTCCGGTTATGGCTGATGCCGTGGAAGAAGCAGCAGATATGGCTCGTATTGCATCTGCTGTTGTTCTTAATATCGGTACACTTTCAGCTTCTAAGGTAGAAGCCATGATTTTGGCAGGGAAAGCAGCGAATGAAAAAGGGATTCCTGTTTTGTTTGATCCTGTTGGAGCAGGAGCTACTCCATTCCGCACAGAAAGCGCCAAGCGCATTTTATCAGAGGTGAAAGTGGATGTACTGCGCGGGAATGCAGGAGAAGTTGCCGTGCTGTGCGGACGGTCCGTTGAAGTAAAAGGAGTAGACGGCGGCGGAAATGAAGATGTGCGCAGACTGGCAAGGGAAGCAGCCGGGCTGCTCAACCTTACTTGTGTAATTACCGGCAAGGAAGACAATGTGTTTGGGGAAGAAGCATATGCCATTCAAAACGGCCATCCTATTTTAACGCGCGTTACAGGGACAGGCTGTCTTCTTGGGGCTGTAATTGCTTCTTTCTGCGCGGTTGAAAAAAACTACGCAAAAGCAGCCGCAGCAGCGCTGTCCTTTTATGGTGTGGCTGCGGAACGTGCTGCCGCTGCGGCGGGTGCGGACGGACCGGGTACATTCGCTGCCGGGTTTATCAATCAACTTTATCAAACAAGTAGCCAGGACATGATCGAAAATGGAAAAGTAGAGGTGCTTTAATATGACAGTAGCCAAAGCATTAACAATTGCCGGATCTGACAGCGGAGGCGGCGCTGGCATTCAAGCGGATTTAAAAACATTTCAAGAATTGGGTGTGTACGGCACGTCCGCTTTAACGGCCGTTACAGCGCAAAACACACTCGGTGTACACGGTGTTTACCCGATCGAAGCTGAAGCCGTAGAAAAACAAATTGAAGCGGTATTGTCAGACATTGGAGTAAATGCCGTGAAAACAGGGATGCTGTTTTCAGCTGGCATTATTGAAGCCGCTGCCTGGACACTCCGGAAATACGAGTGCCAAAATCTTGTCATTGATCCTGTAATGATTGCCAAAGGCGGTGCTTCATTGCTGCAGAAGGAAGCATCTGAAGCATTGAAAAAAGTTTTGCTTCCGCTTGCGCTTGTTGTGACCCCTAATATTCCTGAGGCAGAGGTGCTGACAGGAATGACCATTCGTTCAGAAGCCGATAAAAAAGAAGCGGCGGAGCGGATTGCTTCTTACGGGGTGAAAAACGTCTTGATTAAAGGCGGTCATGAGGAAGGAGATCAAACATCGGACCTTTTATATGACGGGGAGGCGTTCCACACGTTTACCGGCCGGCGGATTGATACAAAAGACACTCATGGGACCGGCTGTACTTTTTCAGCGGCTATGACGGCGGAAATCGCAAAGGGTTCATCTGTCCACTCGGCGGCTCAAACGGCTAAATCTTTTATTCAGGCGGCGATTGAAGACGGTCTTCATATCGGAGAAGGCCATGGGCCGACTAATCATTGGGCACATCGCCAGCGGGGAGGACAGCTATGAGAAACGAACAGCTGGCTGTATATTTTATTGCCGGTACGCCGAACTGTCCGCGGCCGATTGAAACCATCCTGCAGGAAGCCATTGCCGGCGGTGTTACGATGTTTCAGTTCCGGGAAAAAGGAAAGAATGCGCTCACGGGAGCTGCCAAGAAACAAACCGCCCAGCGCCTTCAGGCGATCTGCCGGGAAGCAGGCATCCCGTTTATTGTCAATGATGATATTGAGCTTGCTATCGACATTGGAGCCGACGGCGTTCATATTGGCCAGGAAGATGAAGCGGCATCCATCGTACGTGAGAAGCTAAAAGGCGGTATTGTCGGAGTATCCGTTCATACGATGGAAGAATTTGAACAAGCGATAAAAGATGGAGCTGATTATGTCGGGACTGGTCCAGTATTTGCCACCGCAACGAAAACGGATACCCGCCCGGTGGCAGGCACGGGCTTAATCCGCCGTATGAAAGAGCGTTATCCCCAGTTTCCAGTAGTCGGTATTGGCGGCATTACGCTTGAAAATGCGGAAGAGGTCATCGGAGCCGGAGCCGATGGAGTATCTGTGATTACGGCCATCAGCCTGGCTGAAAATCCTGCTTCCGCTGCAGCACTTTTAAAAAACAATTTCTTATAAAAAAGCAAACTAGCAGGCCTTTTTTCGTGCTATGATAAGAAAAACGTATTTAGAACGAGGCCGGGTGAAGCAATGTACCTATGTATTATCAACCCGTCTTCCGGAAACGGACAGGCGGTTTTTTTGTGGAAAAAAGTTGAGAGTATTTTAAAAAAGAAACAGATTCCTTATAAAGCGCTTGTGGGAGGTTCGGACGTAGCAGCCCGTGAGTTTATTTGGAAGCGGATGAAAGAAAAAAAGATAAAAGCTGTGACGGTGATCGGCGGCGACGGAACCTTTCACGCGGTTATACAAGACCTTGTTTACACGGATACAGCGGTCGCTTTTCTCCCGGCCGGGTCGGGAAATGATCTCGCCCGTATGTTTGGCCTGACGAAAAATCCGCATGCCTTTGTAGAAGGCCTGCTGTCAAAAACTCCCCAGCAGATCGATGTATTGAAAGTCAACAACAGCTTTGGGCTGACGGTTTCCGGTATTGGCCTGGATGCTCATATTGCCGGACAGGCAGCCCGGGCTTTTTATAAAAAAACGCTTCATAAACTTGGGGCAGGCGGCCTGTCTTATAAGCTGAGCGCCCTTTCGTCCATTATTCACTACAAGCCATTTAAAAGCATTGTTACAATTGATCAGGATCAATACATATCAGACCGCACCTGGATGATCGCAAGCGGAAATACGTCTTTGTATGGGGGAGGGCTTGTCATTTGCCCGTATGCCCATCCTATTGATGGAGTAGCCGACATTACACTTGTGCATACTGTGTCGAGAAGACGGCTGCTTTTTCGGCTGTTTCCGCTTCTTATGAAAGGGGACCCGGTACTGCGTGCAGGGGTTACCTACAAAAAGGGCAAAAGCATCATGGTTCAAACGAGCCGGCCGGTGCCGGTAATGGTTGATGGCGAAGTAATTGGCGCAACGCCTGCTGCCATTTCTATTCAAGAAAAAGCCATTTATCTTATTATCACTACGTAACAAAATAAAACTTGTTTGCATATTAGAGCCAGGTTTTGGGTATGAAAAAAGGAGAAGATATGTGCACAAGCGAAGTGGAGGCGTAGGAATGGAAAAAATGAACCGTGGTATTTTAACAGCGCTGTCAGCGATCGGCATTGCGCAAGGGCTGAAAATCTTCACTCATAAAAAAGTGAGTGGCAATTGGGATGTAAAACAGGCTTTTACAACAGGCGGTATGCCAAGCTCTCACTCGGCCGGCGTGTCAGCACTGGCTTCTTATGTGGCTGCAAACAAAGGATGGCGCCATACGGAAACAGCATTAGCGACTGTTTTTGGTGTCATTGTAATGTATGATGCTCAAGGCATCCGCCGTCATACGGGGGAAATTGCACAGCTGGTCAATGATCTTGAAGACAATCTCGCTAAATTTTCCGGTGAATTTCCGAGTTTTCAATACGTGCAGCGCGAAAAAGAATTAAAGGAATTGCTCGGCCACCAGCCGGTCGAAGTAGGGGCAGGTGCCCTGCTAGGCATTCTCCTTGGCATTGCCTCTGCAAAAATTGAAGACGGACTGAGAAAATCGGAACAAAAAAAACAAATTTACAATCGGCGTGAAATCAATCGGCGTAAACATCAATGGTAACGAAAAAAGCACCCGTCGCGGGTGCTTTTTTTATTTGATTACTTGGAAAACAACATGACGGTTCATAACCGGTTTCAGCTTGAAAAGCACATGATGGATGATTTCCTTTTTCATCACAGCTGAAACGGCCGGTGAGAGGGTTAATGATTGAATAAAGCGTAATGCGTGGCATTCGATATAGTGGGTAATTTGCTCTTTATAAAATAAATCGCGTTTAACGATTTTCTCCTTTATTTCGTTTGTAAGCTGTATCGCAAATTGCGTAACAGAATACTCAACTCCTCCGTAAAATTCAGCTACTGTCATAGCTCATTCCACTCCTTCCTCCATTCCATTTGTCAATACTTCTATTTATATCTTAACATAAACTTTACAATAAATTAATAATTAAATGATATTTATTTACATTACCTTAATTTATATGCCATAAACAGCCTTATATGCAAAAAAACCCCTAAACAGATGGGGTTTTTTGCATAACGATTTAAGAAAGAGAGATTGCTGCCGGCTTTACTTGAAGGGAAGAAAGCTGGTACGTTTTATGGCGGATTGCTTCAACGGAAACATATTTTCGAGCAACGCCGGTATCCATCGCTGCCTGAGCGACAGCAGCAGCCACTTCCGGTGCTACCCGGGGATCAAATGCAGATGGAATAATATATTCCTCAGAGCGTTCCTGATCGCCTACAAGAGAGGCAATGGCAAAAGCAGCAGCCATTTTCATTTCCTCATTGATATCTGAAGCCCGTGTATCAAGCGCCCCTCGGAAAATGCCCGGAAAAGCTAAAACATTGTTAACTTGATTTGGAAAGTCGGAGCGGCCTGTGCCGATCACGCGTACACCGGCTGCTTTGGCATCTGCCGGCAGAATTTCCGGCGTTGGGTTGGCCATTGCAAAAACAATCGCATCCTGCTTCATCGTCTGGATCATAGCCGGTGTCAGCGCTCCAGCAGCAGAGACACCGATAAACACATCGCTGTTCTTTACAGCTTCCTCAAGCGGTCCGCTCACTTTATCCGGGTTGGTGAACGAAGCAATTTCTTCTTTGATCGGATTCATCCCGGCGGTCCGTCCCTCGTAAATCGCTCCTTTCGTATCACACATAATCATATTTTTCACGTTAAAGGCCTGAAGCAGTTTGGCGATGGCTATACCAGCTGAACCAGCACCATTAATGACAATTTTGATATCAGAAAAGGACTTGTCCACAATCTTTAACGCATTAATTAAACCGGCCGCTGTAACGATCGCTGTACCGTGCTGGTCGTCATGAAAAACAGGAATATCCATTTCCTTTCTGAGACGCTCCTCAATCAAAAAGCAGTTGGGTGCTTTAATATCTTCTAAATTAATGCCTCCAAAGGATGAAGCAGTAAGTTTTACAGTTCGGATAATGTCTTCTGGATCGCTGCTACTAATGCAAAGCGGAAAAGCATCCACACCGCCAAAATTTTTAAATAAAATAGCTTTTCCCTCCATTACGGGAAGGGAAGCATGTGCGCCGATATCTCCCAATCCGAGGACAGCGGAACCGTCTGATACAACTGCCACTGTGTTGGCTTTCATCGTGTACTCATACAAATTTTCTGGGTTTTCGTGAATCTCAAGGCAGGGTTCAGCCACGCCTGGCGAATAAACAAGGCTTAAATCGTTTAAGTCTGTAACCCCCATTTTCGCTGCTGTTTCCAGCTTTCCTTGATAGTGACGATGAAGATCAAGTGCATCCTGACGTAAATCTTTCAATGTGATTCCCCTTTTCTGCTCAGTTTTCTAATTTTCATAGCAACGCAAACCAGAAACTGATTTAAATTTTCTGAAAATTTATTTTTGTATTGTATCGCTTTTCAGAAGGGTTGTAAATAGAATCGGGCAAAAAATGTCCCGATAAATAAAAGGGTTGTGTTCTTTTCTTTTTTACTGTACATTTAGAAAATAAGATCAATTAAACAAACCTTATCAAGAGAAGCGGAGGGACTGGCCCGACGATGCTTCAGCAACCGGCCGTATCGGCAAAGGTGCTAAATCCAGCGGACTGACACCGTCCGGGAGATGAGAAGAAGTGTAAAAACAAGCCTTCTTCCATGGAGGCTTGTTTTTTTTATATTAAAAGGAGCGATAGAAATGACAAATATTGAAACAAAGCTTGCCCAACTCGGCAACCGTACAAACAATCCAACTGGAACAGTTAATCCGCCTGTTTATTTTTCAACAGCTTACCGCCACGAGGGAATTGGCATGTCAACAGGCTATGACTACGTGCGGACAGGAAACCCAACCCGCGAGGTCGTCGAAAAAGCGATCGCTGACCTTGAAGGAGCAGATGCAGGATTTGCTTTTTCTTCCGGCATGGCCGCTATCCATACTTTAATGTCTTTGTTTGAGCCGGGTGACCATTTCTTAGTATCAGCTGACTTGTACGGCGGCACGTACCGCTTATTTGAAAAAGCCTGGAAAAAGTTTGGCCTCGACTTTACATATGACAGCTTTGAATCATTGAGTGAAACAAAAAAATTGGTAACTGAGAAAACAAAAGCGGTCTTTTTGGAAACGCCGACCAACCCGCTTATGAACGAAATCAGCATCAAAGCCGTTTCTGATTTTGCAAAAGAACACGGTCTGCTGCTCATTGTGGATAATACATTTTATACTCCAGTGCTGCAGCGCCCTATTGAGCAGGGTGCCGATATTGTTCTTCACAGCGCCACGAAATATCTTGGCGGGCACAATGACCTGCTGGCCGGCTTAATTGCTGTAAAAGGTGAAGAACTGGCGGCTCGCGTTTTTGACTTTCAAAATGCAATCGGTGCCGTGCTCGCGCCATTTGATTCCTGGCTGCTTGTCCGCGGTATGAAAACACTCAGCCTGCGTATGAAGCAGCATACAGAAAACGGTCAAAAAATTGCGTCATTTTTAAAAGAGCATGATGATATTACAGACGTTCTATATCCGGGACAGGGCGGTATGCTGTCATTCCGCTTACGGTCAGAAGAGTGGGTGAATGCATTCCTGCAAAACTTGCAGATTATTTCCTTTGCGGAGAGCCTGGGCGGAGTAGAGAGTCTTATGACATATCCAGCCACGCAAACCCACATGGATATACCGGAAGAAATCCGTGTTGCAAACGGCGTCTGTAACCGGCTTTTACGTTTTTCAATCGGGATCGAACATGCGGAGGATTTAATTGCAGATCTCGAGCAGGCATTTCAAAAAATGAAGGGATGAACAACGAGTTGAGCGACTATACATTTCAAACCAAATTACTTCATAACAATCATAAATTTGATCCAAATACCGGCGCGGTCAGTGTGCCAATTCAGCATGCATCTACGTTTCATCAGTCTGACTTTGATTCGTTTGGCCAGTATGATTACAGCCGGTCCGGCAATCCGACTCGTGAAACGCTAGAAGCAGCAATTGCTGAATTGGAAGGCGGCGTTCGTGGTTTTGCGTTCGCTTCAGGTATGGCGGCTATCTCTACAGCGTTTATGCTTTTGTCAAAAGGCGACCATGTAGTGGTGACAGATGACGTATATGGCGGCACGTTCCGGATGGTTACATCCGTGCTCACACGCTTTGGCATTGAACATACATTTGTCGATATGACAAATCTGGATGCTGTTGCTAAAGCTATTCAGCCGAATACAAAAGTGCTTTATATGGAAACGCCGTCTAATCCGCTGCTCAAAGTAACCGATATTGAGGGCGTTGTGAAACTCGCTAAAGCGAACGGATGCCTGACATTCTTAGATAACACTTTTTTGACTCCTTATTTGCAGCGGCCCATTGAGCTTGGTGTAGATCTTGTTCTTCATAGTGCAACCAAATTTTTATCCGGGCACAGCGATGTGCTGGCCGGTCTCGCTGTAGCAAAAGATGAAGAATTAGCTGCTCAGTTTTATGCGCTGCAAAACTCGTTTGGAGCGGTGCTTGGTGTTCAGGACTGCTGGCTTGTGCTGAGAGGCTTAAAGACATTATCAGTCCGGATGGAGCAGTCACAAAAAGGGGCAGCTGAAATTGCTCATTACCTGGCTTCCCACCCAAAAGTAAAGCATGTGTATTATCCGGGACTTGCTGAGCACCCAGGCCATTCCGTTCACTTCCGCCAGGCAGCAGGCGGCGGCGCTGTGCTGTCATTTGAATTAGAAGATACAGATGCGGTACGCCGTTTTACTGCCCGCGCAAAAATTCCAGTATTTGCGGTCAGTCTTGGTGCGGTTGAATCTATTTTGTCATACCCGCCAAAAATGTCCCACGCGGCTATGCCCGATGCGGAACGGGACAAGCGTGGCATTCGAGACGGATTGCTGCGTCTGTCCGTTGGTCTGGAATCTCCAGATGATTTAATCCGGGATTTTGAACAGGCTTTTCAAGACTAATGCAAAAAACGTCATCCTTTTTAAAAGGATGACGTTTTTATTAAGCGTGACGCATTTTTTTAAGAATAAAGCTTACAATGGCAACAAGGATGATAGCGCCGATTAAAGCCGGAATAATGGCCATTCCACCGATGGTTGGTCCCCAATCACCAAAGATTGCGCCGCCAATCCATGCGCCAATAATACCTGCAATAATGTTGCCGATGATTCCGCCTGGAATATCCTTACCTAGAATAAGTCCTGCTAACCAGCCGATGATTCCACCGACAATTAAGAAGATAATAAATCCCATGATGTTTTCCTCCTGGTAAAGTTATTTGTAATGCTTTGATGGTTTATGTATTCCCGATATCAAATAGATCAAACCAAAAAAATGAATAAAAATTAATTGACAATATTTTCACAGTCAGGACAAAAGAAAAAGAAAGAGCGATCGCTCTTTCTTTAGTATTTCCGAATGGTAAAATCACATTCACCTTCGAGTGCTTTAATCAGCGGGCCGAACCCGCTGGCTTCATCTATTGCACGCTGATCAAGCAGTTCATTAAATCGGCCTCCGTAAAATTTCACATGAAGCATAATGCTGAGGCGGCGGCCGCCCCTCTCAGGGTTTTTCGATACATCAACCTGTGCACCAACATCAACAAACGTTTCGTCTGCATGATCATCAATGCCGGCAGCCTGCTGCACGGCGTTTTGATAGCAGGCAGCAATTGAAGCGCCGACCAAATAACTCAGGATAGTTTGTCCGCAGCTGTTCCTGACCGCCGAATATGGATGGAGTGGTCAGCTCAAGGTTCAGCGATCCTTCCTCTGTCCAGACGCTTCCTTCCCACCCGCCCTTTGCATTAACGGTCACACTATAGACCGGTTCCATTAAAGATCGCTCCTTTTCGGGTCGGATTGAGTTTCTTCTATCATTTCCCGCGAAAAGAAACGGAACGGCCAAACAATTAAATAAGCATACCGGCAATCGCAGCGCTGAGCAGGGAAGCAAGAGCCCCCGCTATAACTGCTCTTAAGCCAAGGCGGGCAATGTCAGGACGGCGTGATGGCGCTAAGTTGCCGAGCCCCCCTATTAAAATGGCCAATGAAGAAATATTGGCAAACCCGCAAAGAGCAAAGCTGATAATCGCGACTGTTTTCGGCGTCAGGTCGTCGATTTGCGGGCCAAAGTTGGAGTAAGCAACAAATTCATTTAAAACCAGCTTTTGTCCAATAAAGCTGCCGGCCGTGACAGCTTCCTGCCACGGAACACCGATGGCAAACGCAATTGGGGCGAAAAGGTAACCGAGAATCATTTCAAGTGAAAGTCCGTTTAAGCCAAACCAGCTGCCAACCAGTCCGAGCAGGCCGTTGATCAAGGCAATAATCGCGATAAACGCCAGCAGCATAGCGCCAATGTTCAAAGCCAGCTGAAGACCGACGCTTGCTCCTTTGGCGGCTGCATCAATCACATTTACCGCATCTTCATCTGATTCCATTTTAAACTCTTTCGGTTCAGGCACATCCGACGTTTCTGGAAGAAACAGTTTTGCCATGACAAGTCCAGCCGGTGCAGCCATAAAGCTTGCCGCAAGCAGGTACTCAAGAGGCACGCCAAGAAGGGAGTAGCCAATCAAAACAGAGCCTGAAACCGATGCAAGACCGCCTGTCATGACTGCAAACAATTCTGATTCCGTCATCTTTTGAATATAAGGTCTTACTACAAGCGGTGCTTCAGTCTGCCCGACAAAGATATTAGCGGCGGCTGACATGGATTCTGCTTTACGGGTACCGAGAAGCGATGATAGAAATCCGCCAATGATTTTAATGAAAAACTGCATAATGTTTAAATAGTACAAAACAGAAATCAAGGCCGAGAAAAAAATAACGACCGGAAGAATGTTTAAGGCAAATACATATGTAATACCAGATTGTTCTGTATAAAATCCGCCAAATAAAAAGTTGATTCCTTCATTTGCATAGCCAGTGATCGCATTGACGACTTCCGTCAGCTTCAGCATCATTTTTTGCCCGAAGCTCCATTTTAAAACAACAAACGCAAAAACAAGCTGGAAAGCAAGCCCCCCTAATACAGTCCGCCAGTTGATACGCTTTCGATTGGTCGAGAAAAGAAATCCAATCCCTAATACGATTACAATCCCAAATAGTCCCCAGAGGAACGACATTTTAAACACTCCTTTAATTTTCTTTACACATCCACATCTGACTAGTTTATAATTAACAGCGTTGGCTATTCAACTGTTTAGAAAAAGACGCAACATTAAAATAATACTTACTTATATAGCTTATCTGATTTAACAGAATATAAATGTGTAAGGAAAGAAAGGAAGAACAGAATGGCATCATTTAAAGAAGATGTATTATCAAGACGAACGTTTGCAATTATCTCTCACCCGGATGCCGGGAAAACGACAATGACAGAGAAATTGCTTCTATTCGGCGGTGCAATCCGTGACGCCGGAACGGTAAAAGGAAAGAAAACAGGCAAATTCGCTACATCTGACTGGATGGAAATAGAAAAGCAGCGGGGGATTTCCGTAACCTCTTCTGTTATGCAGTTTGCTTATGAAGGATACAATGTAAACATTTTGGATACACCGGGTCACCAGGATTTCTCGGAAGACACGTACCGGACGCTGATGGCGGTTGACAGTGCCGTGATGATTGTCGATGCGGCAAAAGGGATTGAAGCCCAGACACTCAAATTATTTAAAGTATGCCGCATGCGCGGCATTCCGATTTTTACATTCATTAATAAATTGGACCGCCAGGGGAAAATGCCGCTTGAACTGCTGGAAGAGCTTGAAGAGGTGCTCGGCATTCAGTCGTATCCGATGAACTGGCCGATTGGGATGGGGAAAGAGTTTTTTGGCATTTACGACCGTTATAACAAGCGGGTTGAACAATTCCGCACAGAAGAAGCGGACCGTTTTTTGCCGCTTGATAAAGAAGGGCATATTGCGGTTGACCATCCTATTAAAGAATCTTCTCTTTACACAGAAGCGATGGATGATATTTTACTGCTTGAAGAAGCAGGCAATGAGTTTTCGCGGGAAAAAATTAATTCAGGTGAATTATCACCCGTCTTCTTCGGCAGCGCACTGACAAACTTCGGCGTACAGACATTTTTAGAGACGTACCTGCAGTTTGCGCCGCCGCCGCAGCCGCGCAATGCTGACGCAGGAGAAATTGATCCGCTGAATGAGCAGTTTTCTGGCTTTATTTTTAAAATCCAGGCAAATATGAATCCAGCTCACCGTGACCGGATTGCTTTTCTGCGTATTTGCTCCGGCAAATTTGAGCGCGGTATGGCGGTTACACTCGCCCGGACAGGAAAAACAACAAAGGTGTCCCAGTCCACACAATTTTTAGCGGACGACCGCAGTACGGTCAATGAAGCGGTTAGTGGGGACATCATCGGACTATACGATACTGGAACGTACCAAATTGGCGATACCCTTACAGGCGGCAAGCCGATTTTCCAATTTGAAAAGCTGCCTCAGTTTACTCCGGAGCTTTTTGTGAAAGTGGCGGCGAAAAACGTGATGAAGCAAAAAAGCTTCCACAAAGGAATCGAGCAGCTTGTACAGGAAGGCGCTATTCAAATGTATAAAACGGTCCGTACAGAAGAGTATATTCTCGGGGCTGTCGGGCAGCTCCAATTTGAAGTATTTGAGCACCGGATGATCGGCGAATACAATTCAGAAGTGCGCATGGAGCCAATCGGCCAAAAAATTGCCCGCTGGATTGAAAACGAAGAGGATATTACCGATGCCATGTCGTCTTCGCGCAGCACGCTTGTGCGCGACCGTCATGGCAAGCTTGTATTCCTGTTTGAAAACGACTTTGCGCTCCGCTGGTTCCAGGATAAGCACCCAAATATCCGCTTATATAACTTAATTGGATAATTTCTTTTTAAAGAAGCCTTGTTACAAGGCTTCTTTCCTTTTGGCCATAAAAGTGTTCAATTTGGTCAGCGGGCCGATCATTCGGTATAGTTAAAGAAGAATCAGTCAAGAAAGAAGGAGGAAGCAGGTTGAAGTTAAGCCGATTTTCGATTGACCGCCCCGTGTTTACGACGGTCATTATGTTTTTAGTCATTATTCTCGGAATCGTTTCCTTAACCCGGATTCCGTTAAAATTAATCCCGGATTTAAATCCGCCGATCGCAGTAGTGGTAACTAATTATGAAGGGGCCGGCCCGAAGGAAGTGTCGGAAAAAGTAACCAAGCCGCTTGAAACAAATCTGGCCACTCTTCCAGGTATAGAAAATATCTCATCGACCTCTCAGGAAGGATCCAACTTTATTTTGCTTGAATTTTCCTGGAGCACAAGTATCGATGATGTTCAGAACGATGTACTGCAGCGGATTGGGCAGACACCTATGCCAGACGGTGCAGGGGAACCCCAGTTGTTAAAATTTGATCCATCACAGTTTCCTATTATTCAACTGTCCCTTCAGGCAGGAGCAGAAGAAGACCTTGAACGTCTGGCGGAAGCGCTGCAAACGAATTTGTCTTCCGTAGAAGGCGTGGCGAATGTATCGGTTACAGGAACAACAGCAGACGAAGTTATTGTAGAGCTTGATGAAGAAAAATTAGAGGAATATGGGCTGGGACAATCTGACGTTGTTCAATTAATCGGTGCCAATAACGTATCACTTCCGGGCAGCACAGTGGAAACAGAAGGGAAGACGCTGACTACGCGTGTTATCAGCCAGTTAACCTCAGTGGCAGACATTAGAAATTTAATCATTTCTATTAACCCGCTTACTGGAGAAGAAATAAGCATAGCCGATGTGGCAGCTGTTCAAAAAAAACCATTGAATGAAAATTCCATTACACGAGCGAACGAGCAGCCGGCTGTTTTATTAAGTGTTCTTCAGGAATCAAATGCAAATACAGCAGAAGTATCAAAGAGATTCCAGGAAAAGCTGGATGAGCTCCTGGAAAAAGGCGAATATAAATCCGTTCAAGCCGATATTTTAACAGACCAGGGAGATTATATCCGGCTGGCAATCGGAAACATCGCCAATTCTCTCGTTGTTGGCGGAGCGCTGGCCATGGCGGTGCTTTTCTTCTTTTTACGAAACATCAGAAGCCCGCTTATTATTGGAGTAGCCATTCCTTATTCCGTTATTATTACGTTTGTACTTATGTTTTTGGCTGGGTTCAATTTGAATATTATGACCCTGGGTGCTCTTGCCCTCGGGATCGGAATGCTCGTTGATAATGCCATCGTGGTCATTGAAAACATTTACCGGCACCTGTCAATGGGGAAGGATTCAAAAACAGCTGCTTATGACGGCGCTAAAGAAGTCGGTGCGGCGATTATAGCTTCTACTTTAACGACCGTTGCTGTTTTTCTGCCTGTTGTGTTTATCTCCGGGATTCTCGGTCAGATTTTCAAAGAATTCGCTTTAACCATTTCCTTCAGCTTGCTGGCTTCACTTTTCGTTGCTTTAACCGTGATACCGATGCTGGCCAGCCGCTTTTTAAAAACAGTACCAGCCGATTTGGAAAGGAAGCGCCAACAGTCACGCCGGCTGATGTTATTTGAGAGAGCGGTGAGATGGTCACTCGCACATCGGCTGATTGTCCTTGGTACAGCACTGACATTGCTTGCTGGAGGTGTATTCGGATTAACGAAAGTGGGAACGCAGTTTTTACCCCCAACCGATGAAGGATTTGTAACGGTTCGGGTAGAGACGGAAAATGGAACTTCTCTTGAGGAAACAAACCGCGTGGTTAGAGCTGTTGAAAAAGTGCTGGCCGGTGAGCAGGATACACAGGTATACGTGAGTTTGATTGGATCGACGCAGGAAGGATCATTTCGTGGAGGAGACAGTGCAAATGAAGCCGAACTGTATGTGAAAATGAAAGAAGATCGGAACCGGTCTATTTTTGACTTTGTAGATCATGTGAAGCCAGCCGCAGAGAGAGCTGCAAAAGAAGTAAATAAAACAGCGGATGTAAGGTTTAATCTTCAATCTGCATCTGGAACTACTCCGCAAACGTTGTCTTTTAGCGTACGGGACAGTGATAAAACCCGTCTTGATCGTGTAGTTGAAAAGCTTCAGTCGGAAGTAGAAGCAATTGATGGTGTAACAGATGTACGAACAGATCTGGATGAAACGGTTCGCGAAATACAAATAACGGTCAACCGTGAAAAAGCCCAAGCAGCTGGATTTGCGCCTGCTCAAGTAGCGCAGCTCATTAATGACGCAACACGCGGCGTGTTTGCCACACAGATTATCGAAGAAGAATCCTCGGAAGTAAAAGCGGTTTACGTCCGGTACGATAAAGATGTAACAGCAAATTTGGAAAAATTAAAGAAAATGCTTGTTAAAACACCAGCCGGCAACTTTTTGGCTCTTGAAGCATTAGCAGACATTCAAGTAACAAAAGGACCTGTTAACATTCGGCATATTGATGGACAGGATGCCGTTCAATTTACGGTTACTTATGCAGCATCTCAAAATCTGGGAGACATTTCTTCGGCTGTAGATGAGAAAATTGCCGGCCTGCACTTATCGGATCAAACCGTTGTTTCATACAGCGGAGACCAAGAGCTTTTGGATAATTCAAAGGATGATATGATTATGGCAATGGTGCTGGCTGTCGTACTTATTTACATTGTTATGGCTGCCCAGTATGAATCATTTAAATATCCGTTTGTGATCATGTTTACAGTACCATTAATGATTATTGGAGTAGCGTTGTCGCTTATTATGGCAAAATTGCCAATTAGTATCCCCGCGGTAATTGGTATTTTAATTTTGGTCGGTATCGTCGTCAACAATGCCATTGTAATTGTTGATTATATTTTACAGCGAAAAGAAGAAGGATATTCTGGCACAGAAGCCATTGTCCAGTCGGTTAAAGACAGGGTTCGTCCAATATTAATGACAGCTCTGACAACCATTCTCGGGCTCATTCCGCTTGCATCAGGAATTGGTGATGGGACGGAAATCAACCAGCCGATGGGGATCGTTGTAATCGGCGGTTTGGTTTCCAGTACGTTTTTAACGCTTTTCGTTATCCCGGTTGTGTTTAGTTTTTTTGACCGGGGAACAAAAAAAGAAAAAAGTTTACAAACTAAAAAAAATTGAATATACTAATATTGTGAAAAATAAATTTCTTTGACGAATAGTCGAAGGGGAGTAGCGTTAGGTGCAAACCTAAAGCAGTGTCGTCACTTCATGGATTTGATCTATATCCATCGGCGCTGCTGGCATGAAGGAAGACCACACATGCTTAGCGAGACCTTTGTCTGTAATCTATTACAGGCAAAGGTCTCGCTTTTTTTTGTTTTCTTCATGCCCGTTTTAAACCATTATTGGAAGGAGATGGGTAAAATGGATACAGCTTTGTTACTAGAATACGCATGGGTGCTCGGTGTCCTCATTATTTTGGAAGGGATCTTGGCAGCGGATAATGCAGTTGTCATGGCCGTTATGGTTAAGCACCTGCCGAAGGAGCAACAGAAAAAAGCACTGTTTTACGGATTGATGGGGGCTCTTGTTTTTCGCATTGCGGCACTGTTCCTTATTTCGTTCCTCGTCAAAGTATGGCAGGTACAGGCGATTGGCGCTCTTTACTTGTTCTTTATCTGCGTCAGTCATTTATATAAAAAATGGAAGGAAGACAGAAGGATTGAAGGACACGGACTCGAAAAGGATTTGCGCGGATCTTCTTTTTGGATGACTGTTTTAAAAGTAGAAATAGCGGATATTGCGTTTGCCATTGATTCGATGCTCGCGGCTGTAGCATTGGCGGTTACACTTCCGGAAACAGGCTGGGGCCAGATTGGCGGTATCGATTCCGGACAGTTTTTGGTAATGTTCCTTGGCGGTTTTATTGGCGTTGTTATTATGCGCTTTGCGGCTACCTGGTTTGTCCGTCTTCTGCAAAAATATCCCACGCTCGAAACAGCCGCATTTTTAATTGTCGGCTGGGTCGGCGTGAAGCTGGCAGTCTTTACATTGTCTCATCCGTCTCTGGCAGTACTGGATGAGCATTTTCCCGAATCAAAACCGTGGAAGCTCGTTTTCTGGGGTGTTCTCCTGGCAATTGCTGCAGGCGGTTATTTAATTGCCCGGGCGAAAGGGCCTGAACAAAGCAGTGAAAATGCCAGCGCTTAAAGCAAAAAACAAAAAAACACATCGAATGTCACAGTTCGATGTGTTTTTTTGTTTGAAAACAATGTTTTAGGCGTATAGATAGAGACGGATAAGAAAAAGGAGATACAGCTATGGATTTAAAATCAGGAAGTGTGTACTGGCCGGAGACATTCGAAGAAGCGCCCGCTTATCCATCTGTAAAAGAGGATATAGAGTGTGATGTCGTGATTATCGGTGCAGGTGTATCCGGCGCCTGTACCGCTTATGAATTAAGAAACACCGGCTTTGATGTCGTGCTTGTTGAAAAACGGACAGTGGCCGCGGGAAGCTCAAGCGCAAATACAGGCTTACTGCAGTTTGCCAATGATCAGCTTCTGTATGAGGCGATTCGTTCATTTGGCAAAAGGGCAGCAGTTGATCATTATTGGCGCTGTTTTAATGCGATCCGTTATCTTGAGAATGATATCGCCCCGTCGCTGC
Organism: Domibacillus sp. PGB-M46; assembly: GCF_022668875.1. GTDB lineage: Bacteria > Bacillota > Bacilli > Bacillales > Domibacillaceae > Domibacillus. The sequence continues at coordinate 163,528 of NZ_JAKGCR010000002.1, read as the reverse complement.
CGATTGATCCGGACCTGACCATGCGCAGCAGTTTATTTTTCGCGAGCTGTGAAGAAGATATCGGCAAAATACAAACAGAATACGCAGCTTTAAAAGAAGCCGGGTTTGATGTTGACTATGTGGAAGGAGAGGGAATGAAAAAATGGGTTCCTTTCAGCCGGCCGGCAGCTATTATTGCAAAAGGCGACGCAGAGGTTAATCCGTTAAAGCTTACCCATGGACTTGTAAGAGCGGCTGCCAAAGAAGGGGTCCGTGTTTTTGAGCAAACAGAAGTGAGTTTAAAAAAAGCGGATGAAGCCGGTGTCGTTCTGCGAACAAAGGACGGCCATTTACTCAGGGCAAAAAAAGCCGTTTTTGCCCAAGGGTATGAAACGCAAGAAACGGTAAAGGACCCAAATGCAGTCGTCGAAAGCAGCTATGCAATTATAACCAATCCCGTAGAGGATTTATCGTTTTGGAAGGATGGCGTCATGATCTGGGAATCCAACCGTCCTTACTACTACGCCCGGACAACAGCAGACCGGCGCATTGTAATCGGCGGACTTGATGAACCGGCTTCGGAGGGAAGTGCGCGTGACCGAAAAATGCCGGCAAAGACGGAGAAGCTTGTTCAAGAAGCTGAGGCATGGTTCCCATCTTTAAAAGGAAAAATACGCGCGGAGTACAGCTGGAGCGGATCGTTTGCCCATACGCAGGACGGGCAGCCCATCATCGGCCGGTACAGCCATATGCCCAACTGCTTGTTCCTGCTTGGCTATGGCGGCAACGGAGTGGTGTACAGCTTGTTTCTGTCCCGTCTGATCGCCCGATTTTTAATGGGAGAAAGGGATGCGGCTTTTTCATTTTATTCAAAAGAGCGGTTTTATGAACCAAAGTAAAAAGCGGCAGGCCGGGAAGGCCTGCCGCTTTTGGTTTAAATGGCTGCTGTTAAACGGGACGGAAAAAAGTAGGACGAAGAACCGGCACCGTTTGGCTGAAAGTAAACAAGCAGCCAGCCGTCTTCTTGAACCCAGGCACCGTTTCGTTTTTGCATTGTAACGGGCTCCAGGATCGTATGCTTATGCAGTTCTTTTTCGCGAAGTCCAAGAGATGCGAACGACTCACCGGCAAGAAGCGGGTGGGCGGCAAGCTGCTGATAGATCGCTTTCCGCTGGGCAGACTCGTCGGTATTCCACCAAGGCTTACGGGGCTTAAAGCGCTGATTGGCTAAATAATCATACTTCATAATACTCTCCACATGAGCCGCGTCATTCGGATAAGCCGTCCGCACAAACGAATCCAGCCGTTTAAATAAATCCTCCAGCTGGTGGCCGATACGGCTCCAGCCGTTCGCTTCCCAGAAGGCACCGAAATCCTGAAAGAAGTCAAACGGTGTTTCGGCGAGATGGCGTGTAATATAATCAATGGTCTCGTCGGTCCGGTGATCGTTCCAGTACTTTTCAAGCACGTCTTCCGTTTGTTTAATACGAATGACTTCATCGAATGGAAGCACCCGGTTTGACAGCATTTCATACGGCGCTTGATCCATGTACTGATAGCCGTATTGAGGAGCGCTCAGGCGCAGACCCGTTCCGCGAAGCAGCTTTAGGAAGCCAAGCTGCAGCTCTTCCGGCCGGAGGGCAAATACGTCGTTAAACGTATTGCGGAATGAATCGTAATTTTCTTCCGGCAGGCCGGCGATCAAATCAAGGTGCTGCTCAATTTTGCCGCCTTCCTTTACCATCGTCACGGTACGTACTAGTTTTTCCCAGTTTTGTTTTCTCTGAACGAGCTCGTTTACGCCGTCATTGGTCGACTGCACCCCGATTTCAAAACGAAACAAACCGGCCGGGGCATTCTCGTTTAAAAATTGAATCACTTCCGGGCGCATGATGTCGCCTGTAATCTCGAATTGAAATACAGTACCGGGCACGTGCTCATCAATGAGAAACTGAAACATTTCCATTGCATAGCTGCGGCTGATATTAAATGTCCGGTCAACAAATTTAATGGTTTTAGCCCCGTTTTTCATCAGAAAACGAATATCGTCTTTTATTTTCTCGCGGTCAAAATAACGCACGCCGGTCTCAATAGACGATAAGCAGAATTGGCAGCGGAATGGACAGCCGCGGCTTGTTTCAATATAGGTAATCCGCTTAGACAGCGAATCCAGGTCTTCTTCAAAGCGAAACGGGGAAGGCAGCTCGCGCAGGTCAATTTTATTCGTCTGCGGCTGAATACGCTGTTTGCCGTTTTCTTTGTAGGCAAGGCCGGGCACTTTGGAAAAGTCGCGCTCTCCCGCCAGCTGGTCGAGCAGCATGCGGAACGTTTTTTCTCCTTCACCGATCGCAATAAAGTCCACATCTGTAAGCCGGTCCAGCCAGTATGGAACATCATAAGTCACTTCCGGACCGCCAAAGACAATTGTACACTCAGGCAGTACTTTTTTAATCATGCCGGCTACGCGGATCGTTTCTTCAATGTTCCAGATGTAGCAGCTGAAGCCGATCACATCTGGTTTGTGGCTGTACAAGTCGGCTACAATATTCATGGCAGGATCTTTGATCGTATACTCGGCCAGCCGGATACTATAGGCATCCTCACAGTAAGATTTCAAGTAACGGATCGCTAAATTAGTATGGATATATTTTGCATTTAATGTGCAGACAGTAATATTCACGATTTATTCTCCTTTTTAATGAAAAAGCTGGGGCGTTTCAGCTCCAAAAACGGGCGGAACAGGGCGGCTGTCCATGGAGACGCCAGGGCAAAGGTTAAAACAGCGGCAATTCCAAGCAAAACAAGCAGAGACGGCGGCAGTTCCAGTGTTTCTACACGACGTGACGACTGAACAAAAAAGCCATGCAGCAAGTACACGTATAATGTATTGCGTCCCCATGAGGTAAAGAAAAAGACTTTATGCGGCACAACGGAAAGAAAAAAAGCAATCATGACGATATTAACAGCATAAACAAACAATCGTAAAAGCAAACCATCTGTTCCGTCAGCGCCAAGCGCCGCGTACGATTGGGAGCCAAACAGCCACTCAATCTGCATCGCTGTATGGGTGTAGCAGTATGCAAACAGCCCGGCTGTAAAAAGAAACAGCGGAATGCGGGACCGCATGCGGAACAAGGGCTGGAACCATTCTTTTTTTGCATAATAGCCCGCTAAAAAGAACGGGAAAAACACAAAAGTCCGGCCGATGCTTAAAACAGTCAGTGATTCATTAACCAATCCGATTCCAATACCGGCTACTACCGAAAGGATAAGCGCAATGAACGGATTTTTCAGCCATTTAACGGTGCCTAAAAGCAATACGTGCCAAAGGAACAAGCTCATTAAAAACCAAAGCGACCATTCAGGGATCAGCAACCTTACAGAAAGAGCTTCTTCATGGTCGATCCAAAAATAAAAAACCGAATACACACATTGAAAAATAAGAAATGGAATCAGCAGTTTTTCAGCCGCTTTTTTAATATAGCCCGGCCGCTTTATGTTCTTGGCGAAAAAGCCGGAAATCAAAATAAAAGCTGGCATATGAAAAAAATAGATTACCATATAAAGAGCATAAAGAAACGGACTGGTGTGAATATATGGACGAAGAAGATGGCCAAATACCACCAAAAAAATAAGAAAAAACCGAACATTGTCAAAATAATTATCACGTTTTTTCAATAAGATCACCTGTTTAATAGAGTAAACACATGACGTTATTATACACGACCGAGAAAGGAAATCGACAAAAACCGCTGTGGAAATTGTGGAAAATCACAGCTTCCTGCTTCCAAAAGGAAGCAAAAATGTGTAACGTATAAATGAAGAAATGAATAGACAGGCAGGGGAATAATAATGAAAGAAAGTGAAAAATCGTTAAAATTATTTATTGTGCTATCGCGCGCATATAAAGTGGTAAACGAGCAGGTTAATGGATTTATTCAAAAGTCCGGCCTTAATCCGACAGAATTTGCCGTAATGGAACTGTTGTATCATAAAGGGCCTCAGCCGCTTCAGCAGATCGGCGGGAAAATCCTACTTGCAAGCGGCAGTATTACATACGTTGTGGATAAGCTTGAGAAAAAGCAGCTGCTAAAACGGGTAGCCTGCCCACACGACCGGCGCATTACCCATGCCGCTATCACGGAAGCAGGAACGGAATTGATTGAGCACATTTTTCCAGTGCATGAGCAAAATATTCATGATCTGGTAAGTGTGCTGTCGGAAGAAGAAGTCGAACAGGCAACGGCCATTTTAAGAAAACTAGGGCTGTCTATTAAAAACTTGTCGTAACGCTTTTGCCGAATCTGAGTTTTATATGGTAAAATAACTCGGATTAAGGAAAGGAGCTTTATGAATGGCACTATGGAAAGACTGGCGCTTTATTCTTGGAGTGGCAGCGGCATACATTCTTTTATATGTAACTTTCTTGGATAAAGATATTTTTTGGTATATTTACACAGCAGCTACTTTGTTTTTTATTAGTATTTCAATTATAAGCGAGCCTATAGATGACCAGCAGAATACAAACCGGTTTATGCTATACGGTATCTTGTCTGGGGTTGTTTTATACGCACTCTTTGCGGCCGGATATGCACTGCTGAAGCTGATGCCTGTATCGGCAGAGGAGCATGTTTCTTCTATCTATGCTTTATTCAGCCCCGTATTTATTTGGCATTATATCGTTCTTGTGCTGATTATCATTCCTGGAGAAGAATTGTTTTTCCGGGGATTTATCCAAAAACGCCTCGGCCGCTATATGAACAAGTGGGCAGCTATGGTGACAGCGGCACTGTTTTATGCTTCTGTTTTTGTTTTTTCCGGTGAATGGCTTTGGATGATGGCAGCTTTTTGCGGCGGCTTGTTTTGGGGAAGCTTATATATATGGCGCAAAAGCATACCAATGCTGATTATTTCTCACTTAATCTTTGATTTGCTTTTTGTTGTTTTTTTACCGCTTGCATAAAGCGCCTTTTTGGCGCTTTATTTTTTTTGAAAAAGTGCTTGAAAGTCAAAAAAGGTCAAAGTATAATAAGTATATGGTCAGAGATGGTCAAAGTTAAATATAATAAATACTCGCGAAACCTTTTAGATCAATTTGCAGGAGAGCCAAAAGCCAGAGGAAGCAGTTTTCTCTTGAGGAAGCTGAACTTGCTTTTGTTCTCCTTATGCTTGCTCGTGCTGTTTTCCTTAGGCACATCATATTGAGCAGAAAAGTTGAAAGTCAAAAAGGTCAGTTTATAATAGAGTTATAGTCAAAGATGGTCAAAATTAAGAGCAACGAAACATTCAAACCTTTTTAAACGAACTTGCAATGAAGGGCAAAAGCAGAACAGGAATCCATTTCTTCTATGTAAGTTGAACTTTTCTTTGGTTGCAGCCATTTATGGTGAGCAGAAAAGTTGAAAGTCAAAAAAGGTCAAATTATAATAAAGATATAGTCAAATATAGTCAAAGTCAAAACAAAGGGGATGACGTGGATGAAATGTCAAAAATGCCAGCAGCATCGTGCGAATGTGCAAATGAATGTCCGTGTCAATGGTCAATCAGCACAGTATCATTTATGCGATGCATGCTTTCAAAAAGAAAAACAAACTATGGGAGGAATGAACATGAATTTTGGATCATTCGGTTTTCCATTTGATGAGTTTATGAAAGGAATGCAATCACAAAATCCGCAGCAGGCAATGAAGCAGCAAGTACCGCCAGCTGAAGCGGGACGCGGAGGCGGAGGGATTCTCGATCAATTCGGACGCAATCTGTCCTCACTTGCCAAAGCCGGATTAATTGACCCGGTGATCGGCCGCGACAAAGAAGTTGCGCGTGTGATTGAAATTTTAAACAGAAGAAATAAAAACAACCCTGTTCTGATTGGGGAGCCTGGTGTTGGTAAAACAGCGATTGCAGAAGGACTTGCTCTTTACATTGCAGAAGGACGAGTGCCGGCGAAACTGACAGGCAAAGAAGTATATGTGCTGGATGTTGCTTCCCTTGTTGCCGGTACAGGTGTGCGCGGGCAATTTGAAGAGCGTATGAAACAAATTATTGAAGAAGTAAAAACACGGAAAAATATTCTTCTTTTCATTGATGAAATTCATCAGCTGGTTGGAGCGGGGTCAGCAGAAGGCTCTATGGATGCCGGCAATATTTTAAAACCGGCTCTTGCCCGCGGTGAAATGCAATTGATTGGTGCAACAACATTAAAAGAATACCGTCAAATCGAAAAAGATGCAGCGCTTGAAAGACGCTTTCAGCCGGTGCAAGTTGCGGAACCAAACGTAGAAGAAACGATTCATATTTTAAAAGGTCTGCAGAAGCATTATGAAGACTTCCACCAGGTTACTTACACTGAAGAAGCGATTCAAGCGTGTGCCGCTCTGTCACACCGTTATATCCAGGACCGGTTTCTGCCGGACAAAGCAATTGACCTTCTTGACGAAGCGGGTTCTAAGTTAAACTTGACCATTGACCCGTCTGACACAGCTTCTATACAAGAACAGCTTTCCAAGGCAGCAAAGCGTAAAGAAGAAGCTCTGCAGAAGGAAGCATATGAAGAAGCAGCAAAATGGCGTGACGAAGAAGCTGCGCTGGAACAAAAACTGGCTCAAGGCGGTACAGCGGCTGAGGCACCAACCGTCACAGCAGAAGTGATTCAATCATTAATTGCAAGCAAAACAGGCATTCCGGTTGGAAAGCTTCATCAAGATGAACAGCTTCAAATCAAACATCTTGAAGAAAATCTTGCCGGTAAGGTAATTGGGCAAAAAAGAGCCGTTCAAAAAGTGGCGAAAGCGATCCGTCGCAGCCGTGCGGGCTTAAAAGCGAAAAACCGCCCAATTGGTTCATTCCTGTTTGTCGGACCAACAGGGGTTGGTAAAACAGAATTAACAAAAACATTAGCAGAAGAGTTATTCGGCTCTAAAGAATCCCTTATTCGCCTGGACATGAGTGAGTTTATGGAGAAACACAGTGTGTCTAAACTGATTGGTTCTCCTCCGGGATATGTGGGATTTGAAGAAGCAGGTCAGTTAACAGAAAAAGTGCGCCGTAATCCATACAGCATTATTTTGCTTGATGAAATTGAAAAAGCGCACCCTGATGTTCAGCATATGTTCCTGCAAATAATGGAAGATGGCAGATTAACAGACAGTCAGGGACGGACGGTAAGTTTCAAAGAGTGCGTTATTATTATGACAAGCAACGCTGGTGTCGGCAGAAAAAATATAACAGTCGGCTTTGACAAGCAGGCTCAAAAATCCGATGATTCTATTCTTGACTCATTGTCTGATTTCTTCAAGCCAGAATTTCTAAACCGTTTCGACGCGATTATCGAGTTTGAAGCGCTCGGCAAAGAAGAGCTTATCCAGATTGTTGATCTGATGCTCGGCGACTTGAATGATATGCTTGCGGAGCAGCAAATGAAAATTAATGTGGATGCAGCAGTAAAAGAAAAGCTGGCTGAGATTGGCTTCAATCCTCAATTTGGGGCACGGCCGCTTCGCCGGGCAATTCAAGAGCATATTGAAGATGCAATCGCTGATTTTATGATCGATCATCCAGATGCTTCGCATTTAAAAGCAGAAGTTAAAAACGGCCAAATTACGATTCAGTCAGTGTAAATAAACAAAAGAGCGGATTCTAGAATCCGCTCTTTTTTTCATGCATGGACGATGATATAATTTTTATGGTTAACGACTGTTTTTTCTTCTAATTCGCGCTCATCGAAATCTTCCATTATTGTCAAATCAACAATGACGGAGTTTTCATTTACTTTTTCGACGATCCCGCGTAGGCCGTCTTTAAATTCAATAATGTTGCCGACTTCTGCTTTAGTCATCTGTTTCGCTCCTTTTCGACAATTGACGATACCATTTTCTCTCGTTTTCTTTTATAATGAAAACGTTAGCGAAAGGTATTAAAATAAATTTTGCCTTATTTTTTGAAAATAGTAAAGGATTTTACACGGTGTTGTGTTAATTTTTCGACTATTTTAATAGGAGGTGAAGAGCTTGACTGCAGAAGAAGCTGCGGGATATATTGAAAGCCTTCGCAATGGAACTGTTGCACGTGTACACATTGAACGAAATGAATTTCTTTCGTTTCGGCAGGTGCTTATTCAACAGGCTGACTTTAAACATTTCCGAGGCATTGCCAAACACGGTGGTCACACTGAATATGAATATATGAAAGCGCCTCGAAGCTAAAGGAGTGGAAGCATGTTCAAGAACAAAACCGTCATCGTAACAGGCGGGGCGAATGGGATTGGCAGAGCAACAGCCTATGCTTTCGCCACAAAAGGTGCCAACACAATTATTGTAGATATGAAAGAGGAAGGCCGGACAGTTGTTCAGGGATGGAAGCAATCCGGCTATAACGCGGCGTTTTATTGTGCGGATGTAGGAAATACAGACAAAATGGCAGAATTGTTTGCGCAGATTAACCAGGAATACGGCGGCATCGACATCTTAATTAACAATGCAGGAGTTTCTTCTTTTGGCTCTATCTGGGACATAAAGAAAACAGACTGGGACAAAATAATGACCACTAATGCAGCAAGCGTCCTGTTTTGTTCCCGCGAAGCCGCCCGTTATATGAAAAGCGGCAGCGCCATCGTGAATATGTGCTCAACTCGGCAAAGTATGTCAGAGCCTCATACAGAATTGTATGCAGCGTCAAAAGGAGCCATTTATTCGTTGACTCATGCGCTTTCCGTGACATTAGGTGAGAACGGAATACGGGTAAACAGTATCAGTCCCGGCTGGATTGAAACGGGTGACTACACGAAACTGCGGCCGGAAGATCATGCCCAGCATCCAGCAGGCCGGGTCGGCAGGCCGGAGGATGTAGCCAAAGCCTGTTTATATCTTACCGACCCGGAAAATACTTTTATAACCGGAGAAAATTTGGTTATTGACGGTGGAATGACGCGCAAAATGATTTATGTTCATTAACGTTTCGACTTTTTCAATTGCTCTTTCGCGTACTTTTTAAGCGAATCAATAATCTGGTTTTTCAATGCGTCGTTTCCGTCGCTTTGAACACCGTAGTGATATACGCTGCCGGCTTGTCGCTGCCGAATCATTTTTCCTGGAAAAGAAATAAGCGTACCAGCCAGCTGAAAAGTAAAAACGAGAATCGGATCGACTGCTGGGTCAAGAGCCTCTTTTGAAGCCGCTTTTAATCCACTGGGGCTGATATCGAGGATAACAGCATCAAACGATTGAACTTTTTTTCTTTCACCTGGACCGGTGGACTCGAATACCTCGCAAACCGCTGGAATTGATTCGGAAAAAGCATAGCGAAACGCTTCTTGTCTTTTATAATACATGCCAAAAACTCCTTACGCTTGTCTATATTTGTCTATTTTAAAAGATAAAGGGAGAAGCAGCAACTTGAAAAAACTCGATCGTTGAGAGAAATGAAATTTAATGCTATTCTCTATGAAGAAAAATGTATGAAGGAGAGACGACCCATGTCTAAAAAAACTTTTACAGTAACAGCAGACACAGGCATCCATGCACGTCCTGCAACGCTGCTTGTTCAAACAGCAAGCAAATACTCAAGCGATATAAATCTTGAATTTAACGGCAAAACAGTGAACTTAAAATCCATCATGGGTGTAATGTCACTTGGAATTGGCAAAGGTGCTGAAATTACGATTTCAGCAGAAGGCAGTGACGAAGAAGCTGCACTCCAAGCGATTGAAACACTACTCCAAAACGAAGGGCTGGCAAACTAATAATGGCAGCGATATTAAAGGGAATTGGCGCATCAGACGGAATTTCATTTGCAAAAGCTTACCGCTTAATGGAACCAGACTTAACAGTTGAGAAAAAGGATGTAGCAGATGCTGCAGCTGAAGCGGAACGTTTCCGCGCAGCGCTGAAAAAATCAGAAGCGGAACTTGAAGTAATCAAAGAAAAAGCACGCAAGGATCTAGGAGACGACAAAGCCGCTATTTTCGAAGCTCACCTGCTTGTATTAAACGATCCAGAACTTACTGGACCAATTGAAGACAAAATTAAATCCGAGTCTGTGAACGCAGAATACGCGCTTCAAGAAACAGCAAACATGTTTATCGGCATGTTTGAAGCGATGGATAATGAATACATGAAAGAGCGCGCAGCAGATATTAAAGATGTAACAAAACGTGTACTAGCAGCGCTTCTTGGTGTAGACCTTCCAGCACCTGCTTTGATTGCAGAGGAAGTCGTTGTCGTTGCAGAAGATTTAACACCTTCTATGACCGCTCAGCTGAACCGTGAATTCGTTAAAGGATTTACAACAGATATCGGCGGCCGTACGTCTCACTCTGCGATCATGGCACGTTCATTGGAAATTCCAGCGGTTGTTGGAACGAAAAACGCAACAACAGATATTCAAAACGGTGATATGATTATCATTGATGGTCTTCAAGGGGAAGTACACATTAACCCGACGGAAGAAGTAGCAGCAGAATACAAAAAACGTGCAGAAGCATACGCGCAGCAAAAAGCGGAATGGGCGAAGCTTGTAAACGAACAAACGGTTACAGCGGACGGCCGCCACGTTGAGCTTGCTGCTAACATTGGGACGCCTGCAGACCTTGAAGGGGTAAAAGCAAATGGCGGAGAAGGCGTTGGCTTGTACCGTACAGAATTTTTATACATGGGCCGCGATAACCTGCCTACAGAAGAAGAGCAATTTGAATCTTACAAAGCTGTTTTAGAAGGCATGGAAGGCAAACCGGTCGTTGTTCGCACATTGGATATCGGCGGTGATAAAGAGCTTCCATACTTGAACCTGCCGCATGAAATGAACCCGTTCCTTGGTTTCCGTGCGATTCGCCTTTGTTTGGAAGAGCAGGATATTTTCCGTACGCAGCTTCGTGCCCTGCTTCGCGCGAGCATTTACGGAAACTTGAAAATCATGTTCCCGATGATTGCGACTGTAAACGAATTCCGCCAGGCAAAAGCCGTTCTTTTAGAAGAGCGTGCAAAACTTGAAGCAGAAGGTGTGAGCGTTGCGGAACACATCGAGCTTGGCATCATGGTGGAGATTCCATCAACAGCTGTTATTGCTGATTTGTTTGCAAAAGAAGTAGACTTTTTCTCAATCGGTACAAACGACTTGATTCAATACACAATGGCGGCAGACCGTATGAACGAACGTGTATCTTACTTGTACCAGCCGTACAATCCGTCTATCCTGCGTCTTGTTAAAATGGTTATTGAAGCGGCGCACAAAGAAGGCAAATGGGCTGGCATGTGCGGTGAAATGGCCGGAGATGAAACAGCGATTCCATTGCTTTTAGGTCTAGGCCTTGATGAATTCTCAATGAGTGCCACATCTATCCTAAAAGCACGTGCGCAAATGAAACATTTGTCAAAAGCAGATATGGAAGAGCTTGCAGCAAAAGCAATTGAAATGTCGACAGCTGAAGAAGTTGTAGAACTTGTTCAATCCATCAAAAAAAATTCATAAAAAAGGTGTAAAAGTAGAAAAAACGGGAATGATATAAACGTAACCAGTTTTTCATTCTCCATTTCTCTCACTTTTTGCCCGGGCGATCGCTGTCCGGGCCTTTTTTTATGAAAAAAAGCAGAAGCTGCATCACAGCTTCTGCTTTATTCATTAAAGTGTTCTTAAAAATTGTTCGATCCGCCGCAGCCCTTCTTCAATTTCCTCCACACTGCATGCATAAGACAAACGGAACCAGCCTTCCCCCGCATCAGAAAAAGCACTGCCGGGCACAACCGCTACTTTATAATTTTGAGCTAAAGTTAAACAAAAATCAAAAGAAGAGCCGATATAAGCTGTAGGTACTTTTACAAAAAAGTAAAAGGCACCATCAGGTTTGACCGTTTTTAGTCCGAGCTCCTGCAGTTTCTCAAGGGTGAAATCACGCCGCTTTTGGTATTCGCTGCGCATAGGCAGCGCATCATCCATGCCGTCGGTCAGGGCGGCAGCCGCTGCTTTTTGTGAAACAGAAGAAGCACAGGAGACGTTGTACTGATGGACTTTTAAAATGTGCTGTGTAATAGACTGCGGCGCAAATAAAAGCCCAATCCGCCAGCCGGTCATCGCATGTGACTTGGATAAGCCGTTTACGACAATCGTTTGTTCCGGCAAAAAGGACGCAATGGAGACGTGAGGACGTTCATACACAATTTCGCTGTAAATTTCGTCTGCTAAAACGAAAAGCTCATATCTTTTTGCCAGCGCCGCAATATCTTGAAGCTCCTGTTCCGTTAAGCTGACGCCAGTCGGGTTTGAAGGATAAGGAAGAACGATCACTTTTGTTTTTTTGGATATGTATGGCTCGATTTTGTCGGCAGTCATGCGAAAATCATTATCGGTTACATTTACCATCACCGGCTTGGCACCGCACAAGTGAATAATAGGCTCATAACCGGGGTAAACAGGACCTGGGAGAATCACTTCATCACCCGGTTCCAGAGCAGCCCGCAGTGCAATGTCGATCGCCTGGCTTGCCCCAACAGTCACAATCACTTCAGTGTCCGCACTGTAAGAGACTCCATACTTTTCCTTATAAAAACGGACAGCAGCTTCCTTTAGCTCAGGCAGCCCGCTGTTTGGCGTATACACGGTCGCATTTTGCTCGATAGCACGGATACCGGCTTTTTTTACATGATCAGGAGTGTTAAAATCCGGCTGGCCGATCGTAAGAGAAATCATTCCTTCCTGGGTACCGACGAGGTTATAAAACTTGCGGATACCCGAAATTTCAATGCTTTTCACACGTGTGTTCAATCGATGTTCCATTTATAAACCACCTTTTTCTTATCTAATATTATTATAATGTAAATTTTTGAATTAAATATTAAAGAATTATAAACTTTTCAATCATCGACAATTTTTTCATTCGTGATATAGTAAAATAAAAAAGCAAGGGGACTTATGACTTATGACAAATGATTATGGAATTTTACTTGAATCTGGAACAAATGAACTTGAAATTGTGGAATTTGAAGTTCAGGGCAATAAATATGGGATTAATGTGATGAAAGTAAAAGAAATCATTCAGCCCATGCCTATTACTTTTATCCCGCATGCCCACTCCCACATTGAAGGTATTATTCAGCTTCGTGGTGAGGTGCTGCCAGTGATTGATATGGCAAAAGTGCTAGGCCTGCAGCCATCACAAAATGGCCAGATGGATAAATACATTGTAACAGAGTTTAACCAGCAAAAAGTGGTTTTTCACGTTCAAAACGTGACGCGCATCCACCGCATTTCCTGGAATGATATTGAAAAGCCGTCTGAAATGTATCAGGGAGGCAACAACCAAATTATCGGCGTGATTAAAATCAATGAAACGATGATTTTGTTGATCGACTTTGAAAAAATTGTTGTAGATATTAATCCGCATTCCGGCATTCACATGGATCAAATTCGAAGCCTGGGCAAGCGTGAGCGGTCCGAAAAAAAAATTATTGTGGCAGAGGACTCACCGCTGCTCCGCAAGCTGCTTCACGATACGCTGGTGGAAGCGGGATATGATCGGGTTGAATTTTTTGAAAACGGTCAGATTGCCCTCGATTATTTGGAATCGACCCTTGAACAGGAAGATACATTCGAAAAAGTGCAGCTGATTGTTACAGATATTGAAATGCCAAAAATGGACGGACACCATTTAACAAGACGGATCAAAGATCATCCTATTTTGAAAAAACTTCCAGTCATTATTTTTTCTTCATTGATTACCGACGAGCTTCGCCACAAGGGCACAGGAGTAGGTGCTGATGCGCAGGTGAGCAAGCCGGAAATTGCCCGTCTTGTTCAGTATATTGATGAACTTGCCCTATAAAAGAAAGGACGCTTGCTTGTTCAGCGGCGTCCTTTTCGTTCTTAATATGACTGGCCAAGCGGTTTAAACACCGGCTTCGTATACTTTTTCTGGCCGGGGGTCTTCGGCTTTATTTCTTTTTCTTTCATACCCGTATACGCCTCAAGAATACTTTTTGCTTTAGACAGTCCCATGGAACAGCGGGGGTTGCGTATTTGTTCGCTTAACCGCCCCAGGTGCGGCAATAAAGTAAAGTCTTCTTTGCAAGGCGGCATATGAAAGGTGTATTCACCGCACGAAACAAGCACATCCGACTGCTGCCGGCTGTTTTTAGGATTTCGGGAAAAGTGAAGGCCTTTTTTTTCTGCTTTGCCTTCCTTGATCATCTTCAGGAGGGCGCATTTTTTCAGCGCATATAGATATTTTGGGTTTGTAGCCGTTTTTGCATGGCGGTTAACCGTGAAAATGGCTTTGGCGAGGGTCTCTTCGGATGAAGGTTCGGTGAAGGGTTCAGATTTTTTGCTCAATGTAGTGACTCCTTTCGTCCTCATTTTCTCTCATTATATACTGTTTAACCGTGATTTGGAAGCATTCATAGTGGTTTGCGTGGTATATTTAAAGGGGAAAATGAATAAAAAAAGAAAGCGGGAATCACTGTGATGCAAACCAAAACAGGCATTATTGACATTGGATCCAATACAGTCCGTCTGGTTTTATATAAAGAGCAAGGGTCAGCGATTGAGGAATTTCGAAATGTAAAAGCACCTCTCAGGCTGCGGCACTTTTTAAATGAAAAAAGTGAAATGAGCGATGAAGGTGTCCGGCTGCTGCTTGAAGCGCTGCTCAATTTCAAAGAAGTTCTCCATTACTACGGGGTAACAGAGATAGAATGTACCGCAACGGCTGCTATAAGACAGGCATCAAACCGGGATGCCATTATTGAAAGAGTCAAGGAGGAAACGGGATTTCATATCCGGCTGCTGTCGGGAGGGGAAGAAGCTTCTTACGGGCTGTCAGCCGTTTTGAAAACAATGCCGGCTGATAATGGACTGACGATTGATATCGGCGGAGGCAGTACAGAAATTACACTTTATAGAAACAGAAAATTGAAACATTTTTTCAGCTTTCCTTTTGGCGTGGTCTCCCTTAAAGAACAGTTTATCCCGGAAGGCCGAATGAAGCCGAAAGAGCAGAAACGAATGGCTGAGTTTATTCAAGGAGAGCTTGAAAAATTCGATTGGCTTGGGGAAGCACCGGACGGCATAATTACGGCTCTGGGCGGCAGCGCGCGCAACTTGGCGAATATCCAGCAGCTAAAAGAAAATTATCCGCCACTTGGTGTACATGGCTATGAGCTGTCCGCAGAAGCTCTCGAACAGCTGCGCACCGAGCTTTCTCCGCTTTCATACACAGAGCTTGAGAAAGTGGATGGTCTTTCAAATGAGCGCGCTGATTTAATTTTGCCTGCTATTGAAGTCTTTTATCAGCTGACTATACATACAAAAGCGAAAAGAATGCTGGTCAGCTCCCGGGGGCTTCGGGATGGAATCATGCTGGAGCGGGCGAAAAACAGCAATTGGGATACAGCAGAAGATGTAAAACGAAACGGCGTGAAAAGGCTGTTAACTGTTTATGGCCATGATGAAAATCATCATTACCAAATGATGAAGCTGACTCAAAATATGCTTCGCGGTTTTGAGCAGGAACGGATTTTAAAGGTCACGAACAAAGAGCGGTTTATGATTGAACAAGCGGCGGCTTTGTTTTATCTCGGTGAATACATATCATCCAATGCAAAAAGCCGGCATACCTTTTATCTTCTGCTTAACTCCATGTTTGACGGCTTTACTCATCGAGAGAAAGCATATATTTCTTTGGTCGCTTCCTTTACAAATAATTCAACACTCAAGCAATATTTAGAGCAGTTCGACGGCTGGTTCACTAAAGAGGACATCCAAAAAATGCGGGAGTACGGTGCCCTGCTTAAGCTTTGTTTTAGCTTAAACAGCTCAAAGCGAAGCATTGTCAGCGATCTAGGTGTGAAAAGAAAACATGAGCATATTCTTATTACGGTTTATTGCGAAGGAAGCGAACTTGCTGAACGCTACCAAAGCGATAAACAAAAACGCCATTTAGAAAAAGCCTTGCAAACAGACATTCAGATAGAATTTAAACAAATAAAAGAAAACTGAAATGGGGGAGTCCGATGAGCAGGCAGACAGCCATTGATTTAGCGAATCCAAGATACTACAACAATCGAGAATTAAGCTGGCTTAACTTTAACAAACGTGTGTTGGAAGAATCATCGGATTTAAACAATCCTTTGCTGGAACGAATGAAATTTTTGGCGATCTTCAGTTCAAACTTAGATGAATTTTTTATGGTACGGGTAGCTGGCTTAAAAGATCAAGTAAAAGCAGGCTTTAATAAGCCTGAGAACAAAGCGGGCCTGACCCCCAAGCAGCAGCTGAACCGGATCAGCATTAAAGCGCATGAGCTTGTGGAAACACAAAACAGGATACTAAGAGAGGAAATTCTTCCCGCTCTTAAAGAAGAAGGATTTTTGTTGAAAAAGCCGGCTGAGCTGGTGGATGAACAACAGCGTTTTTTACTTGATTACTTCGACAACGAAGTGTTTCCTGTTTTAACACCGATGGCCATTGACGCTTACCGCCCATTTCCAATGCTGTTAAACAAATCACTTAATTTAGTTGTGATGCTGCAAAATGATGAACCGGAAGCGGAAATGGATCGCGTAGCCATTGTGCAGGTGCCGGGAGTGCTGGAACGTACAATCGAAGTGCCATCGGAGGAAGGCGGCACATTCGTTTTGCTTGAAGACGTATTAGAATATTTTATTGACCGTGTTTTTCAAGGGTATGTTGTAAAGAATGTGAATATTTTCCGGATTACACGCAATGCGGATATGGAAATTCACGAAGAAGGCGCCCGCGATTTGCTTCTTGAAATTGAAAAAGAATTAAAAAAGCGAAAATGGGGAGCCGCTGTCCGGCTTGAAATTAAATCGCAGGATTTAGATCAGGATGTACTGGACTACCTGCTTGAAGAGCTTGAAATTCATTTTAAAGATGTTTATGAAATAGACGGCCCGATTGATTTAACTTTTTTGTTTCCTTTTACCAAAAAGCTGAGCACGCTTCGTGAAGGGTTGACATATGAAACGTTTATTCCGCAGCTGCCGATCGATTTGTCTTCCCGGGAAAATATCTTTGAAAAAGTATTGCAGCAGGATATCCTTTTTTATCACCCATACGAATCATTCGAACCGGTAGTGGATTTTATCTCGCAGGCGGCAGATGATCCTACCGTTTTAGCGATTAAAATGACGCTTTACCGGGTCAGCGGCGATTCACCGATTATTGAGTCGCTTAAACGGGCAGCGGAAAAAGGAAAACAAGTTACCGTTCTCGTTGAATTAAAAGCGCGTTTCGATGAAGAAAACAATGTTCAATGGGCCAAAGAGCTGGAAAAAGCGGGCTGTCATGTGATCTATGGCATGCACAATTTGAAAACGCATAGTAAAATTACGCTTGTTGTTCGGAAACGAGCGGGCCAAATTGAACGGTTCGTTCATCTCGGCACAGGCAATTATAATGATGCAACGGCAAAGCTTTACACGGACCATGGCTTAATTACATCTAAAAAAGAGTTTGGCGTAGATGCGACGAATTTCTTCAATTATTTAAGCGGGTATATGAACAAACCGAAATACAATCACTTAGTGGTCGCTCCATTTGATATTCAGGACGCATTTATCAAACTCATTGATGAAGAAATTGACAATCATAAAAAGTATGGAAATGGCCGGATTATTGCAAAGATGAATTCTTTAACAGATAAACGGTTAATTATGAAGCTGTACGAAGCATCCAACGCAGGGGTGCAAATTGACTGCATCATCCGTGGAATTTGCTGTATGCGCCCGGGGATTCCCGGCGTAAGTGAAAACATACGGGTAATCAGTATTGTGGGCCGCTTTTTAGAGCACAGCCGGATTTACTATTTCCATCATAACGGTGAACGGAATATTTACCTTTCTTCAGCAGATATGATGACACGCAATATGATTAAGCGGGTGGAAATTTTATTCCCGATCTTAGACCATACATTAAAAAACAGGCTGACGGACTTTTTGCATTTGCAGCTGTCGGATACAGCAAAAGCACGCTATCAGGACAATGAAGGAAACTACCATTACGTAGCCAGTGACAAAGATGAGATATATGTTGACAGCCAGCTTGAATGTTTACAGGCGGTTTATCAGCTAAGGGAGGACGAAGAATAAAACAAAAAAGGAAATCCGCAATACAAGTGGATTTCCTTTTTATTATATATTTATGAATGACTATTCATTCACACAGGAGGAAAACACATGAAAAACCAGACGGTCGTTATAACAGGCGGATCAAGCGGCATGGGAAAATATATGGCCCGGCGTTTTTTTGAGGAAGGAGCCAATGTGGTCATTTGCGGACGAAACGAAGCAAAATTAAGGGCGGCTAAAAATGAAATAAGCGGAGAAAACGACCGGCTTTTAACAGTGGCTATGGATGTACGCTGTCCTGACGAAGCTGTGCAGCTTATGGAAAAGGCGGATCAGGCGTTTGGCTCGATCCATGTGCTCATTAATAATGCTGCCGGTAATTTTATTTGTCCCACAGAAAAGCTGACGCCAAATGGATGGCAGGCTGTTATAGACATTGTGTTAAACGGAACCTTTTATTGCTCACACGCTGCAGGAAACTATTGGATTAAACAAAAAAGCAGCGGTTTAATCATTAACATGGCTGCTGCTTATGCCTGGAATGCAGGAGCCAGAGTTGCACATTCGGCTGCTGCCAAGGCAGGTGTACTGTCTCTCACACGTACTCTTGCAGTTGAATGGGGCTATCAGTATGGAATACGTGTTAATGCGATCGCCCCCGGTCCAATTGAGCGGACAGGAGGGGCTGAAAAGCTATGGGAGTCATCAGAAGCAGCCCGGCGGACGCTGAACAGCGTACCGCTGGGCCGGCTTGGGACGCCCGAGGAGGTCGCTTCTCTTGCTCTTTTTTTGTGTTCGAAAGACGCTGCTTATATAAATGGCGAATGTATTACAATAGATGGCGGGCAGTGGTTGAATCGCTTTCCTTTTTAAAAGCAGCAATAGGGCTGCTTTTTTTTGGAATCGCTTCCTTGTTTGTTGACAACATGTATATACAGGTGGTAAAGTCTTATTAAGATGTATATACAAGATTAGGAGGGCTGTAACAATGGGTGCATACTCAAAACAAGCGGAGCAGATTGTAGAGGCAGTCGGCGGACGTGATAATATTAGTGCAGCTACACATTGTGTAACACGGCTGCGTTTTGCGTTAAAAGATGACAGCAAAGTCGATACAGCAAAACTTGAACAAATTGATGTCGTCAAAGGATCTTTCGCAGCCAACGGACAGTATCAGGTTGTTATTGGCCAGGGTACCGTCAACAAAGTGTATCAGGATTTAGTTGATCAAACCGGTATTGGAGAATCTTCCAAAGATGATGTAAAAAAAGCATCAGAATCCAATTTAAATCCGCTGCAGCGGGCGATTAAAACATTGGCTGATATTTTTATACCCATTTTACCGGCCATTGTAACAGCCGGCTTGCTGCTTGGACTGAATAATATTTTAACCGGACCCGGCATTTTCTTTGAGGAATCGTTAATCGAGCGTTATCCTCAGTGGGCGGACATTGCAAACGTTATCAACTTGATTGCGAATACAGCGTTTACCTTCCTTCCTGCCTTGATCGGATGGTCAGCGGTGAAGCGGTTTGGCGGTAGTCCGCTTTTAGGGATTGTGCTAGGATTAATTCTCGTTCATCCCGATTTATTGAACGCCTGGGCATACGGTGAAGCAGAAAAAGCGGGAGAAATCCCTACGTGGAATATTTTGGGGCTGACAGTTGAAAAAATCGGCTACCAGGGACAGGTCCTGCCTGTTTTATTCGCCTCCTATTTATTGGCGAAAATTGAAGTTTTCTTAACAAAAAGAGTTCCTGAAGGCATTCAGCTGCTCGTTGTAGCACCGGTTGCCCTTCTTATTACCGGGTTTGCCGCTTTTATTTTAATCGGTCCGGTTATGTTTATTGTTGGAAATGCCATCACAGATGCGGTTATTTATATTTTTGACACCGTACCGCTTTTAGGCGGCTTAATTTACGGCGGCCTGTACAGCGTGCTTGTTATCACAGGAATGCATCACACCTTCTTAGCTGTTGATCTGCAGCTGGTCGGCTCTCAGCTTGGCGGCACGTTTTTATGGCCGATGCTTGCTCTTTCTAACATCGCACAGGGCGCAGCTGCTTTAGCAATTGGGCTTTCAGCAAAAGAAGACCGTTTAAAAGGTCTTTCTTACACATCAGCACTGTCTGCATTTCTCGGTGTAACAGAGCCGGCTATATTCGGGGTAAACCTCCGCTTCCGGTATGCTTTTATCGCTGCTATGATCAGCTCTGCCATTGCCGGTATGTTTATCTCGGTAAATGGTGTTCTCGCTAGTACGATTGGCGTCGGAGGCATTCCAGGCTTTCTCGTTATCAGTAAAGGAATGACATCCTTTTTGATCGGCATGGTCATTGTAATCGTTCTGCCGATCATTCTCACATTTATTTTTTCACGATTTGCGAAACAAAAATAAAGGGCGCTTTTGCCCTTTTTTCTATTAGGAGGCTTACGACATGAATGAACAATGGTGGAAACAAAGTGTTGTATATCAAATTTATCCGAAAAGCTTTAATGATACGAACGGCAGCGGAGTGGGCGACTTGCGGGGCATTATTGAAAAGCTGGATTATTTAAAAAACCTCGGGGTTGATGTGCTGTGGCTGACGCCCATTTATGCGTCCCCGCAAAAAGACAACGGCTACGACATTAGCGATTATTATGCGGTAAATCCGGAATACGGAACAATGGCTGACGTGGAGGAGCTGCTCGAGCAAGCCCATAATCGTGAAATCAAAATTGTCATGGACCTCGTTGTTAACCACACTTCTACCGAGCATAACTGGTTTCAACAGTCGAGAGAAGCTGACGGCCGCTTCCGGGACTATTATATTTGGAAAGACGGAGTAAACGGAGGTCCGCCAAACAACTGGAAGTCAAAATTTGGCGGATCAGCATGGGCTTATGATGAAAAGCGCGGCCAGTATTATCTGCATTTATTTGATCGTACGCAGGCCGATTTAAATTGGGAAAACGAACAAGTTCGCCGTGATCTATATGAAATGATGCATTTTTGGCTTCAAAAAGGGATTGACGGCTTCCGTCTGGATGTCATTAATCTTATTTCCAAAGATCAATCTTTCCCAGATGACTTTGAAGGGGACGGGCGGCGCTTTTACACAGATGGTCCGCGGGTTCACGAGTTTTTACGTGAGATGAATGATAACGTGTTTTCTCAATATGATCTGTTAACGGTAGGTGAAATGTCTTCTACAACCATTGAACACTGCATTCGTTATTCTCATCCGGATTCGCATGAATTGGCGATGACCTTTAATTTCCATCATTTAAAAGCGGATTATCCTGGAGGAGAAAAATGGACAGCCGCTCCGTTTGATTTTTTATGGCTGAAAGGGATTATGTCAGACTGGCAGCAGGAAATGGATAAAGGCGGAGGCTGGAATGCCTTGTTCTGGTGTAACCATGACCAGCCGCGTATTGTAAGCCGGTATGGAAATGACGGAGAATACCGGGTGAAGTCAGCGAAGATGCTGGCAAACACCATTCATTTTATGAAGGGAACCCCTTATATTTACCAGGGCGAAGAAATTGGAATGACAAATCCTCATTTTGAACGGATTGAGCAGTATCGTGATGTGGAGTCTTTGAATATGTACAATGAAATGCGCGCACAGGGAATGGCAGAAGAAGATATCATGACAATTATAAAGCAAAAATCACGTGATAACAGCCGGACGCCTGTTCAGTGGAACAGCGGAAAAAATGCCGGCTTCACAAGCGGCACTCCATGGATTGAAACGGCTGAAAACTATAAAGAAATTAATGTGGAAGCCGCACAACAAGACCAAGACTCTATTTTTTATCATTACAAAACACTAATTGAGCTCCGGAAAAAGGAAAAGGTGATGCGTGAAGGAAGCTACCGGCTGCTTATGAGCAACCATCCTGAGCTGTTTGTATATATGAGAGAATACGAGGGGGAAGCATGGATCGTCATCAATAATTTTTATGGCCGCCCCGTGCCATTCGTTGTGCCTGAAGAATTGAAAGGCAAGCGTTCATCTCTTGTTTTGTCAAATGAGAAAGAAGCTCCTGTGCAGCTTTCAAACCGTACATTAACGCCTTATGAAAGCACCGTGTACCGTCTGTTTAACTAATCCATTTTATGTTATAGTGGAGGGAATGACAGTATGCAGGTGAACCAAGATGAAAATCAATAAATACAAGTATATTTACGAAGAGCTGGTTGAGAAAATAAAAACGGGTGTTTTTCAGCCGGGTGAGCTTATTCCGTCAGAGAATGACCTGGCCGCCAGCTATGAAACATCCAGGGAAACGATTCGAAAAGCGCTGACACTTCTTTCGCAAAATGGTTTTATTCAAAAGCTGCGCGGCAAAGGCTCGGTCGTTCTTGACACGAGCCGTGCAAGCTTTCCATTTTCGGGGCTTGTCAGCTTTAAAGAGCTGGCAGAAGGGCTTAACGCAGCCATTCATACAGATGTAGAAGAGCTTGCATTAATTCGTCCCGAGCCATATTTGCAGCATCAGCTTCAATGCAGTCCAAAGGAAGAGATATGGAAAGTGACCCGGACGCGTGTTTTTGATGGGGAACGTGTTATTTTGGACAAGGATTTTTTATTGAAAAAGCATGTTCCCTCTCTGACAGAAGAAATATGCGGACAATCGATTTATGCTTACATTGAAGAAGAACTCGGTTTAACGATCAGTTTTGCTAAAAAGGAAATAACCGTTGAGCCCTGCACAGAAGAAGACATGGCTCTTCTTGACATGAATGGCTGTTCACATATTGCTGTGGTGCGTAACTACGTTTATTTAGATAATGCGAGCCTTTTTCAGTATACGGAGTCAAGACACCGGCCGGATAAATTTCGCTTCGTCGATTTTGCCCGCCGGCATATGATGTAGCCTGGCACGTTTCTGTGCCGGGCTTCTTTGAATTAAAGCATAATAAATAAAAGTCATGTATAATAATAAACGATTGGACGGAATGGGGGGTTTTTTCATGGATGCATTGGAAATTATGAGTCATCTGGATCGTGTTGTACCATATTACCAGCCGATCTTCAGCGCTGATGAACATAAAATTATTGGGTATGAAGTGTTAGGCCGTTACATAGAAGGAGAGACGGTCCATAGTCTCGGACACTTTTTCCATGATGAAGATACACCGGATGACTACCGTTGTGAAGTAGAAGACGTCATTATACGAAAAGCACTCGATGCTTTTTTGAAAGCCGGCAGAACCGAAATGCTGTTTGTAAACCGGCGGGCAGCCGGACTGCTTGAGGATTATGGTGAATCTTTTCTAGCTATTTTAGACGAATATACCGAAAAAGGATTAAGGTATGAGCAGATTGTGCTGGAGATCTCGGAAGCGGATTACAGCAAATCGCTTGATAACGTTCTTCGCTACTATAAAACACTCGGGATTCGGCTTGCCGTTGATCATATAGGGGAAGTAGACGTGGACGGGGATATTCGCCGTTTTGCCGGGTCATCACCTGATATTTTAAAAATAAGCCTGCAGGCCCTTCGAAAAGACGCCAGTGACCAGACCTATAAAAATATCGTTTATTCCCTTTCAATGTTTGCCCGTAAAATTGGTGCCTCGCTCCTGTTTGAAACCGTGGAAGCAGAGTATCAGCTTCAATATGCCTGGAAAAATGGCGGGCGTTATTATCAAGGCTTTTACTTATCGGAGCCTATGCCCGATTTTGCCCAGCCTGACGGGCAAAAAGAAATGCTAAGGGAAAAATGCAGCCGGTTTATTACGTATGAAAAACAGGCGCTCAGCAGCGTATATGCGCTGGCGGACCATCTGGAAAGCGGACTGAGTGCTATCATTTCCAGATCGAAATCAGCCCCGAAAGAAAAGCTCCTCGAAGATATCGCCAGGGAGTTTAATGAAATGTGTTTCCGGTTATATATATGTGATGAGAACGGTTTTGAATTAACACCAAACTACTTTAAAAGGGATGGCCAATGGATTTTTCAGCCGGAATATTTAAACAAGAATTGGAGCTGGCGCCCTTATTTTCTTGAAAACATTGTCCGGATGAATAAAAATGGCGGCGGTTTAATCTCTGATTTGTATAATGATCTTGAAACAGGAGAAACCATCCGAACATTTTCCTGCCCGGTGAATGAGCACGAATATTTATTTTTTGATATTCCATATGCTTATTTATACGACCAGGATGGATTGCTCTATTAACGTATGAAGCTGGAGGAATCCGGGCACAATGGAAGTATCCTGGCATAAAAGGGGATGCTTATGGAAGCTTGGATTCTATTATCAGCTGCTGTTCTGCTTGGCGGCCTGCTTTGGACTGCCAGATTGATGAAACGATCCGGCGCTTTTGGCATTCGGGATACAGCCAATTCTAAGCCGGTTCGCCAGCATCCATATAGATTGAATCCGGTCATTTGGCTATTTATCGCGATGTTTGTCATATTTCTTGGAATTATTGCAATTGTATGGCTGCAGGGGCGCTGATTTTGGCGTCTTTTTTATTTGTAGATTGTGAAAAAAGAGGGCAAAAATATTGGATTAAAGCAGGGATGTATGGTATATTTCTTGTGCTTACTAAATGGTTAACGAAAGAAAGGGGTCGACAACATATGTCACAATTAGTTGGAATCGTACAGCGCCTTAAATCACTGCAGGAGGGCGGAGAGCAGGGAGAAGTACAGCAGCGCTTGTTTGAATTAAACGGCAAAACACTCTGCCAGGTAAAATATTTCCCAAATAAAGACACGTTCGAACTTGAAGTATATGATAAGGATGGAAAAGGAAGTAAGTATCCTTTTGATGATATTGATATGACAGCAATCGAAATTTTCGAACTTCTTCAAGAAGCGAAGCAGGAAGCACAAGGGTAACAGAAGGCGGCCAGGGCCGGATCTTTTTGAAGAAGAACGGCTCGTTTCTCTGGTAGAAGCTACAGGCATTTTGCTATAATGGAAGGTAAGTAAAGCGCTTACAAAAAAGAAAGGAAGAACACCAATGATCTCCTTCAGAAACAAAGACGTTCTGCAGACAAATATTATGGATTACATTATTCCGGGAGAGAAAGTGGCATTTGTCCAGCGGGGAAACAGTCTGGAGCATGCATTGCTGATTCTGACGAAAAGTGGTTACACGGCAATTCCGGTTTTGGATACCAAATACCGTCTTGAAGGGCTGATTAGCATTCCTATGATTACGGAAGCGCTTCTCGGTCTTGAACGTATTGAGTTTGAGCGGCTTGATGAGCTGAAAGTGGAGGATGTGATGGCTATCGATAAACCGAGATTAACGGTTCATGACCACTTCCGAAAAGCGCTTGGACAGCTTATTAATCATCCTTTTTTATGTGTAACTGATGAAGAAGGCCATTTTGAGGGTATATTAACGAGACGGGTCATTTTAAAGCAGCTCAATTATTATGTTGATGGATTAAATTAAAGATCCGCCAGGCGGCGGATTTTTTTTATTGAATTTGGGGTGAAAGGGTTGAAACCAAAACAAACAAAGCGTCCTCTCGTCTTGGCGGCTGTGATGCTGGCCATGTTTATGGGAGCGATCGAAGCAACAATTGTTTCAACGGCTATGCCGGATATTGTAGCGGAGCTTGGTGGTTTTTCGCTGTATAGCTGGGTGTTCTCTGCTTATTTGCTTATGAACGCAGCGACTGTTTTAATTTATGGAAAGCTATCGGATATCTTTGGCCGGCGGCCGGTTTTATTTGCAGGTATGACGATTTTTTTGGCCGGCTCTATTCTTTGCGGCCTGGCCGGCTCAATGGAGCAGATGATTCTTTTCCGCTTTATTCAGGGAGTCGGGGCCGGTGCAGTAATGCCCATTGCCACAACCATTGTCGGCGATATTTATTCCAAGGAAGAGCGGGCGCATATTCAAGGCTATCTGTCGAGTGTGTGGGGCATTTCGGCCGTTTCCGGGCCGGCACTTGGCGGCCTGCTTGTAGAATATGTATCGTGGCGCTGGGTATTCTGGATTAACATACCTCTTGGCATTGTTTCGATGATCATGCTTGGCCTTTTCCTGCATGAGAAGGTAGAAAAGAAAAAGCCGGATATCGACTATATCGGAACGGTGCTTTTTTTAGTAGGAATTTCAACGTTTATGTACTGGTTGGTTGAAGCGGGCAACACAGCCCATACAGGTCCGCTGCTAGTGCTTGGAGCCGTTTCGTTTTGTCTTTTTGTTTTGCACGAACGGCGTACACCGTCTCCTATTGTGCCATTTCATTTGTGGAAGGTGCGTCCAATCTTAATTGCCAACCTTGTATCGTTAACGACCGGCATTATGCTCATCGGCATTTCATCTTTTTTGCCGGCTTATGTACAGGGTGTGATGGGGAAAAGTGCTACGATCGCCGGGTTCACGCTGACCGCTATGTCAATCGGCTGGCCGATTGCCTCCTCTTTATCCGGCCGCCTTCTTCATTCCATTGGCTACCGTGCTACAACTCTAATTGGCGGGGCAGCACTGTTAGCCGGCGGCTTAATGTTTATGTTCATGACACCGGATTTAGGCCCCTGGTGGGCAGCCGCTTCTTCTTTCGTTACAGGAGTGGGAATGGGTTTGACCTCGACTGCTTTTATTATTTCGATACAAAACGCGGTCGACTGGCATGAAAGAGGAGCTGCGACGGCAGCCAATATGTTTATGAGAAATATTGGAAATGCAATAGGAGCAGCGCTGCTTGGCGGTGTACTAAACAGCCAGTTGTCCGCTTATTTGGCAGGCAAAAGCGGAGCAGATAATCTGAGCGTTAACTCCGTGAATGAGCTCCTAGGCGGAGAAGGAGATATACCGGCTTCCGCCCGCGCTATTTTAGGTGAAGGGCTGACGTCTTCCCTGCATGCGGTTTATTTTGTCGTTTTCCTATTTGCGGCCCTTTCATTTATTCTGCTTTTGTTTTTAAAGAAAGGAGAGTGACGGGATGTCTGTTTCAGAATTTCGCCTGCTGACCGTTCTTGCAGAGGAAATGAATATGCGAAAAGCAGCAGAGCGGCTTTTTGTTTCTCAGCCGGCTCTTTCCCAGCGCCTGCAGACAGTCGAAAAAGAGTGGGGCGTTAAAATTTTTAACCGTTCTACAAAAGGGCTTTCTTTGACGCCGGCAGGTGAGAGAATTGTGGAGTATGCAAAAGAAACCCTGGAGAAAAGAGAGCGTCTCCTCGAAGAGCTGCAGCTGCTTGAGCCGCAGGTGCATGGAACATTGAAAATCGCCTGCGCTACCATCGTCGGTCAAAACTGGCTGCCAAAAGTGCTAAAGCTGTACGTAGAACGCTATCCCCATGCCAAAATTCAGCTGATTACCGGCTGGAGCAGCGAAATTGTCAAAGCGCTTTATGAAGGGGATGTACATGTTGGCATTATACGCGGAACGCCGGAATGGAAAGGGCGAAAAATTCACTTGTTTGAGGATCCGCTTTATTTAGTCGATAAAGATATTCAAAATGTAGAAGATGTGCTTTCCACCGACAAACCGTTTATTCAATTCAAAAGTGACTCAAGCTACTATCAGGAAATACAAGAATGGTGGCACAGTCGTTTTCAAATGGCGCCAAAGCGCTCAATTGTGGTAGACCAAATTGAAACATGCCGGCAGATGGCGTTTAATGGACTTGGGTACGCGATTTTGCCAGCTATTACATTAGCGAATCATGAACACGATCTTTTTCAAATCCCGCTTCTTGACCGTGAAGGCGCACCGATTCAGCGCGATACGTGGCTTCTTGGCTATGATGCCGCTTTTGAACTTCGTCAAGTGCAGGCATTTGTCGAAACAGTGGAGCTTTTTATGGCACAATCGGAAGAAAATCGCTTGTGAAAGTGGCGCTGCTTTGATACAGTAATAGCAGAAAAAACAGATTGACCAGGAGGAATACATACTTATGAAAATGATGGATGCACACGAAATTATTGCTTTTATCGGAAACAGCAAAAAATCAACACCGGTAAAAGTGTACGTAAATGGAGATGTAGAAGGCATTAACTTCGGCGAATCAGCAAAAGTATTTGGCGAAGGCAAATCTGTTGTTGTGTTCGGTGAATGGGCAGAAGTGTCTGAAGCACTTGAGCAAAATAAAGATAAAATCACTGATTACGTAGTGGAAAATGACCGCCGCAACTCTGCGATTCCGCTTTTAGATATGAAAAACATTAAAGCACGTATTGAGCCGGGTGTTGTGATCCGCGATCAAGTTGAAATCGGCGACAATGCCGTTATTATGATGGGTGCTTCTATTAATATTGGAGCAGTAGTTGGCGAAGGAACGATGATCGACATGAATGCGGTTCTTGGCGGGCGTGCGACAACGGGTAAAAACTGCCATGTTGGTGCAGGCGCTGTGTTGGCGGGTGTAATTGAGCCGCCTTCTGCTTCACCGGTTATTTTAGAAGACAACGTTTTAATCGGGGCAAATGCGGTTGTGCTTGAAGGCTGCCGTATTGGCGAAGGTTCTGTCGTGGCTGCAGGCGCGATCGTTACGGAAGATATCCCGCCTTACTCTGTTGCAGTTGGAGCACCAGCACGCGTGATTAAACAAATCGATGATAAAACAAAATCAAAAACAGAAATCATGCAGGAACTCCGTAAACTATAAAAGCGGTAATCATAAGGACGCGTGGGCAGCTGCTCGCGCGTTCTTTTTCTAAAAAGGGGGAAAAGAAATGAGCCAATTTACAGCTATCCGACGTGATTTGCACCAAATTCCAGAGCTCGGATTTCAAGAATTCAAAACGCAGGCTTATTTGCTGGAGTATTTAAAATCACTTCCGCAGGAGCGAATGGAAATTCAAACATGGCGGACAGGCATTCTTGTAAAAATAAACGGGTCTAATCCATCTAAAACAATCGGATGGCGGTCAGATATCGATGGCCTGCCTATTACCGAGCAGACTGGCCTTTCATTTGCTTCAACACACGAAGGGCGTATGCACGCATGCGGCCATGATCTGCATATGAGCATTGCACTTGGCGTGGTTACTCATTTTGCTTCCCATCCGATTGATGACGATTTAGTTTTTATTTTTCAGCCGGCAGAAGAAGGACCAGGAGGAGCCGAGCCGATGATGGCCTCGAAAGAGTTCCGCGCATGGCTGCCGGATGAAATTTATGCACTTCATATTGCGCCGGAGCATCCGGCGGGCACAATTTCCACGAAGCCGGGCCTTTTATTTGCGAATACGTCAGAGCTGTTTATTGATATTCACGGCAAAGGCGGCCATGCTGCTTATCCGCACGAAACAAAGGATATGGTTGTAGCGGCCTCTTACTTTGTTACACAGCTCCAGTCTATCGTTTCCCGAAACGTTGACCCGCTTGATAGTGCTGTGGTGACGGTAGGGAAAATGACGGCTGGCACTGTGCAAAACGTGATCGCCGACCATGCAAGGCTGGAAGGCACCATCCGCACGCTTTCACCAGAAGCAATGGTAAAAGCAAAGGCACGGGTTCAGTCTCTTTTAAAAGGGATAGAAACGGCGTTTGACTGCGAAACAGAAATCGACTGTGGCAGCGGCTATTACCAAGTGTATAATGATCCGGAAGTGACGGGCCGCTTTATTCAATTTGCGATGCAGCAGCCAGATATCCAATTCGTGCAGGCACGAGAAGCCATGACAGGAGAAGACTTTGGCTTTATGCTGAAAGAAATTCCAGGTCTTATGTTTTGGCTTGGTGTCGGATCGGAGTATGGCCTTCATCACGCAAAATTAAACCCGGATGAGACGGCGATCCAAACGGCAATTTCATTTATCAGCAGTTACTTTGAGCAGCTGGGCAGCCGCTGAGCATTTTTAAAGGACCAACCATCTTACAAAGCTCTCCATTTAAGCGGGCCGGCTTTGCCCTCCAAACTGAAAATAGAACCACAAAAACCTCTTTAATCTATAATGCTCACCGGGGCTTAATACACCGTTAGGCCCTGATGTGTCTATACTATTAAAAAAGGGGTGTGGACGGATGAAATTAAAAGAGCAAATGCCAGAGCTTAATGGTGCAACAAAGTGGCTGAACGGGAAAGTGTTTACCAGTGAGTTAATTGGCGAAAGGCCAACCCTCATTCATTTTTGGTCGGTAAGCTGTCACCTATGCAAAGAAGCCATGTCAAACATCAACAAATTCCGTGATGATTACAAGGATACATTAAATGTTCTGGCTGTACACATGCCTCTTTCGGAGGATGACCTGGACTTGGAAGAGATTAAAGCGGCAGCAGAAGAACATGGAATCACACACCCGATTTTTGTTGACAGTGAACATACACTTACAGAAGCATTTAACAATCAATATGTTCCTGCTTATTATGTTTTCGATAAAGAAGGCCGGCTGCGTCACTTTCAAGCAGGGGGAAGCGGGCTGAAAATGCTTGAGAAGCGTTTAAATCGCGTTCTCGGTGAAACGTCCAAAACAAAATAAAGCAGGTGGCCGGCGCCAGCCGGTTTTTCTTTGTTTCTTTTTGTAAGAAAGAGTGAGGGGTATGGTGAGGGCAGGAAAATAAGAAAGGAAGCAATTAAAGGCCTTTCGTGGTAAACTGTCAGAGCAAAACCTTTTATTTAACGTTGACAGCGGGGGAAGAATCATGAAAAAGGAATTTGTCGTTATTGGACTCGGTCGATTCGGAAGCAGTATTTGCCGGGAGCTGAGTGAACAAGGAATGGAAGTAATGGCGATCGATAAAGACGAGGATCGTGTAAATGAGTTTACTTCGATTGCTTCTCATGCTGTTGTCGCAGATACGACAGATGAATCGGTTTTAAAAAGCCTGGGCATTCGAAACTTTGATCACGTGATCGTCGCTATTGGAGACGATATTCAGTCCAGTATTTTAACAACGCTGATGTTAAAAGAAGTGGGCGTTAAAAAAGTTACGGCCAAGGCACAAAATGATTATCATGAAAAAGTGCTGATCAAGATCGGCGCAGACCAGGTTGTCCACCCGGAACGTGACATGGGACGGCGGATTGCCAATAATATCGTCTCAAACAACGTATTAGATTATTTAGAGCTTTCCGATGAGCATTCCATCGCCGAAATTATTGCCAATGAATCGCTTGCTGGCAATACGTTGATTGACCTCGATATTCGGGCTCTTTACGGGATTAATATCGTAGCAATTAAACGGGGTAAAGAAATTATCGTATCGCCACAGGCAAATGAGCCTATTCATTTAGGCGATATTTTAATTATTATTGGTGCGGATAGAGATATTGACCGATTCCAGAGAAAAATGAATCACTGATAAAACCCTCCACTCAAAGTGGAGGGTTTTTTGGCGAAACAAGCACAAAACGGAGGACGTGTGCCTGGTCTTTAAATGAGATGCGGCGGATCCTGCTTTTTCGTCCAGGAGCACCGTGATCATGCAGGAACAAATAAATACGCCCCTGCTGGATTTCATATCCTGCCAGCACGACCCAATGATACGCAAACAAAGGCTTGGCAAAAAAGCGGAGGGTGAAATACTTGTCAAATTTTGCGGCAACGGGCCGGCCATGGTCAAGCTCGTGAATCACTTCATCAATCCGGTTCGAGGAACTAACACGCCAGTTGCTGCCCAGCAGTTTTTTTAATCTTCGAACCATTGAAAAGCGGGATAAACCGATTTTTGTAGTACCAAGTTTTTTATATAAATCGTTTGCTGTACATGAATATCCCCAGTAATCTAAAATAACCGAAACTGTGACGGGGCCGCAGGCGGATGAACGATAGTTCTTTTTAATATTTTCTGCATACTGGGACTGGCTCTTTACCTGAATGATAGCAGACACCTCCGAAAAAACGCGCTCCTAAAAGCAGGAGCGCGTTTTCTTTTGTTACACTTCCATAATGATCGGCAGGATCATCGGGCGGCGTTTTGTCCGCTCGTAAAGGAAAGGTGAAAGAGTATCGGTAATTTCATTTTTAATATCAGACCATTGAGTGGTGCTGTTATTGAGAAGCTGCTTTACATGGCGATTCAGCATCGACTGTGCTTCGTAAATAAGATCGCCCGACTCACGCATATACACAAATCCGCGCGAAATAATATCAGGGCCTGCTTCGATTTTATTTTTTTCTTTGTTGATGCTTACGACCACAATCACAAGGCCTTCTTCTGAAAGAATGCGGCGGTCACGAAGCACGATGTTGCCGATGTCGCCAATGCCGCTTCCGTCAATATAAACGGAGCCGGATTGAATGCGTCCAGCCACGTGCGCTTCGTCTTTTGAAAGAGCCAATACATCGCCGTTGTCCATAATAAAGCAGTTTTCTGGCGGAACACCGCAGTCGATCGCGTGCTGGCAGTGCATTTTCTGCATCCGGTATTCACCGTGAATCGGCATGAAAAATTTAGGCTTAATCAAGCGGAGCATCAATTTCTGCTCTTCCTGGCTTCCGTGCCCGGATGTATGGATCTCATTTAATGGGCCGTGAATAACGTCTGCTCCTGCCCGGGACAAAGCATCAATAATTCGATTGACACTTACATTGTTGCCGGGAATCGGTGAGGAAGAAAAAACGACCGTATCATTCGGCTGGATCTGAATTTGACGGTGAGATCCGTTGGCGATGCGTGACAGTGCCGCCATAGGTTCACCCTGGCTGCCAGTGCACAAAATTGTTACTTTGTTCGCCGGTAATTTATTTAACTGGTGAGTGTCGACAAACGTGTCTTTCGGACAGCGGATATAGCCGAGCTGTTGTCCGATATTAATCGCATTTTCCATGCTGCGCCCAAACACACCGACTTTCCGGCCGTCTTCAACAGCTGCATCAACAACCTGCTGTAGGCGGTGGATGTTCGAGGCAAAAGTAGCGAAAATAATGCGTCCCTGTACTTTTCGAAAAACATTGTGAATGCTTTCTCCAACTTTCCGTTCAGACATTGTGAAATTGGGCACTTCACTGTTAGTACTATCAGACAGGAGACAAAGAACACCTTCCTTGCCAATTTCCGCCATCTTTGTTAAGTTGGCCGGCTCTCCTACAGGAGTGAAGTCAAATTTAAAGTCGCCTGTGTGCACGATATTGCCTTGCGGTGTTTTGACTACAACACCATAAGAGTCTGGAATACTATGGGTTGTCCGGAAAAAGGATACGGATGTTTTCCGGAACTTGATAATGTCATCCTCGCCGATTTCGTGAAGGCGGGCGCGGCGCAGAAGGCCGTGTTCATCTAGTTTATTGCGCAGAAGACCAAGTGCGAGCTTCCCGCCGTACACCGGTACATTTACAACCCGGAGCAGGTAAGGGATACCGCCGATGTGATCTTCGTGACCGTGTGTAACAAACAAGCCTTTAATTTTATCCGCATTTTTTTGAAGATAGGAATAATCTGGAATCACATAATCGATTCCAAGAAGCTCATCTTCCGGGAACTTAATCCCTGCATCAATTAAAATAATTTCGTCCTGAAATTGGACGGCATAAGTGTTTTTGCCGATTTCGCCCAAACCGCCGAGGGCGAAAACTGCAGTTTGATCATTTTTTACAAATTTCATGCTTTACAGCTGCTCCACTTTAAAGTCGGGAGACTTCTTCTCATACTCAAGGTGGTTGTCAGTTACCTTTTGAACAAACTCAATATTATATGGGCGGCTTTTTAATGCGTGGCGTACTTCACGTTCTGTTTGCGCTTCCGCATATAAGGTTTTTGTTTTTTCCCGAACGGGCACTTCAGAACGGTCTTCCTGGTAATACACTTTGAAAATCATGATTTTCTCTCCTTTATTCCGGTTTAATATATACAAACCGCCATAAAAGCGGTTCTTCTCGTTTTTAATACTGCGTCTTATTAAGTGATCTTGGTTTTTATTATATAGAAAGAACGATGTTTTGACACGAAAGAACATCTTTTTGTTTCATACATAAAGACAGCCCTTCGTAACGGAAGGGCTTAACCATTCTAAATTATGCGATTGATTTTCTTCTAAGCAGATCTTTCCACTGTTTTACGAGCTTTTTTTTCAGCTTCTTCAACATTGTGGATCACTCCTCACTGCCATTTTATCATATGGCTGTCGGAATGAAAAGAGATCGACATATTCTATTAGACTGCTCAGCGTTCGATTGCCTGTGCGTTCTCTTCAATCTGAAAAGGCGCTTTTTCATTGATATAATCATAAAACATAACGCCGTTTAAGTGATCTATTTCATGCTGCATACAAATAGCAGGAAGCCCCTTTAAACGCAGCTTTACTTCTTCCCCTTCCAAAGTAACCGCTTTTACTGTCACTCTTGCATAGCGGTGCACATAACCCGGAACGTTACGATCAACGGATAAGCACCCTTCACCGCTTGTTAAATAAGCTTTTTCAACAGAATGGCTGACAATTTTCGGGTTAAACAGCGCATAGCTGAGCTGGTTTCCATTCTCATCAATTACATGAACAGCAATCATCCGTTTTGAAACACCAATTTGGGGTGCAGCCAAACCAATACCGGGACGCAGCCCGTATTTTTCGGCTATTTCGGGATCCTGGCTGTTTTTTACGTATTCAATTAGTGAAGCGAGAACCGATTTGTCTTCTTCAGAAGCAGGAAGCGGCACTTCTTTAGCTTTTTCCCGAAGAACCGGATCGCCTTCCCGCACGATGTCATTCATTTTAATCATATGGTTTCCTTCCTTTTTCGCTTTTAGTGTATTTATCTTATCAAAAACTGTGCAAAATGTTAATGAAGCGATTTTTTGTTTTACGCTTTGGAAACCGGGAATAGGGGAAAGGGGTAAAAAATGTAATGTATAACAGCTTAAAAAAGCGCTTTCTTTTTATAGTACAGATTAAACAGAAACACTAGTACAGAGCGCATGAAAGCAGTGGTTTAAAGGATAATTATAAAAATTCTTTTTGAATTGACGTATGAACACGGTTATTATACACTATTAACCGAAGCTTTTAATTGTATTAGTGATTTATAAAAAATAACTGGTACAGGTCATTATAAATGAAAACAGCCACATGACAAATAGAGAAAGGAAAGGTGACAACCATGAGTCCAAAGAAAACTCAGTTCGATCCGCAAAAAACGCTTGAGTCGATTGAAACGCAATTTGAAATGGTTCAAGTTTTGAATGAAGAAGGAAAAATTGTAAACGAAAGTGCAGCACCAAAGCTTTCAGATGAAGAACTTCAAGAATTGATGACGCGCATGGTATACACACGCGTACTTGACCAGCGTTCTATTTCATTAAACCGTCAAGGGCGTCTTGGCTTCTACGCACCAACAGCTGGACAAGAAGCATCACAAATTGCTTCCCAGTATGCTCTTGAAAAAGAAGATTGGATTTTGCCAGGATACCGTGATGTTCCGCAAATCGTATGGCATGGCCTTCCATTATGGAAAGCATTTTTATTCTCACGCGGTCACTACGTAGGCAACCAGGCACCTGAAGGCGTAAATGTTTTGTCTCCACAAATCATTATCGGTGCACAATACGTGCAAAATGCCGGCGTGGCTCTAGGACTTAAAAAACGCGGTAAAAAAGCAGTAGCTGTTACATATACAGGCGACGGCGGCTCATCACAAGGTGATTTCTACGAAGGAATCAACTTTGCCGGTGCATTCAATGCTCCAGCGATCTTTATCGTTCAAAACAACCAATTTGCGATTTCAACTCCGCGTGAAAAACAAACAGCAGCAAAAACAATCGCTCAAAAAGGGATTGCAGCAGGTATTCCATCTGTTCTTGTTGATGGTATGGATCCACTTGCGGTGTATGCGGCTGTTAAAGATGCGCGTGAGCGTGCAATCAACGGCGAAGGTCCGACATTGATCGAAACACTTTGCTACCGTTACGGTCCACATACAATGGCCGGTGATGACCCGACTCGCTACCGTACATCTGACCTTGATACAGAGTGGGAGAAAAAAGATCCGCTTGTTCGTTTCCGCAAATACTTAGAAGCAAAAGGTCTATGGAACGAAGAAAAAGAAACAGAAGTAATTGAACGCGCGAAAGAAGAAATCAAAGACGCGATCAAAAAAGCGGATGAAACGCCAAAACAAAAAGTAACAGACCTTATGAAAAATATGTATGAAGAAATGCCAGCAAACTTAAAAGAACAATATGCAATCTACACTGAAAAGGAGTCGAAGTAAGCCATGGCACAAATGACAATGATTCAAGCGATTACGGATGCCTTGCGCGTAGAGCTTAAAAATGACGAAAACGTCCTTGTTTTCGGCGAAGACGTCGGCGTTAACGGCGGCGTATTCCGTGCAACAGAAGGCCTTCAAAAAGAATTCGGGGAAGATCGCGTTTTCGACACACCGCTTGCAGAATCTGGAATCGGTGGTTTAGCTGTCGGTCTTGCTTTAGAAGGGTTCCGCCCAGTACCAGAGCTTCAGTTTTTTGGATTTGTTTACGAAGTAATGGATTCTATCAACGGACAGCTTGCACGTATGCGTTACCGTTCAGGCGGAACTTATTCTGCTCCTGTAACGTTCCGTTCTCCATTTGGCGGCGGCGTTCACACACCAGAACTTCATGCGGACAGCTTAGAAGGATTGGTAGCACAGCAGCCTGGTTTAAAAGTAGTTATTCCTTCTACTCCTTACGAAGCAAAAGGACTTTTGATCTCTGCTATTCGTGACAACGATCCGGTTATTTTCTTAGAGCACATGAAATTGTACCGTTCATTCCGTGAAGAAGTGCCAGAAGAAGAATACACAATTCCTCTTGGAAAAGCAGCAGTAAAACGTGAAGGTACGGACCTTTCAATCATTACGTACGGCGCGATGGTTCATGAATCTCTCAAAGCAGCAGAAGCGCTTGAAAAAGAAGGACATTCTGTTGAAGTAATCGATCTTCGTACGATCCAGCCGCTTGATATCGAAACAATCATCGCTTCAGTTGAGAAAACAGGACGCGCTATCGTTGTTCAAGAAGCGCAAAAACAAGGCGGTATTGCAGCGAACGTTGTAGCAGAAATCAACGATCGTGCAATTTTAAGCCTGGAAGCTCCTGTTCTGCGTGTAGCAGCACCGGATACCGTATTCCCATTCTCACAAGCCGAGGGTGTATGGCTTCCAAACTATAAAGATGTTATCGAAACAGCGAAAAAAGTTCTTCAATTTTAATCATACTTAATTCATGAAAAGGAGGCAGTGCCTCCTTTTCAAAATTCAATTATTAGGAGGCTGAATGCATTGGCATTTGAATTTAAATTACCAGACATCGGTGAAGGTATTCACGAAGGTGAAATCGTCAAGTGGTTTGTAAAGCCAGGTGACAAAGTAGCGGAAGATGACGTACTTTGCGAAGTACAAAACGATAAAGCAGTTGTTGAAATCCCATCACCAGTTGCAGGTACAGTAGAAGAAGTACTGGTTGAAGAGGGCACTACAGCAATCGTTGGCGATACATTAATCAAATTTGACGCTCCCGGATACGAAGATTTGAAATTCAAAGGCGACGATCACGGCGACGAAGGCGAAGCAAAAACAGAAGCGCAAGTTCAGTCTTCTTTAGAAGGCGGTCAAAACATTGATAAAGCACCTGTTGAAGAAGCGCCGAAAGAGTCTACAGGCCCTATTCACACAGGCCCGGCTCAAACACAGGAAGAAGTAGACCCGAACCGCCGCATCATTGCAATGCCATCTGTACGTAAATACGCACGTGAGAAAAATGTAAACATCGCTCAAGTAGCAGGCAGCGGTAAAAACGGCCGTATTGTGAAAGAAGATATTGATGCATTCATGAACGGCGGTGCGAACACTTCTGCACAAGCTGAAGCAGCTGTACAACAGGAAGCTCCAGCAGCGAAAGAAGAGTCAAAACCAGCAGCAGCAGCGATTCCAGAAGGCGAGTTCCCAGAGACACGCGAAAAAATGAGCGGCATCCGCAAAGCAATTGCCAAAGCGATGGTCAACTCAAAACAAACTGCACCACACGTTACCCTAATGGACGAAGTAGAAGTAACCGAGCTGTGGGCACACCGCAAAAAGTTCAAAGATATTGCGGCGGAAAAAGGCGTGAAATTAACGTTCCTTCCATACGTTGTAAAAGCTTTGACAAGTGCGCTTCGTGAATTCCCTGCGCTTAACACATCCATCGATGATGCAACAAGCGAAATTGTTCATAAGCACTATTACAACATTGGTATCGCAGCTGATACTGAAAAAGGCTTGATGGTACCAGTTGTGAAAAATGCAGACCGCAAATCAATGTTTGCGATCTCTAACGAAATCAATGAACTTGCTGTAAAAGCACGTGACGGCAAATTGGCTCCTGCAGAAATGAAAGGCGCATCTTGCACAATCACCAATATCGGTTCCGCCGGCGGACAATGGTTTACACCAGTTATCAACCATCCAGAAGTAGCAATTTTGGGTATTGGACGCATTGCTGAAAAACCAATTGTAAAAAATGGTGAAATTGTAGCGGCACCTGTGTTAGCATTATCATTGAGCTTTGATCATCGTATGATTGACGGAGCGACTGCACAAAATGCGTTGAATCACATTAAACGGTTGTTAAACAACCCAGAACTTTTACTAATGGAGGCGTAAGAGATGGTAGTAGGAGATTTCCCAATTGAAACAGACACTATAGTAATTGGTTCAGGCCCTGGCGGTTATGTAGCGGCAATCCGCGCAGCACAGCTTGGACAAAAAGTAACGATCGTTGAAAAAGAAAATCTTGGAGGCGTCTGCTTAAATGTAGGCTGTATTCCTTCTAAAGCTCTTTTAACAGCAGCTCACCGTTTCGAGCAGGCGAAACACTCTGACGATATCGGTATCATTGCTGAAGCTGTTTCTGTAAACTTCGACAAAGTACAAGAGTGGAAAGCTAGCGTCGTGAACAAGCTTACAGGCGGCGTTGAAGGCCTTCTAAAAGGAAACAAAGTGGAAATCGTTCGCGGTGAAGCTTATTTCAACGATGCGAACACGCTTCGTGTTATGGGTGAAGATTCTGCACAAACGTATACATTCAAAAATGCGATCATTGCTACTGGATCACGCCCAATTGAAATTCCAAACTTTAAATTTTCAAACCGCGTTATTGATTCAACAGGCGCATTATCACTAAAAGAAATCCCTAAAAAAATGGTTGTTGTCGGCGGCGGCTACATCGGCTCCGAGCTTTCAACAGCATATGCGGATTTTGGAACAGAAGTAACAATCCTTGAAGGCGCTCCTGAAATTCTTGGCGGCTTTGAAAAACAAATGTCTGCTATCGTTAAACGCAACATGAAGAAAAAAGGCATCGAAATCGTAACGAGTGCGATGGCTAAATCAGCCGTAGAAACAGAAAACGGCGTAAAAGTAACATACGAAGCAGGCGGAAAAGAAGAAACAATTGAAGCTGATTACGTACTTGTTACGGTAGGCCGTCGTCCAAACACGGATGAAATGGGTCTTGAAGGCATTGGCGTGAAAGTAGCAGAGCGCGGATTGGTAGAAGTTGACAAACAGTGCCGTACAAGTGTAGAAAACATTTATGCAATCGGCGATATCATTTCGGGACCTCCTTTGGCCCACAAAGCATCTTACGAAGGTAAGATTGCTGCTGAGGCGATTGCAGGAGAAAAATCTGAAGTGGATTACCTTGCGATTCCAGCGGTTTGCTTTACAGAGCCAGAACTTGCAACAGTTGGATACAGCGAAGCACAAGCAAAAGAAGAAAACATCGAAATCGTATCAGCGAAATTCCCATTTGCAGCGAACGGCCGTGCTCTTGCACTTAACAGCACAGACGGCTTCGTAAAAGTGGTAGCACGCAAAGAAGACGGACTGATCATCGGCGCGCAAATCGCTGGTTCAGGCGCTTCTGATATGGTAGCGGAACTAGGTCTTGCGATTGAAGCAGGTATGACACTTGAAGATGTAGCAATGACAATTCATGCGCACCCTACGCTTGCTGAAATGACAATGGAAGCAGCAGAAGTAGCACTTGGAACACCAATTCACATTGTAAAATAATTGAATGATTACATTGAAACCCCCGGTTTCCTTATTCTAGGAAACCGGGGGTTTTTTGTCCCGTTTTTAAATATGTTATACAATTAGAGCTTGAATTTTTAAATGTGTTATATTATTATTAACTCAAGAAACATAAATCGCTTTCAAAAACAAAAACAGGAGGTTATAAAACATGGGAACAATCATCTGCAAGTCTTGCCAAGCAACAATTGAGCATTTCGAAGAAGAAAAGGTGACAGTTTTATACTCTCATTGTGGCTGTGATCATGAAACTGAAAGTGACGACTGAACGGATAACTAAAATGAGCCGCTCCAAGCGGATATAAATTTAATAAACATAAATCGGTTTTAAAAACAAAAACAGGGGGTTATAAAACATGGGAACAATCATTTGCCAGTCATGCAAAGCAACAATTGAGCACTTTGAAGAAGAAAAGGTGACAGTTTTATACTCTCATTGTGGCTGTGATCATGAAACAGAGAGTGATGACTGAACGGATAGATAAAGAGCCGCCCCAAACTGGAGCGGCTCTTTTTTTTAATAAATCGGCTTGCGTTCGCGGATCACACGCAACGTTTTTAATTCTTCATCTTCAGGGCCTTGGACAGGAAGTCCGGCTGCTACGTTTTCTTTTACATAACGCAGGTTTTCTTCGGTAATGATTTCACCCGGAATAAAAATTGGGATACCCGGCGGGTAAACCATCATAAATTCTGCCATAATCCGGCCTGCTGATTCATCAAGTGGGACGGTTTCTGTCTCTGCATAAAAAGCTTCGCGAGGAGACAGTGCTAACAGCGGGATATCCGGCAGCATTACATGCGCATATCTAGACTGAACGGTACCTTTAAAGGAAGCTGCCATTTCAGTTAAAGCTTTCA
This sequence comes from Domibacillus sp. PGB-M46, assembly GCF_022668875.1. Lineage (GTDB taxonomy): Bacteria > Bacillota > Bacilli > Bacillales > Domibacillaceae > Domibacillus. The sequence continues at coordinate 122,712 of NZ_JAKGCR010000002.1, read as the reverse complement.
CAAGCAGTTCGCAATCTTCTTTCGTATCCCCTGGTGTAATAATGCAGAGAATGTTGTATAAATCACTGAGCTCTACCTCGATGTTATAACGGTCCCGGAGCCATTTTTCTGCATCATGTCCGCTTATACCAAGGTTCTTAACAGAAACAATCAGTTTGGTCGGGTCATAATCATACGTGGCTTTTGAGCCTAGAATTTCTTCACCTACACAATAAAGGTGGTCAATTTCGTTTATTTGTTTTCGTGTTTCCTGCGCGTGTTTCAGGGTCTGCTCAATAATTTGATGCCCGTTGATCGCAAGGTGTCTCCGTGCGGTGTCAAGGGAAGCAAGCAGGATATAAGACGTAGATGTCGTTGTCAGCATGCTCAAAATCGTCTGTACACGATTTACGGATACAAGTCCTTCGCGTACATTTAAGATAGAGCTCTGGGTCATAGAACCGCCCAGCTTATGCACACTCGTGGCCGCCATATCGGCTCCTGCCTGCATAGCCGAAATCGGAAGGTCTTCATGAAAATGGATATGAACACCGTGTGCTTCGTCGACAAGAACGGGAACGTTGAATGAATGGGCAATATCAACGATTTGTTTTAAGTCGCCCGCAATGCCGAAGTACGTCGGGTTAATCACGAGCAGGCCTTTTGCATCCGGATGCTCTGTTAATGCCCGAGTAACAGACTCGGTTGTAATACCATGTGAAATTCCTAAATCTTTATCAATTTCAGGATGAATAAAAATTGGAACTGCACCAGAAAATACAATCGCGGTCATAATGGACTTATGAACATTACGCGGCACAATGATTTTTTCACCGGGTCCGCAAACGGCCATAATCATCGTCATAATAGCTCCACTTGTTCCTTGAACAGAGAAAAACGTATGGTCAGCACCAAATGCCTCGGCAGCCAGCTGCTGGGCTTCTTTAATGATACCGTGCGGCTGATGGAGGTCATCAAGGGGTGCAATATTAATTAAATCAATGGAAAGCGCATTTTCTCCGATAAATTCTTTGAAGACGGGATCCATTCCGCTTCCTTTTTTATGACCTGGAATATGAAATTGAACCGGGTTCCGTTCGGCGTGGCGAAGAAGCCCGTCAAATAATGGTGTTTCGTGTTGTGACAACGCCATTTCCACCTCTTTTCTAATCATTCGCTAAAGCAAAAGAATTATAGCACTTTGCATGGTCCTTGCAAAGAAATTTTTCTTCCCAAGCAAGGAGATGACTTGTGCAAAAGCGAATAAATAAAGGGAGGTGAGAAAAATGGAATATTCGTACCCGTTTTCAACGGACTGGTCAACGGAAGAAGTGATTGATGTCGTTTCCTTTTTCGAAGCCATTGAGCAGGCTTATGAAAAAGGAATTGCCAAAGAAACGTTAATGGAGCGGTATCGCCGCTTTAAAGAAATTGTGCCAGGAAAAGCAGAAGAAAAGCGCATTTGCAATGAGTTTGAAGAAGTAAGCGGCTATTCTTCCTACCGCGCAGTTCAAAAAATGAAGCAGGCTCCTGAACAAACAAAAATACGCATGTAAAGACAGCAGCCCATTTCGGCAGAGGAAATGGGCTGCTGTTTATTTATAAGCAAGCTGATAAATAGGAAGAAGTGTTTTAAACGTTTCTCTAATAAGGGTATAAAGTGCTTCTCCATTCTGCAGAACAGGGTCATCCGCTTGAATGTGGCGGCCAATTAAAAGCTCTGCTTTTTTTACATCCCGGAACCGCTCAAGAGCATGTTCAACGTCCAGCTCTTCCCATGTTTGAGCGTCTTTTTTTAAATGATCGAGAGACACCACATAGTCAGCCGGTATCGCATTATGGAGCAACTGCTGATGAGTTAAGAAGGCTTGGGCAATTTCTTTTTTACGCGGCAGCTCGTAAATAAAAGCAAGCCAAATAAAAACATGATCGTCAAACAAGCCGACTTGAAAATGGGGGTGCTGCTTATATCCACGCTTGTTGTCTGCTACAGCAAGCCATGTATCGTTTGGTGGATTCACTTTACGTCGCGCGTGGCGTGCAATGTGTAAAAACATTTCCTGTCCGAGCAGTGCTGCCAAATCATCGGCCAGGACGCTGCCGAGCTGATTGAATTTCGGCTGTATCCGTTCCTGTATGGCAGTCATTCTTTCTGCAAGACCATTTATTTGGAAGACCAGAAAATCTTCTTCAGTAAAACCAGTAAAATTCATGGGAGTATAATCCTTTCCTGCAAATCATTTTTCATTCTTATGTTACCATATCGTGAGAAGTTGGAAAAACTTGATAAGCCTTTTTATTTCGTGTAAGGTGATAAAAAACGGAATAGAAGTGAGACGGGGGCTGTATCATGGCGAATTGGACAAAAATAGACCAAATGGTAAAGCGGTGGATTCAGGAAGCCGGCACAAATATACGAGCATCCTTTACTGATTCACTCACCATTCAGGCAAAGTCAAATCCGAATGATTTAGTGACAAATGTAGACCAGGAAACAGAGCGGTTTTTTATAGAGAATATCCGCTCCCACTTTCCAGATCATCGTATTTTAGGGGAAGAAGGCCAGGGAGATCAAATCAAATCGCTTGATGGTGTGATATGGATAATCGACCCGATTGACGGTACGATGAATTTTGTTCACCAGCAGCGTAATTTCGCCATCTCTATCGGTATTTATGAGGACGGTATCGGCCGGCTTGGATACATATATGACATTGTTCATGACGAGCTTTATCATGCCAGAAAAGGACATGGGGCCTGGATGAACGATACACCGCTTCAAAAACTCGAACAAGTACCGGTTGAAACGGCTATATTAGGGATTAGTGCCACATGGCTGATTAACAATCGGCATTTTGATCAAAACAAACTCATCCAGCTGGCGAAAGATGTGCGCGGAGTAAGATCATACGGATCAGCAGCGCTGGAACTTGCTTATGTAGCTTCAGGGCGTTTAAGCGCCTATATTACAATGCGGAATGCGCCGTGGGATTTTGCCGGCGGTAAAATGATTGTCGAAGAAGCGGGCGGCATTGTGAGCACGATTAGCGGAGAAGAAATTGATATGCTTTCCATCAATCCGGTTTTTGCGGCAGCGCCAGGTCTTTATGAAGACATTTTAAAGAAATATTTGAGCTGAGAAAAAAGGAACAGCGCTTTGGGCGGCTGTTCCTTTTTATTGTAAGCAGTCCGTTATATGTAGGGCGTTACGCGGCCCGGCACCAGGCATTGTTACCTTGTACCTTTTTATAATTTGCCTGCCCGGCGCATTTTCGCTTTGTACGAAAATCCAAATCCCATAACAGCGAGAAGCAGGATAATAGAGAGCGCGCCGCCTAAAATACTTCCTTCACCGATGGCAATACCGATGCCAATCATGCATGCAGCGGCTAAAACAGCAAATCCTAAAAACGGCCATTGAATAGTAGGCAAAGTGCATACCTCCTTTTTGTCTATTGTAGTACAACGAGATCTTTTTTTGCAATGCCGCTTTTTCCAAATAGGCATCGGGGTTATGATGTGGTATAATAGTTCAGTTAATGGAAACCGAACTAAACGAAGTTTCTAGAAAAGGCAGGAGGAAATAGGTTGAAAACAAGAAACGATTTACGGAACATCGCGATTATCGCCCACGTTGACCACGGAAAAACAACGCTGGTCGATCAGTTATTGAAGCAGTCAGGTATTTTTCGTTCAAATGAGCATGTAGAAGAGCGCGCGATGGATTCAAACGACCTTGAACGCGAACGCGGTATTACAATTCTCGCTAAAAATACTGCGATTCAATATAAAGATACAAAAATCAACATTTTGGATACACCAGGACATGCTGACTTCGGCGGCGAAGTAGAGCGGATCATGAAAATGGTTGACGGTGTTTTACTTGTTGTCGATGCGTACGAAGGCTGCATGCCTCAGACACGCTTCGTATTGAAAAAAGCACTAGAGCAAAATCTGCGTCCGATTGTTGTTGTTAACAAAATTGACCGTGATTTTGCCCGTCCGGCAGAAGTAGTAGATGAAGTACTTGAGCTTTTCATTGAGCTTGATGCAAACGATGAGCAGCTTGAATTCCCGGTTATTTATGCATCCGGTATTAACGGAACTGCAAGTACAGATCCGGAAAAACAAGATGAAAACATGGAAGCACTATACGAAGCGATTATCGAACATATCCCGGCACCGGTTGATAACAGTGACGAGCCGCTTCAATTCCAGGTAGCTCTTCTTGATTACAATGACTATTTAGGCCGTATCGGAATCGGCCGTGTTTTCCGCGGCGAAATGTCTGTTGGACAGTCTGTAGCGTTAATGAAGCTTGACGGTAAAGTAAAACAGTTCCGTGTAACAAAAATGTTTGGCTTCCTTGGATTAAAACGGGTTGAAATTGAAACGGCAAAAGCAGGCGATCTTGTAGCTGTTTCAGGCATGGAAGATATTAACGTTGGTGAAACAGTTACACCAATGGAGCATCAAGAAGCACTTCCGGTACTTCGCATTGATGAGCCAACATTGCAAATGAACTTCCTTGTAAACAACAGCCCATTCGCTGGCCGCGAAGGGAAATTTGTTACATCAAGAAAAATCGAAGAACGTCTTCATGCACAGCTTGAAACAGATGTCAGCCTTCGTGTTGAAAATACCGCTTCTCCAGATGAGTGGATCGTATCAGGGCGTGGCGAGCTTCACTTATCCATTTTAATTGAAAACCTTCGCCGTGAAGGATTCGAGCTTCAAGTATCGAAGCCGCAGGTTATCGTTCGCGAAATTGATGGAGTTCAATGTGAACCGGTTGAACGCGTTCAAATTGATGTGCCGGAAGAATACACCGGCTCTATCATCGAATCAATGGGTGAGCGTAAAGGTGAAATGCTCGACATGATCAATAATGGAAACGGCCAGGTCCGCTTGATTTTCATGGTGCCTGCACGTGGATTGATCGGATACACAACAGAGTTTTTAACCATGACACGCGGTTACGGCATTATCAACCACACGTTTGACAGCTATCAGCCAATGCAAAAAGGACGCATCGGTGGCCGCCGTCAGGGCGTTCTTGTATCGCAGGAAACTGGAAAAGCATCCACATACGGCATCATGGGTGTGGAAGACCGCGGAACGATTTTTGTTGAAGCAGGTACAGAAATTTATGCCGGTATGATCGTGGGCGAACATACACGTGACAATGATTTAACGGTAAATATCGCAAAAACAAAACAGGCAACCAATGTCCGTTCTGCAAACAAAGATCAAACCGCTACAATGAAAAAGCCGCGCATTATGTCTCTTGAAGAAGCGCTTGAGTATTTGAATGATGATGAATACTGCGAATTAACGCCGGAATCGATCCGTCTTCGCAAAAAAATTCTAGATAAAAATGAACGTGAGCGCGCAGCGAAAAAGAATAAGCAGGACTAAGCATTAAGCATAAGGATAGGGAGGAATGAGTGTGGAAGGATTGGAACATGTCGGCCCGCTTCTTCGGGCTCTTATTGAATCATTTGGTGTTCAAACAGCGATCTATATTTACTGGGCTATTTTAATTGCCCTCTCCATTCTCGTTTATAATCTCGGGTTTGCAAAAAAACTAAAAATGTGGCAAAACGCCATCGTTTATGTTTCCCTTGCGGCCGGCTCCCTGCTGCTTTTAATCCTGTCTTACCAGCTGCCGGTTGTTGAAAGCCTGATTGTAGCTGCCCTTGTGTTAGGGGCGTATAAATTCAGGCTGAGAAAGCATCAAAAACAAGAAAGAACCGCACGCTGAATAAAGCGGGAGGCTTATGCCTCCCGCTTTATTTTTTGCTGCCCGTACAGACCAAGGACAAGGGCATATAAAGCGTGTCCTGCTGCCCACCAGCCAAAAGCCTGTCCATCGTACGGAGCAGCAACGGGCTTGTGGGAAAGTATAGATAAAGGGTAGTACAGAAAAACAGTCGGCAGCATAAGAACAAAAGCAGTTGTAAAAGGCCGTTTCGTTTTGAAAAGCAGTCCCAAAAAAACAGCTGTAATCGAAAAAGAAAGAAGTAAGTGAAAGAAAAATTCCATCCATTCCGGCCACGCGATTCGGTTAAGAAGAGGAATGAAATCAACGTTCAGCAGTAAGGTATACACTTTCTTTCCTGTAAGCCATTCGGCTGTCTTTAAAAAAAAGCCAAGTACTATTCCTCCTGCAGTGCCAGCCAACAGAAGGCTTCTTATGAAAGCCACTCTTTTTCTTTTCCAGAACGATAAACAAAAAACTGTCCTGTACGGATTCGCTGCTCGGTTTTTTCCGCAATACGTGCCCGGCATGCTTCACACATATAGGTATGAATAGGCCGGTTGCGCAGCTTTTTAGCAGAAGGCAATTGATCGTCAATTGATTCAATTTTGTCACACATTATGCATTTTACTCTCATAGAGGCACCTCCGTTTTACAAGTAGTATAACATGGGAGAGGGCAGCATATAGAAATGCAGACAGAATATCGGTATAATAGGAGAAAAGTCAGAAGGAGCGGTGGCGTTGGCAAATCGAAATGAACCATATTTAATACCGGAATTGTTCGAAGCACTTCAATCGGAACGCCTTTCATTTTTTTCGACAGTAGATGCGGAAACAGGGGCCCCTTTTATGAATGCGATTTCCTGGGTGTATGCTTTAAATGATACAACGCTGCGCATAGCGGTAGACAGCCGTTCGAAAATTATCCATAATATTCATAAAAATGCACTGGTTTCCCTGGCTGTTTTTGCCTCTGAATCGGCTTATACAATCAGTGGTAGTGCAAAAATCCTATCCTGTCATTTAGAGGGAGTACCGTTAAAAGCATCCGTTATCGAAGTGTCGATTAAAGAAGTGCGGGATGTTATGTTTTATGGATCGAGAATTACAGTAGAGCCTGTTTCCGAAAAAACATACGATTTACAGGCGGCCGAAAAGCTGGACGGGCAAATTATGGCAGCTTTAAAACAGGAAACAATTCAATAAAGTTATTTTGGCTATATAAGGAGTTCGAACATTTTGAGATTAGTCGCTGTGTCATCCATCCAAGAAAATGTCTTTCTTGCTGAAAATGTGTTAAACAGCAAAGGACAAATACTGCTGAAGGCAGGTGCTGAGCTCAGACCGCCTATTGTGAAGCGGCTGTACTCGCTTGGTATTTCGTATGTATACATTGAAGATGCACGTACGGATGACATCTATATTCGCCCGGTTTTAACAGAAGGGACAAGAAGAGAAGCTCTCTGTATTATGTCGGAAGCATTTAATCAAGTGAAAAAAGACTTATCAGCAGATTCACCGAAATTCGGCTTTCACAAAATGGAAAAAAAGTTTGTTTCTGTTGTCCGCGATATTATCAGGCAGATCAAAAGCCGAAAAGAAGCGATTGATTTATTGACCCACTTATATGCCCACGACGATTATATTTTTACTCATTCACTAAACGTGACTATTTACACACTGGCGCTCAGTATGAAACTGAAAAATTTAACACCAAAACAAACAGAAGAAATCGGCTTAGGGGCAATGCTGCACGATGTTGGAAAAATGCTGATTCCGTTAGCCATTTTAAAAAAGCCTTCAAAGCTGACAGGTGACGAGTTTACTATAATAAAATCTCATACGGAATTAGGCTTTGAGCTGCTTCGGAAAGAACATGGGCTGCCGCTGACTGCAGCCCATTGTGCACTTCAGCACCATGAGCGCTTAAACGGTTCTGGCTATCCGCGCGGCTTAAAGGGAAATGAAATTCATTTATTTGGGAAAATGATTGGGATTGCCGATGTATACGACGCGGTAACCTCAAATCGAATTTATCGCAAAGCGATGCTGCCTCATGAAGGAATGGAAATTTTATATGCAGGTTCAGGAACCGAGTTTGAAACGGAATATATTGAAAAATTTCGCAAAGCGATCGTGATGTATCCAACAGGTTTAACCGTATGGCTTACAGACGGACGGAAGGGTATTGTGTGCGAGCAGAATGAGCATGTCAGCGACCGGCCTGTTTTGCTTATTTTAGAAGAAGGCGGGCACAACTTAAAAGTGCCTTATAAAGTGAATCTAGCAGTTGAAACAACCGTTTTTATAAAAGAAACGGATACAACATTGTCTGGTATATAAAAAATCCATCTGCCCGAAGGCAGATGGATTTTTACTGAACAGAAATAGCCGTTACATTTTTGATCGGACAGTCACGGTTTGATCCATCTTTCAGTAAGACATAAACGGGGCCGTCTTCCCGCAGCGGTTTTCCTTTAAAAGAAAACTGCATAATGAGCGAGTCCGCTTCTGCAAGGGGATATGAAAAAGAACCGTTCTTTGTTTCGATCACAATTTGGGAAGCGCTGTCTGACGGCACCGCATTTTTTAAAAAGGGTGAAAGCGGCACGCCAAATGTGCTGGTGAGCACTTTTTCTTTTTCATATTTTTTTTCAGATTTAATCGTCGGCGGAAAAACCGCACCTTCCCGAATTTCTTTTTCCCAAAATTTTGATGTGCTTTTTATGTATTCTTGCTCTGTGTCCCGTTCAGGCTGAGGTGATGAGGAAAAAAAGTCGTCTAAATCAATGCGGCGGTCGTCGAAAATCCACACACCGGGGTCAAGAGTGAGCGGAAACGAGACGTTTCCTTTGATGGGAATGATTTGCTCCATCGAATCATATCTCCTTTATGTAAGTGAACTATGTTTCCTCATAAGTATAGCGTGAAAATTTTGTGTTGTCAGTCTGCCTGTTAAAATTCCTTGCAAATTCCCTGTATTAACGATAAAATCTTTTAATATACAGTGATTCCATTCTTGGAACAGGGGGAGAAATTATGGCATCTGAAATGAAAATAGACCATCGGGAAAAGGCCTACTCTCTGTTGCAGGCGGATGCGGAAAAAATTTTGCGTCTCATCAAAGTGCAAATGGACAATTTAACGATGCCGCAATGTCCTTTATACGAGGAAGTGCTTGACACTCAAATGTTCGGCTTATCCCGTGAAATAGACTTCGCTATACGTCTCGGACTGGTAGATGAAGCAGATGGCAAACAGCTGATTGACTCGCTTGAACAAGAACTTTCAGCATTGCATGAAGCATCCGTTGACCGGTAAACAGACAGAAAACTCAAACAGCTGTTTGAGTTTTTTTAACTTAACGAGTATCGCTTATCGGTAAGCGCATGAATGGAAGGTTTGTATGTGGAAAAGAAATTTAAAATCATATGATTATCCGTTGGCGGCCGTGTTTTGTATTTTATGTTTATTTGGGCTGATGATGATTTTTAGTGCAAGTTCAGTAATGGCCGTTCAGCGGTGGGGACTTGAAAGTGGTTATTTTTATGATAAGCAGAAGATACATATTGTTATGGCTTTTATCGCTTTTGGCGTTGTATCCTTTTTTCCGTATCAGCGTTTAAGAGCGAAGCGGTTTCAGCAATGGATGCTGGCAGGCATGTTTGGAATGCTGCTTTTACTGTTTGCATTTGGACATGTATCAAACAATGCCCAAAGCTGGTTTCAAATAGGGGCGCGTTCGATTCAGCCGTCAGAGTTTGCTAAATTGGTTGTCATTCTTTATATGGCTGCCATATTTTCAAAAAAACAAAAAAAAATTAACTCGCTTAATAACAGTATTGCGCCGCCAGTTATTATGCTTTTTAGCATTTGTTTCCTTGTAGCGCTTCAGCCCGACTTCGGAACGGCTGCGATCATTTTTGCGATTGGGTTGACAATCGTCTTAACATCCGGTATAAAAATGAAAAAGCTTGTTAAGTTTATGCTGTTGATTGGTATTTTTGCCCTGTTTTTGTCACCGCTCTTCTTTTGGCAAAAAGATGAAATTTTGTCTGAAGAGCGAATGGGGCGTCTAACAAGTTATTTAGATCCTTTTAAATATGAGCAGGGTGACGGCTATCATCTAGTAAATTCCTATCTTGCGATTGGCTCGGGCGGACTGACCGGTCGGGGACTTGGCCAAAGTGTACAAAAGCTTGGCTACTTACCGGAGCCGCACACAGATTTTATCATGGCCATTATCGCTGAAGAACTGGGAATCTTGGGAGTCATTTTTGCCATAGGCGGTATTTTATTTATCGTGTTACACGGCTTACGTATTGCCGTGAAGAGTCCTGATTCGTTTGGTTCAATGCTTGCAGTCGGCGTCTCTTCGATGATTGGGATACAGGCATTTATCAATCTCGGCGGCATGTCAGGAGTTATCCCTATTACGGGAGTTCCGTTGCCATTTATCAGTTATGGCGGATCTTCTTTACTGCTGCTCTCAATTTCACTTGGTATTTTGGCTAACATATCGATGCAGTCAAAATACGAAAAAAACTATAAATCTTAAAAATAAAAAGGTTCAAAGATTTGAACCTTTTTATATATAATTTTATCAACAGATCAGGGGAGAGATGAAGATGAAAAAAATCAGCAAAGTGCTGGTGGCAAACAGGGGAGAAATTGCCATCCGCGTATTCCGCGCCTGCACAGAACTACATATCCGGACAGTAGCTGTTTACTCGAAGGAAGATTCAGGTTCATATCATCGCTATAAAGCCGACGAAGCATACCTGGTAGGAGAAGGAAAAAAACCAATTGATGCTTATCTGGATATCGAGGGGATTATTGAAATTGCCAAGCAGGCAGAGGTTGATGCCATTCATCCCGGCTACGGATTTTTATCTGAAAATATCGAATTTGCGAAACGTTGTGAAGAGGAAGGCATTATCTTTATTGGACCGAAATCCGCTCACCTTGATATGTTTGGCGATAAAGTAAAAGCACGGACACAGGCGATCAAAGCAGAGATCCCGGTTATTCCAGGTACTGATGGACCGGTTAGCAGCCTAGATGAAGTCATTGAATTCGGGAAAAATCACGGCTTCCCTATTATCATCAAAGCGGCTCTTGGCGGCGGCGGCCGCGGCATGCGGATTGTTCAAAACCTCGGAGAAGTGCGTGAAGCATACGACCGTGCGAAGTCTGAAGCCAAAGCAGCTTTTGGTAATGACGAAGTGTATGTAGAAAAATTTGTTCAAAATCCAAAGCACATTGAAGTGCAGATTATCGGCGACCATGAAGGAAATGTCGTTCATTTGTATGAGCGCGACTGTTCGGTTCAGCGCCGCCACCAAAAAGTAGTAGAGGTAGCACCAGCCGTTTCGATTTCAGAAGATCTACGTGACCGTATTTGTGAAGCAGCTGTGAAGCTGATGAAAAATGTGGACTACTTGAACGCGGGAACCGTGGAGTTCTTAACCGCGGGTGAAGACTTTTACTTTATTGAAGTCAATCCGCGCGTTCAGGTTGAACATACGATTACGGAGCTGATTACAGGAATCGATATCGTGCAGACGCAGATCCTTGTGGCAGAAGGCCACGGACTGCACAGCGACAAGGTCGGCATTCCTGAGCAGAAAGACATCCGCACTATGGGATATGCCATTCAGTCACGCGTTACAACAGAAGACCCTGAAAACGGCTTTATGCCGGATACAGGCCGGATCATGGCTTACCGTTCCGGCGGCGGCTACGGTGTCCGCCTGGATGCCGGTAACAGCTTCCAGGGTGCGGTCATCACGCCATATTATGATTCACTGCTTGTAAAAGTATCGACGTTTGCGATGACTTTTGAACAGGCCGCATCTAAAATGCTGCGGAACCTGCAGGAATTCCGGATTCGCGGAATTAAAACAAACATTCCGTTTTTGGAAAACGTGATGCGCCATGAGGATTTTATCTCAGGCAACTATGATACGTCTTTTATTGACAAATCACCTGAGCTGTTTGTTTTCCCGAAAAGAAAAGACCGCGGAACAAAAATGCTCAATTATATCGGCACCGTCACAGTGAATGGATTCCCGGGTGTGGAACAGAAGAAAAAGCCAGTCTTTGACACGCCGCGCATCCCGAAAGTCAAACTGTCCGAAAAACCGGCATACGGAACGAAGCAGATCCTGGACGAGCAGGGAGCAGACGGTCTTGTAAACTGGGTAAAAGAACAAAAAGAAGTACTGTTAACGGATACGACAATGCGTGATGCCCATCAGTCACTGCTTGCAACACGTGTCCGCACAACAGATCTGACTCATATCGCACCGGCAACGGCCCGCCTTCTTCCAGAATTGTTCTCAATGGAAATGTGGGGAGGAGCGACGTTTGATGTGGCATACCGCTTCTTGAAAGAAGATCCTTGGAAGCGTCTTGAAACGCTTCGCAAGCAGGTACCGAACATTCTATTCCAGATGCTGCTTCGCGCATCGAATGCGGTTGGCTACAAAAACTATCCGGATAACGTCATTAAAGAGTTTGTCCAGCAGTCTGCCGAGTCCGGCATTGACGTATTCCGTATTTTCGACAGCTTAAACTGGGTGAAAGGCATGGAGATTGCCATCGATGCAGTCCGCCAGTCCGGTAAAATTGCTGAAGCGACGATTTGTTATACAGGGGACATCGATGATCCATCCCGTGCGAAATACAATGTAGAATACTACAGAAACATGGCGAAAGAGCTGGAAGCACAGGGTGCCCATATTCTCGGCATTAAAGATATGGCCGGGCTTTTGAAGCCGCAGGCTGCCTACCGCCTGATTTCTGAATTGAAAGAAGCGGTTGATATTCCGGTTCACCTGCATACGCACGACACGAGTGGCAACGGTGTGCTGATGTACACGAAAGCGATTGAAGCAGGTGTGGATATCGTTGATACGGCTCTCAGCACAATGGCGGGGCTTACATCACAGCCAAGCGCCAATACGCTTCACTACGCGCTTGAAGGAACAGACCGCGCTCCGTCTGTCCGCATCGATGCGCTTGAAAAAGTCTCTTACTACTGGGAAGATGTCCGCAAGTTCTATGCGCCGTTTGAAAGCGGCATGCTTGCGCCGCATACAGAAATTTACGAGCATGAAATGCCGGGCGGCCAGTATTCAAACCTTCAGCAGCAGGCAAAAGGTGTCGGCCTTGGCGACCGCTGGGATGAAGTCAAAGACATGTACCGCCGCGTGAACCTGATGTTCGGTGATATTGTCAAAGTAACGCCGTCTTCTAAAGTAGTTGGGGATATGGCCCTCTTTATGGTTCAGAATGACCTGACGGAAGAAGAAGTGCTGCTTCGCGGCGACAAAATCGACTTCCCTGACTCTGTGATTGAACTGTTTGAAGGCTATCTTGGCCAGCCGGTTGGCGGCTTCCCAGAGCAGCTGCAGAAAGTGATCCTAAAAGGAAAATCACCGATCACCGTACGTCCGGGTGAACTTTTGGAAGACGTTGATTTCGGTGCCCTTCGCAAAGAGCTGGAGCAGGAAATCGGGGAAGAACCAACGGATCATGATGTGATTGCGTATGCCCTGTATCCAAAAGTGTTTACGGATTATGCAAAAGTAAAAGCACAGTATGGCGATATTTCGGTTCTCGATACACCGACGTTCCTGTACGGCATGCGTCTCGGTGAAGAAAAAGAAATCGAGATTGAAACAGGAAAAACACTGATTGTGAAACTTGTTTCGATCGGCCACCCGCAGGCGGATGGAACACGCATTTTAACTTTTGAGCTGAATGGCCAGCCGCGTGATGTAGTCATTAAAGACGAAAGCATTAAATCAGCTGTCAATGCGAAAGTGAAAGCTGATCCGAAAAATGAGGGTCATATTGCGGCCACAATGCCGGGTACAGTCATTAAAGTCATCCTTGAAAAAGGCGATAAAGTGAAGCGCGGGGATCATCTCATGATTACCGAAGCAATGAAAATGGAGACAACGGTACAGGCACCATTTGATGGAACTGTTAAAGCTGTCCATGTACAAAACGGTGAAGCCATTTCTACAGGCGATCTCCTGGTAGAACTTGAAAAATAAAATAGAAAACAAAAAGCACCGGCCTCAAAAGAGGCGGTGCTTTTTTGTTAAGCATTGATCCTGCTTCGGGAAACGAGCAGAATAAAGTAACACAATAGTCCAAACAAGCAGGATACAAATAAAGCGTGGGCGAGAGCGATATACAGATTTAAGCGGGTCCAAATAATAAACGCGCCTGCAATTGCCTGCAGTGAAACAAGAATGAAGGCAATCAGCCATCCGTAATACAAAACACGCTGGTGCTTATAGTATTTAAGGGCAAGGTAAGCGATACAAGCAATCCAGATGAAAATCAAACCGGCTGCCGCCCGATGACTCATTTGAATCCACTGGTACAAGTTTGAAGGCAGTATTTCATCATTTCCGCACAGCGGCCAGGCCCCGCATACCATGCTGGATTTTGTATGGCGGACGAGCGCCCCCGTATATACAACGATATAGCTGTACAGGGTAACGCCGACAGTATGCCACTTCATTCGGCTGTCAATCACGATGGAGGAAGCATCAAATCGCTGATCCACTTCAAAAATAAGAAGGGTCAGCAATAAAACGGCGGAAAACGAAATAAGAGAGATGCCAAAATGAAGAGCGAGCACAAAGTCGTTTTGCCCCCACAAAACAGCCGCCGCTCCAATTAATGCCTGGACAAGCAAAAACAAAAAAGCCAGAGCAGAGAGGAATTTTGTTTCTCGCTTATGGCCGATACAGCGCCAGGAAAAAACAGACAGCGCTAAAACAAGAAGTCCGGCTGCACCAGAAACAGCACGATGGGAAAGCTCAATAATGGTTTCTGCCTGAATGTTTTCGGGAATAACCTGTCCATGGCAAAGCGGCCAGTCGTTACCACAGCCAAGTCCGGAATCTGTTTTTGTCACAAGTGCACCGCCAATTAAAACTGCAAGCATAACCAATGTGGTCACAACTCCAAGCCATTTAAGCCAGCCATTCAACATGCTCACCTTCTTCTCTCTATCTATCTCTAGCCTTTTATACACGGGAAAGAAAGCCATTTCATTTTTGTTGATTCCCATATTTATTCTATTATCTTACAAAAAAGAATCACTGGAAACAATCGTTTTTACGAGACACAAATTCGACATAAATCGTTCATCAGCCGTTCACATAAAAACGGTGAATATGATTTAATATGGAAGAGAGCGTCTATTCGCTTGAAATGTTTTTAAATTGTGTAGAAAAGCGCAGCTATATCCTTTATAGTAAGATTAAGATAGTGTGTTTAAAGAAAGGGGGGGAATAGTGTTGCGCAGTACAACATTAGATAAAACAAGTGTGCCGGAAACAACGGCTGTAAAAGATTTTATGGCCTTGATTAAGATCGGCATCGTTAACTCCAATTTAATAACTGTTTTTACGGGTATGTGGCTGGCTTTTATTTTAAACGATATCCGGTTTTTAGCCAACCTTGATACCATTGCTTTAACACTCATTGGTTCCGCCCTTATCATCGCGGGCTCAGCAAGTTTGAACAACTATATTGACCGGGACATCGATCCTTTAATGGAGCGTACAAAAACAAGGCCGACAGTTACCGGGAAAATCAGCTATCCAAAAGTACTAACCATAGGACTTGCGCTTGTCATTGTCGGATCAGCATTTTTATTTATGACCACCTTTACAGCAGGGGTGATCGGAGTCATTGGGATCATCAGCTACGTAGTGATTTACACAATGTGGTCAAAACGCCGTCATGTAAGCAATACAATCGTTGGCAGCATCTCAGGTGCTGTGCCTCCTCTTATCGGTTGGGCTGCTGTGGACCCAACACTGGATATGCTGGCTTGGATGCTGTTTTTAATTATGTTTATCTGGCAGCCGCCGCACTTTTACGCATTGGCAATGAAGCGTGCTGATGAATATGGAAGAGCAGGAATTCCGATGCTTCCCACTGTAAAAGGATTTGCCGTTACAAAGCGTCATATGTTTGTTTGGACGCTGCTTCTTTTGCCGCTGCCGTTTTTCATGACAGAACTTGGCACGGCGTTTATCGTTCTGGCTGCCTTGCTAAACGTGGGCTGGGTTGCCCTGGCAGCAACAGGCTTTAAAGCAAAAGATGATTTGAAATGGGCCAGATATATGTTTATTTATTCATTGCAGTATTTAACCATTATTTTCGTTGCAATGGTTATCGTTACCGTTATTTAAACAGGGGAATTCTTCTTTTGAGAAATCCATATATATGCACTGTTTTAGTAAACATTTCAAACGAAAGAGGGGTTGTAATACGCTATGAAAAGGAAGCTGACAAACTGGCGTCTTTTTACGTTTACCAGCCTGACGGCGCTCTTTCTGTCCGGCTGCGGCGAACCATTTCTTTCAACGTTGACTCCTGCTGGTGAAGCAGGCCAAACCGCCTATGATCTCATGTTGCTCAGCACATGGATCATGGTCGGCGTGGTCATCGTTGTCTCTGTTTTATTTGCCATTGCGGTTTTGAAGTTCCGCCGCAAAAAAGATGACCCGGCTATTCCAAAGCAAGTGGAAGGAAGCCATGTACTTGAAATGATATGGACGATTATTCCGATCATTTTACTGATTATTTTAGCAATTCCAACAGTTTTGGCTACATTTGATTTAGCTGACACAAAAGCAATGGATAAGAAAAAGGAAGACGGTACAACAGATGCCATGGTTGTAAACGTACGGGCCAATTTGTATTGGTGGGAATTTGAATATCCAAACCAAAAAATTATTACAAGCCAGGAGCTCGTTGTTCCGACAGACCAGAAGGTGTACTTTAACGTAAAAGCATCCGATGTAAAACACTCTTTTTGGATTCCGGCGGCCGGCGGGAAAATAGACACAAATGTAGAGAACGTCAATCAAATCTGGCTTGAGTTTGATGGTGAAAAAGCAGAAGAAGCAGACAATCTATTTTATGGGAAATGTGCAGAGCTTTGCGGTCCTTCCCATGCTTTAATGGACTTTAAAGTGCATGCGCTTCCAAAACGGGAATTTGACCAGTGGGTAACAGCGATGCAGGCAATCGACGCGAAAGCAGCAGAAGCAAAACCAGAGGATCCAGCTGCAGCTGCAGGGCAGGAAATATTCAATCAAAAGTGTTTGAGCTGCCATGCTGTTACAACGGCTGATGCACGTCCCGAAGCAGCCCGTACCGCGCCAAACCTTGCAGGCTTTGGAGAGCGTGAAAGAATAGCAGGTATTCTTGAGCATAACGAAGAAGAATTGAAGAATTGGATTTCAAATCCGGAAGAGTACAAGCCAGGCAATAAAATGACAGGCACGTATGGAGAATTGTCTGATCAGGAAACAGATCAGCTTGCTGCGTACTTGATGAGCCTTAAAGTAGAATAAATATATAGAATCAGGGTAAAGGAGGTAAAACCGTTGAGTAGCATTGCACATACACAAAAACGGGGATTTACCAGCACAGTTTGGGAATACTTAACGACAGTGGACCACAAGAAAATCGCTATTTTGTATTTGCTTGCCGGCGGCTTTTTCTTTATTGTCGGCGGTATTGAAGCGATGATGATCCGCATTCAGCTGGCTGTGCCGAATAATGACTTTGTCAGTGCCGGTTTGTTTAACGAAATTATTACCATGCACGGTACTACCATGATTTTCCTGGCTGCTATGCCGCTTTTATTCGCTTTTATGAACGCTGTGATGCCGCTTCAAATCGGCGCACGCGATGTGGCTTTTCCTTTTGTAAATGCACTTGGTTTTTGGCTGTTTTTTTTCGGCGGACTGTTTTTAAATCTTTCTTGGTTCCTGGGCGGAGCTCCTGACGCAGGCTGGACGTCCTACGCCTCACTTTCACTTGCTTCCGAAGGGCATGGCATTGACTTTTATGCTCTTGGGCTTCAAATTTCCGGCTTTGGCACACTGATGGGCGGCATTAACTTTTTAGTAACAATTATCAACATGCGTGCACCGGGAATGACGTATATGAGAATGCCTCTTTTTACTTGGACAACATTTGTAGCGTCCGCTCTGATTTTGTTTGCGTTTCCTCCGCTTACCGTTGGATTGTTTATGCTCATTTTTGACCGGATGTTTGGCTCAGGATTTTTTGATGTAGCAATGGGCGGGAACACTATTATCTGGGAGCACTTTTTCTGGATTTTCGGCCACCCGGAAGTATACATTCTTGTCCTGCCGGCGTTTGGCCTTTTCTCGGAAATATTCCCGACTTTTGCGAGAAAGCGCTTATTTGGCTACTCATCCATGGTATTTGCTACGGTGCTGATCGGCTTCCTTGGATTTATGGTATGGGCACACCACATGTTTACAACCGGGCTTGGTCCTGTTGCCAATGCGATTTTCGCCGTTGCTACAATGGCTATTGCCGTTCCGACGGGCATTAAGATTTTCAACTGGATTTTAACGATTTGGGGAGGAAGCATTAAATTCACTGTGCCAATGCTGTACGCAGTTGCGTTTATTCCTTCTTTCGTAATGGGCGGCGTAACAGGAGTGATGCAGGCTGCTGCGCCAGCTGACTACCAGTTCCATGACAGCTACTTTATTGTTGCGCATTTCCACTATGTAATCGTAGGGGGAATCGTTCTCGGACTGCTTGGAGGCGCCCACTTTTATTGGCCGCTTATGTTTGGCACGATGCTTAGCGAAAAGCTGGGCAAGATTACGTTTGTGCTGTTTTTAGTCGGCTTCCATTTAACCTTCTTTATTCAGCATTTTCTTGGATTGATGGGAATGCCGCGCCGTGTATGGACATTCCTTGAAGGGCAGGGACTTGAGACAGGGAACTTAATCAGTTCGATTGGTGCTGGTTTGATGGCTCTTGGCATTCTCGTCCTGCTTGTGAATATCGTCATTACGCAGAAAAACAATATACAGGTAGGCAGGGACCCATGGAAAGATGGCCGTACACTTGAATGGGCGATTCCATCTCCGACTCCTTTCTATAATTTCAAGCAGCTTCCGCTCGTTCGCGGACTGGATGCTTTTTGGATCGAAAAGATGGAAGGAAAAACGGATATGACACCAGCTGAACCAATTGGTGACATTCACATGCCAAACAATTCGTTTGTGCCGTTTGTAATTTCCCTTGGGCTGTTTATCGCTGCATTTGGCGCCATGTATCATGCTGATGAAGGTAAGGACTGGGCCATTCCTGTGCTGATTATCGGTATGCTGATCACATTTGGCGCGATGCTGTACCGCTCCGTTAAAGATGATCATGGCTACCATATTCATAAAGAAGACTTGCTGGATGAGGCAGAAGGAGGAACACGGTAATGGCAGCTGAACAAAAATTCACTCCGCAGACGTGGCCCGAATCGCCTGAACAGGCAACGCTTGAAGGGAAAAATAAATTTCTTGGCTTCTGGTTTTTCCTGGGAGGAGAGACTGTTTTATTTGCTTCGTTATTTGCAACGTATTTAGCCCTGAAAGATAGTGTACCAAGCGATACGCATGCCAAAGCAAGTGACCTGTTTGAATTGCCGCTCGTTTTTTTAATGACAATGCTGCTTTTAACCAGCTCTTTAACATCGGTTTTTGCGATCTATCATATGAAAAACTATAGCTTTAAAAAAATGCAGCAATGGCTGTTTATAACCGTTGTGCTTGGCTTGGGCTTTCTTGCATGTGAAATTTATGAGTTTTATCATTACTATCATGAGTTCGAACACAAATTTACAAGCAGCGCATTTGGATCTGCTTTTTATACGCTTGTTGGTTTTCACGGAGGACACGTCGTCTTCGGTCTTTCCTGGATTATTGCGTTGATGGTCCGAAATGCAAAACGCGGTCTTAATCTGTACAATGCACCTAAATTTTATTTAGCAAGTCTTTACTGGCATTTTATCGATGTAGTATGGGTGTTTATCTTTACGGTTGTATACTTAATGGGAATGGTGGGATAGCGAATGGCGAATTTACACCCAAAGTCAGGAGATCCTAAAGTTACGTATGAATATCGCCGTAAAAAGAATGCAGAAGAAATGAGAATGCAGGTTATTACATTTACGATGATGATCTTTTTTACCGTCATTGCTTTTGCTGCAGTGGGAGCGGGTTTTTCTAAATGGTTTGTTGTTCCATTCGTATTGCTTCTAGCGGTCGTACAGGTCATCTTCCAGCTGTACTATTTTATGCATATGAGTCACAAAGGCCATGAAGCGCCGCAGTTATTTATGTACTCAGGCATCGTGGTAGCATTTGTGACGATTCTTGCTTTTTTAACGATTATTTGGCTCTGAGAAAAAAGTGCTCCCAGACATTGCCGGGGAGCACTTTTTCTGTCAAGAACTTGTCATTTGCTGTCGTTGTCAAGTATGTGGGCGAACGATATAATAAGAGAAGCAGTGAAATACAAATGAGGTGGGAAAGATGCCGATCCGTATATTTGGTTTTTCCGCTCTTTGGAGCCCCTATTTTCTGGCTGTGCTGTTGGTTATAACCATGCTGTTCTTTTGGGTGACAACGAAAGGGCGCAGGCATTTTCAAAACAGTGAACCGCTCACAAAGCGCCAAGCGCTGCTGTTTGTAAGTGCGGTGGTCATTTTGTATATGATCAAAGGCTCGCCGCTTGATCTGCTTGGGCATATTATGATGACCTACCATATGCTGCAAATGGCTGTGCTTTATCTTGTCGTGCCGCCTCTTTTTATTAAAGCAATTCCTTGGTGGATATGGCGGCCTGTTATGACTCTTCCTATAATAAAACCGCTTTTTTCATTTTCGTCGCGGCCCCTGCTTGCGCTTATTTTATTTAACGGCTTGTTTTCTTTTTACCACATTCCGCTCATTTTTGATTTTGTTAAGATGAACGAAGTATTTCACAGTTTATATACGGTTATGTTGTTTTTCTTTGCAGTTTGCATGTGGTGGCCGCTTGTGAATGAGCAGCCGGGAGAAAAAGGGCTGGATGGATTAAAAAAAGTCGGCTACATTTTTGCGAATGGCATATTGCTTACGCCTGCCTGCGCGCTGATTATTTTTGCATCCGCACCGCTTTATGCCACTTACTCTGATGGAACCGCATGGCTTAAAGCGATGGAGCTTTGTGTGCCTTCCTCCACGTTATCGAGCTTGCAGTTAAGCGGACCGGAACTATTTTCTAACATGGCGGTTGTTGAAGATCAAAAAACCGGCGGCATTGTCATGAAAGTTGTACAGGAAATTGTATTTGGTGTTGTTCTGGCCCAGGTCTTTTTTGAATGGGTGAGAAAAGAAGAAAAAGAGGCGGACAAACTAACAGAGGCCGCACTTGCCCGGCACAATAAAACAATGTAATCTATTAAAAGAAATGGTCTGCCATTTCTTTTGTTTTACATAATGGAAGTGAGGAAGAAAAATGTCATTACCAATTTTGCCGACGATCAGTACGTTTTTTATCGTTTTAAGCGCTGTTTTCGTAGCGATCGGCTGGGCACAAATCAAACAGAGAAAAATAGAGAAACATAAAAAAACGATGCTTTTAGCAGGGCTTTTTGCTCTTACGTTTTTCACCATTTACGTAAGCCGGACGCTGTTTATTGGCAATACGGCATTTGGCGGTCCAGACAACATTAAAATGTATTATACGATTTTTTTGGTTTTTCATATTTTTCTGGCTACAACAGGAGCTGTTTTTGGCATCGTCTCTATTGGAAGCGGCTTGAAAAGTAAATGGGTCCTTCATCGGAAAATAGGGCCTGTCACAAGTGTTATTTGGTTTTTCACGGCGATTACGGGTGTGGCGGTATACTTGCTTTTGTATGTTTTTTACACAGGCGGTCCAACTACATCTATGTTTAAAGCCATTTTAGGCGGTCATTAAAAAAGCTTTCCTCTTTGAAAAGAGGAAAGCTTTTTTTATACATAATAAAGGATTTCTCCTTTTATATCGGTCAGCAGCTTTTCACAGGTTTGAACAAGAGACTCTGGAAAATATTCATTTTCCCCATATTCTACGCCGTGTGGATAATAGTGTTTGCCGAGAAGCGGCGCCATTAACTCGATCAGGGCATCTTCAGCTCCCACGTCTCCTTTTGCGGCAAAACCAAAGATACGTAAATAGTATATACCTTCTTTTAATTCAAATTTGCGGTCATAGGTGACACGTTCATAATCCCACTGCCCTGCCAGAACCATCCCGTGCTGTTCCATGATATGAGTCAGCTGGTTCAAGTCAATTTGCATGCCTTCCAAGCCTGTATTCTCAAATTTCATACACAATACCCCTTTCCGCTATATCGTCCATTTATTTCTTCTTTTCATCATAGTCGAAAATGCGCTTTCACGCAATGGAGTTAAGGAGTGAAAGTGAACAAAATGCAATGCAGGCAAGGAAAGTTTTTGAAACATAGAAAGGGAATGATATACTGATGAAAGAAAGAGAAGGACTGGATAGGGAGATGATCGTCTGCGAGCTGTTTTTAAGATTTTGGTCATTTTTTTAATTATTATGCTGATTGGCATTTATGCTGACAAAGCAATAGATGAAAAGGGCGAGGAGCCGCCTGCACTGCCTCCCGTAAACAGCGGAAAGGTTGATCCCCGCCTGCCGGCAGATGTAGAACCGGCGCCGAAAGAAGGCGTGGGGACCCTGGTCGGTGCGTCACAGGAAGTGCTTATCAAAAAATACGGAGAGCCGGTTCGGAGAGAGCCATCTGCCTATGGCTATACATGGTGGGTATATAAAACGCCTGAAAGCTATATGCTTGCGGGAGTCCAAAACAGCCAGGTTGTCACGATTTTTGCAAAGGGAGAGATGAATACGTCTCCTTTCTTACTCGGCCGCTCTGCCAGCGAAATTTTCCGTTCCCGGTATCCAGAAGCTGAAATCGTAGCCCATGCAAATGACAGCTATTATCGCTTTGAATTGTCGGAAGAAGAGCTGAATATCAGGCCGCTTATTCCAATTGGCGATTTTTACGCCCAGCTTTATATTGATCAGCAGACTGGCATTTTATCGGGTATCCGATTTATGACATCGGACGTTTTACTGAAAATGAAGCCTTATGAGCTTGTGTATGAAGGGGTATTGCCGAAAGTTCCTTCACCGGGCAGGTCGGCATGGGTTCATATTGAGCGTGGAAGTGAAGCGCAGCTGGCTGATATAAGTCATTTCATCAGAGACAAAGAAGGCGTGCCGGCGCTTGTTTGGGCGCCTGAATTAAACAGCGCAGCCAAGTCACACAGCCAGGACATGTTTGAAGCTGACTTTTTTGGGCATCAATCACCTCGATTTGGAGATTTAAAGCAGCGTTTAACAAGAGCAGGTTTGTTCTTTGATCAAGCGGATGAAATGATTAGTGCCAATTATCCGGACGCACCCGCCGCGATGGAAGCATGGCTCAATTCACCGGATGAGCGGGAATTGTTGTTGAGCGATACGTTTACTTCATTTGGTACCGGTGCCTACCGAACGCATTTTACACAAATTTTCACCGGAAAGTAACGATATGTGGTAGAATAAACCGATGGAGGTGCACATATGATTGCAACAACAATGGAGCTTATTAACATTGCCGATGCAGCAGACGCACTTGGAGATATGATTCTTCAATCAGAGCAAGCCGTGCAGTACCGTGAATGTTACCAGAAACTTTATACGGAAGAATCCGTTAAACATAAAATTTTCGCTTTCAGCCGTCTGAAAGAGCAATATGAAGAAGTACAGCGTTTTGGGCGATATCATCCGGATTATAAGCGGATTATGATGGAAACACGTACAGCCAAACGAGAAATGGATATGGATGAACATGTCGCAGCCTTTAGACGAGCGGAAACGGAACTTCAGCAGCTGCTCGATGAAGTGAGCCTGCTTGTTGCCCGGTCTGTATCAGAGCAGGTAAAGGTGCCAGGAGCCGGCTCTATATTTTCGAGCGGATGTGGAAGCTGTGGAAGCGGCGGTTCTTGTGGCTGTTCGGCATAAAAAGTAAAAAGCGGGGGATGGACATGCTAACAGAAAGGCAGGCATTGATTGTATGGCTTCATTCATTAAAGCCAGCCAAATCATTACGCAAATACGGGAATATTCATTACGTCTCAAAAAAAATGAAGTATGCGGTTCTTTATTGCAACTATGCAGAAGCGCCGGAACTGGCGGAAAAGCTGACCGGATTTTCTTTTGTTAAGAAAGTTGATTTTTCCGAAAAGCCGTTTTTAAAGGTGGACTACGAAAACTCCCGTCCCGATAAAGCAAAAGAATACGATTATAAAATTGGTGTATAAAAAAGCCTGTTTTTAAACAGGCTTGAGATTGTAGACAAAATAAGAAAGCAGGCTGGTTGAAAACGCCTGACTTTCTAGGAACGCCGCTGGCCGGGAAGCGGAGTGACCTTTTCGGGTCATGAGCATTCACAGCCGGCAAGTGACGCTGAAAGCGGACGTTTGTCAACAGCCCGAAGCCTGTCTTTAGACAGGCTTTTTTATTTGGTTAAGTTACCAGGATGGGAAGGATAGAAGCGACCCATACTGGTAAGGCAAGGTGAACAAAAAGAGGGAGTGATTGAATCATGTCAAGCAGCAATCGCAACCGACTGTTGGTCTCTGGAGCCCGGCAGGCTATTGACCAATTGAAGGACGAAATCGCCTCTGAATTTGGTGTTCAGCCCGGGGCCGATGCCCCGTCGCGTGTCAACGGTGAAGTCACGAAACGCCTCGTGCAAATGGCGGAACAGCAATTGTCCCGCCGTTAGGAAACACGATGAAACTAAAAAGCAAAAGGCAGGGAATCCAAGGAGACTAGGTCCTCTGCCTTTTGTCGTCATTATCAATATTCGTCTTTAACAGAACCTTTTATTTAAAGCGGACGAAGATAATGGTTAAGGCGTAAAATGCCGATTAAATACTGGTAGTACAACGTTTTTTCGGCAAACTGGGAGGAAGGCTTGACTTCTAGCTCAATGAGCGGCTTGCCCGCTGAAGCTGCAGCCTGCTGAAACAAGCGAAACCGTTCATTTTCTTTTTGATAAGGATTGGGAATGCCTTCCCGGCATACATAAATCGGCTGGAAACTGCCTGTCTCCGTTGGATGTAGAATAACAGCACATGACGTACCGGCGGCAGAGTGCAGGGCAACAAATTGCGAAATCCGGCCGGCTGCGCGCTCCGCAATATCAAGAAGCTCATATAAATCTGAATATCCTTCACCAAGTTCAATAAATCGTTGAATCATCTATATACCTCCATTCATCTCCCTTATTATAAGCAATGTTCACTTGATTTTGACAAATTTCATCGTCAGCGAAAAATTTTTTTGATATGATAAAGATAGGTCATAGTTCTTAAGGAGTGTGAATTATGCATGAAGAAAGTCCTTGTGTTTCTTTTGCTTTTAACAGCGGCCTCCGGCGTATTGTTAACAGTTCAATGGATTGGCTATGAGAAACGGTCAAGCGCTTCCCAGAAAGTAATCGCAAACCAGACAATTGAAATAGATGTTAAAGAAAGCGGCTTTACGATCAAGCAAACGCTCGCTTCCGTATCGGAAGGCACGAATTTAACAATGAGGCTGCCTGCCGAAGCAGAAGAAGTATCCTGTTCAAAAGGAGATACGTGCATAACGAGCAGTCAGTCGGGAATCATTACGGTAAAAGGTGAAAATGTCTCGATTCAATACACGATTCCGGCTTCGCTTTCTCCTCGTTCTTTTTTATTGAACAATTGGCAGGCAGCGTTTGAAGAAATGACATCAGCCAAAACAACGCTGCTCTTAACGGATCATACAAAAAGAGGTGGACAATGGATATCCTCTATTGAGCAAAAAGCCGCCAAGCAGCTTTCAGAAATTGATTTTTATTCTTTTGAAGGGGAAGCAGAAAGGCCGCCGCTTTTCTGGCAAAAAGAACGTTTAAAAGAAACCCATTTTTCAGCAGGAACCATTTTTGCGCGAGACACCGTGCAGCTTTCGGCAGGGTTAATGGACATGCCATTTTCTACAGATGACCTTCCAAGGCAGACCGTTGTGATCTCTTCTAATATTAAACCGCAGCAGCTCGACGGATTGCTGTTTATCCGACAGAAAAGTGATTTAAACACCATCCACACAGATGCGGTGTATGCGTATGTTAAAAAACACTTTATTTTTCCGGCAGATGAACAATGGATGACTTCATTTCTTGCTGTGTCTTTATATAACGCAAAACCGATGTATATGAAAGCCGCCGAGATGAAGGAGCAAGTTACGGCCGTACTGACTGAACAAGAAGAAAAGAAATGGCAAGAAGCACTTTTGCAGCTTAAAGGCAAAGAAGTAAATGCCGTTAAGCTTGACCAGGTGCTGTCAGCAGTAAAAGGTGAGCAGACAAACTTTTTTAAAGAAAACAAAAGCAGCCGCCCTCCGTCTCTGCCTCTTGTTTTTTTTGATGGACGGCCTGTTACAGTAGAAGATCAGCCAGTATCTTTTCATGTTAAAACAAAAAATGGCCTGCTGTATATTCCGCTTGAAGACGCAGCCAAAGCGCTCGGATTTTCTGTTCAAAAAGTATCGCCGCAGCAATGGAGGATGAAAAAAGGAGTGGATGTATACCGGTTCGATGCAGCCCGAAACCAGGTATATGTAAATAACCATCCGTACCCTTTGTATGAACATGCTCTTGACCAAATCGACGGTATAACGTATATGGATAAAATTTGGTTTCAAAAAGTGTTTCTCTTTGAAGTAAAAGAATACAATGAAGCCATTGAGCTGACATCTTATGGACTGTAGAAACCTCGCGCCAAAGGCGGGGTTTCTTTTTCACCCTATAGATTTCATTTATACGTTTATGATACCATGAATGAAGAAAAACGAATGGCAGGTTAAAATATGAGAATCATTTCAGGTGAAAAAAAAGGGCTGCCTTTAAAAGCAGTGCCGGGAAAAGACACGCGCCCTACGACAGATAAAGTAAAGGAGTCCATTTTCAATATGGTCGGTCCTTATTTTGAAGGCGGCACTGGATTAGATTTATTTGCAGGCTCAGGAGGGCTCGGAATTGAAGCGCTCAGCCGTGGAATGGATCGAATGATTTTTGTTGATCGCGATATGAAAGCGATTCAAACAGTAAAAGAAAATATACGGAACGCTGGATTTACAGAGTGCTCAGAAGTATATCGAAATGAAGCGGAGCGGGCATTAAAAGCCATTACAAAGCGCGAGTTAGTATTCGATGGTATTTTTCTGGATCCGCCTTATAAAAAGCAAAAGCTTGAAGCCATGCTGCTGTTTATTGCGGAGCATAATCTGCTTGCACCACATGGATTTGTGATGTGTGAGCACGGATCAGATGTACGCCTTCCTGAACAGGTCGGCCCGTTTTCTTGCACACGCGCCGAAACGTACGGAATGATTTCTGTTTCCATTTACAAAGCGGCAGATGAGGAGGAAAGATCATGACAAGTATTGCAGTTTGCCCAGGAAGCTTTGATCCGATTACCAACGGGCACCTGGATATTATTCAGCGCGGGGCGAAAGTATTCGACAAAGTGTATGTCGTCATTTTAAGTAATTCATCTAAACAACCGCTGTTTTCGGCAGAGGAGCGGGCAGAGTTAATCCGCCAGGTTACGGCACATATTCCAAATGTGGAAGTGGACCATTATCAGGGCCTGCTCGTTGATTACGCAAAACAGGTAAAAGCAAAAGCCATACTGCGTGGACTGCGGGCCGTATCTGACTTTGAATATGAAATGCAGATTACGTCCATGAACCGCGTACTAAACGATGAGCTTGAAACGTTTTTTATGATGACCAATAGTCAGTATTCGTTTCTCAGCTCAAGCATTGTCAAGGAAGTGGCGAAATATGGGGCGGATATTTCAGAGCTTGTCCCGAGGGAAGTGGAAGAAGCGTTAATAAAAAAACGTCTTGCTGATTCCGTTTCAAAATAAAAAAGCCGGGCCGAAAGATTAAACTCTTTTGGTCCGGCTTTTTGAATAGCGGACTCCCAGCAAAAGAGAAGCGACACCCAGAACAACTACCGTGGTCAGCATGCCATGCTCTGGCGCAAACGATAGAGCGGCCTTCGGAAAAGAAACAGGCCATGATAACAAACAAAAAGTAATGACTGCTGCATATACACTATGAAGAATACGGCCGGCGAAAAAAGGGCCGAAACGAATATCCGTTTCACTAATAATCGCCGCTACCTGCGCGTGAACGCTTAAGCCGCTAAAGCCAAGAATAGCACTGATCAGCAGCAGGCTTACGGGTAAAGGAATCGATCCGGAAGAGGAGAGCTGCACACCAGACGTGAGTTCGAAAAAACCGGCAAAAAGTGCTTTAAACACAGGCATGCTTGTTTCATTGGAGCCAAGAAGAGAAAATAAAAAAGCGGCCACTCCATACTTATGCAGCAAAGTGGTTAGGACAGAAAAAAAGAGAATAAAGCCGCCAACCAGTACAAGTGTTTTAACAGAAGACAGTACTGCATCAGCGAGCAAGGTGCCAAAAACCCGTCCATCTTTTTCGCGTGCTTCTTTAAATGTCTGAAGAGGCCCGGCTGTTTTTATTTTTTTTCTCTCTATTTTTTCTTCTTTTCCATAAAAACGCATTGTAAGCCCGACCAAAAAAGCACCGCTGTAATGAGCTGAGGCAAGTAGCAGGCCGGTCTCCGGACTTTTTAAAAAACCGCTGGCCACCGCACTTAAAATAAATAATGGGTTAGAGGAATGGGCCATCGCAACGAGCCGTTCTGCTTCCGTACGGGTAATCGACTGCTCCGTGCGAAGCTGTGCAGCCATTCTTGCGCCGGCCGGAAATCCTGAAGCCAGTGACAGCATCCAGGTCACACCGGCTGGACCGGGAATGCGGAAAAAAAACCGCATCAAACCGCTTAGAATGGAGCCGAAAAAAGCAATCACGCCAAGACCTATCATTAACTCTGTTAAAATGAGAAAGGGAAGAAGGGATGGAAAAACAGTTTTCCACCATATATCCATACCATAGACTGCTGCCTTCAAGCCGGTTTGAGGTGAAAATAAAAGAGCGGCAGCCAGCAGCGTAATGGAGCAGGCAGCAGCATAAGTTTTCCACATAAAAAGCCCCCTGATTAGAATATAAAGCACGCCTTCTTAAAATTTTGTACAATAAAAGAGCCTGTACAAAAGGATATGTAAAGGCAGAAAGAATAGACTAATGAAACAATTCATACCAGTTATAGAGCTGGATGATTTCTGCATGGAAGGAAGAACAAATGTGAAAAATAAAAGAACAGGGCTCTTATATGCGATTCTGCTGCTGATTATTGTGGCAGCCTTTATCCCGCTGCCGTTTTACATTACAAGACCGGGAGAAGCGCATACGCTTAATCCAATTGTTGAGGTAGGTGAAGGAGACGACAATGATACAAGCACATTGATGCTGACCACGATACAGATGGGACCTGCTAACATTTATTCATACGCGTGGGCATTTCTTCGGGATTACGAAGAAATTCTCCCAAAAGAAACGGTTCGCTATTCACATGAATCGGAGAATGAATTTAACGTGAGGCAGGTTCATTTGATGGATACCTCACAGCAAAATGCCATAGCGGTTGCTTTTAGGGAAGCGGGCAAACCGTACAACTGGATATACAAAGGTATTTATGTGTTAAGTGTATTTCCTGATATGCCTGCGGAAGGGGTGCTTGAAGCAGGCGACCGCATCACATCTATTGACGGCCGTTCTGTTACATCGTCTAAACAAATGACGGATTATGTGCAGGCGAAAAAGCCAGGCAGCCGAATTACAGTTGCATTTACACGCGATAAAAAAAATTATGAAAAAACTGTTCAGCTCAGAGCATTCGCGGAGCTGGGCGGCAAGTCCGGCCTTGGCATCAGCCTGGCCGATGATCGAGCGCTCAAAAGCGACCCAAAGGTAACGCTGAAAGCAGATGACATTGGCGGTCCTTCTGCCGGTCTTATGTTTTCACTTGAAATTTACGACCAGCTGGTGGAAGAGGATTTGGCGGCTGGATTAAAGGTAGCTGGAACGGGAACAATTGCCCCCGACGGCACAGTTGGCCGGATTGGAGGCATTGCTCAAAAAGTCGTAGCGGCCGACCGGGCAGGGGCGCAGTTTTTCTTTGCACCGGATGATAAGCTGCCGGCGGGCCGTACAGATGCCAAAACCAATTATGAGGAAGCTAAAAAAGCTGCAGAGGATATTGGAACAAGCATGGTTATTGTACCGGTTCAAACTTTTTCGGACGCAGTGGACTATTTAAGAAACCTGTCTGCGTCAAAGTAAAATCGGCGGCGTGGAATATTCTTGCTCTAAAAGAGAACGTACGTAGCTTTCACTCGCGCTGGGGGCGGAAGCGAACACACGGGATGCTTTTATATCCAGCGCAAGCAGGCTGCCGGCAGCAGCTGTGCGGGAAAGCAGCGGCACTTCTATTTCTTTTTTCACGGACCGGATATATGCACGCCCACTTTCGGTCATACCAAGCAGCCGGACAAACGAAGTCTGCTGAGCCTTCTGCATGCTTGCTTTATCAGTATCAGTTAAAATGTGGGTCATCATTCGCTGAAGGCGGGTCCACGTGTAACGCTTCGTTTTAACTTGTTCCATAAAGCCAGCAAAGGAGCGGCTTTGCCGTGCTGCTTCTATGAGTCTTGGCCCGATGCCTTCCTCTACTTCATAAATCGAAGCAAGACGGCCGGGTTCAATGGACAGCAAGCGGTAGCGAAGCAGAGGCCAGTAAGATTCCCATGAATGCAGCGGACGGTTTTGCATGGCTTCAGCACTCAGCGAAGGCATGACATCATGAATCGGTTCTTCTGTAGTAAAGAGGCGCTGCCGAATCGCTGTCGCACTTGCAATCGGCCCTGTTGATTCAGTATCATGGAATCCTGCTCCTTTTCGCTGAATCGTCAGCGGCTGCATAGGCGTGGACAGCCCGAGGTTGGCTTGTACATAATGAAAGCCTAAAATGTTATTTGGCTTTGACAAATCAAGCGGCAGTGCATTTTCTCCGAACATTTCGTTTCTTGCTTTTGTCTGGGCGGACGGGTAGCTCATTCCTTCTTTCATAAGGGAGCGGACGCGGGCATTAAGCTCCATGCTGTTTTTTTTCAGTTGTTCTGCGGTGTAGAGGAAAGGAGCCATACCGCCATTTTCACTGCCAAAGCAAAAAAAGCGGCACTTTAAATGGGAAAGAATTTCAATGGCGCCCTGTGCAAATATTTCAGCCCGCTGCGTTGAAAAAGCGTATGGAAGTTCAACGACAATATCCACACCGTGCTGCAGGGCTACCTTTGTGCGGGTCCACTTATCAACAATGGCCGGCTCTCCACGCTGTAAAAAGGAGCCGCTCATTACCGCGATAATAGTGTCTGCATTTGACAAACGCCTCGTTTCATTTATATGGTAGAGATGTCCATTATGAAATGGATTGTATTCAACAACAATGCCGGCTGCGTTCATGTGAAACGTCCTTTCTTCAGGAGAATGTTCTTTCATTTTCAAAGATGGTGAATAAAAAGTCAAACCGGTATTTCACTGTAAAGAAAATATATTGACATTCAATCGGGAGAGGGCTATAATTACTTTTGTTGCCTTGAGGTGATTAAATGAAATGGTCAATAATTCAACTGCAAAAATACCGCGACCGCGGTCTTGAAATTGATGAAACAGTTGACGTAACAGACTTAACAACACTCGATAATGACATACGCCGCATTTCGCCTGTCCATGTAACAGGCAGAGCTGATATTCGTCATGATCAAATTGTTTTTCATGTAAAAGCAACGGGTGAAATGATTGTCCCTTGTTCTCGGACACTTGTAGACGTGCCTTACTCGTTTGAAATTCCGCTGACAGAACGGTTTTTATTAAAGCCGGAGGAAGGCGAATCATATGAGACAGAAGATGTTCACTTTCCGGAGGGGAATGTAATAGATCTCCGGCCGATTTTAAAAGAAGCGATCATTTTAGAGGTGCCAATGCAGATTTTCAGTGAGGAAGCGGATGAGCATGTTGTTCAGTCTGGGAAAGATTGGGCGTTTTTTGAAGAAGAAGAAGAGCTTCCCGAAAAAAAGAAGCCGGCTGTTGATCCAAGATTAGCAGGACTTCAAAACTTCTTTTCGTCCGATGATGAGTAATTGAGAAGTACAGCTATTCTGGCTTCATATAGTTTTTATTCCGTTAAGGAGGTGTATATCACATGGCAGTACCTTTTAGAAGAACTTCTACTACACGCAAAAACAAACGCCGTACGCACTTCAAACTTCAAGTGCCGGGTATGGTAGCTTGCCCGAACTGCGGTGAGATGAAACTTGCGCACCGCGTATGCAAAGAGTGCGGAACATATAAAGGTAAAGAAGTTGTTAGCAAATAACATCTTTTACATCTTTCAAAAAAAGCGAAGAGGCCATGGCTCTTCGCTTTTTTTGTCATTAGAGTATGAGTGAAAGAGAATAGATTGTGCGTGAGTTCAGCTTGTTTTCTGGGCGTTTTTCTTTTCAGGAAGCCAAATAAGGCGTGTGCTGTTTTCGGATACCGGCTTAAAATCTACTTTCTCCCAAAAAGACTGTGACTTTACACGCGGTTTTGTCATGATAGGGAGTTCAAACGACTTGGCAAACTGGACAAGCAATGCTCCAAGTCCCTTCTTTTGAAAAGCCGGCAGCACTTCGAGTTTCCAAATTTCTACATACTGATCGTTTCCGGGTACAAGATTTGATGTATCCTGCCGGATATACAGGCACATACGGGCAGCAAGCCGGTCCCCGTAATAAATGCCGTAAAAAGGCGAATCGGTATTGTCTTCCACCATGGAAGTTTGTAATTCCTCAATCATCGAAAGTTCTTCAAGTCCATACTCTTTGAAGGATTTAAACTCTTCCATCGTTTTGAAATTCATTTTCAGATTCTCAACTGCTAAGCCCATTTCCTCAATCTCCTTTGCAAACTCTCTCTTGATTTGTCTACTTTATTATATAATAAAGTAAATAAAAAAAGTAGCGACCCTGTTATCGCTTACAAACCGGGAGGGATACATGAATATTCATATTATTGGAGCAGGAGCCCTTGGGCTGTTTTTTGCTGCAGAGTGGAGCAGCCGCCACCGCATAACTATTCAAACGAGAACAAACGTACAACGGCAACGCCTTGAAGAGGAAGGCATTCGTGTCATTGAGCAGGGGCGGTCACATATTTATCCGGTTCAAACAGCCGCTGTTGCGCCTCCAGAAACGGATTTAATCGTTGCAGCGGTGAAGCAGTATCATTTGCCGGAGATCCTTCAGCACCTTCCAAAAGCATCATCTTTGCTGTTTATCCAAAATGGTTTAAGCCATCTTAAGCTGATTCGGCAGCTTCCTTTTTCAAATATTTATGCCGGCTCTGTGACGCATGGGGCAGCCAAAATAGACGAGCGTACGGTTCAGGTGAACGGGCGCGGCCAAACAAAAATAGCTCGTGTAAAAGGGGGAGAGGAAGCGGTTGTCCGCGAACTGGAGACGCCTGTTTTTTCTTTTCAATGGGAAGAAAGTGCATACGAAATGCTGGTTGATAAAATGGCCGCAAATGCGGTGATTAATCCGTTAACTGCCCTTTTATATGTGAAAAACGGAGAGCTGGCTGAAAATAGCGAATATGCTGCAGCGGCAGAGAAATTGTGTGCAGAAATTGCGGCCGTTTTTCCTTTTAAAACGAGGGAATCCGTTACGCAGTCTGTTTTCGATGTGTGCCGCCAGACAGCCGCCAATGAATCCTCGATGCTTCGAGACATAAAAGCGGGGCGGGAAACCGAATTAGACGCTATCGTAGGAGCCCTTTTGGAAGAAGCAGCCCAAAGGGGCGTTGAGACCCCCGCTTTTTCGCTCTTATACCATCTTATAAAAGGAAAAAAAGCCGAATTGGACAGATAAGGGAAAAGAATTGGAGCTGTGCAGGCACATTGTTTTCCCTTTCAATCCGACAGGTGGTATACTCGAACAAGAAAATTTGTCCGAAAGAAAGGAAGTACATCCATGGAACAAAAACGCATTTCTGTTCCCGCTTTGACCCCCTTTGCCAGGGAATATATAAGCGGCTCAAAGCAGGCAGGCGGCTTTTTTGACTACGATCCATTTTCGCAGCAGTCTTTTCAGCAGCGGTCAGAAGAGGTGCGGACACGAATGTTTAAGCGAAAAGAGCTGGCTGGCATCATTCGGAATTATATGGCGCCGCATCATGTGACAGCGCAAACAGAGCACTCTCTTCAGAAGCTTGAAGACGCTGAATCGGTTGTCGTGATCGGCGGCCAGCAGGCTGGACTTTTAACAGGTCCGCTTTATTCTATACATAAAATCATTTCGATTCTGCACCTGGCGAGAGAGCAGGAAGAGCAGCTGGGTATTCCGGTTGTTCCCGTTTTTTGGATTGCCGGTGAGGATCATGATCTGCTGGAAATCAACCATGTGTTTGTAGAAAAAAACGGGAATATGCAGAAAATAGGATATCCAGAGCGATTTGTGAAAAAACAGGCCGCATCAAGCACAGTCTACGATCAAGAGCAAATGCTCGGATGGGTGGCCTCTGTTTTTGCTTGTTTAAAAGAAACACACTATACGAATCAGCTTCTTCATGATGTGAAAAAAGCGGTGAAGGCAAGCCGCACATTTACCGATTTTTTTGCTTTTTTAACTGGATCCTTTTTTGCCAAGCACGGCCTGCTGCTGATTGATGCGGCAGACCCGGAGCTTCGAAAGCTCGAAGTGCCATTTTTCAAGAGACTGATTGTGGAAAGCGGCCCGATTGCGGAAGCGGTGCACTCCACGCAGCAGGAGCTTGAACAAGCCGGCTTTACGCCCGCAATTGAAACGAGCGGCCAGCCGGCGAATCTATTCCTGATTGAAGAAGGAGAGCGCCACCTGCTTGAAAGGGAAGGCGGGCTGTTTATCAGCAAAAGCGGGAGGTCGTACACAGAAGATGACTTATTGCAGCTTCTGGAAACATCGCCGGAATCCTTTAGTAACAATGTTGTGACGCGGCCGCTCATGCAGGAATGGCTGTTTCCTACACTTGCTTTTATCGCTGGTCCAGGCGAGATTGCTTATTGGGCGGAGTTAAAAGGAGCTTTTGAATATATCGGGCTTACGATGCCGCTTATTATGCCAAGGTTAAATATTACGATTGTAGACCGGACAGTGGCGGAGATTGTTTCAGAGATTGGGACACCGATTGAAACGGCGGTGCAGCAAGGCGTGCAAAATGAAAAATCTGCTTATATGGACTCTATTCGTGATCACCGCCTTGATGAGCTTGTTGCCCATATGAAGCAGGATTTGATGGCGAGCTACGAGAAAATTGAAGCGCGTGCGGCCGAGCTTCATAATGGCCTTGCGCCGATTGTTGAAAAAAACAAGCAGTATCATGAACGGCAAATTGAGCTGCTGCTTCAGAAAAGCGACGCTGTTTTGAAGCAGACACACGATGCAGCTTTACGCCGGTTTGACCGTGTACAAGCCGCTCTGCGCCCGGATGGACTGCAGGAAAGAGTATGGAACGTATATCCCTTTTTAAATGTGTACGGTCCTTCCTTTATTGATGACCTGTTGAATCAGCCATATAAACATGATGGCGGCCATTATCTTCTATATGTATAAATGAAAAGTCTGCTCTTAGGGCAGGCTTTTTTGTGTAAACGAAATGAAAAGATCTGCAGCATGAAATTGGTGGTGCAAAGTGGGGGGATGTGGTAAAGTTAGTGTAGAAAGTGGGGAAGCATTATGTTCATGGGTGAATACCGTCATTCGGTCGATGAAAAAGGCAGATTGATTATCCCCGCAAAATTCCGCGGTGAAGCCGGCCAAACTTTTGTGGTCACACGCGGATTGGACAAGTGCTTGTTTTTATATCCCCTGGACGATTGGAAAGTACTCGAGAAAAAACTCGCCGCTCTGCCTTTAACAAGGAAGGATTCACGTGCGTTTGCCCGTTTTTTCTTTTCGGGAGCAAACGAATGTACCCTTGACCGGCAGGGCAGAATCAATATCCCCGGCACGCTTCTGCAATACGCCTCACTTCAAAAAGAATGTGTGATTGTTGGAGTGTCAAACCGGATGGGAATCTGGTGTGCCGCAGCATGGGATGAGTATGCGGAAGCATCGGCGGATTCGTTCGCAGACATAGCGGAAAATTTAACTGATTTCGATTTATAATGCTGATTGGACTGATAAGAAAATGGAATTTAATCATACGACTGTCCTACTTCATGAAACAGTCGACGGGCTGAATATCCGCCCGGACGGAATTTATGTAGATTGTACACTCGGCGGAGCCGGACACAGTGAATATTTGCTGTCAAAGCTCGGGCCAAACGGAAAACTATATGCATTTGATCAAGATGAAACTGCGATTGAACATGCGAAAAAACGGCTTGCTCCGTTTCTTGAGCGTGTTGAATTTATAAAAAGTAACTTTGAACATGTGAAGGAAGAGCTTCACAAACGAAATGTTACGGGAATCGACGGCATTTTGTACGACTTGGGTGTTTCATCACCTCAGCTTGATACACCGGAGCGCGGTTTCAGCTATCATCATGATGCACCTCTTGATATGAGAATGGACAAAAGTGCTGCACTGACTGCTTATCACGTTGTGAATGAATGGTCTTTTGAAGAGCTTGTCCGCATTTTCTTCAGATATGGAGAAGAAAAGTTTTCCAAGCAGATTGCCAGGAAAATTGAAGCTGCGCGGGAAGTTCAGCCGATTGAAACGACAGGCCAGCTGACGGAACTGATCAAAGAAGGAATTCCGGCTCCGGCAAGAAGAAAAGGCGGCCATCCGGCCAAACGTATTTTCCAGGCCATTCGAATTGCGGTAAATGATGAACTGGGTGTGTTTGAACGGTCACTTCACGATGCGATCGATTTATTGAATGTCGATGGGCGTATTAGTGTCATCACCTTCCACTCGCTTGAAGACCGTATTTGCAAAACAGTTTTCAAGGAAGCGTCTGCAGGGCCGGAGCTGCCGCCCGGCTTACCTGTAATCCCGGAAGAATATGAACCTGTTTTAAAGCTGGTAACAAGAAAACCGATTGTCCCGACTGAAAAAGAGCTGACAGAAAACAATCGGGCACGTTCAGCTAAACTGCGTATTGCAGAAAAAAGAAAACAAACCAATTAGGGGGGGATCAAAATGAACAACACAGCGAGAAAGCCGATTGTGGAACAGCCTAAAAAGGCTTCTGTTAAACAGCGGAAGATCAGCAGGTCATTTTTTACTCCTGGAGAAAAGGTACTGTTTCTTGTTTTTGTATTAACAGTTTGCTTTATGAGTGCGAAGCTTATCTCTACACAGGCAGCGATCTATGAAACAAACAAACAGATTCAGGATATCGAAGTGAAAATCCAGGAGCAGGAAAAAGTAAATCATGATCTTGATGTCCAGATCAGCGAAGAAAGCACGTATGAAAAAATTTGGGAACGTGCCAAAGCGATGGGACTGGATTTAAGCAAAAACATTAAGGTTGTTGAGCCGAAATGATGGAAAATAGAAACAATCGGAAAATAGGAGTTGCGATCCTGTACGTCGGGTTCGCCCTCCTCTTTTTTATCTTATTTTCACGGGTATTTTACATTCAGGCGACCGGAACAGCAGACGGACATAAACTTAAAAACGAAGCGCTTGAAAAATACATGCGTACAGATGTTCTTGAGGCGAGCCGGGGAACGATTTATGATACAAATGGAGAAGTAATTGCAGAAGATACTACTTCATTTACAATGGCAGCGATTTTAGACGATTCTGTAACAACGAATCCAGAATCTCCAAATCATGTAGTAGATCCAGAGAAAACAGCAAAGGTACTGGCAAAATATATTGATATGGATGAGGAAGATATACTGGCGCGCTTAAAAAAAGAAGGAGCATTCCAAGTGGAGTTTGGCACGGCAGGACGCGGGCTGACGAACAGCGTGAAGCGAAAAATTGAAGCCGAAAAGCTGCCCGGTATTACGTTTACCCGACAGGCGAAACGGTTTTATCCGAATGGAAAGTTTGCTTCTCATTTAATTGGCTTTACACAGCAAATTGAACAAGAAGATAAAAATGGGAATGTTACGTTTGAAACAAAAGGCCAGATGGGCATTGAAAAATCCTATGAAAAATATTTGCAGGGCAAAAATGGGAAAATCCGTTATACGAGCGACTTATGGGGCTACCTGCTTCCTGAAAAACAAGAAATGGTCACTGAGCCGCAAAACGGCGATGATATGTATTTAACCATTGACTCTAAAATCCAGACGTTTATGGAAGACGCATTAAGTGAAGTAGAGGCGCAATACAATCCATCCAAAGCGTTTGCCATTGTAGCCGAAGCTAAAACAGGCAAAATTTTGGCGATGAGCCAGCGTCCTACTTTTCATCCAGGCACGCGGGAAGGGCTTGATGTAAACTGGATGAACGACCTCGTTGAATATTCATATGAGCCCGGATCTACAATGAAAATTTTTACGCTGGCAGCGGCGATTGAGGAAGGCACGTTTGAAGCCGATGCTTTTTATAAGTCAGGAAGATATAAAGTAAAAGGCGGAGGCAGTATTGGAGATCATAACGGCGGGGCCGGCTGGGGCAATATTACATATAAAGAAGGCATTCAGCGCTCTTCCAATGTAGCAATTGCGAATATGCTGGAACAAATGTCGCCGGGTGTTTTCAGGCAGTATCTTGAAGACTTCCATTTCGGGCGTAAAACAGGTATTGAACTCCCTAACGAAGCGACAGGCAGTATTTTATATAATTACCCGCTTGAACAAGTGACTACAGCATTTGGCCAAGGATCAACGGTAAATGCAATGCAGATGGTCCAGGCAGCGACGGCGATTGCCAACGGCGGAAAAATGATGAAGCCGTATATTATTGATAAAATTGTGGATGACACGACCGGCAAAACAATTGTCGATACAAAACCGGAAGTGGTTGGTGAGCCTATTTCTAAAGAAACGGCAGCCGAAACACTAGACATTCTGGAAACGGTCGTAACGGCAGAACATGGCACTGGCAAGCCGTATCATATTGAAGGATACGATGTGGCTGGAAAAACAGGAACCGCGCAGCTTGTCGGGAAAGATGGGCGCTACTTAACAGGATCAAACAATTACTTGTTTTCTTTTCTGGGCATGGCCCCAAAAGAAGATCCGGAGCTCATCGTATATGTAGCAGTTGCGCAGCCGCAGCTGGATGGAGAGTCCGGGTCGGGCCCTGTTTCAAAGATTTTCAATCCTGTTATGCGAAACAGTCTTCAATATTTAAATATCAAGCCGGATAAAACGATTATTTCTCAAACGGTAACGTTAAAAGATTTTACCGGCAAGAAAACATCAGAAGCACGTAAGGCGTACGAAGACGCCGGAATGGATCCGGTCGTGATCGGTACAGGCAGTAAAATTGAAAAGCAAGTGCCAGCGGCCGGCGAAAAGCTGCTGCAGGGAGAGAAAGCCATCCTGCTGACATCTGAGAAGTGGACGATGCCAAATATGAAAGGCTGGGCCATGCGTGATGTGATGAAAGTAGCTGAGAGTATGGGGCTTAAAGTAAGCTATTCAGGATCCGGCTATGTAGTATCTCAAAATATTGAACCAAACAAAGCCGTAAAAGAAGGCCAGAAGCTTATTATTAAGCTTGAAGAGCCTGGCAGTGCGGAAGAAGCTAACCAAAAAGCAAATGAAGACTCGGATCAATCCCGATAAAGGGAGCGGTCTCGCTTTTTAGTGCCAGTCACTAAATCGCCGGGACGGCTCTTTTTTTTGTCAATTTTCATTAAATGAAGCATATGATCATGAAGAAAAGGAGTGTGGACAATGCGGGTGCGAATGTTTTGGATCCTTCTTTTGTCTTTTTTGGCTTTTTCGGCATTGGTCATCCGCACCGGCTATATCCAGCTTGTTAATGGGGGTGAGCTGACAGATAAAGCAGAAGAACTGTGGGGAAGAAGCATCCCTGCTGAGCCGGAGCGCGGTCTGATCCTGGACCGAAATGGAAAAGTATTAGTGGGGAATAAAAATGCGCCGACGGTTTATGTGATTCCGGCTCAAATTGACGACCCGAAACAAACGGCCAAGAAGCTGGCCGCCGTTCTCGGGGAGAAAGAATCGGTTTTGTATGAACGAATGACAAAACGTTCTTCAATTGAACGTCTTTCTTCCAAAGGCAGGCATTTATCCGCTGAAACCGCGCAGGCGGTGAGGGATCTTCAATTAAAGGGAGTCTGGCTTGGGGAAGACTCGATCCGGGATTACGTAATGAAGGACAGGCTTGCCCATATTATTGGATTTACAGGAGCTGACAACCAGGGGCTTGCCGGGATCGAGGCCTATTATGATAAAAAGCTTTCTGGCAAACCAGGTTCGATCCAAATGTATACAGATGCGAAAGGAAACCAAATGCCGGGGCTTACCAATCATTATGAGGAACCGGTAAATGGAATGGATTTAAGTTTAACGATTGATGCGGATATTCAAGCTGTAATGGAAAGAGAGCTGGATCAGGCTGAAAAAACGTACAAGCCGGATGCGGCTATGAGTATCGCAATGGATCCGAACACAGGGGCTATTTTGGCGATGTCTTCACGCCCGTCTTATGACCCGGCCCGCTTTAGCAAATATGATCCAGATGTATATAATCGAAATCTTCCTGTATGGAGCACGTTTGAGCCGGGATCAACGTTTAAGATCATTACACTGGCAGCTGCTTTAGAAGAAAAGAAAGTAGATCTTGATAAGGATCACTTTAATGACCCCGGCTACGTGGAAGTGGATGGTGCGCGGCTGCGCTGCTGGAAGCGGGAAGGGCACGGCCATCAGACTTTCCTTGAAGTCGTGCAGAATTCTTGTAACCCGGGTTTTGTAGAGCTCGGTTCACGCCTTGGTGAAAAAAAGCTTTTTTCTTACATTCGCAAATTTGGATTTGGCGAAAAAACAGGCATTGACTTGTATGGAGAAGGAACTGGAATCCTTTTTACAGAGGAATCGGCCGGTCCGGTAGAAGCGGCAACGGCGGCTTTCGGACAAGGTGTAGCCGTTACACCTATCCAGCAGGTGACAGCAGTGTCCGCGGCGATAAACGGCGGCATATTGTATGAGCCGTATGTAGCCGAGAGCTGGACAAACCCGGAGACAGGCAAAACGGAAGAGGTTCGTAAGCCGAAAAAGGTACGCCGGGTTATTAGTGAAGAAACATCGAAAGAAGTGCGGCGCGCCCTCGAAAACGTAGTAGCCAAAGGAACCGGACGAAACGCTTTCGTAGACGGATACCGGGTTGGAGGGAAAACAGGTACCGCCCAAAAAGCGAAAGACGGCCGTTATCTTGAAAACAACCATATTGTTTCTTTTATCGGAATGGCGCCCGCAAATGATCCGAAGGTGGTCATTTACACGGCTATTGACAACCCAAAAGGCACGGTTCAGTTTGGCGGTACAGTCGCCGCCCCGATTGTCGGAAAAATGATGCAGGATGTTCTTCCGCTGTTAAACGTTGAAAAACAAACGAATCAGATCGAAAAAGAAAAAGCCTGGAATGACCCGGATTTCATTCAAGTGCCTAACTTGATTGGCCTGTCAAAAAAGAAATTAAAAGAACAGCTGATCAATGTTGAAATTGTAGCTGAAGGAGCGGGAGATAAGGTCGTGTACCAATCGCCGAAACAAGGGGTAAAAGTAGAGAGAGGAAGCAAAGTACGCGTTTTATTAAAATAAAAGAGCCTATGCCGCCAAATTTGATCGAAACAGGCTGAAAAGCATTCGCATCGGCGGCTTTTTTTCGTTACAATAGAAATCGCGGGAAATTGTACATAGTGTTTGCAGAAAAGAAAGGATTGAAAAAACGTGGATTTATCAACTGTGCTCCGAGCACTTCCATTTTATCAGCAAGATAAGGATGGAAATCCGGCGATTACGTCGATGGAAAACGATCACCGCCTCGTTCAAGAGGGATCAATATTTATTTGTATAAAAGGATTTACCTTTGATGGCCATAATGCTGCGGAAGAAGCAGTGAGAAAAGGAGCAGCTGCCATTGTAGCAGAACGGCCTGTGGACGTATCTGTTCCAGTTATTTATGTACCGGAAACAAAACGGGCAATGGCGCTTTTAGCGGCTCATTTTTACGGTTACCCGACAGATTCCTTCCACCTAATTGGGATTACAGGAACAAACGGAAAAACAACTACGAGCCATTTAATTGATCATATTTTACGGGTTCACGGAGAGACGACTGGTTTAATTGGAACAATGTATATGAAGATTGGCGACCAGACTATTGAAACGAAAAACACAACACCAGAGAGCCTTACGCTCCAAAAAACATTTTCAAATATGAAAGAAGCAGGTGTAACGGCTGCAGTTATGGAAGTATCTTCTCATGCTCTCCAAGAAGGGAGGACAAACGGCACTGCTTTTAATGTAGCAGTTTTCACCAACCTAACGCAGGATCATCTCGATTTTCATAAAACAATGGATGAATACCGGACAGCAAAAGGGCTGTTGTTTGCCCGCCTTGGAAATGTAATGCATTCCGACCGTCCGTCTTTTGCGGTGTTAAATGCCGATGATGCAGCTTCCGCTGTTTACCGTTCGATGACGGCGGCGCATGTTGTTACCTATGGCATTGACCATCCAGCTGACATTCGTGCAAAGGATATTCGGCTCACCTCAGGAGGAACAGCTTTTACCATTACGTATCCGGGTGGAGAGCTGCAAGTTCAGTCAAAATTAGCCGGCCGCTTCAATGTATACAATATGCTTGCTGCGTTTGCGGCCGGCTTCGTCTCAGGCATCAAGCCGGAAACCATTCAAACAGCGCTTGAGCAGGTGGAAGGAGTAGCAGGCCGTTTTGAAGTGGTGCCAAATGACCGTGATATTTCGGTGATTGTTGATTACGCGCATACACCGGACAGCTTAATTAATGTTCTTCAAACGGTTCGGCCATTAACAAAAGGGCGGGTAATTGCCATTGCCGGATGCGGCGGTGACCGTGATAAAACAAAGCGCCCGCTTATGGCACAGGCGGCTTGCAAGTATGCAGATGAAGCGATCTTCACATCGGATAACCCGCGCAGCGAAGACCCGAAAGCCATTTTGAAAGATATGGAAGCAGGTGTGCCGCAGGAGCGTTATACGGTGATTGAGGATCGAAAAGAAGCCATTTTTGAAGCGATTCGTACGGCGAAGCCTGGCGACGCGGTTGTGATTGCAGGGAAAGGCCATGAAACATATCAGCTTATTGGAAAAGATGTTTTTCATTTTGATGATCGGGAGATTGCGAAAGAAGCACTTCTTCAGAAGGACGGTGGACAGGCATGAATGAGTGGCAGATAGCGTTAATTATTGCGGTTTCGTTTTTAATTACGGTTTTTATTGCCCCGTTATTTATTCCTTTTTTAAGGAGACTGAAGTTCGGGCAGAGCATTCGTGAAGAAGGACCGAAGTCTCACCAGCAAAAATCGGGCACACCGACAATGGGCGGAATCGTCTTTTTGCTATCTATTATTGTGACGACGTTGTTTTTTGCCCAATTATTTGATTCAATCGGTACAGAAACAACCTTGCTTTTACTTGTAACCATTGGATTTGGACTTCTTGGGTTTTTAGATGATTTTATTAAAGTCGTGATGAAGCGCAACCTTGGTCTGACATCCTTGCAAAAATTAATCGGCCAAATTATTATTTCTATTATCTTTTATGTGATTTATGCGCAGCAAGGATTATCAACGGAGCTTTCATTTGGTTTTTTCTCCGTTGACCTGGGCATTTTATATGCGCTGTTTGTTCTTTTCTGGCTGGTCGGTTTTTCAAACGCAGTGAACTTAACCGACGGACTTGATGGCCTCGTATCGGGTACGGCAGCTGTTGCATTTGGAGCATATGCGGTCATTGCCTGGAGCCAGGGGCTTGATGAAACAGCCATTTTCGCCTTTTCAGTTGTTGGGGCTGTCATCGGTTTTCTTGTATTTAACGCTTATCCG
This sequence comes from Domibacillus sp. PGB-M46, assembly GCF_022668875.1. Taxonomy (GTDB): domain Bacteria; phylum Bacillota; class Bacilli; order Bacillales; family Domibacillaceae; genus Domibacillus. Next base: position 79,043 of record NZ_JAKGCR010000002.1, on the reverse strand, counting down.
GCCCATGTATTTATGGGAGACACAGGATCGCTTGCGCTGGGCGGTGCGATCGCGGTACTATCTATTTTAACGAAGTTTGAGTTTTTGCTACTTCTTATTGGGATTGTATTTGTAGCAGAAACACTATCGGTTATTTTGCAGGTCTGGTCATTTAAAACTAGAGGGAAACGAATTTTTAGAATGAGTCCGCTGCACCATCACTTTGAACTAGGCGGCTGGTCTGAGTGGCGTGTAGTGGTCACTTTTTGGTCCGTCGGTGTGATTGCAGCAGCGGTCGGTCTATGGATTGGAGTATGGAACATATGAAGCAGATTAATCAATTTAACGGAAAAAAAGTACTTGTATTAGGTTTAGCAAAAAGCGGGCTCGCAGCTGCCCGTTTGCTGAAAAAACTAGGCGCTGATATCACAGTCAATGATGGAAAGCCGCTTGGAGAAAATGAAGCTGCCCGCTCACTTTCGGCAGAAGGAATTAAAGTGATATGCGGAAGCCACCCGGTAGAACTGCTGGATGAAGGGTTCGAGCTGATCGTGAAAAACCCGGGTATTCCCTACTCAAATCCGATCATATCCAAGGCGGTCTTAGACGGACTGCCGGTGATTACGGAAGTAGAGCTTGCCGGACTGATTTCTGAAGCGCCGTTTATTGGCATCACCGGCACTAATGGCAAAACAACAACGACGACACTGATCGATGAAATGATGAAAAAAGGCGGCAAAAGTACTGTGCTTGCCGGTAATATCGGCAAGGTAGCATCTGAGGTCGTACAGCAAGCCAAGCTGGAGGATCATGTGGTGATTGAGCTTTCCTCTTTTCAGTTAATGGGGATTCAGGAATTTCGTCCTCGCATTGCGATTATCACCAATATTTATGATGCCCACTTAGACTATCACGGATCACGGGAAGAGTACGTTGGAGCAAAGATGAAAATCACGCAAAACCAGACTGGCGAAGACTTTTTAATTATTAACGCGGACCAGGAAGCTCTTCTGTCTTTGGCCGGGGCGAGTATGGCGAATGTCATTCCATTTTCCGTGCGCCAAAAAGTAGAAAATGGGGCTTATATCGAGAATGGAATGGTGTATTTTCAAGAAGAAGGAATTATGCCGACAGCAGATATCGCATTGCCGGGCAGCCATAACCTTGAAAATATTTTGGCGGCCATTGCGGCAGTTAAACTATCAGGTGTGGCAAATGAAGCGATTATCCATGTTCTTAAGACTTTTTCAGGTGTGAGACACCGGACCCAGTTTGTACGCGAATGGAACGGCCGGAAGTTTTATAATGACTCTAAAGCAACCAATACGCTTGCGACAAAAAGTGCCCTCACAGCCTTTCAAGCTCCTATCATTCTGCTCGCGGGAGGGCTCGATCGGGGCAACGGCTTTGATGACCTGCTTCCGTACCTGCACGATGTCAAAGCAGTTGTGACGTTTGGAGAAACAGCGGAAAAATGGAGAGAAACGGCGGAAAAAGCCGGCATTACCTGTATTGAAAAAGCGGAATATATGACTGATGCGGTACAAAAAGCAGCTGCACTGTCAAAAGCAGGAGATGTTGTTTTATTGTCTCCAGCTTGTGCAAGCTGGGATCAATATAAAACCTTTGAAGAACGCGGAGACATATTTATCGACTGTGTGAATACGTTATAAGAAAGAGCCGGGGCCTTGATGGCTCCGGTTTTTTAATGCGCATGAGAGGGGTGGCTGCTGTTTCTACTCGTGGAACGGACAAACTGTTTTTGCTGCTTGTCTTGTTGTTAACAGGAAGCGGCCTTCTGATGGTCGCAAGCGCTGGAGAAGTATGGGGGCAATTTAACTATGGGAATTCTTTTTATTTTGTAGAAAGACAAGCCGTATTTGCTGTAGCCGGGATCGTGGTGATGACGGTATTCTCACGCTTTGATTATAGGATTTTCAAGACCTATTCAAAGCATGCGCTTATCGTCGCATTTTTGCTGCTGATCGCTGTACTCATTCCGGGGATTGGGATGGTGCGCAACGGGTCACAAAGCTGGATTGGCGTAGGCTCTTTGTCCTTCCAGCCCTCTGAGTGGATGAAAATGGCTCTTGTTTTTTTTCTGGCATCCATCCTGTCTGAACGAAAAAAAACCATTCACTTGTTTTGGAAAGGGCTCTTTTTTCCGCTTTCTGTTATCGGGGCTGCTTTTGGCTTAATTATGCTGCAGCCGGATCTTGGAACAGCGGCCGTTATGGGGGGAACTGCTTTTCTTTTGCTGTTCAGTGCGGGAGCACCGATTCGCTTTTTTATGACGATCGGTATAACAGCAGTGATTGGATTGGTTGGACTCATTGCATCGGCACCCTATCGAATGAAGCGTATTACGGCTTATTTGGATCCATGGTCGGATCCGCTTGGAAGTGGGTTTCAAATAATTCAGTCTCTTTATGCGGTTGGACCGGGAGGGCTTTTTGGGCATGGCTACGGAGAAAGCCGGCAGAAATATTACTATCTTCCTGAACCACAGACTGATTTTATTTTTGCCATATGGTCAGAAGAAACGGGCTTTCTTGGTGCTGTATGGATTATTCTTTTATTTTTCCTGCTTATTTGGCGCGGAGTATATATAGCCATGCGGATTGACGATCCATTTGGCATGCTGCTCGTTTTCGGCTTGACGGCTATGATTAGCCTGCAGTCTTTCATTAACCTTGGGGTCGTAGTAGGACTTCTTCCAGTAACAGGGGTAACCCTGCCGTTTTTAAGCTACGGAGGCTCTTCTTTAACTATGACACTGGCATTGGCGGGAATTGTTTTAAGTGCAAGCCGTCATATGCGGTAGTATTGAAGGAAATTTACGGGTTTTTCAAGATAATATTTGATTCTCGTGACACATTGATTTAAGATGAAAATGCATTGGACAGCTGTTTAAACAACAAAAGCTGCCAGATGAATTATTGAGGTGACAGAATTGAAAATAGTAGTCAGCGGCGGAGGAACGGGCGGACATATTTACCCGGCACTCGCACTTATTCGGATGATTAAACAGAAACACCCGGACACATCGTTCCTATACATCGGAACAGAAAAAGGACTAGAATCCAAGCTTGTTGTACGGGAAGGGATTCCCTTCCAATCAATCGACATTACGGGATTCCGCCGGGCAGTTTCATTTGAAAACGTGAAAACGGTTATGCGCTTTTTAAAAGGCGTTAACGACTGTAAAAAAATGCTGAAAGAATTTCAGCCGGATGTTGTGATTGGTACAGGTGGCTACGTATGCGGACCAGTCGTGTATGCAGCTGCGAAAATGGGAATCCCATCAATTGTCCATGAACAGAACAGCGTGCCGGGACTGACAAATAAATTTCTAAGCAAGTATGTGGATAAAGTGGCGGTTTGTTTTGATGCAGCAAAAACACACTTTCCGGCAGCAAAAACCGTTCTTACCGGCAATCCTAGAGCTTCCGAAGTGATCGAAGCGAGCGGGGCGGGTGTGCTGCAAAAGTACGGGTTTACATCTGGACGAAAAACCGTTCTTATTTTTGGGGGAAGCCGCGGCGCCCGTCCTATTAATGATGCGGTAATCGAGGCATTGAACAACTTGGCGGACCGCAGCTACCAGGTGCTGTACGTCACAGGTGATGTTCACTATGAACGCGTTTCGACGGAGCTGCAGACTGCAGGGAAGCCTGATAATGTGGCGGTTGAGCCGTTTATTCATAACATGCCGGATGTGCTGGCTGCTTGTGATCTGGTAGTAGCAAGAGCAGGGGCCACTACCCTTGCAGAGCTGACAGCGCTCGGTATTCCGTCCATTTTAATTCCAAGTCCGTACGTAACAAACAATCATCAAGAGAAAAATGCACGCTCTCTAACGGACCAGGATGCAGCAGTGCTGCTGCTTGAAAAAGATTTAACAGGCGCGTTGCTCGTGAAAGAGTTGGATGCTATCCTGATGAATGAGCCGCGGCTCGGCAAAATGAAAGAACAAGCAAAACGTTTGGGCATTCCGGATGCGGCAGATCGTTTATATAATGTAATGGTGGAATTAACAGAAAGAACCAGCCGTTCATCTTGAACACATGGCAGTCAGCCGCGTTAAAAGAAACCACGCGCGGCTGGTTTGCAGCATGGGCAGAGGTGTGAACATGACAAAGGAAAAAATCATTTCAATTGAGGATCGCATTCCAAAGCTGAAACAAATCAGAAAAAAGAAAGCGAACCGCCGGCTGCTGCTTTTACTATCTTTGTTTTTCGCGCTTATTCTTCTTGTTGTGTATCTGCAGTCTCCCTTAAGCAAAGTGGCAGACATTCATGTGCAGGGAAACAGTCTTGTGACAAAGCAGGAAGTAATTGAGAAAAGCGGGCTTGTAAAAGGAAGCAGTATTTGGGCAGCCGGGAAGGGGAGGGCAGAAGAAGCTCTTTTAAAAGACGACCGCATTAAAAAAGCGGAGGTTACAATTGGGTTCCCAAATGATTTGATGATTTCAGTGGAAGAGCATAATGAAATTGCTTACGCTGCTCAAAAAGGCGGGTTGTATCCTGTTCTTCAAAACGGGAAAATTTTAAGCCAGCCTCTGAGCGGTGCACCATTACAGCTTCCGATTTTGTATAACTTCAAAGAAGGAAAGGCGCTCGATTTGTTTACAAAAGCAGCCCAAACACTTCCGGATGAAGTGTATAACACAATTTCTGAAGTGTACTATGATCCAAAGAAAAATAACTCTCTTCATATAAAGGCGTTTATGACAGATGGGTTTGAAGTGTCTGCCACTCTCTCCACATTTGCTGAGAAAATGGTTTACTACCCTTCCATTTCTACGCAGCTTAATCCCGATGTAAAAGGTGTAATCGACATCGAAGTTGGTTCGTATTTTAAAGCCTATGATCCAGCTCAGCAGCAGGAACTAGCAGAAGAAGCCGAAGAGGAAGCGGCAGGAGAAACAACAGAGGAAAGAACACAAGAAGCAGATACTCCATAAAGTTTTCTTAAAACTGAATAACTTAGCCTTTTCGAGCTTCTTATCTTAGTGTAGACTTGTATGAGAGAGTTTAAGAAAAACATCAAAAATACTAAACTTTAAAAGGGAAACACGCTGAATATGACGAATTACGTTCTTAAACATGTATTCGTAGAGTAAATGTGCGAATGTTTGTTCGATTATTCACGCTTTTATGGTAAAGGAGGTGCCGCAGCATGAATAATAATGAAATTTTAGTTAGTCTCGACATCGGTACATCCGCGATTAAAGTGATTATTGGCGAAATGGTTAATGATTCCTTAAATATAATTGGTGTCGGAAATGTAAAATCAAAAGGCATTCGAAAAGGAGCGGTCGTCGATATTGACGATACCGTTTATTCGATTAAAAAAGCGATTGAACAGGCGGAGCGTATGGTAGGCCTAGAGATTGGCTCCGTGATTGTTGGTATTGCTGCCAACCACGCCATTTTGCATCCGTGCAATGGCGTTGTAGCTGTTTCAAGCGAAAATCGGGAGATTACAAGTGAAGACGTGATCCGGGTTAAAGATGCGGCACAAGTGATGTCTATTCCACCCGACCGGGAAATTGTTAATGTAATTGCCAAACAATTTATTGTAGATGGCTTTGATGAAATTAATGATCCCCGCGGTATGCTCGGTGTACGTCTTGAAATGGAAGGGATCATCGTAACAGGTTCAAGAACATTTTTACATAACACGCTGCGCTGTGTAGAGCGTGCGGGTCTTGAGATTAATGAAATTGTTCTGCAGCCGCTTGCGAGTGGGGAAATCGCTTTATCTATGGATGAGAAAAATCTAGGCACTGTACTAGTCGACATCGGTGGCGGCTCCACGACAATTTCTTACTTTAGAGATGGCTATATTCAGCAGACCTCTGTCCTGCCTGTTGGCGGCGATCATATTACAAAAGATTTATCCATTGGTCTGCGTACGTCAACAGAGGAAGCCGAAGGAATTAAAATTAAGCATGGACATGCTTTTTATGATTTAGCTTCTGAAGAAGAAGTGTTCAGTGTTCCGGTGATTGGCAGTGACCAGCATGATCAATTTAACCAGCTTGAAATTTCAGAAATTATCGAGGCAAGACTAGAAGAATTGTTTATGATGGTTGTGGAAGAACTTCGCCAGTCGGGTATTCATGATATTCCGGGTGGATTTGTTTTAACCGGCGGATCATCCGCAATGAATGGCATTCTTGATTTGGCACAGGATGTATTTCAAAATCGTGTACGCGTTGCGATTCCTGATTATATCGGTGTACGTGAGCCGCAATTTACAACGTCTGTAGGCCTGATCAAGTATGCATATAAAAATGCCCGGTTAACGGGACGGAAATTAAGTGAATCCAATCAAGCGGCTCCGGCGGCGAAAGAAGTTAGAAGAGAGCGCCAGGAAGTCAAGCAGGAACCGAAGCCTGTGAAAAAAGAGCAGCCTCATGACGGAGAAGAAAAAGGCGTCAAAGGAAAAATGAAAAGACTTTTCGGGTACTTCTTTGAAGAATAGAAAAAGAACGCATTAAATAGGAGGATTTGCCATGCTGGAATTCGATACAAGTTTAGATTCGTTGGCAACGATTAAAGTTATCGGCGTAGGTGGTGGCGGTAACAATGCCGTCAACCGAATGATTGAGCACGGAGTGCAGGGAGTGGACTTTATTGCCGTCAATACGGATGCGCAAGCTCTTAATTTGTCAAAAGCAGAAGTGAAAATGCAAATCGGCAACAAGCTGACGCGCGGACTAGGTGCCGGTGCTAACCCTGAGGTTGGAAAAAAAGCGGCCGAAGAAAGCAAAGAGCAAATTGAAGAAGCGCTTAAAGGCGCTGACATGGTGTTCGTAACAGCTGGTATGGGCGGAGGCACAGGAACAGGTGCAGCTCCGGTTATTGCACAAATTGCAAAAGATCTTGGCGCCCTGACAGTAGGGGTTGTGACACGTCCATTTACATTCGAAGGCCGTAAGCGTGCAACGCAGGCAGCTGGTGGAATCGAATCAATGAAAGCGGCAGTAGATACATTAATCGTCATTCCAAATGACCGCCTGCTTGAAATTGTCGACAAAAGTACACCAATGCTTGAAGCATTCCGTGAAGCAGACAATGTTCTTCGCCAAGGGGTACAGGGTATCTCTGACTTGATCGCAACACCGGGTTTAATCAACTTAGACTTTGCTGATGTAAAAACTATTATGTCGAACAAAGGTTCTGCTTTGATGGGAATCGGGGTTGCTTCGGGTGAAAACCGTGCAGTGGAAGCGGCGAAAAAAGCCATTTCCAGTCCTTTGCTTGAAAAAGCTATTGACGGTGCGCAAGGTGTGCTAATGAACATTACCGGCGGCACAAACTTAAGTCTTTATGAAGTACAGGAAGCAGCTGATATTGTATCTTCAGCTTCAGACCAAGACGTAAATATGATCTTCGGTTCTGTTATTAATGAAAATTTAAAAGAAGAAATTGTTGTTACAGTTATTGCGACTGGTTTTAAAGAGGTGCCAGGTGAAGCAGGCCAGCAGGTTCGTCCCGGCCTTGGCCAAGTAAAACCACAGCCTTCGCAGCCAGCTTCGCAACAGCAGCCGAAACCGCGTGAACTGAAGCGTGAAGATACGCCGGCGCCGGAGCAGCCAATGCGCCAGCATCAACAGCCTTCAGCGGATGATACGTTGGACATTCCTACATTTTTACGTAATCGCAATAGAAGAAGATAAAAAGCAGACCCGCCACTTATGTGGCGGGTTTTTTTGTGCATGCTAATTCTTACAGGCAAAGGGCGCACCGTACTATGTAAAGGGCGTAACAGGCTTTTTCCATGCCCGAATTAGACATGATTCGGAAAAACTACTGTAAAAATTCACTTACATTCCGACATACATCCCCTATTGAATCCGGTACACTAATGCACATAGGACAGGCAGCCGGAAAAAAGGAGGGATCAATTGGCCGGTTACGCAGAAGGGATTATTTTTTTTAATTTTGCTGCGGATGCACTGCTTCTTTTCGTAACAGGAAAGCTGAGCGGGCGTACATTCAGGGTGCCCCGGCTGCTTGCGGCTTCGTTAGCTGGAACTATCCCCGTATGTATCTATTTAGCAGCAGGCCCGACCGGACTTTTGCATAAATCGCTAACGGTCATCATGCCTGTGTTCATGATTCGTATTGCGTTTCAAACAACCGGTATAAAAAGCCTTGTTTCTATGGTTCTTACCTTTTACTTTACTGTTTTTTTAACAGGCGGCATTTTATTCGGATTTCAATCTATGTACAGGCAATATGCCGATGCGGGAAAATGGTCTCTCATATTCTTTTTTATTGTATCAGTGGCCATTTCCTTTTACTTTATTCAACGCCGCTTATTAGGTTTAAATGCTTCAAGGCGGGTAATCAGTCAGACAGTTCCCGTTTCTTTTACACTTTGCGGAATTAACTGGTCAGGGCACGGATTGATTGATACGGGCAATGCGCTGTGTGATCCTATTTCAAAAAAAGAAGTGGCAGTCTGCCAGATTCAGCCCTCCGAGGAGTGGCCTGAAGCGCTTTTTAAAGAAGACATCAGTGATCTGCTCCATCTCCCGGACACTTGGACTGAAAAACTCGTTTGGGTACCATCTAAATCTATTCATGCTGAAAGCAGGCTGCTTGCCTCCTTTCGTACAGACAGCTTTACTATATGGATAAATGGAAAAAAACAAGAAACGAACAGGACGCTTGTCACGTTTACGGACAAGATGTTATCGGATGACGAAGCGTTTGCGTGCATCTTGCATCCGAATATGGTTCGGGAATGAATTGAAAGGTGAGTGGACAATATGCGGCAGGTAAAAACGAAATGGATGTACGTAATGTATAATATGATTCAAAAAGCCGGGCTTAAATCCAAGGCGATTTACTATATCGGCGGCAGTGAAGCACTTCCGCCGCCGCTTACACGTGACGAGGAAGCGCATCTTTTAACGAAGCTGCCTTCCGGAGACAAAGCAGTACGCGCTATGCTGATTGAGCGAAATTTGCGCCTTGTTGTGTATATTGCCCGGAAGTTTGAAAACACTGGCATTCATATTGAAGATCTCATCAGCATCGGAGCAATCGGGCTTATCAAAGCCGTAAACACTTTTGATCCCGAAAAGAAAATCAAACTTGCGACTTATGCGTCCCGTTGTATTGAAAATGAGATCTTAATGTACCTGCGCCGCAATAATAAAATCCGTTCGGAAATCTCATTTGACGAACCGCTTAACATCGATTGGGACGGAAATGAACTGCTTTTATCCGACGTGCTGGGGACCGAAAGTGATATTATCACAAAAGGCATTGAAGAAGAAGTGGACAAACACCTTGTAGCAGAAGCGCTTGAAGACTTAGAAGGCCGTGAAAAACAAATTATTGAAATGCGGTTTGGACTGAATGGACAGGAAGAAAGAACACAAAAAGATGTCGCAGATTTGCTGGGCATCTCACAGTCTTATATTTCACGGTTGGAGAAAAAGATTATCGGAAGACTAAAAAAGGAACTTAATAAACTGCGCTGAATAATTTCTTTCGGGCCGGCAATACTGTTTTGAGAAACAGACATCATGAGGAGGAACAGTGATGGCCCGAAATAAAGTTGTTCTGTGCGGCGTCGACACATCGACGCTTCCTGTATTAACAAATCCTGAGATGAAAGTGCTGTTTGTAAAATACCAAAATGGGGATAAAGAAGCCCGTGAAGAACTGGTTACCGGAAATTTACGCCTCGTTTTAAGTGTAATTCAACGATTCAACCACCGTAATGAACAAGCCGATGACTTGTTTCAAGTAGGCTGCATCGGTTTGATGAAATCCATTGATAATTTTGATTTAAGCCACAATGTCCGCTTTTCCACTTATGCGGTTCCGATGATTATCGGTGAAATCCGCCGGTATCTGAGGGATAATAATCCTATTCGAGTATCACGCTCGCTGCGCGACATTGCTTATAAAGCTTTGCAGGCAAGAGAAAGGCTGACAGCCGAACGGTCTGTCGAGCCGGCAGCGGAAGACATTGCACGTGAAATCAATGTGCCAAAAGAAGAAATGGTTTTTGCTCTTGATGCGATTCAAGATCCCGTTTCATTGTTTGAACCCGTTTTCCAGGACGGAGGCGACCCTATTTACATGATGGATCAAATCAGCGACGGAAAAGACAGGGAAAAAGAATGGGTAGATACAATGACGGTGACCGATGAGCTGAGTAAATTATCAGACCGGGAACGAATGATTATCGAAAAACGCTTTTTTACCGGACGTACCCAGATGGAAGTAGCAGATGAAATCGGTATTTCTCAAGCACAGGTATCCCGGCTCGAAAAAGGGGCCATCAAACAAATGAAAAAGAAAATAAATGGTTAATCAGAAAAACAGAAGAGAAGATCTTCTGTTTTTTCTTTGGTTTGGCGCATACATTGATACAAAGGAGGGGCTGTTATGCGAATTTCAGAATTCCAGCTCAAGGATATCGTCAATGTCACAAACGGAAAAAAGCTTGGCCGGCTGGCTGATATTGAGTTAAATAATGCAACGGGTGCTATATCTGCTCTGATCATTGAACAAAGCGGAAAAAAATTTGGTTTATTCGGCAGGGAAGAAGAATTGGTAATTCCCTGGATGCATATTGTGAAAATCGGCGGTGACGTTATTTTAGTCCGCCATAGTGACACTGAACCGAAAGAGGAAGAACGGTGACGAAAAAGAGGGCATGTGGTACACTAAAAGAAAATGAGCGGGAGCATGCCATGACAGAACCTTTTAAAAAATCGAATGACGGTTTGTTTCATCTGGAAAAATGGGAGCTGGAAGAACCAGGTCTTGTGGCTGGATTTACGTCGAAAGCTGGCGGAACCGGCCGCTATAATGGCTTGAACATGGCTTTTCATGTGCAAGAGGAAGCTTCTTTTGTTCAGGAAAATCGAAAAAATACAGCCAAATTAATTGATTTTCCGACAGCTGGCTGGATTGGGTGTGAACAAACACATGAGGTACACATTGCCCATGTGTCAAAGAGGGATGCCGGCAGGGGCGCACTTGATTACGAAACGGCTCTGGCGGCCACTGATGGACTGTACAGCGAGGATGCCGGCGTGCTCCTTACTCTTTGTTATGCGGATTGTGTACCTCTTTTTTTTCTTGACCGGGCAGCGAAGCTCATTGGTACTGCCCACGCCGGCTGGAAGGGTGCAGTTGGCGGAATAGGGCCGAAGATGCTTGAGAAATGGAAGCAGCAGGGCAGCCGCCTGCAGGATATTGAAGCAGCCATTGGCCCTTCTATTTGTGGATCATGCTACAAGGTGGGAGCGGGTGTGGCAGAAGAAGTACAGAAATGGTATCGTCCGGGAGAAAAGCTGCCGCTCTCTCCCGTGCCGGATGAAGCAGATGCGTATTTTTTCTCCCTGCAGGATTTTAATAAAGACCTTTTAATCAAAGCAGGACTCCCGTCGGAAAATATTTATGTAACATCCTTATGTTCAAGCTGCTCTCCGGACTTTTTTTCTCATCGGCGTGACCGGGGAAGTACGGGCAGAATGATGGGTTATATCGGCTGGAAGGAAGGGAAACATGAAAGTTAGTGAAAATGTAAAAAGTATTAAACAGCGGATTGAAGAAGCGGCCCGCCGGTCAGGCCGGCAGGCGGAAGATGTGCAGATTATCGCCGTCACAAAATACGTGACAACGGCTCGCGCCCAGGAATCAGTGGAAGCGGGTATTACACATCTTGGTGAAAACCGGGCCGAAGGGCTAAATGAAAAGTATGAAAGTATTGGAGATCGTGCCGTATGGCATTTTATCGGGTCTCTGCAGACAAGAAAAGTAAAGTCAATTATTCACCAGGCTGATTTTATTCATTCACTTGACCGGGCATCGCTCGCTAAAGAAATAAACAGCCGTGCTGAAAAACCTGTCCAATGTTTTGTGCAGGTAAATGTATCAGGTGAAGAGTCAAAGCACGGGCTGGCACCGGATGAAGTCGTTCCGTTTATTCAATCGCTTCATGTATACGAAAAAATTCGTGTGTGCGGCTTGATGACAATGGCTCCGCTGACAGAAGACCGCGATGTTCTGCGGTCCTGCTTTCGGAAGCTTGCTTTATGCAAAGAAGAAGTGGCAGCATTAAATCTTCCCTATGCTCCGTGCCAGGAGCTATCGATGGGTATGAGCAATGATTTTGAAATAGCTGTAGAAGAAGGAGCTACAATGATTCGTATTGGCACGGCGCTTGTTGGAGAGTAAAAAGAAAGCGGAGGTGGAATGATGGGCGTGAAGTCGAAGTTTAAGTCATTTTTCCTGCTGGATGAAGAAGATTACGATATGGTGGAAGAAGAAGTGTATGAAGAAGAGCCGCCTCCAGCGGCAGCGCCTCGCAAAAAAAATGTTGTGAGTTTAAAAAGTGCGCAAAAGCCATCAAAAGTCGTTATGGCAGAACCGCGTGTGTATGCAGAAGCACAAGAGATTGCCGATCATCTAAAAGCAAAAAAAGCAGTTGTTGTAAACCTGCAGCGCATTCAAACAGATCAGGCGCGCAGAATTGTTGATTTTCTAAGCGGAACGGTCTACGCCATCGGCGGTGAAATTCAGCAAATTGGGGAAAAAATCTTTTTCTGTGCGCCGGAAAACGTGGAGATTTCAGGAAATATTACACAGTTTGGGCAGCAGGATCAAGAAAGAACGGGGTGGCAATAGAAGAGATGGATGTTGTACTTTATTATTTGATCCGGGCAATTGATTTATATTCCTGGGCACTCATTATTTATATTTTAATGTCTTGGTTTCCCGATGCACGTAATACATCAATCGGGCGCTTTTTAACAAGAATTTGTGAACCGTACCTAGACCCGTTCCGCCGTATTATTCCGCCGCTTGGCATGATTGATATCTCGCCAATCGTTGCTTTTATTACACTGAATCTAGCAACGCGCGGACTTCATCAGCTGATGATCTGGGTATAACATGAGTGATATTTATCAGCATTTCAGGCCGGAAGAGCGGGACTTCATTGATAAAACCGTAAAGTGGAAGCAGCAAGTGGCGGATATGTATGCGCCTAAACTAACCGGCTTTTTAGACCCCCGGCAGCGGCAGATTCTTCGGTCAGTTGTCGGATCAGGGGAGGAAGTGCTCGTTTCATTTTTCGGAGGCTACCCGAACGCAGAACGAAAAAGAGCGCTTATTCATCCTTCTTATTTCGAACCGAAGGAAACGGATTTTGATGTTAGTCTCTTTGATATTGAATACCCGCATAAATTTGCTTCTATTAGCCACCCCCATATTTTGGGGAGTATGATGGGGCTTGGCTTAAAGAGGGAGAAATTTGGCGATATTTTAAACGAGCAGGAATGCTTTCAGGTAATTGTGGCAAAAGAACTTGTCGATTACCTGCACAGCCATTTTGACCATGTTGGCAAAGTACCTGTTTCGTTGGAAGAAAAGCCATTTTCAGAAGCTCTTTACACAGCTGAAGAGTGGCGCGAGCAAGCGGTTACGGTTTCGTCACTGCGCCTTGATGTGATCATCAGCGCGCTGCCGTCGATGTCACGTCAAAAGGCTCAGCAGCTTATTAAAGGCGGTGCCGTGAAAGTAAACTGGCGGGCTGTAGACCAGCCTTCCTTTGAATGTGCAACCGGGGATATGCTGTCTATTCGTGGAACAGGACGTGTGAAAATTTTATCCCTTGATGGACAAACCAAAAAAGAAAAATGGCGAATGACCTTGGGCATTTTGAAATAAATTTGTGAAAATGCCGGGATTTTCCCACAAGCGTTCGAAAAACCTTTATAATGAAAATCAATGATCATGTAATGCTTTGGAGGTGGCTGTATGCCCTTAACGCCGTTGGACATACATAAAAAAGAATTTGGCCGTTCATTTCGTGGGTATGATGAAGATGAAGTGAACGACTTTCTAAATCAAATTATTAAAGATTACGAGTTGATTATTCGCGAGAAAAAAGAATTAGAAGCGCAGCTGGCCGGCCAGACGGAACGGCTTAGTTATTTTGCCAATATTGAAGAAACATTAAATAAATCCATCGTTATTGCGCAGGAAACGGCAGAGGATGTAAAACGAAATGCTTTAAAAGAGTCTAAACTCTTGATTCGTGAAGCAGAAAAAAACGCCGACCGCATTGTCGAGGAGTCATTATCAAAAGCCCGCCGCATCGCTGTTGAAATTGAAGAACTAAAAAAGCAGTCTAAAGTATTTCGTACGCGCTTTAAAATGCTGATGGAAGCTCAGTTAGACTTATTAAACAATGATGACTGGGATACACTTCTTGAATTTGAAGTAGATACGGAAGAAGTTGAGCGCTTCAGCGACGAAGAGAGATAAGCTTGACGAATGAATCGTTCATTTTTATAATGTAACCATCTGAATAAATTGTAAAACGCGATGAAAGGGACAGTAGAGCGCAGATAGTCGGCTATAAGCGAACCAGGGACGGTGAAAGCCTGGTGCCGATATGCAGCTCCAAAATCACCCTTGAGCATTTTTCGTGAACATTGGAGTAGCGGAAAACGATCAATCCACGTTACGGGTTTTGAGCGGGCAGCCATTGGCTGTCAATCAGGGTGGTACCGCGGAAACCTTTCCGTCCCTTTTGAGGGATGTGAAAGGTTTTTTTATTTTCATTTAAAAAAGGAGATTATAGAATGAATTATAAAGATACGTTATTAATGCCGAAAACAGACTTTCCGATGCGCGGCAATCTGCCAAAGCGCGAGCCGGCCATGCAGAGCACATGGAATGAAGAAAACATCTATCAACAGGTGTTGGATCGCACAAAGGACCGGCCGATGTTTGTCCTGCACGATGGCCCTCCATATGCAAATGGTGATATTCATATTGGGCACGCGCTGAATAAAATCTTAAAAGACTTCATTGTCCGCTTTAAATCGATGAGCGGTTTTTATGCACCGTATATTCCAGGCTGGGATACTCACGGTCTTCCAATTGAGCAGGCACTAACAAATTCCGGTGTAAATCGGAAAGAGCTGACGGTAGCCGAGTTCCGTCAGCTTTGTGAAGAGTATGCCTACAAGCAAGTCGACAGCCAGCGGGAGCAGTTTAAGCGTCTTGGCGTCCGCGGTGACTGGGAAAATCCTTATATTACATTAAAGCCTGAGTATGAAGCAGCCCAAATTAAAGTGTTTGGTGAAATGGCAAAAAAAGGGTTTATCTATAAAGGGTTAAAACCTGTTTATTGGTCTCCGTCTTCTGAGTCTGCTCTTGCAGAAGCAGAAATTGAGTACCAGGATAAAAGATCAGCTTCTATTTATGTTTCTTTCGAAGTGAAAAAAGGAAACGGTGTGCTTGAAGAAGGCACAAAAATTATCATTTGGACCACGACTCCATGGACGATTCCGGCAAACCTTGGTATCTCCGTTCATCCGGAACTGAATTATGCCGTTGTCAATGCAGCGGGCGAGAAGTTCGTTGTGGCTGAAGCACTCCTAGAAGAAGTAGCATCAAAAATCGGCTGGGAATCCTATACGACTGACAAGCTGGTAAAAGGGGAACAGCTTGACCGTATCATCGCCGCACATCCGCTTTACGGACGGGATTCTCTTGTAATGCTTGGTGAGCATGTAACAACGGATTCTGGTACAGGAGCGGTTCATACAGCACCAGGACACGGGGAAGATGACTTTATCGTTGGGAAGAAATATGGCCTTGATGTTCTTTGCCCGGTAAACGACCGCGGTGTGATGACAGAGGAAGCTCCAGGATTTGAAGGACTGTTTTATGACAATGCCAACAAGGCGATCACTGAAAAATTGACAGAAGCCGGCGCACTGTTGAAAATGGAGTTTATTACCCACTCGTATCCGCATGACTGGCGGACGAAAAAGCCGGTTATTTTCCGCGCGACAGCTCAATGGTTTGCGTCGATCGACAAGTTCCGCCCGGAATTACTCCAAGCTGTAAAAGAAACAAAATGGGTGCCGGCATGGGGCGAAACACGCTTGTTTAATATGATCCGTGACCGTGGTGACTGGTGTATTTCCCGCCAGCGGGCATGGGGGGTGCCAATCCCGGTATTTTATGCGGAAAACGGTGAAGCGATTATTACTGATGAAACGATTTCGCATGTTTCGGATTTATTCCGCCAGCACGGATCAAATATTTGGTTTAAGCGGACAGCAAAGGAGCTGCTTCCGGAAGGATTTACGCATCCTGGCAGCCCGAACGGAGAATTTACGAAAGAAAACGATATTATGGATGTTTGGTTCGATTCAGGCTCTTCACATGAAGCTGTTTTAGAGCAGCGCGAGGATGCCCAGCGCCCGGCTGATCTTTACCTGGAAGGTTCTGACCAGTATCGCGGCTGGTTTAACTCTTCTTTGATCACGGCAGTAGCAGTAACGGGAAATGCTCCATACAAAGGCGTGCTAAGCCACGGATTTGCACTTGACGGTGAAGGCCGCAAGATGAGTAAGTCACTTGGCAACACGGTTGTTCCAGCCAAAGTAATGGAGCAGCTTGGTGCTGATATTCTGCGTCTTTGGGTATCATCGGTTGATTTTCAAGCAGATGTGCGTGTATCAGATGCGATTTTAAAACAAGTGGCCGAAGTTTACCGCAAAATACGTAACACGTTCCGCTTCCTTTTAGGAAACCTGGATGGCTTTAAGCCGAGTGAGCATGCGGTAGCATATGAAAACCTGCGTGAAGTTGACCAGTTTATGCTGGTGAAATTAAACGAATTAATCAAAGCGGTACGCGGCCATTACGAAAACTATGAATTCGCGGCTATTTACCATGCGATCAACAATTTCTGTACAGTTGATTTAAGCTCCTTCTACCTTGACTTTACAAAAGATGTTTTATATATCGAAGCGGAGAATCATGCCGACCGCCGTGCTATTCAAACGGTTCTTTTTGAAACGTTAACAGCACTTGCAAAATTGGTATCGCCAATCCTTCCGCATACAGCGGACGAAGTATGGGTGGAAGTGCCGGAAGCTGAAGAGAAATACGTACAGCTGACAGATATGCCGGAGTACAAAGAACTTCCGGACGCCGAGGCTTTAACACAAAAATGGACAGCGTTTATGGCGGTTCGTGACGATGTGCTCAAAGCGCTTGAAGAAGCCCGCAACGAAAAAGTCATTGGGAAATCATTGACAGCCCATGTGAAGTTGTTTGCCGGAGCGGAAACAACAGCATTGCTTGCGTCTATCGAAGAAGACTTGAAGCAGCTGTTTATCGTTTCTGGATTTGAAATTGCTGGAACAGACGCTGAAGCACCTGAACATGCGGTTCAGCTTGAAACAGCCTCTGTTGTAGTAGAAAAAGCGTCTGGTGAAACATGCGAACGCTGCTGGACTGTAACGGACGAAGTAGGAAAGGATGCTGAGCATCCGACGCTTTGCCCACGCTGTGCGTCTGTTGTAAAAGAGCATTATTCAGAAGTGAACTAAAACAAACGAAAAAGAGGTTAGCTAAGAAAACCGCTAACCTCTTTTCAGCGTTGGAGGTAAAATATGTATTACTACGTATTGTCGCTGCTCATCATTCTGCTTGACCAATGGACAAAGTGGCTTATTGTGAAATCAATGGAAATAGGGGAAAGTGTGCCGGTTATGGACAATTTGTTCCATATTACTTCGCACCGAAACAGGGGAGCAGCATGGGGAATGCTTGAAGGTCAATTTTGGCTGTTTTATCTGATTACAGCTATTGTAGTGGTTGGCATCATTTACTTTATGCAAAAAGAAGCAAAGGGAAAACCTTTAATGAAAATCTCCCTAGCTGTTTTACTCGGGGGAGCATTAGGCAATTTTATTGACCGGCTGTTCCGCGGGGAAGTGGTTGATTTTGTGCAGACGTTTATTTTCGGCTACCGGTTTCCCATTTTTAATATTGCCGATGCGGCGTTAACGATCGGTGTTATTTTGCTGTTTGCTGCCATGCTAATAGAAGATCGAAAAGGAAAGAAGGCATAATATGAAATCATTACAGTTTACAGTAAGTGAAGAAGAAAACGGGAGCCGGATTGATAAACTCGCCGCAGCTCAAGAGGAGCAGTATTCCCGTTCGCAGGTGCAGGAGTGGCTTAAGGAAGGGCGCGTTCTAGTTAATGGTCAGCCGGTCAAAGCGAACTACAAAGCGGCAGCAGGAGACGAAGTGACCATTGACATTCCAGACCCTGAAGAACTGAATATTGAAGCAGAAGATCTGAAGCTGGACATTTACTACGAGGATGAAGACGTCATTGTGGTCAACAAGCCGCGCGGCATGGTTGTGCATCCGGCCCCCGGGCATACGACGGGAACGCTTGTGAATGGTTTAATGTACCATTGTAAAGACTTATCCGGTATAAACGGTGTGATGCGTCCGGGTATTGTCCACCGGATTGACAAAGATACATCTGGTCTTCTCATGGTCGCTAAAAATGATATGGCACATGAAAAATTAGTGAATCAGCTTGTCGAAAAGTCGGTGACACGTAAGTACCAGGCGATCGTGCACGGTATTATTTCTCATGATTATGGCACTATCGATGCCCCGATCGGCCGGGATACGAAAGACCGGCAAAAAATGGGCATTGTAGATCACGGTAAAGTAGCTGTGACGCATTTTCAGGTGCTTGAGCGTTTCCGGGACTTTACGCTGGTGGAATGTGAGCTCGAAACAGGGCGTACCCACCAAATCCGTGTTCATATGAAGTATATCGGTTTCCCGCTTGCCGGAGATCCAAAATACGGACCGCGAAAAACACTTGACATTGACGGCCAGGCACTTCATGCAGGCGTATTGGGCTTTGTTCACCCGCGTACGAATGAATATATGGAGTTTGAAGCACCGGCACCTAAAGAGTTTACAGATTTAGTTGATGACTTACGGAAAAAGATTTGACTTTTGTCGAATTTATCGATACAATGAACTCAGTTGAATAAGAACCTTTAAGAACAGTCCCGTGAGGCTGGGAAGGAATCGGATATGAAATGGTATGAGTATGCCATTTTCAAGGAACCATTATGCCTTCTCGCCCACAACCGGGTGAGGAGGCTTTTTTCATGGAAAAAGCGGTTGTACTTGATCAGCAGGCGATTCGCCGGGCATTAACAAGAATCGCACACGAAATTATCGAAAGAAATAAAGGCATTGAAGATTGTGTGCTTATTGGCATTAAAACACGGGGCATTTACCTGGCACAGCGGCTTGCCGAGCGCATTTTTCAAATTGAAGGACAGCGCATCCCTGTCGGAGAGCTTGATATTACGCTGTATCGGGACGATTTAACAGTAAAAACAAAAAACGATGATCCTGAAGTAAAAGGATCCGACATACCGGTTGATTTAAACGGCAAAACGGTGATTCTTGTAGATGATGTTTTGTATACGGGCCGCACTGTCCGGGCTGCAATGGATGCCATCATGGACATTGGACGCCCTTCCCACATTCAAATGGCGGCACTTATTGACAGAGGGCACCGTGAACTGCCAATCCGGGCCGACTATATCGGGAAAAACATTCCATCAGCGAAAACTGAGCGGATTGTGGTCACACTTGAAGAAGTGGATGAAGAAGATCGTATAAGTATTTATGAATAAAGAATGAATGTTTAGTAATAGCCCTGTGAGGCTGGATGAACATTGACAACCTTTTAAAAATGCACGAGAGGCATTTAAGGGTGAAATCGGTCTGCGCCTATGCGCAGAACAGCTTCGTTATGCTGTAAAACGAAAAAACACCCTGAAACCAGGGTGTTTTTTTTATGAAAACGGAGGTAAAAATCGATGCTGAGAAATTTAGTTTCAATTAGGGATTTGCATAAAGATGAAATTTTGTTAATATTAATGCAGGCGCAGAAATTTGCGGAAGGCGAAGTTTGGACACCGCATGAAAAACAATATGTCGCGAATTTGTTTTTTGAAGCAAGCACGCGGACAAAAACAAGTTTTGAAATGGCAGAGAGAAAACTCGGCTTGGATGTGATCCCGTTTGATGTTGGGAGTTCAAGTGTTTTAAAAGGAGAAACATTATACGACACAGTTCGCACACTCGAAGCCATTGGCGTTAACGCAGTGGTGGTCCGTCACGAAGCAGATGCTTACTACGACGAACTGGTTGGCCATATCGATATTCCGGTCATTAACGCAGGAGACGGATGCGGCCAGCACCCAACCCAATGCCTGCTTGACCTTCTAACCATTCAGCAGGAGTTTGGCACGTTCGAGGGCTTGAAAATCGGCATTGTCGGCGATATCCGGCACAGCCGGGTAGCCCGCTCCAACGCAGAGGCACTGAGACGACTTGGTGCAGATGTGAAATTTTCAGGTCCTCCTGAATGGTTTGAAGAGGATTTCCTCCAGTCAGGAGGGTTCGTTGAAATCGACGAATTAGTTGAGCAGGTGGACGCTTTAATGCTGCTGCGTATCCAGCACGAACGGCATCAGGTCGCTTCGTCGATGACAAAAGAAGAATATCATATCCGTTACGGTTTAACAGAGGAACGGGAGAGCCGGATGAAGCCGGGGAGCATTATTATGCACCCGGCTCCGGTAAACCGGGATGCAGAAATTGCCGACAGCTTAGTTGAATGCGAACGGTCGCGCATCTTTAAACAAATGGAAAACGGTGTATATGTCCGCATGGCGGTCTTAAAAGAAGTGCTTGAGGGGAGATTGGCAAATGAACTGGTTAATTAAAAATGGACAAGTCTTAACAGAAAACGGTGAATTAACCGGAGCAGATGTCCGCATTCAAGATGGGAAAATTACTGAAATCGGCGCTGGCCTCGCAGAAAACGGCGAAGAAACAATCGATGCGGGCGGCAAGCTCATTGCACCTGGCCTGATTGATCTGCACGTGCACCTGCGTGAGCCAGGCGGCGAGCACAAAGAAACAATTGAAACTGGAACGAAAGCGGCCGCTAAAGGCGGATTTACAACGATCGCGGCTATGCCAAATACCCGGCCGGTACCAGATACAGAAGCAAATCTTCAAAAAGTGAATACACTTATTGAGGAAAATGCACAAATTCGTGTGCTGCCGTATGCATCTATTACAATCCGCCAGGCAGGCAAAGAGCTTGTTGACTTTAAAGCACTCAAGGAAAACCAGGCATTTGCTTTTACAGATGACGGAGTCGGCATTCAAGAGGCAGGCATGATGCATGCTGCAATGAAGCAGGCAGCTGCTCTTGATATGGCAGTTGTAGCACATTGTGAAGACAACAGCTTAATTTATGGGGGCGCTGTTCATGACGGTGAATATGCTAAACGTGAAGGCGTGCCGGGCATTCCATCCATTTGCGAAGCCGTTCAAATTGCAAGAGACGTGTTGCTTGCAGAAAATACAGGCTGTCACTACCATGTCTGCCACGTCAGCACAAAAGAATCGGTCCGTACGATTCGCGATGCAAAAAGAGCGGGCATTCGGGTAACTGGCGAAGTATCACCGCACCATCTTGTACTCACGGATATGGATATCCCCGGACAGGATCCTAACTTTAAAATGAACCCGCCGCTTCGCGGGGCGGAAGATAGAAAGGCTCTTATTGAAGGGCTGCTTGACGGAACGCTTGATTTTATCGCAACAGACCATGCACCGCATACAGCAGAAGAAAAAGCAGCAGGCATTCTCAAAGCACCATTCGGCATTACAGGATTCGAAACAGCTTTTCCGCTTCTGTACACCGAGCTAGTGCAAAAAGGTGTGATTACATTGAAGCAGCTTGTAGACTGGATGACGGTGAAACCGGCTGAGGTCTTTAATCTGCCGTATGGCCGCCTCGAAGAAGGTGCCAGCGCTGATCTTACCATTATTGATCTTGCTGGCGAAAAAGAAGTAGATCCAAAGACGTTTTTATCAAAAGGTAAAAACACACCATTTGCAGGCCGCGTACTTTCAGGGTGGCCGGCGGCAACGTTTTTTGAAGGAAATCTTGTATGGCAGGAAGGAACGATCAACGAATGAAAAAACAGCTTATTTTAGAAGATGGCACAGTATTTGCTGGTGAAGGATTCGGCAGTGAAAAAGACGTAACGGGCGAAGTGGTTTTTACAACAGGTATGACAGGTTACCAGGAAACCTTGTCCGACCCATCTTACTGCGGACAAATTGTCACATTCACTTATCCACTTATTGGCAACTACGGTATTAACCGTGACGACTTTGAAACAATTCAGCCGGCTGTAAAAGCTCTCGTTGTGAAGGAAGCAGCAGATTTTCCTTCAAACTTCAGAACTGAATTTTCAATCGATGAATATTTAAAAATGAAAGATATTCCGGCTATTTCCGGTATTGATACACGCAAATTAACGCGAATTATCCGCCAGCACGGTGCCCTTAAAGGAGCAATTGTTTCTGCGGATGTAAATCCTGAGGATGTGATTCCACGCCTTCAGGCAACAGTACTGTCAAACGATCAGGTTGCACAGGTTTCTACAAAGTCCGCTTATCCAAGTCCGGGACGCGGTTTCCGGGTTGTCGTAATCGACTTTGGTATGAAGCATGGGATTTTACGTGAATTAAACAACCGTAACTGCGATGTAACGGTCGTGCCGCATGATACAACAGCAAAAGAAATTATGCAGTTTAAACCAGATGGTATCATGCTGACGAACGGACCGGGCAACCCGAAAGATGTGCCGCATGCCATCGAAACGATTCGTGAGCTTATCGGTCAGGTGCCGATTTTCGGTATCTGCCTTGGCCACCAGCTGTTTGCTCTTGCTTCCGGTGCCGATACATTCAAGCTGAAATTCGGCCACCGCGGTTCGAATCATCCGGTTAAGGATCTTGAAACAGGACGTACAGCGATCACTTCTCAAAACCACGGGTTTGCTGTAAGCGAAGAATCAATTGCGAATACGGATTTGAAGGTAACACATGTTGCACTTAATGATGGAACAGTTGAAGGGCTGGCTCATAAGAAGTACCCTGCTTTCACTGTGCAATATCACCCAGAAGCTTCACCAGGACCAGAAGATGACAATATTTTATTTGACCGCTTTGTTGACTTAATGAAAACAAACGCTGCAAAGGAGACACAACATGCCTAAACGTACAGACATCCAAAGTATACTTGTGATTGGCTCCGGCCCGATTGTAATTGGCCAGGCGGCAGAATTTGATTATGCAGGGACACAAGCATGTCTCGCTTTAAAAGAAGAAGGATACCGGGTTATTCTCGTAAACTCAAACCCGGCAACGATTATGACGGATACGGAAATTGCGGATGCAGTTTACATTGAACCGATCACGCTTGAATTTGTCCGCCGCATTATTCAAAAAGAACGTCCGGACGCGATTTTGCCAACGCTTGGCGGCCAGACAGGGTTGAATATGGCAGTCGAGCTTTCCAATGCCGGCGTGCTAGATGAGTACAACGTAAAAGTTCTTGGTACGAAGCTTTCAGCGATTGAGCAGGCGGAAGACCGCGACTTGTTCCGTTCATTAATGAATGAATTAAACGAGCCGGTGCCGGAAAGTGAAATTATCCACACTTTAGATGAAGCGTATGCCTTTGTTGAGCAAATTGGCTATCCAGTTATCGTACGCCCTGCTTATACACTTGGCGGTACAGGCGGCGGAATTTGCGAAAATGAAGAAGAACTGGTTGAAACTGTAACAAACGGCTTGAAACAAAGCCCGGTTACACAGTGTCTTTTAGAAAAAAGCATTGCCGGCTTCAAAGAAATCGAATATGAAGTGATGCGCGATTCAAATGACAATGCGATCGTTGTTTGTAACATGGAAAACATTGACCCGGTTGGAGTTCATACAGGAGATTCGATTGTTGTAGCGCCGAGCCAGACGTTGACAGACCGTGAATATCAAATGCTCCGCAACACGTCTTTAAAAATTATTCGCGCGCTTGGAATTGAAGGCGGCTGTAACGTTCAGCTTGCACTTGACCCATACAGCTTCCAATATTACATCATTGAAGTAAACCCGCGTGTAAGCCGTTCATCTGCGCTTGCATCAAAAGCAACGGGCTACCCGATTGCAAAATTGGCAGCAAAAATTGCTGTCGGCTTAACACTGGATGAAATGATGAACCCGGTTACGGGCAAAACGTACGCTTGCTTTGAGCCGGCTCTGGACTATGTTGTTTCTAAGATCCCGCGCTGGCCGTTTGATAAATTTGAGAACGCAAACCGTACATTAGGTACGCAAATGAAAGCAACAGGCGAGGTTATGGCAATTGGCCGTACATTTGAAGAGTCAATGCTGAAAGCAGTCCGCTCACTGGAAAGCGGCGTATACCATCTGTCGCTCGACGAGCTGGCTGATAAAGACGACGCGTTTCTTGAAAAACGGATTCGTAAAGCAGGAGACGAGCGCTTGTTCTATCTGGGTGAAGCACTTCGCCGCGGCATCACAATTCAAACAATTCATGAGTGGAGCCAAATTGACCTGTTCTTCCTGAAGAAGTTTGAAAACATCGTCAAATACGAAAAAGAAGTCGAAAGCAATCCATTTAACCATGAGGTTGTGAAACGGGCGAAACAGCTTGGATTTGCCGATAAAACCATTGCAAAAGCATGGGGCGTTTCCGAAAAAGAAGTGTACGACTGGCGTAAAGAAAACGGCATTGTCCCTGTTTTCAAAACCGTTGATACATGTGCGGCAGAATTTGAATCAGAAACACCATACTACTATGGCACATATGAAGAAGAAAACGAATCAATTGTAACAGACCGCAAGTCCGTTGTGGTACTTGGCTCTGGTCCAATCCGTATCGGACAGGGTGTTGAGTTTGACTACGCAACGGTACACTCTGTATGGGCGCTGAAAGAAGCAGGTTATGAAGCGATTATTATTAACAACAACCCTGAGACGGTTTCAACAGACTTTAGTATCTCCGACAAGCTTTACTTCGAGCCGTTAACAATCGAAGATGTCATGCACATTATCGATCTGGAAAAACCAGAAGGTGTTGTTGTACAGTTCGGCGGACAAACGGCAATTAACTTAGCCGGCCAGCTAGTAGAACACGGTGTCAAAATTCTCGGCACAAGCCTTGAAGATGTAGACCGTGCAGAAAACCGTGATAAGTTCGAGCAGGCTCTGCAGGAGCTTGATGTCCCGCAGCCGCTTGGCAGAACAGCTTTCTCAGTAGATGCAGCCGTTGAGATTGCCAACAGTATCGGTTATCCAGTTCTTGTTCGTCCGTCATACGTGCTCGGCGGCCGTGCAATGGAAATTGTTTATAAAGAAGCAGAATTGCTTCAATACATGCAAAATGCTGTAAAAGTCAACCCAGAGCATCCAGTTTTGATTGACCGTTACCTAACGGGTAAAGAAATTGAAGTAGATGCGATCTCTGACGGCACAGATGTAGTCATTCCAGGAATTATGGAGCACATCGAGCGTGCAGGTGTCCATTCTGGTGACTCGATTGCCGTATATCCGCCACAAAAGCTGACAGATGATCAAAAAGAAAAAATTATCGAGTATACAACAAAGCTTGCCAAAGGCTTAAACATTATCGGCCTGCTCAACATTCAATATGTTATTTCAAAAGGTGAGGTATTTGTAATCGAGGTAAACCCTCGTTCAAGCCGGACGGTGCCATTCTTGAGCAAAATTACGAATGTACCGATGGCGAACCTTGCAACAAAAGCGATCATGGGACAGTCATTAAAAGACATGGGCTACGAATCAGGCCTTGTTCCAGAAAAATCAGGTGTTTACGTAAAAGTTCCTGTGTTCTCATTCGCGAAACTTCGCCGTGTAGACACAACGCTTGGCCCTGAAATGAAATCAACGGGTGAAGTAATGGGGAAAGATGCAACGGTTGAAAAAGCACTTTACAAAGGGCTTGTGGCATCCGGTATGAAGATTCCAACTAAAGGAGCTGTTCTCCTGACAGTTGCTGATAAAGATAAAGAAGAAGCGCTGGCAATCGCGAAACGCTTCCACAATATTGGCTTCCAGCTGCTGGCTACACATGGCACAGCCAAGATGATCAGCGAAACAGGCGTACCAGTACAAACCGTGGCCAAAATCGGCGCGAAAGGTCCAGATATGCTGGATGTAATTCGCGGAGGCGAAGCGCAGTTTATTATCAATACTCTTACAAAAGGCAAGCAGCCGGCGCGTGACGGCTTCCGTATCCGTCGTGAATCAGTAGAAAACGGTATTCCATGCTTGACGTCACTTGATACAGCAACCGCGATTTTAGAAGTGCTTGAATCAATGATCTTTAATGCAGAAGCAATGCCAAAACCGGCATTGGAGGCGGTCCATTCATGATTCAAAAAGAGCTGATGACGGTTGTTTCCCAATCGGAAATCGCTGAAAATATTTTTGAAATGACATTAAAAGGGGCGCTGGTTGACCAAATCGACCAGCCGGGCAAATTTGTCCATTTAAAAGCGAGCGAAGAAATGATGCCCCTTCTTCGCCGCCCAATCAGCATTGCGCGCGTTGAACACGATAAGCAGGAATTTACGATGATTTACCGGGCGGAAGGTGCAGGAACCACTGCGCTTTCCCGCAAGCAATCCGGTGACCAGGTGGACGTTCTCGGTCCACTTGGCCACGGTTTCCCGGTTGAAGCAGCAGCTTCTGGAGAAACTGCTCTGTTAATCGGCGGCGGCATCGGTGTTCCACCGCTTTACGAACTATCACGCCGCTTAAATGAAAAAGGCGTAAAGACCATTCATGTTCTTGGCTTTCAAAACAAGGAAGCTGCATTTTATACAGAACAGTTTGCCGAGCTGGGTGAAACATATGTCGCAACAGTAGACGGCTCACTTGGTGAACAGGGATTTGTAACGGATATTGTAAACAAACATGGACTGCGGGGAGACGTATTTTACTCCTGCGGTCCAACAGTTATGTTAAAAGCGGTTGAAAAGCTTCATGCCGCGCCGCGCGGTTTTATTTCTCTTGAGGAGCGGATGGGCTGCGGAATTGGTGCCTGCTTTGCCTGCGTATGTCATCCGGCAGCGGATGAAACGGGAACGGCGTACTTGAAAATCTGCAGCGACGGTCCAGTATTTAAAGCCGGGGAGGTGGCGTTATGAGCCGATTAGCACTAGATCTTCCAGGTTTGTCACTTAAAAATCCGGTTATGCCGGCATCCGGCTGCTTCGGGTTTGGCCGCGAATTCAGCCAGCTGTTTGATTTAAGCACGCTTGGAGCCATCATGATCAAAGCAACAACAGAAGCACCGCGTTATGGAAATGCAACACCTCGTGTCGCAGAAACACCGGGCGGTATGCTGAATGCGATCGGGCTTCAAAACCCCGGGTTGGAAAAAGT
This sequence comes from Domibacillus sp. PGB-M46, assembly GCF_022668875.1. Lineage (GTDB taxonomy): Bacteria > Bacillota > Bacilli > Bacillales > Domibacillaceae > Domibacillus. The sequence continues at coordinate 51,848 of NZ_JAKGCR010000002.1, read as the reverse complement.
AATCGCCAATGAACTCGAGTGGCTTAAACAGTTTGACGTGCCGATTATTGCCAATGTAGCCGGCTCGCAAACAGAGGATTACGTTCAAGTAGCCAAAGAGATTTCTAAAGTGGACAACGTTCATGCATTGGAACTCAATATTTCCTGCCCGAATGTTAAAACAGGCGGAATTGCTTTTGGAACCATACCAGAAACAGCAAAAGAGTTAACGAAACGAGTAAAAGAAGTGTCTGAGGTGCCTGTATATGTAAAGCTGTCGCCTAATGTCACCAATATTGTCGAGATGGCAAAGGCGGTAGAAGACGGCGGCGCAGACGGCATTACAATGATCAACACATTGATTGGCATGCGTATCGACTTGAAAACAGGACGGCCGATTTTATCGAACCGGACAGGCGGTTTGTCAGGTCCAGCCGTAAAACCGGTAGCGATCCGCATGGTGTATGAAGTAAGCCAGCAGACGAATCTGCCAATCATTGGCATGGGTGGTATTTCAAGCGTTGAAGATGTGATTGAGTTTTTCTTAGCGGGTGCAGATGCCGTGGCAGTTGGCACAGCAAACTTTGTAAATCCATTTGTCTGCCCGGAATTAATTGCCGAGCTGGATCAGTACTTGGAAGCCCATAATATAGATCATATTAGTGAATTAAAAGGACGGAGCTGGAAATAATGGAAAAAGAACCGATTATTGCACTCGATTTCCCGACTTGGCAGGAAACCGAGCAATTTCTTGTGCCCTTTCGCGGAGAGCAGCTTTACGTAAAAGTAGGGATGGAGCTTTACTTGCAAAATGGGCCGTTCATTATTGAACAGCTGAAACAAATGAATCACCGTATTTTTCTCGATTTAAAACTTCATGATATTCCTAACACAGTAGGACAAGCCATGAAAGGCCTGGCGGCGCTTGGGGTCGATATGATTAATGTCCATGCAGCCGGCGGAGTTGAAATGATGAAGCGTGCCCGCGAAGGCCTGGATGCAGGTGCTAAAGGCAGCCGGCCTGTGCTGCTTGCGGTTACGCAGCTGACTTCGACATCGGAAGAAGCGATGCAGCAGGATCAATTAATCAAGGTTCCGCTCGGGGAGTCCGTCCGCCATTATGCTCAAAAAGCGCAGGAAGCCGGCTGTGATGGAGTGGTTTGCTCTGTTTTAGAAGCAGCGGCTATTCGCGAAGCGTGCGGGGAAGCATTCTACAAAGTAACACCTGGCATTCGCCTAAAAGACGGGGAGGCAGATGATCAAAAGCGTATTGCGGATCCGGCTGAAGCGCGTAAAATCGGTTCAACGATGATTGTAGTAGGGCGCCCGATTACAAAAGCAGCCGACCCGGTTGCAGCCTATCAACATGTGAAAGCACTCTGGGGAGGACAAGCATAAAATGAAAAAGCAAATTGCAGAAGAATTACTCGAAATCCGTGCGGTTTTTTTACAGCCAAATGATCCGTTTACATGGTCATCCGGCATGAAATCACCCATTTACTGCGATAATCGCTTAACATTATCGTATCCGAAAACGCGCCAAAAGATCGCTGCTGGACTGGCAGAACTGATCCAAAAAGAATATCCGGAAGCAGAAATCATTGCCGGCACTGCAACAGCAGGCATTCCGCATGCTGCCTGGGTTTCAGATGTATTGAATTTGCCAATGTGCTATGTGCGCTCAAAAGCAAAAGAGCATGGCAAAGGCAACCAGATTGAAGGAAAAGCGGAGCCCGGCTCAAAAGTAGTCGTCATTGAAGATTTGATTTCAACAGGCGGCAGCGCGATCACAGCAGCAGAGGCGCTCCGTGCAGCAGGATGTGACGTTTTAGGCGTAGCAGCCATCTTTACATATGGACTGCCAAAAGGAGATGCACGCCTGGCGGAAGCAGAATTAAAAGCTGTTGCGCTAAGTGATTATGATGCACTGATTGAAGTTGCTGCTGAAAAGAACTACGTAAAAACAGAAGATATCGAAACGCTGAAAAAATGGAAACAGGCGCCCGATGCATGGGGCATCAACTAATTTCCAGGCGGCCGTGATTGATCACGGCCGCTTTTTTGTTTGGAAAAATATGATATAATCGTGTCAATTTTATCGGCGGAAGGAATCGATGTGGCAGAATACAAGATAAAATTAATAAATCCCTCTTCTCATTTAAAAGAAGAATACCGCTCGTTTTATGAAGAATGGGAAGCAAGCGGTGAAAAGATGATACCGTCGGTGATTGAACGGGATCCATCCCGTTTTGAAGAAATGCTTCAGTTTCTGCGGGACAATGAAAAGGGCATCCGTATTCCAGCCGGATGGGTGCCTGATTCACCTACTGGCTGATTGATTAAAGGAAGCGAGTCCTTGGCGTTATCAACATCCACCATGCTTTAACACCTTTTTTGCGAAACAGCAGCGGGCACGTCGGTTACGGTATCCGGCCTTCTGAACGAAAGGGCTATGGCGGCTTCCTTGCTTGGACTGTCACTTCAAAAAGCAAGAGACCTCGGTATCGAGCGGGTTTTGGTTGTTTGCGACAAAGACAATATCGGGTCTTTTAAAACCATTGTAAAAAATGGCGGTACGCCGACGGGACTTTATAGAGGAAGATGGAACCGTCGTCAAACGATTTTAGATCGACACATAAAAAGAAAGTGAGCGGGTGCGCTCACTTTCTCATTTTCATGACTTTCCCTTCATCCGGGGTAACATACACCGTATGCTGATTATCGTAAATCACAAATCCGGGTTTTGCACCGGACGGCTTTTTTACGTGGCGTACTTTTGTGTAGTCAACTGGAACAGAAGAAGAGTCTTTTGCTTTGCTGTAGTAGGCAGCAATCATGGCAGCTTCTAAAATCGTTTCCTCCGACGGATCGTCTGAACGAATCACAATATGCGATCCCGGAATGTCTTTTGTATGAAGCCAGATATCATCCCGGCGTGCTGCTTTATTCGTTAAATAATCATTTTGGCGGTTGTTTTTACCCGCGTAAATAAGCGTTCCGTCTGTGGCCATATATTCTTCAATGACCGGCTTGTCCACTTTCTTTTTCTTCTTGATATGCCGTGCTTTTAAGTAGCCTTCTTCAGCGAGCTCCTCGCGAATTTCTTCAATATCCCGTGGAGAAGCTGATTCAAGCTGCTGAAGGAGGGCTTCAAAATATTGAATTTCCTCATTTGTTTTTTCGATCTGCTCCTGCACCGCTACAATCGCATGTTTTGCTTTTTGATAACGTGAAAAGTACTTTTGTGCATTGTCAGCCGGACTTTTTTGCGGATCAAGCTGGATCGTCACTGTTGCTCCGTTTTCATCATAATAATTTACAACGTCAATTTCTGTCATGCCTTTTTTCACTGCATATAAATGGGCTGTTAACAGCTCGCCCATGCGCTGATACTCACCGGCATTTTCCGCTTCCTGAAGAGTGCGCTCCAGCTTACCGATTTTGGTGCGGTTTTTCTGCAGCTCATTTCCGATCAAACGCTCGAGGTCGTTTGCCTGCTGGCGTACACGGTCACGCTCCGCTTTACCGAAATAGTACCGGTCTAAGAGCGAAGAAGCCGTTTCAAAGAATGTACGCTCTCCCTTTAGGTGGGAAAGATCCATCATATAGAAAAATGATTTGTCGCCGTTTTCAATCATCACAGGGGAATACGCAGCTTTTTTTATAGGATCTATCACGTCAAGAAACGCAGCTGGCACTGTTTCACGGTTAGCAAGGCCGGCGCGGGCGACAATTTCATTGCTGATAAGCGGAGAAAAGCCTTCAAACGCTGACACGAGCTGTTTGGCAATTTTCCCTGCATTAAAATCTACAGCACGCTGAATGGTTTCCTTATCAGCAGCCAGCGGATTTTGCTTGTTTTGTGCAGGCGGTTCTACGTATGCTGCTCCGGGCAGAATGGTCCGGTAGCTGTTCATAGAAGAGGGAACATGCTTGATGCTGTCAATGATCGTTCCTTTTTCCTTGTCAACAAGAAGAATATTGCTGTGACGGCCCATAATTTCCACGTACAACTGCTTGTAGGAAATATCTCCGATTTCATTTTTTCCTTTAAATTCAAAACAAATGGTCCGGTCAAGGCCAAACTGGCGGATGTCTTCTAAAATAGCACCGTCTAAATGCTTGCGCAGCATTACACAGAAAAGCGGCGGCTCAGATGGATTTTCCTGAACGGTTTCCGTCAGCTGTACCCGTGCATAAGACGGATGGGCAGATAAAAGCAGGCGGTTATTTTTGCCTCTCGCCCGAATGATCATAATGGTTTCGTTTTTAAATGGCTGGTGAATTTTGTTGACTCGGCCGCCTGTCAAGGCTTCCTTTAATTCTTCTACCATTGCTTTTGTAAATAGTCCATCGAATGCCATGATTCATACTCCCTTTTTGAACGAACATATTTATTCATCTTACCATGGGATGGGGTCTTTCGTAAATTTGAGGACATTTCTTTTGTAACCGTTCAAACTGCTGTATACTCGTTTTGACAAACTTATACAGAAAAGGGGCATATTATGACAGAGCTGGTCGCAGTAGTTATGATTTTTTCAATCCCTCTTGCTGCCATTTTTACATCTTATAAAAGAAGCCAAATGAAATTGCAATACAAAATGATTAAAGAACAAGTGCAACTGGAAAAACTAAAGCAGGAAAACTTTTTATTGGAAACAGAAAAAATGAAAACTGAGCTCCGGCTTTCAACCCCCTTTGAAGAAAAAGAAGAGGTTCTTGCATTTATCGAGCAGGAAAAGCAACATTTATGATATAATAATTCGAGTGTGCAAAAACGGACGAAACGTGACAAAGGGGATCAAGATTGATGCAATTAATCAATATTGGATTTGGCAGTGTTGTCTCGGCAGAGCGGATTGTAGCGATTGTCAGCCCGGAGTCGGCACCGATGAAGCGGCTCGTTCAAGAGTCGCGTGAAAAAGGAAATCTCGTCGATGCCACATTTGGCCGCCGGACACGTGCGGTCATTTTAACAGACAGCCATCATGTTATTTTGTCTGCTGTTCAGCCGGAAACGGTGGCAAATCGTGCGGCGCTAAAAGATGAGGATGCTGAGGAAGGATTGTGAAGTAAGTGAAAGAAAAAGGTTTGCTGATCGTATTGTCCGGACCGTCCGGTGTGGGCAAAGGAACGGTGCGTAAAGCGATTTTTTCAAGAAAAGATGTAAAGTTCGAGTATTCCATTTCTATGACAACGCGCAAACCGCGCGAAGGAGAAGTGAACGGCGTTGATTACTTTTTTAAATCCCGCGAGGAATTTGAGCAGCTGATCAAGGAAGGGAAACTGCTTGAATACGCAGAATTTGTCGGCAACTATTATGGAACGCCGGTTGATTACGTTCGGGAAACGCTCGACGCAGGGAAGGATATTTTCCTTGAAATTGAAGTAGAGGGTGCAAGACAGGTACGTGAAAAGTTTCCGGAAGGACTGTTTATTTTCTTAGCGCCGCCGAGTCTTTCGGAGCTGCACAGCCGGATTGTCGGCCGCGGCACGGAGACGGATGAAGTGATCCGGGGCCGTATGGAGCAGGCACGCAAAGAAATTGATATGATGGACTTGTATGACTACGTCGTTGAAAATGATGAAGTAGAGCGGGCATGCTCGCGCATTCAGTCTATCGTTGAAGCAGAGCACTGCCGGCGTGAGCGTGTACAGCATCGCTACCAAATTATGCTTGAACTGGAAGGGGAACAATAATGCTATATCCATCTATTGATAACTTACTAACAAAAATCGATTCTAAATATTCATTGGTCAGCGTAGCTGCAAAGCGCGCCCGTTCAATGCAGGAAAACAAAGGAAAAGGCGCGCTTGGAGCGTATCGGTCGCACAAGTTTGTCGGAAAAGCGCTTGAAGAGATTTATGCGGATGAGCTTGTCATGAAAAAGAAAGACGAGAACAAAACGTATTCAGACGAAGTGTAAATAAGGAAAGCGGAAAAGGGCGGCGAATACCGGCCTTTTCTTTTTGTATGCTATCATATTGGCATAAAGAGTTGACTGGAACGGAGGAAAAGGGAATGAACGGAAAAAACATTTTGCTTTGCGTCAGCGGCGGCATAGCAGTTTACAAAGCGGCGGCACTAACGAGCAAGCTGAAACAGGCGGGTGCTCATGTGAAAGTAGTCATGACCGAATCCGCCCAGAAGTTCGTAGCGCCGGTCACTTTTCAGGCGCTGTCTGGTGAACCGGTATATACCGATACATTCGATGAAAAAGATCCCGCTAAAATTGCTCATATTGATATTGCAGACTGGGCAGACCTTATGATTGTGGCACCGGCAACCGCAAATATCATTGCCAAAATGGCTCACGGGCTGGCAGACGACATGGTATCAACTGTTCTCCTGGCCGGTACAGCGCCAAGGTGGATTGCACCCGCCATGAATGTAAATATGTATGCGCACCCTGCTGTACAAAAAAACATGGAAACACTGCGGTCGTTCGGCTGCCGGTTTATCGAACCCGGTGAAGGCTATCTTGCCTGCGGATATACAGGGAAAGGGAGGATGGAAGAGCCTGAGAAGATTGCAGAACTTGCCGCTCAATTTTTCGCTAAAGACGAACAAAAGATTCTTCAAGGAAAACGAGTTGTCGTAACAGCAGGGCCAACACGTGAAGCGATCGATCCAGTGCGCTTTTTCACCAATAAATCAACAGGCAAAATGGGATATGCAGTGGCAGAAGCAGCACGGGAACTTGGGGCAGATGTTACGTTAATTTCAGGACCTGTAGCGATCAAGCCTCCTGGTGGTGTAACCATCCGACAGGTAGAAAGTGCAGAAGAAATGTTTCAGGAAGTGATGTGCGTTTATCCTGATGCGGATATTGTTGTGAAAACGGCTGCTGTTGCAGACTACCGCCCTGCTTTTGTATTTGACAATAAAATGAAAAAGCAGGACGGTGCGCTTACAATTGAGCTTGAGCGGACGAAGGATATTTTAAAAACACTTGGCGAACAAAAAGAACACCAATTTTTAATTGGCTTTGCGGCTGAAACAAATGATGTAGAGACGTACGCAAAGAGGAAGCTTGAATCAAAAAACACAGATATGATTGTGGCAAACAATGTCAAGCAGGAGGGAGCCGGCTTCGGCGGTGATACGAATATTATCTCGATCTTCCACCGTGACGGCACACACCAGGACTTTGAGAAAATGACCAAAAAAGAAGCAGCATTCCGTATTCTGCAGGAAGCAGCCGGGCGGATGGGTGAGGAAAAATGAATATCGCTTCTGTCGTCGTGGACGTCGCGGTCCGCCAGACGGATCGCCCGTTTGACTACGAAATTCCTTCCAGATGGGAAGGGATGATTCAGCCGGGTATGCGGGTGATCGTCCCATTTGGCCCGCGCCATGTGCAGGGGTTTGTGCTGGATGTAAAAGAAGAGCCGGAAAGCCGTAAGCTAAAGCCGATTGTAGAACCAATGGATCTTGTTCCGGTATTAAATAAAGAATTGCTTTCACTCGCCGACTGGCTGACAGCCGAATCGTTATGCTTTAAAATTTCAGCGCTGCAGGCAATGCTTCCGGCTGCGATGAAAGCCAAGTATGCAAAGCATATCCGCATAACCGGTCACAGCGCGCTGAGCAGGGAAGCCCATTCCCTTTTTGGAGACCGTGAAGAAATTACATGGGAAGAAGCGTCCGAGGCAGGTGCGCTTGCCCAAATACGCAAGGAAGTAAAAAAAGGGTCGCTCGATGTAATTTATTCTGTGAAAAGCAAAGGGCGAAAAAAGACGATTCGTATGGTTCAATGTCCGCTATCTGAGGAAGAGCTGGCCCGAACCCTTCAATCTATGCCGAAAAATGCCATAAAACAATCGGAGGCTCTCCAGCTTTTTCAAGGAACAGAAGGAAAATGGATCTCGCTCAAGGAAACAGGTATTTCATCTGCTGTTGCAAAAGCACTCATCGAAAAAGGGCTGCTTTTAGAGAAGCAGGAAGAAACATACCGTGACCCTTTAGCCGGCCGGACATTTAAACCAGATCAGCCGCTTGACTTGACACCCACTCAAAGAGCGGCGATTGAGCCTGTTATTGAGAATATAAAAGAAAACAAAGCAGAAACCTTTCTGCTTCATGGTGTAACCGGAAGCGGGAAAACAGAAATTTATCTGCAATCCATCAGCGAAGTCATTCAAAAAGGACAGGAAGCGATTGTGCTCGTTCCAGAAATTTCATTGACGCCCCAAATGACGGACAGGTTTAAACAGCGGTTTGGCGATGACGTGGCGGTGCTTCACAGCGGACTGTCTACGGGTGAGAAATATGACGAATGGCGGAAAATCAGCCGCAAGGAAGTAAAAGTGGTTGTGGGCGCCCGCTCCGCTGTTTTTGCCCCGTTCGAAAACATCGGGCTAATCATTATTGATGAAGAGCATGAAACAAGCTATAAGCAGGAAGAAAATCCCCGTTACCATGCGCGTGATGTGGCTATTTGGCGGTCCGGTTACTATCAATGTCCGGTTATTTTAGGAAGTGCAACTCCTTCTTTGGAATCCTTTGCCCGGGCAAAAAAAGGGGTTTACAAGCTGTTGGCGCTGTCCGAACGTGTCAATGACCGCCCGCTGCCTTCCGTCGATATTGTCGATATGCGTGAAGAGCTGCGGGAAGGAAACCGGTCTATGTTCTCTAGAAACTTATTTGAAAAAATAAAAGACCGCCTTCAAAAAGGAGAACAAACTGTCCTGTTTTTAAATAAGCGTGGATATTCTTCTTTTATTATGTGCCGTGACTGCGGATTCGTGCCGGAATGTCCCAACTGTGATGTGTCAATGACGTATCACCGTCACCGCCATCAGCTGAAATGCCATTATTGCGGCCATGAGGAGCTGTCGCCGGACGTATGCCCGGAATGCGGCAGTGAACATATCCGCCATTTTGGCACAGGTACACAAAAAGTAGAAGAAGAGCTTTTAAAACTGCTGCCGGAAGCGCGGATTATTCGAATGGATGTAGATACAACCGGTACAAAAGGAGCCCATGAACGGCTGCTGAGACGCTTTGCTGACAAGGAAGCTGATATATTGCTCGGCACGCAGATGATTGCCAAAGGGCTTGATTTTCCGGATATTACGCTCGTCGGTGTTTTAAGCGCGGATACGATGCTGCATTTGCCGGATTTTCGTGCATCAGAAAAAACATTTCAGCTTTTAACGCAAGTAAGCGGACGGGCCGGCCGGCATACATTGCCGGGTGAAGTGGTGATTCAAACCTATACGCCGGAGCATTACAGCATTCAGCTTGCCGCTGATCAGCATTACGAGGCGTTTTACGAGCAGGAGATGCAAGTGAGAAAAGCGGGAGGCTATCCTCCATTTTATTTTCTTGCGCTTATTACAGTCAGCCATGAAGAAGCGATCACCGCATCAAGCGAGGCCGGCAAAATCGCCGCCAATATTAAGCCGGAGCTCTCTCCAGCGGCGGTTGTGCTTGGCCCTGTCGCTTCACCGATCTCACGGATCAACAATAGATATCGGTGGCAATGTTTGATAAAATACAAACGTGAACCAAAGCTTGGCACCGTGTTGAAGCAGGTGCTTGAGCATTATGCAAAACAAGGAAAATCAAATGGGCTTATTGTATCTATTGATATTCACCCATATGTACTGATGTAGAAAAGAGGAACGCAATGACGATTTTATCCATTGTTAAACATCCAGCCGACATTTTAGAAACAAAATGCCAGCCGGTTAAACAATTTGACAGTAAATTAAAGCGCCTGGTGCGTGATATGCAGGAAACCATGATTCAAGCGGACGGCGTCGGCCTCGCTGCCCCGCAAATCGGGAAAGATATGCGCCTTGCCATTGTAGATATTGAAGACGAGCATGGCTTAATTGTGTTAATCAATCCTGAGCTGCTTTTTTCAGAGGGCAGCCAGACAGATATCGAAGGATGTTTGAGCTTTCCTGATCTATACGGGGAAGTAACCCGCCCCAAACGAATTAAAATCAAAGCTCAAAACGTCAAAGGCCAGTTTTACACGTTTGAAGCAAGCGGATTTCTGGCCCGGGCTATTTTGCACGAAATGGATCACTTAGACGGCGTGTTATTTACATCTAAAGTGGAAAAATATATTCCGGCTGAGGAATTGAAAGGAGCGGATGAAGAGTGACCACGATCGTTTTTATGGGAACCCCGGATTTTTCCGTGCCGGTGCTTGAGCAGATCATCAAAGACGGCTACGAAATCCTAGCTGTGGTCACACAGCCCGATCGACCTGTAGGCCGTAAAAAAGTGTTAACGCCGCCGCCGGTTAAAGCAGCAGCTCTAGAGCATGGGCTTCCGGTTTTGCAGCCTGAAAAGCTGTCGAAGTCGGCCGAGCTCGATGAAATTATCGCCTTAAAGCCTGATTTAGTCGTTACGGCAGCATATGGGCAGCTTTTGCCGAATGCCCTTCTTGAGGCGCCAAATTATGGGTGCATTAATGTTCATGCCTCTCTTTTGCCGGAACTTCGAGGCGGTGCTCCGATTCACTATTCGATCCTTCAGGGAAAAAAAGAAACAGGCATCACGATTATGTATATGGCTGAAAAACTGGATGCAGGGGACATTATTTCACAGGCGGCTGTGACCATTGAGGAAGATGACAACACAGGCACCCTGCACGACAAACTAAGTGCAGTTGGTGCGGATTTGCTGTCTAAAACCATCCCGGCTATCATCGAAGGCACTTCTTCGCGGACCCCCCAGGACGGGGCAAAAGCAACATTTGCGCCTAATATTCGCCGTCAGGATGAAAAAATTGACTGGAGCCGCCCGGGAGAAGAACTGTACAATCAGGTAAGAGGGCTTTGCCCTTGGCCGGTTGCGTATACCACTCTTAATGAGGCAGTCGTGAAAGTATGGAAAAGTGAAAAAACGGCGGGCAAAAGCGGCGCACCCGGCACCGTACTTGCTCTTGAAGAAGACGGCATTGTCGTTGCGACCGGTTCAGAAACAGCGCTTAAAATAACAGAATTGCAGCCGGCAGGAAAAAAACGGATGAGTGCACGCGATTACCTGCGTGGTTCAGGATCATTCCTTCAAGCCGGTGCTGTATTTGGAGACTAATATGAAATCATTGAATGTGCGCGAAATTGCGCTCGACTTAATTGATACGGTAGAAAAAAGCGGTTCTTACAGCAACTTGATGCTGAATACGGCAATCGAAAAAAATAATTTGTCGGGCCGGGATGCAGCGCTGCTGACGGAAATCACCTATGGCACCATTCAGCGGAAGATGACGCTTGACTTCTATCTCGCTCCTTTTTTGAAAAAAAAGCCTGAGCGCTGGGTGCATAATTTACTTCGTTTATCTCTTTATCAAATGGTCTATCTTGATAAAGTACCGGAAAGGGCGGTTATTCATGAAGCAGTTGAAATTGCGAAAAAAAGGGGCCATAAAGGCATTTCCGGCATGGTCAATGGTGTGCTTCGGTCTGTCCAGCGAGAAGGTGTTCCGGATACGGCTTCCATTCAAGATGACGCAGAACGCATTTCGATTGAAACAAGCCATCCACTCTGGCTTGTGAAAAGATGGATCAAGGCATATGGGAAAGAAAAAACAGAAGCGATGTGCCGTCACAACTTAACAGCACCAGAACAGACCGTTCGTGTAAACAGTATGAAGATGACGCGTGATGAAGCCATCCAGGCCCTGACAGAAGAGGGGTTTGAAGCAGAACCTTCTGACGTCTCTCCATATGCAGTCAGAATTTTAAAAGGAAATGCAGCACGTTCAAACCTTTTTAAAAGCGGGGCTATTTCCATTCAAGACGAAAGTTCAATGCTCGTCGCCCCTGTTTTAGGTGTGAAGCCCGGCCAGCGTGTTTTAGATATGTGTTCAGCACCGGGCGGAAAAACCGCACATCTTGCTGAACAAATGAATGGAGAAGGCTGGATTGATGCGCTGGATATTCACGCGCACAAGCTGAAACTTGTTGCTCAGAATGCCGAGCGGCTTGCGCTCTCGAACATCCATGTTCAAAAGCAGGATGCCCGCAAAGCAGGAGAACTGTTTGCAGAAAAAACTTTTGATGCGATTTTAGTGGATGCTCCTTGTTCAGGGCTTGGCGTTATTCGCCGGAAACCGGATTTGAAATATGCGAAAACGGAACAGGATCTCGATAACCTGCAGCGGATTCAGCTGGCGATTTTAGATGCCGCTGTGCCGCTTTTAAAAGAGGACGGTGTCCTCGTTTACAGTACATGTACGGTCGATAGGGAAGAAAATGAAGGTACGGTGAACGCCTTTTTGGATGCTCATCCCGAATTCGAGCCTGCCCCTCTTGAGCATATCTCTATAGAAAAAGAAGCGAATATGGTTCAAGTATTTCCAGACGATTTTGGCGGCGATGGATTTTTTATAAGTAAATTTAGAAAGAAGGAAAATAAATAAATGACAACAGCGAGAAAAAAGCAGACGGAACCGAAGAAGCCATCCATTTATTCACTGGAACTTCATGAGCTTAAAGAGTGGCTTTCAGCAAACGGGGAAAAGCCATTTCGGGCTGATCAAATTTTTGACTGGCTGTATGTAAAACGGGCGAAAACCGTGGATGATATGACCAACTTATCGAAAGAGCTGCGCACAAAGCTCGATGAGGCATTTGTGTTTACGGTGCTGAAAACAGCCATTCAGCAGGAATCCGCTGATGGTACGATTAAATTTTTATTTGAACTGCATGATGGGTATTCAATCGAAACCGTGCTGATGCGCCACGAATATGGCAACTCCATTTGTGTAACGACGCAGGTTGGCTGCCGAATCGGCTGTACGTTCTGTGCATCAACACTTGGCGGTTTAAAACGGAACCTTGAAGCTGGTGAAATTGTGGCGCAGGTTGTGAAAGTGCAGCAGGCACTCGATGAAGTAGGAGAACGGGTAAGCTCTGTCGTCATTATGGGTATCGGGGAGCCGTTCGATAATTACGAGGAAATGATGTCATTTTTACACATTATTAACCACGAAAAAGGCTTGAACATTGGAGCGCGGCACATTACCGTATCAACGAGCGGGATTGTACCGAAAATCTACAAATTTGCCGATGAAAAAACACAAATTAACTTCGCGGTATCTCTTCATGCACCAAATGATGAACTGCGCACAAAGCTTATGCCGATTAACCGTGCATACAAGCTGAAGGACTTGATGGAAGCGATTCGTTACTATACAGAAAAAACGGGCCGCCGTATCACATTTGAATACGGACTGTTCGGCGGTGAGAATGATTCAGTGGCTCATGCAGAAGAGCTTGCTGCTTTGATCAAAGGAATTAAGTGCCACGTAAACCTAATCCCGGTGAACTACGTGCCTGAGCGGGATTATGTTCGCACACCGCGCAACAAGATTTTTGAGTTTGAAAAAACATTGAAAAACAATGGTGTAAACGTAACGATCCGACGTGAGCAGGGAACGGATATTGATGCAGCATGCGGCCAGCTTCGGGCGAAAGAGCGTGCCAGCGAAACGAGGTGACAAGATGAATGCTGTGTTTGAAACAGACCGCGGACGAGTGCGCTCGCACAATGAAGACAGCGGGGGCGTTTTTCATCATAACGGCAGCTTGTGCCTGGCCGTTGTAGCAGACGGAATGGGCGGGCACAATGCGGGAGATACCGCAAGCCGGATGACCATCAGCATGTTTGAACAGCATTGGAACGAAACAGCATTGAATATTCAATCGCCGGATGAGGCCTTAAACTGGATGAAGGCGATTATACCAGTGATCAATAAAGAAATTTTATTTCATGCCCATACCCATCCAGAATGCAGCGGTATGGGAACGACACTGGTAGCGGCCCTTTGCACAGACCGGTTTTGTGCGATTGCGAGCATTGGAGACAGCCGTTGTTACCTGCAGAGTGAGGACGGCTTTTCACAAGTTACGGAAGATCATTCACTTGTGAATGAACTCGTTAAATCAGGTGAAATTACCAAGGAAGCAGCAGAGAGTCATCCGAAAAAAAATGTACTAACACGAGCTCTCGGAACAGACGAAAAGCTGTCTGTTGATTACAGAACGATCATGTTTGAAGAAGGAGATTTGCTCCTTCTTTGCTCTGATGGTTTATCAAACAAAGTGTCAGCTCTTGAAATGAGCCATATTCTGCAATCACCAGATACGCTTCATGAAAAAGCAAATACTCTGATTCGTCTGGCCAATGAAAACGGCGGAGAAGACAATATTACAGTCGCAATTCTCGAGCATTGTGCCGAACGCGAAAGCGGGTGACGGCGATGTTAATTGGCAGAAGCTTAAGCGGGCGCTACAAAATCGTCCGGGCGATTGGCGGCGGCGGAATGGCGCATGTATACCTGGCCCGTGATATGATTTTAGACCGGGATGTGGCTATTAAAGTCCTGCGGTTTGATTTTGCCGGAGAAGATGAATTTTTGCGTCGGTTTCAGCGTGAGGCCCAGGCAGCGTCAAGCCTGGCTCATCCGAATATAGTCAGTATTTACGATGTTGGGGAAGAAGATAATATTCACTTTATCGTAATGGAATATGTGGACGGAATGACGCTGAAAGAATACATTCAGCAATTTTCTCCCGTTCCGTACGAAACCGTTATTGATATCATGAGGCAGATGACTGCGGCCGTTGCATTTGCCCATCAGCATTCCATTATTCACCGTGATGTAAAACCACACAATATGCTTATTGATCGGGATGGAATTGTAAAAATGACCGACTTTGGTATTGCAATGGCGATGAGTGCAACTTCTATCACGCAGACAAATGCGGTTCTTGGGTCTGTTCATTATATTTCCCCCGAGCAGGCAAGAGGGGGAATGGCGACAAAAAAGTCTGATATTTACGCACTTGGGATTGTCATGTACGAGCTGTTAACGGGAAAACTCCCGTTTTCGGGTGAATCGGCTGTCTCCATTGCTTTAAAGCATCTGCAGGCAGAAACTCCATCTATTAAACAACTTTATCCGGGAGTTCCGCAAAGCATTGAAAATATCGTCCTTCATGCAACAGCAAAAGATCCTTTTCACCGCTATATGAGTGCAGAAGAAATGGAACATGATTTGTCTACTGCTTTAGAGCCTTACCGCATGCATGAGGAAAAATTTAAAATTCCGGATGATAATGATGAAGTCACAAAAGCGATTCCGATTATTTCATCGAAGCCGCCGGAGCGAATCCAGCCGTCTGTACCGCCTGTAGAAATCAAGCAGAAAACAGATAGTGATACAAATACTAAGCCGCAAAAAAAGAAAAGAAAGTGGCCATGGTTTCTGCTTGTACTCCTTATTCTGGGTGCCCTCAGTGCGGCAGCCTGGTTTATGCTGATGGTGCCGAAGCAGATAGCAGTGCCGGATACAAACGGAAGCAGTCCGGAAGCAGCTGCCGCCACTTTAATAAATGCCGGTTTTATTGTAGGTGACTCCGATGAGGAATTCAGTGCAGATATTGAAGAAGGAAAAGTGATTCGAACGGTGCCAAAAGCGGGAACAACGGTAGAAGAAGGCAGTGAGATTGACTTGTTTGTCTCGGCTGGCAAAGAAAAAGAAGCAATGGAAGATTACACCGGGAAAACACTCGAAGAAACACGGGAATTGCTGGAGGAGGCCGGCTTTCGTAATGTTGAAGTCGTCGAGTCGAAATATGACGACAGTGAACCAGGGACGGTGCTGGAGCAAAGACCAGATGCGGATGAAGACGTCATTCCGGAAGAAACAGACGTTGAATTAACGGTGAGCATAGGCCTTGCCGATGTCGAGCTGACAGATCTTTCAGGGTATACAAAAAAAAGCCTGGAAGACTATGAGGATGCAAATGGCATTATCATTGATTTTTCCGAAGAAGAATATTCGGATTCCGTTGCGGCCGGCCAGGTGATCAGGCAGTCGCCGCAGGCCGGAAGTGAAGTGGCGCCGGGCAGTACAGTTAAAGTCACTCTTTCAAAAGGACCGGAGGAAATTCCGCCGGCAGAAGTCTCGACAGAAGTGGTGATTCCATACGAGCCTGAGGTGGAAGGAGAGCCTCAAGAGGTTCAGATTTACGTAGAAGATGCCACACACAGTATGACAGAACCATATGAAAAGTTTTTAATTACAGAAGAAACGAAGCGAACACTGCAGTTTGTGATTGAGAAAAACGAAAAAGCAGGATATAAAGTGGTGCGGGATCAGGTCGTCATTATGGATGAAACGATTCCTTACCCGGAAAAAACACAATCTGAATAAGGTGGTGCTACATGCCAGAAGGCAAAATTATTAAAGCGTTAAGCGGTTTTTACTATGTGCTCGATGGAGAAAGTATTATTCAGTGCCGGGGCCGGGGGGTATTTCGGAAAAGAAATATTACACCGCTTGTCGGCGACTATGTCGAATACGAAGCAGAAAATGAAAAAGAAGGCTACGTCCTAACCGTTAAAGAGCGAAAAAATGATTTGGTTCGTCCGCCTGTTGCGAACATTGACCAGGCGGTCCTCGTTTTTTCAGTGATGGAACCTGCTTTCAGCACAGTGCTTCTAGACCGTTTTTTAGTTTTAATTGAATCAAAGAATATTGAACCGGTTATCTGCCTGACCAAAATGGATTTAGCTGAAGACAGAAAAACGCTCGATAAATACGTGGCCGATTACCGCAGGATTGGCTACACCGTTGTGGAAACTTCTTCAGAAACAATGGACGGCCTTCACTTGCTGGAAGGCCACTTAACAGAAAAGACATCGGTATTCGCCGGACAGTCAGGCGTTGGAAAGTCTTCCCTGTTAAATGCGATCCGGCCTGATCTTGCCTTGAAAACGGATGAAATCTCCAGTTCACTGGGACGGGGCAAGCATACAACACGGCACGTGGAGCTCATTCCAGCGGCAGGCGGACTAGTCGCCGATACCCCGGGTTTTAGTTCATTGGATTTTGAAGGAATAGAGCTAGATGAATTATCCGCGTGTTTTCCAGAAATGGAAGACCGGAGCTCCGATTGTAAATTTAGGGGCTGCCTGCATTTAAATGAGCCGAAATGCGCGGTAAAAGAAGCAGTAGCAGAAGGAGAAATCCCAAATTATCGCTATGAGCATTATTTGCAATTTATAGAGGAAATTAAAGAGAGAAAGCCGAGGTACTGACGTTATGATCAAGATTGCCCCATCTATTTTATCCGCTGACTTTGCGCGGCTTGATGAAGAAATAAAAGACGTAGAAGCGGGTGGAGCTGACTATATTCACGTAGATGTGATGGATGGACATTTCGTGCCGAATATCACGATCGGCCCGCTGATTGTGGAAGCGATCCGGCCGGTAACAGCATTACCTCTTGATGTTCATTTGATGATCAGCAACCCTGATCAGTACATTGAGACGTTTGCGAAAGCCGGAGCCGATATTATTACGGTTCATGCTGAAGCATGTCCGCATCTGCACCGGACTATTCAGCTTATCCGCTCCTTTGGCATTAAATCGGGAGTCGTGTTAAACCCTTCTACGCCGGTCGATGTACTCGAATATGTGATCGGTGATATTGATATGGTTTTACTAATGACTGTCAATCCTGGGTTCGGAGGGCAGTCTTTCATTGAAGCCGTTGTACCGAAAATCCGCCGTGTTCGCGACATGATTACAAAAGCGGGTGTGTCGGTGGATATTGAAATAGACGGCGGTGTCAATACGGAAACGGCCCGGATTTGTACAGAGGCCGGAGCAAATGTGCTAGTTGCCGGTTCAGCGATCTATAATGAAAAGGACCGGGGTGCGGCGATCCGGGCGATCCGGGCTGCCGCGGAAAAAGCGTGATTATCCGCATTGTTGCCGGCGGTCCGGAAACGGAACTGCCTGTGTTAAAAAGGGATCCCGCCTTGAGGGAGCAATGGATTGGTGTAGACCGTGGCGCTCTTTATTTGCTTGACCGTGGGATCACGCCGGACAAGGCCTTTGGCGATTTTGATTCCATTACGGAGAAAGAATGGCGCCGTGTGGCGGCAGAAGTCCGGGATCATGTGCAGTTTCCAGCGGAAAAAAATGAAACTGACCTTGAAATTGCCCTCAATGACGCGGCAAAGCAAAACCCAGAGATGATTTTTTTATATGGCGTAACCGGCGGCCGTCTTGATCACTTTTTCGGGGCGGTTACACTGCTGTTAAAAAGGGAGCTTCCCTGTCCGGTTATGATCGTAGACTGTCAAAATGAACTGGCTGTTTATTCACCCGGAGAAGCAGTTATTCCTCAAAGGGAAGGATGGCCGTACGTTTCTTTTTTTGCGCTGAATGAAAGCGTTAAAGGGCTGACGCTGTCCGGCTTTAAATATCCGCTCGACAATTACACGGTTCAGCCGGGTTCCTCAAGGTGTGTAAGTAATGAAATCCTTGAAAAAAAGGGGGTCTTTTCGTTCCGTTCAGGCATATTAATGGTTATTAGAAGCCGTGACGGGAGGAGAAGCTAGTGAAATTTTACACATTGAAACTGCCAAAGTTTGTCGGGGGCATGATTCGGATGTTTATGTCAGCAGGGAAAAAGAAAAAATAAAAAAGCACCAGTGCCGTTTGGCGCAGGTGCTTTTTTATGAAAGGAAAAATTAAACGCGCTCAACTTTTCCAGATTTAAGTGCGCGGGCAGATACCCAAACACGTTTTGGTTTACCGTCAACAAGGATACGAACTTTTTGAAGGTTAGCGCCCCACGTACGTTTACTTGAATTCATCGCGTGTGAGCGGTTGTTTCCAGTACGTGCTTTGCGGCCGGAAATAACACATTTTTTTGGCATTGTATTCACTCCTTACTATTCAGGATCGTTAATTGTCTACGTTTTTATGTGCAAGACACTTAAATAATTTATCACAATCAATGGATGAATGCAACAGCTTTGAAGAAGTCTTTCAAGAAAAATCACTTGACAGTGAATAAGCGGCAGATCCGGTCCGTGAGTTGTGAAGTGGCAGATAAATATAGTAAAATGAGAATAGTTTGATTCGCGAGGAGGATGTTTTGTGACGATTGAATTAACGACTGAACTTGGTCAAGTTGACATTTCAAATGAAGTCATCGCGATGATCGCAGGCGGTGCGGCGGTAGATTGCTACGGTATTGTCGGTATGGCATCAAAAAATCAATTAAAAGATGGCCTTGCTGAAATGCTGCGTCGTGAAAATTTTACGCGCGGCGTTGTCGTACGCCAGGAAGAAGACCGTGTTTTTATTGATATGTATATTATCGTGAGCTACGGAACGAAAATCTCCGAAGTAGCCAGCAACGTGCAGTCAAAAGTAAAATATACACTTAATCAAACTGTCGGATTATCAGTTGATTCTGTTAATATTTTTGTACAGGGTGTGCGGGTAACGAACCCGTAGTGTGAGGAGGAAATTTTTGTGGGTATAACTTCATTGGACGGATTGCGCTTTGTCAGGATGGTGCAGGCAGGTGCACAGCATTTATCAGCAAATGCACAAATGGTTGACGCGCTGAATGTATTCCCCGTGCCGGATGGCGACACCGGCACGAATATGAATTTATCAATGACATCAGGAGCAAAGGAAACGGAAGCGGGCACGCAGCGCCATTTCGGGAAAACGGCAGAAGCGCTGTCAAAAGGGCTGTTAATGGGCGCGCGCGGAAACTCAGGCGTTATTTTATCCCAGCTTTTTCGGGGGTTTGCAAAAGCAGTGGCCGGCAAGCAGGAAGTATCCGCGTTTGAACTTGCTGCCGCATTTGAAGCAGGCGTTCAAACGGCATACAAAGCGGTGATGAAGCCCGTAGAAGGAACGATTTTAACGGTGGCAAAAGACGCCGCTAAAAAAGCAGTAGCCGTTTCTCAAAAAGAACCTGATATTGTCGCGGTAGTAGAAGCGCTTGTAAAAGAAGGACAGGCTTCCTTAAACCGGACACCGGAGCTTTTGCCTGTGTTAAAAGAAGTCGGCGTAGTCGACAGCGGCGGGCAGGGTCTTTTGCTTGTATACGAAGGCTTTTTGGCTGAACTGAAGGGAGAAGCACTTCCGGCAGCGCTTTCGGACCGCCAGGACATAAAAGAGCTTGTCAGTGCGGAGCACCGTAAAAGTGTGCAGAGCTTTATGAACACAGAAGATATTGAGTTTGGCTATTGTACGGAATTTATGGTCAAATTTGAAAAAGAAAAGCTCGTTAAACATCCTTTTTCTGAAGAGCGCTTCCGCGATGAATTAAGCCGGTTTGGTGATTCATTGCTTGTGGTTGCTGATAATGAAATTGCCAAAGTGCATATTCATGCTGAACATCCAGGAGAAGTACTGACCGTTGGGCAGCAATACGGAAGCTTAATCAATATGAAGATTGAAAATATGCGTGAACAGCACAGTGCGATTACTGGCAGCATATCCCAGACGTCAGCCCAGCCGGTGCAGCGGGCTAAATATGGTGTTGTAGCGGTTGCGATGGGCGCCGGTATTGCTGAGTTGTTTACGAGTATCGGAGCAGCCGCTGTTATTGAAGGCGGTCAAACGATGAATCCGTCCACAGAAGATATTGTTAAAGCAATCCAGGAGTGCCATGCTGAGCACGTGTTTGTTCTGCCAAATAACAAAAATATTATTATGGCGGCCGAGCAGGCAGCAGATATCACGGAAACGACTGTGTCTGTTATCCCAACCAAGACCGTTCCGCAAGGTCTGGCAGCCCTCATTGCGTTTAATCCGGAAAGTGATGCAGCATGGAATAAGGACGCCATGACCGCAGCATCCACGCAGGTAAAAACCGGACAAATCACATACGCTGTTCGTGATACGACCATTGATGGCATCGATATTAAGAAAAATGACTTTATGGGACTGGCCGAAGGGAAAATTGTAGTCACGCATACGGAATCGGCATCAGCGGCGAAAGAGCTGCTGCAGTCGCTGATCGATGACGAGTCAGAAATCGTAACGGTTATTCATGGGGAAGAAGCGTCAGAAGAAACGGTTGAACAAGTAACAAGTTTTATTGAAGAAACGTACCCGGATATCGAAGTGGAAGTGCATAACGGCAGACAGCCGCTGTATCCGTTTATTTTTTCGGTTGAATAAACAAAAGAGGGAGATTATTCTCTCTCTTTTTCACGTTGAAAAGGAAGGGAGGAAAAAACATGCTTGAAACAAGCCATCCGCTGAATCAGCCTGTCAGTGTATTAAAAGGCGCAGGCAAAGAAGCAGAAGCGTCTCTGGCTTCTATTGGTGTGCTTACGGTAGGGGATTTAATGGAATTTGTGCCGGCACGCTATGAAGATATGAGACTGAAAAGCCCTGAAGAAGCAGAACACGATGAAAAAGTTACGATCGAAGGTGTGATTCAAACCGAGCCTTCCATCATGTATTACGGAAAGAAAAAGTCGCGGCTGACATTTAAATTTTTGTCAGGTCCTCATCTGATTAACGTCACTTTTTTTAATCAGCCCTACTTAAAGAAAAAAGCGTCCGTCGGCGATACGGTTACCGTGACCGGAAAGTGGGACCGCCACCGCCTGGCTATTTCCGGCCAGACAATGGAGAAAGGGGCCTATGCACGCGGTACGGATTTCGAAGCGGTCTATTTACTGCGCAATGCCATTCCACTCAAGCAGTTTCGAAAGCTTGTAAAACAGGCAATCGACTCCTTTGGTGAGTATATAGAAGAAACACTGCCGGTTCATTTGATTCAACAATACCGCTTAATGGAAAGAAAAGAGGCGATTCGTGCCCTTCACTTTCCGGTTTCACATAAAGAGATGAAACAGGCGCGGCGGCGATTTGTATACGAGGAATTTTTCTATTTTCAGCTTAAAATGCAGGCGCTCCGAAAAACGATTCGGGAACAGTCGGGGGGTATTGTTCAAAAATATGATCTAGCTAAGCTAAAAGAACTGGTTGACTCATTGCCTTTTGAATTAACAAATGCGCAGAAAAAAGCCGTAAATGAGGTATGTGCCGATATGAAATCGCCGTACCGAATGAACCGGCTGCTGCAGGGAGATGTAGGAAGCGGAAAAACCGCTGTTGCGACATTGGCGCTGTATGCTTCCGTAACAGCAGGATTTCAAGGGGCCTTAATGGTGCCGACCGAGATTTTAGCAGAGCAGCATGCAAAATCACTGCATGAGATGCTGGAGCCGTTTGGCGTCACAACAGCTCTATTAACCGGAACTGTAAAAGGAAAGCGCCGCAAAGCACTGCTTGCAGCACTTGAAGCAGGCGAAATTGATATTTTAATCGGGACGCATGCCCTTATTCAAGATGATGTTATCTTTCATAAGCTTGGACTTGTCATTACGGATGAGCAGCACCGGTTCGGGGTGAATCAGCGCCGCGTGCTTCGGTCCAAGGGTGAAAATCCTGATGTCCTGTTTATGACCGCAACGCCAATTCCGAGAACACTTGCCATTACTGTTTTTGGTGAAATGGACGTCTCGATCATTAATGAAATGCCGGCTGGCCGCAAAGCAATCGAAACCTATTGGGCAAAAGAAGAAATGCTTGGCCGTGTGCTTGAATTTACGGAAAAAGAGCTGCGAAAAGGGCGGCAGGCTTATGTGATCTGCCCGCTGATTGAAGAATCGGAAAAGCTTGATTTTCAAAACGCGCTTGATGTTCATTCACAGCTGACCCAGTATTTTGGAGGAAGATTTACAGTTGGCTTAATGCATGGGCGTCTGAGCGGAGAAGAAAAAGAAGCCGTAATGAAGGCATTCAGCGCGAATGAATGGAACGTGTTAGTCTCCACAACAGTGGTAGAAGTCGGGGTGAACGTGCCGAATGCAACTGTAATGATTATTTATGATGCAGAGCGATTCGGCTTGTCACAGCTCCACCAGCTGCGTGGACGGGTAGGGCGGGGATCAGAGCAGTCGTACTGCATGCTGATTGCTGATCCAAAGTCTGAAACCGGTAAAGAGCGGATGACCGCTATGACAGAAACGAACGATGGGTTTGTGCTCAGTGAAAAAGACCTGGAGCTGCGCGGGCCGGGGGATTTCTTTGGCCGCAAACAAAGCGGGCTGCCTGAATTTAAAATGGCGGACATGGTGCATGATTACCGGGCGCTTGAAACGGCGCGCGAGGATGCCAAAGAATTAATTAATGCGCCCGATTTTTGGACCAGCCATGAATATCGGCATTTGCGGAAGGTTTTAAATGATTCGGGTGTGTTTGATGGTGAAAAGCTTGATTAAGAATGCAAGTTGCCTCTTGCATTCTTTTTTTGTTATCTTTATACTGTTTTTTAGTACCTAGTCCTAATATCGGATGGTGGGATAAATATGAGACGATCAAAAAAAGAGCGTCAGGAGCGTCTAAATCAAACAATCAGAGAAAATCCGTTTGTCACCGACGAAGAACTGGCGCAGGAGTTTGGCGTAAGCGTCCAGACGATTCGGCTTGATCGGATGGAGTTATCCATTCCGGAACTGAGGGAACGCATTAAATATGTAGCGGAAAAAAATATGCAGGATGAAGTGCGTTCATTGCCGATCGAAGAAGTTATCGGCGATATTATTGATATTGAATTAGACAAAAGCGCTATTTCTATTTTTGATGTAAAAAAAGAGCATGTCTTTAAACGAAACGGCATTGCGCGGGGGCATCATCTGTTTGCCCAGGCGAATTCGCTGGCCGTTGCCGTAATAAATGATGAAATGGCTCTCACAGGCAAAGCGGATATTCGTTTTACACAGCCGGTGAAAGAAAACAGCCGGGTAATCGCCAAAGCGAAAGTGATTCGATCCCAAAAGGGACGAACCATTGTAGAGGTATCCAGTTTCGTCGGCAGTGACCTCGTGTTTCGCGGAGAGTTCTCGATGTTTCGTGCACCATCTGCAGAAAAGGAGGAAATAGATGAAACTCGCAATTGACGCAATGGGCGGTGACCACGCACCGGAGCAAATCATTTTAGGTGTGAATCGGGCATTAAAGGAAATGCCGCAGCTTGAAGTAATGCTTTATGGAGATGAAGAAAAAATCCGGCCGTATTTAGAAGAGAGCAGCCGGGCGCAGGTCGTTCATGCTTCCGATGTGATTCTCGGCACAGACGAGCCGGTCCGGGCTGTGCGGCGGAAAAAACAGTCCTCACTCGTGTTAATGGCAGAGGCCGTTGCAGCTAGCGAAGCGGCAGCATGTGTATCAGCAGGCAACACGGGTGCGCTTATGGCTGCAGGATTGTTTGTAGTCGGCCGTATTGACGGAGTAGAACGTCCGGCACTGGCCCCGACGCTTCCGACAATTGACGGCAAAGGATTTGTTATGCTTGATGCCGGCGCTAATTCGGATGCGAAACCCGAGCATCTGCTGCAGTATGCTGTAATGGGTTCGGTTTATGCAGAAAAAGTGCGGGGGATCCCTAAACCTCGTGTGGGTCTTTTAAATATCGGAACGGAAGAAAAAAAAGGGAATGATTTAACAAAAGCCGCATACAAACTATTAAGCGAAGCGGCTGGTTTGAACTTTATCGGCAACATTGAATCCCGCGAACTGTTAAACGGGGCAGCGGATGTTGTTGTCACAGACGGCTTTACCGGCAATATGGTTTTAAAGACCATCGAAGGCAGCGCGTTGTCTGTTTTTTCTATGTTAAAAACCGCTTTGACTGCGTCCACTAAATCAAAAATCGGCGCACTGCTGCTTAAAGATGAGCTGCGCGGGTTAAAATCAAAAATGGATTATACAGAGTACGGCGGCGCCGGTTTGTTCGGCTTGAAAGCGCCGGTCATCAAAGCACATGGTTCATCGGACGCCAACGCCTTTTATCACGCGATCGAACAAGCCTACAAAATGGCCCAGGCGAATGTGCCGGCTATTATTGAATCACAAATTGCCACTGGGAAGGAATGACATCATCAATGGGAAAAATCGCATTTGTATTTCCGGGACAAGGCTCTCAAGCCGTTGGAATGGGAAAATCACTTGCTGAGGAGCATGCTGCCATCAAGGAACTGCTTCATCAAGCAGACGAGCGCCTTGGCTACTCGTTAACGGACATTATGTTTAATGGCCCAGAAGAAAAGCTGACACTTACATCAAACGCGCAGCCTGCTCTTTTAGCGCACAGTATGGCTGTTTTAAAACGATTTGAAGAAGAAGGCATTGTGCCGGACTTCACCGCTGGGCACAGCCTTGGTGAATATTCTGCCTTGGCGGCTGCAGGGGCTATTACATACGAAAACGCAGTCTGGGCTGTACATGAGCGCGGCAATTTAATGGAAGCGGCTGTACCGGCTGGGGAAGGCGCAATGGCGGCTGTGCTTGGCATGGACCGTGCGGAGCTGGAAGCAGCCGTTGCAGAAGTTGCGGCAAACGGCCACGTCGTTGCTGCTGCCAACTTCAACTGCCCTGGCCAAATTGTAATCTCAGGGGCAAAAGAAGGCGTAGAGCAGGCATCTGCTCTTTTAAAAGAAAAAGGCGCAAAAAGAGTGATTCCGCTGAATGTAAGCGGCCCATTCCATTCGCCGCTTATGGAGCCGGCTGCTGAAAAGCTACGCACCGTGCTCGAAAAAGCCAATATTCAGTCAAGCCGCGTACCGGTTATTGCCAACGTTGATGCACAGCCAGTAACAGAGGCAGAGGCGATTAAAGAAAATCTTGTAAAACAGCTGTATTCACCTGTTTTATGGGAAGACAGCGTGCAGGCGCTGCTTGATGCAGGAGTCGATACATTTGTCGAAATTGGTTCAGGTACTGTTTTATCCGGCTTAATTAAAAAAGTAAACCGCCGTGTCCGCACCATTGCAGTGAGCGATGAAGAATCCATTGTAAAAGCAGCGGCTGCTCTAAAGGAGGAAACACAATGAACCTCGAAGGAAAAATAGCTCTTGTCACAGGAGCTTCCCGTGGAATTGGCAAAGCGATCGCACTTGAACTTGCCCGTTTAGGCGCAGACGTGGTCGTGAACTATGCAGGAAGTGAGCAAAAAGCAAAAGAAACAGCTGATGAAATTACAGCGATGGGCCGCCGTTCTTTTATCGTACAGTGTGATATTTCTGATAGTGAAGCAGTAGGGGCAATGGTGAAAGAAACGATTGACCAATTCGGCCGTCTTGATATTTTAGTAAACAACGCGGGAATCACACGCGATAACTTGATGATGCGCATGAAAGAGCAAGAGTGGGACGAGGTTATTAACACCAATTTAAAAGGTGTATTCCTTTGCACAAAAGCAGTTACCCGCCAAATGATGAAGCAAAAAAGCGGCCGTATTATTAACATTTCTTCGGTTGTCGGCCGAATCGGCAATGCTGGACAGGCAAATTATACAGCAGCGAAAGCAGGGGTTATTGGGTTAACCAAAGCGTCGGCCCGCGAGCTTGCACCACGCGGTATTACAGTGAATGCCATTGCGCCAGGATTTATTACGACTGACATGACGGATGAACTGCCGGCAGAAGCAAAAGAGCAGCTGATCAGCCAAATTCCGCTTGGCACGCTTGGCGATACAGCCGATATTGCTGCTGCAGCTGCATTTTTAGCCGGTGATGGTGCGAAATACATTACTGGCCAGGTGCTTGGTGTAGACGGCGGCATGGCAATGTAAGAAAAAGCGTGTTTTGGCAGGATGAATCGTCTATAATACTTGAGGGGAGGTGAATATTGTGGCAGATGTATTAGAACGTGTAACGAAAATCATCGTTGATCGTCTAGGTGTAGAAGAATCACAAATCAGCCTTGATGCGAAATTCAAGGAAGATCTAGGTGCGGATTCTCTAGACGTAGTTGAGCTTGTAATGGAGCTTGAAGACGAATTCGATATGGAAATTTCCGATGATGACGCGGAAAATATTACGACGGTAGGCGACGCTGTATCGTACATAAACAGCAAAAACTAATCGTCCTTAATGGCAGGCCCGGTGATGCGGGTCTGCTTTTTTCATGCTTTTATTGAATGGAAACCGGGGAACCGCACGCAGGACCGTAAGACATTAAGCAGTCCAGTCCAAGCTTTCCCGAAAGTGAAATGCAGGATTGTTAAACGAGCGCGATCCATAAACATTGTCTTGCGCTTTAATTCTTTTTGCGCTATGCATTTTTTTCGGCTAAACTAATTTTGTGTGCACTTTAACATTGCGGAGGAACCAGAATGAAGAAAACAAATCAGGAGCAGCGATATTCAGAACGGAAAAATAAAGAATTTAAAGAATTCCAGGAAAAAATGGGCATCCATTTTCAAAATGAATCGCTCCTAAAACAGGCTTTTACCCACTCTTCTTATGTGAACGAGCACAGAAGAAAACCATATGAAGACAACGAGCGCCTGGAGTTTTTAGGCGATGCCGTATTAGAGTTGACAGTTTCGCAGTTTTTATATAAAACGTATCCCGTTATGTCAGAAGGAGAGTTAACAAAGCTTCGTGCCGCTGTTGTATGCGAGCCTTCGCTTGTTACATTTGCGAACGAGCTTGAGTTTGGCCGGCTTATTTTACTCGGAAAAGGTGAAGAAATGACAGGCGGAAGAATGCGTCCGGCTTTGCTTGCCGACGTGTTTGAAGCTTACATTGGCGCCCTTTATCTTGATCAGGGGATGGATGCCGTCATTCCGTTTTTGGAAAAAATCGTTTTCCCGAAAATCAGTGCAGGAGCGTTTTCACATGTAATGGATTTTAAAAGCCAGCTGCAGGAATTTGTACAGCGTGAATTAAAAGGCTCCCCGTCTTACCGGATATTAGAAGAAAAAGGCCCGGCTCATAACAAAGAGTTTATTACGGAAGTATCCTTAAACGGTACAGTACTCGGCACAGGCAGCGGACGCTCTAAAAAAGAAGCAGAGCAATTTGCAGCGCGTATGGCGCTTGAACAGGTAAAACAATCGAAGTAGGAGACAGGTGGAGAAGTATGATCCTGAAAAAGCTTGATATAGCGGGATTTAAATCATTTGCAGGAAAAGTTAGCATTGACTTTATGCCTGGTGTAACAGCAGTAGTGGGACCGAATGGTTCGGGCAAAAGCAATATTACTGAAGCGATTCGCTGGGTACTTGGTGAACAGTCTGCTAAAAACTTGCGTGGCGGAAAAATGGAAGATGTCATCTTTTCGGGAAGTGATTCAAGAAGGCGGCTGAATGAAGCGGACGTGACCATCACGCTCGATAATCGGGACGGGGCGCTTCCGCTTGATTACAGTGAAGTAAGCATCACGCGCCGCGTAAACCGAAATGGCGACAGTGGTTTTTTTATCAACAAGCAAAGCTGCCGCTTAAAAGACATTATTGAACTGTTTATGGACTCAGGGCTCGGGCGCGGTGCATTTTCAATTATTGGCCAGGGGCGGGTTGATGAGATTTTAAACAGCCGTCCTGAAGAGCGGCGGTCTATATTTGAAGAAGCAGCCGGCGTGTTAAAATACAAAACCCGTAAAAAGCAGGCAGAAGTAAAGCTTGCTGAAACAGAAGAGAATCTAAGCCGTGTGCACGATATTTTATACGAATTAGAGCAGCGGGTAGAACCGCTCGAAATTCAAGCCGCTGCAGCAAAAGATTATCTTGAGAAAAAGGAAGAATTAAAGGAAGTAGAAGCCTCTGTCTGGGCGTATGATCTTGGTGAGTCCCACGCTGAATGGGAAGAGAGAAAAAAAGACCGGGAGCACCAGGAGAAACAGATCGCTTATTTCAGCAGGGAAGTAGAAAGCGCAGAATCTCATATCCGTGCAGTCGAGCAGGAATTAAAAAAGCTGGCTGTTGAGGAAGAATTGATACAGGAAAAGCTCATGGCTGTCGTGGAGTCGCTTGAGAAAATTGAAGGAACACGGCGCTTGATGGACGAGCGTCAAAAAAATGCTTCTTATAATGAAGAAAAGCTTGTGAAATCGATAACCGAAGCCAAAGAAAAAGAAACGGTATTAAAACAAGCGCTGATGGAAGCCAAAAAGCAGTCTGAGGAGAAAAAACAAGCGCTTGATGTGTTAACAAAACAAGCAGCAGAAAAAGAAGCATTGCTTCGCGCGGTCTCGCAAAACAGCAGTGAAACGCTGGAATCTCTTAAAGCTGATTATATTGATCATTTAAGCAAAGAAGCAGCGGCTAAAAATGAGTTGGCTGAAATTGGCCGTCAGCTCGAACGATTAACAGCCCGATTTGAACGGCTCGGCGGACATAACGACCAATATCTTTCTGAACGGGCTGCCTTGCAAAGGGAGCAGGAACAGATCGAGCAGGCTCGTCTTGAAGCAGAGAAAAAGCTCAATGAGCATACAACAGCGTACCGCGAAGCAAAACGGGAGCGTGACAGTGTAAAGGAAAAGCTTGAAAAAAAGCGAAATGCCCTGTATAAAGCTTACCAGATTTTGCAGGAGGCGTCTTCCCGGCGCGACCTTTTAACCTCAATGGAAGAAGATTATTCAGGCTTTTTCTCCGGTGTTAAAGAAGTACTGAAAGAAAAAGACGGACGTCTTCCCGGCGTGATTGGCGCTGCTGCACAATTGATCCGAGTACCAAAGCAGTATGAGCTCGCCATTGAAACAGCTCTTGGCGGAGCTCTCCAGCATATCATCGTAGAAGACGAAGCGGCCGCCCGCAAAGCGATTGCTTTTTTAAAGCAGCACAAATTCGGACGGGCGACTTTTTTACCCCTGTCGACTGTAAAAGAAAAAGTGATCCCTGATCATACATTAGCCCTTGTCCGTCATGAAAACGGCTTTCTCGGAACCGCAGCAGAGCTGACCGAGTATGAGGAACGGTATGCACAGGCAGCGCGTCACCTGCTTGGCAATGTGCTTGTAGCGGATTCTCTTGAAAAAGCCAATCACATTGCACGTAAAATCAACCATCGTTACCGCGTTGTCACGATTGAAGGTGATGTAGTTAATGCAGGCGGCTCGATGGCAGGCGGGTCTGTGAAAAAAACAGGTGCATCTCTGCTCGGGCGCAAAAATGAACTGAACACGTTAAGTTCCCAAATCGTACAGATGGAGCAAAAAACAACGCAGGCTGAAAGGGAAGTAAAAGCGCTGCAGGACCGTGCGGCTGAGTGTGATCGGTTAGTCAGCCGCCTTGAAGAAACGGGTGAGCTGTACCGCCAGGGGCTTCAGGAAGCGAAAAACCAGCAGCTTGAATGGTCTTTTAATGAACAGTCCGTCAATGACCGGCTTGCCGTTTACGATGCGGAAAAAAGAGAATTTCAAGAAGAAAGAGAGCGGCTTCAGAAGCGTGAAAAGGAAGCTTCCCGCTCTTTAGCCAAAAAACAGCAGGCGATTAAACAATTGGATGATCAAATTGCTTTTATTGAAAGAGAGCAAAAGGACGTTACATCAAAGCGGGATGAGCTTACAGAAGAACTTTACACGCTGCGTCCGCAGATCGCCGTGCTTGAAGAGCAGCTTGCGTTCAGCAGACAGCAGGAACAGCGGATCGGGGCAGAGTGGAAAGAGATTCAAAAACAAGTGAAGCAGCTCGAAGAAGAGCAGGCATTTATGAAAGCGGAGCGGTCAAACAGCGGTTCAACCGGCCTGACGCTTGCCCAGGAGGCGGAAGAGCAGGCTGCTGAAAAGGAGCGGCTGATCAAAGGGCTTGAATTGCTGAAAAAGGAACGAAGCAGCAAAACACAGAGGCTTGAAGAACAAACAGCAGCCCTTCAGGAGTCCCGCCGTTTATTAAAAGGGTTAACAGAATCGGTACGCGGGCATGATGTAGCCATTGCCCGCTTAGAAGTTGAAATCGATACATGGCTGCAAAAGCTGAACGAGCAATACAGCTTAACCTTCGAAGAAGCACAGCGGCTCTACCCGCTTACTTTGCCGATTGAAGAATCGAGACGGCAGGTCCGGCTCATTAAAAGGGCGATTGAGGAGCTGGGAGATGTGAATCTCGGAGCGATCGAAGAATACGAGATCACGTTTGAACGAGTGACGTTTCTGCGGGGACAAAAAGAAGATCTTGAAGAAGCAAAGTCAACGCTTCGCGATGTAATGAATGAAATGGATGTTGAAATGACCCGGCGCTTCTCAGAAACATTTGAAGCGATTAAAGCGGAATTTCAGCCGGCTTTTGTCCAGCTATTTGGAGGAGGACGGGCTGAATTGAAATTGACCGACCCGAAAGATATTTTAAATGCAGGTGTGGATATTTCAGCGATGCCACCAGGGAAAAAACTGCAGCATTTAAGTCTTTTATCCGGCGGAGAACGTGCCCTTACTGCTATTGCTCTTTTATTTGCTATTCTGCGCGTACGCCCGGTTCCGTTTTGTATACTAGATGAAGTAGAAGCAGCACTTGACGAAGCGAACGTGCACAGGTTCAGCCGGTACTTAAAAGAATTCAGTGCGGACACACAGTTTATCGTCATTACACACCGCAAACAAACGATGGAAGAAGCCGATGC
Organism: Domibacillus sp. PGB-M46; assembly: GCF_022668875.1. Lineage (GTDB taxonomy): Bacteria > Bacillota > Bacilli > Bacillales > Domibacillaceae > Domibacillus. The sequence continues at coordinate 20,647 of NZ_JAKGCR010000002.1, read as the reverse complement.
GCTCTATGGCGTGGCCATGCAGGAATCCGGCGTAACGAGCCTTGTCTCAGTAAGACTCGAAGAAGCGGCTGTAACGCAGTAAAAGAAAGGATGAAACAAATGAGCTTTTTTAAAAAATTAAAAGAAAAGTTTTCCGGCTCTCAGGAGCAGGAGCAAACAACGGAAAAGTATACAGAAGGGCTGAAAAAATCGCGCTCTGGCTTTTCCGAAAAAATGAACAATTTATTTGCCCGCTACCGTAAAATTGATGAAGATTTTTTTGAAGAACTCGAAGAAATCCTGATCGGGGCAGATGTTGGCTTCGATACAGTGATGGAATTGATTGATGAATTAAAAACGGAAGTAAAACGCCAAAACAAAAACGAACCAGAAGCGATCCGCGAAATTATTACCGAGAAGTTTGTTGATATTTATGCGGGTGACCATGAAATGTCTTCAGATCTGAATATGCAGGATCAGGGCTTGACGGTCATTTTATTTGTTGGTGTCAACGGGGTTGGCAAAACCACAACAATTGGCAAACTTGCCCACCAGTTTAAGGAAGAGGGCAAGAAAGTGATGCTCGCAGCCGGCGATACCTTCCGGGCTGGAGCGATTGAACAGCTTGAAGTATGGGGAGAGCGCACAGGTGTTGATGTGATCAAACAAGCAGAGGGGTCTGACCCAGCAGCAGTTATGTATGATGCCGTACGGGCTGCAAAATCACGACAAGCCGATGTTTTACTGTGTGACACAGCCGGCCGTCTTCAAAATAAAGTAAACTTGATGAATGAGCTTCAAAAAGTAAAGCGTGTCATTGAACGTGAAATTCCTGGCGCCCCGCATGAAGTTCTGCTCGTTGTCGATGCGACAACCGGTCAAAATGCATTGATTCAAGCGAAAACATTTAAAGAGGCGACAGATGTATCCGGCATCGTGCTTACAAAGCTGGATGGAACCGCAAAAGGCGGTATTGTACTGGCGATTCGTAAAGAACTGGGAGTCCCGGTTAAGTTTGTAGGTCTTGGTGAAAAAATGGATGATCTGCAGCCGTTTGACGCTGAAAAATATGCATATGGACTGTTTGCCGAGGCTTTTGAAGAAAGAAAATCAGATACAGAGGAAGATGAAACAGCCGAATAACCGGCTGTTTTTCCCGTTCTTGACAGACGCAGCCGAAGCAGGTACACTAATTCAGTGTAAAGGTTTTTCACTTAACAAAGGAGGGGCGGCCGTGCTTGAGAAAACGATGCGGATGAATTATCTGTACGACTTTTATCAGATGCTTCTGACCGACAAACAGCGCAGCTACATGTCCCTATACTACTTGGACGATTATTCGCTCGGTGAAATCGCCGAAGAATATGAGGTGAGCCGCCAGGCGGTCTATGATAATATAAAACGCACAGAAGCGATGCTTGAAGAATACGAAGTAAAGCTCGGGCTGCTGAAGAAATTCCAAAAGCGCCAGGCATTTATGAATCAGCTCAAAGAAAGAGCGGATGAAGAAATGCTGAAGATTATCAAGGCAATTGAGGAACTTGAATAGGGGGACTGCATGATGGCATTTGAAGGATTGGCCGAACGGCTGCAAGGAACAATGCAGAAAATCCGCGGCAAAGGAAAAGTATCCGAATCCGATGTAAAAGAAATGATGCGAGAAGTTCGACTGGCTCTTTTAGAAGCGGATGTTAACTTTAAAGTCGTCAAAGAATTCGTGAAAAAAGTCAGTGAGCGTTCCGTCGGCCAGGAAGTGATGAAAAGCTTAACGCCGGGACAGCAGGTTATTAAGGTGGTAAAAGAAGAATTAACCACGTTAATGGGCGGGGAAGAAAGCCGTATTGGCACAGCAAAGCGCCCGCCGACCGTGGTTATGATGGTAGGGCTGCAGGGTGCCGGGAAAACAACGACAACCGGTAAGCTTGCCAATCTGCTTCGCAAAAAATACAACCGCAAGCCGCTTCTTGTGGCAGCCGATGTATACCGCCCGGCGGCTATTAAACAGCTTGAAACGCTCGGCAAACAGCTTAGTATGCCGGTTTTCTCGCTCGGTGACCAGGAAAGTCCGGTTGAAATCGCCAGACAGGCCATTCAAAAAGCGAAAGACGACCATTTGGACTATGTACTCATTGATACAGCCGGCCGCCTTCACATTGACGAAGAATTAATGGGCGAGCTGAAACAAATCAAAGAGCTGTCTTCTCCGGAAGAAATTTTTCTAGTGGTCGACTCTATGACCGGACAGGATGCTGTGAATGTCGCTGAAAGCTTTGATGAGCAGCTCGGCATTACAGGTGTTGTCCTTACCAAGCTTGATGGTGATACACGAGGCGGGGCGGCACTGTCTATCCGTTCTGTTACCGGGAAACCGATTAAGTTTGTCGGGATGGGTGAAAAGCTTGATGCACTTGAGCAGTTTCATCCGGAACGCATGGCATCCCGTATTCTTGGCATGGGTGATGTGCTGTCTCTTATCGAGAAAGCTCAAACGAACGTAGATGAAGCAAAAGCAAAAGAGCTTGAGCAAAAAATGCGGACCATGTCATTTACTTTCGATGACTTTTTAGATCAGCTTGGACAAGTGCGTTCAATGGGACCGCTTGACGAAATTTTAAAAATGCTGCCAGGCGCGAACAAAATGAAAGGCTTAAACAACATACAGGTGGATGAAAAACAAATCGGCCGTGTGGAAGCCATTATCCGTTCGATGACTGCAGCTGAAAAACAGCAGCCAGAAATCATTAATTCCGGCCGACGCAAGCGTATCGCCCGCGGGTCAGGCACAACGATCCAGGAAGTAAACCGCCTGTTAAAACAGTTTGAAGACATGAAGAAAATGATGAAACAAATGTCTTCCATGCAGCAAAAAGGAAAGAAAAAAGGCGGTCTGCCAAAGCTTCCTTTTATGTAAGAACAGTGGGATACAAACTGTAAAGAAAAAACACTTTACAACGATTAAAGTATTTGATATGATTCTATCTTGTGTGAAACTATTTCGGAGGTGCTTATTAGCATGGCAGTAAAAATTCGTTTAAAACGTATGGGTGCAAAAAAATCCCCATTCTATCGTATCGTAGTAGCTGACGCCCGCGCGCCGCGTGATGGCCGTTCAATTGAAACAATCGGGACATACAATCCGGTTGCTCAGCCAGCAGAAGTAAAAATCAATGAAGAGCTTGCGCTTAAATGGCTTCAAGATGGTGCAAAACCATCTGATACTGTTCGCAATCTTTTCTCAAAAGAAGGCATTCTGGAAAAATTCCACAATGCTAAATACAGCAAGTAAGCTATTGCGAAACATCAATTCCCCAAAAGAATCTTTCTTTTGGGGAATTGCCATTTTTGTTCCATAAAAAGGAGCGGTGGGATGCATATTTTACAAACCGTATCAGTCGTTCAAGTAGTGACAGAGTCACTAAAACAAAGCCGTATGAATGCATACGAGCAGCAAAAACGCCGGTTAGAGCGGGAAACAGCCCAGCTGCTGTTTGAAAAGAAAAAAGCGGAGCGCGGCGGCTCCAAGCGGGCGGAAGCGGCGGCCCGTTATCAAATGGAAATTGACCAGCGTCATGAAAAGCTGGAAATGGTTGAATTTCAAATCAGCCAGTTAAAAGGGCTGCCTCTTGGGACAGAATTAAAAGAACGGGATATCCAATCCATTGTGGAGGTTAAGCCCGGGGACCGCTTCTATGGAAAAACCGGCGGCACGATTGTTGTAAAAGATGGCGTCATTGTAGAAATTCGCACCGAGGAGTGAAAAAATGAGCAAGTGGTTTAATGTGGGAAAAATCGTCAATACACATGGTTTGCGGGGAGAAGTTCGTGTCATGTCACAAACAGATTTTCCGGAGAAGCGATTTAAAAAAGGCAGTGAGCTCGCGGTTTTTAAAAAAGGGGATAAAGAAGGCATCCCGGTTACGGTCGCTGCACATCGCACCCATAAAAATTTTGATTTGCTGACGTTCGAAGGGCGTCCCTCCATTGAGGATGTAGAGGCCTTCAAGGGAACTATATTAAAAGTACATGAAACCCACCTTGGCGAGCTGGATGAAGGAGAATTTTATCTTCATGAAATCGTCGGCTGCCAGGTGGAAACGATGTCAGGCGATACAGTCGGAAAAGTAACTGAAGTGCTGACACCGGGTGCAAACGATGTGTGGGTGGTAGAAGGCGGGGGCAAGACATTTTATATCCCTTACATTGATGATGTAGTGAAATCGATCGACAAAGAGAAAAAGCTGATCTTAATCGATCCGATGGAAGGACTGCTTGAATGAAGATCGATGTGCTGACACTATTTCCAGAAATGTTTGAGGGCGTTTTTTCTTCATCCATTATGAAAAAAGCAGCCGAAAAAAATAAAGCGTCCTTTCGGGCGGTTAACTTTCGGGATTTTGCGGAAGGAAAACATAAAGTGGTCGATGATTATCCGTACGGCGGCGGTGCGGGAATGGTGCTTAAGCCACAGCCTCTTTTTGACGCGGTAGAAGCGTTAAAGGGGGAAGCGGAGGCAGCTCCGCGCATTATTTTAATGTGCCCGCAGGGAGAGCGGTATACGCAAAAAAAAGCAGAAGAGCTTTCAAAAGAACAGCATTTGATTTTTTTATGCGGTCATTACGAAGGCTATGACGAACGGGTCCGCAATCACCTTGTAACCGACGAAATTTCGATCGGTGATTACGTGCTGACCGGCGGTGAACTGGGGGCAATGGTTATAGCGGACAGCGTAGTCCGCCTGCTGCCGGGCGTGCTTGGAAATGAACAGTCTGCCGTGCTGGATTCATTTTCGTCCGGTATGCTTGAACATCCCCATTACACACGTCCAGCCGACTTTAGAGGCATGAAGGTGCCGGATGTCCTTCTATCGGGCAATCATAAGCATATTGAAGAGTGGCGTGCGGAGCAGTCGCTCAAGCGCACGTGGGAACGGCGGCCTGATTTGCTGGATTTAATGAATTTAACGGATCAGGAAAAAGAAAAAATTAAGCGATGGGAATCTGAAAAATAACGTTGATTTAGTGGAGAATCTATGATAAAATTTCGTAGTCAGTGTGCAAAATAACACGCTGCATTAAAACGGTGTTCCGCTGTCGTGATTGCGCGGGTATGAACATTTGTTAGAAGGAGAGGAAAACACAATGAACCAATTGATTCAAGAATTGACACAAGAGCAGCTTCGTACTGATCTTCCAGCTTTCCGTCCGGGAGACACAGTTCGTGTACACGTTAAAGTTATCGAGGGTACACGTGAGCGTATTCAGGTATTTGAAGGCGTTGTAATCAAGCGTCGCGGCGGCGGCGTAAGCGAAACATTCACAGTCCGCAAGATTTCTTACGGCGTGGGCGTTGAGCGTGCATTCCCGCTTCACACACCAAAAATCGCGAAAATCGAAGTTATGCGTCGTGGTAAAGTTCGTCGTGCGAAATTGTACTACTTGCGTAACCTACGCGGTAAAGCAGCGCGTATTAAAGAAATTCGATAATAAGAGAGCAAAGGAGTCTGCCTGCAGACTCCTTTTTCTTTCAGGTTTTACGACCATCATGATATGATAAGTGTACTTGAATTGAAGGTGGTGCCAGCATGGCTAAAGGAAAAAATGAATTTTGGGAATGGACGAAAGCGCTGCTGATCGCGGTCGGGCTTGCTGCCCTGATCCGGTATTTTATATTTGCGCCGATTGTGGTCGACGGTCTTTCGATGATGCCGACACTTGAAAGCGGGGATCGGATGATTGTGAATAAACTTGGTGATCCAGACCGTTTTGACATTGTCGTATTTCATGCGCCCGAACAGAAAGATTACATAAAACGAGTCATTGGTCTTCCAGGAGACACCATTGAGTATAAAAATGACGTTTTGTACGTGAATGGGAAAGCTATAGAAGAACCGTATTTGAATGAATATAAGAGCGAAGTAACCGACGGTCCATTAACGCCCGACTTTACGTTAGCTGAAATTACCGGCCAGGAAACCGTGCCGGAAGGCGAGATTTTTGTGATGGGCGACAATCGCCGTTTCAGTAAAGACAGCCGCCATATCGGTACTGTTAAAATTGATGAGATTGTCGGTGAAACCAGACTTGTTTACTGGCCGTTTGACCAAATTCATCTTGTAGAATAAACGGATTCGAAAGGAATGTGTACGCTTGACAATACAATGGTTTCCAGGCCATATGGCCAAAGCAAGACGGCAGGTAACAGAAAAATTAAAACTCGTTGATATCATTTTTGAATTGGTGGATGCGCGCCTGCCCTTGTCTTCGCGCAATCCGATGATTGATGAGATTTTAAACCAGAAGCCGCGGCTTGTCATTCTAAACAAAGAGGATATGGCAGATCCAGTTATGACAAAAGAGTGGATTGCTTACTTCAAAGAAAAAGGCATTGAAGCCGTTTCGGTGAATTCGCAGGCGGGCAGCGGACTCGACAAAATTGTAAAAGCAGCTGAGAGCATTTTAAAAGAAAAATGGGATCGAATGCGTGCGCGGGGAATGAAGCCGCGGGCAATAAGGGCGATGATCGTTGGTATTCCAAATGTCGGCAAATCCACACTCATTAACCGGATTGCAAAAAAAAATATTGCCAAAACCGGTAATATGCCAGGCGTAACAAAAGCACAGCAGTGGATTAAAACGGCTAAAAACCTGGAGCTTTTGGATACACCGGGTATTTTATGGCCAAAGTTCGAAGACCCGGAAATCGGCTACAAATTGGCCTTGACGGGTGCCATAAAAGACGCGATCTTGAATTTGCAGGATGTGGCGATCTGGGGGCTTCGTTTTTTAGAGAGCGAGTATCCGTCGCGGCTCCAAGAGCGCTATGGATACAGGGAGCTTCCGGAAGACATGGCGGTTGTTTTTGAACAAATTGGTGAACGGCGCGGCTGCCTGTCTTCAGGGGGCGGCATTGATTACGACAAGGTAACTGATGTAATTATACGTGATGTGCGTACAACGCAGTTTGGCCGCCTTACGTTTGATATTCCGCCACAAAAAGCGTGAAGGGCTTCCTTCGCGTTTTTTTGTGGAAAAAAAAGAAAAAATGCCGATAATACAGATAAGGAGCCAAGAAAATATGTGCAAGGAAACGATTACCCAGATTAAACAGCAGCTCGCAGCTGTCAGCAGCTTAGAAGACAAACAGCTGGCCCAGTGGGAGAAAGATGAAAGAAAGGGCGTACAGGCAGCTGTGAAAGCGTGCAGGCGCCGTCTTCAAAAGAAAAAGGATGAACAGGAGCGCCTGGAGCAAATGATGGCGTATGAGCGGGCAGCAACGAAGCGGGGGATACAAAGCATTGCCGGCATTGATGAAGCGGGCAGAGGACCCCTTGCAGGCCCTGTAGTAGCTGCTGCGTGTATTCTGCCGGATGGTTTTTTGCCGGAAGGATTAAATGACTCTAAAAAAATAAAAGAATCCATCCGTGATGAACTATATGAGCTGATAATAGAAAAAGCGGCAGTCGGCGTCGGAATTGTCAGCGCAGAAGAAATTGACCGAATCAATATTTACGAAGCGTCTAAAAAAGCGATGATGCTTGCAGTAGAATCACTTCCAAAACAGCCGGAGCACCTGCTTGTCGATGCGATGACGCTGCCGGCTGCCATCAGCCAGGAGGCTATTATAAAAGGGGACGCTAAAAGTGCGTCTATTGCCGCAGCGTCTATTATTGCCAAGGTAACTCGTGACCGGCTCATGAAAGAATATGCAGCCCAGTTTCCCGGCTATGGATTTGAAAAAAATATGGGATATGGCACGAAAGAGCATATTGAAGGATTAAAGCAATTTGGCGTAACGCCGCAGCACCGCAAAACATTTGCGCCTGTAAAAGATATGCACACACTATAAAAAGCAGGAGGGGCATTCTATGGAAATTGGGCAGCAGGCCCTTCAAAGAGGCGTGCGGCTGCAGGAGGCGCGCAGCCCGATTGACATATTGAAAGAAGGGCATATTTTTTCTGGTAAAACCATCAAGCTTTTACCCGGACAAATGGCCGAAATCGCAGCGCTTGGCCAAAAGCTGACAGCACAGCTTGAAACACCGCTGCAAGCAGGAGAGCGCTATACGTTTCAAGTGGTTTCTTTGGATCGGGGTGTTTCGCTCCGTGTACTTGCAGAAAACCCGGCAGCAAAGCTTCCAGCCGATCAAGTATCTGTCCTGCTTGAAAAAATGGGGCTGCAGCCAACGAAAGAAAACATGGCTTTTACAGCAGCGGCCCTCCAAAATGGAACAGCTCTTTCAAAATCTCTGATCCAAACCGCTTCGGGATGGCTTGGGAAGTCTGGAGCAGAAGGGATAGAAGTGGTCCGATTTATGCTGAGCCGTCATTTGCCGATAACAGAAAATGTTTTCCAGTCCCTGCTGGCTGCCCGTTCAACGGGTTCGATGACCGAAAAATTGGGTTCTTTACAGCAATTGCTCGTACAAAATGGCTTTAAACAATCAGAGGCAGCCAAAGCAATAGGCCGCCTGCTTGGTGAAACAGCAGAGACATTTGCTTTTAAAGGCACAGCCAATGAAAAAGCGGTTCAGCTGGTTTCAGCACTGCAAGGTACCGATACGACCGAAAAAGCGGCAGCCATCCGGGTGCTCGGCCAATCAATGGCTGCAAATCCTTCTTTAGCAGCCCAGCATGGAGAAGCGCTGCTTGCCGGGATTGCCAGAAGCTCTAAGCCATCTTTGAACCAGAATACGGAACTTCGCCCTGTCCAGCTGCTTAAACAAGCACTGTCCCAGCTGGCTGGAAGCCCTGTGTCTGAAAAAGCAGTTACCGCTTTTAAGCAGGCTCTTTCTTTATCGCTCCCTCTTGGGCATCCCGAACGACCGGCTTTGATGCAGCAGCTGGCACAGCTCGCAGACGGGTTTGAAATGGGACAGGCACTTTCTCAAAGAACGGCTGCATCCTTGTTTCAGCTGGCTTCTTCTGCCGCTGTATCCCTTCCTGACCAGGCCGCAGCAAGAATGGCTGTATTGATCGGTGCCGATGCGCTTTCTTTTGAGGAACCGCCGGCAAGTTCGGTTTTACGTGATGCCTTCCGTTTTCTTGGAGTGGACCACGAAGCTGTTCTTGCCTCGAAAGAAAATGTCCAAAATGCTCCGCAGACTGTTAAGCAGGAGCTGATCAGGCTCATGTCAGATACAATGCCGGCACCTATTAAAGAAGCTGCTGAGCAGATGGTTGGCCGTCTTAACGCACAGCATATTTTGTCTGCCGAATCCGGACCTGTTCAGCAGCTGGTGCTGCAGTCTCCTTTACAATTTGGTGAATTTAGAGGCGATATGACGATCAAGTGGGAAGGGAAGAAAAAAGCAGACGGAAAAATTGACGCTGATTTTTGCCGTGTATTGTTTTATGTGGAAATGCCGCGTTTAAAACAAACGGTCATTGACATGCAGGTGCAAAACCGGATTGTGCATTTGCACATTGCCACGGAAATTCCGGGCCCGCTGCTGAAAAAAATAAGCAGCCCGGCTGTTGATTCATTGAAAGAGGCCCTTGAAGCAGGCGGCTACCGTTTGTCCGGCGTTTCGTTCAAGGAGCCAGTGGCGCTGGAAAAGGAAAAGCCGCCGCTTGCCCGCATTATGGATGATGATCGTTATATGGGGGTGGATATACGCATATGAACCAGCCAAACCGGAGGCAGGCCGCCGCTCTTTCCTATAATCCAGACTCAGTGGGAGCACCGGTTATAAAAGCAAAGGGAAAAGGACTCATCGCTGATCAAATTATTGCCTCTGCAAAAGAAAATAATATTCCGATACAAGAAGATCCGGGGCTTGTCGAGCTGCTTGGACAGCTTGAAATAAATGAAGCGATTCCAGAAGATTTATATCAAGCGGTAGCCGAAGTGTTCGCTTTTATATACCGTCTTGATCAGTCCCTTGGTAAATAAACATTGTAAGCGTTTTGCGAAAAATGTCCGTTCTTGAAAAAAGAGCGGATTTTTTATGTTCAAAAGCTGGACATAATTTTGATTTTTCTCTACAATGAAGTCGCAGTCTGATTTGCAAAAAGACTATGTTTTGAGACCGATAGGAGGCTGGAAGATGAATATTCATGAGTATCAAGGGAAAGAAGTTCTCAGAAGCTACGGCGTTGCCGTGCCGAATGGGAAAGTTGCGTTTTCCGTTGAAGAAGCGGTTGAAGCAGCAAAAGAACTTGGCACAGCAGTAAACGTTGTCAAAGCACAGATTCATGCGGGCGGCCGCGGAAAAGCAGGCGGCGTTAAAGTCGCAAAGAATCTCGACGAAGTACGTACATATGCACAAGAAATCCTCGGTAAAGTGTTAGTCACACACCAGACAGGTCCTGAAGGCAAAGAAGTAAAGCGCCTTCTTATTGAAGAAGGATGCGACATTCAAAAAGAATATTATATCGGCTTAGTGCTGGACCGCGCAACGTCTCAAGTTGTTTTAATGGCATCTGAAGAAGGCGGAACAGAGATTGAAGAAGTAGCCGAAGCAACACCAGAAAAAATCTTTAAAGAGTATATTGACCCAGTAACTGGCCTTAGCGCGTACCAGGCTCGTCGTATCGCGTTCAATATCAATATTCCGAAAGAACTTGTGGGACAAGCTGTTAAATTTATGATGAGCCTTTACACTGCGTTTGTAGAAAAAGACTGCTCTATTGCTGAAATTAACCCGCTTGTTGTAACAGGTGACGGAAAAGTAATGGCGTTGGATGCAAAATTGAATTTTGATTCAAATGCTCTATACCGTCATAAAGACATTTTAGAATATCGTGATCTTGAAGAAGAAGATGCAAAAGAAATTGAAGCATCAAAATATGACCTGAGCTACATTGCCCTTGATGGAAATATCGGCTGCATGGTAAACGGTGCAGGCCTTGCCATGGCAACGATGGATATTATCAAGCATTATGGCGGCGATCCGGCTAACTTCCTTGATGTTGGGGGCGGCGCAACAGCTGAAAAAGTAACAGAAGCATTTAAAATTATTTTGTCTGATGAAAATGTAAAGGGAATTTTCGTTAACATTTTCGGCGGCATTATGAAATGTGACGTTATTGCAACAGGTGTGGTAGAAGCTGCGAAGCAGGTAAGCCTGTCCGTACCACTTGTGGTGCGTTTGGAAGGTACGAATGTAGATGCCGGTAAAGCAATCTTGAACGAGTCAGGTCTTGACATCGTTTCAGCAGATTCTATGGCAGATGGCGCGCAAAAGATCGTTAGTCTCGTAAAATAATCAGGATGTTGACAATAGAAAGGCGGGTATAGGCATGAGTGTTTTCATTAATAAAGATACAAAGGTAATTGTTCAGGGCATCACGGGCTCTACTGCCCTTTTCCATACAAAACAAATGCTTGAATATGGAACGAAAATTGTTGGCGGTGTTACTCCTGGTAAGGGCGGCACTGAAGTAGAAGGCGTACCGGTATTTAATACGCTTCAAGAAGCTGTGCAGGCGACAGGTGCCAACGCGTCTGTTATTTACGTTCCGGCTCCATTCGCAGCAGATGCGATTTTGGAAGCGGTTGACGCAAATCTTGACCTTGCAATTTGTATTACAGAACATATTCCGGTACTCGACATGGTAAAAGTAAAACGTTATATGCAAGGCAAGAAAACACGCCTTGTTGGGCCAAACTGCCCAGGTGTTATCACACCGGATGAGTGCAAAATCGGTATCATGCCAGGGTATATCCATACAAAAGGCCATGTGGGTGTTGTATCACGCTCCGGCACACTTACGTACGAAGCTGTACACCAGTTAACACAAGCAGGAATCGGCCAGTCTACAGCTGTTGGTATCGGCGGTGACCCGGTGAATGGAACAGACTTTATTGATGTCCTAAAAGCATTCAATGAAGATCCGGAAACAAAAGCAGTTATCATGATTGGTGAAATCGGCGGTACAGCAGAGGAAGAAGCAGCCGAGTGGGTAAAAGCGAACATGACAAAACCTGTTGTCGGCTTTATCGGCGGACGTACAGCGCCTCCAGGAAAGCGTATGGGCCATGCTGGTGCGATTATTTCAGGCGGTAAAGGAACAGCTGATGAAAAAATCCGTGTTATGAACGAATGCGGCATTCAAGTAGCGGAAACTCCGTCTGTTATGGGTGAAACACTAATTAAAGTTCTTGAGCAGCAAGGACTTTTAGAAGAATGCAAAACACATTAATCGAAGACGAAGACGCCTGAATTACTCAGGCGTCTCTCTTTGCATGTATTAAAGGAGGGGAATGCGTTGCACTATACAGCTAAGCAGCTTTTAAAACTGCAGTACTGCCCAGGCATCAGCTGGAAAGACCAATATGTATTATTAAAAAATGATCCTCATTTAAGCCACCTTCCCCGCATGACAGCCGCAGAATTTGCTTCTGCCACAAACCGTTCCATTGGACAAGCAGAAACCATTTTAAGCGGGTTTCATTCTCTTTCCTATCATGATCTTTATTCTGCTTTACTGGAGTCCTCTACAACCTTTATTCCCATTTTTGACCTGCAATATCCTGAACCATTAAAAATGCTCCCGCAGCCTCCATGGGGCTTATTTGCTATGGGAGAAACAGCGCTTATGAGCAGCCGGAATATGCTTGCTGTTGTTGGGGCCCGTGATGGAAATGAATACGGAAAAAAAGTACTGCAAATGCTGGTCCCTGCTTTAGTCAAAAGGAATATTACAATCGTCAGCGGGCTTGCTAAAGGAATCGACGCTTTTTCACATGAAGCTGCCCTTCAGGCAGGCGGCAAAACGATTGCGGTTATTGCAGGCGGATTTAGTCACTTCTACCCAAAAGAAAATAAACTGTTAGCACACCATATTTCCAGGCAAGGTCTTATTTTATCCGAATACGCACCGAACCGAAAGCCGGAGAAATGGCAATTCCCAGCCCGAAATCGGATCATCAGCGGATTGTCAAAGGGTGTGTTAGTCGTACAGGCGGCTAAAAAAAGCGGTTCACTTATCACTGCTTCTTTTGCACTTGAACAAGGCATTGACGTATTTGCAGTGCCGGGACCAATTACCCATCCACTTTCAGAAGGTGTGCATGCTCTCATTGCGGATGGAGCGAAAATTGTTCATGGTGCTGACGATATTTTATCGGAATGGAGGCAGGAATAAAAAAACTTTTCGCGAAAACAGTTGCAATTCAGGTTTATATCATATAAATTTTGCAACAGAATGATTTTTGCAAAACATGTCCTGTTTTGTAATAAATAGAGAATGAAAATGAATAGCACAAATAAAGAAACGTTTGACAAACAAACCATAACCGCATAATAATATGTCTAATTATTCATTTTACCTCTCGGGGAGGCTTTATCTTATGTCAGATTATTTAGTAATAGTAGAGTCCCCGGCGAAAGCGAAGACAATTGAACGCTATCTCGGGAAAAAATACAAGGTGCGCGCATCTATGGGGCATGTTCGGGATTTGCCGAAAAGCCAAATGGGCGTAGATATAGAACATAATTATGATCCAAAATACATCACGATCCGCGGCAAAGGCCCGGTCTTAAAAGAACTAAAAACAGCTGCCAAAAAAGCGAAAAAAATCTACCTCGCGGCTGACCCGGATCGCGAAGGAGAAGCAATTGCCTGGCATTTGGCGCATTCACTAAACATTGACACGACTTCTGACTGCCGGGTTGTATTTAACGAGATTACCAAAGACGCGATCAAGGAATCTTTTAAGCACCCGCGGCCAATTAATATGGATTTGGTGGATGCCCAGCAGGCACGGCGGATTCTCGACCGGCTTGTCGGCTATAATATCAGTCCGTTATTGTGGAAAAAAGTAAAAAAGGGCCTGAGTGCCGGACGTGTTCAATCAGTGGCTCTTCGCCTTGTGATTGATCGTGAAAATGAAATTAAAGTATTTGTACCAGAAGAATATTGGACCATTGAAGCGGAATTTACAAAAGGAACGGATACATTCAGTGCCTCTTTTTACGGGTTAAATGGCAAAAAAGAAAAGCTTTCATCAGAAGCCGATGTAAAAAAAGTGCTGGCTGCGATTGAAGGGAATCAGTTTTCCATTCAAACCGTTACAAAAAAAGAACGCCGACGTAATCCAGCTGCTGCGTTTACCACTTCTTCGCTGCAGCAAGAAGCGGCTCGCAAATTAAATTTCCGAGCGAAAAAAACAATGATGCTCGCCCAGCAATTGTATGAAGGAATCGACCTTGGCAAGGAAGGCACGGTTGGTTTGATCACGTATATGAGAACGGATTCAACACGCGTCTCGGAAGTAGCGCAGTCGGAAAGCCTGGAGTACATCACGGCTCATTACGGAAAAGAATACGTGAGAGAGCAGGGGCAAAAAAGCGAGTCAAAGAAAAAAGGTGCCCAGGATGCTCATGAAGCGATCCGTCCGACCAGCACGATGCGTGAGCCGTCCGAACTGAAAAGTTTTCTTTCACGGGATCAGCATCGCCTTTATAAGCTCATATGGGAGAGATTTATCGCGAGTCAAATGGCCCCAGCTGTAATGGATACCGTCAGCGCAGATATTGTAAACGGTGATGTGATGTTCCGGGCAACAGGGTCAAAAGTAAAGTTTCCTGGCTTTATGAAAGTATATGTAGAAGGTACGGATGACACAAAGGAAGAAAAAGAAAACTTTCTGCCAAATCTCGAAAAAGGGGATACGGTGCAGTCCAAGGAAATTGATCCAAAGCAGCACTTTACTCAGCCGCCGCCCCGTTATACAGAAGCCCGTCTTGTTAAAACGCTAGAAGAGCTCGGCATTGGGCGTCCGTCCACGTATGCACCTACCCTTGACACGATTCAAAAACGCGGATACGTGGCACTGGATAATAAGCGTTTTGTTCCGACAGAACTGGGAACGATCGTCCACGAATTGATGGCCGAGTTTTTTGCCGATATTATCGATGTAGAATTTACGGTGAAAATGGAACGTGACCTTGATAATGTAGAAGAAGGCATTAAAGAATGGGCAGCCGTTATTGATGAGTTCTACAAAGGCTTTGAAGGCCATTTGGAAAAAGCAGAAAAAGAAATGGAGCAGGTTGAAATAAAGGATGAGCCTGCTGGTGAGGATTGTGAAAAATGCGGCCATGAAATGGTTTTTAAAATGGGCCGCTTTGGGAAGTTTATGGCATGCAGTAACTTCCCAGACTGCCGAAATACAAAAGCCATTGTAAAAGAAATCGGCGTAAAATGCCCTAAGTGTGCAGAAGGTAATATAATAGAAAGAAAAAGTAAAAAACGGCGTATTTTTTATGGCTGTGACCAGTTCCCTGGATGCGATTTTCTATCGTGGGATAAGCCAATTGAGCGCCCATGTCCGAAATGCGGAAAACTGCTCGTTGAGAAAAAGCTGAAAAAAGGCGTGCAGATTCAATGTACGGAATGTGATTATAAGGAACAGCCGCAGTCTTAAAACGGCGAAAGCCGCCTTGTTTGGAGCAAAACAAGGCGGCTTTTTGCATAGACAACAACATTTTGCTTTTTTTCTACAAGCAGGTAGTGTACAATGCTTAATGGACATACGGGTACGTACCTTTAAAGCAGGGGGAAACAACAATGAATCAACCAATTAACGTAATCGGAGCGGGACTTGCGGGCAGCGAAGCCGCTTTTCAAATAGCAGAACGGGGCTTGCAGGTCCGCTTATACGAAATGCGCCCGGTTAAACAAACACCAGCGCATCATACAGATAAATTTGCCGAGCTTGTGTGTAGCAATTCATTGCGGGCAAACGGGCTGACGAATGCGGTTGGCGTGTTAAAAGAAGAAATGCGCCGTTTAAATTCAGTGATCATCAGTTCAGCGGATGCATGTGCGGTTCCGGCGGGCGGTGCACTGGCTGTAGACCGGCATGAATTTGCGGGACATGTAACAGAGCGGGTGAAAAATCATCCGAATGTAACCGTGATTAATGAAGAAGTAACAGAAATTCCAGAAGGGATTACCGTTATTGCAACAGGTCCTCTGACAACGAGCGGATTAGCCGAAAAAATAAAAGAGCTTACAGGGGAAGAATATTTATACTTTTATGACGCGGCAGCACCGATTGTCGAAAAAGACAGTATTGATTTGAATATTGCGTATTTAAAATCCCGCTATGATAAAGGGGAAGCGGCTTATTTAAACTGCCCGATGAATGAAGAAGAGTTTGACCGTTTTTACGAAGCATTGATTGCGGCCGAAACGGTGCCGTTAAAAGAATTTGAAAAAGAAATTTTCTTCGAAGGCTGTATGCCGATTGAAGTTATGGCCAGCCGGGGCAAGAAAACCATGCTGTTTGGCCCGATGAAGCCGGTCGGACTGGAAGATCCACGTACAGGAAAGCGCCCATACGCAGTAGTACAGCTTCGCCAGGATAACGCGGCCGGAACACTTTACAACATTGTGGGTTTTCAAACCCACTTGAAATGGGGGCCGCAAAAAGAAGTGCTTCAGCTTATTCCGGGACTTCAAAATGTTGAAATTGTTCGTTACGGAGTAATGCACCGCAATACGTTTATTAATTCACCAAAAGCGCTGCTGCCAACTTATCAGCTAAAAAGCCGTCCAACACTTTTCTTTGCTGGACAAATGACTGGGGTGGAAGGATATGTAGAGTCAGCGGCAAGCGGCTTAATGGCAGGAATTAATGCTGCAAGGCTGGCACTTGGACAGGATCCGGTAACCGCACCGCAGGAAACAGCTATTGGCGGCATGGCACACTATATTACGCATACATCTCCGGATAATTTTCAGCCGATGAACGCCAACTTTGGGTTGTTCCCGGCATTGCCAAAGAAAATTAAAGGCAAAAAAGAACGGTACGAAGCGCTCGCTGGGCGGGCTTTAGAAACAATTCAAACTTTTTCGAAAAGTTTGTAAATTTCTTGCGAAGGGCTGCTGACATATGCTATTATGTAGTAGCCCTTTTGTGAGGTGGGAAAATGTCTAAACTTTTCAAAAATTATACAAACTCTTATTTTGCTTACCTGCAAATTGAAAAAAACAGCTCTGTTCATACGGTAAAGAATTATCGTGATGATCTGGAGCACTTTTTTATGTTCATGAATGAACAGCTTATTACAGAATTAACAGATGTAACGCATCAAACAGCGCGTTTATATTTAACCTTGCTTCATGAGAAAAAAATGGCGCGGGCGTCTGTTTCACGAAAAATATCGGCCCTTCGCGGGTTTTATCGTTTTTTAATGAGGGAAAATGTCGTAACGGAAAATCCGTTTTTGCTTGTGCATCGGCCGAAAGGAACAAAGAAGCTCCCGTCTTTTTTTTATGAAGAGGAAATGAGGGAGCTTTTTGAAGCGGCAGAAGGGACAGATCCCCTGTCTATCCGAAATCGGGCGCTGCTTGAAATCTTGTACGGGACGGGTATCCGTGTCAGTGAGTGTGCGGCGATTGAGCTGCCCGATTTGGATGCGGGCCTTGGTGTTCTTCTCGTCCATGGAAAAGGCGGGAAAGAAAGGTACGTGCCATACGGCAGTTTTGCAGCAGAGGCTGTGGAACATTACAATCAAAACAGCCGGCCCCTTTTAATGAAGAAAAATGAACATAGTAAATTGTTTGTGAATTTCAGGGGTGCACCAATCACGACTGGCGGAATCCGCCATATTTTAAATGATTTAATTCAAAAAGCTTCGTTATCAGGGAAAATTCATCCGCATATGCTTAGGCATACGTTCGCAACGCATATGTTAAATAACGGCGCGGACATGAGAACGGTACAGGAGCTGCTTGGGCATGCCAGCCTTTCGTCTACCCAAATGTACACACATATTACGAAAGAACACCTGCAGCATACATACCGCAATCATCATCCACGTGCATAAAGGAGAGAGAAGAAGTGGGAGAATTTCATGCGACAACGATATTTGCTGTTAAGCACAATGGATCTTCAGCGATGGCTGGAGATGGACAAGTAACGTTTGGCAACGCGGTTGTAATGAAGCACACGGCTAAAAAAGTACGTCGTCTTTTTAATGGAAAAGTCGTCGCTGGCTTTGCCGGATCAGTTGCGGATGCGTTTACGTTATTTGAGCTTTTTGAAAAAAAGCTGAATGAATACAGCGGTAACCTGCAGCGGGCAGCTGTCGAGCTTGCCAAGGAGTGGCGTACCGATAAAATGCTTCGCCGTCTGGAAGCCATGCTCATTGTGATGGATAAAGACAATTTACTGCTTGTATCGGGTACAGGCGAAGTCATTGAGCCCGATGACGGCATTCTAGCGATTGGATCAGGCGGCAATTATGCTTTGTCAGCAGGACGGGCACTCAAGCAATATGCCGTACAGCTGAATGCGGCGGAAATTGCAGAAGCCGCCTTGAAAACGGCAGCGGATATATGTGTATACACGAACCATAACATTATTGTGGAAGAACTGTAGTGAGGAGTGAAAAAATGAAGCTAAATACGATGAATATGACACCGCGCCAAATTGTCGAGCGTCTTGATCAATATATTGTAGGACAAAAAGAAGCGAAAAAGTCTGTCGCTGTTGCGCTTCGTAACCGGTACCGCAGAAGTTTGCTTGATGAAGCAATTCGTGATGAAGTTGTGCCGAAAAATATACTTATGATTGGGCCGACTGGGGTGGGAAAAACAGAAATTGCCCGCCGTATGGCCAAGCTTGCAGGCGCGCCGTTTATTAAAGTGGAAGCCACAAAGTTTACCGAAGTGGGCTACGTCGGCAGGGATGTTGAATCAATGGTGCGGGATTTGGCTGAAACGGCCGTCCGGCTCGTCAAAGAAGAAAAGATGAACGAAGTAAAGGAACCGGCCAAAGAAGCGGCCAACCGCCGTCTTGTCGAGCTGCTTGTTCCATCACGCAAAAAAAACACATCGGTTAAAAATCCGTTTGAAATGCTGTTTGGAGGACAGAACAACCAGCAGGAAGAATCAGATGACTCAACTGAAGATATGTCTATTTTCGAAAAACGCCGTGCGGTTGAGCAAAAGCTTGCGGCCGGAGAACTTGAAAATGAAACCATTACGGTGGAAGTGGAAGAGCAGCCGCCTTCTATGTTTGATTTGTTTCAAGGCTCCGGAATGGAACAAATGGGGATGAATATGCAGGATGCTCTTGGCGGCCTGATGCCGAAAAAAAAGAAAAAGAAAAAGCTTGCTGTGAAAGACGCCCGCTCTGTGCTGGAGCAGGAAGAAGCCCAAAAGCTGATTGATATGGATGAGGTTACACAGGAAGCAGTCAGACGTGCCGAACAAACAGGGATTATATTCATTGATGAAGTGGATAAAATAGCGGTAAAAGGCGGTGCATCTTCGGGAGCCAATGTTTCGCGCGAAGGTGTTCAACGCGACATTCTGCCAATTGTAGAAGGGTCAACCATTGTGACGAAATACGGGACAGTTAAAACAGATTATATTCTATTTATTGCAGCAGGCGCCTTTCATATGTCTAAGCCGTCTGATTTAATCCCAGAGCTGCAAGGGCGCTTCCCAATCCGGGTTGAACTAGAGAAGCTGTCAACAGACGATTTTGTTCGGATTTTAGTAGAGCCGGATAATGCGCTTCTTAAGCAGTATAAAGCATTGCTTGAAACAGAAGGCATCCATGTTGAATTTACGGATGAAGCTGTTCAGCGCCTGGCCGAAATTGCTGTTCATGTGAACAGTGAAACAGACAATATCGGTGCCCGCCGTCTGCATACAATCATGGAAAAGCTGCTTGAAGATTTATCTTTTGAAGCACCAGACATTACGATGGAAAAAATCACAATCACACCGCAATACGTAGATGAGAAATTATCTGCTATTTCACAGAACAAAGATTTAAGCGAATTTATTTTATAATCAATCGGAGGAACTGCATCATGAATCTTTTGGAGAAAACAAGAAAAATTAATCAAATGCTGCAAAACGCGGCAGGCAAAACGGTGAACTTTAAAGAAATGGCTGAATCCCTTTCTGAAGTAATTGAAGCGAATATTTTTGTCGTGAGCCGCCGCGGAAAACTGCTTGGCTTTGGCGTAAACCAGCAAATTGAAAACGAGCGAATGAAACAAATGCTCGTTGAACGCCAATTTCCAGAGCAGTACACAAAAAGCCTGTTTAATGTAACTGAAACATCATCCAACTTAGATGTAAACAGTGAATACACTGCTTTTCCAGTGGAAAACAAGGAGCTGTTTCAAAACGGCTTAACAACGATTGTACCGATCGTAGGTGCTGGTGAGCGTCTTGGTACACTTGTACTGGCTCGATTAGAAGAACAATTCCATGATGATGACTTGATTTTAGCGGAATACGGAGCAACAGTCGTTGGAATGGAAATTCTTCGTGAAAAAGCGGAAGAAATGCAAGAAGAAGCCCGCAGTAAAGCGGTAGTGCAAATGGCCATCAGCTCTCTTTCCTACAGCGAGCTGGAAGCAATCGAGCACATTTTCGAAGAATTAGATGGGAAAGAAGGGCTGCTGGTTGCGTCTAAAATTGCAGACCGTGTGGGCATTACCCGCTCTGTTATTGTAAACGCGCTTCGTAAGCTTGAAAGTGCCGGAGTGATCGAATCACGTTCGCTCGGTATGAAAGGCACATATATTAAGGTCCTAAACAATAAATTCTTGGTGGAACTGGAAAAACTTAAATCAAATTAAAAAAACACCTGCAGTTACAAACACTGCAGGTGTTTTTTTATCTATTTTTTATGATAATAGTTCCAAAATTGTTTAAGAATGAGAGTATTATGTCAATTTATTCTTTAG
>NZ_JAKGCR010000029.1 GCF_022668875.1 Domibacillus sp. PGB-M46 | reverse complement strand
CTTTTGTTTCGGCAAAGGTTTTGCCCATTTCCCGCGTGGCACACTCGGCAATGTCATCGATCCTTTTTTCTAAAATGTGGGCCGCTTTATACAGGTACTCTCCGCGGGCTGCCCCTGACAGCCTGCGCCATCCTTCTTTTGCAGCTTTCGCCGCGGCCACCGCCTGGGCCAAATCTTCGGCTGTTGATTTTTGCACATAGCCGACGACTTCATTTTTGTCTGCTGGATTCAGGCTTTTTTCCACTTCATTTGAAACGGAAGGCACCCATTCGCCATTGATAAAATTAAGGTATGTTTTGGTTTCAATTGTGGTTGTCATCATGATCCCGCCTTTTATTGGATTGGTTGTACAGCTGTTTCTTTTGGAAAACGGTCCAGTGCATTTTTCAGGATGCTTCCCATTTGTGCGTAGTGCTCTTTTTCCACCGGAAGGATGGGCAGTCTGACTGTTTCGCCGACTGGTTTCCCCATAATTTCCATTCCTGCTTTAATGAGAGAAACGGCATAGCCCCTGCGCTGGCAGCGGATGTTATGGATGGGCAGAATCACGTGCTTGAAAATATCACGAACCGCTTCTTGGTCTCCGTTTTGCAGGCTCGTGTAAAACTTCCGGGAGATATGCGGAATGTAATTGGAAATCGCCGATGAATAAGAATCAAAGCCTAATGGGATGTATGCCGGCATCGTGACTTCAGCCAGCGGCATCCCGTTCAGCCATCCAAAACGGTCTCCAAATGTCTGTGTGAGCAGTGTATTTAACTCCATATTGCCAAGGCCG
The DNA here is from genome assembly GCF_022668875.1 of Domibacillus sp. PGB-M46. GTDB lineage: Bacteria > Bacillota > Bacilli > Bacillales > Domibacillaceae > Domibacillus. The sequence goes on along the minus strand of NZ_JAKGCR010000029.1, from coordinate 51,228 downwards.
TCTTTGACACCGACCACCTGCGGCACTTCAGCAAGCGTTTCCAAAGCAGAGATTGAAAAAGAGACATTGTCACGCTGGTAGACAATCGCATTTAAATCTGTGCTTTCGGCAATCGCTTTAAAGTAAGCAGCCTGCCCTTCCTGTTCGCCTGTTACAAGATATGGCGGCAGAATCAGATAGCCGTCTGCGCCTTTGTCTGCCGAAATCCGGGCCAGTTCCAGGGATGTTTGAATGTTTCCCCCTACACCTGTGTAAACCGGTACTTTTCCGCCGGCCACCGATACGGCAATTTCTACCATTGCTTCATATTCACCCTTGCTTAAGGATGGATATTCCGCTGCGGCACATGCGACAAAGATCGCTTCCAGCCCCTCATCCAGTAAATCCTGTACGTTCTGGGCCAGTGCCTGCTCATCCAGCTGATTGTTTTTTGTAAATGGTGCAATCGGGAATCCTAAAATCCCGGTCGGAGCCTGACGATTTTGGTTCATGGTATATCCCCCTTGTGTTGTTTGTTTTATTGTAAGACAAATTGATTTGCCAGTCAACTTCTAATTTTATTTTCTGAAAATTTAACCCGAAATGCCGGCTTTCTTCTGATAATATAGCGATTTTGACAAAAAACAGCGGCCAGAAAATCAAGCCTGAAAACGGTTGACAAACAATTATATTTGTCTTACCATTGGACAAAATAAAATAATTTGAATTTTACAAAAGGAGTGTTGCTTTTGATTGAGACAATTTTATAGTATTGAACTATTAAATTTATTTATTTGAAAGCGGTATCAGAAGTTAAGTGTTTTTAAACCCTATTGAACTATTAGATTTATTTATTTGAAAGCGGTATCGGAAGTTAAATATTTTTAAAAGGAAGTGTGTATATGGCTAATCCAGAAAAAATCCTTCAGCCCTCACCAATAGCTCCAGGCGCTCAGAAAAAAACACGTGCCCGCTGGTTTATTGTTTTCATGCTGTTTCTTGTGACAGCGATTAACTATGCGGACCGGGCCACCCTCTCCATTGCCGGAACGGACATGTCCAATCAGCTTGGCCTTGATTCCGTCATGATGGGCTATGTGTTTTCGGCTTTTGCCTGGTCCTATGTCGCCGGCCAGATTCCCGGCGGATGGCTGCTGGACCGGTTCGGCTCAAAGAAAGTTTACTTTTGGAGTATTTTCTTATGGTCGGCTTTTACGCTTATGCAGGGTTTTATTGGTTTCTTCGGCACTGCGGGAACCGCTGTGATGATCCTGTTCGGCCTTCGCTTCCTGGTCGGGCTGGCAGAAGCACCTTCTTTTCCTGCCAACAGCCGGATCGTCGCTTCCTGGTTTCCAAGCCATGAACGCGGCACCGCGGCAGCTACCTTTAACTCGGCCCAGTATTTTGCGACCGTTTTGTTCGCCCCGATTATGGGTTACATTACGTACACATTTGGCTGGCAGTATGTTTTCTACTTTATGGGTGCGGTTGGGATTGTCGTTTCGTTCATTTGGATGAAAGCGGTTTATAGCCCAAAAGAACATCCACGGATTAACGAGGCTGAGCTTGCTTACATTGAAGAAGGCGGCGCCCTGACCAACATGGACCAGACAGGCACAAAGAAAGACAAAAAGAAAGGCATCAATTGGAGCCAGGTTAAACAGCTGCTGACAAACCGGATGCTTTTAGGCGTTTACCTTGGCCAGTACTGCATTACAACGCTTACGTACTTTTTCCTTACCTGGTTCCCGGTTTATCTTGTACAGGAACGGGGCATGACCATCCTGGAAGTTGGTTTTGTGGCTTCCCTGCCTGCGATTTGCGGATTTGCCGGTGGAATTTTAGGCGGAACGTTCTCTGACTTCCTGCTTCGTAAAGGCTTCTCTTTAACGGTTGCCCGGAAAACACCGATTGTCGTTGGTATGTTATTGTCTATGACGCTCGTTGCCGCAAATTATGTGGATACACAATGGATTGTCATCTTTGTGATGGCTCTTGCCTTCTTCGGAAAAGGGTTTGGCGCACTCGGCTGGGCCGTGGTCGCAGATACATCGCCAAAAGAAATGTCCGGTGTGAGCGGCGGCCTTTTCAACACATTTGGCAACATTGCCGGCATTACAACACCGATCATTATCGGCTACATTATTGCCACAACCGGCTCATTTAACGGGGCGCTTGTTTTCGTCGGTGCCAATGCACTCGTGGCGATCTGCAGCTACCTGTTCCTTGTAGGTGAAATTAAACGTGTTGAATTGAAATCTTAATTGATAATCATAATTTATAATCCCAATTTGATAGGAGAGAAATATATGAACGCAAACACTCAATTAATCCAGGAAAACGTCAAAACAGGTGCACCTGTTATTACAGAAATGACCGTGGTTCCAGTAGCCGGTCACGACAGTATGCTCCTCAATTTAAGCGGCGCCCATGCCCCTTACTTTACACGCAATATCGTTTTGCTGAAGGACAATTCAGGAAATGTCGGTGTGGGTGAAGTCCCAGGCGGGGAGAAAATCCGCCAGACGCTTGAGGATGCACGGGAGATCGTAGTCGGCCAGTCTATCGGCGCCTACAACAATATTTTAAATAACGTACGCCGGCAGTTTGCAGACCGGGATGCGGCAGGACGCGGCCTGCAGACGTTTGACCTCCGCATTACGATTCATGCTGTAACCGCTTTAGAAGCGGCCCTTCTCGACCTGGCCGGCAAATACCTTGGCGTTCCAGTCGCAGCCCTTTTAGGCGAAGGACAGCAGCGGGACAAAGTGGAAATGCTGGGCTACCTGTTTTACGTAGGAGACCGGAACAAAACGGACCTGGAGTACCGAAGCGAAGCAGATGCAGAGGATGACTGGTCCCGCCTCCGCCATGAAGAGGCGTTAACTCCTGAAGCCGTTGTCCGCCTCGCAGAAGCGGCTCACACCCGCTATGGCTTTAACGACTTTAAACTAAAAGGCGGCGTGCTGCGCGGCGAAGAAGAGATCGAAGCCGTCACAGCACTGGCAGAGCGGTTCCCGGAAGCGCGCATTACCCTGGACCCGAACGGCGGCTGGCTGTTAAAAGACGCCATCCGTTTATGCCGGGACCAGCACCATGTGCTCGCTTATGCAGAAGATCCTTGCGGCGCAGAAGGCGGCTTCTCGGCCCGTGAAGTGATGGCCGAATTCAGACGTGCGACAGGACTCCCTACTGCGACAAACATGATTGCCACAGACTGGCGCCAGATGGGGCACTCCATCCAGCTGCAGTCGGTTGATATTCCGCTGGCAGATCCGCATTTCTGGACGATGCAGGGCTCTGTCCGCGTCGCGCAGATGTGCCATGACTGGGGATTAACATGGGGATCGCATTCAAACAACCATTTTGATATTTCACTGGCGATGTTTACGCATGTGGCAGCTGCCGCCCCTGGAAACATTACCGCTATTGATACACACTGGATCTGGCAGGACGGACAGCGCCTGACAAAAGAACCATTTAAGATCGCAGGTGGAATGGTGGATGTTCCAACAAAACCGGGACTAGGTGTAGAGATTGATATGGAGCAGCTGGAAAAAGCCCACCAGCTGTATAAAGAAAAAGGGCTCGGTGCACGCGATGATGCACTCGCTATGCAGTATTTGATTCCAGGATGGATGTTTGATCCGAAACGCCCTTGCTTTGTTAGGTAAGTTTTTTAGTAAACGCGCCCTCTTCGTGAGCGGCGCATTTGCTGTTTTCTCCAAATTGCTTGCCCTCTCCTAATACAAAGCACACGGAATAATTACAGAAAAGAGGTTAAACAATGAATGCTCCAGCAAGAAAGCTTGGGGTTCAATCAGTGAACCGCAATACTCTTTCAAAACAGGTAGTAGAACGAATTGTACAGCTGCTCATCAGCGGACAATTAAAAGCCGGCGACAAGCTTCCGCCCGAGATGGAACTCATGGAAGAACTGGAAGTGAGCAGGTCGGTACTGCGGGAAGCTCTTAGTGCCCTTGAAACGCTCGGTGTTATTACACGGAAAACACGCGAAGGAACTTTTTTTAATAATAAAATCGGCACCCACCCCTTCTCTGTTATGCTGGCGCTCGCAACCGATAACTTGCCTGCAATCATTGAAGCACGTATGGCATTGGAGTTAGGGCTTGTCACTATAGCTGCTGAGAAGATAACAGACGAACAACTTGCAAGCTTAAAGACAACAATCGATGCGATTGCCAACAGTAATGATGATGACTATGGCAACGCGGACAAAGAATTTCATTTGATTATTGCCCTGAGCGCTAACAACCCAGTTCTTGAAGGAATGATTGACTCTCTTTTAATCACTCATAGTAGAATTAATAGTTTAATTCAAATTAGGGAGCGCGAACGGACTGTAGAGTACCACAAAGCGATTTATGCAGCCCTTGAGGCGCGGAATCCTCAAGAAGCATTTATCCATATGTATCAGCATCTTGATTTTGTCCGTAATAAAGTACTTCAGTACTCCCTTGCACAAGAATAAAACGTTTAATAATATTGGCAGGCAAAAGGATTATGGAGGAAATGACACACCGTTACTTTTTCTAATATGCAATCCACTATATAAGACTGCTAGAAAATGAGTTGACGCAGATGAAGCAAGGAATGTCTATTTTTTTAGCTCTTAGCTATATAATCATCACCTTTTACCAGCCCGTTTGGTTTCAATGCTTAGTCTCTTTCACGGTATTTACCTTTATTCTTATTTCAATCCCTTCATTAAAAGGAATGACAGCTAAATTAATGGGGGGACTCGCTGCATTGACCGTTTTACTGCTAGTTGGCCAGGAAAAATGGATAGATATCATTATAAGTGGTTCTCTTGTCAATTTAGCTATTGTTGTAATCTTTGTTCTTACCCCTATCCTTGGGATTCCGTTCCGTACAGGGGGTTACATTGAGTCCTTACGATCCATCTTATATAAAAAAAGAAACAATGCCTCGTTTTTCTATATAAGTACCGCTTTTTTAACCCACCTTCTTGGTGCCGTTATTAACGTAGGTGCAATTTCAATCAATTATTATTTATCAGGCGCATCCAATGTAAAATCAAATCGTCTGATTGCGAATGCGCTGAACAGGGGCTTTGCCGGGGCGGTTGCCTGGTCACCATATTTTGCGGCTATGGCGCTCGTCATCAGCCAGCTGCATATAAAGTGGACTTCAATCGCTTTATATGCAATTGGGTTTTCCCTTCTTTCTTTTGTTGTCGGCTTTTTGCTGGAAGGAAAAGTAATAAAACGTGAAGAAGAGCGATTAAGCGAGATGGAGACAGAAGAAGAAGCTGTTCCCATTCTCCCTGGGAAACGCCGTATATTATTTGAACTTCTCTTACTCCTGTTTGTGACAACCGGCATCGTTTTACTTATTGAACATTTTACGTTTGTTAATATGATTGTTGCGATCGGCTTTACCGCGTTGTTTTTCCCTGCGATTTGGTGTTTTTTCAAAGGAACCATTCCTCTTTATAAAGAGGAAGTAAAAAAACATATTATGGTCACTTTGCCGAACTTAAATCAGGAAATTTCCTTATTTTTGCTGGCTGGCCTGTTCCGTTCCGCTTTTGTTGCCTCAGAGTGGAATGGAACGCTTGTTGGAACGTTCAGCAGTGTGTTCGGTCATTCTCCTGTAGCGATGACAATCATACTATCTATCATTATTGTCGGAACAGCGATGGGCGGCCTTCATCCAATTGTTGTCGTTACCATATTAATTACAAGTATTAAACCAAGTGATTTGGATTTTTCTATCCATTATTTTGCGATTGCTCTTCTCGGCAGCTGGAGCATTTCAAATGTTTTATCACCAGCGACTGCTGTTAATAATTTAATTGCTTACTCTTTAAGGGAAAAACTGATAAACATTGCGATCAGGTGGAACTGGATATATGGATTCATTATGGTACTTTTACTCCCATTCTACTTATATCTCGCCGGGTTATGAAAATAAAGCAGAATACTTTTTTTAGGAATATGCGTATTACTTTATGGACACAGTGATATCTTATCTAATCATGAAAATGCTTACAAGGAGACGATTCTGATGGAGACAAAAAGCATGCAGGCTGTTGAACCACTTTATATCAAAGTTCATGAAACAGACAATGTGGCCATTATTGTGAATACAGGCGGATTAGACAAAGGAACACATTTTCCGGACGGCCTTGAATTGAAAGAAAGAGTTCCTCAGGGGCATAAAGTAGCTTTAACAGATATAAAAGAGAACGAGCCTATTATTCGCTACGGTGAAGTGATCGGGCATGCGCTAAAAACAATCGAAAAAGGCAGCTGGGTTGAGGAATCTTTAGTCAAAATGCCCCAATCTCCAGAACTAAGTGAATTACCGTTAGCAACGAACATACCGAAAACCCTGCCCCCCCTTGAAGGATATACCTTTCAAGGATTTCGCAATGAAGATGGCAGTGTAGGAACGAAGAATATCTTAGGGATTACAACAAGTGTTCAATGTGTAGTAGGTGTGCTGGATTTTGTGGTAAATCGCATTAAAAAAGAGCTTCTGCCGAAGTATACTAATGTCGATGATGTGGTCGCTCTAACCCACAATTACGGCTGCGGAGTAGCGATCAATGCCCCTGAAGCGGTTATTCCTATTCGCACGATTCAAAACCTGGCGAAACACCCGAATTTCGGTGGCGAAGCCTTAGTTGTGGGCCTGGGCTGCGAGAAACTTTCGCCAATGAGAATCAACCCAAACGGGAAAGAATCTGATATTATTTCCCTTCAGGATCAGCCAGGATTTGCGGGCATGGTTCAGTCCATTATGGAAATGGCTGAGGAACGATTGATAAAACTAAACCAAAGGCAGCGTGAAACATGTTCGGTTTCTGACCTGGTTATCGGCACGCAATGCGGGGGAAGTGATGCATTCTCAGGTGTAACGGCTAATCCGGCAGTCGGCTATGCTGCGGATTTATTAGTTAGAGCAGGAGCAACGGTTTTGTTTTCAGAAGTTACAGAAGTGCGCGATGCTATTCATCTGTTAACGCCGCGTGCTGTGAATGAAGAAGTTGGACAGGCTTTAATAAAAGAAATGGACTGGTATGATCAATACCTTGCTTTGGGTGGTGCTGACCGAAGCGCCAATCCATCTCCCGGAAACAAAAAAGGCGGACTCGCCAATGTTGTAGAAAAATCCTTAGGGTCTATCGCTAAATCAGGAAGAAGCCCTATATCAGGCGTACTGGCTCCTGGTGAAAAAGCGACAGAAAAAGGACTAATTTTTGCAGCTACACCCGCTAGTGACTTTGTTTGCGGAACTCTGCAGCTGGCTTCGGGCATGCATCTTCAAGTGTTTACGACAGGAAGAGGAACACCTTATAGTCTAGCTATGGCTCCTGTCATTAAAGTATCCACACGAAATTCTTTAACTGAACAATGGAAAGATCTTATTGATATCAATGCTGGAACGATCGCTACCGGGGAAGCAACCATTGAGGAAGTTGGATGGGAAATTTTCCGATTCATTTTAGATGTTGCAAGTGGACACAAGAAAACCTGGGCAGAGCATTGGGGTTTGCATAATGATTTAGCTCTGTTCAACCCTGCTCCTATTACGTAATGATGCTGACTAAAAAAACAAAACCCGCTGATATTTTAAGCATCAGTGGGTTTTGTTGCAAAGAAATGGATGACTTGCTCGCTTATTCTAAAAATGAAAGGCATTTAACAGCATGGGCCAACTTTAATAAAAAGGTCGGTAACAATCCTGCTGTGGGAATTATCATGAAACCTACCAAGTAAAAAATGGAGATTATGAATCGATCCAATGAGTCAATCTATTAAATGGGCGAATCTATCTTTTATCAGAGCGGGTGCAAGATGATAGAAGTGTTTTCACAAGTTACAAGGTAGCAATGTCAATCACGAATCGATAGCGTACATCACTGCGAAGAACACGTTCATACGCTTCATCTACCTGGCCAGCATTTATGACTTCAATCATCGGGGTAATGCTGTGTTCAGCAGCGAAATCAAGCATTTCTTGTGTTTCACGGATGCCGCCGACAAGAGAACCGGCAATGCTGCGACGACCCATGATCAAGGAAAATACACTGTACTGGTCTGGCTCAGCGGGTGCACCGACATTGACAAGGGTTCCATCCACCCGAAGCATAGATAAATATCCATTCACGTCCAGATTGGCAGATACTGTGTTTAAAATAAGATCAAAACGGCCAGTCAGTTGAGTAAACGTATCGGGATCACTCGTTGCAAAGTAATGATCTGCTCCGAAACTCAGGGCTTCTTCTTTCTTATTCATAGACCGGCTCAATACTGTGACTTCAGCACCCATCGCATGCGCAAACTGGATTGCTACGTGGCCAAGACCCCCCATTCCTACAATCGCAACCTTCTTGCCCGGACCGGCGTTCCAGTGTTTTAAAGGAGAATATGTAGTGATACCCGCACACAACAGCGGGCTTGCGACATCCATTTCCAGACTGTCTGGAATACGGACAACGAACCCTTCCGTTACCACGATTTTTTGGCTGTATCCGCCGTATGTTGGGTTCCCATCATAATCTAACGAGTTATAGGTCTGGACAACCCCTTTTGTACAATATTGCTCCTCACCACCCAGGCAGTATTCGCATTCTCCGCAGGAATCAACAAAACAGCCAACACCCACACGGTCCCCCACCGTAAATTTTGTCACTTCTGATCCTACGGCTTCCACAACTCCGGCAATTTCGTGGCCAGGCACCATTGGGAACATTCCGCCGCCCCATTCATCGAACGCACTATGAATATCAGAGTGGCAGATACCGCTAAACTTAATATCGATTAAGACATCATGCGGCCGCAGCTCCCTCCGCTCAATAGTAGTTTGTTCAAATGACGCTTTTGCACTCGGGACACTAAGCACCCGGGTCATAGTTTTGTTGTTATGAGGAGTACACATAAGAGACAACACAATCCTTTCCTATTAGCGATCAAGAATAAAAATGCACATTTATTCCCTTCCCTCATATCCAGCTTTCTACACATCATGAACCGAGATACTTTAATGCAGACCTCTACATTATTATAAAAGTTCCTATATTGACTCCAATTGTTAAACAACTGAAGTTTGTTCATTAATGAACAATATGTTTTAATTTGCTTAGTATTAAAAAAAAGGCAAATCCCTCACCGCGTGCAATATGACTATTTAATGCATGAATTTTCAAAAAAAGGGTATAGTGAAAAACATTGTTTAACAGATTGTTACTCGTATTTCGAAATAGAGTTCCAGCAGCTATCTTCTTGTTGAAGTCATACCCATTACATTCTACTGGATACCATAATGATCTTTTGGAGGTGTGAGTAATATGCCGAATCATGCACTACCTAATCAGACGTTCATGAATCCTGGCGATGTTTGCTCAATGCTCAATCTCAAAAAGTCGGCCGTGGATGACTACGCAGCGGTTTTAAAAAATGCCGGCTATCCGTTTCACGTTAATCCAAAAGGAGAGCGTTTATATTTTCATAAAGATGTTATTGTAATGAAACGTTTTATGGAAGTTAAAAAGAATCAACATCTAACAGTAGAACAGGCCGCAAATGAAGTGGTTTCATGGGCGAAGGATAATGATATGGCAGGCATTGTAATAGAGAAAGAAAATGCTGAACAGCAAAATAGCGATGAGATACAAGATTTAAAAGAAACGATAGAAAAGCAGAACGAGCTGCTTCAAGAACTATCAGCCAAACTGGACCGGCAGCCTCAACCTAGAAAAAGTTCGGAAACTAAAAAAACTGCTGCCCCGCTGCAAGATAAGAAGAAATCAAACAAATCAATCTTTGACCTTTTCAGCAAAAAAGAATAACTGGGCATATGACGAAAAATCTTTTCCCCTGAAAAGTTCCGTACTTCTTTCCATGTAACTGCTCCGAAAAAACAAAAAGAGGACAGCTTTCGCTGTCCTCTCTGCTTTGCCCACGGCGTCCTGCTTCTAATAATCGAGGGAGGTTGTTTACAGTTTGACGTTTCCTTTTAATAGGAAGTTGTTTTCTTCTGTCTATCATCTTCATGTGCTATTGCGCCTTATTCAAAAGAAATACCTTACCAGCCAGCAGCTAGCTTGTAAAAAGCCTGCGCCGTTTTGGTCAGCTCCTTATAGGACTCCTCTGTTTGAAGCTTCGCAGGATTCACAAGGGCGCTGCCCAGCCCGGCTGCTGCTGCCCCGGCTTTAAAGTAGTCCCCTATATTATCGAGAGTAATACCGCCAGTTGGCATAAGCGGGATATGTGGCAGCGGCCCTTTTAAATCTTTAAAGTATCCGGCTCCCATTGCACCGGCTGGAAAAACTTTAATTAAATCTGCCCCGTGTTCATAGGCGGTTAGAATTTCGGTTGGCGTCAGTGCGCCCGGAATGCTGATTACACCGTAGCGCTTCGCCATTTTAATTGTTTCCACATTAACGGTCGGGGAGAAAATAAATTCCGCTCCTGCCATAATGACCGCACGGGCGGTTTCCGGGTCCAGCACTGTGCCGGCTCCGACAATGATATCGTCCCCAAATGTTTCCTTTACTCTTTCGATCACAGAACACACTTTAGGCGTATCGGCTGTGATTTCAAGTGAGACAATCCCGCCTTCTTGCAGCGCCCGTGCAATTTGTATCACTTGTTCCGGCTGGGCGCCGCGAATCACTGCGACCAGCTTGCCTTCTTTTAATCGTTCAAGCTGATTCATGTATGTTTCTCCTTTCTACCTCGTTACATCATCCGATCCGCCATTCATGAAAGAAAACAGATCCGCGCGGTTCGGCAGCCCTTCGACATCTCCATTTACCATGGTCACCATGGCACCCATTGCATTGCCGCGCCTGGCCGCTTCCTCCACCGACAGTCCATCTAACAAAGCGGATAAAACGCCGGCCGCAAACGCGTCACCTGCGCCGATCGGATCGACGACCCTCTCCACATAAAATCCGGAAACATGCTCCGCCGTTTTGCCTCTCTGCGACACGATGCAGCCTTCTTTCCCGATTTTCATCAGGACCATATCTGCACCGAGGTCATGGAATGCTGCTACATAAGCGGCTCCATCTTTTTTGCCAAATAAAAATTCGGCTTCCGCTTCACCCGGCAGCACAATGTCGCTTTCTGCTATATACCGTTTGATCAGCCGGCGCGCTTCTTCTTCACTTTTCCAGATTTTCAGACGCACATTTGGATCAAACACAATCTTTACCCCGCTCGCTTTCGCCAGCTGAATCGCTTTGTCCATGACAGACCGGCACGATTCACCGAGAGCCGGTGTAATGCCGGTTATATGTAGATAAGAGGCTCCTTTAATCGCTTCTTCCTTTATATGATCCGCCGTCAGCTGGCTGGCAGCGGAATCTTTCCGATAGTAATAAACGCGCGTATCATTTGGACGGCGAAATTCTTTAAAAAACACACCGGTTGGCGCCTGCTCATCACGTGTAACATACGATACGTCCACACCTTCCCCGCGAATAAAAATCTCCATCGCATCACCGAATTCGTCCTCACCTAATCGGCTGATCCAGCGCGCTTTATGGCCAAGGCGGCTTAATCCGATGGCAACATTGGATTCCGCACCGGCAAACTTCATAGAAAAAGAATGAGCATGGCGCAGCTGGCCGTGCTCATTTGGTGAAAATAGGGTCATCGTTTCGCCCACGGTTACAACATCCATGTTCATCCTCTTCTTTCTCGTTTATGATCTTCCTCGTACATGATTGGACAGCGTGCCAATTTTTTCGATCGTTACGTTCATTCGATCTCCGTCCTTCAGCCACACTTTCGGGCTGCGGCCCATTCCGACGCCCGGCGGTGTTCCAGTCGCGATTAAGTCTCCCGGCTTCAGCGTCATAGACTGCGATAAAAAGGAAACGATTTGCGGAACCGTAAAAATCAAATTGCTCGTATTGGAATCCTGCATCGTTTCGCCATTCAATGTCAGTGAAATAGCCAGGTTGTGCGGGTCACCGATTTCGTCGCGGGTCACCACATAGGGTCCCGTCGGTGCAAAGGTATCCGCCGTTTTGCCTCGTGACCATTGCCCGTCTGCAAACTGCAGGTCTCTGGCACTCACATCATTTATAATCGTATAGCCAAAAACAAATTCCTCTGCTTCTTCCTCTGAGACATGTTTTGCTTCTTTGCCGATTACGATAGCCAGCTCTGCTTCAAAATCAACTTCGTTTGAGTTAATGGGTATTTCTACAGCCGTGTTATGACCGGTCAATGCATTCGCGTATTTTGAGAAAATAACCGGAGATTTCGGCGGCTCCATGCCTGTTTCATGGCAGTGGTCAATATAGTTCAAGCCGACACAAATGATTTTTTCTGGTGAAGCGATGGGGACGTCGATTTCAATACCCTCTAAAGAAAACGACGGCTGTCCCTCAAGAGAAGGAACTGTGCTCCCCCGCTGGATAAATGTTTTGATGCAGGGTGGATACGTTTCAGGATCCATTGCCGTTAAGCTGATGATGTTATCACCCCGGACAACGCCGAGGTGATGTTTTTCTTCCGCTGAAAACAGGGCTAATTTCATTCTTCTTTTCCGCCTTTCTTACGTAAGCGCATAAGGCGTTTGTTCGCCTTTTAAAACTTGCACAATATTTTTCGCTGCTTTTTGGCGCAGTTCCACCATTGCTTCTTCTGAATACCAGGCACTGTGCGGTGTAATGATGACGTTATCCATTTGAAGAAGCGGGCTTGTTTTGCTGACTGGCTCTTCTTCTGTCACATCTAGCGCAGCCCCGGCGATCATACCCTGTTCAAGTGCATCAATAAGCGCTTTTTCATCAATAATTGGACCACGGGCTGTGTTAATGATTACGGCATTTTTCTTCATTTGACTAAACCGTTCGGCGTTCAGTAAATGATGGGTTTCTTTAATAAGCGGAACGTGAACAGACAAGTAATCTGACTCTTTGATGATTTCATCTAGTTCCATTTTTCGAACGCCTGCCACTGCCATCTCTTCGGCTGACACAAATGGATCATAGGCGGCAGTTTGGAACCCGAGCGGTTTTACCTTTTCAATAAAGCGGCGTGGAATTCGGCCGAAGCCGAGTACGCCGACGGTTTGCTTATCAAAACGGTGGATTGGCACGCACGCTTTAAAATCCCAATTTCCCTGCTTAACCTCATTGTTTAATAGGGTCACTTTTCGAGCCCATGACAGCAGCAAGGCGAGTGCATGATTCGATACCTCTTCCATCCCGTAATCCGGCACGTTCGCTACGGTAATGTTTTTTGCCTGGGCAGAATCGATGTCGATCGTGTTAACACCAACACCGTATCGGGAAATGACTTTTGTTTTTTCAAGAGAGTCGATTACACGTTTTGAAATAGGTGCGTATTGGTTTAAAAGAGCATCCGCATCTTTTGCATGTTCGATGACGTCTTCTTCTGTTTTGCATTGCTTTTTAATAAATTGAATATCGAGACCGCTTTCATTGAAAACCTGCTCTTCGTACTCAAGATGGGCAAATTCATAATCCGTCAGCAATACTTTAAAAGTCATGTGATTCCGCTCCTTTTCTTAATTCATGGGTGCTTCTTTTACGATTTTGGCGATGCCAAGCCCCTCGGCTCCAAGCTTTGACGCTTTGGCATCCGGGCAGTACCGTTCGATCATTTGGATGCCGATTGATGCGCGGCGCACTCGCTCCTGGGTAAGAGAAATATTCGTGCTTTCCCACTGCTTTCCTGACGGATATACATCAGGATGGTTACGCAAACCGAATTTAATGTAAACCGGTGCAAGCACCCGGATGATTTCCGGAATTTCATAGTAGCGGAGGAAGCCGCCGAAGTTGTCCGGCACTTCCACATATAAATCAATGGGAATATCGATGGCCTGACGAATCGCTGCAAGCTTTGACAGCGTCAACCCGGTCGGCACGTTGTATGTATCTGCTCCGATGTCCTGCATAAGCCGTACCGACACAGGATTGGCCGATCCCATTTGAACCGACACTTTCACCACAAAATCCTCCGGCAGCTGCCCTTGTTTTTTCATTTCTTTCGTCAGGAGCAAAAGTCCTTCATCGGCAACAAGCGCTCCACGAAGGCCGAGCGCTGCACCGCGCTTTAAGTCTTCCATCGCGTATACAAGCTGGTTCGCTCCTTCATGGCGAAGTGCCTGCGCTTTACCGGCGGCAGTAAGCGGTCCCGCACTAATATCCCATGTTCCGCGCGGACCGACAAACAGGCTTAATTCAATGCCGCGTTCCGCTGTCAGCTCGCACATTTCCTTGATTTCTTCATCGGTCTGCAGCATAATACCGCTTCCCTGCGAAATACGGTGAACGGTCAAGCCAAGACGGTCAATTTCCGCCAGCGTCGCTTTTAATGCTTCCGGTCCTTCGACACTTGGAAGCTCAATTCGATATTGCGCACCGTCTGGAAAAGTTTTGGTGGATGTTGGCAGTTCACCTGGATCGGACGATGGATAGCCCAAGCTCTCTAGAAATTCGCGCGTTTCTTTCATAATTAAACCCCTTCTTTCTCGTTTATTGTATTTAAAATAGCAGCTGTTTTTTCTGTTAAATCCGCTGGATACACATCAAACGGAGTGCGGTGTCCGGCCGGCTGGTCAAACCAGCGCTGATGAACGGCTTCTTTCATGGCTGTAAAAAACGTCGGACAGACGGCATAGATGTCCATTAATTGTGACAGACGCCGATGCTGGCGTTCTGCTTCATGCAGCTCACCCTGCTGATAAGCATTGTATAACTCAACAGAAACCTCCGGCATAAAAACAGCGCTTCCATTAATACTTCCATCTGCGCCGATCATTTGGCCTGGAAGCATGTGATCATCAAAAGCGGTAAAGACGAGAAAATCAGGCCGAATTTTTTTCAGGGAAGCAATGACCTGCCGGATATGGCCGAAATCGCTGATCGTTTCTTTGATGCCGGCAATGTTTTGATACGCTGCCGCAAGCTTTTGAATAAGCTCGACGGATAACGTTTGTCCGGTCAGCATCGGAATATTGTAAAGGAAAACCGGCAGGCTCGTTTCGGATGCTAAAGCAGAGAAAAAGCGATACAGCTGCTCTTCCGACAGCTTCCAATAGAACGGGCTGACCGCAAGCACCCCGTCCGCTCCCTGCTCTTCGGCATAATGGGTCAGCTCAATCACCTCTTTTAATGCTGAGTGGCCGACTCCGACCATCACCGGCACGCGTCCGTTAATGTGTTTGATCATCTCGCGCACATACAGCTTTCTCTCTTCAATCGTCAGAGAAGAAAACTCTCCAGAGCTTCCCATCAAAAGAAGTCCATCTACATTCCGTGACAAAAGCTCATCCAAATAGCGCTTATTCAAAGGGATATCTAAATTTCCCGCTTCATCAAACAGCGTGACAACCGGCGGTATAATGCCATGAAAAGTCATTTTGCTCCTCCTTTACCATTCCGCTATGCTGCCATCTTCATGGCGCCAGATCGGATTTTTCCAATCGTGGCCGATTTTTGCCGCTTCTTTTACTTTTTCTTCATTAATATGAATGCCAAGACCCGGTTCATCTGAGATGCTGACATATCCGTTTTCATAATGAAAAACGTCCGGATTGGTTATATAGTCTAAGATATCCATGCCCTCATTGTAATGAATACCGAGGCTTTGCTCTTGAATAATACAATTCGGCGTCGATGCGTCCAAATGAATAGATGAGGCAAGTGTCATTGGACCAAGCGGACAATGCGGCGCAACTGCCACATCGTACGCTTCTGCCATCGCCGCAATCTTTTTCCCTTCTAAAATACCGCCTGTATGAGATAAATCCGGCTGAATAATATCGACATACCCGTCCTGGAGCAGCTGCTTAAAGCCCCACCTCGTATACATACGCTCACCTGTCGCAATTGGGCATGTTGTATGAAGCGCAATGTCACGAAGCGCTTCATTGTTTTCCGGCAGCACCGGCTCCTCAATAAACATCGGGCGGTACGGTTCCAGCTCTTTCACAAGGGTTTTCGCCATCGTTTTATGAATACGTCCGTGAAAATCAACACCGATGCCAAAGTCTTTGCCAAGCGCTTCGCGAATTGATGCGACTCGCTCGATCACTTTCTCCACCTTAGAAAAACTGTCGATGTAATTCATTTCTTCGGAAGCATTCATTTTCACCGCTTGAAACCCTTGCTTTTGCTTTTCGATCGCCGCTGCCGCAACGTCTGCCGGCCGGTCTCCACCGATCCATGAATAGACTTTGATCTTTTGACGCGCTTTACCGCCAAGCATTTCATACACAGGGATGTTGTAATACTTCCCTTTAATATCCCAAAGCGCCTGCTCAATACCTGAGATGGCACTCATTAAGATGGGGCCGCCGCGGTAAAAACCACCGCGGTACATCGTCTGCCATAAATCTTCAATTTCATTCGGATTGCGGCCGATCAGCAGGCTTGAGAGTTCTTCCACCGCTGCTCTGACCGTTTCCGCACGTCCTTCTACAACAGGCTCTCCCCAGCCGGAAATCCCTTCATCCGTTTCAATTTTTAAAAACAGCCATCTCGGCGGCACTTTATATAATGAAAGGTTTGTAATTTTCATTTTGCATCTCCTTCATCGGGAAAGTGGATTACGATCCTTTGATGAACACGGTTTTAATGGCTGTAAAAAATTCTTTCGCTGCTTCACCCTGCTCACGCGACCCTGAGCTTGACGCTTTCATGCCGCCGAATGGCGCCTGAAGCTCCACACCAGCGCTTTCTGCGTTAATACGTACGAGGCCTGCTTCGATTTCATCAATAAATTCAAGGAGAGAGCTGATATTTGATGTGAAAATGGAAGCACTCAACCCATATTTTGTATCGTTCGCCATTTCAATGGCTTCTTCAAGATCAGCTGCTTTAATAAGGGCAACGACTGGTCCAAAGATCTCTTCCTGCGCGATCGCCATATTTGTTGTTACATTTTCAAAAATGGCCGGTGTCACGAAAAATCCATTATCATACTCGCCGCCTGTCAGCACTTCACCGCCATGAATTAATGCGGCTCCTTCCTGACGGCCTTTTTCGATGCTTTCTGTTACGGTATTAAATTGGCTTTCACTTGCACACGGCCCCATCCAGATCCCTTCTTGCAGGCCGTTTCCAACGGTAATTTTTTCAGCTGCTGCCACAAGCTTTTCTTTAAATTCGTCGTAGACCGCTTCCTCTATAATCACACGGCTCGACGCTGTGCATTTCTGGCCCGAAGAGCGGAAACCGCCGCTGATCACAGCTTCTACTGCCTGATCGATGTTAGCGTCTTTCGTAACAATAACCGGGTTTTTCCCGCCCATTTCAAGCTGGAACTTAATGCCGCGGGCAGCCGCTGATTTGGCCACGTTCTGTCCGACATTTTCCGAACCTGTAAACGTGATGGCATTTAAAAGAGGATGGTCAATCAGCCCCTGCCCAATGACTGAGCCCGAACCGGTAATAAAATTAAAAACACCTTCCGGCAATCCTGCCTCCACAAAACACTCGGCAACTTTCGCTGCTGTTACTGCGCCTTCAGTTGCCGGCTTCCAGACAATTGTGTTTCCATACACAAGGGCCGGTGCAAATTTCCAAATCGGAATCGCGACTGGGAAGTTCCAAGGTGTAATCACTCCAACCACGCCGAGCGGCGTACGCTTTGTAAACATAAGCGCATCTTTATCTGATGAAGGTATAACATCTCCTTCTTTTCTCATTCCTTCGCCCGCATAATAACGCAAAATAGCTATGCCGCGCGCTGTTTCTCCTTTTGCTTCTGGAAGGGTCTTGCCCATTTCACGTGTCATTGTTTCCGCGATATGATCCAGGTTTTCTTCTAAAATATTGGCAGCTTTAAATAAAAACTGTCCACGTGCTGCCTGGCCGATCCGCCGCCATGCTTTTTTTGCCTGGTGTGCTGCTTCAACCGCTTTATTCAAATCTTCTTCTGTTGACTTTTGCACGAGCCCTACAACTTCTTTTGTTGCCGGATTTATGCTTTCAATCGTTTCATCGGAAGAACTGGCTGTCCATTCATTATTAATGAAGTTTTGATAGGTTTTTGTTTCAAATGTAGTGAGTGTCATCGTTTCGCTCTCCTTTAAGTTAAAATGTTGGTCCAATGCGCCAAATACCGAAATCATGCTGCTTCAGGATTTCTGACTTTGTCAGCTTTCCATTTGATACAGCTTGAATTTCATCCATAATCCGTGTGCCCACCTGGGCGACAGTTTCCTGTCCATCTACAATCGTGCCGGCATTTAAATCCATATTTTCATTCATTCGTTCAAACATAGGAGTATTGGTTGAAATTTTAATAACCGGGGCAATGGGCGAGCCGGTTGGGGTTCCGCGCCCGCTCGTAAACAAAACAATTTGGGCGCCGCCTGCTACCATCCCGGTAAGCTGTTCGATGTCATGGCCCGGTGTATCCATCCAGACAAGCCCTTTTTTCGTTGGCTGCTCCGCATAGTCAATGACTTCCTCCAGCCTGGTGGTGCCTGACTTTGTTGAGGCACCCAGTGACTTTTCTTCTAAAGAGCTCAGGCCCCCTTCAATGTTGCCGGGACTTGGATTTCCTGTTCGAATGTCTACGCCCATCTCAATAGAGCGGTTTTCCATCATTTTAATGACGGCATACGCTTTTTTCGCTACCTGGTCATTCGCTGCCCGGTTTGCAAGCAAGTGCTCCGCACCAATTAATTCTGTTGTCTCCGCGAGGATGGCCGTTCCGCCCTGCTCTACAATCATATCGCTTGTGCGCCCGACAGCCGGGTTCGCTGAAAGGCCCGAGCATGCATCTGAGCCTCCGCATTCCGTTCCGATTATCAGCTCACTAAAATCGCACAGTTCACGCTGGACCATAGAGGCATCCTGTACCATCTTTACCGCAATTTTGGCGACTTCCGCAATGGTTTGAAGTGTGCCGCCATGCTCCTGGATCGAAACCGTTTGGACCGGCTTGCCGCATTTTGCAATTTCATCGCCGATCCGGTGAGCCTGATGGGTTTCGCAGCCAAGACCAAGCACAATGACACCGTATACATTTGGATTCATGCCCATGCCCGCATACGTTCTAGCTGTTTGATCGTAGTCGGTTCCCACCTGGGCGCAGCCGTGCTGATGAATGAAAGTCACGGTTCCGCTGACAAGTTCCGTTACACGCTGAGCGGTCTGTGTTGCGCATGTAATCGTCGGTAAAATGAGTACATGATTGCGGACACCGACGCGTCCATCTGGACGCCGGTATCCCCAAAAATGCATTTTTTCAGTTGGCAATTTTGTCACCTCTTCCCCGTTTTCCTTCCAAATTGTGTACGTGAACATGGGCGCCTGCCGGAATATCGGTCACGGCTGCTCCGATGACCTCCCCGTATTTGATAATGTCCTCCCCCTGCCGGATTGGTTTGACCGCAAATTTATGGCCAAACCGGATCGGCTCTGTAAGAGTCAGGAAGCGTTCTTCGCCATCCACCTTCACGGTTACCTCTGTATGGGCGGGGATCTCGTCGAGCGCAACTGCCACACTGTCTTTGCTGCTCAAATATAACGTTTTATATCCGCTCATGCCGACACCTCTTTAGTTTACTTGGACCGCTGTTTCACTTTGCTTCACCGGGTTGCTCAAAACGCCGATACCTGGAATTTCAATTTCGATTTGATCCTGGTCCTGCAGCGTAAACTCATTTGGCGGCACCACACATGTGCCTGTCAAAAGAACCGTTCCATCGAATACCTCGTTATCCCGCACTAAATATTGAACGAGTTCATCCAAGGTTCTCTTCAGCTGGTTTACGTGAGCAGAGCCTTCAAATACTTTTTCATTGTTTCTAAAAATTCTGCAAATAATTTGCAATTCATATGGGTCTTTCACAGCTTCTTTTAATAAAATTGCCGGTCCGATCGAGCAGGAGTTTTTCCACATTTTTGCTTGCGGCAAATAGAGAGGATTTTCTCCTTCTATGTCACGGCAGCTCATATCATTGCCAACCGTATAGCCGAGTACGATTCCTTCTTTATCGATTACCAGGCCCAGCTCCGGCTCTGGGATCTGCCAATTAGAATCTGAACGAAGGTACACTGGATCGTTCGGTCCGACTGTACGGGCAGCCGTTGATTTGAAAAAAATCTCCGGCCGCTCTGCATCATACACTTTGTCGTAAAACGTTTCGCGGTCAAGCTTTCCTTGTGTCGCTTCGTAATTACGTGCTTCTTTGCTTTTTTTATATGTGACACCCGAAGCCCATACTTCCGGGGCATCGATTGGTGTGGTCAGAACAAGTGAATCGATTGCTTTTCCTTCTCCTTCCAAACTCAACTGTTTTACAATATCAAATACTGTTTTATCATTTGAACGAGCAGTGGCCACAAGTGCCATAAAGTCTGCGTATGGCAAATCCACTGCTTGGTTTTCTTCGGTCACAACAGCCAGCTGTTTTTGATTTCCATTCATATAGCGAATAACTCTCATTGTTATATCCTCCTATGTGATGAACCATCACTGTTTATATTTTTTGATATTCATAGCCAAGCGCTTGAGAAATTTTTGAGGCACATCCTTTTAACATTTCCACATATTTTCCCTGCACTTCCTCTTTCATTTTGGAAGAAGGCATCGACATGGAAATAGCGGCAATGACTTTTCCTGAGTAATCTTTGACTGGAACCGCCATACAAAAGATACCCGGCTCGTTTTCTTCATTGTCTACTGAATAACCAGCAATCCGGGCCTGCTCAATAACAGATAAAAATTCTTCTTTGGACCGGATCGATTTTTCCGTCGGTGTTGTATATTTATAGCCTTCAAGCAGCTGATTCAGCTCTTCGTCTGATTTTGTCGCAACAAGTGTTTTGCCGACTGCACTCGTGTGAAGCGGGACTCTCCGCCCGACTTTCGAGTATAGGACGGTTACGCCGCTGCCTTCTACTTTGTCGATATAAACGCCCTCTTGTCCGTCCAGTACCACAAGATGAACCGCCAAATTTGTTGCTGCTGAAAGTTCTTCCAGATGCTTTCTGGCAACATTTCTTACATCCAAGTGTCCAATGACTAAGCTGCCTCGCTCAAAAAGCTTTAAACCTAGCGAATACTTTCCTGTTTCTTCATCCTGCTTAATATAACGCTGTACTTGAAGCGTTTTCAGTAAGGAATGAACAGTGCTTTTATGCAGGTTCATTCTTTTGCTGATTTCTGTAATTGTTAACTCGCGATCGCGCTCGTCAAATAAATCCAATATTTTCAATGCTCTCTCCACTGACTGGATAATAGGCATCTTGCTCACTCCCGTTGTTGTTTGTTTTAGTTTACCGGATTTTTGACGAGCCCGCACTTTTTACTTCGCCGCTTGTGTTTGTTCAAACAGCAGAATATCTTTCTCGTAATCGTGAACTGCATCTTCCACTACTGCAAGAGGTACAACGCCGTTTGCGGCATCGGTGTGGCCATACATTCGATTGCTGGCCGCAACCATTTTCTGTCTTAGTTTCATGCGCTGTTTTCTCTCTGCCGCTAAGCTTGCCCGCTGCTGTTTTAGTTCTTCCTCAAATGAGTGGACAATTTCACCTTGTAACAGCTTGTCCACCTGAACAAAGTCAATGCGTCTTTTGCGAAGCTGCAGGTGAACAATATCACCCGTCTGCAAAAAGCCAATCCCGCCGCCTTCATATGCTTCAGGCGTCATATGCCCAATTGCCGCCCCGTAAGTGACACCTGAATACCGGCCGTCACTTATAATAGTAGCCAGTTTTTTCATGACGCGGTTTGCATTGATGTGCTGCATTGGCGTAAACATTTCCGGCATCCCGAATGCGACTGGTCCCTGTCCGGCAATGATAACGCTGATTTTTAAGATTCCTTCTTCTGCCATATAATCAAACAGCTCGTCATATGGCTTGTCGTGATGATCCTGCCAATTTTCTTTGCTATTATACTTCAAGGAAGCAATCAGCCGATCATGAGCGAATAACTGCTGGTCGCGGATGGTAGACAAAAGCTCTGTATCAAGCAGGCTTTTATTCGCATCATCTTCGTTTTCATAGTAGAGCACAAAAGCGAGCTTATCATCAAACAAATCAAGCTGTGGCGTCGACATTCCGCTGATCTTTACAACGGCGCTCTCAAAGAAGTTGCCTTGCAGCACATCCACCCCGCTGAAGCTGCGGCGCGGTGTCGACAAAATGACCGGGTTTTCTTTCACATTGGCTGCCTGCAGACTGCGGGTAATCACCAGCCGCTCCCGCCACGTTTTGGCGGCGACAGTCGGGGCATCCTGATCCATCGGCACACCATGCTCAAGCAATTCATAAAATAATGTTTCCATTCCTCTGCTTGTCCCGCTGCAGCACTGCATAGCAAGTGAATAAATGTCCCGTCCTTCTGTCAGGCTGTAATCAAACAAATCAGGAATTGGATGCTCATGATGAATGCGATCTAAATCCCAGAGGCTGAACTTATAGCCCGCATACAGCATGCCTGCAACCATATGCATCATTAAGTTTGTCGAGCCGCCGGAAGCGCTGTGAATGCGGATCGCATTTTTTATGTTGGTACCGACAATGTTGGCTACGCCGTATTCTTCTTTGTTAATCATGTGGGCAAAGCTATCGAGAACCGAGTTAATTTGGCGCTGCGTCGGCGGATCAGTTAACAATTCTACTGCCGGATGAACAAGGCCCAATCCTGCTACTAAGTGCCGTGAGCTGTTGCCTGTTCCGTTAAAAGCACAGACACCGCCCTGCCCATCACATGTTGCGACTGCGAGCCGCATTTCAAAATACTTATGCTGCTCTTTCGTTAAAATTCCCCGTTCATACGCCCGCTCGAATACACCTTGAAAAGCCGTATTGGACGAGCATTGCAGAATGTAGGCCATTGTATCGCGCAAATCGAGTGCAACATCCGCCGCTCCCTCTGCTTCCGCTTTTCTTGCTAAATTTTCAAGCTCTACTATTACATCATCTGGAATAGAACCTCCTTCTAACACATGAGCTGGTGCAAAGGTAGCAAAAAATGGGGCTTCTCCACGCTCACGGCGGATGCGGTCAACGTGGGCTAATGCGCTGACCACTCCAAGTGGCTGCTTATCACACCCCTGGATCACGAATGCACCATGATAACTGTGGGCTTCAAGCTGATTAACAACCATCTGGGCAACCGCGTTCCGGCTTTGCAGAGAATAACTCATCCCTTGATTGCTTTGAGCTGTTCCATCACACATAACCGGTGTTGAAAAATAAAATGGCACACCGCCGTTTTGCCAAATGCGAATCGCTGCTCTCGCTGATGTTTGATAATCCATAATGTGAGCCGGGTGATCAGACGAACCGCCAATAATCGCGATGCGTGGAGCGTTTCTTTCTAAACGCATATAAATTTCTTCCAGCGTCCAGTCCGGTTTTCCTCCTTCGTATGTAGAACCAAGCACCTGCTTTGACCGATCAAGCAGCCCGGCGACTGTAATCGGTTCGTTTGCTTTTCCCTGCACATTATCCCGATATGGGTTAATGTCATTTTCAATCAATGGATATAAGTGAGTCATACGCGTACTCCTCCTTTTTTAAAGTAAAAGCGGATCCAACGATGAGATGATTTCCAGGTTGGGATTTTGTTCCGCTTCCTCAATCATGCTTTCTGAAATCCATATTTCGCCGATTTCTAACGTATTTTGAATCCGGACAAGCCGCACTTTCGATAAATCAAAGGCATTGCAGGTTTTGATCGCTGCTTTTACCGCCAGCTCTTTCGTTGCTAACACCATAGGCAGCTTAATTACTTCAATAACAGTACTGGTAAGGGCATTGGCATACCCTTTTTCCCAGGCAATTTGATCAACGACTTCTTTTGTTGTCATATGGGCCATCCCGATTCCGTTGGCATTGCCATGCGTTTTCTCCGTTAATCCGAGAACGACAGTCCGTGCTATATCGGGTCCGCCTGATGCATATGGCGTGGCGAAATTTCCAGTAATATTCGGATCCATTCCATCACCTGAAATGTCTTTGCCAAGCTCATTTACTACAAGTACATCAAACTTATCGAAGTGAATTTTCGGCATAAGTGATTTGGCTTCCTGCAGCAAATCCGGCTCTGCTTGTTCCAAATCTTCTGCCGGGACTGCGACGATTTTGGCCGGCCTGTCATAAGCATTTTCCAATGTGGCTAAACCGAAAATGATCGGTGCTTTTGCCAAAGAGATTTTCGCCATTTCCGGAACATGCTCAGCCATGTATTTAAAGCTGTATGCATGCGCAGCTTCGGCTCCTTTTTGCTTTCCAAGACCGATTGTAATCATTTTCATTAAGCCGCTTTCCACAGGCCCGCGAAAAGCAGTATGCGGCTTGATTCTGTTGATCACGATAATCTTGTCAGCTTCAAAAGCAAGCTTGTCCATATAAACCGGAAGCCCATTAGGCAATTCGCCAAGCTTTTCTACTTCCATTGAAGATTCTACAGGTGCTCCAACTGCTGCTTCTGTGACCCCTAATTGAAGCAGCACATCCACTTGTCCTTCCGCTGTCGCTCCTCCATGGCTCCCCATTGCAGGTACGATAAACGGCTCTCCGCCTGCTTTTTTCACAGCGGCTGCCGTTTCTCTGACGAGTATAGGAAGATCCGCGACACCTCTGCTGCCGACAGCAATGGCTACACGATCTCCTTTTGAAATCCTTGATAAAACATCCGCTTTCTTTATGGCTTCATGCACCTCACCCGCTGTATCAGCGAGTTCAGGTGCATGAAATTTCTGTCTTACTTTCACCATTTTTGGTAATTGGATGTCTCGTAAAAGCTCCTCAATAATATCCATTATTTGATCTCCTTACTGAAGCACCGGATTAATTGCCGCGCACTTTTTCAACTTCGGCCATCATTTCTTCTACAAGATCAGCACCAAACTTTTTCGCATATTCGTCTGTTACCGGCTGAATGATTTCTTTCATTTTTTCCATTTCCTCTGGTGTTACCTCGTTGATTTTCATTCCTTCTTCTTTTAAAGTTTTTAGTGCTTTTTCATTTTCTTTTTGATTCAATTCACGCTGATACTTGCCCGCTTCTTGTGCTGCCTCGCTCATAATCTTTTGTTCTTCTTCCGACAAGCCATCCCAGAACTTTTTGCTGACAAGGAAAACAAACGGTGTGTAAACGTGTTTTGTAATGCTCAAGTAGTCTTGTACTTCAAAGTACTTTTGTGTTTGGATCGTTGCGAGCGGATTTTCCTGGCCGTCTACAGTGCCTGTTTCCAGCGCCGTAAACACTTCAGAGAAAGCCATCGGTGATGGATTCGCTCCTAATTTTGAAAAAGCATCTAAATGCACTTCATTTTGCATGGTGCGAATTTTGAGGCCTTTAAAATCAGCAGCTGTTTCCACTGGGTGTTTGCTATTTGTTAAATTCCGGAAGCCGTTTTCCCAGTAACCAAGACCAACCAGATCATGCTCCGGCAATTTATCTAAAAGCTTTTGGCCGACTGCACCGTCAAGAACTGCATACGCTTCTTCTTCACTGTTAAAAACAAATGGGAAGTCATAAATCCCGAATTCCTTGATCGTTCCGACAAGCGGTGAAGTGGATGGCACCGTTACCTCCTGCATGCCGGCCTGAAGTGCTTCTGTCATTTTTTGGTCATCACCGAGCGTGGCATCAAAAAAGTTTTGGACCTTCATTTTTCCGCCGCTTTTTTCTTCAACTAGTTCTTTGAATTTGACCATTCCCTGTCCCTGCGGATGTGTTTCACTATTTCCAATCCCTGCTTTGATTGTTCTTACCTGAACGCCTTCTGTTGAAGCGCTTCCAGTCTTGGTTGTGCCGCCTCCATCATTGCCGCAGGCCCCCAATAGTAAAACTCCCGGCAGTACCACGCCAGCTGCCAAACGTTTCAGCCAAGTATTCATCCTCATTCCTCCTAAACTGTTGTTCATACCAGTATCTAAACTCGATTCTCAGTTTCTCTCTCCTAGGATGTAAACCACTCAAGAGGAACCAGTACCAATGAAGGGAACAAAATTAACAAAATTAAGATAATGACTTCTACAAGCAGGAAAGGCCAGATGCCTTTCATCAAATCTTCTAAACTGATTTTACTTATTCCGCACATGACATTTAAGACCGTTCCAACTGGAGGCGTAAGCAGCCCAATCGCGTTGTTCAGAATGAACAGGACACCGAAGTAAACAGGATCAATGCCCGCTGCGTCAATAATCGGCATTAAAACAGGTGTTAGAATCAGGATCGTCGGCGTCATATCCATAGCGGTTCCAACTACGATGACCAGCAGGTTAATCATAATGAGCAGAAGGAGCGGTTTGTCCAGGAATGGCTCTAGCATTCCAATGACTGCGCCAGGCAGGTTAGCCACCGTGATCAGCCAGGAGGAAACGAGTGCGGCTGCCACAAGAAACATGACGACACTGGTCATCTTGCCTGCATGAACAAATACGTTGAATAAGTCTTTCACTTTCAATTCACGGTATATAACAAGACCGACAAATAGTGCATATACAGCCGCTACAACCGCCGCTTCCGTCGGTGTAAAAATCCCAAATTTCAATCCTGCAATAATAATAACCGGAAGGAGCAAAGCCCAGATTCCATGACGAACAGCAGCAAGCATCTCTTTAGCGGATGCGCGGGGCTGCACTTCTACCTTATCCTTGCGGGCCACAATCGCCCATGTAATCACCAGTCCAAGAGCCATTAACAGGCCCGGCACAATTCCGGCCATAAAAAGCTGGGTAATCGACACACCGCTTGCCACACCGAAAATGATAAAACCAATACTTGGCGGCAGGACCGGGGCAATAATTCCCCCTGTGGCAATCAGTCCGCTTGAACGATTCACATTATAGCCGGCTTTAGCCATAATCGGAATTAAGACGGCACCAAGAGCTGCCGTATCGGCTACAGCTGAACCAGAGATACTGGCAAATAATAAAGCCGCAATGATAGCCACATAGCCAAGGCCCCCACGGATGTGGCCGACCAGTGTCATGGCCATTTCAACGATCCGCCGCGACAGCCCTCCTTGATTCATTAACTCTCCCGCCAGCATAAAAAACGGAATTGCCATCAGAGGAAAGTTATCCGCGCCGCTGATGAGGTTCTGCGCGATAATCTGGCTGTCAAAAATACCAAGGGCGTACATTAAGATAACGCTGCTTACGAGCAAGGCAAAGGCAATCGGCATTCCTAATGCCATTGCACCGAGTAAAGATCCGACAAATACACCGATCATGCCTTTTTCTCCTCCTTGCTTATCATGATGTCGTCTGTCACAAATTCATCTTCGTGAAGAGAAATCAGTTCTTCCGAATCACTAATCTTAACTAAATCCTCATCTTTGATTTTGTTAAACACCACTTGATACAGGTTTTGAATAGTCATGACTCCCATAGAAATGCTGACTAAAATGCCTGTCCCATATACAAAAGCCAGCGGCAGGCCTGTAGCTGGCGCCTTACTGTCAATGTTAATCATCGTCATCTTCCAGCTGCCATCGAGGACAAGGAAAAGGACGGCTAATATCAGTAAATCGCTGATCACAAGTACAACTCTTTTCATCTTATTAGGAAGCCGCTTAATCAGCATATCTACGCCCAAATGTTCTTTGTTTTTAAAGGCACCAATGGCACCGAGAAACGTCAGCCAAATAAAAAGGTACCGTGACATTTCTTCTGACCAGGTAATACCTGAATTGAAAAGGTAGCGAAGAACTACGTTACCGAATACGAGAACGACCATCACTGCTAGAGCAAGAGCCATGATAATGTTCAAAGTGTTTTCTAGGGACCTTGATAGTTTATTCATCTTATTTCTTCACTCTCCTTATTAAAGCGCTTACTTATTCTGCTTTAATTTTTTCAACCAGCTCTTCTGCCCACTCATTTTCTTTGAAAACATCATCGTATACAGGCTTCGCTGCTTCTTCCATTTCTTTTGCAAACTTTTCATCCGGCGTTGTGAATTTTATGCCATTTTCCTCAAGGAACTTTTTATCTTCTTCATAGCTTTTTTCCAGCAAGTCAAACTCATATTCAGCAGCTTCTTTGGCAGCATTTTGAATAATATCCTGCTGTTCTTTTGTTAACCCATTAAAGAATTTGGTGTTAACAATATAAATATTTGGGCTGAACATATGCTTTGATTCCAATACATCTGTTTGAACTTCGTAGTATGCTGAATTTCTCAAGGTAGCGATTGGATTGTCTTGAGCATCTACTACATTTTGCTCAAGCGCTGTAAATACTTCAGAAATAGGCAATGGACTTACGTTTGCCCCAAGCGATTCACCTAATTTAATATAGTTTGGAATGTTCGGCATTCTGAGACGAAGTCCGTCAAAATCTTCCATGCTTTTGATCGTGCGGTTGCTTGAGAACATTCTAAATCCATTTGCACTCCATGCAAGTGGAGTAACTCCATGTTTCGGTTCTAAATCAGCGGTTATTTCTTCACCGATCGGACCATTTAATACCTTCTTTACATGCTCGAAGTCTCTAAATAGGAACGGCCATTCAGGAACACCCATCTTTGGAATATCTGCCTGCATAATTAAGCCTGGAATGCCCATTTCGATTGTTCCGTTTCGGACACCGTCATAAAATTCTTTTTCAGCTCCCAGCGTACTGTTTGCGTAAATCTGAACTTTTAATTGACCTCCACTCTCTTCTTCTACCATCGTTTTAAATTTTTCTTTTAATGCGATATTTTGTGGATGGTCTTCTGCAAAGTAGTTAGCCACTTTAATAGTTTTTGTCTGCCCTCCTCCTGAAGCAGCTTCTTCGGAACCGTTACATCCTGCAAGAATCATTGCACTCGTCACAGAAGCAGCTAGCACACCAAGAAACGTTTTTTTCATTTTGTCCTCCCTGTATTGGCTTATTTTTTATTAATGGAACCTCTCGTCGTAAGTAGTTTTATAATATAAAACTACGTTCTCATATTTGATGAGAAAAGTTTTCTGCTTATTCCTTTCCTGCCAACTAAATTGAAGCGCTTACAAAGGGACTGTAAAAAATAACTTGAAAGAAAATAGCTTCAAGTTTGTTTTACATTATAGAACAATGTTTTATAATTTATAACCTAAGCTGATTATAACTACCTCATTTAATGGGTGTCAATACATTTTTAAACTATTTTGACAACTTGTTTTTCTGTTTAATCATGAAGAAGTGTAATTATCTTAAAATACAGTCATGACTTCTCTTCTTTGCCAGCGATTGATCAATCTTTTCTTTGAAAACAAGGATATTCAGGTCCGTTTACTCTCTAAATGCTTCCAGACTTCCGTATACACATCCTTTAATGGGCACCTTCCATTTCACAGCAATCGCTTTACAATCTTCATACTCTGGAGCACGCTGCACAATGTTCCCATCCATAAGGCCATATTTAACCGTAACCGGCCCCATTTCGTTTCCAGCTGGATAAACTGCCTTTCCAGACGGTGGACAGTAAGCGGATAATAACGAACGCCGAGAGTCGTCGTTTCACGAAATAAAATTGCTTCCATTTCGGGCGCCGCCTGGGCAGCACAAAGAACTTGAAGAAGCATACCAGAACGGTTTTTCTTCATGTAAATCGGTGTGTAAAATACATCGTTGGCGCCTGCTTCCAATAATACATCCATCACATAGCCGAGCCATTCGCCTGGTATATCCTATTTGACCATACCGCTGTCTTTATGCTCTTGATTCGGCGGATGATGACTGCTCATACTTGTTCATTCCTTTCCAATAACTACTCTTAACACATTTGGACGGTCTTTAAATGTTTTCATACCGGCACCATAGCCGATTTTTTCAACTGTCATAGATGGCATTGTGCCAAATGAGTCAGCTAATACAGCCGCAATTGCTGCACCAGTCGGTGTTGTAAGCTCGCCTTTAACGGATGTCCGCGCAATAGGGACACCTTTTAAGATTTCCAGGGTTGCGGGTGCAGGAACCGGATATGTCCCATGATCAATGTGAATATGGCCGCTTCCAGTCGGGATCGGGGAACAATAAACTTTGGTGATGCCGAGCTGATCCATTAAAATGGCTGTCCCAACGATGTCGATGATGGAATCAACAGCACCCACCTCATGAAAATGGACACGCTCAAGCGGCAGACCATGAATCTTTCCCTCCGCTTCGCCGGTCTTTTTAAAAATGGACAGAGCTGTATCTGTAACCGCTTTGTTGAATCCGGCTGCTTCAATCATTTCTGCGATTTGTTTATACGCACGGTGATGGTGATGGTCATGCGAATGACTATGACTGTGGTCATGATCATCATGTGAGTGACTATGACTGTGGTCATGATCATCATGTGAGTGACTATGGCTGTGACTGTGATCATGATGGCCGTGGTCATGATGGTCATGTGCATGGCTATGGCTGTGGCCGTGATCATGATGACCATTCTTTTCTTCTTGATTCAGCCCTACATCAAATTTAACAGCGGTAATGCCATTTTTGTTGACAGTTTTTTTTGAAAGTGTATATTCACCTTCCATGTTCAGTTTTTTTAGTGCTTCCTCCATTTGAGCAAAATCGGCGCCAGCATCTAAAAGAGCACCAATAACCATATCGCCGCTAATCCCTGAAAAACAGTCAAGGTACAGTATTGTTATGTTGTTTCTCCTTTGTTGTTATATGCAAGACGGTGAATGAGCACCGCGTTGTAAGCCGCTCCAAAACCATTATCGATATTTACCACACTTACTCCGGATGCACAGGAATTTAGCATCGACAGCAGTGCAGATAATCCATTAAAGTTAGCTCCATATCCAATGCTGGTCGGTACAGCAATAATCGGATTTTCAACAAGGCCGCCCAGCACGCTTGGAAGTGCACCTTCCATGCCGGCGACACAGACCGAAACAGCTGCCTCGCGTATCTCGCTAATATGATCAAGCAGCCGGTGAAGCCCCGCCACGCCCACATCGTAAAAACGGCGTACCGGTACACCGAGCGTCTCCGCTGTAACCGCTGCTTCTTCTGCGACTGGCAGGTCTGATGTTCCCGCACATATAATGGCGATAAAACCTTCTCCAGACGGCTTCTTCGTTACGAAAGACAATGTTTGAGCGATTTCGTTATACGATAGATCCGGCAGTTCATTCAAAATAAACGCTGCTTTTTCCTCGGAAACACGCGTAGCAAGCACTTCATGGCCTCGCCCTTTCAACGACTTGATAATCGCCAAAATCTGTTCAGCTGTTTTTCCTTCCCCAAAAATGATCTCCGGAACTCCCTGCCGTTTATACCGGTGATGGTCAATTTTTACAAAACCGAGATCTTCATAAGAAGTCAATTTTTCTTTTGCTTCGGCAGCGGTTAATGTTCCGCTTTCCACACGCGCTAAAATATCATCAATCACGTTTTCCACCTGCTTTTGTCTAGAATATTTCAGCATCCTTTACCCGGAAATATCCAATCTGGTGCATGCTGAGTCATGTGTATAGCAGCTTTTGATTATGTATTTTGTTCTGGCCAAATCTATCGCTGCTGTTTGTATAAAGCCTTATTACACGCTTTTCAGCCATTCTGTTTCTTCCTTCTTTAATGACTGATTCATACTGCCGCTCCTGTAGCCGGCGAGGTCAAGTGATACATATTTATAGCCAAACTGTTTCAGGCGTTTGTCAATTGCCGCGTGATATTCGAGTATAAGGGCAATATCGGCAGGCTCTACTTCAATCCGGGCAATCTCTCCATGCGTACGGACACGCACCTGGCGGATCGAAAGTGACTTTAAGTATGCTTCTGCTTTCTCCACTTTTGTTAACTTTTCTTTTGTAATCTCTTCCCCATAAGCAATCCTCGAAGACAAGCAGGCGAATGACGGCTTATCCCAGGTTGGTAGATGAAACTGTTGTGACAAACGGCGAATTTCTTCCTTAAACAAATTGGCTTCCTGCAGCGGGCCGCGGATTCCTTTTTCTTTTGCTGCCTTCATGCCCGGCCGAAATTCATTCATATCATCAGCAATGACCCCGTAGACAATGTTTTGAAAACCTCGATCCTCTAAAACCGGAATTAAGTGGTCAAACAAACTGCTTTTGCAAAAATAGCAGCGGCTTTGATTGTTTTCTGTGTAGCCTGGAATGGCGAGCTCTGATGTTTCGATAACAAGATGAGACGCGCCAATTTGTGCAGCAAGTGCCTGTGCTTCTTTTAATTCACTCGATGGATACGTTTCTGAATCTGCTGTAACTGCGAGCACATTTTCTTTGCCCAGCGTGTCAACGGCGGCTTTTAACAAGAAGGTGCTATCCACACCACCTGAAAAAGCGACAACGACCGATTGCATTTTCTGAAGAATTTCTTGCAGCTTTTTGTATTTTTCTTCTGCCATCTTTGTTCATCCTTCCTCTTGAATTGTTATATCCTTACATCTTTCATCTAAGCGAACGTCCCTCTTGACGAGACAGACTTCATCACAAAGCCTTTTTGATAGCGCTTACTTTTTTTGCGGACAACTGACTGGACTACATTAACTGCCATCAAACTGCTTTCTTTTCGCTTATATTACAAAATAGTTCTCCGTCCGTTCTTCTTTTTCCTTTAAAAGTGATATATTTCTACTAGCAGAATGAGAATATTTCATTAACTTAGTCTATGAGCACTTCACTTAAAAAAAGTGGAAATAAGCAATTCATAAAGATATTGCTTTATTAAAGAAAGCTGTTCAGCTGCTTTCCTCTAATCAACATTCTGTGTAAACAAATGGTTCCTGCACCCTGGTGCTTTAAAAGCTGGAGTCCTTTCTCACAAAAGACCAGCTCAATAAAATCCATCATGCGAATAATTTTAATTATGCTAAAGGGAACCTTCATCCGTCATCAACCATTTCCTATTTTTCTAAAATGGTTAATCATTATCAGGAGCAGCACCTTTCTCTGCGGACATGGGCGCATGTAGAGTGGGGAGATACACATGAAATTGCACGTAAGTTGAAGATTTTGAAAAAGAAGCACATAAAGTGATTCCTTTAATGAAAATGCTGTTTGTTTGTACATACAATGAAGACCAGCTGACAAAACCACTTCAGCAGGCTTTAACATGCTCTCATGATTTTATAATGACCGATGAAGAATTTTGACTAAACAAGTGTTTGACCTGGATTATCTATGACTATGAAAATAAAAAGCAGAAAGGTTTCCCTTTCTGCTTTTTGCCTGATTCAGCCCCGCGTCCCGAAGAATATTTTTCCAGTACCCTTGTTTTACTCGTCAGCTTCCTCGCCCAGTCTGTTCGTTTGAGTCGGAAGCGTATCCCAGAAGCTAGTATCCGCTGTTTCAATAGATCCATCTGCAATGGCTCTGACAGCCGCATCGAGCGTTGTGATCGTTTGCTTAATTAAATAGCCGTTGCTTTTTTGCCCAAGTGCATAAGACTCAATGTAGTGATCAGACATGCCGCGCATTTCAAAAAGAAGCGTGGAAATACCATATCGGACGGCGGCTCCGTTCCGGCCGATATTCACACCATTACCGCCGTTGTATTTGCCAATATGGCCCCATCCGGTTTCTTCAATAGCGTGGTACACGACAGAACCGAGTTTTTTAGAGTTCTCCAGCACTTCTGGCTTTACATCGGCATTTGTAGGATAAAGTATAGAACCCGATACCAATTCGCCATTGGTCTGGCTTAATGTTCCTTGGTGATGCAGGTCAATCATGTATTTAATTTCGTATTTTTCAAACACGTTTTGATATAAAGATTTTACCTCAATTTGCATCTCTTCAATGGCTTTAGCATGCTCACGATTTAAATCAACATTGTTCGCATTATACCGTGTTAAATGGCGGTCTCCATCAGCCATATAATCATCAAGAGAGAAATTCACATCCCCCATGGCTCCATCCGCATTGAGCATTGGGATCACCAATATGTTTACATGGTTCAAGACACCTTTTGTTTTGCTGGTGCCCAAATGTTTAATAAATTCTAAAGCTCCCTCTGTAGTCAGCTGCTCATTGCCGTGCTGCTGGGTTAAAAATAAAATGGTTGGATTCGAAGGATTCGGAATATATTTGGCCATATAAATATCCCGACCTTTTACTGTTTGTCCGATGACTTCAAGCTCCATCGCTTCCTGCTTTGCGTCTTCTGTTTTTAAATACGCCGCCATGCTTTCGTATGTATGCAGGTTAGACGTTTGGACGGAGCCATTGCCGGCACTCGGTCCATTTCCTACTGCACTGACTGGAAGAGAAACAGCCGTTACAGCCCCCCATGCCATTAAACCGGACAAAGAAACAGATAAAACTTTCTTTTTCACATTCATTCTGTCATCCTCCATTTCATTTATTGTACTTCCCTATTCGACTTTATCACGTTATTTGCTTGCTTTTAATAGAGTTGGAGGACTATTCGTTAGACTGTTTTCGACGCTGTGAACCATAATATATTCATACATAATTATCTTTATTTTCCATAAACATC
Source organism: Domibacillus sp. PGB-M46 (assembly GCF_022668875.1). Taxonomy (GTDB): domain Bacteria; phylum Bacillota; class Bacilli; order Bacillales; family Domibacillaceae; genus Domibacillus. The sequence goes on along the minus strand of NZ_JAKGCR010000029.1, from coordinate 16,847 downwards.
TACAAATTCATATTTTTTGTTATTTTTATTTTCCTGTAAAAGGTAAAATTGACTAGATTCCTTCGCTAATAACCTTTAAAGGTAAAAAAATCGATAAAAAGGCAGGGCTTTTTCTGCTGATTAAAGGCGAATGATGCGCAATGGCAAGGAAAAAAGGTGAGGTAACAGCAATGCTGTACACCTATTCAGGACTGAGAAAGGGAAAAAACATGTAACATGATTCCTATTGTGGCCAGAACGTTCTTTCATTATGGTTTAGGAATCTGTCCGGTAAACGTTTTAGCTTTGTTCAACCTATCAATTGAGCTATCCGCCAATTGAAAAAATTGGCTGTCTCCCTTTACATCTGGAAAAAGCAGCTTTATCAAAGAAACGAGTTGGGCTGCTTCATCAATTCTTTTTTCTCTTAATATAGCAGCTATCCTTCTGTCTGTTTTCATTTCTTGGAGCAGCTGGTGAGGAGAAAACCCTCCTTTTTCAAAAGCATGATGAAAGTATTTAGTAATGATTTTCCGGTCACTGATTCTAATAATAAGCTTTTCGGCCAAGATAACCTGATCTTTCCCCCATTCGACCAGTTGACTCGATGTATCAATTGCTTGGTTGATTTCGCTTATCAAACCGATTTGCTTTGACAGCTCTTGTTTGGAACAAATGCCGTTTTTATGATGGGTTTGAATATATGAAATTATTTGTTCTTCCACATGATTGTTTTTTTGTGCCTGGTTGGTTTGATGATTTGCTTCGCTCATAAGATTCTCTCCTTTTTCTCACCTTACCCCCAAAGTTGATATATAAAAGCTGGCGATGCTGCTTCAGGCATTTTAAGGCGGCGCATTCTTTATCGGCATTTTGATCCCCATAAAGAACCACTGCTTTCTTTTGCTCGTTGAAACATTTGTTCACAGCAAAAAAGCCGGAAATCCTGCAGAGATCATGCTGTTCTCTGCCAGGTTTCCAGGCTTTTTAAAAAGTGCTTATGAGGTAGCGCAGGTCTGCCGTTTATCTCCGTTATCGATTCCGCCTACTCTTTTTGCAGAAAGTTCTTTACCCGGGCCACATACGGCTTTTTGTCGTAAGAAAAGTATAAGTGGCTGGAAAGTTTAACGGGATCGCCAAAGAAAAACCGTTCATACAGCGTTTCGCGTGTACCAAACGAGCTCATCGTTAAATCCCAGGCCAGGCGAAATATTTTCACGCGGTCCTCCGCATTCGCAGCTTTAGCCTGCAGGTAGTGGTCAAGGTCTTTTCGGATATTAGACTGAAAGGCCTTTTCAGTGGGGAGAGTCATTAATCCGCTTGCGCCTAGCAGCTGAATGATTTCTGCGAACCGTGGATAAATACGCGGGAAAAAATGGACAGCAATTTGAAGAGTTGTTTGATCCGGCCGCATGAATCCCCACTCATCGATCTGTGCCTCGGCTTCCGACTTCATCACTAAAGCCTTCATCATTTCTAAAGCGGTAATGATTTCAGACGCTTTGTCCTGAACGTGCTGATATTCTCCAATATGGATTGTTTCAATAATGGACTGAACAATCCCTAATACAAATTCTGTTTTTACAATCTGCCGGGAAGCTACTTGATGAAGTGTAAAAGGCAGAACGGAACTGGACGGCATAAAGCCGTTAGACACTTCTATATTGTGATAGTAAAAAACACGTTCCCACGGAACCACTACATGGTCAAACACTACAATCGTATCCATTTCTTCAAACCTTGAGCTAAGCGGATAGTTGAAAGCAGAGTCTCCTTCTACAAACGAGCCTCTGCAAATAAACGTAAGACCGTCACTGTTGCTGGGGATCGAAAAAGCAAAGCTTTTGGCTTTTTCCCGAATGCCGCCTGCTGAGTAAACAACGATTTCATCGGTGATCCCGCCTTGTGTGGCAAGGAGGCGCGCTCCTTTTATAATAATGCCTTCACTGTTTGTGCCTACAATTTTGGCGGCTATCGGTTCACTGGTGTTTTCAAAGTAAAACTTGCCCCGGTTCACCTGGGGATCGATAAATGTATGGGTCATCGATACGTCATTTTCACGCGCATATTCATAAAACTTCAGCAAATGCTCCGGGAAACAATGCTCTTTTCCCGTCAGCCAATTGGCCGAAGAAGCAAATGCCATCAGCATCGTATTCATATAATCCGGGCTTCTGCCCATCATGCCGTTGTTTGACAATGCCCACTGCTGGATCATCGCCCGCCTTTTTATTAACTCTTCCTTTGTCTTCGGCTGCAAGTACGACACCCCTACCGGGGCCCCGCTTAACGGTGACGGATATGTCATGGTTCCTTTAAGGGAATTCTTATGCTGCAAGTCATACAGTGCGGCCTGACTTTTCATGACTCCTTTGAATGCCGGATGCTCCGAGATTTTGCCTGTGACCGGCACTCCATCTATCCAGACACATGTGTGCAGCCGATCAATCCGTTCAATATAACCATTGCCGGTAATAGCAGCCATAGACACACTCCTACCTATTTTGTCTTCGACAGGCGGAAGCCGTTCATCACTTTCTTTAGTCAAAGCATATGGATATATCTTCTCAATTATTACTGCTGAGAGGCTGTACGATGCACTCATACAAGCTATTTTTAGATCTTAATTAAACCTATATGCGGCACCTCTTTAACAGCTATACAGTCGAGCAAACGCCCTACCTCAATTATGTATTAGCTTTAAAAACATTTCCTTTATTGAAACCTTTTTGTCGACTTGAAATGCTAACGGTGAAGCCCCTGCTTAACAAGCTCTCTTTCTGCCTTCTTAGAAATCTGCTTTATGTTGAACCGGACAAACCGAGCATCTTTTTCCTCCTGTTTTAAGCTTAACATTTAAACAGCAGGTAGACCGAATTCTTAATGGTTTCTTCTGCCCTTCCATAGCTTCTTTTTCTTTAAAACAAGCAGCAAGCGGATTTGCCACGTCTCCTCCAAAAAGAGAGGCCTGCTCTGGTGCCAGCAGCCACATAAAGTCTTTTTTTGCCCTTTTCGATACAGCAGATAATTCTTTTTCTTCCGCTACCGTTTCATAGAGCCAAAATATATATACCGCCAAGTTTTCTCGTAAAATAGCGGGAGAAATTCCCGTTGCTTCTTTGGCAGATTCAATCACCGCGTTTATATGATAAAGCGCTTCTTCAATCCGCCCGTGTTTTTGCCTGCAGACCGCTTCATCCAGGAAAAACTTTGGCCTCCAAGCATCTAAATGGCCATCATCAACCAGCCAAATGGCCTGGGGCGAAAAGAAAAAGGGCTTGCGGAAAAACGACCAGGAAGCAAGAACCCCAACTAGTAAAAATGCATAACGCTTAATGAAAATCGAAGCGGCGACTTTTGTATTATCTGATCCAATACGGCCGGCTTCTTTTTTTAAAAAAGCGGAAAAAGCGGCTGGTTCAAGAAAAACAGAAAGCGGTACACCCCTTCCGCTTTTTGGTTTCTCGAATAAAAAACGACTTCTCGATTCCAGCAGCTCTTTTTCTTTCGCTGTCCAGTTACTTTGCATAAGAAGGTGACCTTTCCAAAATAGAACGGCCTTTTCCATACGGAATACAAAGCGGTGTACCGAAAAGAGGATCCGTTATAATCTGGCATTCCATTTGAAAAACATGTCTTACAAGTTCACTGTTGATAATATTTTCGGGTGCGCCCTGCGCATAAACCCCTTTATCTTTAACGGCGATAATGTGATGTGCATAGCGGCAAGCCAGGTTTAAATCATGCAGCACCATCACAATCGTCCGCTGTTCAAGCTCATTTAATTCAAACAGCAGATCCAAAATGTCAATCTGATGGGTCATATCTAAGTAAGTAGTAGGTTCATCAAGGAGAATCGTCTCGGTGTTTTGAGCAAGGGTCATGGCAATCCAGGCTCTCTGTCTTTGTCCGCCGGACAGCTCATCAACAGGGCGGTCTTGCAAGTCAAGAAGGCCGGTTGACGCCAAAGCACTTTGAATGGCGGTTTCATCTTCGGAAGACCACTGCTTCAGCCATGTTTGATGCGGGTAACGTCCCTGCTTCACTAGCTGTAGCACGGTCAGTCCCTGCGGTGCAGATGGCGACTGTGGCAGGATAGCCATTTTTTTGGCTACTTCCTTTGTCGGCATACTGGCAATCTCTTCTCCATCAAGCAAAATCGTTCCGGAAAGCGGCTTTAGCAGCCTTGCTGCCGACCGAAGCAGCGTTGACTTGCCGCATCCATTGCCCCCTATTAAAACCGTAATTTTCCCTTTTGGTATCGCCAAATCAAGTTCGTCGATAATAATATTCTTCCCATATGACAATGTTAATTGCTCTGTTGTAATGCTCGTTTCAGCCATTTGTTTTCACTCCTTATAGCCGTTTTGACCGTAAAAGTAAATAAATAAAATAAGGGGCGCCAATTCCAGCCGTAAATACACCAGCAGGAACTTCTAACGGCAAGAAAAGAGTACGGCCAACTAAATCTGCCAGTATAACTAAAATAGCACCTAATAAAGCCGAAGCAGCGAGCAAGGGACCAAACGATGAACCGACCAGCCTCCTTGCCATATGAGGCGCAATTAAACCGACAAAACCAATTCCTCCCGCGAACGCTACTGCACCGCCGACAAGCCCCGTCGCAAGTAAAATCAGCCAAAAACGCTGGCGTTCCACCTTTACTCCGGCATTTACGGCCAGCTCCTCCCCAAGCTCTTGTATATTAAGATGGCGTGCTGCCAAAAACGTAATGATCATGAGAGATACTGTGTAAGGTGCCATAATGGAAACTTCTTTCCAGTTCACTCCATGAACCGTCCCCGTAATCCAGATGTTGGCCTGGCTTGCCTGGTGAATGGGCCCTACGATCATCATCATCGTCGTAGCTGCCTGCATTAAAGCAGATACCCCGATGCCAATGAGCACCATGCGGACAGGTGAAACACCATTTTTCCAGGACAATACGTAAACGAGCAGAGCGGCCAGGGCAGCCCCTAGAAAAGCAGCCAGCGGCAGCCACTGTATACTAACCGTTAAGGCATTGCTTTCATTGCTAAAAAGAGCCAAAAAGCTGACAACAGCTGCACTTGCCCCAGCCGTAAGACCAATAATGTCAGGAGAGGCGAGTGGATTTCGCACCAGTCCCTGCAAAATAGCTCCCGCCATGGCTAACGACATTCCTGCCAGCATGGCTACAATCATTCTTGGCATTCGGAAAGAAAACACAACTAACTGATCCAGCTGTGTGCCGCCGCCTGTAAATGTTTGAAGTACGCTCATAAAGCTTAGCCTGATATCACCTAAAGCTGCACTTACTGTAAAAACGGCTAAAAGTAAAAAAAATAATAAGAGAATTTTTTTTATGGCTGCTAGATCCAGCAAAAAAGATATACGGCCTTGAGACAGCCGTGTTACTTGATATCGCTTCATTGAGCGCCAAACCCCTTTCTTGCAATGTAAATAAAGAATGGCACCCCAATCACAGCCGTCATAACACCAACCGGCACTTCCTGCGGCATGATAATATAGCGGGCGCTGATATCTGCTGCAAGCAGAAAAACAGCGCCAAGCAAGCCTGAAAAAGGCAGCAGCCAGCGATGATCGATTCCAATCCAGCTTCTTGCAATATGAGGAACCATAATTCCTACAAATCCAATGGGCCCGGCTACTGCAACTGTTCCGCCCGCAAGCAGTACAACGACCATGACAGATAAAGATTTCACAAGCACTAGGTTAAGACCAAGTCCTCTCGCGACATCATCACCCATCGCCAAAACATTCAACTTTTTGGCCAGTAAAAGAGTGAATACCCATCCAGCTGCTAAATAAGGAAAAACGGCTTGCAGCACCTCAAGCTTCCGCCCCTGCACAGAGCCAGCAAGCCAAAAGAGCACTTGTTCAAGCGCTGAATCTTCTAAAACAAGAAGCCCCTGCGTGAACGAAGAAAACATGGCCGCAATAGCCGCACCTGCCAAAGTTAGTTTCATAGGGGTCATCCCTTCTCTGCCAGCTGCACTTATGCAGAAAACAAGAACAGCGGCCAGCCCAGCCCCCGCAAAAGCAACCCAGGAAAGAGCCTGCGTTCCGTTTAAGCCAAATATTGTTATAGCAGCGACAACAAAAAAGCCCGCCCCCGCGTTGATTCCAAGAATACCTGGCGCTGCCAGCGGGTTTTTGGTCACAGTCTGCATAATAGCTCCTGCCATAGCCAGACTTGCCCCTGCGGCTCCAGCAATGAGCGCCCTTGGGAGCCGGACGTTTTGGATCACTAAGTGATCGGTTGAACCGTTAAACTGTACAAATGCCTGATAGGCTTCCCTCCAGGAGGTATCTGTATAGCCGTATACAATACTTAAGAGCATACATAGCGCTACAGCTAACATACCACCCAATAAAAGTAATAGATTTTTTGTTACATTCTCCATCCTCGTATCCTTCCCGCCGCCCATAAATAACTTTTAAAAGCGATTCCAGTGATATTGTAAAGAAAAACAAGCCTTATCGTCAATGACTTTGAAAATCATTATCATTTACTATTGACTTAGGGATGAGATGCGATTACTATAAACGTTGTAAATGGTAATGAAAATCATTTTCAAAGATTTATTATAGGAGGATACATACGTATGAAGTGGAACAAATCTATTTTATCTTTGCTTTCGGTTCTATTGCTGCTCATCTTAGCAGCTTGTGGAAACAAAGAAGAAAAAACAGCGGGCGCTGAAGGAGAAAAAGAAGCACCGGCTGAAGAATCTTATACGATTGAACATGCAATGGGGACAACGGAAATTAAAGGAACACCTGAGCGAGTTGTGATCTTGACAAATGAAGGAACAGAAGCCCTACTTGCGCTTGGCGTTAAACCGGTTGGCGCTGTTCAATCCTATGCCGGCGACCCATGGTATGACCATATTAAAGACCAGATGGAAGGCGTAGAAGTAGTAGGACAGGAAGATCCTGTGAATGTAGAAGCGATCGCAAAGCTTCAGCCAGATTTGATTATTGGCAATAAATTGCGCCAGGAAAAAATTTATGACCAGTTAAGTGCCATCGCACCGACTGTATTTTCAGAAACACTGCGCGGAGAATGGAAAGAAAATTTTGAATTATATGCAAAATCAGTGAACAAAGAAGAAGAAGGAAAAGAAGTCATAGCAGCATATGACCAGCGGATCGCAGATTTAAAAGCAGAGCTGGGTGATAAAGTGAAGAAGGAAATTTCTATGGTACGTTTCATGCCGGGTGATGTTCGTATTTATCATAAAGATTCTTTTTCCGGTGTTATTTTAGAACAGCTTGGGTTTGCCCGTCCGGCAGAACAGGACAAAGATGATTTTGCCGAGAAAAATGCAACAAAAGAACGTATTCCAGCCATGGATGGCGATGTTCTTTTCTACTTCACATTTGAAGATGGAAGCGGCGAAGCGACAGAACTTGAAAAAGAATGGATCAACGATCCTCTTTTCAAAAATCTTCAGGCAGTAAAAACCGGAAACGTCCATAAGGTAGATGACTCGATTTGGAACACAGCAGGTGGAGTTATTGCGGCAAATAAAATGCTGGATGACCTTTCTGAAATTATGAAAAGCAAATAAGAAAACAAACACTTTTTTCTTACTAATAAAATAATGCATACATGCATCTCTATGCGGGAGGAAAATCTTTTTCTACTCATGGAACTGATCCTGTCTGATAAACAGGCCAGTTCCATGCTCCAGCTGGAGATTTTTTTATGAATAAATGGCCTCACCTTCTGTATTGCCTGTTCTATGTTTAATAAAAAATAAATCTGGCTAAAATATAAATAACTAAAGAGGAGGTGTACAATCATGGCTAAAGACGTTCTATGTGAGGTAAATAACTGCAAGTATTGGGCATCGGGAAATAAATGCGAAGCAGAAGCGATTTATGTTGTCAGCCATAAGGGGAAAGAAGCATCTAATAGTGAAGAAACTGACTGCAAAACGTTTGTTCCAGAGCTGTAATTCTCTTTAAGGCAACCGGAATACAGGTTGCCATCTCTTAGCTCTTCCGTTGATAATAACTATCATTTTCATCTGAAATTTATGTTAAGATCGTTTAAAAAACTTTATTTTACCCCTCTTCCTTCTGCAACGATCCTTTCAGCATCGCTCCTTTTAAAGAAATTAAACCTATCAAATTCTCTTTTTATTTCACTTGTACATACTCCATTTTTTTGTATATGAATTTTGCTTAAACCGAGCTAACTCCCTTCTTCTGGACCGTTTATAGCCAATAAAAAAGCCAGGGCTGTTCTTCCCCGGCTTCCCTGCTTTTATGAATACCTATTAAACAGGCCGCTCTTTTCGAAGCACACGCATATTCAGCAAAACGAAGACGGCAATGAACCCGGCAAGCATAAGTAAATCGATTCCGATTGTATCGATTCCTGCTCCTCTTGTCATAATGTTCTGCAGGGCGTGCGCTGCATAGGTAAGCGGCATCAAGCGGTTAACGACCTCTACCCAGGTGGGCGCGTCAGATAAATCAAAGATTCCGCTGAAGAAGATCTGCGGTACGATTGCAAGCGGAATAAACTGAATCAGCTGAAACTCGGATTTTGCAAAGCTCGACAGCAGCAGGCCGAGCGACAAAGCGACGCTTGCAGTCAATACATTCACAAGCAGCAGCAAACTGTAGCTCCCGGACTGGGTCACATCCAATACATTCACCATAAACAACTGAATCAACAGCGTTTGAATGACGACAAACAGAAAAAAGCCAATGAAATATCCCCATACGATACTCGACCGCTTTAATGGTGTCACAAGTGTTCTCTCCAGTGTGCCCGATGAGCGCTCCCGGAGAAAGCTCACTCCTGAAATAATGAACACAAATAAAAAGATGAAAAACCCCATTAAAGCAGGAGCCGTTTGATCAAAGAGCCCTGCATCCTTGTCACCGTATAAAAAATCAATTTGCGGATTTCTAACAGCCATAGGTGCAACCTCAGCCGGCACACTCACTTCCTGGCCGAGCTGAGCCTGCAGCTGCTTGATTTGTTCGAGCAGCTGCTTGTTTACCGCCTGCCCCTGTTCAGCGGATTGTTTGGTCAGTGCCGACTGAATGACCCGGAGTGCCTGCGCATTTTTAGACACATCGCCTCCTTCGATTAAAATATAAGGTGTTTCGTTTTCCAGGTAAACAAGCGCAGTGATTTGCAACTCCTTCATCGCTTCTTCTGCTGCTTCGCGTGACGCATACGAGCGGGCAGGCGTTTCTTCTTTTACTATTTGTTCGAAGGACGCCGGCAAGCCAACTGTGCCGATCGTAACGTTGTCTGAACTCGACCCTAAAATGGTAAACAATAAATAAAGAACAAACAAAGGAGCCAAAAACATCATCGCCATCGTCCGTTTGTCTTTGAATACCTGGGCAATGACACGTTCCGCTACCACGAGCGCCTGCATTACATTCCCTCCTTTTGAATAAATACATTTTCAATCGACCCGAAACGATTGGTCAGTTCCTGCGGAGTGCCTGCGTCGATCAGCCGTCCATCCTGGATAAGCAAAAGGCGGTCACATCTTTCTGCTTCGTCCATAATGTGGGTCGTGACTACAATCGTCACTCCCTTAGATCGAAGTGCTTCGAACTCTTCCCAGAATGTTCTCTTCAACTTCGGATCAATCCCCACAGTTGGCTCATCGAGCAGCAGAATCTGCGGCTCATGAATAAGTGCAATAGCCAGACTCAGCCGGCGCTTCATCCCGCCTGAAAAAGAATGGATAGGCCGATCTGCATCTCTCGCCAAGTCCACAAAATCCAGAACATATTCAATTCGCTCCGCCAGCTTTTTCTTCCGGAGTCCGTATAATTTACCGAAATACTTCAAGTTCCCTCTTGGAGTTAAATCATTATACAAAGCGTCCGATTGTGCCATATATCCAATCTGTTTCGATACCTTAAGGGTAGGCTGCTGTTCATTGAATACATGAACCGTTCCTTTCGTCGGAATCTGCATGCCAATGAGCGATTTAATTAACGTCGTTTTCCCCGAGCCGCTTGGTCCAATCAGCCCGACCATTTCTCCTCTCTCAATGGAAAAATCCACTTCTTGTAAAACGTCCTTTTTTCCATATGACTGAGAATAGCCTTGAACCACAATCATCGTGATTCCCTCCTTTTATACAACAATTGTTGTATAAGAATCGCTGTGTATTCTATCTTTATTATTAAGACTCTGTTTTAAAGAATCAATTTGCAAAACAATCGATCTGTTGTTTATCGAACAAAAGAAACAAAATTGTCGTTTAAAAGGAGTGAGAAGGGTGAAAAAAGTGGATTTGCGTGTTCGCCGTACACTTCAATCCATTGAAAAAGCGTTTTTGGAGCTGTTAGCGAAAAAGCCGTTTCAAGACATTACGATTCAAGATATTGCCGATGCCGCCATGATCAACCGGGCTACTTTTTATTCTCATTATGCCGATAAGTATGAGCTGCTTGACCGATTGATTGACGAGCGGTTAGCGGCCCTCCGAGACCACTTTTCTCCGCCAAGGCATGTACATGACGGAACCTTGTACCAGAAGCAATTTTTATTTGTAATAGAGTCTGTTTTTACCGCCGTTGGACAAAATGCGGATTTCTTTACAACACTGCTGGCTCAAGAAGGAGAAGGCAATGTTAAGGAGCGTTTTGCTCAAACAGCAAACACTCTTTTTACGGAGCAGTTCCATGTTTTATTCGGATCAGATGCCGTTCATCTCGTTCCAAAAGAGATTTTTTTGCCTTTTTTAATCTCGGCCGTCACCGGAACGATATTTTGGTGGATTTCAGCAGGGCAGCCCTATTCTCCGGAAGAAATGGCAAAGTACCTGATTCAAATTGTGACAAAGGGGCCGGCTGCTGTGATGGGGCTTTCTATTGAGCAATAAACCTGGGAGAGCTTTTTATTTTTTAAATAAAAAAGACTTTCATACCTAGAAAAAGACAAGCCTTTCGATTCGGAAAGGCTTGTCTTTTAAAGCATCCATTCAGGGTTGATATTATGCGGATATTTTAGTGCTTTCCTTCTTTTTCTTTCTGCTCCAATACAAAACAAATAATAGAATAAACCATAAAGGAGTCATCAGTAAGGCCGGACGTGTTTCTTCGGCAACCAGCATAATAAGAAGAACCATCGCAAACAATGCTAAAACAAGGTAATTCACAAATGGTGTAAATGGTGCTTTAAATGTTGATTTTGCTTGTAAGTGCGGCCGCGTTTTCTTATACCGTAAATGGCAAATGAGAATGACACTCCAAACCCAAATAAAGCAAATAGCGCTTATGGTTGTTACGATTCCAAAAGCTTGTTCCGGGATCAGTTTGCTTAAAAGAGCTCCCGCTGATACAACAAGTGTGGAAATCCATAACGCATTACTTGGTACATGATTTTTATTCAGTTTGGCCAAATGGGCTGGACCCTGATCCTGATTGCTTAAATTATAAAGGATCCGGCTTGTTGAAAACATCCCGCTGTTGCAAGCAGAAGCGGCTGAAGTTAATACGACAAAATTGATAATTCCCGCGGCTACAGGAATCCCCACTAAACTAAACGTTTTAACAAACGGGCTTTCTGCTGCAGTTAGTTCCGTCCATGGATTAATACATAGCAGGACGATCAGTGCGCCCACGTAGAAAAAAAGAATTCTTAAAGGAATTTTATTAATAGCCGATGGGATATTTTTTTGCGGATTAGCTGTTTCAGCTGCCGATACACCGACTAATTCCACGCCGACATAAGCAAATACAACCATCTGGAAGGACAGCAAGAAACCTGAAATTCCGTTTGGAAACCATCCTCCGTGCTCCCACAGATTTTGAACTGTAACAGTTCCTGCATCTGTCTGGAATCCCATCACGAGCAAGATAACTCCTATGCCAATTAGCGCAAGAATCGTAATAACCTTTATTAAAGCAAACCAAAACTCCAACTCTCCAAAAAGCTTTACTGTTAATAGGTTGAGTCCTAATAAAATGATTAAGCAGATAACCGCTGGTATCCATTGCGGAATATCAAACCAATATTGTACATATACACCAACAGCAATTACATCAGCCATCGCCGTCATAATCCAGCAAAACCAATAGGTCCATCCTGTTACAAACGATGCCCAAGGTCCAAGATAGTCTTCGGCAATGTCTGTTAAGGATTGATATCCACCTTTCGATAACAGAAGTTCTCCCAGTGCCCTCAGCACGAAAAAAAGCGCAATACCGACAATTAAATAAGCAAAGATGATAGAGGGACCTGCCATTTGTATCGCTTTACCGGACCCTAAAAATAATCCGGTACCAATCGTTCCGCCAATGGCAATCAGCTGCACATGCCGATTGGATAAATCCCTTTTTAATTCTTGTTGTGCCACATGTAACGCCTCCTTAAAAACAATAAAATCTCCAATGTGAAACAATGAGCAATAGAGTAAAACCTATAAAAAAAGAGATTGGATGTCCTCCAATCTCATGGTCATAAGAATAACAAATAATATTTGCCACGCCGACAATAATCCGCATAACAAATAAATATTCAATACTCTTCTGTCCTTTTGCCTGAGATTGTGAACCCTTCGGCGCCGTGAAATTCAATCCCACGGTCTCTCCAGAAGCTGCTCCTGCTATAGTGTGATCCATAGCAATCATAGCCTGCTATTTATTCAATTTTTAAATAGGTATAACTATTTTCGAATAGTTTATAATTTTAGTAGCAGTTAAACGTTTTGTCAATAACAAAAGTTTATTTTGTTTGTTTATCCTTCCAGAAAGCGCGTGATTTCTTATCCATTCACTCTATTTGATTCCTACTTATGAATCAATGCGGCAGCCAAAGAAGGACACCAGAAGGTTCATAAACGCTCGTGTTTATTTAATGTCCTTCAGACCGGGAAAACAAAATAGTAACCTCTTAAATTCCTTTATTGCTCTTATGTAAGAAAAACATTATTCCTTTTCTATACTAATAAATAGATTATTGTTTAAAGAGGTGGCACTGATGACCGTCCCTTGCTTTTCGTAGTAGGTTGTTGCTCCAAAGCGCATTTCCTGGTTCCATCCCCAAATTCTAATGATGATTGTGTAATAGAATGGAAGGCCGTATGACTCAGATGCAGGACCCCAACTGTATTCGGCATACCTCTCTTTCATATCTTGCTTTGTTAATTCAGCACTTCTCGGTACAGGAAAGCTCGTCTTTACTTCGGAGCCACGAAAAGACAGTAAAAGGCCCGCTGCTAGAAACACTAGTATAGTACTAAATAAAAACTTCTTCTTATGCCTTACTACCAACATTCTTCTCTTTCCACCTCATTCACTTCACTTTGCTTTGATGCATGACGATTTTTACTCCCTGTGTGAAGCCAGCTCTCTAATTTCGGCTGTTTCATTACCAATCACCCACACCTTCTCACCAAACGTTACCATTATACCCATATATGTCTTTATTTTGGAAGCCTTACTGGTGATATCTTTCATAGCCGAAAACACCCCTGTTCTTTAAAAATTTTTTCGCTTTTTAGTGATAACGATTTTGAGTTATGCTGTTATTCATAACTTTATTTTTTTTCAGGAAAACTGATTTTAGAACATTTAATTTACTATTTTCAACATCAATCTGGAGTATATAAAATGAAAAGAGAAGCAATAAAAAAACTGAAAGAAATGTATGAGTCTACGCTGACTTTTGGTTTCCCTTATGAGGATATCCTGAAAATGGAGAAGAAATGTGAAAATCAAAATCCAGAAATAGAAAACTTCATAGAAGACTTTAATGATTTTTGTCTGCTGGTAGCTGGTAGTTGCACTTACGTTCTTTCCAATAAAAGAATTCCTAAATCTCAACGTAAAAATGTAGAGAAGGGTTTTTTCTCTCAATATCCACAGTATCATTTTATCCAATCCGCGCTTTGCCAGTATGCCGACTTAAACCGAGAATTCCAAAGCTTCGAAAGGGCAAGAGTGCTGCTCGTTAAAATCATCGATTCATAAACATAATTTTTTATATAAAGGAGGGTATCTCTTGTGATGAAGATATATATCACGAAGGAAGGTTTGATTCAGAAGAAGAATGTATTCTGTGCGATGACATTCAAGACGTTCAAAACTATATATTGGACCTGCAGAGTATAACCACTATGATGAAGACACCCTCCAGTTTTTAAATAACTTTATTGGCTCACGGGGACTATTTCCTATTTTGCTTACAATTGAACCGGACGGGGATTTAGCTTTATACAAATGATAGCCGAATCATTGAAAAGCTGACCGATCATTTGCCGAAGGGGACAATAGTAGAAAACCATTAGCAAAAGAAAAGAAACTTTCGCTTTACTGCTTAGTAGAAACAAAAACTGATAGCGTTCTAACCAACTGTTTAGGTCAACTGTAATCTAATCCATGGCTAATACTACTTGTCTGTATGGATGTACTGTTGATGAGAGATGGATGAAAGAAACTTCTTAGGCCAAATACTTACAGAAACCTTTATGGTACAATTATCCAAAAAGGGGGTTTTATTATGAATTTTCTAGAACAGTTCCTTCCGCTTCTTGTATCGCTATTCATTACTACCATTACTATCATTGTTCCTATCGCTATCATTGTTTGGTTTCTTCTAAAAATACTTAAGAATCAAAAAGAACAATTGACTCTCTTGAAAGATATTTTGAAGAAACTAGATACTGAAAAGAAAACTAATGTTTAATCTATTTACTCAGTATTTTCGGTCAATTACTGCTTAAACTAAAAGTAGCATTTCTTACTCGTATAGACGAAATGTTAAGTAACAGGTTGAGTTGTTTTGCTTTTAATGTTTTAGGAACTATTAAGCGATAATATTGATATTTCATCAAAAGAACAAATAAAGGAGCAAGTGCACTCCCTTATCTGTTCTTTCTTTAACTACGCACCCCGTTAGTTGAACAAGACAATAAAATAATTTTCATAGTACAATATTAATATTTACAAAAGGAGCCTCATTCTTATGAATATTTTAATTTTAGGTGCAACTGGGCGGGTTGGAAGTCAAATAGTGACTTGTGCCCTTCATGACAGACATCATGTTACTGTATTAGTTCGCACTCCAGAGAAGTTTCAAATAAATAATGAAAATTTAACTATTATTCAAGGGAATGTTTTAAATAAAGATGATATAGGACGTGCAATGCATGGGATGGATGCAGTTATTAGCGCACTGAATACTGATGGCACAACCACTCTATCAGAAAGTATGCCACTTATTATCGAAGCAATGGAAAACGAAGGTATAAAACGAATAATAACAATAGGAACTGCGGGTATTCTGCAAAGTAGAACCACGCCAAATTTTTTGCGTTATCAATCAAGTGAATCAAAGCAGAAGTCAACCCGTGCAGCGAAAGAACATCATAAAGTTTACGATATGCTCAAACAATCAACCCTCGAATGGACGATTGTCTGTCCTACGTACCTGCCGGATGGAGAAAGGGTAGGCAACTATCGAATAGACCGAAATTTTTTGCCGGAGGGTGGTGCTGAAATATCCGTACCGGATACAGCAGAATTTACATTTAAACAGGTAAAAGCAAGCGATTATATAAAATCACGGGTAGGCATCGCCTACTAATAATATTCTTATACTACTTTCATATTGGATTAACCCGTTTTGTTGAAAAAGAAAATGGGATGCGGCAATAATCCCCACTCTTTAACTAAAGCTCCCTTTCTAGAATATCTATGATTAATAAGTAAAGGAGATGTTGTAAAATTAACATCTCTTTTTTTACTAAACTGTTCTTTGGTTGAAGAAGAATTGCTTAAAATTCAATTTTTTTCTTCGGAGAAATGTTTGGTTGGTCTATTAATGCAGCAACCCTCTTTCCTTTTTTAAATCTAACGTGATTAAGCCAATAAACAAGAGCCTCCGCATCGTAATTAACAATATATCCGGCCTCTTCATCGTATTTCCAATACTTATGGTCATTGTTTCTATCGAAAAGCCAATCGAAAAATTCCATTTGAAGTTGACTAATATTTCTTCCTACTTTGGCAGGACATCGAACATATTGTGTATCAGGTCCTAAAGACACCTCTACAACCATTTTTATTGCTCCTTTTTGTTTCATTTTCTATTTTAGTTTTCGTTATCCCTCTTCAACTAACCTGCCCATTTGTTCAATAAAAAAGGAGGTGCCGCAGCTACCTCTGTTGTTAAGCTAAAGCACCCTTTACTTTAAGTGCATTTCGTCACACTTTCTTGTATATAGGGATAGTATCAAGACGGATTTAGAAACAGCGGAATGCACTTATTTTATAATTTCTAACAAGCCTTCTAATTTATTTATTTCATAAGTAGGTTTTAAAGATGTATTATTTTCCTTGTACTTAGGATTGAACCAACAAGTATCAATACCATAGTTAATCCCACCTTGAATATCAGAAGTCAACGAGTCGCCCACAATAAGTACGTTGGGTTTTTCTGTAATCTGTAGCTTATTAAAAGCATAATCAAAAATTCCTGTTTGTGGTTTTTGGAATCCAGTGGATTCAGAGATAATAATATGTTCAAATGAACCTTCTAACAGGGAATTATTAATTCTTGATGTTTGCACAATCGTGTAACCATTCGTAATAACGGCTAAGCGTTTATGCGAGAGAGCCTTAATAACTTTTTCTGCTCCTTGAACGAGGTGCGTTTGTTCCCCGAGAAATTTTAAATAGTCCTGATTAAATACAACTGCGTCAATTTCAAGGTCGTGCTCTAAAAATAATCTCCTAAATCTCTCTGAACCTAGTTCAACAAGACCCATTTTTCCATTTTCTAAATCTCTCCACAACACTGTGCTAATTTCTTGATAACTCTTTTCATATAGCTTTAAGCTATTATATAAATTATATTTTTCAAAGAC
>NZ_JAKGCR010000028.1 GCF_022668875.1 Domibacillus sp. PGB-M46 | reverse complement strand
GCAATAGCGAAGAGGTCACACCCGTTCCCATCCCGAACACGGCCGTTAAGCTCTTCAGCGCCGATGGTAGTTGGGGGTTTCCCCCTGCGAGAGCAGGACGCCGCCTGGCAAGATAAGACAACTTGAAAAATCAGGTTGTCTTTTTTGTATTTAAGAGCAAAATAATTGAACCAAGGCATTCTTTCCTTTATAATTATCGTCAAATATAGTCAAGGTCAAGGTGGGGAGAATCATGAGAAACGTTTCTGATATTATTGAACAGTATTTGAAACAAGTACTCGAACACAATGGCAGCGAAATTGTTGAAATAAAACGCAGCGAAATTGCTGATAAATTTCAATGTGTCCCCTCTCAAATCAACTATGTGATTAATACCCGTTTTACCGTGGAACGAGGTTATGTAGTTGAAAGCAAACGGGGTGGCGGCGGCTACATTCGCATCATTAAAGTGACCACGCATGAAAAAAGTGATCTTCTTGATCAAATGATGGCTCTTACAGGCTCAAGGCTTTCACAGGCGAGTGCGGAAAATTTCGTTTATCGTCTGCTTGAGGAAAAGGTAATTTCCACTCGCGAGGCGAAATTAATGATAGGTGTAATGGAACGTTCCGTGCTCAATACTGATTTGCCTGAACGGGATGAGTTGAGGGCGAGAATGATGCAATCATTTTTAGCATCTCTTAAATATGTAGAAGGCAGGTGAGCAGGATGATATGTCAGGAGTGTCATGAGCGGCCGGCAGCTCTTCATTTTACGAAAACAGTAAATGGAGAAGTAACAGAAGTTTATTTATGCGATCATTGTGCACATGAAAAAGGTGAACACTTATTTAGCGGCCATCCGGCTTTTTCATTAAATAATCTGCTTGGGGGGTTGTTTAATCCTGAGCCCCATTTTTCCACAAACCCTTCTTTCCGCGATCGGGAAACACATTGCGAAAAGTGCCATATGACATTCCAGCAGTTTTTGCAAAGTGGTAAATTTGGCTGTGCTCACTGCTATAAATCATTTGAGTCAAAACTATTCTCTATTTTAAAACGGCTTCATGGTGGTAATACTGTTCACCAAGGGAAGATTCCGGCACGTATGGGAGGTAAACTTCATTTGCAAAAAGAAGTACATCAATTGCGTGAAAAGCTTCAAGAGATGATAAATAGTGAACAATTTGAAGAAGCGGCAGGCGTTCGCGATCAAATTCGTGCTTTGGAAAAAAAGTTGTCGGGTGAAGGAGGCGGTTTGTAATGTCTCTGGAACGATTTATCAACCAGCAAACGACAGCCTGGATGAGCGGTACAGGACCAGACTCTGATGTAGTCCTGAGTACGCGTATAAGACTGGCACGCAACTTGGAGAATGTTCCATTTCCGACAATCTTATCAATGGAAAAAGCGGAAGAAGTCGTTGACCAAATAAATAAAGCTGCTTCTGAATCATTGTCTCTCGAGCTTTTAAAAATGGAGGATATCTCACAGCTTCAAAAAAGAGTATTGGTAGAAAAGCACTTGATCAGCCCTTATTTAGCGGAAACATCTTTATACGGTGCTGTGCTTATTTCTGAACAAGAAGACGTAAGTATTATGGTAAACGAGGAAGACCACTTACGTATTCAGTGTCTGGCCTCAGGTTTACAGCTGCATGAAACGCTGGAAAAAGCAAATCAGATTGATGACGCAATTGAAGGCCGGGTACCATATGCTTTTGATGAAAAGATGGGTTACTTAACCGCTTGTCCAACCAATGTGGGAACCGGGCTTCGGGCATCGGTGATGATACACCTGCCCGGCTTGGTGCTGACACGTCAAATGAGCCGTATTATTCCAGCTATCAGCCAATTAGGGCTTGTTGTTAGAGGAATTTATGGGGAAGGTAGCGAAGCTTTAGGTAACATCTTTCAAATTTCCAATCAGTTGACTCTTGGAAAGTCCGAAGAAGATATCATTAATGACCTGGACAGCGTGGTGCATGAATTAATGTCCCGTGAGCAGTCAGCGCGCGATGCATTAATGCAAACATCTCCTATCCAGCTGGAAGATCGGATTTTTCGGTCGTACGGCATTTTATCAAACAGCCGCGTGATTGAAACAAATGAAGCATTTCAGTGTTTATCAGATGTTAGATTAGGGATTGATTTAGGGTATATCACTCATATACCAAAAAGCATCTTAAATGAGCTGATGATCTTAATGCAGCCCGGCTTTTTGCAGCAGTATGCCGGAGGACCGCTTCGAGCGGAAGAACGGGACATTCGTAGAGCCGCATTGATTCGTGAACGGCTTGAACTAGAAGAAACGAATTAAGATAAGGGGGAAATGGATATGATGTTTGGACGTTTTACAGAAAGAGCACAAAAGGTACTAGCGTTAGCACAGGAAGAAGCGATTCGCCTGGGTCACAATAACATTGGAACAGAACACATTTTACTCGGACTTGTTCGTGAAGGCGAAGGAATCGCGGCTAAAGCGCTGTACGGTTTAGGTCTTAGCGCGGAAAAGATTCAAGAAGAAGTAGAAGAGTTAATTGGAAAAGGCGACGGTGCTTCTAAAACCGTTCATTATACACCGAGAGCCAAAAAAGTCATTGAGCTTTCAATGGATGAGGCTCGTAAATTAGGCCACTCTTATGTAGGAACAGAACACATCCTGCTTGGCTTAATTCGTGAAGGCGAAGGAGTGGCAGCGCGTGTACTTGGCAACCTTGGCGTCAGCTTAAACAAAGCACGCCAGCAAGTATTGCAGCTTCTTGGCAGCAGTGAATCAGGAAGCGGCCAGGGAGGCCAGGCTTCAAATGTCAGCACGCCGACTCTGGACGGACTTGCACGTGATTTAACAGTGATTGCCCGTGAAGGAAGCTTAGACCCGGTTATTGGCCGCAGCAAAGAAATTCAGCGTGTTATTGAGGTGCTGAGCCGCCGCACGAAAAATAACCCTGTTTTAATCGGGGAGCCAGGTGTCGGGAAAACGGCTATTGCTGAAGGTCTTGCTCAGCAGATCATTAACAACGAGGTGCCGGAAACACTTCGCAATAAGCGCGTGATGACGCTGGATATGGGAACAGTAGTAGCGGGAACGAAATACCGTGGTGAATTTGAAGACCGCTTGAAAAAAGTAATGGACGAAATTCGCCAGGCTGGCAATATTATTTTATTTATCGATGAGCTGCACACACTTATTGGAGCAGGCGGAGCAGAAGGTGCCATTGATGCGTCTAATATTTTAAAACCGTCTCTTGCGCGCGGCGAGCTTCAATGTATCGGTGCAACAACACTTGATGAGTACCGTAAATACATCGAGAAAGACGCGGCTTTAGAACGCCGTTTCCAGCCGATTCAAGTCGATGAACCAACATTAGAGGAATCGATTCAAATTTTAAAAGGATTGCGTGACCGGTATGAAGCCCATCACCGCGTAGCGATTTTAGATGAAGCAATTGAAGCAGCAGTGAAAATGTCTGACCGTTACATTTCTGATCGGTTCCTGCCGGACAAAGCCATTGATTTAATTGATGAAGCTGGTTCAAAAGTTCGTCTTCGTTCTTTTACAACACCGCCAAATTTAAAAGAGCTTGAAGCAAAGCTTGAAGCGTTGAAACACGAGAAAGATTCTGCCGTACAAAGCCAGGAATTTGAAAAAGCAGCGTCTCTTCGTGATTCCGAGCAAAAGCTTCGTGAAGAGCTGGAGCAAACGAAAAACAGCTGGAAAGAAAAGCAGGGCACAGAAAACAGCGAAGTAACAATGGAAGACATTGCGATGGTTGTATCAAGCTGGACAGGGATTCCAGTTTCAAAACTGGCTCAAACAGAAACAGACCGCCTGCTGAATCTGGAAGAGATTTTGCACTCTCGCTTAATTGGCCAGGAAGAAGCCGTGACGTCTATTTCTAAAGCTGTGCGCCGGGCACGTGCAGGGTTAAAAGATCCAAAACGCCCAATCGGCTCTTTTATTTTCCTTGGACCAACAGGTGTCGGGAAAACAGAACTGGCTAAAGCATTGGCTGAATCTATGTTCGGTGATGAAGATGCAATGATTCGGATCGATATGTCCGAGTATATGGAGAAACATTCAACATCTCGCCTTGTCGGTTCGCCTCCAGGATATGTAGGCTATGAAGAAGGCGGTCAGCTGACAGAAAAAGTTCGCCGCAAGCCGTACTCTGTTGTTCTATTGGATGAAATTGAAAAAGCGCACCCGGATGTTTTTAACATTCTGCTTCAAGTTCTTGAAGATGGACGCTTAACAGATTCAAAAGGCCGTACCGTTGATTTCCGCAATACTGTTCTCATTATGACATCCAATGTTGGAGCGCAGTCTTTGCAGAAAAACAAATATGTCGGTTTTAATATTCAAGATGCATCACAAGACCACAAAGATATGAAAGGAAAAGTGATGGATGAGTTAAAACGCGCATTCCGTCCAGAATTCCTAAATCGTATCGATGAAATTATCGTCTTCCATGCTCTTGAGAAAAAACACTTAAAAGAAATCGTTACTCTTATGACGGACCAGCTGACAACACGCCTCAAAGAGCAGGACATCAATGTCGAGCTGTCTGATAAAGCGAAAGAAAAAATCGCGGAAGAAGGATACGATCCGGAATATGGTGCACGTCCGCTTCGCCGGGCACTTCAAAAGCAAGTAGAAGACCGCTTGTCAGAGGAGCTGCTTAAAGGCAATGTATTAACTGGACAGCACGTCGTAGTAGATGTAGATGAGAAAGGCGAGTTTGTAGTCCGCACGGCGGCCGGCTCAACCTCGTAATGAAAGCGTGCAGCGGGTCTGTTAAAGACCCGCTGTTTTTTATGAAAAAGGAGAGGGAACATGGCTAAAGTAAAAACAAAATTTGTCTGTGGCTCTTGTGGATATGAATCACCGAAGTGGATGGGGAAATGTCCAGGCTGTGGTCAGTGGAATCAAATGGTGGAAGAAACAGAAATCACCGGAAAACCAAAGCGTACAACCTTCGCTCATTCGGATACAGTTATGGCAAAGCCATCCCGGCTCGTTGACGTAGAAACCTCTCAAGAGCCAAGAGTGGAAACTGATTTAAAAGAGTTAAACCGAGTATTAGGCGGCGGAGTCGTGCCTGGTTCACTCGTTCTGATTGGCGGTGACCCGGGCATTGGGAAATCCACGCTTCTTTTGCAGGTTTCTTCCCAGCTTTCATCCAAAGGAAGCAATGTGCTTTATATCTCTGGTGAGGAGTCGGTGAAACAAACAAAAATGCGTGCATCCCGAATGGGCATTAACGAACAAAGCCTGTATATTTACGCTGAAACGAACCTTCAGCTGATTCATTCGGCGATTGAAAACATGAAGCCGCAGTTTGTCATCATCGACTCCATTCAAACGGTTCATCATCCGGAAGTAACGTCAGCGCCGGGCAGTGTGTCACAGGTGCGTGAGTGTACAGCAGAGTTGATGCGTATTGCTAAAGTGAATAACATTGCTATTTTTATTGTCGGACACGTTACAAAAGAAGGAGCTATCGCAGGACCTCGTCTTCTTGAACATATGGTGGATACCGTGCTTTATTTCGAGGGCGAGCGGCACCATACGTACCGGATTTTACGGGCGGTTAAAAACCGATTCGGCTCAACTAATGAAATGGGCATTTTTGAGATGAAAGAAGCGGGTCTTGAGGAAGTGGCCAATCCATCCGAGATTTTTTTAGAGGAGCGTACAAAAGGAACATCCGGTTCCACAGTAGTTGCGTCTATGGAGGGCACCCGGCCCGTGCTGGTAGAAATACAAGCACTTGTGTCGCCAACGGTCTTTGGAAACCCTCGTCGGATGGCAACCGGCATTGACCATAACCGGGTAACGCTTATTATGGCGGTGCTTGAAAAACGAGTCGGCCTGCTTTTACAAAACCAGGATGCTTACTTGAAAGTAGCCGGCGGTGTAAAGCTTGATGAGCCGGCCATTGACTTGGCGGTGGCAGTCAGTATTGCCTCAAGCTTCCGGGATGAACCAACAGGTGCTTCAGACTGCTTGATTGGTGAGGTTGGCCTGACCGGAGAGGTTCGGCGCGTATCTCGAATTGAGCAGCGTGTAAACGAGGCAGCAAAGCTTGGGTTCACACGCATTATTGTTCCGGCGAACAACATTGGCGGCTGGACAGCGCCGGCAGGGGTTCAAATTATTGGTGTATCCACTGTAAATGAAGCATTAAAAATGGTGTTCGGTAAATAAAAAACGAAACAAAACCGATTTGAGTCTCGTATTATTAGCGCGAGGCTCGAAACGTGTTTATAATAAAAAGAATAGGGAGGTGAAACAAACATGTTGAAGCGTCTTGTACAGGGCGGGTTTATTATTTTAGGCGGTACGCTTGGCGTATTTCTTCTTCCGGACTTATTCCTTTATCTTCATTTTGATCATCCATTTATTAATAACCCCTATGTCGCAGCGCTTGTAGGAGCACTCCTTTTCTATTTGCTTACCTTTTGGGCAGTAGACTATATTGTGGAGTTTATTAAGTGGATCGAGGATCGAATTGTGAATGCACCGCTGACTGATATTGTCACAGGCGGACTCGGTTTGTTGGCCGGCCTTCTTGTGGCAATGCTGGTTGGGATTCCGCTTGCACAGCTGGAATTGCCGATCGTCAATACGGTCGTGCCCATTTTGCTGACCATTGGCCTTGGATATCTTGGCTTTCAGTTTGGGTTTAAGCGCCGGGATGAACTAACCTCTTTGTTTTCTTCAAGTAAATCTTCGAAGCGAAAGGAAGTTCAAGCGGAAGAAACGGCACCTGCGCTTCCGGCAAAATCATTTAAAATACTGGACACGAGCGTGATTATCGATGGGCGGATTGCTGATATTTGTGAAACAGGCTTTTTGGACGGCACAATTGTGATTCCACAATTTGTTCTTGAAGAATTACAGCATATTGCCGATTCTTCTGATACACTAAAGAGAACAAAAGGACGCCGCGGCCTTGATATTTTAAATCGTCTGCAAAAAGATGTCCCAATTGAAGTCGAGATGACAGAAAAGGACTATGAAGATGTTCAGGAAGTAGATTCAAAGCTTGTGAAGCTGGCGAAGGAAATAAGCGGTATTGTCGTCACCAACGATTTTAATTTAAATAAAGTATGTGAATTTCAAAAAGTGCAAGTACTTAATATTAATGACCTTGCCAACGCGGTAAAACCGGTAGTCATTCCGGGAGAAGAAATGCATGTGCTGGTGATTAAAGATGGGAAAGAACAGCGCCAGGGCGTTGCCTACCTCGATGACGGAACGATGATCGTCGTAGAGGATGGCCGCGATTTTATCGGCAAGCAAATTGACGTAATTGTCACAAGCGTACTGCAGACATCTGCCGGACGAATGATTTTTGCAAAACCGAAACATGCATGAGAAGAAAGGAAAGGTTTAAACGAATGGACTATTATGTCGTGATTCCAGCTGCCGGAAAAGGAAAGCGTATGAAAGCAGGCATGAACAAAGTGCTGCTTGAGCTTGAAGGGCTGCCGCTTATTATTCATACGCTCACTGTATTTGAGACGGATGCGTCATGCAGGGGCATTGTGCTGTCGGTTCATCCGGATGAACGGAAGGAATTTCAGCAGCTTTTAGCCATACACCGAATTACAAAAGTGTGCGCATTCGCAGATGGCGGCAAAGAACGGCAGCACAGTGTCTACAGTGGTTTAAAGGCGCTTCCGCCGGAATCAGACATTGTCCTTGTTCACGATGGTGCGCGGCCGTTTATTACAAAAGAAACGGTTGCGACACTCGTCGAAAGCGCCCGGGCAACAGGTGCAGCCATTGCGGCTGTTCCGGTCAAAGACACAATAAAAAAAGCGGCAAGCGGCATTGTGTCCGAAACAGTCGAACGGGCAAGCCTCTGGTCCGTGCAAACACCGCAGGCTTTTCAAAAAGAGGTTCTTCTTTCCGCCCAGAAAAAAGCGGAAGAAGAAGACTTTTTGGGAACCGATGAATCATCGCTTGTGGAACGGACCGGCTACCCTGTTTGTATTGTCGAAAGTGATTATGACAATATTAAATTAACGACACCGGAAGATTTATATTTTGCCCGGGCGATTATTGCAAAAAGAAATGAAAGCAAGGTGTAAATAACATGTTTCGAATTGGACAAGGGTTTGATGTGCATCAGCTTGTAGAAGGACGCCCGCTTATTATCGGCGGCATTACTATTCCGCATGAAAAAGGGCTGCTCGGCCACTCGGATGCGGATGTGCTTTTGCACACAGTGGCAGACGCATGTCTTGGAGCGATTGGTGAGGGGGATATTGGCCGTCATTTTCCGGATACAGATGCAGCATTTAAAGATGCAGATTCTGCAAAGCTGCTGGAGCACGTTTGGCAGCTTGTACAAAACAAAGGCTATGAGCTGGGGAATATCGACTGCACGATTATCGCCCAAAAGCCGAAAATGGCCCCTTACATCGGTGCGATGCAGGAGCGCATTGCCGAACTGCTCCAGGCGGACACAGATCAAGTAAATGTGAAAGCCACAACGACCGAAAAACTCGGGTTTCCGGGAAGAGGCGAGGGCATTGCATCGCAGGCAGCCGTTCTATTGGTAAAAAAACAAAGGTAAAACAGCATCGGAGGAAAAAGCAATGACAAATCATGTACGTGTTCGCTACGCGCCGAGCCCAACTGGTCATTTACATATCGGGAACGCGCGGACAGCGCTTTTTAACTATTTATATGCCCGCAATCTTGGCGGATCATTTATTATCCGGATTGAGGACACAGACCAAAAGCGGAATATTGAAGGCGGCGAACAAAGCCAGCTGGAATACTTAAAATGGCTTGGCGTCGACTGGGATGAAGGGCCGGATGTCGGCGGTGAATACGGACCGTACCGTCAATCAGAGCGAAACGATTTATACAAACAGTACTATGAGCAGCTTTTAGCAGAAGGAAAAGCGTATAAATGCTACTGTACCGCCGAAGAGTTGGAAGCGGAGCGCACGGCGCAGCAGGAGCGCAACGAAATCGCCGGCTACTCGGGGAAATGCCGCCATCTGACAGACGAAGAAAGAGCTGCTTTAGAAGCAGAAGGCCGTCGTCCAAGCATTCGTTTTCTTGTTCCATCAGGCGAGACGATTACATTCAATGATATCGTAAAAGAAGAGGTATCTTTTGAGTCGGATGGCATCGGTGGTGACTTCGTTATCGTCAAGCAGGACGGAACGCCAACATACAACTTTGCTGTAGCGGTAGACGATCATTTAATGAAAATGACGCATGTTCTTCGTGGAGACGACCATATTTCCAATACACCGAAGCAGCTGCTTATTTACAAGGCTCTTGGCTTTGAACCGCCTGTATTCGGTCATATGACGTTGATCGTAAACGAAAGCCGTAAAAAGCTGAGCAAGCGTGATGAATCCATCATTCAGTTTATTGAGCAGTACAAAGAGCTTGGCTATCTGCCGGAAGCATTGCTCAATTTTATTACGCTTCTTGGCTGGTCACCGAAAGAAGAAGAGGAAATCTACACGAAAGAGCAGTTTATTGAGCAGTTTGATGCAGCCCGCCTGTCTAAATCACCAGCATTTTTCGACAAACAAAAGCTTCTTTGGATGAACAACCAGTACATGAAGGAGCAGCCGGTGGACCGGGTCATTGAACTTGCACGGCCGCATCTTGTGAAAGCAGGCTTGATTGAAGAAACGCTTTCTCCTGAAAAAGAAGAATGGGTAACAAGCTTGATCGCGCTTTATCAGGAAAAAATGAGTTACGGTGCAGAAATTGTCGAATTATCGGGTCTATTCTTCAAAGAAGAGGTTTCTTACGAGGAAGAAGCGAAAGAAATTCTTTCCGAAGAACAAGTTCCTGAAGTACTTCGCGCGTTTGCTGAAAAAGCAGGAGCTCTTGAGCCGTTCCAGGCAGAAGGTGTGAAAAAAGCAATGAAGGAAGTGCAAAAAGAAACAGGCCATAAAGGCAAAAAGCTGTTTATGCCAATTCGTGCAGCTGTAACTGGCCAGACACATGGACCAGACCTTCCGAAAGCGATCGAGCTGCTTGGCCGCGAAAAAGTCATCACACGTTTGAATACGGTTCTTGATTAAAAGGCGGACCTGTATATAATAGAGTATATATAAAGTAAAGCGTTGAAGAGGAAAAGTAAGCGGCAGATGCCTTTCAGAGAGAACCGCCATGGCTGCGAGCGGTTTAGGCCCCTCTGTCCGCAGAAGTGCCCCTCGGAGCCTGCGGCTGAACAAAAAGTAAGCGGCAGCGGGAAATCCCCGTTATCGATCTGGAGTTGGGAAAACGGCGAAGGGCCGTTTTTCAAACAGAGTGGAACCGCGTATACAAAACGTCTCTGTCTATCAGAGGCGTTTTTTTGTATGTCTGAAAAAGGATTTGGGAGGAGTGGAAACAATGCTGCGTGTATTAAAGCAGGACATCGACACGATTTTTGAGCAGGACCCGGCAGCAAGAAGTTATCTAGAAGTGATTTTAACGTATTCGGGGCTGCATGCCATTTGGGCGCATCGCCTGGCTCATGGGTTTTACAAACGGAAGTTTTATTTTATTGCCCGGGTTATTTCTCAAATCAGCCGCTTTTTCACGGGCATTGAAATTCATCCAGGTGCCCGGATTGGCCGCGGTCTTTTTATCGACCACGGTATGGGCGTTGTCATTGGGGAAACATGTGAAATCGGTGACAATGTTACGCTTTATCAAGGGGTAACACTCGGGGGAACTGGTAAAGAAAAAGGAAAGCGCCACCCCACTGTTCTTGACGGAGCATTGATTGCCACAGGAGCGAAGGTGCTCGGCTCGATTACTATTGGGGAATGCGCCCGGGTTGGCGCTGGCTCGGTTGTATTAAAAGATGTACCGGCCAATTCAACGGTTGTTGGGATTCCGGGCCGGGTTGTTATACAGAATGGCAAAAAAGTTCAGCCTTCTGTAAAGGATTTAAACCACAGCAATATGCCTGACCCTGTTGCCGACCGCTTAAAAAGCCTGGAAGCAGAAATTGCTTACTTGAAGGAAGAAATGAAGAGAGGGGATCACACGAATGTCCATTAAATTATATAATACGCTGACGCGCAAAAAAGAAGAATTTGTCCCGCTTGAAGAGGGGAAAGTAAAGATGTATGTATGCGGTCCAACCGTTTATAACTACATTCATATCGGAAATGCCCGTCCAGCTATTGTATTTGATACAGTGCGCCGCCATCTGCAATACCGCGGATACGAAGTAAAGTACGTATCAAACTTTACCGACGTGGATGACAAGCTGATCCGGGCAGCGAACGAGCTCGGAGAAGAGGTGCCGGTCATTGCCGAACGTTTTATTCAGGCATACTTTGAAGATACCCACGCACTGGGCTGCCAGACAGCCGACGTTCATCCGCGCGTAACGGAAAGCATTGAACTGATTATTGAATTTATTGCCGAGCTTGTAAACAAAGGATTTGCTTATGAATCCGGCGGAGACGTGTACTACCGGACCCGTAAATTTAACGGATACGGCAAATTGTCTCATCAATCCATTGATGAACTAAAAGTCGGTGCCCGTATCGGCGCTGGCGAGAAAAAAGACGACGCACTTGATTTTGTTTTATGGAAAGCAGCGAAAGAAGGAGAAATCTCCTGGAGCAGCCCATGGGGAGAAGGACGTCCCGGCTGGCATATTGAATGCTCGGCAATGGCCCGTAAGTATCTTGGTGATTCCATTGATATTCACGCAGGCGGACAGGATTTAACATTCCCGCACCATGAAAATGAAATTGCCCAGTCGGAAGCATTAACAGGCAAGCCGTTTGCCCGGTATTGGCTGCATAACGGCTACATTAACATCGATAACGAAAAAATGTCCAAATCACTTGGCAACTTTGTACTCGTCCATGACATTATTAAAGAGGTGGACCCGCAGGTGCTTCGCTTCTTCATGCTGTCGGTTCATTACCGCAATCCGGTTAACTACAACAAAGAATTGCTCGACAGCTCTGCCGCTTCGCTTGACCGGTTGAAAACGGCTTATCAAAATGTAAAGCACCGCAAAGAATCCAGCACCAATTTAACGGACCATAACGATCAATGGATCGAAAAAGTGAATCGTCACCACGAGCGTTTCCTGCAGGAAATGGATGATGACTTTAACACAGCCAATGCCATTTCTGTCCTGTTTGATTTATCAAAAGATGCGAATGTGTACTTACTTGAGGACCATACATCTACAGAAGTCATTGATGCATTTTTGTCGAAATTTGAAGATATGTTTTTCGTGCTCGGCCTGCAGCTGCAGCAGGAGGACCTATTGGATGAGGAAATTGAAGCATTGATCCAAGAGCGGAATGAAGCGCGCAAAAATCGGGATTTCGCCCGTGCAGACAGCATTCGCGATCAGCTCAAAGACATGAATATTATCCTGGAAGATACGGCTCAAGGAATCCGTTGGAGACGCGGATGATGAAAGGGCTCGCAGAACCTCTTAAAGATGCAAGACAGCTGAACGGATTGGCGCTGGCTTATATGGGAGATGCTGTATACGAAGTGTATGTGCGGAAGTTTTTGCTGGAATCCGGACGGGTGAAGCCGAACGATCTGCACCGCGCTTCGACAAAATTCGTCTCTGCCAAGGCACAGGCTGCCCAGCTGCACCGGCTGTTTGAAGAACAGTTTTTAACCGAAGAAGAACAAACGGTCGCTAAGCGCGGCCGCAATGCAAAATCGGGGCATATTCCGAAAAACACAGATGTTCTGACCTATAACCACAGTACCGCTCTTGAAGCTGTAATCGGTTTTTTGTTTTTAACCGGCCAGCTTGAGCGAATGGAAGAGATTATCTACAATATCTTAGAGAACGGAGGGACGAACGGATGACACAGGAACAAGAATGGATCGGGGGACGAAACCCCGTTATGGAAGTGCTGCGTGCCGGACGTGATATCAATAAGCTTTGGGTGCAGGAAGGGGCACAAAAAGGCTCGATTCAGCAAATTATCGCCAAAGCAAAAGAACTGAGCATTCCGGTTCAAATGGTGCCGAAGCGAAAAATTGAACAAGTGGTGCCGGAGAATCACCAGGGAGTCGCAGCGTCTGTCGCGGCGTACCAGTATGCAGAAATTGACGACTTATTTGCCAAAGCAGAAGAAAGCGGCGAGCCGCCGTTTTTCCTCCTGCTTGATGAGCTCGAAGATCCGCATAATCTTGGCTCGATTATGCGGACGGCCGATGCAGTCGGCGCGCATGGAATTATTATTCCAAAGCGCCGGTCCGTGAGTTTAACCGCAACGGCTGCGAAAGCCTCCACAGGCGCCATCGAATACATTCCGGTAGCCCGCGTCACGAATCTTGCCCGCACAATGGATGAATTAAAAGAGCGGGGAATTTGGATCGCTGGAACAGATGCATCGGGTGCCGAAGATTACCGCCGATTTGATGGCACGATGCCTCTTTGCCTTGTGATTGGCAGTGAAGGCCGCGGTGTCAGCCGTCTTGTAAAAGAAAAATGCGATTTTCTCATTCAGCTGCCGATGGTCGGTCACGTCACTTCTCTTAATGCGTCGGTAGCGGCTGCCCTGCTCATGTACGAAGTATACCGGAAGCGTCATCCGCTGGGGAACTAACGATGGACATTCTCCTCGTCGATGGCTATAACATGATCGGCGCGTGGCCGGAGCTTCGCCGGTTGAAAAACGTAGATTTTGGCGGTGCCCGTGACCGCCTTGTCGAACTAATGGCGGAGTATCAGGGAGCCCACGGCTGCCGCGTGATTATTGTATTCGATGCGCATTTTGTCAAAGGAACGGAGAAAAAGTACCGCGATGCCAAGGTAGAAGTGATTTTTACGCGTGAAAATGAAACGGCGGATGAGCGAATTGAACGAATGGCCATTGAATTGACGAATGTGCGTGATCAAGTAACGGTTGCTACATCGGACTATACAGAGCAGTGGGCGGTATTCGGCCAGGGAGCTCTCCGCATTTCTGCGCGGGAACTTTTGACAGAATTGTCAATTACACAAAAAGGAATTCGAAAAAACCTCGGGGAGATCAGTGAAATCAAGCCGTACGCGAGAATTCCGCTCAGTAAAGAAACCGCTGAAACGTTTGAGAAGTGGCGCAGAGGAAAAAAATGAAGATTGACGCAGAAAAAAATGGTACTGTATACTAATCCTAGCGAAGATTGACAGGCGGAGGGAGATGTGTAAGCGTGAACCGTTTGATTAGTCCAGGAATGGATATGCTTAGTGATGAACAGCTTGTGGAACTTGTGCACAAAGGAAACAGCGAAGCCCTCGATTTTGTCATTCATAAATACCGAAATTTTGTCCGGGCCAAAGCCCGCTCTTATTTTTTAATCGGAGCTGACAAGGAAGATATTGTGCAGGAAGGCATGATTGGATTATACAAGGCGGTCCGCGACTACAAAGGGGACAAGCTTAGCACGTTTCGGGCTTTTGCGGAGCTGTGCATTACCCGCCAAATTATTACGGCCATTAAAACGGCAACCCGCCAGAAACACATCCCGCTTAATTCCTACGTATCGCTCGATAAGCCGATTTACGATGAAGAATCAGATCGGACGCTTATGGATGTGCTGACAGGAACGAAAGCGAGCGACCCACAGGAATTAATCATTAACCGCGAACAATTTTCAAGCATTGAAGGAAAAGTAAACGAGCTTTTAAGTGATTTAGAGCGTCGGGTACTGGCTCTTTACCTTGACGGCCGTTCGTACCAGGAAATCTCTGAGCAGCTTAACCGGCACGTAAAGTCAATTGATAACGCCCTGCAAAGGGTAAAACGAAAGCTGGAGCGGTATCTGGAATTCAAGGAAATTACGATTCAATGAAACTTGACGAAAGCCCGCTTTCAATGATACGTTTTAAGAATCGAAATGGTAAGGTGATAACATGGCAAAAAAAGTGCCTCTTGCGTGTTCAGTATGCGGATCACGTAATTACTCGACGACGGTGAATACAGCCAGCGGCGAGCGCCTTGAAATAAAAAAATTTTGCGGTGTCTGTAATCAGCATACTATGCATAAACAAACGAAATGACACCGGCGCTTCTTTTGGAGGTTTCAGCAAATGTCACGCATTACGCAGTTTTTCCGTAACGTGCGTTCTGAAATGGGCAAAGTCAGCTGGCCGAAACGAAAAGAGCTTACAACGTATACGATTACCGTTATTTCAACCGTAATCTTTCTTGCTCTTTTTTTCTCGGTCGTTGATTACGGCATTTCAGCGCTCGTGCGCTGGGTTTTGGCAATGTAAAAAGCTGTCTGGAAAATTACTTGAATACACAGTGTTTTTTCCGTGTTATAATGGATAATGATAATAAGACCAAAGGCCAAAAGTACAGCATTGTGCCCGAAAGCCTTGATGACCCGCATCATGCGGACCTGAAAAGCCCGTTTAACGGGTTTTTTCATTTGGCTCAAAAAATGTCTAGCTCCAGGCGTTGCCAGCTCGGAGACCCGCATGCTGCGGGGTGAAAAAGTGCTGCGAAATGATGCCGTACTTGCTGCTGGTGAATAGGCGTCTTGCGCTTTTCGTTTAAATGAAAAGGAGGGAAGGACACAAGTCCCTTTCTATGGAAAAAAATTGGTATGTTGTTCACACGTATTCAGGGTACGAGAACAAAGTAAAAGCGAACTTAGAAAAACGCGTTGAGTCAATGGGAATGCAGGACAAAATTTTCCGTGTCATTGTACCGGAAGAAGAAGAGCGCGATGTAAAAAACGGCAAAGAAAAGATAACAAAGCGGAAAGTATTCCCCGGATACGTACTTGTTGAAATCGTGATGACTGACGATTCATGGTATGTGGTCCGCAATACACCGGGTGTAACCGGATTCGTTGGATCTGCCGGCCATGGCTCTAAGCCAACGCCGCTGCTTCCGGATGAAGTAACATCTATTCTGAAGCAAATGGGAATGGATGAGCGCCGTCACGATGCCGACTATGAGCTTGGTGAAACGGTGATTGTGAAAGAAGGGCCGTTTGCGGAGTTTGAAGGCAGCGTTGAAGAAATTGACCAGGACAAAGGAAAGCTGAAAGTGCTTGTAAATATGTTCGGTCGTGAAACACCTGTTGAGCTTGATTTTGACCAAGTGAATAAATTATCCTGAAAACGGGTTGAAATCTTGTTTGAAAAATGTTACTATTTTTTAGGTCAGTACGTGTCGTACTGAGTAAGACTCATTTTTATTAATCATCTTTATTCAAATAAAGATAGACAGAGTGGGAGGGGCAAAGCCCCATGTACCACATCACGGACTTAAGGAGGTGTGTCTCGTGGCTAAAAAAGTAATTAAAGTCGTAAAACTGCAAATTCCTGCAGGTAAAGCAAACCCTGCGCCGCCGGTTGGTCCGGCACTAGGTCAAGCTGGTGTTAACATCATGGGATTCTGTAAAGAATTCAATGCGCGTACAGCAGATCAAGCAGGATTGATTATCCCGGTTGAAATTTCGGTTTTTGAAGACCGTTCATTTACATTCATCACAAAAACTCCGCCTGCAGCCGTTCTTTTGAAAAAAGCAGCTGGCATCGAGTCAGGATCTGGAGAACCGAACCGCAACAAAGTTGCAACGGTTAAACGTGATAAAGTGCGTGAAATTGCTGAAACAAAAATGCCTGATCTAAACGCAGCTGATGTTGAAGCAGCTATGCGTATGGTTGAAGGTACTGCCCGCAGCATGGGTATTGTGATTGAAGACTAATCGGTTGTTCGTTTTTGGGAGGTTGCGAGTGAAGTAGCGATACTTCATCCGCAGCCTTTATTCGTGGGAGGTAAATTCCGCTAAAACCACATAAGGAGGAAACAAAACATGGCTAAACAAGGTAAAAAGTTTCAAGATGCGGCTAAGCTTGTTGACCGCACGAAACAATATTCAGTAGAAGAAGCAATTGAGCTTGTAAAGAAAACAACTACAGTTAAATTCGATGCAACAGTTGAGGCGGCATTCCGTCTTGGCGTTGACCCGAAAAAAGCAGACCAACAAATCCGCGGTGCGCTTGTTCTTCCAAACGGAACAGGTAAAACACAACGCGTTCTTGTATTTGCAAAAGGCGAAAAAGCAAAAGAAGCTGAAGCAGCTGGTGCAGACTACGTAGGTGACAGCGACTTCATCAACAAAATCCAACAAGGCTGGTTCGAGTTTGACGTAATCGTAGCTACACCTGACATGATGGGTGAAGTTGGTAAACTAGGCCGCGTTCTTGGACCAAAAGGCTTGATGCCGAACCCGAAAACTGGCACAGTAACATTTGATGTAACAAAAGCGATCCAAGAAATCAAAGCTGGTAAAGTAGAATACCGTGTTGATAAAGCAGGTAACATCCACGTACCAGTTGGTAAAGTATCTTTCGAAAGCGAAAAGCTTGTTGAAAACTTTACAGCTATCTTCGATACAATGTTGAAAGTAAAGCCTTCTGCAGCTAAAGGCGTTTACATGAAAAACATCGCTGTTACATCTACAATGGGCCCTGGTATCAAAGTGGATCCAGCATCTTTCACAGCAGTAAAAAACTAAGTTGACAACGTAAATACTTTATGTTAAAGTAGTATTCGTTGGGCTTGCAGTTAGTAAGCAGCAACTTAATCACATATGCACATTTGTACCGTAGACAGCAGGGGCTTTCGAGCTTAATCATCCTGCCGAGGACTTGCGAAATAGATTGCGCGGCTTTGTCCGCTTTTCGTGCCTCCATGTCTTCCGGGACGTGGAGGCTTTTTACGTTTCCTAAACGGTATAAAATGAGTGAACGTTTTTCGTTCAGACAAATTTTACAGGAGGTGTAGCAGATGAGCAGCGTTATCGAGAAAAAACAAGAACTTGTTGGCCAAATCGCTGACAAACTAAAAAACAGCCCATCGACAGTCATCGTTGACTACCGCGGTCTTTCCGTGGCACAAGTAACGGAACTTCGTAAGCAGCTTCGTGAAGCAGGCGTTGAGTTCAAAGTATACAAAAATACAATGACTCGCCGCGCAGCTGAACAAGCAGGCATCGAAGGACTTGGAGAGTTTCTTACAGGTCCAAACGCAATTGCGTTCGGTGCTGAGGATGTTGTGGCTCCAGCGAAGATCTTGAACGAATTCGCGAAGAAAAACGACGCCCTTGAAATCAAAGCGGGTGTTCTTGAAGGGAACTTCGTATCTGTTGAGGAAGTTAAAGCACTTGCAGAACTTCCATCACGCGAAGGACTTCTTTCTATGGTACTCAGCGTTCTTCAAGCGCCAATCCGCAACTTCGCTCTTGCAGCGAAAGCAGTGGCCGACCAAAAAGAAGAGCAAGGCGCATAATTGCAAGAAAAGCCGCTTAGCGGTTTAACGAATAAAAAAACATTTTTAAAACACACTAAGGAGGAAATACAAAATGTCTAAAGAGCAAATCATTGAAGCAATCAAAGAAATGTCCGTTCTTGAATTGAACGACCTTGTAAAAGCAATCGAAGAAGAATTCGGCGTAACAGCAGCTGCACCAGTTGCAGTAGCAGGTGCTGCAGGCGGCGACGCAGCAGCAGAAAAAACAGAATTCGACCTTATCCTTGCTGGAGCAGGCGACCAAAAAATCAAAGTTATCAAAGTAGTTCGCGAAATCACAGGTCTTGGCTTGAAAGAAGCGAAAGAGCTAGTTGATAACACTCCTAAAGCACTTAAAGAAGGTATTGCGAAAGAAGAAGCTGAAGAGCTTAAAGCGAAACTTGAAGAAGTTGGCGCTTCTGTAGAAGTGAAGTAATTCTTTGATACAATGACACAAAAGTCCGCTGGTTTTACAGCGGGCTTTTGTTTGTTGAAAGGGGAAATGATCGTGGCAGATCATTATTTTTCCAATAAACCAAACAGTGAGCACCGTCTGCAGCAGTTTGATTTTGTACTGCGGGACCGGACTTATAAATTCGAAACCGATGCAGGTGTTTTTTCAAAATCGGAAGTAGATTTTGGCTCAAGACTGTTAATTGAAACATTCGAATGGCCTGAAGCAGAGGGTCCCATCTTAGATGCAGGCTGTGGTTATGGGCCGATCGGCCTTTCAATCGCACCCGAGCAGCCAAACCGGACGATTCATATGATTGATGTAAACGAACGGGCTCTTGATCTCGCACGCAAAAATGCAAAGCGAAACGGAGTAGAGAACGTTCAAATTTATAAAAGTGACCGTCTTCAAAATGTGTCGGAAGAAGGATTTGCCGCTTTGCTGACGAATCCTCCTATTCGTGCAGGAAAAGAAGTGGTATTTGATATTATTCAAACAGGATTTGCGAAGCTCAGAGAGGGCGGCGAACTGTGGGTAGTCATTCAAAAGAAGCAGGGAGCACCGTCTGCAATGAAAGAAATAGAGCGTCTGGCTGGCTCATGTGATATAGCAGCGAAGTCTAAGGGCTATTTTATTTTACGAGCGAAAAAATAATTGACCCTAAAAAAACCGTATGCTATTATTGTAAAATGCCAATATAATATTTGTGCCCGTTTGTCAATGAGAATATTTTTTTGTTAAAATGGGAACAATGACAACAAAATAGGGCCAATTGTGATAAAAATGAGGTTTTCTTTGACAAAACCTTTTTCTTTTTGTCTTGTTGAGTATGAAAATACTCTGCTTGAAGATAAAGTATAGGCAATAATAACGCTTGATTTGAGGGGTGAATCAGTTGACAGGTCAACTAGTTCAGTATGGACGACACCGCCAGCGCAGAAGCTATGCGCGCATTAGTGAAGTATTAGATTTACCGAATTTGATTGAAATTCAAACAGCCTCCTATCAATGGTTTCTTGATGAGGGTCTGCGTGAAATGTTCCAGGACATTTCTCCGATTGAAGATTTCACAGGTAATCTGGCACTGGAATTTATTGATTACAGCCTGGCAGAGCCAAAGTATCCCGTGGATGAGTCGAAAGAGCGTGATGTTACGTATTCTGCGCCGCTCCGCGTGAAAGTCCGTCTTTTAAATAAAGAAACGGGCGAAGTGAAAGATCAAGAAGTTTTCATGGGCGATTTCCCGCTTATGACCGAAACAGGAACATTTATTATTAATGGTGCAGAGCGCGTTATCGTTTCTCAGCTTGTTCGTTCTCCAAGCGTATACTACAACGGTAAACTGGATAAAAACGGTAAGCGTGGATTTACTGCGACCGTTATTCCAAACCGTGGCGCATGGCTTGAGTATGAAACAGATGCTAAAGACATTGTGTATGTTCGGATCGACCGGACACGTAAATTGCCGATTACGGTATTACTACGTGCATTAGGGTTTGGCACTGATCAAGAAATCATCGACTTGCTTGGTGATAACGAATACTTGCGCAACACACTCGAAAAAGACAACACTGAAACAACGGAAAAAGCGTTGATTGAAATTTATGAGCGCCTTCGCCCGGGTGAGCCGCCAACAGTTGAAAATGCGAAAAGCCTTTTGGTTTCCCGCTTCTTTGACCCGAAACGGTACGATCTTGCAAGCGTTGGCCGCTATAAAATGAATAAAAAGCTTCACACGAAAAACCGTTTGTTTGGACAGCGTCTGGCAGAGACACTTGCCGATCCGGAAACAGGTGAAATTATCGCAGAAGCAGGCACTGTATTAGACCGCCGCACGCTCGATAAAATCATTCCGTATCTTGAAAACGGCGTAGCCTTCAAAACATACCGTCAAAGCGGCGGCGTAGTTGAAGAGGATATGACTGTTCAGACTATTAAAGTATATGCACCAAACAGCGAAGAAGAGCAGGTTATCAACATTATCGGAAACGGCTTCCCGGAAATGAATGTGAAGAATATCACGCCGGCAGATATCATTGCGTCAATCGGTTATTTCTTCAACCTTCTTTACGGAGTAGGCGACACAGATGATATTGACCACCTTGGTAACCGCCGTCTGCGTTCAGTAGGCGAGCTTCTGCAAAACCAATTCCGTATCGGTTTATCCCGTATGGAGCGTGTGGTTCGCGAGCGTATGTCGATTCAAGACACACAAACGATCACACCGCAGCAGTTGATTAACATTCGCCCAGTGATTGCGTCTATCAAAGAGTTCTTTGGAAGCTCCCAGCTTTCACAGTTCATGGACCAAACAAACCCGCTTGGCGAATTAACGCATAAACGCCGTTTATCTGCACTCGGACCAGGTGGTTTGACGCGTGAGCGTGCCGGCTTTGAAGTCCGTGACGTTCATTACTCTCACTATGGCCGTATGTGTCCGATTGAAACCCCTGAGGGTCCAAACATCGGGCTGATCAACTCATTGTCTTCTTTTGCAAAAGTAAACCGCTTTGGCTTCATTGAAACACCGTACCGTCGTGTTGATCCAGACACAGGTCGTGTAACACAGCGTATTGATTACTTGACTGCGGACGAAGAAGACAACTATGTAGTAGCCCAGGCGAATGTTCCATTAAATGAAGATGGATCATTTGCGGAAGAAGAAGTCGTTGCTCGTTTCCGCGGTGAAAATACCGTCGTTAAACGTGAGCGCGTGGACTACATGGACGTATCGCCGAAACAGGTTGTTTCTGCTGCGACAGCATGTATCCCGTTCTTAGAAAACGATGACTCCAACCGTGCCCTTATGGGAGCGAACATGCAGCGTCAGGCTGTACCATTGATGCAGCCAGAAGCACCGATCGTCGGAACAGGTATGGAATACGTATCTGCAAAAGACTCCGGCGCTGCTGTTATTTGTAAGCATGAAGGAATCGTTGAGCGTGTGGAAGCACGTCAAATTCTTGTCCGCCGCATTCAGGAAGTAGATGGACAGGAAATCAAAGGCGATCTTGATAAATACAAACTGCAAAAATTCATTCGTTCCAACCAGGGAACATGCTACAACCAGCGTCCAATTGTTGCAGTCGGCAACCGTGTGAAAAAAGGTGAGATTTTAGCGGATGGTCCATCAATGGAACTCGGCGAACTTGCCCTTGGCCGCAACGTTCTTGTCGCGTTTATGACATGGGACGGCTATAACTATGAAGATGCGATTATTATGAGCGAGCGTCTTGTGAAAGATGACGTCTATACATCGATCCATATCGAAGAATACGAGTCAGAATCACGTGACACGAAGCTTGGGCCTGAAGAAATTACGCGCGATATTCCAAATGTCGGTGAAGATGCGCTTCGCAACCTTGATGACCGTGGAATTATCCGTGTCGGTGCAGAAGTAAAAGACGGTGATTTGCTTGTTGGGAAAGTCACGCCTAAAGGTGTAACAGAACTGACTGCAGAAGAACGCCTTCTACATGCAATCTTCGGTGAAAAAGCACGTGAAGTTCGTGATACGTCGCTTCGTGTTCCTCACGGCGGAAGCGGAATTGTCCTCGATGTAAAAGTCTTTAACCGTGAAGATGGCGATGAGCTGCCACCAGGTGTAAACCAGCTGGTACGTGTGTACATCGTTCAAAAACGGAAGATTTCTGAAGGGGATAAAATGGCCGGCCGTCATGGTAACAAAGGGGTAATCTCCCGTATCTTACCGGAAGAAGACATGCCGTTCCTGCCGGATGGCACACCGGTTGATATCATGCTTAACCCGCTCGGCGTACCTTCCCGTATGAACATCGGCCAGGTGCTTGAGCTTCACCTGGGTATGGCTGCCCGCTACCTCGGCATTCATGTTGCGTCACCAGTATTTGATGGTGCAACCGAGGACGATGTGTGGGAAACAATCGAAGAAGCCGGCATGAGCCGTGACGCGAAAACGGTCTTGTACGATGGCCGCAGTGGTGAGCCATTTGACAACCGTGTATCTGTTGGGATCATGTATATGATCAAGCTTGCGCACATGGTTGACGATAAACTCCATGCGCGTTCTACTGGACCATACTCACTTGTTACACAGCAGCCGCTTGGCGGTAAAGCCCAGTTTGGCGGACAGCGTTTCGGTGAGATGGAGGTTTGGGCGCTTGAAGCATATGGTGCCGCTTATACACTTCAAGAGATCTTAACAGTTAAGTCCGATGACATCGTTGGCCGTGTAAAAACATACGAAGCGATTGTGAAAGGCGAGAATGTTCCAGAACCAGGTGTTCCTGAATCATTCAAAGTATTGATCAAAGAACTTCAAAGTCTTGGTCTTGACGTGAAAATTATGTCAGGAGACGATCAAGAAATTGAAATGCGCGATCTTGAGGATGAGGATGATGTGCAGCAGGCCGATACGTTAAATATCGCTCCTGAAGCCGCTGGAATCGAGCCCATCGGATCAACAGACTGACCCATATAAATAGCAGTTCGTCCAAAAAGCGCTCCGAGCGCTTTTTGGGCGCTTTCAAGGAAATCGGTAAAAAGAAAAGGGAGGTAGGCCCCTTGCTGGATGTCAATAATTTTGAGTACATGAAAATCGGTCTCGCTTCACCGGATAAGATCCGTTCATGGTCTTATGGAGAAGTTAAAAAACCTGAAACTATCAACTACCGTACGCTAAAGCCAGAAAAAGACGGCTTATTCTGTGAACGGATTTTTGGTCCTACGAAAGACTGGGAATGTCATTGCGGAAAATACAAGCGTGTTCGTTATAAAGGCGTTGTGTGTGACCGTTGTGGCGTTGAAGTAACAAAAGCGAAAGTGCGCCGTGAGCGTATGGGGCACATTGAGCTGGCTGCGCCTGTTTCGCATATTTGGTATTTCAAAGGAATTCCAAGCCGTATGGGCCTTGTTCTGGACATGTCTCCACGTGCATTGGAAGAAGTCATTTACTTCGCGTCTTACGTAGTAACAGAATCAGGGGATACAGCGCTTGAGAAAAAGCAGCTTCTTTCCGAAAAAGAGTTCCGTACTTACCGCGACAAATACGGCAGTAAGTTCCAGGCGTCTATGGGTGCAGAAGCGATCAAAAAGCTTCTTCAAGACATTGACCTTGATAAAGAAACAGAACAGCTAAAAGAAGAATTGAAATCAGCGCAAGGCCAGCGCCGTACACGTGCGATCAAGCGCCTTGAAGTGATTGAAGCATTCCGTCATTCTGGCAACCGTCCAGACTGGATGATTCTAGATGTGCTGCCGGTTATCCCGCCAGAACTTCGTCCAATGGTACAGCTGGATGGCGGCCGCTTTGCGACGTCTGATTTGAATGACTTGTACCGCCGTGTAATTAACCGGAACAACCGTCTTAAACGCTTGCTAGACCTTGGTGCGCCAAGCATCATTGTTCAAAATGAAAAGCGTATGCTTCAAGAAGCGGTAGATGCGTTGATCGACAATGGACGCCGTGGACGTCCTGTTACAGGACCGGGTAACCGTCCATTAAAATCTCTTTCACATATGCTGAAAGGGAAACAGGGCCGTTTCCGTCAAAACTTGCTTGGTAAGCGGGTTGATTACTCTGGCCGTTCTGTAATCGTCGTTGGTCCGAACTTGAAAATGTATCAATGCGGCCTTCCAAAAGAAATGGCGCTTGAACTTTTCAAACCGTTCGTTATGAAAGAACTTGTTGAGCGTGGACTTGCGCACAACATTAAAAGTGCAAAACGTAAAATTGAACGCGTTCAGTCTGATGTGTGGGATGTGCTTGAGGAAGTAATCCGTGAGCATCCGGTTCTTCTAAACCGCGCACCGACGCTTCACCGTCTTGGTATCCAGGCATTTGAACCAACATTGGTAGAAGGCCGTGCAATTCGTCTTCACCCGCTCGTATGTACAGCATACAACGCGGACTTTGATGGTGACCAAATGGCTGTTCACGTACCGCTTTCAGCAGAAGCACAAGCGGAAGCCCGTATGCTCATGCTGGCTGCACAAAACATTTTGAATCCGAAAGACGGAAAACCAGTTGTTACGCCGTCACAGGATATGGTACTCGGTAACTACTACTTAACGCTTGAGCGTGAAGGAGCAGTAGGGGAAGGGGCCGTCTTTAAAGATACAAACGAAGCAATTTTGGCTTATCAAAATGGATATGTTCACCTGCACACACGTGTTGCGGTGGCAGCTTCATCTCTTGAAAACCAGACCTTCACAGAAGAACAAAACAAAAAGCTTCTTGTTACAACGGTTGGTAAATTGATCTTTAATGAAATTTTGCCGGATACATTCCCGTACATTAACGAACCAACAAGCAGCAACCTTGAAGAAAAAACACCGGAGAAATATTTCTTAGATGCGGGTGCAAATGTGCCTGAGC
The DNA here is from genome assembly GCF_022668875.1 of Domibacillus sp. PGB-M46. Lineage (GTDB taxonomy): Bacteria > Bacillota > Bacilli > Bacillales > Domibacillaceae > Domibacillus. The sequence goes on along the minus strand of NZ_JAKGCR010000028.1, from coordinate 29,796 downwards.
ACATTGCCAAGCAGGAAATTGTTGCTCCGTTTAAAAAGAAAATTCTTGGTAACATCATTGCTGAAGTATTCAAACGCTTCAAGATTACAGAAACATCCAAAATGCTTGACCGCATGAAAGACCTCGGCTTTAGACACTCGACAAAAGCGGGTATCACAGTAGGGGTAGCGGATATCGTAGTATTGGGTGAAAAAGAAGAAATCTTAAAAGAAGCACAGGCAAAAGTGGATAACGTTATGAAGCAGTTCCGCCGCGGTTTAATTACCGAAGAGGAGCGCTATGACCGAGTTATTTCTGTCTGGAGTGCAGCGAAAGATGTTATCCAGGGCAAATTGATGGAATCCCTTGATAAGCGCAACCCAATCTTCATGATGAGTGATTCCGGAGCCCGTGGTAACGCGTCCAACTTTACACAGCTTGCTGGTATGCGCGGACTCATGGCCAACCCGGCCGGCCGGATTATCGAACTTCCGATCAAATCTTCGTTCCGTGAAGGTCTGACGGTACTCGAGTACTTTATCTCGACGCACGGTGCACGTAAAGGTCTTGCCGATACCGCTCTGAAAACAGCAGACTCCGGTTACTTAACACGTCGTCTCGTTGACGTAGCACAGGACGTTATCGTTCGTGAAGATGACTGTGGAACAGACCGCGGTCTTGAAATCAGCTCGATCAAAGACGGCACAGAAATTATTGAGGCACTCGAAGAGCGTCTTGTTGGACGTTATTCACGTAAAGCAATCAAGCATCCGGAAACGGGTGAAGTGCTTGTTCGTGAAAACGAACAAATTGATGAAGACCTGGCGAAAGTGGTTGTGGAAGCAGGCGTGGAAACCGTATGGATCCGCTCAGCCTTCACTTGTAACACACGCCATGGCGTATGTAAAAAATGTTACGGACGCAACTTGGCAACTGGCCAGGAAGTAGAAGTTGGCGAAGCGGTCGGTATTATCGCTGCCCAGTCAATCGGAGAGCCGGGAACACAGCTTACAATGCGTACGTTCCATACAGGCGGCGTAGCCGGAGACGATATCACGCAGGGTCTTCCGCGTATCCAGGAGATTTTCGAAGCGCGTAACCCGAAAGGTCAGGCAATCATTTCGGAAATCAACGGAACCATTACGTCTATTACAGAAGGCCGTGACCGTCAGCAGGAGATCACCATTGCAGGTGACGTGGAAACTCGCACATACAACGCTCCATATACAGCACGTTTAAAAGTAGCCGTAAACGATACGATCGAACGCGGCCAAGTATTAACAGAAGGATCTATCGATCCGAAAGAATACTTGAAAATCAAAGATGTCACATCTGTTCAGGAATACTTACTGCGTGAAGTGCAGAAGGTATACCGTATGCAGGGGGTTGAAATCGGCGATAAACACGTTGAAGTAATGGTTCGCCAAATGCTTCGTAAAGTACGTGTGCTTGAAGCGGGAGATACAGATGTTCTTCCAGGCAGTCTGCTTGAAATTCATCAGTTCCGTGATGCAAATGAAAAAGTTCTTCTTGAAGGCGGAATTCCGGCAACAGGACGTCCGATCCTTCTGGGGATTACAAAAGCATCCCTTGAAACGGATTCCTTCTTGTCTGCTGCATCCTTCCAGGAAACAACTCGTGTCCTGACCGATGCTGCAATCAAAGGGAAACGCGACGAATTGCTTGGCTTGAAAGAGAATGTTATTATCGGAAAACTCGTTCCGGCGGGTACTGGTATGCAGCGTTACCGCCAATCCGAAGCGAATTTAAAAGAAGAAGAATCGGTTACAGTCGAATAATTTTTTTATCGGCGCCCGGGTTATACCGGCGCCGATAAAATTTTTTTGAAGAATAGTTGACATTGAAAAATGAAAATGATACTATGATCAAGGTGTTCCTGTACGACCTTACTTTATGTATGGAGATAGGACCAAAACAATCATTTTCACTATTCGCAAAGAACGTTTTTGCAGGTTTTCTGCAAGAACTTTGTTTTTGCTCAAAAATGAGCCACCTGGAAGTGTGGGCTTAGAAAAAAAGGAAGGGAGGATCTTTACATGCCTACTATTAATCAGTTAGTACGTAAGCCTCGTAAATCAAAGATCACTAAATCGAAGTCTCCGGCGCTTAATAAAGGATTCAACAGCTTTAAGAAATCCCAAACAGATGTACTTTCTCCGCAAAAACGCGGTGTTTGCACACGTGTGGGAACAATGACGCCGAAAAAACCGAACTCAGCGCTTCGTAAATATGCGCGTGTGCGTTTGAGCAACGGTATTGAAGTAACAGCTTATATCCCTGGTATTGGCCATAACCTTCAAGAGCACAGTGTCGTTTTGATTCGCGGCGGACGTGTAAAAGACTTACCGGGGGTACGTTACCACATCGTTCGTGGTGCGCTTGATACTGCCGGCGTTGAAACTCGTCGTCAAGGCCGTTCTAAATACGGTACAAAACGTCCTAAAGCACCAAAAGCATAATTTAAAAAATATAACTTGAATTTCCGAAAGGAGGAAAACACATGCCACGTAAAGGTCCTGTAGCGAAAAGAGACGTATTGCCTGATCCGCTTTACAACTCAAAACTAGTTACTCGTCTTATTAACAAAATGATGGTTGACGGGAAGCGTGGAAAATCCCAAGCCATCCTTTACGCAGCTTTTGATACAATCCGTGAACGCACGGGAAATGATCCAATGGAAGTATTTGATCAGGCGATGAAAAACATCATGCCGGTACTAGAGGTAAAAGCACGCCGTGTCGGCGGAGCGAACTACCAGGTACCAGTTGAAGTTCGTCCTGAGCGCCGCACAACACTAGGTCTTCGCTGGTTAGTAAACTATGCGCGCCTACGCGGTGAAAAAACAATGGAAGAACGCCTTGCAGCTGAAATTCTTGATGCGGCAAACAACAGCGGTGCTTCTGTTAAGAAACGCGAAGATACACACAAAATGGCGGAAGCGAACAAAGCATTCGCTCACTACCGCTGGTAATTTTTAAAACAAAACTTAAACCTACCCTAATTCAGGAAGGAGAAAGATAATAGATGGCAAGAGAGTTCTCCTTAAAAAACACTCGTAACATCGGAATCATGGCTCACATCGATGCTGGTAAAACAACAACGACTGAGCGTATCCTTTATTACACTGGCCGTATCCATAAAATTGGTGAAACGCACGAAGGTGCTTCGCAAATGGACTGGATGGAGCAAGAGCAGGAGCGCGGGATTACAATCACGTCTGCTGCAACAACTGCTCAATGGAAAGGCCACCGTGTTAACATCATCGACACACCAGGGCACGTAGACTTCACAGTAGAAGTTGAACGTTCTCTTCGTGTACTTGATGGTGCGGTAACTGTACTTGATGCACAATCAGGTGTAGAACCACAAACGGAAACAGTATGGCGTCAAGCGACAACATACGGCGTTCCACGTGTTGTATTCGTCAACAAAATGGACAAATTGGGTGCGGACTTCCTTTACTCTGTCAGCACAATCCATGACCGTCTAATGGCGAATGCTCACCCAATTCAATTGCCAATCGGTGCGGAAGACGAGTTCTCAGGCATCATTGACTTAATTGAAATGAAAGCAACAATGTATGGCAACGACCTTGGTACTGAAATTGAGATTGTTGACATCCCTGCAGAATACCAGGATCAAGCAGAAGAATACCGTGAAAAGCTAATTGAAGCGGTTGCTGAGCTTGATGAAGAACTAATGGAGAAATACCTTGGCGGCGAAGAGTTGACGAATGAGGAAATCAAAGCTGCGATCCGTAAAGGTGTTATCAACGTAGAATTCTTCCCAGTAATGGTTGGATCTGCATTTAAAAACAAAGGTGTTCAGCTTATGCTTGACGCTGTTATCGACTACCTTCCAGCACCGGTTGATGTACCAGCAATCAAAGGTACACTTCCAGACAGCGAAGAAGAAGTGGAACGTGAGTCTAGCGATGAAGCGCCGTTCTCGGCTCTTGCATTTAAAGTTATGACGGATCCATATGTCGGTAAATTGACGTTCTTCCGCGTATACTCAGGTGTTCTTTCGTCTGGTTCATACGTTCAGAACTCAACAAAAGGCAAGCGCGAGCGCGTAGGCCGTATTCTGCAAATGCACGCGAACTCTCGTGAAGAGATTTCAGAAGTGTACGCAGGTGACATCGCTGCCGCTGTTGGGTTGAAAGATACAACAACAGGCGACACGCTTTGTGACGAGAAAAACCTTGTTATTCTTGAGTCTATGGAGTTCCCTGAGCCAGTTATTCACTTGTCAGTTGAGCCGAAAACAAAAGCTGACCAAGACAAGATGACAACAGCACTTCAAAAACTTCAAGAAGAAGATCCTACTTTCCACGCACGTACTGACCAGGAAACTGGTGAGGTTGTTATCTCGGGTATGGGTGAGCTTCACCTTGACATCCTTGTTGACCGTATGCGTCGCGAGTTCAAAGTAGAAGCAAACGTTGGTGCACCACAGGTAGCATACCGTGAAACTTTCCGTGCTAGTGCACAGGTTGAAGGTAAATTTGCCCGTCAATCTGGTGGACGCGGTCAGTTCGGTCACGTTTGGATCGAGTTCTCTCCTAACGAAGAAGGAAAAGGCTTCGAATTCGAAAACGGTATCGTTGGTGGTTCCGTACCACGTGAATATATTCCTGCTGTACAAGCTGGTCTAGAAGACGCTATGCAAAATGGTGTTCTTGCTGGTTACCCGTTGATCGACGTGAAAGCCCGCCTATTTGACGGTTCTTACCATGATGTCGATTCATCTGAGATGGCATTTAAAATCGCTGCTTCAATGGCGCTTAAAAATGCAGTTTCAAAATGTAACCCAGTTCTTCTTGAGCCGCTTATGAAAGTTGAAGTTGTTATTCCAGACGAATATCTTGGCGACATCATGGGTGATGTTACATCACGCCGTGGACGTGTAGAAGGTATGGAAGCACGCGGTAACGCACAAGTTGTTAAAGCGTTCGTTCCACTTTCTGAGATGTTTGGTTACGCAACGACTCTTCGTTCTAATACGCAAGGTCGCGGTAACTACTCTATGCACTTCGATCATTACGAAGAAGTACCAAAGAGTGTTATGGAAACAATCATCAAAAAAAATAAAGGCGAATAATTGATTTATACTTCCCAATCAAGTATAAATACTATTGTAAGCTTTCTCTTCCTGCGGAAAATGTCAATTTTCCGCGGGAAGACCAATATAAAATACTACTTATCCCTATAATTTGAGGAGGAACTTCCTAATGGCAAAAGCAAAATTCGACCGTTCAAAACCACACGTTAACATTGGTACAATTGGCCACGTTGACCATGGTAAAACAACTCTAACAGCTGCAATCACAACTGTTCTTGCAAAATCAGGTGGCGCAGAAGCACGTGCGTATGACCAAATCGATGGTGCTCCAGAAGAGCGCGAGCGCGGTATCACAATCTCAACTGCACACGTTGAATATGAAACTGAAACTCGTCACTATGCACACGTTGACTGCCCTGGACACGCTGACTATGTTAAAAACATGATCACTGGTGCAGCACAAATGGACGGCGGTATCCTAGTAGTATCTGCTGCTGACGGTCCAATGCCACAAACTCGTGAGCACATCCTTCTTTCTCGTCAAGTAGGTGTACCTTACCTAGTTGTATTCATGAACAAATGTGATATGGTAGACGACGAAGAGCTTCTTGAACTAGTTGAAATGGAAGTTCGCGATCTTCTTTCTGAGTACGATTTCCCTGGCGATGACATTCCTGTTATCAAAGGTTCTGCTCTTAAAGCACTTGAAGGCGATGCTGCATGGGAAGAAAAAATCCATGAGCTTATGGCTGCAGTGGATGAGTACATCCCAACTCCAACACGTGACACTGACAAACCATTCATGATGCCTGTTGAGGATGTTTTCTCAATCACTGGCCGTGGTACAGTAGCAACTGGCCGCGTTGAGCGTGGACAAATCAAAGTCGGTGACGTAATCGAAATCATCGGTTTGACTGAAGAGCCAAAATCAACAACTGTAACAGGTGTTGAAATGTTCCGTAAGCTTCTTGACTATGCTGAAGCTGGCGACAACATCGGCGCACTTCTTCGTGGTGTAGCTCGTGAAGAAATCCAACGTGGTCAAGTACTTGCAAAGCCAGGTACAATCACACCACACACAACTTTCAAAGCGGAAGTTTACGTTCTTTCTAAAGAAGAGGGTGGACGTCACACTCCGTTCTTCACAAACTACCGTCCACAGTTCTACTTCCGTACAACTGACGTAACTGGTATCTGCAACCTTCCTGAAGGCGTAGAAATGGTTATGCCTGGTGACAACGTAGAAATGTCAGTAGAATTGATTGCTCCAATCGCGATTGAAGAAGGTACTAAATTCTCAATCCGTGAAGGCGGCCGTACAGTAGGCGCTGGCGTTGTAGCAACAATCCAAAAATAATAACTTTTTTACCGAAAACAGTCCCGGTTTCGGCCGGGCTGTTTTTCTTTGTAATTTTTTTCGATATACTGTTGCAATAAGTAGAGAATGCAGGTATAATAATCAATGTTGGTTTTTGACAGCGTTGATGCGGAAGGTTGCTGACACACCCGGCCGCTTTGCCATGGCGGTGATGTCAGGGAAAAATTTTCGCGGAGTATGTCTATTAGCTAAATAGGCGATAAAGGAGGGAAAATAATGGCAAAACAAAAAATTCGTATTCGTTTGAAAGCATATGATCATCGTATTCTAGATCAATCAGCAGAAAAAATCGTTGAGACAGCTAAACGTTCTGGTGCAAATGTATCCGGTCCGATCCCGCTTCCAACTGAGAAATCTGTTTACACGATCCTTCGTGCGGTTCACAAGTACAAAGATTCTCGTGAGCAGTTTGAAATGCGTACACATAAACGTTTAATCGATATCGTGAACCCAACTCCAAAAACAGTTGATTCATTGATGCGTTTAGACTTGCCGTCAGGCGTTGACATTGAAATTAAACTTTAATAAATAAATAACAATTAATCAGGAGGTGTGACTCATGACCAAAGGAATCTTAGGAAGAAAAATCGGTATGACGCAAGTGTTTGCTGAAAATGGTGAACTTATCCCTGTAACAGTAATCGAAGCAGCACCAAACGTTGTACTTCAAAAGAAAACAGTCGAAAACGATGGTTACTCAAGCGTTCAGCTAGGTTTTGAAGACAAGCGTGAAAAGCTTGCTAACAAACCAGCTCTTGGACACGTGAAAAAAGCAGGCGAAGGCATCGCTCCTAAGCGCTTCATTCGTGAGTTCCGTAACATCGACAGCGATCTTGAAATTGGTCAAGAAGTCAAAGTTGATATTTTTGCAGAAGGTGACGTCGTAGACGTAACAGGAATCTCTAAAGGGAAAGGCTTCCAGGGTGCAATTAAGCGTCACGGACAAAGCCGCGGCCCTATGTCTCACGGTTCCCGCTACCACCGTCGTCCAGGTTCAATGGGACCTGTAGCGCCAAACCGCGTATTTAAAAACAAACTTCTCCCTGGCCGTATGGGTGGAGAGCAAGTAACAGTACAAAACCTTCAAATCGTCAAAGTGGACGCTGAGCGCAACGTTCTTCTTATTAAAGGAAACGTTCCAGGATCCAAAAAAGCCTTGATTCAGGTTAAAACGGCGGTTAAAGCAAAGTAATCAACTTTTATAGGAAAGGAGGAAACAGAAATGGCTAAACTTAAAGTATTAAACCAAACTGGTTCTGAAGTCGGCGATATCGAACTAAACGATGCAGTATTCGGAATCGAACCAAACGAACATGTGGTATTTGAAGCAGTTGTGATGCAGCGTGCGTCATTACGCCAAGGTAACCACAAAGTAAAAACTCGTTCTGAAGTAAGCGGTGGCGGCCGTAAACCATGGCGCCAAAAAGGAACTGGACGTGCGCGTCAAGGTTCTATCCGTTCACCTCAATGGCGCGGTGGTGGTACAGTATTCGGACCAGCTCCACGTAGCTACAGCTACAAGCTGCCGAAGAAAGTACGCCGTCTTGCATTGAAATCAGCTCTTTCTTCAAAAGTAAAAGAGCAAAACGTTCTAGTATTGGATGCTTTGACATTCGAAGCGCCAAAAACAAAAGAATTCACTGCAGTACTTAAAAACTTATCTGTTGACTCAAAAGCATTGATCGTAACAGATACAGTAAACGAATTCGTTGCATTGTCAGCACGCAACATCCCTGGTGTAACAGTGGTTGAAGCTTCTGGCATCAACATCCTTGACCTGCTTGGACATGAGAAGCTTATCATGACAAAAGCAGCGGTTGAAAAAGTAGAGGAGGTGCTTGCATAATGGATGCACGCGATGTGATTAAGCGCCCCGTTATTACTGAACAATCAATGGCTGTAATGGCTGATAAAAAGTATACATTTGAAGTGGACGTACGCGCGAACAAAACGCAAGTGAAGACTGCTGTTGAAGAGATCTTCGGCGTAAAAGTGAAAAACGTAAACGTCATGAACTACAAAGGTAAATTCAAGCGTATGGGACGTCATGCTGGCTACACAAACAAACGCCGCAAAGCAATCGTAACATTAACGCAAGATAGCAAAGAAATCGAACTTTTCGAAGCTTAATAAACGTATAAAATAGAAGAGGAGGGACACGAAATGGCGATTAAAAAGTACAAACCGACCACAAACGGTCGTCGTAATATGACAACTCTTGACTTTGCTGAGATTACAACAAGCACGCCAGAGAAATCATTGCTCGAGCCTTTGAAAAAGAAAGGCGGCCGTAACAACCAGGGTAAAATCACTGTTCGTCATAAAGGCGGCGGTCACAAGCGCCAATACCGTATTATCGATTTCAAACGCGATAAAGATGGCATTCCAGGCCGCGTTGCTACAATCGAATACGATCCAAACCGTTCGGCTAACATCGCACTCGTGAACTACGTTGACGGAGAAAAACGCTACATCCTAGCTCCAAAAAACATCCAAGTTGGAACAGAAATTATGTCTGGACCAGAGGCAGATATTAAAGTAGGAAACGCACTTCCACTTGTTAATATCCCTGTTGGTACAGTTATCCACAACATTGAATTGAAACCAGGTAAAGGCGGACAATTGGTTCGTTCAGCTGGAACTTCAGCTCAAGTACTTGGTAAAGAAGGCAAATATGTTCTTGTACGCTTGAACTCTGGTGAAGTACGCATGATTCTTGCAACATGCCGTGCTACAATCGGTCAAGTTGGTAACGAGCAGCATGAACTTGTAAACATCGGTAAAGCAGGCCGTTCTCGCTGGTTAGGTAAAAAACCTACAGTTCGCGGTTCTGTAATGAACCCTAACGACCATCCACACGGTGGTGGTGAAGGACGCGCTCCAATTGGACGTAAAGGTCCTGTTACACCATGGGGCAAACCGGCTCTTGGTTACAAAACACGTAAAAAAGTTAACAAATCCGATAAATTTATCGTTCGTCGTCGTAAAAAATAACGTAATTGTCCTACGGTTCCAAACGCGAACCGTAGATCAATCACGAAGGGAGGTACACAAATGGGCCGCAGCTTGAAAAAAGGACCTTTTGTTGATGATCATTTATTCAAGAAAGTTGAAGCACTGAACGAAACGGAGAAAAAGCAAGTAATTAAAACTTGGTCTCGTCGTTCTACAATTTTCCCGCAATTCATCGGGCACACAATCGCAGTGTACGATGGTCGCAAACACGTACCTGTATATGTAACTGAAGATATGGTTGGACACAAACTTGGTGAATTCGCGCCAACGCGTACGTACAAAGGACACGTTGCTGACGATAAGAAAACAAGACGTTAATTGAGAGGAGGATATTCCAATGGAAGCTAAAGCTGTCTTAAGAACAGTCCGCATTGCTCCTCGTAAAGCGCGTCTAGTTATTGACCTGATTCGAGGCAAGCAAGTTGGAGAAGCGGTGGCGATTTTGAAGCACACGCCAAAAACGTCATCACCTGTAATTGAAAAACTTTTAAACTCTGCGATCGCTAATGCAGAGCACAACTACGATCTTGATGTAAACAAACTTGTTGTTACTCAAGCATACGTAAATGAAGGACCAACATTGAAACGTTTCCGTCCACGTGCTATGGGACGTGCAAGCGCAATTAACAAACGCACAAGCCACATCACAATCGTTGTGGCAGAAAAGAAGGAGGGATAATTCGTGGGTCAAAAAGTACATCCTCATGGACTGCGGGTCGGGATCATTCGCGACTGGGATTCTAAATGGTACGCTGAAAAAGACTACGCTAATCTTCTTCATGAAGATTTGAAAGTCCGTGCATACATCGAAGAACGTCTTAAAGATGCTTCTCTTTCCCGTGTTGAAATCGAACGTGCTGCAAACCGCGTGAACATTACAGTTCATACTGCGAAACCTGGTATGGTTATCGGTAAAGGTGGTTCTGAAGTAGAAGCACTTCGTAAAGCTTTGAACGAACTAACAGGCAAACGTGTTCACATTAACATCGTTGAAGTGAAACGCGCTGACCTTGATGCAAAACTTGTAGCGGAAAACATCGCTCGTCAACTTGAAAACCGTGTATCGTTCCGCCGTGCTCAAAAGCAGGCTATCCAACGCACAATCCGTGCTGGTGCAAAAGGAATCAAAACACAAGTTTCAGGACGTCTTGGCGGAGCAGATATTGCCCGTGCTGAACATTACAGCGAAGGAACTGTTCCACTTCATACTCTTCGTGCTGACATCGACTACGCACATGTTGAAGCAGACACAACTTACGGCAAGCTTGGCGTAAAAGTATGGATTTACCGTGGAGAGGTTCTTCCTGCGAAGAAGAAAACTCAGGAAGGAGGCAAATAATATGTTATTGCCAAAACGCGTTAAATATCGTCGTGTACACCGCGGCAAAATGCGTGGTCAAGCAAAAGGCGGAACTGAAGTAGCATTTGGTGAATACGGTCTTCAAGCAACAGAAGCTTCTTGGATCACAAACCGCCAAATCGAATCTGCTCGTATTGCGATGACTCGTTACATGAAACGTGGCGGTAAAGTTTGGATTAAAATTTTCCCTCACAAACCATATACGAAAAAACCTCTTGAAGTACGGATGGGTTCCGGTAAAGGTGCTCCTGAAGGCTGGGTAGCGGTTGTAAAACCAGGCAAGATCATGTTTGAAATTGCCGGCGTTTCTGAAGAAGTAGCACGTGAAGCACTTCGCTTGGCATCACACAAGCTGCCAGTGAAATGCAAAATCGTAAAACGCGAAGAAATTGGTGGTGAATCAAATGAAAGCTAATGAAATCCGTGAACTTACCACTGCTGAAATTGAACAACAAGTAAAGTCGCTCAAAGAAGAACTTTTCAACCTTCGCTTTCAATTGGCGACGGGACAGCTTGAGAATACTGCCCGTATTCGTGAAGTACGCAAAGCAATCGCCCGCATGAAAACCGTGATTCGTCAACGGGAAATTGATAATCGATAATTGAAAGGAGGTTTGCACGATGAGCGAACGCAATCAGCGCAAAGTTTACACAGGCCGTGTTGTTTCTGACAAAATGGATAAAACAGTAACGGTTCTTGTTGAAACATATAAAACACACAAACTTTACGGAAAGCGTGTAAAGTACTCTAAAAAGTTTAAAGCTCATGATGAGAACAACGAAGCAAAAATCGGTGACGTAGTACGCATCATGGAAACTCGCCCGCTTTCTGCAACAAAACGTTTCCGCCTTCTAGAAGTAGTGGAAAAAGCAGTCATCATCTAATTTAATTGTTCGGATAGATGTTAAAGTCCGAAAGGAGGTAACCTAAATGATCCAGCAAGAATCACGTTTAAAAGTAGCTGACAACTCTGGTGCACGTGAAGTATTAACGATTAAAGTCCTCGGTGGTTCAGGCCGCAAAACAGCTAACGTCGGTGATGTAATCGTATGTACAGTAAAACAAGCAACACCAGGTGGCGTTGTCAAAAAAGGTGAAGTGGTAAAAGCGGTTATCGTTCGTACGAAACGCGGCGTTCGCCGTAATGACGGTTCATACATCCGCTTCGACGAAAACGCGTGCGTTATCATTCGTGACGACAAGAGCCCACGTGGCACACGTATTTTCGGCCCGGTTGCCCGCGAACTTCGCGACAGCAATTTCATGAAGATTGTTTCCCTAGCTCCGGAAGTAATCTAATTGAACGAATAAATAAAAGGCCCATCAAGGAGGTGCGCAACATGCACGTGAAAAAAGGCGATAAAGTCATGGTCATCACAGGTAAAGACAAAGGCAAAACAGGCGTTGTTCTTGCAGCTTTCCCTAAAAAAGACCGTGTACTTGTTGAAGGAATCAACATCGTGAAAAAACACGCGAAACCTTCACAATTAAATCCGCAGGGCGGCATCCTAAGCCAGGAAGCAGCTATTCACGTATCCAACGTTATGCTGTTGGATCCGAAAACAAACGAACCTACTCGTGTAGGTTACAAAGAAGTGGACGGCAAGAAAGTCCGCGTAGCAAAAAAATCCGGTGAAACTCTAGATAAATAAAAAGTTTAAGAAGGGAGGTATTCTAAGTGAACCGCCTTAAAGAAAAATATCTTAAAGAAATTACTCCTGCTCTTATGAGCAAGTTCGAGTACAGCTCTGTAATGCAGGTGCCTAAAATTGAAAAAATCGTTGTAAACATGGGTGTTGGTGAAGCAGTTCAAAACGCTAAAGTACTTGATACAGCTGTTGAAGAATTGAATCAAATCACTGGCCAAAAGCCAATGGTCACTCGTGCGAAAAACTCAATCGCGGGATTCCGTCTTCGTGAAGGTATGCCAATCGGTGCGAAAGTTACACTTCGCGGCGAGCGCATGTACGAATTCCTTGATAAACTTGTTTCTGTATCACTTCCGCGTGTACGTGACTTCCGCGGCGTTTCTAAAAAAGCGTTCGACGGTCGTGGCAACTACACACTTGGTGTTAAAGAACAGTTGATCTTCCCTGAGATTGATTACGATAAAGTATCAAAAGTACGCGGCATGGACATTGTTATCGTCACTACTGCCAACACGGACGAAGAAGCTCGTGAATTGTTAACACAAATTGGAATGCCGTTCCAAAAGTAATCGCTATATAAGGGAGGCGAAAACGTGGCTAAAAAATCAATGATTGCGAAACAAAAGCGCACACAAAAGTTTAAAGTACAAGAGTACACACGCTGCGAACGCTGCGGACGTCCACACTCTGTATACCGCAAATTTAAACTTTGCCGTATTTGTTTCCGTGAACTAGCTTATAAAGGTCAAATTCCTGGCGTTAAAAAAGCCAGCTGGTAATACACTGATTCCGGAAGGAGGTAAATATAAATGGTTATGACTGATCCTATTGCTGACTTGCTGACTCGCATCCGTAATGCGAACATGGTTCGTCACGAAAAACTGGAAGTACCTGCTTCCAAAATTAAACGCGAAATCGCTGAAATCTTGAAACGTGAAGGATTCGTCCGTGACGTTGAGTTCATCGAAGACGACAAACAAGGTGTTATCCGCATTTTCTTGAAATACAGCGGCAACGAGCGTGTAATCACAGGCTTGAAGCGTATTTCTAAACCAGGTCTTCGCGTTTACGCGAAAGCTGATGAGGTACCACGCGTACTTAACGGCCTTGGTATTGCAATCCTTTCTACATCTACTGGTGTAGTGACAGATAAAGAAGCCCGCGCTAAACAAGTAGGCGGCGAAGTACTAGCGTACGTTTGGTAATAATCTTTTAAAGAATGGAGGTGCGACTATGTCACGCGTAGGTAAAAAAGTAATCGAGCTTCCAGAAGGCGTAACGATTACAAACAACAACAATGAAGTGACTGTCAAAGGTCCTAAAGGAGAATTGACTCGTCAGTTCAACAAAGATTTGACAATCGAAGTAGACGGCAGCAACGTAACAGTTGTTCGTCCTTCAGAATCAAAAGAACACCGTACAATCCACGGAACAACTCGTGCTCTTCTTGCTAACATGGTAGAAGGTGTATCAAAAGGATTCGAACGTAACCTTGAGTTGGTTGGTGTCGGTTACCGTGCTCAAAAACAAGGAACGAAACTTGTACTAAGCGTTGGTTACTCTCACCCAGTAGAATTCGAAGCTGAAAGCGGCATTGAGATCGATGTTCCTGCAAACACGAAAATCAGCATCAAAGGGATCGACAAAGAGCGCGTTGGAGCTATCGCTGCTAACATCCGCCAAGTTCGTCCTCCTGAGCCGTACAAAGGCAAAGGTATCCGTTATGAAGGCGAGCAAGTTCGCCGCAAAGAAGGTAAAACAGGTAAATAATGCCGCATAGGCATCAGAAAGGAGTGACCTCGGGATGATCACAAAAGCTGATAAGAATAAAACGCGTAAAAGACGCCATGCCCGTGTACGTGCGAAAATCGCTGGTACAGCTGCGCGTCCGCGCTTGAACGTATTCCGTTCAAACAAGCACCTTTACGCTCAATTGATTGATGATGCAAATGGTGTTACACTTGCAAGTGCTTCAACTATTGAAAAAGATTTCGGTCTTGAATCAACTGGCAACCTTGAAGCTGCTGCGAAAGTTGGCGAAGTGCTCGCTAAACGCGCAACTGAAAAAGGTGTTGCTGCTGTTGTATTCGACCGTGGGGGCTACCTTTATCATGGCCGCGTGAAAGCTTTGGCTGACGCTGCTCGTGAAAATGGCCTACAATTCTAATAAAAGGAGGGACACATTTAATGCGTCGCATTGATCCAAACAAACTTGAACTTGAAGAACGCGTAGTAACGGTCAACCGTGTTGCGAAAGTAGTAAAAGGTGGACGTCGCTTCCGCTTTACTGCACTGGTTGTCGTTGGCGATAAAAATGGAAACGTTGGTTTTGGAACTGGTAAAGCTCAAGAAGTTCCAGACGCGATCCGTAAAGCAATTGAAGATGCGAAGAAAAACCTTGTATACGTACCGATGGTTGGCACAACTCTGCCACACCAAGTTATCGGTCAATTCGGTGCGGGTGAAGTTCTTTTGAAACCTGCTTCTGAAGGTACTGGAGTTATCGCTGGTGGACCTGTCCGTGCGGTACTTGAACTTGCTGGTGTTGGTGACATCCTCTCCAAATCACTTGGTTCAAACACGCCAATCAACATGGTTCGCGCTACAATTGCAGGCCTTAAAGACCTGAAAACAGCTGAAGAAGTTGCAAAACTTCGCGGCAAATCTGTAGAAGAACTGTTAGGATAAGGAGGGAATCATAATGGCTGAAAAACTACAAATTACCCTCACTCGCAGTCTGATCGGACGTACACAAGATCAGCGCGATACTGTTAAGGCACTTGGTCTTCGCAAAATGCACCAAACGGTTGAGCAAAACGACAACCCAGCAATTCGCGGTATGATCAACAAAGTGTCTCATCTTGTGACTGTTACAGAAAAATAATTTGATTTTATAGAACAAGGAGGTGCAAGAGCATGAAACTTCATGAATTGAAACCAGCTGCAGGTTCTCGTAAAGAACGTAACCGTGTAGGTCGCGGTACAGGTTCTGGTAACGGTAAAACGGCAGGTAAAGGTCATAAAGGTCAAAACGCACGTTCAGGCGGTGGTGTCCGTCTTGGATTTGAAGGTGGACAAACTCCTTTATTCCGTCGTCTTCCAAAACGCGGCTTTACTAACGTAAACCGTAAAGACTATGCAGTTGTGAACATCGATACATTGAATCGTTTCGAAGAAGGAACAGAGGTTACACCTGAACTTCTTATCGAAAGCGGCGTCGTAAAAAGCGAAAAAGCAGGAATTAAAATTCTTGCAAACGGCAACGTAGAGAAAAAGCTTACAGTTAAAGCTCACAAATTCTCTGCTGCTGCTAAAGAAGCAATTGAAGCGGCTGGCGGTAAGATTGAGGTGATCTAATGTTTCGCACAATCTCCAATTTTATGCGTGTGGGTGATATAAGAAACAAAATTATATTCACCCTCCTTATGTTAATCGTGTTCCGGATCGGTACATTTATTCCTGTTCCTTATGTTAATGCGGATGTTCTCCGCATGCAGGAGCAGGCGGGACTGATTGGATTCCTTAATACGTTTGGCGGAGGAGCGCTTCAAAACTTCTCGATTCTCGCAATGGGGATTATGCCATACATTACAGCATCTATCATTGTGCAGCTGTTACAAATGGATGTTGTGCCTAAATTCACTGAATGGTCGAAGCAGGGTGACGTTGGACGGCGCAAACTGACTCAGTTTACCCGCTACTTCACAATTGTGCTCGGCCTCATTCAAGGTTTTGGGATGTCGTACGGATTTAACCGTCTGTATGGAGGATTACTTGTCGAAAACAGCAGCGTTGGCGGCTATTTGCTCATTGCATTGGTGCTGACAGCGGGTACTGCTTTCCTTATGTGGCTTGGTGAACAAATCACAGCAAAAGGAGTCGGCAACGGAATTTCGGTTATCATTTTCGCCGGAATTGTGGCGGCCATTCCTGGAGCAGTCAACCAAATTTACGCACAGCAAATTGAAGGAGCGGGCGATCAGCTCTTCCTGCGTATTGTTGTACTTCTTTTGATCCTGCTTGCAGTATTGGCGATTATTGTAGGGGTTATTTATTTCCAGCAGGCGCTGCGAAAAATCCCGATTCAATATGCGAAACGTGTTGGAGCAGGTGGCGGCATGACGCCGGTTGGCGGCCAGTCGACGCATCTTCCACTTAAAGTAAACGCGGCGGGTGTTATCCCGGTTATCTTTGCGATTTCATTCTTAATCACACCGCAAACAATTGGTTCGTTTTTTGGTTCAAATGATGTGACGACCACGATCCAAAACATCTTTGACTATACGAAACCGATCGGTATGACGATTTATGTAGCATTGATTGTGGCGTTTACGTATTTCTATGCTTTCATTCAAGTAAACCCTGAACAAGTTGCTGACAATTTGAAAAAACAGGGTGGATATATTCCGGGCATTCGCCCTGGGAAGAACACACAGGATTATTTGACAAATGTGCTTTACCGTCTGACTTTTGTCGGTGCAATTTTCCTTTCAGCCGTTGCTGTGCTGCCTGTTTTCTTCATTAAATTCGCGGGTCTTCCACCAGCGGCGCAAATCGGCGGTACTAGTCTTTTGATCGTCGTCGGTGTGGCACTTGAAACAATGAAGCAGCTTGAAGCACAACTTGTAAAGCGCCATTACAAGGGCTTTATGAAGTAAGCACGGTGAAGAGTGTGTGATTCACTTCACCTCGATCAGACTGAGGGGGTATATCGATGAATCTCGTGTTGATGGGATTGCCTGGTGCCGGTAAAGGAACTCAGGCAGAGAAAATTGTTGAAAAGTACGGTGTACCGCACATTTCAACAGGGGACATGTTCCGTGCTGCAATGAAGGATGAAACGGAACTAGGCTTGAAAGCAAAATCATTTATGGATAAAGGCGAACTCGTTCCGGATGAGGTAACGATCGGTATTGTTAACGAGCGCTTGGCAAAAGCGGACTGCGAAAAAGGCTTTCTATTAGATGGCTTTCCTCGTACAGTAGCGCAGGCAGAAGCACTTGAAGACATTTTATTCGGCTTAAACCGTAAAATTGATTACGTCATCAACGTTGAAGTAGATCAAGATATTTTGATGGCACGCTTAACGGGCCGACGCATTTGCAAAGCTTGCGGTGCGACGTATCATTTGGAATTCAACCCGCCAGCAAAGGAAGATACATGCGACCGCTGCGGTGGGGAATTGTATCAGCGTGCTGATGACAATGCAGAAACGGTTCAGAACCGCCTTGACGTAAACGTAAAGCAAACAGCACCATTGCTTGCTTTCTACGGCGAAAAAGGCTATTTAAAGAACATTAACGGCCAGCAGGATATCAATGTAGTTTTCGAAAACATTGACGAACTCCTAAAAGGTCTTCGTAACTAATGATCATTTGTAAAACCCCTCGTGAACTGGAGATTATGAAAGAAGCGGGGCGTATTGTCGCGCTTACACATCAGGAACTGCAAAACCATATCTCTCCCGGGATAAGCACGATGGAGCTGGATGCTGTTGCAGAAAAATTCATTCGAAGCATGGATGCAGCACCTTCTTTTAAAGGGTATAATGGTTTTTCGGGCAGCATTTGCGCTTCAGTGAATGAAGAGCTTGTGCACGGAATTCCAGGCAGCCGTATATTACAAGAAGGCGACATTATCAGCATTGATATTGGTGCTTATTATAAGGGGTATCATGGCGACTCGGCCTGGACATATGCTGTTGGCCGGATTGCACCTGAGACGGAGAAGCTTCTCGACGTAACAGAGGAATCGCTTTACATCGGACTCAATGAAGCGAAACCGGGTGAACGTCTTTCAAACATCTCCCATGCGATTCAAACGTATGTGGAATCGAATGGCTTTTCAATCGTTCGTGAGTATGTTGGGCACGGTGTCGGGCAGAACCTTCATGAGGCTCCGCAAATTCCCCATTATGGTCCGCCAGGGAGGGGACCGGTACTAAAACCTGGTATGGTGCTTGCGATCGAACCGATGGTCAATGCCGGTCATCGTTACGTAAAAACACTTGAGGATAATTGGACTGTCGTTACACAGGATGGAAAAATGTGTGCTCATTTTGAACATACAATTGCGATTACCGAAACAGGCTTTGAGATTTTAACGAAAGCTTGAGGCAGGCTGCCAATCGGATGAAAAGTGAAGGGAGAGGAAGCAAGTGGCGAAAGACGACGTAATTGAAATTGAAGGTACAGTCACTGAAACTTTGCCAAATGCCATGTTTAAGGTAGAATTGGAAAATGGGCATACTATTTTAGCGCACGTTTCAGGCAAAATTCGTATGCATTTTATCCGTATCTTGCCTGGTGATAAAGTAACAGTAGAACTTTCACCGTATGACTTAACACGCGGACGGATCACGTACCGTTACAAATAACATATATGGCGCTCCGGACTATGAAGGAGGTTGGAGAAATGAAAGTAAGACCATCAGTTAAGCCAATCTGTGAGAAATGTAAAGTTATTCGCAGACGCGGCAAAGTTATGGTTATTTGTGAAAACCCTAAGCATAAACAAAAACAAGGCTAATATTAAAGGGAGGTGCACATTTTATGGCACGTGTAGCAGGTGTTGATATTCCACGCGACAAGCGTGTAGTTATCTCATTAACTTATATTTTCGGTATTGGCAGACCAACTGCTGAACAAATTCTTGAAGAAGCAGGTGTTTCTCAAGAAACTCGCGTACGCGACTTAACGGAAGATGAACTAAACAAAATCCGTGACATCGTTGACCGCTTAAAAGTAGAGGGTGACCTTCGTCGTGAAGTATCTCTTAACATTAAACGTTTGATGGAAATCGGTTCATTCCGTGGTATCCGTCATCGTCGTGGTCTTCCAGTTCGTGGACAGAACACAAAAAACAACGCGCGTACTCGCAAAGGCCCGCGTAAAACTGTAGCTAACAAGAAAAAATAATCGGTAAAGGAGGCAGAATTAGAACATGGCTCGTAAACAACAAACTCGTAAGCGTCGTGTGAAAAAGAATATCGAATCTGGTATTGCTCACATCCGCTCAACGTTCAACAACACAATCGTCACTATTACAGACGTTCACGGTAACGCTCTATCTTGGTCAAGTGCAGGTGCTCTTGGTTTCAAAGGATCACGTAAATCTACTCCGTTTGCTGCTCAAATGGCTGCTGAAACAGCTGCCAAAGCGTCAATGGAGCATGGTATGAAAACTCTTGAAGTAACAGTAAAAGGTCCAGGTTCAGGCCGTGAAGCAGCTATTCGTGCGCTTCAAGCAGCAGGTCTAGAAGTTACAGCAATCAAAGACGTAACTCCAGTACCTCACAATGGCTGCCGTCCTCCAAAACGTCGTCGTGTTTAATCTTCCTGCATAAAGGAGAACTATTCCGGTTATAATGGAAAATTGACTGTTTTGATTCAGGAATTGACCAATTACTTTGTAAAATCGGGAATGGTAAACATGGGAATTTCGGGTTACCGGGATTTCGACGTATTTGAGGAGGGAAAATGGAATGATCGAAATTGAAAAGCCAAAAATTGAAACGGTTGAGATCAGCGATGATGCTACGTTTGGAAAGTTCGTCGTGGAACCACTTGAACGCGGATATGGTACTACTCTAGGGAACTCCTTGCGTCGTATTTTATTATCTTCACTTCCGGGTGCCGCAGTGACGTCCATTCAGATTGATGGCGTACTGCACGAATTCTCAACAATTGAAGGCGTCGTAGAAGATGTTACGTCGATCATTTTGAACATTAAAAAACTTGCGCTTAAAATTTACTCAGATGAGGAAAAAACGCTTGAAATCGATGTTCAAGGTCCAGGAACCGTAACGGCTGCCGACATTACTCACGACAGCGATGTGGAAATTTTAAATCCGGATCTGCATATTGCGACATTAGGTGAAAATGCTAATTTCCGTATGCGCTTGACGGCACAACGCGGCAGAGGGTACAACCGGGCTGATCACAACAAAAAAGAAGATCATCCAATCGGCGTCATTGCGATCGACTCCATCTACACACCTGTATCACGTGTAAACTTCCAAGTGGAAAACACACGGGTTGGGCAGCTTTCAAACTTTGATAAGTTGTCACTGGACGTTTGGACAGATGGCAGCATCGGACCGAAGGAAGCTATTTCCTTAGGGGCGAAAATCTTAAATGAACATCTTAACATTTTCGTAGGATTAACAGACGAAGCACAGCATGCGGAAATCATGGTAGAAAAAGAAGAAGATCAGAAAGAAAAAGTACTTGAGATGACGATCGAAGAACTTGATCTGTCTGTTCGTTCTTACAACTGCTTGAAACGCGCTGGTATTAATACTGTTCAAGAGCTTGCGAACAAGAGCGAAGACGATATGATGAAAGTCCGCAACCTTGGCCGTAAATCTCTTGAAGAAGTAAAAGCGAAGCTGGACGAGCTTGGACTCGGCTTACGAAAAGAAGATTGATTAAATAAACGACATCAATAAAGGAGGGTATCTTCATGGCTTACAGAAAGCTAGGACGTACAAGCGCTCAGCGCAAAGCGATGCTTCGTGATTTGACAACAGATCTTATCATCAGCGAACGCATTGAAACGACTGAAGCACGTGCAAAAGAATTGCGCTCAGTTGTAGAAAAAATGATTACACTCGGTAAACGTGGTGACTTGCATGCCCGCCGTCAGGCTGCAGCATTCCTTCGTCACGAAGTCGCTTCTACGAAAGAAGTAGAGAAAAACGGCAAAACGAAAGAACAGCCAGTTTACGCACTTCAAAAATTGTTTGATGATGTAGCACCACGCTACAATGAGCGTCAAGGTGGCTACACTCGCATCATGAAAGTTGGTCCACGCCGCGGCGATGGCGCACCAATGGTGATTATCGAGCTAGTATAAGCTCCTTAAGACCGCGAAATGGGCAGAACAAAACGAACGTTGCTTTGTTTTGCCCTTTTTTTATACCTTAAGAAAGTGCCGGTTTTTGGAAAGTCCAGTCCCAATTGCCAATAGAGGACTGCAGTATGCAGAGGACAAAAGCGTGGCGGACCACGAAACCGCATTCTTTGCTTCTGTTCTGCTCTCCGCAGTCACCTCTTGCACTTTCGAATGAACAAGCTTAGAGCGTTACGATGGGCGTACCTTCTTACGCTTCACGTGCGTCCCGTCTAGCTCATGCATCCCCTGCCACGCTGCTGCAGCAGCAAGAAGAGATTGATTCTTCGGCTCGGGGTGCGGGCTTTTTTTATTTTTGCCGAAATAAGGAGGTGCCAGCATGAAGGAATCCATTATCTCGATTGACGATGTGTCATTTCAATATCCGGATCAAACTGCTTTTGCTCTTCAGCATGTGTCTTTTCATGTGCAGCGCGGTGAATGGCTGGCGATTGTTGGTCATAATGGTTCAGGGAAATCTACGCTTGCTAAAATGCTGAACGGTCTTCACTATCCGCAGAAAGGAACAATTACCATCAGCGGACTGGCTCTTTCAGAAGAAAATGTGTGGACGATTCGGAAAAAGCTCGGAATGGTTTTTCAAAATCCAGACAACCAGTTTGTCGGTACCACTGTGCAGGATGATGTGGCTTTTGGGTTAGAAAATAACGGTGTCGAACAAAAGGAAATGAAAGAACGTGTACAGGAAGCGCTCCAAAAAGTCGGCATGACCGCTTTTCTGAATCAAGAGCCACACCATCTTTCAGGCGGTCAAAAACAGCGGGTAGCCATTGCCAGCGTGATTGCGCTGCGGCCGGACATTATCCTGCTTGATGAAGCCACCTCGATGCTTGACCCGGCCGGACGTGATGAAGTGATGAATACGATTCGTGATCTTAAAGAGAAAGAAGGATTAACGGTTATCTCTATTACACATGATTTGGAAGAAGCCGCAAAAGCGGACCGGGTCATTGTGTTGAATGAAGGCAGTGTATATGCAGAAGGGTCTCCGCAGGCTATTTTCCAACTGGATCAGGAGTTGCTTACATTAGGTCTTGATGTTCCATTTTCAGTCCGGATGAGCCAGCTGCTGGCGGATAAAGGAATCATCCTGTCGGAGCGTCATTTTACGGAAGAAGAGCTGGTGAGAGACGTATGGACATTAAATTTCACGGAGTAGAATACCGTTATGCAGCCGGAACGCCGTTTGAGCGGCTCGCGATTACAGATGTCACCTTTCATATTCCTTCCGGTGAATACGTAGCAGTAATCGGCCATACCGGCTCTGGGAAATCGACGGTTCTGCAGCATTTAAATGTGCTGCTGCAGCCGCTGCGAGGCAAAATTGAGGTCGGCAGCCGGACGATTGCCGCCGGCCGGAAAGAAAAGAATTTAAAGGAAGTCCGCCGCCGCATCGGTATTGTATTTCAGTTTCCAGAGCATCAGCTGTTTGAAGAAACGGTAGAAAAGGATATTTGCTTTGGGCCGATGAATTTCGGTGTATCTGAGGAGGAGGCCAAAAAACGGGCTCGTGAAGCAATTCATCTTGTGGGGCTTCCTTCATCCGTGCTGGAGCGCTCTCCTTTTGATCTGTCAGGCGGGCAAATGCGCCGGGTAGCCATTGCCGGCGTGCTGGCGATGAAGCCGGATGTGCTCGTATTAGATGAGCCGACAGCAGGGCTGGATCCGCGCGGGCGTCGTGAGATTATGGAGCTGTTTTATTCGTTAAAAAAAGAAAACAGCCTGACCTGCGTGCTCGTGACACACAGCATGGAAGATGCGGCTCGCTATGCAGACCGGCTGATTGTCATGCATAAAGGCCGTGTTGTGAAAACGGGCACGCCGCGTGAGCTTTTCAGGAATCGGGACAGCTTAACGGCTCTTGGGCTTGATGTGCCGGAGACGGTTCGGCTGCAGTATATGTTTGAGGAAAAGCTTGGACAGCCGCTTCCTCATCTTTGCTTAACACCTGAAGAACTCGCACAGGAAATAGCCCTTTTTCGGGGTGAGCGCCCATGATGGAGAAAATGATTTTAGGACGTTACCTGCCGGGCGATTCAGTTGTACACCGGATGGACCCCCGGGCCAAGCTTTTATTTATTTTTGGCTTTGTCCTGATCGTGTTTCTGGCCAATAATGTGCTTACGTACGCTTTGCTGAGCTTGTTTACGCTTGTCGTTATCCTGCTGTCAAAGGTACGGATTGCTTTTTTAATGGCTGGATTAAAACCGGTTATTTTTCTTATCCTCTTTACCTTTTTGATACATGTGTTTTTTACAAAAGAGGGAGAGGTTTTGGCTCAGCTGGGGTTCTTGAGCATTTATAAAGGCGGGATCATTAAAGGCGCTTTTATTTCTCTGCGCTTTCTCCTGTTGATCTTTGTTACGTCACTCTTAACACTGACTACACCGCCTATTTCCGTAACAGACGGAATTGAATCACTTTTTGGTCCGTTAAAACGAGTGAAAGTGCCAGTTCACGAGCTGGCACTGATGATCTCGATTTCTCTGCGCTTTATCCCGACGTTGCTGGATGAAACGGACAAAATTATGAAAGCCCAGATGGCTCGGGGCGCCGATTTTACAAGCGGTTCCGTTTCAAGCCGGGTTAAGGCCGTAATCCCGCTTTTGATTCCCCTGTTTGTCAGTGCCTTTAAACGGGCGGAGGAGCTGGCAGTAGCGATGGAAGCGCGGGGCTACCGCGGAGGCGAGGGACGCACCAAATACCGTGTACTCGCGTGGCATCTGCGGGATACAGCTGCGCTGTTTGTTCTAGCAGCGCTGGCATCTGCCTTAGTCGGACTGAGAAGCTGATGGAGGAATGAGCGTGAAACGAATTAAATGTGAGTTAATGTATGATGGCTCTCGCTTTTCCGGCTACCAGTCACAGCCGAAGGACCGGACTGTACAGCAGGAAGTGGAGCGCGCACTTTGGAAAATTCATAAAAAGACCCCGATTAAAACGCATGCATCGGGCCGTACGGATGCAGGTGTACATGCAATGGGGCAGGTTATTCATTTTGATACCCCGATTAAGATGCCGGCAGAGCGCTGGGCCCGTGCTTTAAACGGGGTGCTGCCGGATGATATATCCGTTAAGCGGACCGAGGAAGTCCCGGAGACCTTTCATGCCCGTTACTCGGTTACAGGGAAGGAATACCGTTACCGTATTTACCGGACATTATACCGTGATCCGTTCCGGACGGTGCATGCCTATCATTATCCGTATCCGCTGGATGTTGAACGAATGGAGCGAGCGGCTGCCCATCTGCTGGGGGAGCATGATTTTACTTCTTTTTGCTCGACGAAAACGGATAAAGAAAATAAAGTGCGGACGGTCACAGATATTTCATTTTTGGAGCAGGGTGACGATCTGGAAATCCGCTTTGCCGGTACCGGTTTTTTATATAACATGGTCCGGATCATGACAGGAACCCTTATAAAAGTCGGAAATGGGCGTCTGGAGCCCGATGAGGTGGCTCGTATTCTAGCAGCAAGAGACCGCAATCGTGCCGCTCAGACGGCTCCTGCGGAAGGATTATACCTGTGGTCCGTTCATTATGGCGAAAATATCTGACGGCTTTTAAATGGGCGAAGAAAGCCGTATTTTAAATTCTTTTCGTGACAACTTCACCAAGTGTTGCATTTTATCTTGACAATGAATAACAAGCGGTATATTATAGCATATGGTATGTTATTTGACCCCACGATAAGCCCCGGAAACTTATTCGTGATATAAATACATGGAACCGTAAAATACAAACAAATCAGGAGGGTAAACAATGCGTACGACTTATATGGCTAAAGCAGGCGAAATCGAGCGTAAATGGTTCGTAATCGATGCTGAAGGCAAAACATTGGGCCGTCTTTCAAGCGAAGTAGCATCTATTTTGCGCGGCAAACATAAACCAACTTTCACACCACATGTTGACACAGGCGATCACGTGATCATCATTAATGCATCTAAAATCGAATTAACAGGTAACAAACTTCAAGGGAAAATCTACTACCGTCACAGCATGTATCCAGGTGGTTTGAAATCAACAACTGCTGGTCAAATGCGTGAGAAAAACCCTGAAAGAATGCTTGAGCTTGCAATCAAAGGCATGCTTCCAAAAGGTTCTTTAGGTCGTCAAATGTTCAAGAAACTCCACGTTTACGCTGGAGCAGAACACAAACACGAAGCACAACAACCAGAAGTTTACGAACTTCGCGGATAATTTATTTAACTAAAAGGAGGAAATGACATTGTCACAAGTTCAATACTTAGGCACAGGACGCCGTAAAAGTTCAGTAGCCCGCGTACGTCTAGTACCAGGCGAAGGTAAAATCATCATCAACGGCCGTACTGCTGAAGATTATATTCCATTCGAAGCGCTGCGCACTGTGATCAACCAGCCGCTTGTTGCGACTGAAACAGTAAACAGCTATGATGTACACGTAAATGTAAACGGAGGAGGCTACACAGGACAAGCGGGAGCGATCCGTCACGGTATCGCGCGTGCTCTTCTGCAAGCTGATCCAGAATTCCGTCCAACACTAAAACGTGCTGGCTACCTTACACGTGATGCACGTGCGAAAGAACGTAAAAAATACGGTCTTAAAGGCGCTCGTCGCGCACCTCAGTTCTCAAAACGTTAATTATCAACGTTTGGAAGACTCTCAGCTTTTTGGCTGGGGGTCTTTTTTATTTATACAGCTCTCTAGCCGGATAAAGCTATGTTTATAAGGCTCCCGGAACGGCTTAAACAGATCAATCAGTCATCCTTTCCTGATAACGGGAAAGGATTTTTTCATGTGGGCCGGTTTTTCTACATATAGTGGTCGTGACAGGAGGGGAAGCGATGAAAAAGCTTATTTTCGTTCTGATGCTCGCAGCGGCTGCTGCTTTTTTATATCAAGGAGTCAAGCCGGTGTTTAATGATTGGCGTCCTCCGCTTACCGGAATGACGATTATGATTGATCCGGGGCATGGAGGAATGGACGGCGGCGCGGGAAGTGAGCCGGCACTTGAGAAGGACATTGCCCTGTCTGTTTCGGAGAAGCTGAGAGAGTATTTAAATGGACAGGGCGCGGTTGTTCTCATGACGAGGGAAAAAGATAAAGATTTAGCCGGGGGAGAAACAGAAAGCGTCCGTACGCGAAAAACCGAAGATCTGCGCAAAAGAAAGCAGCTGATTAATGAGTCGGGGGCAGACCTGTTTATCAGCGTACACTTAAATGCCATTCCAGCAGAACAATGGCGGGGCGCGCAGACTTTTTACTCGCCTCATATGCCTCAAAACAAACAGATTGCGACAGCCATCCAAAACGAACTGGTTGGCAACCTGGGCAATACGGACCGGAAGCCGGCAGAGATCGGACATGTTTTTGTTTTAAAGGAAGCGGATGTTCCCGGTGCGCTTGTCGAGATCGGCTTTCTATCTAACCCTGCCGAACGCCGGCTTCTCGAAAGTGAAAGCTATCAGGAGAAAACAGCAGCAGCTATTTCCCGGGGCATTTTACGTTACGTAGACAGGAAGTAACCGTTTCCTAACAATCTACAGAGAGTGTGCTATACTGAATAATGAGAATACTACAGTCAAAGGATGGTGCCACTGATGATGACAGAAACACAGGTACGTGATATCGTGAATGCTCTTGAAGACCCTTTTTTACATAAAAAGCTATCTGAAACGGGGGGGCTTGAAGAGGTATCCATTAAAGAAGAAAAAAATCATGTCAGTGTTAAAATCGCAATTGCACAAACGGGTACACCGGAACAGCTTCAGCTGCAAATGCGAATTGTGAATGCGTTAAAGGAAGCGGGTGTGGAAACAGTCGGCATCCGATTTAAACAATTGTCTGAGGAAAAAATCGCCCAATTTCGCGGAGCAGATGCAGCGGGACAGGATGAAGGCCTTCTGTCTCCAAACAGCGAAACAACCTTCCTGGCGATCGCGAGCGGAAAAGGCGGGGTCGGTAAATCAACTGTATCGGTAAACCTTGCTGTGTCGCTTGCACGCCTTGGCAAAAAAGTTGGTCTTATAGACGCCGATATTTACGGATTTAGTGTGCCGGATATGATGGGAATCACGACACGTCCAGTAGTCCGCGGCCAAAAGATTTATCCGGTTGACCGTTTTGATGTTAAAGTTATTTCGATGGGCTTTTTTGTAGACGATAACGCTCCGGTTATTTGGCGCGGCCCCATGCTTGGCAAAATGCTGAATAACTTTTTCTCGGAAGTAGAATGGGGAGATCTCGATTATCTCCTATTGGATCTGCCTCCGGGTACAGGGGATGTAGCGCTTGATGTACATACGATTTTGCCGCGCTGTAAAGAAGTAATTGTTACTACACCGCACCCAACGGCAGCTTTTGTTGCAGCGCGTGCTGGTGCAATGGCACTGCAAACAGATCATGAAGTCGTCGGTGTTATCGAGAACATGGCTTACTTTGAAAGTAAAACAACAGGTGAAAAAGAATACATTTTTGGACGCGGTGGCGGAGACAAGCTCGCTGATGAGCTGCGCACAGAAGTACTCGGCCGCCTTCCGCTGCAGCAGCCGGACTGGGATGAGAAAGATTTTGCTCCATCTGTTTATGCGGAGGATCATCCGCTTGGCTCGATTTATCTGGATATTGCTAAAAAGCTCGATCAAAAAATTGGGTCTAACTAAACGCTTTTGGGCTTCGGCCCAGAAGCTTTTTTTTTATGACACTCAAAAAATGTTCATGGTGCAGGATGGCATGTCTTGGTACAATCGAAGAAGACGAACATACGGGAGGAATTTTGTGTGGGTATACGAAATTGGATCCGTTTTTTTACACATACGCTGCTCATTGGCGGGGCCGCAACAAGCATCTTAGGTTTTATCATCCGCTGGAATGAATTTGCTCCGCTGTTTGCAAACGGAGAGTGGGGAGAAGTACTGTCGGTTTTAACATGGCTTATTGGAGTCGGCTTTACCTTCAGTGTAATCAGCCAAATGGGATTTTTTGCATACTTAACAATTCATCAGTTTGGTCTTGGACTGTTCAAGTCTTATTGGGGGTTTATTCAAACAGCGCTTATTGCCGTTGTATTATTTGATCTTGTTTATTTCCGCTTTCAAGCATTCAGCAGCGGAGAAACGATCGGTTCCTATATCTTGCTCGCTGCGATCCTTCTTCTCATTGGAATTGTGACCGCTTACCAAAAAGCAAGAGGCAGGAACAGGAATGTATTTGTGGCGGCTCTGTTTTTTATGGTAGTTGTGACAACGCTTGAATGGCTTCCTGTTCTGCAGGCAAACGAAGAAAGCTGGTTGTATTTAATGCTCTTTACTCTGCTGCCGTGCAATGCTTTTCAGCTGCTGATGCTCCCTAAATATAATCAAAAGACCCTGAAAGCAGCATAACAAACTGCTTTCAGGGTTTTTTAAGGGATATATTCGACTTGTGTCCGGCCGCCAGCCATTTCCGATAAGCTGATGACTTTTTTCTTTGTTAGTAAAAGAGGCAGCCATTTCTTCGTTACACGGAGATCCTCCTGCGGGTTGAGAAGAATAATATCTCCTTCATCAATATGACGCACCAATTTTGAAGGCGGCTGGTCTGCTAAATTCACGCTCCATTGAACAGCTAAATAACCTTGGGCAGCGGACATGTCCGGCAATTCTCCCGTATCCTCAGCTGCTCGTATAAAGAGAAGGGAGTTCCTTCCGTAGGTGCTTAATATCTTTTGGACAGCGGCAATTTCTTTTTCCACTGCCTGATCGTCTGAAACATCTGTCAGCAGTACTCCAATATCAAAAGCCCGATCGACTAATAATTTTGCGGTTTTTGGATGTTTTTTCAGCCAGGCCGATGTGACAAAAAAAGAAGCCGTCACTTTCTGGTCGATGAATATGTTCACAAGCTTGGACGTATTTTTTGAAGAGGAATCTACGTTTACGGTTAAAGCAATGTGCTCGTTGCCTTTATAAATGGCAGCTGGCTGCCCGGCGAATGAAATGGCCGGCTGCTCAGCAGGCGGAGACATGATGACGAAACCCATGGTGACGGAAGAAAGAAAGAGAACAGCCCATTTTAATTGTTTGAGTCGAATAAATAACCAAGGCATCGCGGCTTCAGCCTCCGTTTTAAAGTGGTTTGACAAAGTATATGAAAAAAAATAAAAAAAAGAAGAAAAACTATTGACCATTTGATTGTATGCATGGTAAATTAAATCTTGCCCGTTACAAGAAACAAATGTCGAAAAAACATTTTTAAAAAAGTGTTGACACATAACGGGGTAAAATGATATTATGTAAAAGTTGCTATTGAGCAACGTATTGAACATTGAAAACTGAACAAAATCAATAAAAACGTCAACGTTTTAAATTTTTATCTCCCATTAAAACACCCCGTGTTTTAATGGGAACAAATGAGCAAGTCAAACTTTTTTGGAGAGTTTGATCCTGGCTCAGGACGAA
>NZ_JAKGCR010000027.1 GCF_022668875.1 Domibacillus sp. PGB-M46 | reverse complement strand
GTGTATATATTTACAGTTGAATTTATTTGTTTTAACATTAATAAGGTAAAAAGCAACTTTAAATTATAGATTTTTTTATATTTATTATACCTGTAGGTTGTAGGTTTAAAAAATTATAGTTTTAAATATCTAATTTTCTTTTGTTAACCAATTAAACCCAGGATAAGGATTAATAATATGTAATTTGTTGTTTTGTTTTTTTATATTCATGCGCAATATTCTCAAGCTCTTTTGCAACTTCTGAAATAGGGGATACCTGATTTAGAAATACGAACCTTCTATTCCTACCGCTCATCTTAATGGAGGACATCTTATTTAACTCCTTAGCTAGACCCTGCTTTATTTTCAACGGGTAATGTCTGTTATACGGCTTTATGTGCTTCCTACAACATCGGGGATTGTTATTTCATTCGGACTTCTCAAAAGTCCATTCCGGAAACGAAATAGTTGTCTCTTCAGGCGAAAGTCCCTGAGCTGCTAAAAGGATATCCCAATTCTCGTCAGAGTTCATTATTTTATATAATGAACTCGAACTTTCGAAGGAAGTTTAGCTGGCTAATGCCGTACTGTATTCCAGATAGGGAATACTCCATCAAAATCTTTGATTTAGGTGGAGTGATTCACAGAGACATTACTAAACTTCTTTTCATAAGGTCTAACATTTAATTAAAACACCTGTAACCTACAGGTTTAAATAAATAGTTATTTGCTGCAATGAATCTCTTTATAATCATGAATAATAATCATCCCTACTATCAATAAGGAGTGAGTTAGATGGATCAAAAGAAAGCAAAAATTATTACATTTGGCATCAGCAAGGGGGGCTGCTCAAAGACCACCTCAGCAGGCATTACCGCTCATCTGCTCAGCCAGGATGCAAAAGTCTTAGCAGTGGATATAGAATAGATGGCCAGGGAGACCTCACACACTTCCTGACAG
Organism: Domibacillus sp. PGB-M46; assembly: GCF_022668875.1. GTDB lineage: Bacteria > Bacillota > Bacilli > Bacillales > Domibacillaceae > Domibacillus. The sequence goes on along the minus strand of NZ_JAKGCR010000027.1, from coordinate 58,164 downwards.
GTGTAGATGAGATTTATGACGTATTTGAGGAAAAGACGATCCTTGAAACGATTAAAGAACGAAATATATTGTACCTGTAACAGAAAACTTACATATCGTGCCTTCTTATGTTTACACAAAAGCAACAGGTGAGAATAAAACCTTATCCTGGCCGAAACGCTTTCTTCAGTAGAATATCAGTATGAAACCCATCTCGGGAACGAAACAGTTCTCTCCTCAGGTAAAAGTTCCTAAGCTGGCAAAAAGGACATCTCAGACCTTCACTTCGTTCATTAGTCTGCGTCATGCCCCCAGGCTTCCGAAGGGAGCTTGACCAGCTAATGTTATACCGTTTTCAAGATAGGGGATGCTCCATTAAAATGTTTGATTTAGGTGGAGAGGTTCACCCTAAGCCCCCGGTTAGTTTAACAAAAAAAGCCGCCATCTGGCAGGGGTACAAGGGACAAAAAAGCCAGCTAAATAAAAACTGGCTGTATCTGGATTTTATTGTTTTCCTTTCTTCACAGCTTCGCGAGTTAAACGTGCATTATTTAAGCCTTTGTCGCTGAATGCGTTATCGCTATTTAAACGATCACCTATTGGTTCTCTATCCATATCATCTTTTAGTACGCTTGGTTTTTTTCCATGTATATTGTTATCCTCTTGTGGCATTATGTTTAGCCTCCTTTTCATTTATTATCTGTTTGCCTGTAATTTCTTATACTAAGGCTAATGCTAAGGATGCATATGTATTTATTTATCATTTGTTATTCGATTAATCTGCTCCGTTTGTTCAATAAGAAAAGAAGGTGCCTCAGCAACCTTCATTAGTTTAACAAGGAAATCAATTTTGATAGGCTCTTTTTTTATCGAGAAGAGCAGAATTGTACTGCTGGTCGCAAAGGTTGAGCCATGAGTGAAGGGTGCTTTTTGGTTCCTCATTTGAAAAAATTTTAAAGCGGTAATTCAGCATCGTCTCGATACACCTTCATTATTTAACAAAGACTGTATTCCAGAAAGGGGATATACGTTTCACTTACTAAGCAACAAATATAAATGGCCTGTAATGCGATAAATTATAAATCTACACTACTTTCAATACCTGTAGGTTGTAGGTTTAAAAAATTGTAGTTTTAAATATCTAATTTTCTTTTGTTAACCAGTTAAACGCAGGGCAATGAATTAATACCTTGTAATTTGTTGTGTTGTTTTGTTTTGTTTTCTTATGTTCATACCCAATATCCTCAAGCTCTTTGGCAACTCCTGAAATAGGGGGTACCTGATTTAGAAATGCGAACATTCTATTTAGTTTTCCTTTTCTACCGCTCATCTTAATGAAGAAAATCTTATCTAACTCCTTAGCTAGACCCTGCTTTGTTTTCAACGCGCAAATGTCTGTTATGTGGATTTATCTGCTTTCTATAACATCGGAGCCTGTTATTACATTCGGACTTCCTAAAAATCCATTCTGGAAACGAAATAGTTGTCTCTTCAGGCGAAAGTCCCTGAAATATTAAAAAGGATATTCCAGGCCTTGTCTTCGTTTATTAGTCTCCGTCATACACTCGAGCTTTCGAAGGAAGTTTAGCCAGCTAATGCTGCACTGTGTTCGGGATAAGGGATACCCCGTCAAAATCTTTAATTCAGGTAGAGTGGTTCACACAAATATTAATAAACTTCTTTTCGTAAAGACTAACATTTGTTTAAACCTGTAACCTACAGGTTTAAACAAATGGTTGTTTGTTATAGTAAAGCTCTTTATAATTATAAGTAATATTCATCATTATTATCACCACTATCGATAAGGAGTGAATTAGATGGCTCAAAAGAAAGCAAAAATTATTACATTTGGCATCAGCAAGGGAGGCTGCTCAAAGACCACATCAGCAGGCATCACTGCTCATCTGCTCAGTCAGGAAGCAAAAGTCTTAGCAGTAGACATGGATGGCCAGGGAAACCTCACACAGTTCCTGACAGGTGTAGATGAGATCTGTGACGTATTTGAGGAAAAGACGATCCTTGAAGCAATTAAAGAACAAAATATCACGAAATATATTGTACCTGTAACAGAAAACTTACATATCGTGCCTTCTAATGACTACCTAGCGCTCCTTCCACGCTATGTTTACACAAAAGCAACAGATGAGAATAAAAACCTTATCCTGGCGAATACACTTGCTCCAGTAATAGACCAGTATGATTACATTATTATCGACACTCCTCCGGCATTATCTGAACATACCATCAATGCCATTTCCGCTAGTGACTATGCTGTCATCATGAACGACGGATCTAAATTTTGTTACGCGGCTATTTACAAATTTTTAGAAATTTGTGCAGCGGCACTTGAAAACGGAAACCCGAACTTAAAAGTAGCCGGCATCTTATTTTCTATTGTAGATTCACGGACAGTTGATACCAAAGCCATGATCCAGTTGGTGGATTCTGAATTCGAAGGGTACCGTTTCGATACTGTCATCCAGAGAAGAGCGGCAACAAAGCGGCTGGCGGTATATGGTTTTGAGAAAAACAGTGAACTAAAAAAAGGGATTGGCGAATACATAAATTTTGTGGAGGAGCTGAAGGAACGTGTCCAATAAACAGCAAGACATCTTTAATAAAATCAAAGGAAAAACAGGCGCTAATGCGTTTGTTCAAAAAATGAATGAGGATAAAGATGAACCTGAAGAGATAACATCTTTTGAAGCATTCATAAAAAGCCTAAGCGAGGAAGAGGCAGAAATAAAAAAGAAAAAACGGGTAAATGACACACATGTTAGCCATACCGTTTATATCGATAAAGAGCTTAAAGAAGCAATGGATTTATTGGCTAGTGTCTCTGAGCGAGGCTGGAAGACACGCTTTTTAAATGGATTGATACGTAACGGATTAAAGCCATATGCAGAGACACTGGAGCGATTACATGATGCAAAAAAACAAGAAGAAAAAATTAAGCAAAAGCTTCAAAAAGATCTTGAAAAGTTAAACGACAGCCTTTAAAACATTGAAGAATCAACTTCTATTTAAAGTTAATATACCTGTAGGTTGTAGGTTTAATAATTTTTTTTAATCAGCTTTTTCTATTTTCTATTTTATAAAGGGCACAGTATTCAAAGGTCATATATATTATAAATTTTTAACCAGTTATACTGTAGATGCTATTATAATCAAACACAACTATTGCTAAAGTTATTTCACTCAAAGATGAAGAAGATATTGACTAGGTTCTAGAGTTTCTTCGTCGCTTAGCAAAAGAAGGCGCTCAGGCATCATTATTAAAAAGTGAAACTCATCCTTATCTTATAGAGCGCTCAATTTCCTTTTGGTAAACTGCATAGTTTAATAAAAGAGCAGGGTTCCAGAACAAGAAAAGGAGGTGCATGTATGTCTAATTCTTCAAATGAAAAATTGTTAGCTGGCGGTAACGTCTCAAAAGTATATAGATCAGGTAATACGGTTAGACGGGAATTAAAGCCAAACAGCAAAAGAATTCATTTACTGTTAAAACATCTTGATAACAAAGGATACAATTATGCCCCTAAATACCTTGGTATCGATGAAAAAGGAAGAGAAATTCTATCCTTCATCGAAGGAGAAGCTGGTCATTATCCTTTAAAAAAATATATGTGGTCAGATGATGTCTTACAAGAACTTGCGAAAATGCTCCGCCTCTATCATGACTCTGTAAGCGACTTTTCATTTGAGGATAGCTGGCAACCATTAGATAATACCCCACAGCCAGCGGAGGTATTATGCCATAATGACTTTGCAATATACAACATTGTTTTTCGTAATAAGAGGCCAGTAGGCATTATTGATTTTGATGTAGCTGCACCTGGTCCACGACTTTGGGACATAGCTTATGCTCTTTACACGTGTGTTCCATTAAGCAGATTTTATCTTACCGAAACAAGGGAAAAAGTTTATTATGATTCATTTCAAGATGCTTACCGTATTAAAAACAGAATTAAATTGTTTTTAGATTCTTACGGTGAAGGATTTGCAGAAAATTATATAGAAATGGTGCTGCTGCGACTAGACGGATTATGCAAAACAATTACAAGAAGAGCCAGTGAAGGTGACCCTGCTTTCCAAAAAATGATAGATGAAGGCCATCTTGATCATTACCAACATGATATTAAATTCATTTCCGAGCATAGAAATGAATGGACTTAAATCTTTCTTCCGATAAAGGAGCTTTATATAGAAGAAACAAGGGAACTTCTAAACAAGGAAGTTCCTTTAATTTTGTTCAAAAATCAAACATATTATTTAACATAACCAAATTTAAAAGAAAGCGAAAGTAGATAATAGCTGCCCCAGCTATATTGGTACTGTACCCCATGAGCCATGAAGTGCAGTCTCATTTTAGGGTCACTTAACGCAGATTGTTTCACTACACTGGCTTTTCTTTAGAGGAAGAAGGCAACCCGACTCAAGTAATGCTGCACCTACATGTTCTCTCGGTACATATTTTTTACAATATTGCTGAAAAAGACTGTGAACACCGCTGACAGCCTAGTAGCACTGAATACACTACCTGACACAAACCTAATAACACAAGTTGGAGTATTGCTAACATGGACATCATACTTGGTGTATCGTCTGACACAAACATTTTTTAGGCTTCTGTCGGCCAGCAAACGACGGCTTATTAAGAAAAATATAAAAACGGTCAAGTACTCAAGTTCTCTAAGCCATGTGACTGCAGTTGGATCATTATTAGACTGGTTTATATTCCAGCTTGCTGAACAAATCGGCACTTGCAATAATTAGAGAGACCTTGTTCCTTAGAGCCGATTTAATTCCTATACCTTTCTGATGTCCATCCGGAGCTGTATTTTACTGTTTTGCTACCTATTGTGGCAGCCAGAACGACAATAAAAAACCAAATAACATTTATTAGAGGAGTACCTTACCAAGCAAGCTTATACCAGCCACTGGCACTATCAACGCAATAACGAGCAGTCTTTTTAATGACGACCAAGTCTGCAACATGACTGCCTGGAATATTGACAGCTTCTAATGATAAACAAGAAGAATCAGAAAGCCATCTGTGTGCAAAGCATGATAATCGTCTATGCTTGGCTACCCTCACTAGGGCGGTCAATCGATATGTTCTGAAAAATCCTATTATAATACCAGAATGTGCGATAAGAAGATGGCACGATATCTTGTGTTTTTTCACATTAATATGGCAAATAAGCTTCTCCTTGCATAGAAAGTGCCTGTTCATCCCTTTGTATCAATCGCTGAATTTCATCACGCCAGCTGCCACTTTTTCTCGTTGGAGATATGTTTTCATCCTGTTCGGTATCTTCCTCAAGCCAGTTATAAAGAACAGGGTGATTCTCAAACGTTTCTTTGGCTTTTTGCTGGCCAAACTTGTTTTTCAAAATACCGTAAAAGTAGCCAAAGAAGTCTTTTTTGATTAAGCGGTTCTTATAAGCGAAAACGGCTTGTTTAAAGCTTTCAACCGCTTTCTCCTTATAAAACTCTACTGGATTCTTGAGGCTGTACTGTTTGTAGCTGATCAATACACGTCCCCATAAGTGGTAAACCTCTTCAGCTGTACCGAAGAATGGTTTTACGGCAGCAACGAATTCCTGAGGGACATTTTCTGGAATATACGTTTCATCCAGACGGTCTTTTTTACGTAAGATCTTTAAAAGATTTTTAGAAATTGATAAATTCTTGGTAGAAACTTTTTTTGGCTCTCCGTCCTTACTCTCGCAAGGGATTTTAGGATTTTCAGCTTGGCATTCAGCTTGGCATTCAGCTTGGCATTTAACAAGTTCAAATGCGTTATTCCAGATATGAAAGTACGGATGGTCAACGAAAATATGTATGGCGGCTCCCAGGCCGTTCTGAGTTGTAGACTGGCGGTGTACGGTAATAATGACTCCGGCATCACGAAGCTGTTTGAAAATGTTTCTGATCGTTCTTTGAGCAAGTCCAAACCTATCTGAAAAGTAGTCCTCTTTTGCAAAGCAGTATCCTTTTTCTGCAGAAAACCAGCAAATCATTTCAATGACCTGGCGGGTTTTGTCTTTTAGGTTATAGTAAGTGTCTCCATAGGAAGCGATCACTTTTGTTAAAAGTTCCAGCTTCTGCTTTTGCTGCTGGCTGCGGGTTTGCGTATAAGGTTCATAGCTGTATAGAAAGTGAAACTCCTGGATCGATAACTTTCTATTTTTTCCCATGTCTGCTCGTCTCCCTTCAGAAAAAATAAAAGGCGCATTTATCGCTCGCTGTACGATAAACACGCCCTTAAGTTTCCGCAAAGGATCTATAAATGGGTTGCTTCACCATGGAGAAGGCACAGCCCTTCCCATTATAATGAAAACATAAAGTTTTCAAGTGAAAGCAGGTGTTTATCGTGGCCTATTCACGATGAACGGTTGATGGACTGCTGCGAACACTCCCCAACACGCTTTTGCCTTTTTATGTTGAATAAATTAGTTTTTGATATGAATTTTTCAGGCACTGCTTTTATTGCCCCTACATTACACCACCTATTATCCCTTGTAAATCCCTTCGGAATGCGGTTTCAGCCCTATTGAAATAGCATAGGTAGAAATTTCTACTTGTGCGAGAAAGTCAGCTATTTTTGCGCGAGTAGAAAAGTAGAAATTTCTACTTATGCGAGAAAGTAGACGATTCCTAGGCAGGTAGAAAAGTAGAAATTTCTACCTGTGCAATAAAGTAAGCGATTCCTAGGCAGGTAGAAAAGTAGAAATTTCTACCCGTGCGAGAAAGCAGGCGATTTCTGTGCGGGTGGAAAAGTAGAAATTTCTACCTATGTAAGGAAGCAGGTGGTTTCTGCACAGGTAGAAAAGTAGAAATTTCTACTTATGTGAGTTTGGTAGATAAAAAGATATTTTAGAGGTACCAATATAAAAGGGTTTAACAGCTTTATAAAAGAAACATAAGTAGAAATTTCTACTTATGCGAGAAAGAAGACGACTTCTACATGGGTAGAAAAGTAGAAATTTCTACTTATGTGGGAAAGAAGACGATTTCCGCATGAGTAGAAAAGTAGAAATTTCTACTTATGCGAGAAAGGAGGCGATTTCCGCATGAGTAGAAAAGTGGAAATTTCTACTTATGCGAGAAAGGAGGCGATTTCCGCATGAGTAGAAAAGTGGAAATTTCTACTTGTGCGAGAAAGAAGGCGATTCTTGCGCGGGTAGAAAAGTAGAAATTTCTACTTGTGTGAGAAAGTCGACAATTTCTGCGCGGGTAGAAAAGTAGAAATTTCTACTTGTGCGAGGAAGAGAGCTCGAAAAGAGCGAAATATTACATTTGTGTTACAAATTATTCGGCCGTAATAATACCAAATTTGGACATTATTTTTAAAAGGTGCTTCTCGCAAATTTCCACTTATGTTAAGATATGAGTAAGTAGAAATTTGTTAATGTATACTTTTGCAAATAGCACTCGTTGGGAGGAGAAGATAAGATGACAGCAAAAACGATAGTAGTAGGTAACTTTAAAGGCGGGGTTGGAAAAACAAAAGTGGCTGTTATGGCTTCGTGGGAATTATCGAAAGCGATGAATAAAAAAGTTCTTTTGATTGATATGGACCCGCAGGCGAATGCGACAACCCTTATTGCCAGATCAGCAGGAATTTCAGAAATCAAGTCTTCTATTTTTGAAGGATTTGAGAATGGAGATTTAGCTCCTTCTGTTATGCATGTAAATGACAACCTGGATCTTATTCCAGCCACTGTTTCATTTAAGAACCTTCCAAAGTTTTTATATAGTAAGTTTTCAGAAGATCTTGACCAGGTTTCCTATTTAAGCCGATTATTGGAGCCGTTAAAAGATAACTATGATTACATTTTAATAGATGTACCACCTACGATCAGTGATTACTCTGATAATGCCATGATGGCTGCTGACTATGTCTTAATTATTCTTCAAGCACAGGAGCTTTCACTTGAAGGTGCTGAAACTTATATTTCTTATCTTCAATTTATGATAGATGAATATGAGGCTTATATCCAAGTAGCAGGAGTGCTCCCGGTTTTATTGCGTCCAGGAGGGCGGGTAGACCATGCGACTGTAGAAAGAGCGAAAGAAATGTTTGGTGACGATAACGTATTTGAAAATTACGTGAAGCATTTAGAACGTCTAAAAGCCTGGGATATCACCGGAATTACATATAATGATCACCATGACAATCGCGCGCATCAAGTTTTCATTGATGTGGTTCAAGAAATGCTCGGAAAAATAGAGAAGATTGAAGGCGGTGTAACAGTCGGTGAGTGAGAAAAACATAAAAGGGCAGTTACTGAAAGTCCCAAAAAGGGATAATTTGAGAGCGCAGCCCGTTAAGTTTAACGACAAAGATCCTTTTAAATATAATGCTAACAAGCCAGCGACAACTGATCCGGTAAAAAATAAGGAAACACTAATTAAAAAAGAAGAACCAAAAGTGGAGGAAGCAGCGAAGAAGCCGGAAATAAAAACAACTGGTATTCAATCTATAAAAGAAGAGACGATTGTGCCACAGAAAAAAAATCAGGGCAGGGTGCCTGTATCAGCTGAACCCCCTAAAGAACCAAAAAAACGTAAAGCGGTCGTTGGTAAGAATAACTCGACTAAAACAATTAAAGTTCCTTCCTTGCTTCACACGCAGATCAATATGCTTGGGAAGTTTATGGATGAGACGAAAACATACGCTATCTTGAATGAGCTGGTGGATAATTATGTAGAAAACCGTTTGACTGAGCGGCAGCAAAAACAGTTTTATTTTATGAGTGAATTTGTGCAGGAAGATAAATAAAATCTTAGTAATCAGAAGTGTACCTGATCAAAAGTGTACTTAAACAAAAGTATACCTTTGGATAGGTACACTTTTGTTTATATGGAATTATACATAAGTAAGATATATGAAGAAGAGAGAAGGGAGGCTGCGATAGATGAGCCGTAAAACAGTCGATTATGTAGGAACCTGTTTGGCTGAATGGTGGTGAAAACAATTTTACTTTGTGAGCGAGATTCGAGTAAGAAGACGAATAAAAGCTTAGTCGTCATAGGTGTACCTATACAAAAGTATACTTAAACACAAGTGTATACTAGTGCAGGTATACTTTTGTATAGGTAGAAGTATATAAGTGAAGTACCTAATAGAAAAGAGCAGGGTGTCACAGTCGAGCAAAAAACGAGTATGCAGGAACCTGTTTAGATGTACAGCAATGAGAACAGTCCTACTTAGTGAGCGATGCTCGACCAGGAAGACGAATAAAGGCTTAGTCAGCATAAGTGTTCTTTTACAAAGGTGTACATAAACAAAAGTATACCTTTGTTTATGTACACCTTTATTTATAAAACGTATATATAAGTAAGATATCTAGTAGGAAAGAACAAGGTGTCAAAGGCGAACAGAAAACGATTATACAGAAATTTGTTTAGCTCCATAATGGTGAAAACAATTCTACTGGGTAAGCAGTATTCAAGGAGGAAGACGAATAAAGGCTTAATCGGCAGAAGTGTATGTAGACAAAAGTGTACCTACGCAAAATATCTAATAAAAGAGGGCGGGTACCATAGGAGAAAAATGATTATATAGGTATCTAACCTGTTTGGCAGCACGGCAGTGAAAATAATTCTACTTGGTAAGAGATGTACGGCAAAGAAGAAGAATGAAGACTTGGTTATTATAGGTATACTTATACAAAGGTATATATAAACAAAAGTACACATTTGTATAGGTACACTTTTGTTTATATAGAAGCACGTATAATCAAGAGATCTGATAAAAGAGAGCAGGGTGCCATAGGAGAAAAATAATTATACAGGAGCCTGTTTGGCGACACGGCAGTGAAAACAATTCTACTTGTTAAGAGATGTACGACCAAGAAGAAGAATGAAGGATTAGTAAGCATAAGTATACTTATATAAAGGTATACACAAACAAAAGTACACCATTGTATAGTTACACTTTTGTTTATATAGAAGCACGTATAATCAAGAGATCTAGTAAAAGAGAGCAGGGTGCCACAGGAGAAAAATAATTATACAGGAGCCTGTTTGGCAACACGGCAGTGAAAACAATTCTACTTGGCAAGAGATGTACGACCAAGAAGAAGAATGAAGACATAGTTATTGTGGGTATACTTACACAAAGGTATACGCAAACGAAAGTACACCATTGCACAGGTACACTTTTGTTTATATAAAAGCGCGTATAATCAAGAGATCTGATAAAAGAGAGCAGGGTGCCATAGGAGAAAAATAATTATACAGAAGCCTGTTTGGCAATACGGCAGTGAAAACAATTCTACTTGATGAGCGATGTTCGGCCAGGAAGAAGAATGAAGGATTAATCAGCATAAGTATACTTATACAAAGGAATATGTAAGCAAAAGTGTATATTTGTATAGGTACACTTTTATTTGTGTAGAAGTGTGCGTAAGCAAGATATTTAGTAGAAGAAGACAGGGTGTCATAGAAGAAAAATGATTATATGAGATCTTTTTGGCAGTACAAGAGTGAAAATAATTCTACTTGGAGAGCGATGTATGGCCAGGAAGAAGAATGAAGGATTAGTCAGCAAAAGTGTACTTATACAAAGGTATACGTAATCAAAAGTGTATGTTTGCATAAGTCCACTTTTCTATAAGCATCATTAATGGGTTTGAGTAAATAATTTGGACACAGAAAAGTTAAGTCTTAAGCGGTTCTTCTAATCTGATCCTCTATGGCTTGAGATGTCTGATAGCCGATGCTGCTATGAATTCTGTTTCGGTTATACCAGCCTTCTATAAACTGAAACATGGCCGGCTTTGCTGCCCAATTAATATAAGATAAATTTTCATGTTTCATTTACTCTTTGTCACTTCGGTTCAATCATCTGTTTAAATTAGCTTTTTAGACACAAGCCACTCTCTTACAACTTCTATTATGTTTTTATGTTCTATGTCTACTTTATGGTTCAAGTCTTTCATTGTTTCAGTGTCTAAGTTGTCGGCAAGCTCGTTCAACAAATCCTCCAACTCTTTATGTTTATTTACTGTCTCCTCTCGAATTACCGGTACGGCGTTATATGCAGGGAAGAAAGATTTGTCATCCTCTAGCGCGACTAAATTAAATCCTTTAATTCGGCCATCCGTTGCAAATCCGATGGAAACATCCGTCTGTCCCTCTTTAAGAGAGTTATATAACAATTTTGAATCTATCTTAGTGACTTTTTTGCTTAGAAATCGAAAATTATATTTTTTTTGAAGACCTTTCATGCCATCTTCCCGTGCGTAAAATTCAGCGTTTGTTGCAAACTTTAATGAATTATCATTTTTGTTTACATAGCTGGCAAGATTGGAAATAGTTTTAATGCCGAGTTCCTCAGCTTGATCTTTCCTCATTAAAATTGCATAGGTATTGTTAAACTCTGCTTTATTTAACCATATCAGCTTGTTTTCTTTGTCTATTTCTTTAACCTTTTGGTATGCCTTATCAGGATTAATTTCAATAGGCTCCTTTAAGTGCAGTAATAATCCAGTCCCTGTATACTCCCAATATATATCAATCTGTCCCTTCTCAAGTGCTGAACGTGCAACTGCGCTACTCATACCTGATGCTTCTTCTACCTCATATCCTTTTTCTTTCAGGTAGACAGCAGTTATTTTTAATAAAACTTGTTGCTCAGTAAAGTCTTTTCCGCCAACTGTTATCTTTCCTTTACTTTCAGTTTCTGTCCTTTGAGTATCCTGCGTATATGAACCACAGGCGCCTAGTATACTAATCATAGAGATAATCACTAAAATAGTTACGAGTTTTATGGTTATTTTTTTCACAAATTTGTCCCCTTTTAAGATATTTCTATGTCTTATTTTCATGCTTTCGCTAATGTAATATTCTAAAATACGCTAGGCTAATTGTTTAGTTAGTAATTCTAATAGATTCGAAATACTCCTTCTTTTACCCACTAGTAATTGGATCATAATCAGATCAACCTAATTTTAAATTTTTTTGTTATAAAAATTTTACAGATAGTAAAATTTTTTTACAACTACAGTTTTTGAACGAGATTCCATAATTTTCTTTCCGGATAATATGCTTACATAGACATTGTTCTGCCTTTAACTATAGGGAGTTTTCACCTTTTTAAGATGAATTATTTTATCTTGGCACGATAGTTGCATTTTAAATTTTGAAACAACATTTTATAACTAGGGGGAATCATGATGATTGAACGTCAAGTGAGCTTTTATAGTGAAGGATGCAAATTGGAGGGCACCTTATACTTTCCAAAAGACTATCAAGAGGGGGAGAAACGTCCAGCCATTATTCCTAATTCCGGATACCAAGGTTTCAATGAATTTTATCCAAAATTGTTTGCACGGAATTTAACGGAGGCAGGATTTATTTGTCTTGGATTTGATTATCGAGGATTTGCTAATAGTGAGGGACAACAAGGGCATGTTATTTTAGATGAGCAAGTGGAGGACATTCAAAATGCGGTTACCTTTCTTTCTATGCAAGAAGAAGTAGATCAAGAAAGAATTGGGCTTATTGGCTGGGGGATGGGTGGCTCCAATGTTGTACGCGTATCTGCAAAAGATAGCCGTATCAAGGCAGTTGCAGCACTTAACGGATTTTATGATGGTGAAAGATGGTTAAAGTCGATACACTCCTATGTTGAATGGCAAGAAATTTTGAAAGTGGTTGAAGAGGATCGCAAGAAACGCGTTACAACAGGAGAATCTGTTTATGCAGATCCATTTATTCATTATCCGCTTGATCCAGCAACGAAGGATTACGTACAAAAAGAATTGGTACCGCTTTCTCCTTTTGGAAAGCAAACAACATTACAATTTACTGATTCAATCATTTCGATGAATGCTGAAAAAGTAGTGAAAGATATTGCTTGCCCAATCTTTATCGGTCACGGTAAAAATAATTTGCTGCATCCGATTGATGAAGCCTATGGATTATATAAAGCAGCAATAGAACCAAAACAGTTTTATCTGATTGATGGCAAACATAATGACTTTATGTACCACGATCATGAAATATTCCAATCACTAGTTACTGAATTAAATACGTTTTTTACAGAAAATTTAGCTGAAAAGAATAAAGAGAAAGCTAGTATTCTCGTTTAAGTGACGTGTTTTGTTCTTGGGTTAAATAGCGAATATATAAGCTTGAAACAGATGGCGGTAGTTTGCCATCTGTTTTTTTTACAGAATTAAAAGGTATGGCTAAAGCAAACTGTTTAAGTTCAAAAAATCGCTATATTTCTTTTAGTCCTATATTAAAGCAAAGTATTTTGCCAGAAAAAAGTGAGGTGGTTGTCAGGGCTGAGGACGTAATGTTTGCATTTTGTTCATTTTCTTATCGATAAGGAGGCTGTGAAGTGATAATTTCCCAATCGTTTAAAGTGGAAATGACCTATTTTAATCTTTAATTAACAAATCTAAATGAAAAGTGTAGAATTTACTTCAGGCAGTTATAAAGACCGACCAAAACAGCAGCCTATAGATAATATTATGCCCCCTCCGATGCAATTCAAGCTTTTGAATACCCTTTCAGTAAAGATAATGGAAGTATTTGAACAAATTGCCAAACGGTAAATACATATTTGTTTAGCAAGGACCACCAAATTGTATCTGGTTAATAATGGATAATTCGGGTGTAGAGTAACGGGTCGGCCATTGGATTGGGAAGAAGGCTGCGATACTCAATGGAAATCTTAATCATGGTGACAACTAGTAACAAAGAAGTTTTGTACAAGGTTGATATTCTTATTTTTCCGACTAACTTATCAGAAACAAAGCTTGTAAGAGAGAATATCAATATATGTCGCTTTTAGATTTATTGAGGGAGAAAAAGTAATGAATATATTCAAAGCAACACTGACAAAACGTTATTTACTTATTGTACTGATTGTCATTTTATTCGTTCTATCTTCCATCTATGGAATAGCGAATTATGTGACGAATAAATCAGTTAAATCACAAATTGAGTACCGAGATGAATTAATTACCAAAACTCTCAGCACACACATTGAAGTACTTATGAACCGTGTCATTACTGAAACGAGTGAAGTCTCTCCCTTTGTCCTCACTTATAATGAAAAAAGCTATCATTTTTATAAAGACGAAATCGAAAGTATGGTTACTAAGGATTCGCTTTACCTATTTATTCAAGCTGTTGACGAAGAAGGAAAGGAATTGGTTAAAGTACCTGATATTCCTTTTTCTACAGGTATTCAAATTAAAGAAGTAACAGAGAGAATATCTTGGAGTAAAACTTCCTATGTTTCAAATTTAATAGCGCTTCCAGATGGCAGAGAAACATTGTGTATTGCTTCCCCTGCTGTAGACGAGAATGGAAAATACAAAGGAGGAGTCATCGCATTTTTAAACCTTGAAGTTCTATCAACCTACTTGCAAGCTTATACCATTGGCGAACAGGGGGTAAACCTTATGATTGATCGCAAGGGATCCATTATTGCTGATACAAACAATCATTACATTGGTCAACCTATCAGCGAGCATCCCTTAGGAATATATTTAAAGAAAGAGCGATATGGTTTGTGGAACGGGGATTTGCTTGATAAAAATATGGTTGCAGCCTATCGGCCATTGTCCCTGGGAAATGTCGGTTTGATTGTAGCTGAGCCGATCGATCAGGCGATGCTGCCTGCAAAGTCGGTTATGATGCTTTTGCTTAAAGGATTTATTTTTGTATTTATAATCGCTATTGGATTAACCATTTTTGGAACTTCGAGGGTCGTTAAACCTGTTTTAAGCTTAATTCAGCAGGTGAAAGAATATAAAGAAAACAAAAGATCAGATTTTGATTTAGTTAAAACAGGGGATGAGCTAGAGGATTTGTCTCTTGTAATGGCTCAAATGGCTAAGGCTTTAACTGAGAAGGAGAGAAAGTTATTTTATATTCTTGAATCAATCCCATATGGTGTTATTACAACCGATCAAAATGGAAGAATCACTACATTTAATAAGGGAGCTGAAAAGTTGACGCTTTTCTCTCGGAAAGAAGCTGTAGGACAATCAATTTTTGAGCTTCCAATTAAAAATAAAAAGGAAGAATTTTTTTTATATAAGACATTAAAGCAGGGAAAAGCGTTTGAAGAAGTAGAGAGCTATATTTACGATAAAGAACAACAAAAGCACGATGTAAGGCTTTATTCGTCACTGTTTAACGGAGGAAAGGATGATCTTGTCGGATCAATTTTAGTGATTCGAGATGTAAGTGAAATAAAAAAACTGGAAGAATATTTAAAACAAAGCGAGCGTCTTGCTTCACTTGGTCAATTAACTGCAGGGATAGCTCACGAAGTGAAAAATCCATTGAGTATCATCCAAGCCGCAGCTGAAGCCATACAGTTTGAAATTGAAGATGGTGAATTGGATGACTCTTCTATTCCGGAATATACTCGCGATATTTTAGAGTCCGCTGATCGTATGAACCGCCTATTAACAGACTTTTTGAAGCTATCAAAGGGTGATGAAAAGGGAACAAGTCAAATTATAAATATAGTTCAGACTATCGACGAATTATTGCATTTGCTTCGAAAAAACGTCAGTGACAAGGATATTATGGTTTATCGTCAATATGAAGTAGAACAAGCATTAGTCTATGGAAACAAGAATGGATTAACACAAGTGATATTAAATATTATTTTAAACAGTCTTCAAGCTATGGAACATGGAGGATCACTTTATATTCATGTAAATGCCGAACAGAATGGCTGGAAAATAGAAATAAAAGACAGTGGAAAAGGAATACCTGCATCGAAATTGAAGTGGATCTTTAATCCTTTTTATTCAACAAAATCAGAAGGAACTGGATTAGGTCTTTCAATCGCTCATGAAATCATCACCCAGCATAACGGAAATATTCGGGCAACTAGTATAGAAGGAGAGGGAACATCTATATTTATTTATTTGCCAAATATTCTACAGTAAGGGGACTTTCAATGAAAAGCATTCTTTTTGTCGACGATGAAATCAAGTTGCTAAAAATTTTATCAGCTTTCTTTCGCAAAAAAGGCTATACCATTTATATAGCAGCTAACGGAGAGGAAGCACGAAAAACAATAAAAGAGAAGGAAATTGATATCGTGTTTCTTGATTTAAAGCTGCCGGATACAACGGGATTAAAATTACTTGAAGAATTTATACCTTTATATCCCCACAAGATTTTTATTATTATGACGGCATATAGCGAAGTTGAAAGTGCTGTGACAGCAATGAAAGCGGGTGCATTTGATTATCTCGCCAAACCTGTAAAAATGAATGAAATTCAAGTCGTGATTGAGAAGGCTTCCACGTGGTTAGGAATGAAACAAGAAAATATCCACCTAAAGGAAAAACTAAAGGAATTTGAATCCCAAAACGGGATAATAGGTGTTAGTTTAGCAATGAAACAGATATTTGAAATGGTAGAACGAGTAGCGGCTACGGACGCGACGTTATTATTGCATGGAGAAAGCGGAACAGGAAAAAGTATGATTGCACGTATGGTTCACAAGCTAAGTAATAGGAACGGAGAACCCTTCATAGCAGTAAATTGCGCTGCTATCCCCGAACAGTTATTAGAGAGTGAATTATTCGGTTTCGAAAAAGGAGCTTTCACAGGAGCAAATGTAAGCCGCGAAGGTAAATTTGAAGCGGCAAATGGAGGAACGATTTTTTTAGATGAAATTGGGGAGGTTTCATTGCCCCTGCAATCCAAATTGTTACAAGTTGTCCAGGAAAAGTCTTTTATGCGTTTAGGTAGCAATAAAACTAAACAAGTAGATGTCAGGATTATTTCAGCAACAAATCGAGATTTAAAGAAGATGGTACAAGAAGGGGCGTTTAGAGAAGATTTATATTACCGTTTAAATATTGTTGATATATATATTCCTTCTTTGAAAGACCGAAAAGACGATATTCCTATTTTTATCGAAGGATTTTTACGAAGATACAGAAAGAAATATAATAAAAATTTTCAAGTGTCTCCGCAACTAATGAATAACTTGTCCAATTATTGCTGGCCAGGAAATGTAAGGGAGCTGGAAAATGCGTTAGAAAGAGCAGTAGTTTTATGTAGAGGAGAAAACTTATCATTGGAAGATTTTCCGCGTGAAATCCAGAAAAACAAACAGACAACATTGAATAATGAACAGTTTCCAACTGATCCTAATAAATCCCTTCCACAGCAACTGGAGGAAATCGAAAGACAAATCATTCTTACCGCTTTAGAAGAAAACCATGGAAATGCAGCAGAAGCAGCAAGAAAATTAGGCGTTTCAAGACAGCGTCTTCTGTATAAACTAAATAAATATTTTGTTCAATAAATACACCTTACAGAAGGTGTATTTTTTATTTTGTCGTATTACCGGCCAATAGCTCTTTCAAATTACTTTGTAATTAGACGGAAAGGTTCACTACAGGCAAGGGGCTTAGAAACCCCATTATTTATTTTGTAACTTCTAAGAATACAAATTACACAGGGAATGTTTTTGTGTTTTGTTAAATAATTTTTTGAAATGTAAAAGAATTTTTACAAATCAACATTCAAGAATCATCATTTTGTATATAAAAACAGTTATGAAAACTGGCACACTTCTTGCAAATAATAAGTGTAAATAAATAATTATTGAAAGAAGGTTTATATATGGCGTTTCATCCTTTATTAAAAGACGCTATCGAATTACATTGTCATAGTTACCCTAGTATGTTTCCCAGAAAACAAACTGATTGGGAATTGATCGAAGATGTGAAAAAGGCCGGTATGGCGGGGGTCGTCTTAAAATCGCACGAATCTCAAACGGTTGATCGGGCTGCACTAATCCGTTTAAAAGAACCGGAAATAGATGTTTATGGAGGATTAGTATGCAACCATTTCTCGGGTGGATTGTCACCAGCCACAGTTGATGCTGCCATTCGTCTAGGTGCAAAGGTCATCTGGATGCCAACTGTTTCGTCAAATGAACACTGTTGCCATTTCGGTAAAAAGAAAACTCGATTTTTTAACAGTGAACGTCCATTAGAGAACCCTGAAAAAGGATTAGAAATATGGGATGAAAACCGGAAGATCCTGCCTGAGGTTCATGAAATTTTGCAACTTATTGCAGAAGCAGATATAGCGGTTGCAACAGGTCATTTGTCAGCAGAAGAAGTGGATGTTTTACTTGACGCGGCTCTAGAACATAATGTCAGAAAGATTTTGATTCAGCATGCCGATCTGGGGATTGCGCCGGTTCCTCTTGAAATGCAGAAAGAATTCGCTCGAAAAGGAGCCATTCTAGAAAAATGTTATTTAGCTTGCAGTGAAGATTTTCAAGATTTAACGGTTGAGGAAATGGCACATAGCATTAGGGAAATTGGAGCAGAGTCTTGCGTGCTTGTTACTGATTATGGACAAGAGCATAATATTCCACCCATTCAAGCGTTAAGTAATTTTGTTGGAGAAATGGTGGACTGTGGTATTTCAGAAAAAGAAATCGAAACAATGATCGTGAAAAACCCAAAACAGCTGTTAGGAATATAACATATATAGCGGGGTGAATAGTTTGCAACAACAAGTGATTGACAGAATAAGGGATATTGTTCCTGAAGAAAGAATCTTTCTCGATCTATCAGAACGGTATTCTTACAGTTATGACGCTTCTTTCGGAGAATATTTGCCGGATATTGTAATTCAGCCAAGTAATAGTATAGAAATCGCCCAGTTAGTAAAGATGGCAAATAAATACCTTATACCAGTTTATCCAAGAGGAGCCGCAACATCATTAAGCGGGGGTCCCCTTCCTGTTGAAGGAGGAATGGTATTGGATTTGTCACAATTAAATAAAAAACACATCATCGACCGAGAAAATTTACTTGCGATTGTTTCTCCCGGTGTAATAACAGCAGAGGTTCATAAAAGTGCAGAAGAAGTTGGATTATTTTATCCGCCTGATCCCAGCAGTTCCCACGTATCAACAATTGGAGGGAATTTACTAGAGAATTCCAGCGGGCCAAAGGGATTAAAGTACGGCACCACAAAGGAATATGTGATTGGGTTGGAGGTTGTTACACCAACAGGCGAAATTATCCGCACCGGCGGAAGCACGGTCAAGAATGTAACCGGCTATGACCTAACCCGCTTAATTGTCGGTTCAGAAGGCACATTAGGAATCGTAACCGAAGTCATTTTACGCTTAATTCCAAAGCCGAAGGCAAGAAAAACGTTGCTTGCTTCGTTTGATAATCTGGTAGATTCAGGTCGAGCTATAACGAGAATTTTATCATCAGGTATTTTGCCGGGGGCAATGGAGTTAATGGATAACGCTTGTATACGAGCTGTGGAAAACTATCAGCCTAGTGGATTGCCTCTTGATGCACAGGCACTGGTTATCATTGAAGTCGACGGACATCCTAGCGCAATTGAAGAGGAAATCAAACAATGTGAAGAGCTCTGTTACCAGGAAAAAGCAACAAATGTTAAAGTGGCTCAAACAGAAGAAGAACGTGCGGAGATATGGAAAGCAAGAAAAATGGTTTCTCCTGCAATTACTCAGATGGGTCCTACCAAAATATCGGAAGATGCGACTGTACCAAGAAGCAAGATTCCAGAAATGATGGAAAGGTTGAAACAAATTCGAGAAAAATATCAGCTTAATCTTGTAGTATTTGGACATGCCGGAGATGGGAACCTCCATCCAAACATTATTACTGATAAACGAAATATAGAGGAAATGAAACGTGTTGAAGATGCTGTTAGCGAAATCTTTGAAGCGGCTGTCTCATTAGGCGGTACTTTATCTGGAGAGCACGGAATTGGAACGCTAAAAGCACCTTATATGGAACTGGAGCTTGGAAAAGAAGGTTTGTTGATGATGAAAAAGATTAAGGAAGCATGGGATCCAAACAATATACTAAATCCAGGTAAAATTTTTCCGAAGCCAGGCCAGACAAAGGTGGTATTAAGAGCATGACTACATGTCCTCCAAAGCATGAATTAAGACTCCAAGATCCATATGCAGAAAAGCTAAGAGATTTATCATATGATGCAGCCAACCAGTGTGTACAATGTGGATATTGCTTACCGGCTTGTCCAACCTACGAATCAATGGGGAAAGAATCAGCTTCCCCGCGGGGAAGAATCAATCTTGTCAAAATGGCAGCTGAAGGAAAAATTGATATTCAAAAAGATCTGGCCAAACCAATTGACTTATGCCTCGGGTGTCGTGCCTGTGAGGTGGCATGTCCTGTTGATGTACCATACGCAAAGATATATGAAGCAGCAAAAGAAGTGATTGCAGAAAAGCAGGAGGAAGCACGTGTTCAAGAAGAACGCATAAAAAAGTCGTCGAATTTTCAAAGCAAATTACGAGATACCATACTTAAAAATGTATTTCCGCATAAAGGACGATTAAGGCTGATCGGCAATGTCACTTGGTTATACCAGCAAGCCGGTGTGAACAAGTTAGTACGAAAAACAAAAGCAATCAATCAGATTTCAGAACCAATGGCGCAATTTGAAAAAGTGCTTCCGCGTTTAGAGTTTCCAGGAAAACGAAATAAGTGGGGATCTACAATTCCGGCAAAGGGAGAAAAGAAAGCACGTGTAGCGTTTTTTGCAGGCTGTATCATGGATGCCATGATGTACCAAATCAATCGCCAAACCGTTGAGCTACTTTGTTTGGTCGGATGTGAGGTCATTATTCCAAACCAACAAAACTGTTGTGGGGCATTGCACGCTCACCAAGGTCTTACAAACCAGGCAAGAACACTCGCACAGGCAAATATTGAAGCGTTTGAACAATCGGGCGCCGATTATTACATCAACAATGCCGGAGGATGCGGCGCCATGTTGTGTGAGTATGACAAATTGTTTGAAAATGATGAACAATGGTACGCACGAGCAAAGGATTTTGTAAGTAAATCAAGAGATATTACAGAAATTCTTGTGCAATATGGTCCACTGCCTTTTCAAAAGGAATATCACGGCATTATTACGTACCAAGATTCCTGCCACCTCCGTAATGTTCAAAAAGTTTCAGATGAACCCCGCCTGTTATTACAGTCTGTTCCTGGTGCAACCTTTATCGAAATGAAAGGCAGCGATAGATGCTGCGCTTCGGGAGGTATTTACAATATCTTGCACTTCAATGAGTCAATGAATATTCTCGATGAGAAAATGAAACATGTTAAAGAAACGAAGGCTACAACAATTGTTACTACGAATCCAGGGTGTTTGTTACAGATGAAGCTAGGGGTAGAAAGGCAAGGATCTTCTAGTGACATTCGTTCATTGCACTTAGTAGAGGTTCTAGCAGAAGCTTGTGGGATAAGATGATGATTTCTAGTTAAGATTATTTGGTTGCCATACGTTGTTTATTTATTAAATGTTAATAAAGGGAATTAAAGGAGGAAAAGAATGAATATTTCAATGTGGGACTTAGCTGTCGATGTAGGATTGATATCTCTCCTTCTTCTAGTAGGAATTGTTCTAAGAGCTAAAATAACAATGATTCAAAACCTATTTTTGCCCGCTAGTATCATTGCCGGGCTACTCGGATTAGTGCTTGGGCCAAATGGGTTTAATGTACTTCCTTTTTCTCCGCTTCTTTCAGAATACCCGGCGGTATTGATCGCCATCATATTTGGAGCTATTCCAATCGGCGCTGCAAAAGTAAAGTGGAAAGATACATTTAGCCGTGTCCGGAATATGTGGTTTTACGCTATGATGCTGACGCTGATTATGTGGGGAGGAGGATTATTTTTCGGACTTTTCCTTATGAATAATATATGGGATCTACCGCCCGGGTTTGGATTAGTATTGGGTGCAGGATTCGTTGGAGGTCATGGTACAGCGGCAGCCGTAGGCGAAGCGTTTCGTTCAATGGGTTGGGAAGAGGCGACTGCTCTAGGATACACAGCAGCAACAGTCGGAATTATTTGTTCTGTTCTTGGGGGGCTTCTACTAATTAAGCTTAGTACGAAAAGAAATCAAACAAATTTCATTTCAGATTTTAAAGACTTGCCTCCTGCGCTAAGAACAGGTCTTGTTTCGAAATCTGAACGGGTTTCTTCAGGCGATGATACTCTAGAATCAAATACCGTCGACCCATTATTCTTCCATGTGTCACTTATTGCTGTTGTTGTAATGATTAGCTATTTTGCAAAGGGTTGGATTGACAGTCTTATTCCGGGTATTAACATTCCATTGTTAAGTCTTGCGTTCGTTGTTGGAATGTTATTACAAGGAATGCTTAGAAAATCCAAAGCGGATTACTATGTAGATAAACGTGTGATTGATCGTATTAGTGGTACTGCCACAGATTTGATTGTTGCATTTGGTATGACTTCTATCAATTTGTCTGTTGTTGTCGATTACGCAGTCCCGTTAGCTGTTCTATTTGTTTTCGGAGTGGCTTTGGCATACGGAATATTCCAACTGCTTGCACCTAGAGTCTTTCATCAACACTGGTTTGAAAATGGCCTGTTTGGCTGGGGATGGAGTACAGCAACAGTTGCAATAGGCATTGCACTGCTCCGTATCGTCGACCCGAAGTCGAAGAGCTCTACATTAAACGATTATGCACTTAGTTATATTGGGATGGTTCCTGTTGAGATATTGATTATAACGCTAGGTCCAATTATGGTAATGGGAGGTACGGGAGGCTTATTTTCTATTGTACTGTTAGGTGTAAGCATCGTCTTATTTGCCATTGCGTATAGAAGTGGTTGGTTAGTGCCTAGACCACAACCAGTTTTTAAGAAAAATGAAGTCGGTTAACGTAAACTAATATTGAAAGCGGTTTCCATGAGGGGATTTGGCAAATACGTTAAAAGAAATCAACATAGTGAAATCTATGCTATCAATATCAAACTTAAACATTGTGTAAGTGGAGAATCCTGGTATGCATAAAATGCAAACGAAATCAGCAGAAGTGGGCGAAGGTAAAAGGTGCAGATTGCACTAAATTTTAATCATCGTATTATAGAGGAAAAAGAAGATGTTAATTTCCTGACTGCGGCAAAAGAGATGTTGGGACATCCGAGTAATAAGATGGAGACTTAGAGGCAATTGAGCAGCAGAAAAAAGCCTTTATTTTGTGTTAAGAAGGCAGAAGTAAGCTGCCACGCGGACGAAATGTTTGAGTACTGGTGGATATATAGAATAAAAGTTCCTAGAGTGCTTAGCATACCATAAAGGGAAATGTAAGGATGCAGGATTCTTTCGGAAATGATCAACTTTCCTGCTCCTAATTTTACTTTAGGCAATGTTTAAGCTTCTTGCTAAATACGTAATGGGAAAAAGAGCTGAAATACAAGCTTTATCTAAAAATTTGGATTTCAGCTCTTTTCTTTGATTATTTAGGCTAATGTTAACAACTATACTCGCATAAATAAAAGGTTATATAAGTGTTCAGTTAAAACTTGTATTTATTCTGTGAAAGTTAATAGGGAGAAAGGAAATAAGATTTATGCTTTTAAAGAGCGCGCTAGATTTAAGAAAGAGTATAGAAGAGGATCGTTACGATATGTACAAATTAGCGAAAAACACGGATTTCTCCGATCCGGGTATCTTAAAAATCAGCCAACAACTGGATAAGAAAATTATACTGATGCAAAAATTGATCTCTGAAATTCGTTCCTCCACATTAGATTTACAGATACTCAACTCTATAATCAGCAAGCATGAGAATTTTTAGATGAAAAAATCTCTATTATGTCAACTTTGTGAGAAGAAGCATTAGAAATGCACAGGGAATATCAAAGGTTTTTGGGTGTTCATTCGAAAGTTCTATCTATGATATAAAAGATTTAATTCCTTCTCATTCTTCAAGGGTAGAAGCATCCTGCCTGGATATTCATAAAGATGTTACGATCCAAAAAAATGTCAGATTATCTGACATGCTTTGTGATTTAAATTTATTTTATGAATAAAGTAGTACTTACAAGATTTAAAGTATACATAACTATCATGAAAGGAGTATGAAAGGTTTAATTAAACTGCAGAAGCAGGAAATAACTTTTGGAGGAAATATAATGTTTAGAAAGAACGATCCATTCAAATTTGTTATCACTTTTATTTTCATCATTCTCTTAATGCCAATATCAAATGTTTCCGCAGAGGAAATTCAATTTGATCCGTTTGAAAAAAGCATTGATGAAATCTCGGCTGCTTTAGATAACAATGAGATTACCTCTGAGGAGCTCGTTCATTATTATTTAGAACGAATTGAAGCTTACGATAAAAAAGGGCCCACAATAAATGCCATTACAACACTCAACAGTCAAGCACTCGAAACAGCCAAAAAGCTGGACGCAGAAAGAAAAAGTAAGGGGCCGAGAAGCAAGCTCCATGGTATTCCTATTGTTGTTAAGGACAATTATGACGTAAAAGGACTGCCTAATACAGCTGGTTCTGTTGCGCTAAAAAATGCGTATCCCACTCAAGATGCGTTTACCATTAAAAAACTGACCGATGCAGGTGCCATTATTATTGCCAAAGCAAATTTATCGGAGCTTGCCGCATCATATGGCAGATTAGGATACAGTTCCTTGGGTGGTTTGACTTTAAACCCGTACAATTTAAATCGGGATGCTTCTGGTTCTAGCAGCGGCACTGCCGCAGCAGTTGCTGCGAACTTTGCCGTATTCGGTTTAGGCACAGATACATCGGGCTCCATCAGAGGGCCATCAAATGTCACTGGATTGGTTGGAATTAGACCTACTCTTGGCTTAACAAGCCGAAGCGGCGTCATTCCTTCTTCTTTGGCATTTGATACGACTGGCCCCATGGCGAGGACGGTAACAGATACAGCTATTGCGCTGAGTTTTATGGCCGGAGTCGATCGAAATGATCCTCAAACAATGAAGTCAGCAGGCCATATTATTGAAGATTACAGTGCAGATTTAAACAAAGATGCTCTGCAGGACGCTCGCATCGGAGTAGTGAGGGAATTTTTTGGAGACAATGCTGAAGTAGATTCAATTAACAATAAAGCATTGGAGACTATGGAAGAACTAGGCGCAGAGGTTGTCCCAGTATCTTTCTCTGAAAATACGAAATATCTTTGGACGCCTGTTATTGGGCCGATTAACAGTGCAGATTTCAAATCCCAATTTGAAGAATATCTTAGCCGGCTTCCAGAAGGTCAGCCGAAAACGCTTGAAGAAGTTATAAAAATCATGGAATCACCAGAAGTTGTAAACTCGGAAACCCCTGTTAACCCGGCGCGGCTTGAAGGGTTAAAGGAAGATCTGGCACAAGCAGTATTTAAGGATACCCCGGAATATAACAACATACTGATGAAGGAAATACCTGAAGTACGTAATGAAGTACAGACAATACTAAAAGAAAATAATTTAGATGCAATTGTCTTTCCAACCCTGTCATGCCCAGCTTCTCCTAGATACGATAAGGAAGACCCGACCTATGTATGTGAAGCATATGATACATACGCTGCTGGTTATATAGCATCGGCTACCGGGTTTCCTGAAATTACGGTCCCGGCTGGGGCTACGAAGGAAGATTTACCTGTAGGGATTTCTTTTTTGGGTTCGGCATACAGTGAACAAACATTATTTGGACTAGCTTATTCTTTTGAGCAGGCAACAAAAGCAAGAACTGTACCTGAAACAACACCTAATTTTCAAGTTGATACTGAAACAGAATTTAAAGACGTCATTTCTTTTAAGGACGAAATTCATTTCTTAGCCTCAAGAAGAATCATTAAAGGTCATGAGGGCGGGTATTTCAAGCCGAAGGATTCCATCACAAGGCTGGAAGTTGTACAAATGATCTTAAGAGAAAAGGGAATTGTGAACTTTAACCATGTTCCAAACCCTGGATTCTTAGACATTCAACCGGAAGATTACGGATATGCAGAAGTTGCAAAAGCTGTAGAACTCGGGTTTATTAGTGGGAAAACGAATTCACAAGGACAAAAAACGTTCGATCCGAACGGACAGCTAACACGTGCCCAGGCCGCTAAAATGCTTGCGCTTGCTTATAATTTGAAAGGAAACTATCCGACAGGGTTTTCAGATGTGCCAAAAAACCATTGGGCACACAATTATGTGTCCTCCTTAGCTTCAAACCGTATTACAGCTGGCTATAAAGACGGCTCTTTTAAACCGGGAGTTAATCTGACACGCGAGCATTTTGCTGCTCTTATGGCTCGGCAGCTGGATGATGCATTCAAGCCGTCAATGTAATCCATAAAGGACCAAGCAGCCATAAAATCCATATAGCTGCCTCAAGCAATAATACAGAGATGAGCATGAGCAATCAGGGACAGCTGGACTAGCAGGCTTAATGCCGATAGGCCTCACTTCTATCATCATTCTGGAGACTCACTAACTCGATTAAACATGGTTGGATACTGCCCGCGTTAAGACCCCATTTTTAAAATGGGGTTTTTCCCTGTAACCATTTACTAATTTATTCAGTAACGAAAGCAATGCTTCTTATCCCAAGTTATTAAGCATGAGGAGTATCATGGTCAGCCTTTTAACCGAAAGCAAATTGTATGGCTCAAAATTGATTGTCCTTATGATAAGACCTTGCCAAGTTTTCAACAGGCAAAGCCTAACACGCGGATTTATCTGCCTCTTATAACATCGGCGCCCGTTACTTTATCCGGGCTTTTCAAAAATTCAATTCGGAAACGAAATGGTTGTCTCTTCAGGCAAAAGTCCCTGAGCTGGCAATAAGGACATCCCAGACCTTGTCTTCGTTCATTAGTCTCCATGATGCACTCGGGCTTCTGAGGGAAGCTTAATCCGCTGATGCTGTACCGTATTCAAGATAAGGGATGCTTCATCAAAATCTTTGATCTAGGTGGGGAGGTTCACAAGGATTTGTATTATCCCCGCTCTACTCCTTTAACTGACCGGTCGCCAAACTAACCAATTAAAGGAGCCCCAAAAGTAGAGATTCCTAAACTAGGTAATTCAAGGAAACACATTAATTACCATTTAACAAAATATTGTTGGAGAAAGTTGTAGTTTATTGGCTACATGTAGTCAATAAATACATTGATTTATCAAGGTTTTTGAAGTTGTTTAACTCCTGACTTATCCATCTATGCTACCCTTTTTCTAGTAATGGTTTTGTGTCTTTTCTTTAAGATCATGATAATATCTACATTTCTTATGACGCTTCGAGGTTTACCCCGCAGCTTTTTTGCTGTTCTGGCAAGTTCTAAATGCGAAATATGTAGTGAAGACAAATGCAGAGGGAACCAAAATTCTCGCAGCATTGATTCCAAGATGTCCAAATTCGTGCAGGATATGGAAATTATGGGGTCATTCTTACGTGTTTTTAGCAGGGGAATTTTGCAAAAGCGAATTAATAAAATACCAGGAGTGTCCTATGAAAAACAGAGATAAAAAGGATCTCTTTCTGAAATCAGGCGTAAGAACTATGGCGCTAATGTTTATTAAAGACCCGTTTTGGAGACTGACTTTCAGCTGGCCAAATGCATACTACAGTAGCACTAATCCTAAAAATACAATGATCCCTCCAGAGTTAAAGGAAAAAGGACTGCAGTTAACGAAGAAATTGCCCGATTATTTCGAGATACTCTGAACGATAAAGCGAAAAGAGGTCAATGACATTCATGTGGAAAATGACAATCCAAACATAGAAAGAAAAAGCTTGCAGACACTATTTTCAAATTAAAATCTTTGTCTGCAAGCTGGACTCTTTACGAAATTTACCAGGCTCTTTAGTTGTTTTCAAGATCTTTTTAGCTTATTGTTGTAGAAAATCCTCAGTCGAAGTAACATTGGCATACATACTTTTAAGTGCGCTGACAAAAGCATAATGAACCTGTTCAGCTGGCACGACCTTATCTTGATAAGATAAGTCCCTTGTCGCACAGGCATCTTCAATAAGTGTTGTTTCAAAGCCCAGATCCACTGCAGCTCTGACTGTTGCATCAATACACATATGCGTCATCATACCTACAACCACTACCTTGGTTACACCTTTTTCTCTTAATTTGCTTTCCAAATCAGTCTTTAAAAAGCTGTTAGGGAAATTTTTTACGATAAGATTTTCGTGTTCTAATGGTAGAACAGTTTGATGTATTGCAGCTCCCTCTGTATTTGGAAGAAAGAAGCCTAACTCTGGACTGCCTGCGATATGCTGAACATGAAAAATATTATCTTTATTATTTTGTCTAAACCACTCAAGAACTTTAGCAGCATTATCAGCTGCTTTATCAGGATTGCTTAACTCCATTTTTCCATTTGGAAAATAGTCGTTTTGTATATCGACAATGATTAAAGCTGTACTCATTTTATCCACCTCATTAAAAAATTATTATTACAAGTATGATGATATACAATACCTTGATTTTCATCGATACTTTGATGAAACACTTTTGTATTAAATCATTTCATAATGAAAGGAATTTATTATGGAACTTGATAACATTGATTTTCAAATCCTTCGGTTACTAACCGAAAATTCACGGGTTCAATGGAAAGACTTGGGGAAACAAATTCATATGACGGGGCAGGCAGTAGGGAATCGTATTAAAAAACTTGAGGAAAGTGGTGTAATTAAAGCCTATTCTCTAATAGTTGATGAAATGAAATTAGGACTTTCTTATACAGCGTTTGTCGTTATTTATATGAAAACAGCAAACCATGATTCTTTTATACGTTTTATTAATAATCAAAATGAGGTGGTTGAAGCTCATCGAGTATCAGGAGAAGGCTGTTACCATTTAAAAATAAAAGTTAATTCCCAAGAGAAATTAAATCTTTTCCTTAATAAGATTCTCGATTATGGGAATTATAGTTTGTATCTATCAATACAAGAGATTAAACAACGTAGTCCATTGATTGCTAAAATATAGTAAAGGGGTTTTATTCCTCCAGAGGATAGTGATTTTCAGTCGTCTTGATTCATTCCAATTGCTAATTTTTTAAAGTGTGACATTCTTTTTAATAAACTGCAAATCCCAAATTGAGCATGGTTTTATGTGTTTCTGTTAAGGCATATTTATATTTTTACTTTAGTTATATAGTTTTACATTTCGCAAATAATAGTACGCTACAACAGGTATCGGAGTGAGCCTATTCGGTTCAATTGTTAAAAATAAACATTAAAAATCGTTAAAAATGTTGTATGTATGCATTCATTCACATTCTGTATATGTTTTTTTATCATGTGTAAATTCAAATATAACTTTATTTAAAAGAAATCCCAGCAGATTTTGCATTTGACGGAAAACCTTTCTGTACGAAACTTATGTTAAATATACAGCGGTTCAAATCATATGGTTCTTTCCACGTAGCTTTTGAAATAGGTTCTCCACTTCACCAAAATTGGGACCAAACAATTACAGAAATAAAGTAAAAGAACTGACTCAGATAAGTCAGTTCTTTTACTTTATTTGAATTCTTGAAAGTGATTAACATTATCTCCGCTTTAACCTTGTTCATGTTTATAAACTTCTTCGAGGATCTCCGTAGCAATATCCTGCATACTCTTGCCTGTCTATTCACTTTTTTTCGCAGTCAATCCTTAATATCGATGGACAATGAAACAGACAGCAATTCCTCTTGTGATTCAATACTGAGCGTCTCATACTCCGGAACATAACCGACACGTTCTTGTTTAGCCGAACGTTTTATAAAGTCAGCTAACTCCACAGAAACACCATTTAACCGGGCATCTTTCATATGAATAATCCATCGGTCTTTTAACCGTTCCATATATAGATTGGCCACTGGAACCTGCTGATAAAGAAGATCCAGCTTGCTAGGTGGGGGATGAATCGCCGAAAGTGATAAAAAAGAGCAGACGAACAAACGGTTGTCAGAAGAATTACACGAACTGATAATAGGTGAAATCCCCGTAAAATACCACTGGCTAATGAACAGACAAGACTTGGGAGTAAAAAACATATTGAGGGAACTTGAATTGCTTTTGTATTAGAAAGAATTAAGTGGGATATCATTGGTATAAAAGCGGTACCTTTCCGTCAAATTTAACAATAGAAATAAAAATGAAATGAGGTATGAAAGTTGAATCCCCTTCTCAAACAGCTAACGGAACAAATTTCTGATTTGAAACAAGCACGGGATAAATTGGATGATTTGATAGACGAGACATATGAACAAGTGGATCAAAGGGTAATTCACGATTTACATAATACATCGGTTGAAGGGTTAATAGATCAAATTCAAAAATGGCAGAATGAACGGGAAGAAGTAGAGGAATTCCTTGAAGAGCTATATGAAAAGCTCGATCAGTATTACGAATTTCCTCTAAAAATAAGTAGTTTATGATTTAAACGGAGACCTGTAAATTTCTTGTATTTACAATTAAGCGGAGTCAAAAGTATGGTCTTTTCCTGAAAGTTCAACAAGGCATAATTAGTGTAAACACATGCCTTGTTGGGTTGGTAGTCAGCAGCTATTAATTTTGTCGGGCACTTACTCACTTCAAATATAAATTGGTCGGATAAGCCCCGCTGAAACAAGCTATACAACGATTGCTGGTTTCTTCCAGGTTCACACCCACTGCTTTTAACAAACCTTCCGTACTTAAAAAAGCTAAAGTATCCGCTCCAATCGCTTCGCCCATTGCTTCCTCATGCTCTAGTCTATTGGCAAATAACTCTTCTTTTGTGGGCATATCCACTCCATAAAAACAAGGGTTGCGAACCATCGGTGAACTAATGCGTACATGAACCTCTTTAGCGCCAGCTTGCCGAATCAACTGGACAATTCGTTTACTGGTTGTTCCTCTTACAATCGAATCATCCACAAGCACCACTCTTTTTCCTTCAAGAATTTCTTGAACGGCACTCAGTTTAAGGCGAACAGCCAATTCGCGCAGTTCCTGGGTAGGCTCTATAAATGAACGGCCGACATATGGATTTTTGATCAGACCCATCTCATAAGGAACCCCTAATTCTTGGGCGAAACCAATAGCTGCCGGTATGCTAGAATCGGGAACAGCGACTACCACGTCTGCTTGTATAGGATGTTCCTTTGCTAAAATTTTCCCTAATTCTTTTCGGATTGACAAAATGCTTCTTCCGTGTATAACGCTATCAGGCCGGGCAAAATAAACAAACTCAAAAGAACAAAGAGATAATTCACTTTTCGGAGCGAATCGTCCGGTTCGAATACCATCTTCGTCAATAAGAAGCCATTCTCCAGGCTCCACGTCCCGCCAGAACTCAGCATTAACAGCATTTAAAGCACATGTTTCTGAAGCAGCAATGACCGCTTCACCGATCCTTCCAAGGCTGAGAGGGCGCAATCCATGACGATCCAGCGCAATGAGCATCTGTTTTTCTGTCATGATAAGCAAAGCGAAAGACCCATCGATTCGTGTAAGAATATCAGGAGCCGCCTCCTCAAATCCGTTTTTACTGGAACGGGCAATAAGGTGGGCAATGATTTCTGTATCAGTTGTTGTTTGAAAGATGCTTCCCTGCTGCTGCAACACATTTCGTTCTATCCTTGCATTTACCAGATTGCCGTTATGAGCCACAGCCAGATCGCCTCCGCTATATTTAAAAACGAGAGGCTGTGCGTTTTGCAGCAAGCTTTCCCCAGAGGTTGAATAACGAACGTGGCCAATAGCCATATTCCCGCCCATCCCATCGAGAATATCACGCGAAAACACCTGGGTAACCAATCCCATCCCGCGGTGGTGTTTAAAAGTCTTGCCATCGCTAACCACGATTCCTGCACTCTCCTGGCCCCGGTGCTGCAGGGCGTGAAGTCCGTAATATGTTAAATCGGCTGCTTTAGGATGATTGAACACGCCAAATACCCCGCATTTTTCCTTCATTTCTGAAGCCATTCTTGTCCCCTCCTGTTTATACCATTTCTTCTATTCTCTACTGAAAAATCATTTTTATTCTTGAGTAACCCGCTGTGTATCGCGCTCTGGTTCTGGTTGAATGGCCTGCTTTCTTTATCTCTAACGTTTAGATATAGGTTATTTATCTTGGGGAGGAAGGGGGTTTTCATTGGATGCAGGGATAAGGGAACCATGTACCAGTGTCGGCAGCTGGAGTTAAAAGCATCTTTCTCCTGCTGCTGTTAAAAAAATAAACGAAGGAGTAGAGAATAGGGAAGGATTGATTTAGAGTTGAAATTGCAAGGATTACGGAAATAAAGAATTTTGGATGATCATTTGGTTCGAATTCTTTTTCTTTTTGCAAATTCAGTATTGTTTTTTCTATATAGGATTTACCCTTTGAGTAAGTAATATTTATAATATTTTGGCTGCCAGGTTTTTCAATAAAATCCATTTTCGTTTGTTAGATTAAATGCTTACCACTATTAACTATGCTTTATTCAACAAAAAAGCGTTTACTTACGTCAATATTAATGATAAGATGTATTTACCTTAGTTATAAAAATTACAACATATATATAATGTGTAATAATTATTACTAACATTTAATTTTTACTAAGCAATTAAAGGAAAACATTTAGCCCTTAAAAAATACTTAAACCTTGATTTTGTAAAAGGAATTTTGAAAACGGTGCCACTGTATGTGTTAAACAGAATATAACAAAATGACACGCAGGCTGTTTATAGGATTCTTGCTAAAGCAGGGAAAAAATTAGGTTTGGAGAAAACCGGATAGAAATCATTGGAAAGTATACGGAAAAACGCCAGCAAGGTATGGTGGAAGGAAGCATGCAGCCCCTTTGGTTAAAAGAGAAAATAAAATCTTATAGATTGTAAAATAGGAGGAGAGTATAAAAATGCGATTGGGCTTTATTGGATTTGGAGAAGTAACTTTTGAATTATCAACGAGCTTAAGACAAGAAGGGGTAGAAATGATTTTTATCCGTGATGTGATGCTAAATCATCCTACCTTTGACTGTATAGTCTATTAATTTTGTAAGCCTTTACAAACGGGAGGGAAGGCACTGTTCATTTCATGCTTGAATATTTCTTTGTGGTTACTATCGGATGTTCACTCTAGAAGAGTTATCTCCTAAAAACTTACATATAATCTGAGGAACTCAATGAAACAAGGAGGAAGTATATAATGCTAGCACTTTTGGGATTTGCAATGATTGTGGTTTTTATGTATTTGATAATGAGCAAGCGTATGTCAGCGTTCAACGCATTGACCATTGTTCCAGTCGTTTTTGCGCTAATTGGTGGTTTTACTGATTTAGGACCAATGATGTTGGCGGGGCTCGAGAAAATTGCGCCAACTGCTATTATGATTATTTTTGCTATCCTTTACTTTGGCGTATTGATAGATACTGGATTTTTTGATCCACTCGTATCGGAAATTTTAAAAATAGTGGGTGGCGACCCACTAAAAATTGTACTTGGTACGGCCGTTTTATCATTGATCGTCGCTCTGGATGGTGACGGTACAATTACGTACCTTATTGTCGTAACAGCATTTCTTCCATTGTATGAAAAATTAGGTATGAACAAACTTATTTTGGCCTGTATTCCCGCATTAGCTATGGGAGTAATGAATTTGACACCATGGGGAGGGCCGGCTGTTCAAGCCGCTGCAGCAGTAAATGTAGATGTACTAGAAATGCTAGTGCCAATAATTCCTTCTATGATTGCAGGTGGGGTATGGGTTCTGTTGGTTGCTTATTTTCTCGGGCAGCGTGAACGTAAGCGGTTAGGGGTTACCTACATTGACTTAGATTTAAGTGGAGAAATTGCCGCTACCCTCGATACAGGAATGGATGCATCAATAAAACGTCCTACATTATTTTGGTTTAACCTGGTTTTAACCGTCTTAATAATGGCAGCTTTACTTACGGGCTTCTTACCATTACAGGCTTTATTTATGCTTGGATTTGCGATCGTTATGATTGTGAATTATCCCAACTTGCAAGACCAAAAGGATCGTTTGCATGCACACGCAGGTAACATATTAACTGTTGTCTCCATGATATTTGCAGCAGGTGTATTTTCGGGGATTATAGAGGGAACTGGAATCGTTGCAGCTATGGCAGATATTCTAATTTCAGTAATTCCAGATGAGCTTGGACCTCGATTAACGGTTATTGTTGCCATTCTAAGTATGCCATTCACATTTTTTATGGCGAATGCTCCGTTTTATTTCGGGATTATTCCTATTATGTCGGAGACTGCTGCCCACTTTGGCATCCAACCAATAGAGATCGGACAAGCTTCTCTTTTGGGACAGCCTTTACACTTGCTAAGCCCGCTTCAAGGGTCTATTTACGTACTAGTAGGGCTACTTGGTATTGATATAGGTGACCATATTCGTTTTTCAGTCAAATATGCGTTAGGAACAGCAGTGGTTATGACAATTGTCGGTGTTTTAATCGGAGTGCTGTCTATCTAATAACATAAAACCTGTAAGCAGGAAATCGGTTGTATTTTAGGATATCTACTTTTTTATAAAAATTCGCTTAAGTACAATGGTTAAAGCCATCCCTGAAAAAGGCGACAAAGTAAAACCAGGGATCATCTCGGGATTATCAGGTCAATGAAAATAGAGACAACTGTACAGGCACCATTTGATAAAAGGGTAAAAAGTATCCATAATCAGGATAATCGGAATAGTGAACCATCAGTGCTGAAGATTTACTAGTGGAACTAGTAAAGTGAAAAGCAGATAGAACAATTGTAAACCTTCAAATTATCATTTAAATAAGTATATTTTCTTGTTGCTTAAAAAGAGAGC
Source organism: Domibacillus sp. PGB-M46 (assembly GCF_022668875.1). Lineage (GTDB taxonomy): Bacteria > Bacillota > Bacilli > Bacillales > Domibacillaceae > Domibacillus. The sequence continues at coordinate 23,534 of NZ_JAKGCR010000027.1, read as the reverse complement.
GTCCAGACACTTGGTGAATGCAGAAAGGTAAGATGACTATGCTTCAAAAACAAATTGTAGTTGGACTGGACCCCGGGCTCGAATCAAGAGTGGCATCCTATTTTGTCCAGAAAGCTTCATCCTTCAATAGTGACATTTTGCTGATAAAGAATGAAAAAAGGGTAGCAGCGAAAAGCATTATGGGCATCATGGCCTCAGCGATCCGTCGTGGGGATAGCGTAATGCTCATTACAAATGGCCATGATGAAGAAAAAGCGATTCATGTACTGGGTGATATTCTGACTAGCGGACCTGACGAATAAATAAAACGATTGTAAAGCTAAGGCGTTTCTTTTTAAAAGAAACGCCTTAGTTTTATTGTATAAACAGGCCGCCTTTAAACGATCAAGATGCCCTCTACTGATGAAGAAGACTTTAACTCAATCGCGTCACCTATTTCACAAATAGATGGAGGATGGTTTTTGGCTTACATAATTCTCTTTAAATTAGAGCATTTTTTTTCTGGCACGCAGACATTTTTTTAAGCACAAGCCTTTCTCCTTTGCTGTACTTTTCCTGCTGCTGAAATGCTGGAGCGCTTAATTTGGTCCTTTTCTTTAAAAACAATGTTAAACAGGCATTTCTAATCCATAGCGCTCAACGACTGATGCAAGTTCATCTAAAACATTTTTAGATAGCGGAATACCTTCTACTGCTAGTTTTTTTGATCTTTCATATTCAATCTCCCCCGGCAAGTAAATTCGATCATATCCATGCGCAAGTGGAATATTACGAATTTCTTCAATCATTTGATCCATTCGTTTTTTAAAAGAAGCCAATTCTTCAAATAAATCAGCTCTTATCGCAAGGAAAAACTGGCCAATATTCTGACTTTTATTTAAATCTTTATAAAGGCTTGAGATATAAGGGCCAAACGTCGCACCTGTTAAAAGTCCTGATAAGACTTCAACAAAAAAAGCAAGTCCATATCCTTTTGGTCCGCCGACAGGAAGAACGAGACCTTCTCCTGCCTCAATCGGATCAGTGGTAGGGTATCCCTCTTTGGAAATCGCCCAGCCAATAGGAATTTCCTGATTATTTTGGCGGGCTAATGTAATTTTGCCTCGTGCTACTACGCTTGTTGCCATATCAAATACAATATCAATTTCTTTTCCAGCTGGAATTCCATAAGATAAAGGATTTGTACCAAAGTATCCCTTTTTGCCGCCCCAAGGTGCCATGCTGGACGGCGCATTTGTGACAGCAAGCCCAATACAATTATTTTGCGCTGCGTACGCTGTATAATCCGCGAGCATTCCACAATGAGATGAATGATTAATACCAACGATAGCAATTCCAGTTGTTTTGGCTTTTTCAACCGCTATTTGCATCCCTTTTGTTGCAAGGACAATGCCGACACCACCTCCACCATCTAGCAGCATACTGGATGACGTTTCTTTAACTACATTGATTTCTGTTTTCTTTTTCATAATGCCAAGATCGAGCCGTTTCGTATAAATGTCGACCCTGCTGACCCCGTGGGAATCAATGCCTCTTAAATTCGCCAGCACAAGATGACGTGCTACAATACTAGCTTGTTCTTCATCCAAACCAGCAGCCTGGAAGATTTCAAGCACGCACTTTTCAAGTTCTTCTTTTTGAACATTAAGCAATTTTCATCCCCCTCTATTTTTAAAGCGTTTTCAAAAAGTGTTTACACAAGAAATGAACGATGTTACTATGAACCCGTAAAGTAATAAATATTACCAAAATGTAAAAGGTAGTTACTTTTACAACTGATTATCTTTAGATATTAACTGACGAGTTTTAATCCGTCAATAAATCTCTAAAGATCATTAACTGATTTATTTAAGTAAAAGAAAACTGAATTTTTTTAGTATAGAAAAGCAAAATGTCAGAAAAAATATTTACTTTATCTGTTATAGATGTTACGATGTCCTTGTAAGTAGTAATAAATATTACAAATTTAATTTTGTTAGTTATTTTTACTACAAAACCAGTACTTATTTTTTTGATACATTTTGAAACCGCTGTCAGTTATTTAAAAAGATTTGGAAGGGGATTTTGCAATTGAGTTATACAGCACCGCTTTTATCACCGAAAGTAATCGAACGCGCAAAAAAACTGAATACCACACTGATCTCAGATGCATTGGGATGTACTGGATCCATGCATTATACGGTAAAACCAGTAGCTCCTGGCATGAAAGTAGTTGGGACTGCTTTAACAGTAGACCTGAGAGCCGGTGATAATCTTTTCCTGCACCAGGGTATTTACTGTGGCGGTGAAGGCTATGTTCTTGTGGCAGATGGTAAGGGCCACACTGAAAATGCGTATCTTGGAGAATTAATGGCTGGAGCGGCCAAAGCAATTGGCCTTGAAGGAATTGTCATTGATGGGTTCGTCAGAGATAAAGAAATGTTAGGGGAAATTGGGCTTCCAATTTTCGCGAAAGGATTTATTCCAAACGGGCCATTCAAAGACGGTCCTGGAGCTATTAACACTCCCATTTCCTGCGCCGGGGTAGCTGTTCATCCAGGAGATTTAGTTATTGGGGATGAGGACGGTGTCGTTGTCGTTCCTAAGAACAAAATTGAGGAAGCATTGCATAAAGCAGAAAACAAATTTGAATACGAAGAACAGCGTCTTCAGACAATTGCGAATTACGAAGAAAAACGAAAACAAGGAAATGCAGATGGAATCAGCATTGCACCGCCATGGTTAGAAGATAAGATAAAAGAATTTGGATTTTAAGGAGAAAGGAGAAAGAACATGCATTTAGGATTTATTGGGTTTGGAGAAGCTGCATTTGAAATGGCTTCAGGGTTAAAACAGCAAGGACTTAAAAAAATGACGGCGTATGATCCACTATGGAATGTGTCGGAATACAGCGAATTGATATCAAATCGAGCAGCAGCTGCAGGTGTAACAATTGTTCAAACACCAGAAGAGGTTTTGCAGCAGGTAAATGCTGTGATCGTTGCGGTACCAGCTGATAAAGCACTTGGAGTAAGCAGTCAATTAAAATCATGTGTACAAAAGGGGATTTTATATATTGATGTATCCGCCTCTAATCCCGATGTAAAGAAGAACATTGCTAAAAATATTCAAGAAAAAGGCGGAAAATTTGTTGACGCTGCAATGATGGGTCCACTTCCAGTATATAAACATGAAGTCCCTATTTTAGCAAGCGGTGATGGGACGGATACCTTTATGGAAATCATGCAGCCGTTTGGTATGAACATCACTAAAGTAAGTGATGTGCCGGGAGAAGCAACAGCCGTTAAACTAGTTCGCAGTATTTATATGAAAGGCGTTGTCGGTCTGTACATCGAACTCTTAGAAGCAGCACACGAGTTCAATGTTGAGTCCCTTGTAGTTGACTCACTGAGTGAAACAATAAATGGCCGTACATTTGAGGAAACCATGAATCGACTTGTTACAGGAACAGCTCTTCATGCAGTTAGACGATCGGTAGAACTTGGCGGTACCATTGCAATGCTTGATTCTGTCAATATTGACTCTTCTATGTCAAAAGCAGCAAAAGAAAAAATTGAAAAGCTTGCTTCTTTAAATTTAAAAGATAAATTCAAGGGTGAAAAACCTGAACACTGGCTTCAAGTAATTGAAGCTTTTAAAGTAACAAACTAAGCATACCTAGACGAATGATTACGGCTGCCGGCGATGCCGGTGCCGTATACCGTAATAAATATTATGTGAAAAGAGGTGCCTTATGGGTATTGGTATTTGGGCATTACTTGTATTTATCGGAATCATTGTGTTCTTCAACCTTGTGTTAAAACGAAATATTGCTGAAGCAATGCTTGCGGGGTTTATTGTAACCGCTTTATTTGGCGGTACTCAAGCACCAGAGTTAATGTGGAACGGATTAGTTTTTGCGGCCACTAATGATGTGTTATATGCTTCAGTAGCCTTTGTATTTATGGCCTACGTAATTGACAGAACAGCAGTTATTGCTAGCCTGATCAAAATTCTTAATTCCCTTCTCGGGCGCCTTCCTGGAGGAGCGGCTTATGTTGATACAATAGCATCAGCTGTGATGGGCACGCTTGCTGGTTCGAACTCAGGAAATACAGCAACAACAGGGTCTATAACAGCCCCATGGATGGTAAGGTCTAATTTTAGCAAAGAACTGTCTGCGACAATTGTTGCAGGTAATGGCGGTCTTGGTGCTGCACTGCCTCCGAGCGCGTCAATGTTTATCATGCTTGGCTTCGCACCGGTTGCGGCAGTAGTTTCCGAAGGAGATTTGTACGTTGCTCTATTTATTTCTGGTGTTTATCAAGTGATTTATCGGATCTTTTTAATTGTGTATTTCGTGAAGAGAGACAAGATTAAAGCCATTTCGCCTGATTTTATACAGCCCCTTAAAGAGTCCTTGCGTACGGGCTGGACATCAACCTTAATTTTTTTAGGTGCTTTAATTCCGATTGTAGCAACTATCGGGCCGCTTGCTGAGAGCTTTGCAGCAAATCCATCAATAGGAGAAGGCGCCCTTGAAAGCATTTCACTTATTACATGGATTCCCATTTTAATTATTATGATTAGTTTTATGGTCGGCTGGGCGCACCTTCCTAAAACCAAATCTGACTGGTCTCAGTTTTTAAACAATTCAATTCCTCGCTTTTCAACAATTGGAGCCCTTCTTGTCTTTGCATACGCATCCAGTCAAGTATTAACAGATTTAGGGCTTCCAGAAGATTTATCAACCCTGATGGGATCAATAGCAATCTCTAAGTGGCTAATGGTACTACTTATTGGATTACTCGTCGCACTTGTAGCTGGACCATTGTCTTCAACTGCTACATTAACGGCTATTGGAATGGTTGCTTTTGCAGGGATGGTTTCTGCCGGAGTTGACCCGTTACTTGCAGTCGTCGCAATTCTAGTATTTGCTTCAACAGAAGGTGCTTCTCCGCCGGCGTCCGGTTCCATCTTTATTGCAGCATCTTTGGCAGGAGCGCAAGCTGAAAGAACATTTATGCCGCTAGTTGTATATTATGTTCTTCCAATTCTATTAATCGGTTATTTAATAGCTATGGGCATTCTTCCAGTTCCAATGTAAAAGAAAGGAGCGAAAATGATGAGAAATATAATTGCTGCTTTATTTAAAACGTGTCTCGTCTTGTTTTTATTAGGAGGTACATGCCTCGTTTTAGGGCAATTGGGTGGTTTGCTTCTACAAAATGGCGATATGGTTATCAAAACGTGGGATATTTTCGCTAATCCAACTTTTACGATTAGCGCTATTGGCGGCGTACTTGGCTTTATTTTAGGGTATTTCCCCAAAGAAAAAATGGAAGAAGTTGATATATACTCTTCAGATGAGTTTAGTGAGGAAGTAGAAAACGTACGCTGATAAATAGATTTAAGCAGACAGTCCAACTGGATACGTCTGCTTTTTCTTTTTCCTGTATGTTAGAAAGGAGACAGGAAAGAATGAAAAAAAGAAGGCAGTTTCATTCGTATATATTCTTTACATGTACAGCTCTATATATGGTCAGTATCGCAGGCAGCAGACCCCTCATTCCCTTATATGCCAATAAACTGGGCGCCAGTCACATGGAAGTTGGAATTTTAGTTTCCTTGTTCTCTTTTTTACCGCTTTTTGTGTCTATTCCATTTGGAAAAGTGATAGATCGTGTTGGCATTAAGAAACCTTTGATAGCAAGTATCCTGTTAGGAAGCGTGTCTCTGATCATACTGTTTTTATTCGGCAACATAGCAGGGGTCTATCTGTCACAAATATTTTCTGGACTTTCTCAGTTAGTATTTGTATTGTCGATGCAGGCATATTCAGGGCAGTTTTCAAAAAGCAAACTTCGTGAGTACTACATCTCGGTTTTTAGTATTGCTGTAGCAGCGGGCAGTTTTATTGGCCCATTAATAGCAGGTTTTTCATCTGATTTTTTCAGTTATAATTATGCATTTTTATTATTAGGCATTCTACTAATCCTTACGCTTCTATTGTCTTTTGTATTTGACGGTAAACAATCAATCGAGAAATCATCCCGAAAAAGAACGGGAAATGCTTTTGGCCTGCTTCGAATCCCTGACTTGAGAAAGGCGGTGCTGGTCAGTTCTATCGTTCTGCTTTCAAAAGATACATATATTGCTTTTTTTCCGTTGCTTGCATCTGAAAATGGGCACTCAGGTTTTGTTATTGGTGTTATTGTCTCGTTAAATGCAGGTGCCGGCATGCTCATACGAGGCTTTTTACCATGGATTTCTCAACATTTAAAACGGGATGTTGTCATTACTCTCTCGATCCTTTTGGCAGGTCTTTCATATCTTTTACATCCTGTTGCAGATCATATTGTATGGCTCAGTATGTTCTCTCTTCTTTTAGGCTTTTGTACTGGAATTGCACAGCCGCTCTCAATCTTTGCTACAATCATGGCACTGCCTAAAAACCGTGTAGCGGAAGGTTTAGGATTGCGGCTGACATTTAACAAATTGACTCAAATCATTGCACCGCTTTCTCTAGGTACGGTTTCAGGTTTCATTGGAATGTCTGGTGTATTCTATATATGCGGAATAATTATTTTGACTGGTTCTATTCATTTTAAAAAGTAATTTTTACAAAAAAAGAATAAGGTGATACTATTTTTAAAGGTGATAGGTGGAAAAATTACGACATCTGATGTCTATTTGGAGAGATAAAATGGAAAACCCAATTATTAAACTACAGGAAAAAATTTCAGAACTGACGGAAACACAAAAGAGAGTAGCAGACTATATTATTAAGCATCCGCTTGATGTTGCTTTTTTGACAGTGGATCAATTGGCGGGCATTGTCGGTACAAGTACAACAACGATTATGCGCCTAACCTTTAGTGTCGGTTATTCGGGGTACACAGAATTTCAAAAGGGACTCCAGGAGATACTTCGTAATCGTGCTGCTCCGCAAACAAGACTTGAAGCTAATATAAAAGGGATGGGCGAGAATAATTTATGGGGGCGGTATGCAGAAAGCCAGATCAGCAGCATTCAGGATACCATGAATATAATAACACCTGAAATTCTTGAGGAGACTATTGAGAAAATTGTATCTGCCGAACGTATTATCTGCACAAGTGTGAGAAGCGGTCTGCCTGTAGCCCAATACTTAACACATGGACTTAATCGTCTTTTGGGGAATACACAAATGATCGTCTCTGATGTAAGTGATTGGGTGGATACTATCGTGAATATGTCATCAAACGATCTGGTGATCGCCATAAGTTTCCCTCGATACGCAAGGAGGATTATTGACTTTACGGAAACAGCAAAAGGGAACGGGGTACAAGTTATTTCTATTACGGATAGCTACTCGTCACCGCTTATGAAGCATTCCGACTTAATTTTACCTTGTAACTCAAGCAGTATCGCTTTTCATAATTCAGCGGTATCATCCATGTTTGTTGCCGATTATTTAATCAGCGCCATTGCGATCAATTACCCAGAAAGAACAAAGGAACGTCTTGATAAAGTAAATAAGATTTTAACAAATATGAATTATCATTCCTTAAATGAATAACCGTTAATTAAAATGTGATATTACTTAATATTAAAAGAGGTAATATTGCATTTTTTTATTATTATCAAACGAGTATCTAGTTTATTTCCTGCAATCAAGATAATTGAAGCAATTGATACATCAAGTTAAAATTCTTCCAAACGGGAGATGTGGCAATAATACCTAGTAGATGGTGTATTTAGCAATTAAAAAATGCTGTTTATGATAGTATGTTTTTTGAATATGAAAAGCCGAAAATATGCAATAAATGAATAAAAATTTACATGTTTTCGACTTATCGGTAATTTTAGATATTGAATAAAAGCCCCGTTAGTTTAAATACAATTATATAGAAACTTTCATATCGAGTCTCTTGCTGCATTATTTTTTGGTTTGCTCGTTATAACGAATATTCCCACTAGAATGAGGAAGCCACCTATAACAAAGTTAATCCCTATATGTTCATTTAATAATAACCACCCGAGAAAAGCCCCGACAATTGGCTGGAAAAAGAAAAAGAGCGAACCTGTTCCTGCATCCATTAATTCCATTCCTTTATTCCATAAAAAAAAGGCACCAGCAGTTGAGACAACACCCAAATAGATAACACCTAGAATAACCGCTGTGTTCTGGAAAAGAATTTCTTTTGATTGAAGTTCCCATACGGCAAAGGGAGTAGTCATAATTAGAGCGAAGAAAACTCCATAAGTTGTAATTTCTACAGAAGAAAACTTGTGGGCAGCTTCTTTCACAGAAACAGATAACAATGCCCAGGAGACGGCTGCACCTGCAAGGACTAAAATACCCCATAAGTAATTACCCATTTGATTATCCCACTCTATCGTAATGATGACTCCAAAAGTTGCTAGGAGAAGAGCGATTATATTTCGTGCAGTTAATTTTTCTTTTAAAAACAGCCTTGCCAAAATCAGAGTGAAGGCAGGAGTAGTGGCTGTAATAAGTGAACCAGTATGAGCATCTGCTAGCTTTACCCCTATAAACTGACAAGATATAGAAACAAAATAACCAATAAAACCTATCCATATAAACATTGACCAGTCTTTCCGTTCTTTTTTAACAGACTGTCTTTTCTTCTGGGAAACTTTCAAAATTGTATACAACACTAAAAATCCTATAAGATAACGTATCCAGATGAGTGTAAAGGGAGGAATATACTCTAAAACATACTTGCTGACTACAAACATCCCTCCCCATATACTAGCTGCCAAAGATAAACAGAACGCCCCTGTTAATGTTTTATTCATTCAGTATTTCCCCCGTCTTTTTCTAAGAATTTCTAAGTAGACATTACAGACTGAAAAGTATTCCATGTTAGGTTATTCACTATATTGTTCTTTTTAAACCTCAGAAGGCGAAAGACTTATTAAGCTAACCTCCCTCTATAAACATTGATGTATTAACGGCTTACATCACTTCGTGATGAAGGGAAAATTATTTTTATACTTACTTATAAACATAGTTTTGAATTTATTATTTTTATTACCAAGTTGGTGTACGCTTCGCTAAATCAAATGGAAATAATTGTATTTTTCTTCCGGTATTGTGATGAACTATGGATCTCTGCAGCGCTTATGATGATGTACCCTCCCATGTCTCTTGGCGTCAGTGCGCTTACATTCCTTCGTTCGGTCTATTCATAAGGCAGAGGCCTGCTAAGCTGCTCCGGGACTCGTGGTCTGAGGTTAGTTATCATTCCGGCTTCTCCGTGTCATCCTTCTTGTTATAGTCGATTGATTGAAATGTATTACACTGACACTCCAAGACAGTGGAGATCTTGCATCATATATGTTGCACCGAAAAGAACTCTCTTCTTGCAAATACCATGTAGTATCTGCTTCCTCTTTTATCTGTACCTTATAAAAAATAAAGAACTGTTACTTTAATGCAGGACAGTTTGTTTATATAATCATGCCAAAGAAAAAAAGGAGAGAAGAATTATGGAGATAACACCAGTAGTATTAATAGGAGATAGAGTAAAGATACAACCTATGGAGGATTATCACGTACAGGAATTATTTGATGCGGGAAACAATCCAGATATATGGGCATACATGCCAATGAAGGTTCAATCGATTGAAGATATGAAGTATCTTGTGAATGGAGCACTTCAAGCGAGAGAGCAAGAAAGCGAATTTCCTTTTGTTATCTTCGACAAGGATTCGGGGAAAATTGTGGGAAGCACTCGTTTTCTTAATATATCCACACCAAACCGTAACTTGGAAATTGGTTGGACATGGCTGTCTCCAACTGTGTGGCGAACTAGAATAAATACAGAATGTAAGTATCTTCTTTTGAAACACTGCTTTGAGACACTTGGGACAATTCGTGTTCAGATGAAAACAGATAATCGAAATGTGCGGTCCCAGCAGGCAATTGAACGGCTGGGTGCGGTAAAAGAAGGAGTGCTTCGGAATCATATGGTTATGCCTGACGGTTATTTAAGAGACTCTGTATTTTACAGTGTAATCGACCAAGAATGGGTGCTAGTGAAGGGGAAGTTGGAGAGTATGCTACAATAATCCTGTATTTTCGGAGTGTTGCTTATTTAAACTAAAGGGTGCTTTAACTTAACAACGGAGGTAGCTGCGGCACCTCCTTTTCTTATTGAACAAACGGAGAAATTTACTTGAACAATTATGACTCTAAAAAATATACATGTAATAATAATTGTAAATGGGGGAGGTAATGGGCTTGGAAGGGAGAGTCAGTTTAAGTGTTGGTTGGATAACTTTGTTTCTAATGGGGACAGATTTATTTGTAGTATCTCCGTTACTGCCGTTCATTTCGGAAGCGTATAGTGTTAATTCAGCGATGACAGGATGGATGGTAACTGTTTTTGCTGTAACATATGCTATTGCAGCCCCTTTCTTTGGTTGGGCTTCAGATAAAAACGGAAGAGGGATTTTTATTACATTTGGGTTATTGTTGTTTTCCTTCTCTAATATCTTAACTGCTTCTTCACCTTCTTTTACCTGGTTAATCATTAGTCGTATTTTAGCTGGTTTGGCCGTTGCTGCAGTCACCCCTTTGATTTATGCCATTATCGGGGATATTGCACCATCAAATCGGAGAGGAACTTGGCTTTCTATTGTTGTTTCAGGACATTTAACAGCTCTTTGGGCAGGAGCACCAATCGGTACGTTACTAGAGCATTTTCTTGGTTGGCGTTCAGTATTTGTTGTAATGGCTATTATAGGGACTTTATTGGCGGCAGTAAATTTTAAAGCGTGGAAATATGTTCCTGAAAGGAATGCAACAAAAAATCTATTAGAAGGAAATCTGCCAAGAATACTTGGTTCAGTAAGTGTTACCACCACTTGGGCGATTTCAATGTATGCTCTTTATGTTTACTTAGGTGCGGCTCTTTATTCCGAAAATAGATACACATCATCAGAAATCGCATTAGCGGTTACTTTTTATGGTATTGGTGCTGTCTTAGGCAGTCTTATAAGTGGACAATTCACAGACAGGTTTGGAGAAAAGAAGATTTCTAAAGCTACGCTAATTTTATTGACCCTTATACTCGTTTGTTTAGGAATATTCTTCTCATCTGGCGATTGGATTTATTTCTTTCTGTTCATATGGGCTTTGGTTGGGTATGCAGGATTTACATCATACCAAGCACGGTTAACAGTCGAATATCCCAGGGAACGAGGAATTGTTATGGCGTGGAATAATACGGCTCTGTATATTGGTATTACCATTGGTTCAATTATTGGTGGTTATGTCATATCTAATTGGGGTTATCCTTTCCTGCCATATGTTTGTAGTATTGCAGCAATTATTAGTTTTGTCCTTAGTAACCAAAAGGTCCAAGAAACAAAAAAAGAGAAAAACTATAATGTGAAGAATTGTACTTAAACTAACGGGGGCGTTAGTTCAAGAGAGTGAATCAAAAGCTCAACCTCCAATACAACATGAACGTAATTATTATGTGCATCAATAAAAATCAGCCATAATTCTTGTTGGCTGATTTTTTAGGGTGAAATTTTGTAAAGTTCTTTTTCTAAGAAGATGGATAAATCAATAGTTGACCAAAACTGTTGAATAAAACGCTCTAACAGTAATTAAATAAAAATAAAAGGAACCTCTGATGTTCCTTTTATTTTTATTTTACGTCAGACAATTTTCTATCTGTAATTGTCTGAAATAGTTCTGCTGACTGACCCTTGCTTAATTGAGCATATTTACCTTCACCCTCTATAACAAGTTCTACTTTCTCTTTACTTGGGCTAACCCACAGGTAGTAAACTATCTTATTTGTCTCAGCTTGTTCATTTTTTTCTCCTAAATGGAATCTAGAATGTGGAGGGGATGCCATACTTACTTCTGCGTTCTCCCATGCAATGCTAGCAAGTATGTCCTCAATTTTTTGAACTGCATCATCATCGGAGATTTCTCTGAAAGGTTCATAATTACCTTCTTTTATGCTATGTTTTTCTACTGTAATTACTTTTCCGCTATTTTTAGTTGTGTTTGATTTAGTTTCACTTAATTTGATTTCATTTGAACAACCGGCAACAAATAATAGTATTACACCAATAAACACAACCAAATGTTTGTAATTTTCCAAAATTATCACTCCTTTCGTTTGACAATACCATATATTATCACTTTTGAGGCGGCGAATGTGTTAATAAACAGTCCGTACATACTGTGCATCAAACATCTCAGAAGTTTGGCTACCATTCTATATCAGAGTAAATTTCTGAAAGATACTTTCCATTAATTTTTCCTTTAACAAAAAGAGCTTCTGAGGTATCAAATTCTTGCGTCATTGAATCTTTAGAGCGTGTTAGAAAATATCCATCTGTATTTTGGCTTATCCAGTACTCTTCTCCCTTATAATCAAAGCTGAATTCTTCTCCCCAACCTACTCGCTCTTGGAGATCTATGAATTCATTCCAAGTCATTTTTTTCACCTCATCCCACTAAAACATAATTAGATTTACGTTCCAATGTATTTTACTGGTCAATAGCTGACCGATACTGTTGAGTAAATAAAAGTCTAACGTTAAAATGGCAGTAACTGTTTAATCCGTTTTGGGAGGAATAGTTCAATGTTGAAAACTATATGGCAAGATGATGATTATTATAAGTTACCACCTTTAACGGATAAAGCAGTTGAAGACGCAGAAGAAGAACTTAAAGTAAAGCTACCTGAATCGTATATTAATCTTCTTAAAGAACAGAATGGCGGATACATTCACTATAACGCATTTCCTTCCAGTGTCCCGACCTCTTGGGCAGGGGGCCATATTCATATAGACCATATTTTAGGCGTGAGTGAAGAAGACGGTATACTACAAAGCGAATATCTAATAAAAGAATGGGAGCTGCCCACAAATATTGTTTTATTCTCCGGAGAAGGACATTCGTGGGTGGCATTTGATTACCGGAATACAAAAAAAGAGCCTCCTGTTATATATATTGATGCGGACTCTGGACAGATTATTGAATTAGCGCCTAATTTTGAGACATTCTTAAATGGATTATACGTTGAAGAAGAAAAAGAGGACGAGCTTGAAGATGCTTATTTCGAACCAGATATCACACATTTGACTCTCGATGAAGTTGACACAGCTTTATCAACGAATAATGAACAAGAGGTTATTCTTGCTTTGAACTTTCTTTATGAAAATACGCAAGGAAATGAATCCTTTATTGAGCAAAAGCTGATCGTTCTGCTTCAAAATCCAATTCTTGAGATTAAACAGTTGGCAGCCAATTATGCTAATCATTTCAATGAAGTAGGGATACTGTCTTCTAAAGGGGTCAAGGAAATGGCATCCATCATACGGAAGGATAAAGAAATAGAGTATTATGCAGATATGTATTTCGATGAAAATTAAGTTAAAGAACAAATAAAGCGAAGGACCAAAAAAAATTGATCCTCTTTTTCTTTTAATAATATGTCTGCACCAGTGTTTAGGAGAACCAAAATATTAAAGACATAACAACCTAAATCCTTAATTAACAGTTCGTCCATACAGATAAGCAGGACTAATTCTAGATTAAGCGGCAGTTGACCTATACTGTTGAATAACTTTTTATGCGATTCATTCTATTATCAACCAAAGAATGGCTATGAAAAGGAGGGCAGGTCCGAACAAAAGAAAGACCGCTAATATGCCGTATTTTCCTTCGCCTTTAAATTCTTTTTTTATTTCTTCATTTCTTTTTCTGGCTGCTTCTTTGTTTCGAGAGGTCCAAAGAAAATAAAAAATACCATAAGCAAAGACAGCAATTATTGTCAAAACCGTACTATCAATCATATTTATCATTTCTTTTCTGTTTTCTTCTCTTTTTTTATCTCACGGTAAGCGACTATCAAGTATCCAAGAGTATAAGCGCTCCACCCGCTAATATAGTCAACCTTGTCAGCCTCAAAAAAGAAAAGCATTACCACCGAGTAAACAAGTGTAACTATCAAATAATTTCTTAATATTATCTTAAACACGATATCAATCTCCTGCATACAAATTCAAAATGAGGTTAATCCAAAATAAATGGCAAGACCTACAAACGCACTGATAACATATAGTATAGAGTAAGCCTTTTTGGTTAAAATCTTCTGCCCCCGACGAAGATAACTGTCAATCAATAGTAGACCTAGAACCATAATTAAAGGGTTTAGATTGTTAAGAAGTGTAATATTCCAGTTTATGTGGCTTGCATGGTAAGCAAAAAGAACGAGAATCATATAGGTGAAAAATGTAAAAGCAGCTTCCTTTATTACTTGACGATTCAAACAAAACATTCCTTCCTCATAATTGCTAATTATATCAAATCGTATTGAAACAAATACTAGTCAATCAACATTTCGTACATACAGAAAATTAATACCAATACCGATTTATTCAGCAGCAGACCAAAACTGTTGATTAAGAAATTTGGGTGAGGACTTTTTCAAAAATTACTGTTCAACCTCTATTTAATTTTTAAAAACATAAAAAAACAAACAACAGAGATAAATAAAGCGAGAAAATCAGCCCCAAAACTTTCCCAAGTAAAGTAGGTGATTGCTCCGTGAAGCAAAAAGTAAAGGTGTTTAGCAATACCGAGAAGAATGAAGATGCTTACAAGTTTAAATAAACTTTTGCTCATCCCTAAAGTTAAAGGAGTATCCTTTTGTCCGGTTGTTTCTTGCTCTTTTAAATTTAGATAGAGAAGTATGCTTACAAAGAGGGCTGCTCCAATTAAACTAGTAATGGCTCTTATTGATTGGGTTTCATCAAAACCAAATAGAATATGCCCTAAAGTATATAATGCTGACAGAACAATAACCCATCGGAGTAACACTTTTTTCTTTTTCATTAGCTGATAATTCCTTCTTTCAAACAAATAGAAATGTAATGATTATCTAAGTTTATCTCTATCTTCGTTCAAAAGAATAGTGGATTAAATTAACATATAGTTAATCAACAGTCTGTCCTTACTATATATTAAAAGCCCCGGCTGCCTTTGACAGCCGGGGCTTTTCCAATGCAACATAATCCTTTATGTTGCATCCGAAAAAAACTCTATATTAATTCAAACATCCTCACTAAGCCAAAAAAGATTAACAAAAGCCCTAAGTAAAACACTCCAGTTAATCCAGTGAAAGGGTCTAAAACAAATTCTAAAATTTCTCCCCATTTTTCCTTAGCAGTATTAGCTTTCTTAATTGCTGGTATAAAGATAAACAATGAAATGACTATACAGATGATTCCTGTAACTATTAATAAAGTATTCACGACAATAAACACCATCCAAATCACATAACATCATTTATGTTGCATTCATTTTTACCTGTTAACAGTTGACCTAAGAGAAAGGTGAGTAAATTCTGTCTGTATCAGTGTCCATTACAAAATCAACCGTTATATCTTCTGTATAAGGTACTTGGTCAAAATGATGTAGTCTGCAAAACACTTGTGGAAAGTCTTCCATCTCATAAGTTAATTCTTGGGCTTGAAAATACATTTTTCTTAATTGTGTTTTAGAACACTTTTTACCTGTCAGTAAAGCTTGATGAAACATACCGTCTATTTCAATGATCAACTTTATCACGACTGGTTGCTAATCAGTCATATAGCTAAAATTTATTCTTTTTATAATACCACATAATCCTATGCTAACTAACGAGTATGACATTCAAATCCTGCTGCATAATGGTATATTAAGATTTAATAAATAATTCATTAATAAAAGGGTGAATACGTGTGGATGTTGGAATAGCCTATCTTCCGAAACATTATTTTACTAATAAGCCCGATGCTGGTGGTTATTTTCCGGTTGCTATTGAAGGAACTGCAAGTTATGTTTTTGATATAAGTGACTTTTATCTTCCTGAGTGTGATAAAAACTTCGTGCGTTTATGGATGAAAAACATTAAAGCATATCCCATTTACTTTTGTTCTGAAATCCTTTCTTCCTAGAAAGAAGAGTATGAAAGTGATTGCGAGGGAGCAAATATTTATTACAAATACTTGTTCCAAAGCCCACAGCTAACTATAGCAGTTACGGAGATTCAAAATGAAAAGCAATTCCAAGAAATGTTCCCCTGGTTCATTACAGCAGGAACAGCAGGTGAAATCGTTGTATGGTCAGCAAATAAAGATGTGTTTAGTGTGGAACAATGAGAATGGACAGGAGGTTGGGAAGGAAAAATCACAGAAACAATCGTAGCGAAAGTAAATCAGGATACAAGCATCTTTTGAATTGGTTATGACGGAACTAGTATTGCCGTTCTTTCAAATAACCCACAGTTTAAGAGTTGCTCTTTGTGTGTACAATAACGAAGATTTCGTATAGTTTATGACAATTGAGGGAGTGCGGTTTCATGTATTAGCTGATAAACATTTTCATATTTACTAATGGATAAATGGAAAAACAAATAGTTTTTTACTTAACAGGTGTACCTGCATAATTAGTCAGCACTTGAGCGAAATTGTTAAGTAAAAGGCTCCTTTCGATAACTGACTTAGAAGAAAGCCTTGTTAGAGAGTATTGTTAATTTTCTTGTTAAACTAGCGAGGCAGGTTAATTCAATAAGAAAATAGAAAAACATAAAGTATCTTAACTAAAAGCTGCTTTATTTTGGTTTTTTTCTGAAATTTTATTTTTTTTAAAAGATATTATTGAAAGGGCTATCATTTCATGTTATTCTGATTTACGTAACCGGTTTCGTTAGTTAGTTAGAAAGAAGGTATATTATGACTGTTACAATAATGGATGTGGCTGAGAGAGCAAATGTATCGAAAGCAACAGTATCAAGGGTGTTGAACGATCAGGGTGGTTACTCCGAAAAAACAAAAAGGCATGTACTTAAAGCTATTGAAGAGTTAGAGTATAACCCGAATGCGGTTGCGCGAAGCCTAACCAATAAGAAAACACACACGATTGGAATTGTGTTACCCGATTTAATAAGCTCCTTAACTACAAACTTTTTAAATGAAATTGAGGCAGTTGCTCACAAAGCAGGCTCAAGTATTATCGTCTGTCATACCGAGTCAAAAGGTGCGAAAACGATGAAGTATCTCAAGCTACTGCATGAAAAACGAGTAGATGGGATTATTTTAGCTAGTACAATTTTACAAAAAGAGTATTATGATTACATTGAAAAAACAAAAATTCCGATAGTTCTTTTGTCGACTGATTCAGAGTATCCGGTCTCTTCTGTCACAGCAGATGACTACGCTGCAGCTTATATGGCAACGAAATATTTAATTCAGCAAGGGCATAAAAAGGTCGGAATGATAAGCGGCAATAAAGAAGAATGGGTTGCAGGTAATCATCTACCTAGGGTGGAAGGATTTAAGACTGCTCTTTTAGATCACAAGCTTTCGGCCAATGAAGATCATGTTGTATATGGCAGATTTTCTTGTGAAGATGGTGCAACTGGCCTGACAAAATTAATTGGACAGGTTCCTGGTTTAACAGCTATCTTCACTGAAAATGATGAAATCGGTATGGGTGTTTTATCTGCAGCTTATCAATTGGGCATAAAGGTTCCTGAAGATATATCCGTCATTGGCATGGACAATGTGAAGTTTTGTGAATTTTTGAATCCCCCGCTAACATCAGTTTCACTATCACACAGTGAGATGGCCGAAAAAGCTGCAAATTTGATTTTCGAGATGATTGAATCAAACAAAGCAGTAAAAAAGAATTACATTGTTTCACATCGAGTTGTTGAGAGACAAAGTGTAAATAGTCTATAGTTTTTTTTAGACTTTTACGTAACCGGTTACGTTAATAAACATAAGTCTTTTGCACATTTACGTAACCGGTTACGCAAGTCAAAGAATGCACCTTGTTGATTAAATTTATTGTTTTGGAGTCAGAGATGATAGCGCTGACATACGCGCACTGCTTTATAAAAGTTAATAAGGGTAATATCACTTTTTGGAGGCTATATTCTAATAGTTTAAAACGTTTTGTATAGACGTTGAAAGCAAAGTAAAAAACAGGAGGAAAGAAAAATGAAAAAGAAATTGATTTTCCTATTAACTGTTTGCCTGAGTGCTCTAATGGCTATGGCTGGGTGCTCAAATGAATCCAGCAGTGAGCAAAGCGGCCAGCCAAATGATGAGAAAGTAACTTTAAAAGTATGGGTAGATCCTGATTCAGGCGAATATTACAAAACGGTAGTAGATAACTTCATCAAGGAAAATCCAGATAAAAAATATGAAATTGAAGTAGTTGAGTCAGATACAGGGAAAGCACAGGAATTTGTAAAGAAAGATCCGGATGCAGCAGCAGATGTTTTCAGTATGCCACATGATCAATTAGGACAATTAGTAGAATCAGGAACGGTATATAAGAATACGAAATATGCTGATGAAATTAAAAAGTCTAATATTGAACCAGCAGTACAGGCGGCATCGTACAAAGGAGAGGTATATGGATATCCGTATGGAATTGAAAGTCTCTTTCTCTACTATGATAAGAGCAAATTAACGGAAGAAGATGTAAAAACTTTTGAGGGGATTACGAAAAAGGCGAAACTTGGGTTGAATTTGTCAGAAGCAGGAGCAAACTATACGGTAGTACCTTTCATTTTAGCCAACAATGTCAAACTGTACGGAGATAACGGCGAGGATGCAAACGGATCTACTTTTAATACTCCAGAAGGTCTTCAAGCGATGGAATGGATTTCTAACTTGAAAAATAACAAGAATGTTGTCCATGTAAACGCAGATTCAATCAGTGCCCTGGAAAGCGGAAAAATAAATTCCCTTATCGGCGGGCCTTGGTCATACAATCAATTGAAAGAAATATTGGGTGATAACTTGGGGGTTGCCGTTTATCCTACTGCTGATTTTGGCAATGGACCGGTTCAGTTGAAAGCGTTCCTGGGAGTTAAGTTGTATTCGGTAAAAGCAACAACAAAGTACCCGCTTGAAGCAATGAAGCTTGCAAACTATCTAGCAAGTAATGAGATTCAGGAAAAAACCTTCAAAGAGAAAGGATATACTCCTTCATCCAAGGAAGTTCAGGAAAATGCTGACGTAAAAGCAAACGAGCAAGCAACAACTGTTATTCAAATGGCAAAACCAGAGAACTCTGTGGTAATGCCTAAAATTCCGGAAATGGTTACATTCTGGCCGCCAGCCGATGCTCTTATCATTGATGCGTACAATGGCAAGATTGCTAAAGAAAATATGAAGGCCAAGTTGGATCAATTGGTAGAAGATACGTCGGGCAAGTAATATAAATTCAATATTGGTTCCATACAACGAATAACGGTATGGAACCAATATTCGTTTATAGATCTATTATTGAGAGGGGGAGTAAATAATGAGTCAGATCGGTTCTACAATTTCATCTTCCTTAAAACAATATTCTGCTTTTTTTAAGGAAGGAAGCGGTGTCAGGAATCTATCCTTTATTATCATGGGTGCCTCGCATCTTTCGAAAGGGCAGCTCATCAAGGGAAGTTTATTTTTATCGGCGGAGATTGGATTCATTTTATTTATGATTCTTCAAGGATTCAGTGCAATAGGTGGACTGCTGACCCTGGGGACTGCCCAGCAGGGCTGGGTTATGGACGAGGAATTAGGGATCGAGGTCTTGGCGAAGGGCGATAATTCCATGCTTATGCTCATCTATGGAATTGTGGCGATTACTCTATGTATCCTGTTCATTTGTGTCTATCATGCACATTTTAAAAGTATGCAATATATTTCAGACCTTGAGAAAAAAGGTCTGGCCATTCCTTCGTTTAAAGACGATGTTAAATCCTTATTGGATGATAAGTTTCATATTACCTTATTGGCTATACCGGTAATCGGTGTCCTTGTCTTTACGGTAATACCTTTGATTTACATGATTAGTATCGCCTTTACGAGCTTTGATCATAATCACTTGCCTCCCAAAAACTTGTTTGATTGGGTTGGTTTTGCAAACTTTTCTAATATCCTGACTGGCAGGATGGCTGGCACTTTCTTTCCATTACTCGGGTGGACCTTAACCTGGGCTTTTATGGCTACAGCAACATCCTTTATTTTTGGCGTATTGTTAGCTCTTTTGATTAATAAAAAAGGAATAAAAGGAAAGGCAGTCTTCAGGACCCTGTTTGTGCTGACTATGGCTGTACCGCAATTCGTATCTTTATTGATTATGCGTAATTTATTGCACGCTTCCGGCCCGGTCAATGTTTTCCTGGAAGACATCGGCTTAATTTCAGCCCCGATTCCATTTTTAACCGATGGGTTAATCGCAAAATTGTCCGTTATTACAATCAATATGTGGATCGGTATTCCGGTCACAATGCTGGTCGCTACAGGAATATTGATGAATTTGCCAAGTGACCAAATAGAAGCAGCCAAAATCGACGGAGCGAATGGATTTCAGATCTTGAAGAGCATTACATTCCCTCAAATCTTATTCGTCATGACTCCGAGCCTTATTCAGCAGTTTGTAGGAAATATCAACAACTTTAACGTAATCTACTTATTAACTGAGGGCGGCCCAGTAAACAGCAACTATTATTCTGCTGGTGAAACAGACCTGCTGGTTACCTGGCTCTATAAGCTCACTATTGAAACCGCTGATTATAATATCGCTTCTGTAATCGGCATTATCACCTTTGTATTGAGTGCTGTGTTTTCTTTGTTTGTTTATACTCGATCTAATTCTTTTAAGAAGGAGGATGGCCTGGGGTGAAAAAAGATACAATAAGCAATTTCCTTTCTCACGGACTGCTCATTTTCTTAGCGGCGATCTGGGTTTTTCCAATTATCTGGATTGTGTTAACTTCTTTTCGGGGAGAAGGCGGTATGTTTGTACCGTATATTATTCCGAAGGAGTATACGCTGGAGCACTATCGTTATCTATTCAATGGAAACAGCAACTTTCCATTCGTTAAATGGTTTACAAATACGTTCATTGTTTCTGTTGTCACATGTATTTTGAGCACCATTTTGACTGTGTCGATGGCCTATGTATTATCTAGATTGCAGTTCAAAATGCGAAAGCCGATTATGAAGGTTTCCTTAGTTCTTACCATGTTCCCTGCTTTCATGAGCATGATTGCTGTTTATTATTTGCTGAAGGCTGTCAACCTGACTCAGAGCCTGTTTGCACTTATCCTGGTATATTCTGCAGGCGCTGCCCTTAACTTCTTTATTGCAAAAGGGTTTTTCGATACGATTCCAAGAACACTTGATGAATCTGCCATGATTGACGGTGCTTCAAAAGCAGAGATTTTCACGAAGATCACATTGCCGCTGTCGAAACCAATTATTGTGTATACGGCACTGATGGCGTTCATGGCTCCCTGGATGGATTTCATTTTTGCAAAAGTAATCATGGGAGACAATGTAGAGAAATATACGATTGCCATTGGCCTGTTCTCGATGATGACAAGGGAAAACGCAGATCATTTATATATGGCTTTTACAGCAGGCTGTGTCCTAATTGCTGTCCCGATCACTCTGTTATTCATCTATCTGCAAAAATACTATGTTGAAGGAATTACCAGCGGTTCAGTAAAAGGGTAAAATACAGGAGGGTTACAAAAATGGAATTAAAAAAATGGTGGAAAGAAGCAGTTGTTTATCAAATTTATCCTCGAAGTTTTATGGATAGCAACGGGGATGGGATTGGCGATTTGCAAGGAATTATTTCAAAGCTGGATTATCTTAAAGATCTTGGTATTGATGTTATTTGGATTTGTCCAATTTACAAATCACCAAATGAAGATAATGGATACGACATTTCTGATTATCAAGACATCATGGATGAATTTGGAACCATGGAGGATTTTGATTTGCTTTTGGAAGAGGCACATAAGCGAGAAATGAAAATTATTATGGATCTTGTCATTAACCATACGTCAGATGAGCATGCGTGGTTTGCGGAATCCCGTTCCAGTAAAGACAATCCAAAGCGGGATTACTACATATGGGCAGACCCAAAAGAGGATGGTTCGGAACCTAATAACTGGGAAAGCATTTTCGGCGGTTCAGCTTGGGAATACGATGAAAGAACAGGACAGTATTACATGCATATCTTTGCAACCGGGCAGCCAGATTTAAATTGGGAAAATCCAAAGGTGCGCCAAGAATTATATACAATGGTAAATTGGTGGCTTGATAAAGGGATTGATGGCTTTCGCATTGATGCTATTTCTCATATTAAAAAACTGCCTGGTTTCCTTGATATGCCAAATCCGGAGAATAAACGTTATGTTCCTTCATTTGACGCTCATATGAACCAGGAGGGAATTCATGTTTTCCTAGAAGAATTCAAACGGGAGACACTTGATAAGTATGATGTCATGACCGTAGGTGAAGCGAATGGAGTCACTATGGAAGACGCAGATTTGTGGGTGGGAGAAGAAAATGGGAAATTTAATATGGTGTTCCAATTTGGAGCTTTTGAACTTTGGGGAAAAAGCGTTGACCATAAAATTGATCTCCCGGCTTTTAAGAAATCATTTACTGCTTGGCAAAAAGGACTTGAGGGATCCGGTTGGAATGCATTATTTCTAGAAAACCATGATATTCCCCGCTCTATTTCCACTTTTGGAAATGATACAGAATATTGGGATCAATCAGGTAAAGCTCTTGCAACAATGTATCTCCTTATGAAAGGAACGCCATTTATTTATCAGGGGCAAGAAATCGGGATGACGAATGTTCAGTTTGAGTCGATTGAAGACTATAATGACATTGCTATTAAAAATTTATATGAGCTTGAAACAGAAAACGGAAAAACCCACGATGAAATAATGGAAACTATTTGGAGAAGCGGGCGAGACAATTCAAGAACGCCTATGCAGTGGAACCAGGAATGGAATGCCGGATTTACGACAGGAAGCCCGTGGCTCAAGGTTAATCCAAACTATAAACAGATTAATGTCGAAAATGCATTAAAGGATCCAGATTCGCTTTATTTTTACTATAAGAAACTTATTCAAATGCGCAAGGAGAACCCAACACTTATATACGGTACTTATGATATTCTTCTGGAAAAACATAAGCAAATTTATGCTTACACAAGAACGTTGAAAGATGAAACAATACTGGTTCTGACAAATCTTTCTGATAGAGAAGCATGCTTTGACTTACCGGGAAATTTAACATATAGCTCAAAGGAGTTACTAATTAGTAATTATGATAGTAAACAAAGTGAAGATATCCAAAAGGCTATGTTAAAACCGTATGAATCGAGGGTTTATAAATTAAAAGTTGTTGAAAGCCAAGATTTAGACGGTTCTATGGCAAGGGAACTCACGCAAATCGGTGGAAACCTGTAATCTGTTTAATAATGTTCGTTTAATTTATTATGCGGAAAAACAGATTGTGGAGAGAAAGATGAAGTAGCTCAATTATAAGCTACTTCATTTTTTGTTTTCTATGTCTAAAGTAAGGCTCAAAATCGATTGTTTTTAAGATGATTTTATCATCTTTGGCGAGAACACCCCCACTTCAAGCTTGCTAAGTGGGGGATGAATCGCTGCTTTTTCAGTCATTCTTTTTCCTTGAACGCTCCAGTGCCAAAA
>NZ_JAKGCR010000026.1 GCF_022668875.1 Domibacillus sp. PGB-M46 | reverse complement strand
GCCGATGGTAGTTGGGGGTTTCCCCCTGTGAGAGCAGGACGCCGCCAGGCAAAAGCAGAGAGGACAGCGGAAGCTGTCCTCTTTTTTTATGATCTTGAATAAAAGACAAGCGCCGTTCCTTGGTTAGTAAGGGAGGGGGCTTTTTTATTTTATTCAGTATTACGAGCAACTGCAGCTCTTTAAAGAAATTATGCTAGAAAAAGCAGCTTAGAAAAGATAGCATGGATGAACTGCAAGGCATTTACTTTTCCAGATTTAATCAGTTTACTTCATTGACATAAAGGGAATTCCATGTAATTTAGGAGGGTTCTTTTGATGAGAAAAGCAAAGATAACGACTGTTGCTGTTGCAGTGCTTATTGCTGTTGCAGGAGTTTTTTTATTACACCGGGAAGAGGAGAACAAGGCGGAGATTCCATCAGCAGGTGAAGAGCTGGTGGCGCTCGGTGATTCGCTGACATATGGTATTGGAGATCAGGCAGGACAGGGCTATGCAGACAATCTGGAAAAAGTGCTGAATAAGCAGAATAAAGTCCCCCTGACGGTCTACAATTATGGTATTCCCGGTCAGCAAACGGATGGACTGCAGCAGCAGCTGAGGAAGGCGGATGTGAGAAAGACTCTTTCTAATGCTGAGTATTTTACCATTTTCATCGGAACAAATGATTTAATTGAAAGCAACGGTGGAGATCTGAATCCACTTTATAAAGACCGGATTCAGCGGGCCGAAAAGGATTATCGGAATAATCTTCATCGCATTTTATCGATCATTCAAAAAGAAAATCCAGATGCACCTGTATTATTTCTGGGTCTGTATAACCCATATCCTGATTCTAAAGAAATTGAAGCAGTAATTACAGAGTGGAACAAGCTGAGTCAGGATGTGGTCAGCCAATATCCGCACGTCAAATTCATTGCAACAAATGGATTGCTGAAGGAAAAGAGCACAGATTACTTTAGTGATGAATTGCATCCGAACAGTAAAGGATATGAGCTGATTACAAAGAAAATAATAGAGGAATATAATTTTTAGCAAGAGATACTCGGTATTTTAACTATTATTTATAATTACCAGTAAGAAAAGTGCTATTCCTTATTTATTAAGGGCTGGCACTTCTTTGTTTTTTTCAAGGTTATAGACAAGAACAGCTATTTAAATGAAGCAAGTGAGACTAAATAAGGCTGTTTGAAAGGTGTATTGTCCCCTGTATCATACACAGGGAGCGGACCTATTGATAAAAGGGCGCTTGTTTATGTTATTTAACGTTGGCAGCAACTGCAGAGAATTATATGAAGAAATTTATGGCAGAAGCAGCAGCTTAGAAAAAGACAGGGTGAGGAAATAACATCATCGTGCCGTGCTTCATATTATGAACATTACTTTAAATAAAAGCAGAGGGAAGCAAGAAGTGGAAAAAGACACCTGCTGTACCCGCTGCTTTTATTTTATTTCGTTTAACCAGGAGTATAATATATCCGGTTATAGAACATGGATCTTAGAAAATATACCAAGTTCCCTTTTGGTTTTTGGATTATTTCAAGAGTCTTTAAGAGCGTGAATATGAATAATAGTACTTTTCCAACACTTCCAATGTCGTTTCTTTTGCTTTTTTGATGACTTCTTCCGGATCCATTTGATAATATTCTGGTCTAAACAGCTCAACGGATACGGCGAAATCATAATTCAATTCTTTTAATCTTTTCAAATGTGCTTCTAAATTAATGACACCGTGTCCAGGCCATACTCTGTCTGTATCGCGCATTTGGCCAACTGGAAAACCGTCTACATCGTTAATATGGAAAATAAATAATTTTTCTGCTGTTTCATCTATTACATCTTCTAGTCTTGACCCCATTCCAGTGAATTGGAAAGTATCGTATACAAGACCCACATTGTTTCTATCAACCGCTTTTACAATCTGGTATGCTTGCGCGAACGTATTCACTGTATTTTCCGGAATTCCGATAAATTCAAGAGCAATCTTTACTCCATAAGGCTCTGCTAAATCAGATAGAAGGCTTAAAACACGGATACAGCTTTCGTTTACTTCTTCCGTTAATGTTTTTCCTTTTTCTGTTACATCAATATTAGAAGGCACGACACAAATATATGAGCAATCAATTTTTTTGCAGATCTCTAAGTACTCTTTGAATTCTTCGATAACGGCTTCTTCATCTTCTTTGGTGCGGTTATTGAAAAAGCACAGTGCATTTAAAGAAAGCGGTTTAATATGATGGGTGTCAAAATATGCTTTTAAATCGTCCAATGTATGCTCTTTTAAATAATCTTTCAGCTGGTCGATTGAGCGAATTTCAATAAAATCGTAACCGTGTTTTTCACAGTAATCTAGGTTTTGTTGTAGAGAAGCGCTTTCAAACGTTGTTCCTTCGTTGAATGCTAATTTCATGGGTATTCCTCCTGATAAGAAATAGATTTCATCTATTCTTTTATTAACACTTCACGTGTTTTGATTTTTGTATGCGCTTTTAGTTTAATACATCTGTTCCTTTTCGACTCTGCAAAATCTTGCTTAAAAATTGCGGTTTGGTGCTGTTTTTTATTTACTGAATCCCTTTTAGCTAAGGATGAGAACGTTTTAAAAAGTGCCTAAGGTGAATGTACCGTGTTAAAATAAAACTATTCACCTGGTCCCGTATCATTATCTTTTAAGCCCGTCTGAAAAAACAATGATGTCCAATCAGGGTGACAATGTGTAAGAGGTGAAAAAATGAATTTTTATATTCCAAAAGTAGAACCAGGCATCAAGACAAAAAAGGGATTATATTTTTATGAACCTTCCGCTTTAACGAAAGAACTCTATCATTATGTTCTATGGGGCGGTGAATATATAGTAGATGTTCCATACAGTATTACACGTGACTACATGAAGTCTTTTATCCTTTTTTATATCAAAAAGGGATCCATGCATTTTCACTATTTAGGCCAATCCTTTACAGCTTCCAAAGGTGAGATTGTTCTTTTGGACTGTAAAGAAAAAAATCACTATCACGCAGCGGAAGAAACAATCTTCCAATTTATTCACTTTGCCGGAAAGCATACGCAGGATATGTATAACGAGTTATATAAAAGAAAGGGATGTGTGTTCAAACTGCCTGCTGAAAAAAATAATATCCCTCATATTTTATCTCTTATCGCATCAAAACAGGAAATAGACTTTGAAATCTCTCTTCAAATCTATGAGCTGCTCGGCCATTTATTAGAAAGCACCCGCAGTACGTTTGAAAAAAGAGACGTAAAAGCTGTAAACATACCAGCGGAAATTCAAGCTGTACTGGCGTATATTGGTGAACATTTCTCCTCTAAAATTACGGTCGAGCAGTTGAGTGAAATATCTAATTTAAGCACGTATCATTTTTGTCGCACGTTTAAAAAATATATAGGAACCAGTCCTCATCAATATCTCTTAAATTACAGGCTGATTCAGGCTAAAAATTTATTGGTGGAAACCAGCCTGACCGTCGAGCAGATCAGCATTGAATGTGGGTTTAATGGGATAGGTCATTTTATTAAAGCATTCTCGCAATCAACAGGAGGCATCACCCCTGGGAAGTTCAGAAAGCTTTGTTTTTGATAAGGAGATGTTTGGGCATGTTCTGCCTGCAGGCACCATCGTGACAGGTTAAAAATAACAACAGTTAAGCAGAAAAGAACGTTGAATGAGGGGCTTAACAGTAAAAATGTAACAAGATGTATGGTTATCATTCATATATGTTTGTTTAAAAAAGAAGTAGGATGGCGCATAGCCATCCTATTTTGATTGATATAGCAATCGCCGGGCACAGAAATAAACGAAAAGACTCCATTGTAAAGGCCGAGACTCTTTACCATCCTGAAAGCTTAGCCATTCACTGAACAAAACATTCAATTCATTTTGTTCGCTTTTTTATTGAACCAGCGGATAGATCCGAGTTGGCTATGCGGATGCTGAGTTCCCTCAAATTTATTATATTCACCTTCTAATTCACCTAAAGAGTTTTCAAAAAGATGCTTTTCATTAATCTTAAACACACCAAAAGCAATGAGTTTGTTAATTAATTCCGTACGTCTATTTTCTACTGCTTCCCGGAGAATCATCTCAATTCCTCCTTGCCTTTTATTCGTTTTACAGAAAATAAAAAGGCTCTTGTTATAAACAAGAGCCTCTGGTGATCCAGTCGGTTTTTCTAAATGATATAAACATTTTAATTCATACTATCCCTACTAGTCAAGTTGGTTTTTGGGAATTTTTTTGTATACCGGATAGCCAGGATGGTTAATAAAAGAAGAATATATTCCTGTAGCAAAGTGGATGATCCTATAACATAACGAAAATAATGAAAAATAATGTATCCCATTTATTTTTGCAAAAATGTATGGTTACGTATGTGCACTTTTTAAGTTCGTTTTGTCGATGGAAAAGGTTATACACTCTCTTTGACGGCAGGAAGACAAGCGTCATTTCCTTTTTAAAAGAGACAGGCTGCTTAACGGAAGAATAAGGGAGTGGCAGCTGGAAAGAACATTGATCCGATCAGTACACCGAAGGAAGCGGGGATTGATTCTCCTTTCTCGTTTTCATTTATCCAGGTGCATCAAACAGGTGGTGTACATTCCGTCCCCATTAGTCAGCAGAATCTAAGCGGTAAGAACAACTCAACTTAAATTGCGATTCAAAAGTTTGGCCAAACTGCTAAATAAGTATGAAAAAAGCTCATGATTATCCGGTTGATAATCATGAGCTTTTTACGTTCTTACAGAGCAATAATTGTTCGCTCCTTTACTTACCTGCTTTAAAAGCAGGTAGAGGAGAAGTATTTTCTTTTATACTGACAGGCAGGCTGATGACTTGCTCTGGAGGCTGCTCAGTAGAAGAATGGGAGGGGTCAACTGCCGGAAAAAGGATCGTAAAACAAGTGCCTTTGCCTATTTTACTGTCCACTTTAATTTCACCCATCATTGCTTTTACAATACTGAAAACCACCATTGTGCCAAGTCCGGTACCGTCTACTTTTGTTGAAAAGTAAGGGGTTCCAAGCCGTTCGATCTGTTCATTTGTCATGCCAACCCCTGTATCTTCAACTGTCATAACTATTTTTCCATTCAGCTGCTGCAGCTTAATGATTAATTTTCCTCCATGAGGCATGGCCTCAATGCTGTTTTTTGCAAGGTTAATCAGACATTGATGGAATTTTTCACGTTCACCGGCAACATAGATCGCTTCTGTTTTTTGGATATCAATCTCTACGGTGTTTGCCAAAGCAAGAGGCGTTACGGTTTTTAGGATCATGTCCAATTCTTTATTCAATTCCAACATCTCTATTTTTTCTAATGAAGGTGTAGCAAATGTAAGGTAATCGGTAATAACGGACGCTGCTTTGTCTAATTCTTCAAGAGAGATGGAGATATAAAGATTTTTTTCTTCAGCGGTAAGATTCTGATCACTCAGTAATTGAATAAACCCTCTAGTAGCGGTAAGCGGGTTTCTTACTTCATGGGAAATGCTTGCAGCAACTTCACTCACTGATTTTAACTTTTCAAATTTTCTGATTTCTTCAGCGAGGGCTATGTCATTTTTTGCTTTCTCGATAAATTTAACAAATAACAGAACGCCAGCTATTTGAAGGTATAGGAATACGATAAAAGACAAAAGATCTTTTATATTCATGATGTTTGAAACGAATAAACTAAGTGTTGTCCCTGTAAAGAGCGCTGAAAGAAAAGCAACTTCTGTAACGCAGCGCATTTTTTTTGTTAAGTTAACGGCTCTTTCAAAAAAAGGAACTGTAAACCAAAGAGAAATAAACAAGATTGTGCTGCCAGCTAAATTGATATAGAAGCCGGAACTGCCAAAGCCTAAACGATAAGTAATTAAAATGAAAAACAAAAGAAAGGCAATTCTGCGGCCGCCATAAAAAGCACCGACTATAAAGGGGACGTAACGCATATCGATCAACAGGTCAGGGCCAATTGGGATCGAGAACGTCATACATAAGACAATAGCACTTCCAGAGGCCAGAAAAATTAACAGCTTGTTTGTTAATTGATGAATCTTCTTTTCAATAAACTTAAGATATACAAAGAAAAAAAGGAAAATAAAAAATAGATTTAACAATAAGATTTGAAGATCAGAGAATACGTTAATCACTTCTTTTACTCCTTCCTACTGTTGCTCATCAATTTATGTATACAATGGAAAATAACTGCTTAATCAGACCGTTAGGACATGCAATAATCTATGAACCTTTCTTTTTTTATTATCCTACAAAGTAAGTGATATCCCTACATTTTTTGTGCGTCAAATTACGACAAAAGCGGCATCGGTTAGTGAAGCCTCTCTGAAGGAAAAATAGCAAAACGGATTAATTGCTCTCTTTTTGAATAGTATGCGGGTGTTTACAAATGCAGGTTACGTTGGTAAAGGTAAAGAGAAATAATTGGTCCGCTCATGAAGGAAAAGCGGGTACCGTATCTCTTTTATAGCGGATAAGTCCGTGTGAACCCAGACATTGTCCAGTGTTTTGAGTACATGAGAGTGGTTGATCAACGAATCGCCTTATCGCTGGTTACGTGACGGGTCTAATGTTATGCGGCTGCAATGTAACAAATGAAATTCGAGTGTAGGAGGAGATAAAATGATTGAAAGCTTTCGAGAGTACGTAAATCGGTCTGAAGCAGCTTACAAGGCTGAAAATGAAATTATAGAGGACAAGTTGAAGGCGGGTATTAATGGACTTGAATGGCTCGTTCTGAATACACTCGTGGATGAGAGACGGAGTGAATCATTAAAAAACTGGACGGAATCGGCAGTAGTAAGACTATCCGGAAAAGAACCGTTGGAATTATTTATAGATGCTGTGCATCTTGATCCGCTGACGTTTTATGATCGTTACAAATTAAATTGGCACGTTACGTTTGACGAGGCACTGACGTATTTAGCGCTTTTAAGAGAGCGTCATTACGACCGTTATTTCAACGTTTTGCAAATGATTTATCAAAAATAAAGTGCGGAGCCGGCTGTTTCTTTAAGTGAAAAGCCGGCTCGCTATGCCAAGCCAAAACCGAGATAATGCAGTTTGTTCATTTCAGGAAGTACAGAAGGGCTCAGGTGGTAAAAGAGGCTCGTGTTTTCAATAGAAATTTAAAAAACGAAAAAGAAGTACAGCAGCATTCTTCGTGATTTATCCAGTGAGCATGAATACAGCCCACGTTGGTAAAGCTACATGTGTGTTCAATTTAGCAGCAGTTGTGTTGATGAAGTATTACATCTTCGACAGTTTAGGATAAAAATGCAATGGTATGGAGCTAGTTTGATGTGTGGAAGGAGCTAAAAGATAATGGCAAACAAAGATAAGTCTTTAACTGAATCGATTGAGACGAATGAAGAAGTACGTAACCCTAATGCAGATCCGCAGGAGAACTATTTAGAGCCGAAAAAAGACGAGCCAAGTGACCGGTTCATATCGGCTGATATAAAAGAGCTGGAACCCGTTAAACCATCGTTGAATGAAATCAAACGCAAGGGTAACGATTAAAACACACAGCCAAAACATGAATCGCCCAGAAATTTTGGAAAGATATATAGGCTTTAATATGCACACATACATGTGAGTCTAAATCTATAAATTGAGCGCAGCATAAAGGTTAATGTGTTTTATGAAAGAAGGGCTGTCCAAAAAGCCAATTTTTATTGATTTTCAGGACAGTCCTTGCTGTTTGAATTTACATACGTTGTCAGGGGCTGATTCATGTATAAAGACATAGAAATAGAAAAAGTGATCTTTCACTAAATGAAAGATCACTTCATGATTATTTTATAGAGAAACTAAACTGGCCATTACAGCTTCTGCCTATTTATTTGACATACAAGTAAGCTTATTGATAGTTAAGGCACACTTTTTCCCGTCATTATGAAACATTCCCTCAAAAAAAGATTTTTAGTCGTTAGGAAGCTATATTTTTGCAAGCTTTTGCGCATTCACGGCAAATTTGAGCGCATTCCTGGCAGTAGGTATCTTTGAACGCTGCGCATTCTTCTGCGCATGCTTCACAAATATCAGCGCAAAGCTGGCAGTATTGTTGAGAAAATGGGCTGTTGCGGCCTGCAACAGATGCCGCCTGTAAACAAACTTGAGCGCAATCTTGTAAGGTTTGGATACATTTGGTTCTTGTTTGAATATCCAATTCTTTTAAGCAGTTAGTTGTACACTCTTCGCAAGCTCTAGCACATTTTAAACATGCTTCAATGCACTGGTCTACTGCTGCTCTTATTGAGGATGTGGATAATACGCTCATTCTACCCGCTCCTTAGAAAGTGAATTTTGAACAATATTGATTCTATGTTGGTCATTTTCTTTTATGACATTCTTACACAAAGTCCTATAATTAATAAAGGATGGTCCATATTGGTTCGACTAATATGGATCATCCTCTTATTCCTTTACCTCATGTAAGAACAATCATATAGAAGCTGCCTGCTTAAAAATGGTTATTGGTTATCAAGTCACTTTTTTTCAGAACGGTTGTAAATCGCATAAAACAGAAGAACGTAAAAAGGGACTGAAAAAGATAGAAAATCATAGAAGCTGGTGAGATCCATGTATCGTACTCCTTTCGTACTGACTAACAGGAACTTCTGCTGCATCTCAATGTGAAATAAATAAACCCTCTGCTTTGAGTCAGGGAGACCTTGAAACAACACTCTTAGCTGTTTTCAGTAAGCATTAACTTTTTACACTGCAATTAGTACGTTTCTTTGTTGTATTCTCTATTACTATTCCCGGTATTTTGTCCATTTACCCTGGCAGCCAAAAATGTGTTGCAAGGCTAGTTTTCCAGCATGACAGGAGTATACGGTTTGGCGCAAAAATAGATTGCAGTGAAGCGTACTTCCCTTTATTTATCCATTCCTGCGCTGTAAGTTATAACAAGGCGTAAGCATTTAAATGCCTTTAAATAAAGGGATAGAGGGAGCCTTTTTTAAAAGCTCCCCCAAAAATTCCCCTATTTACATATTCATCAGACTTCCAAAAGCTTGTACGGATTCTTCTTCCAGTTCTTTGACTGAATGCCCGCAAATGTTCAAAACCATTTGTGCGTGTTGCCTAGACGATCGGCGGATAGTCTTAACAGGAATTCGCTGACTAATTAAAATAGTCGCAGTGTGAGGCGTAAACCGTGCGGTGAAACCTGTTTTAACCCCGTTTTCTTGCAAAGAGAGCGAAAGCAGTACTGCAACGTATGGTCTGAAACAGGCTTTCTACTAATGGGTGAGATAAAAATAAAATCATCGTTTTTTAAATGTAATCCGTATCGGAATTTTGTTTTCATACACCAGGTCCGATACGCAGCTAAATGCTGCAATAAAAAATCATCCACCAGGATTGTTCGATAACTCCGCTTTGTTTTGGGTGTTCTTGTTCCGTATCTATCCCGTGTCTTATTGACAGTTAACGTCTTTTTCTCAAAGTCAATATCATACCACGTTAACCCTAGCGATTCACCTAGTCGAAGTCCGGTATAAGCGAGTAAAAGAATCATTGTATAATTTGTCTGGCTATCTAACTGTTTGGCTTCAGCAATAAATATTTTTAATTCATCAGCTGTTAAAAAGTTATACCTAGGCTTTTTTTATATCCGGAATCGTGATGTTAGAAAAGCGGGTGCGCGGGATGATCTCATTATCTACTGCTGCATTTACTGCTATCTTAAAGATTCCGTGAAACAACTGGACTGTTTTAGGCTCATGTGATTTTGACAGCTTGTTAATAAAGTCACGTTTGTATGTGGCTTTATCGAACTTTTGCAGACGATATTTGCCGAGAAGCGGCTTTATGTGAAGCCTGATAATATACTCTCGCTGAATCTGAGATGAAATTTTCCACTCGTTTTTGCGGGTTTCATACCACTGATCCATCCACTCGGCTACAGTTAATTGATCAACTTCCACTTTTTGACGTTACCATTAACAATCTCCGTCTTAACCTGCAGTAATGCTCGGATAGCCGCATTCTCGGAAGTGAAGCCCTGGCCAGACTTTTCTTTTCGATTTCCAAGCGAATCATAATCCCGATAACAGAACCGCCATTTCTTTTTACCCTTTTTATCTGTGTAGAACGAAACTTCCGGCTCTTTTTTCGATTTTGTTGATTTCATTGTCATATTCTCCTTTTCGTGTGGACAGACGCTAGCTATATAAGAAGAATGGCATCACAGCCTTTCAAATACTATAGCATTGGACAAGTATAGAAGTATTGATAGCGCAGGTAACGTAGAGTCGTATAAAATTTTGAGGTTAACTTAGACAAAACAGCTCCTATAACAACGATTGGCCCGGTAAAAGATGGATGGTATAACACTGATATAAAACTAACACCTGGATCTACAGATGATCTATCTGGTCTTGCAACCATATAATACAAAATAAACGAAGGTGAATGGTCGACATATCCTAACGCCATTGCTATCAGTGAAGAAGGAATTAATAAAGTTCAATACAGAAGTATAGATAATGCAGGCAACGCTGAAAATCCTAAATCAATTGAAGTGAAAATTGATAAAACAGCACCGACTTTAAATGTTTCTCTTGATCAATCAGTTGTCACAGATAGAAATCATCAGTTGGTTCTTATAAGTGCTATTGTAAAAGCAGACGATCACTTATCTGGCGTTGCTTCATACGAATTAATATCAATAGTAAGTAACCAATCGGATAATGGGAAAGGTGACGGGAATACTACCCAAGATGTACAAGGCGCAGAATTTGGTAAACCTGATACAGACTTCTTAGTAAGGGCTGAAAAAAGCGGTAATGGTCAGCGTGTTGACTCCGTTACTTACAAAGCTGTAGACAGTGCAGGAAACTCAGTCACTACTTCTCAAAATATCGTGGTGAAGCACAATAATTCTAAAAAATAATGATTAGAGGGCAGTGATACTTTAGTAGTATTGCTGCTTTTTTATTTTTCAGAGAGCCTTGTCGTGGTGTTATATACAGAAGTGAAGGGTGAATGTCTTAGCCTGCCATTCCTGCGGCTGGACAAGAGGGAAGGGCAACTCAGTTTGATCACCCGAACGTCTTAGGAGATGACAAACCTCATAAGCAAATCCTTACCACTATTATGTTGTAGATAAATTTTCATTAAGCAGAATCGTCGTAAATGAAAAAATTGCCCAAAAAGGGATAGTATTTAAAACACAAGTTTAGGATTGTGTAGGAAACTAGGAGATTTACATAGAATAAACCTATAATGTTGGATTGTTTTAATCGAATCTTTTTTTTGCGCATTCTTCTTTATCGTACAAAAATAAAGGTCACCTACAGTTAGAAGCGATTTATAAAACCGTAAAAGGTAAAAGTAAGGGGGGAGTTCACATTGGTAAAGCAATCAGCGTTTACGTTTCTATCCAACGATGGGATGGATTTGTTCGCAAGTAAATGGATAAAAGAAGAACAATAAAAGCCGAAAGCCCTTGTTCAGATAGCTCATGGTATGGCGGAACATATTATGCGGTACGATTCCTTTGCAAAGGAGCTGGCTGCTCAAAATATCTTTGTGTATGGGAATGATCATCGTGGTCATGGTGAAACGGCAAAAATGGCAAATAGTTATGGATATTTTTCTGATGAGCGTGGGTTTGAAAAAGTCTTTCAGGATATGCGTACCTTGACCACTATTATGGAAAACGAGCATCCGGGTGTCCCTATCTTTTTGTTTGGCCATAGTATGGGGTCTTTTTTATCGAGGCGATATATTCAGTTGTTCGGAAACAAGCTTTCAGGCGTAGTTTTGTGCGGAACGGGAGGAAACCCGGGAATAATGGGGAAAATCGGAATCATGATTGCCTCTAGGGAAAAGAAGAAGAATGGAAGCAAGACACCTAGCCCGTTGCTAAACAAGCTTACATTTGGGAGTTTCAATAAAGCGTTCCGGCCAAATAGAACAGAATTTGATTGGTTGAGCAGGGATGAGAGGCAAGTGGACAAATATATTGAGGATCCTATGTGCGGAGGGATCTTTTCCACGGGTTTCTTCTTTGACTTCCTTAGTGGTCTTGAGACAGTACATAATAAAAAAAATATGCGTTCCGTTCCTTTAGATCTTCCGATTTTCCTGATATCCGGAACTAAGGATCCTGTAGGAGGGAAAAATGGAAAAGGAGTACTAGAAGCTTTTGAGTCATTTAAGCAGGTTGGCATTAAAGATGTAAGTTATAAGTTATATGAAGATTCACGTCATGAATTATTGAATGAAATTAATAAGGATGAAGTACAGAGGGATATTATAAATTGGATTAATAACCATTTCTAATTTAATCGCCACAGTTATAAGTAAAAGCCATATCAGTGTAATGTGTAATGACTGATACGGCTTTTCTTTATTAATTACTTTTTATTTGTGACTTATCTTTTGCAAGCCCAGCCATCTTTGTCATAATTATGCTTTAGATCATGGGCAGGTCGGCTAAATCGACTTTGGAGCCACTGGAAGAACAACGGAGAAGCGTGTGCCCTTACCTGGTTTGCTATCAATAGTTATATTACCGCCCATAGATTTTACAACGCTATATACAACCATTGTTCCCAGTCCAGTGCCTATATCTTTAGTTGTAAAAAAGGGGGTTCCCAAACGCTCAAGTTGCTCCTTATTCATTCCGACTCCTGTATCTGATATAGTGACCGTAGCCTCATTACCAAGGCGGTTTAAACTAATTTTTAGTTTTCCGCCCTGGGGCATTGCTTCAATTCCGTTTTTTAAGATATTTATCAGGCACTGATGAACCTTTTCTTTTTCACCAGAAATATAAACATCTTCTTCTAACTTCATTTCTATTACTACATTATTCATAGCAGCATAAGGCTCAATAAAATTTTTAAGGCTTATTAATTGTTCGTGAAGGTCTAATATCTCTATATTTTCTAATGAAGGTTTTGCAAACGTAAGATAATCCGTGATCGTAGCCTCAGCTTTTTCTAATGCCTCCAAGGCTGTATTTATATAAAATGTCTTGTCTTTATCTGAGAGGTTGGGTTCACGTAACAGTTGAAGAAATCCTTTAGTAATAGTTAAAGGGTTACGGACCTCATGAGAAATGCTAGCAGCAATTGTGCTAACGGTTTTTAGCTTTTCAAGTTTTTTTATCTCATTAGAAAGGATTTTATTCTTCTTTGCTTTTTCATTAGCCAATACGAAGAATAAGACCCCGGTAGTTTGAAGTATGACAACAATCACGATGAATAAAAGATAATCTAAGGTAAAAACTGCTGGGGATAAAAGCGGAACCGCTATTGATGTAATTAATGCACTAACTACGGAAGTGCCCGCAGCAATTAACAGCTTTCTTTTTAGGCAATCAACCTTTCTAAAAAAAGGAATGACGAGAAACAATAAAACACATATAGAAGAATAAAGGAGGAAGGCTATATGAAAATTAGGCACCCCTAAGTACAAGCGGTAACCTAACAAAATCCCTGTCAAAATTAAGGCAACTTTACGTCCTCCGTATAATGCTCCTACAACTAAAGGAACTTGCCTAAAATCTATAAGATTTCCTTTGAAAATGGTAATAGGAAAGCTCATACAAAAAATAGTAAAAACCCCGCAAACAAACGTAATGACAAGCGTGCTTGTAAACTTGCTGGTTTCTCTTTCAAGAAACTTAAAATAAATAGAGAAACAAAAATAAGCTAAAAAAACATTTAGCAAGTAGGTATCAGAGTTTTCGAAAAGAATGTTCAACGTAATAACCTCAATTTTTCAGTAATTCCTATAATAAGTCTGTTTAAAAGGACTACTAATACAATAATAAAAAAGGACAAAAAATACTATAAAATAATACATGTTTATACCTTATTTTTTTATGTTGTATCTAATTGCTTCCAGGGTGTCATACAGCTGCTCTAATATTCCTTCTTCTGATTGGGCAGTTTTTAGAAAAAAGAGCTCTAGCGCCGAATTGTTAAAAAATTATATATCATAAAAGAGAAGGAGATTTTCCGTACATAATGCCCATCATTTGGATCTCCCAGAAGGCAATACGTTCCTCCGTGAGAGCATGCTGGAGCCTCCACACTTATCTGGACAGAAAAATTAAGGTCACGTACACTTGTCCTAAAACAGATGAGGAGCTCCAACTAGGACAAAGCGAGAACGCCGCACATTCACGCCCGAGTTCAAAAAGCAAATGGTGCAGCTATACCAGAATGGAAAAACGAAACGAGCCATTATTGATAAATGTGGTCTGACTCCGTCATCTCTTGATCGGTGGATCAACCAGGATGAAACTTCCGGTTCTTTTAAAGAGAAAGACAATCGTTCTCCTGAACACCTATATGATCAGTCTCCTGTATTTCCTCTCGGCAACGCGGACACGCCGTAATCATTTTCTCTTTCTTCATATTATCGATTCCCTTGTTCAAAGATAACAAAAGGATTTTCTATTTGTAAAAACACGATAAGTAAGCACATACTTGGAAAAAGGATATTTGGCTTGAGAAGAAAGGAAGCTGAAGACGTTATGTATAGTAAAAGAAAAAGAGTCCATGTAAGGACTCTTTTTTAGAGCGTCTGTCCAGGAATTAATGTCCCCACACATATTCCCCCAGAATAATGGGGGAGAATACAGGAAACTACAAAGTGCAAATTAAGCCAAAGTCCATTCAACCTTGATGCATCACGGATTGTGGGCCTTTTATTAGAAATTTTACAAGCTAATATGACTATAAGTTATAATGGTAAAAGCGTCTGTCTATATTGGATAGATGTCAGTTAGCTTCTTGATTGAAATACATAAAAGGATTGGTGAACAAAATGGCAATCGTTGATGTAACGGTTATTCCTGTTGGCACACAAACACCAAGTGTCAGCAGCTATGTGGCAGATATCCAAAGAGTATTAAAGGAATATGAGGAAAAAGGGGAGATACGTTTTCAATTGACACCCATGAATACGATCATCGAAGGCGATCTGCCTAAATTGTTTGAGGTGATTCAAGCGATGCACGAAGTCCCTTTTGAAAAAGGACTTGCCCGAGTGTGTACAAATATTCGAATCGATGACCGTCGTGATAAGAAGCGTAAAATGGAAGATAAAGTCGAGCGGATAAAGGGCCTGCTTGAAGAATAAGAACTCTTGAGCGTAATGGAATCTATAGAGAAACAGGAGAACCAATCAGTTCTCCTGTTTTTCATTTTCTTTAAAATTCTTCATATACAGCGGGATCCTGATTGTTAATTCTGCCGTCAGGGCGGGTTAATTCTGAAATCAGGCTCATTTCTGTTTCATCGAGAGAGAAATCAAAAATAGAGATGTTTTCAATTTGCCGCACAGAAGAAGCGGATTTCGGGATAGAAACGGCTCCCAGCTGATAATGCCAGCGTAGGACAATCTGTGAAAGGGACTTGTTATGGTGCTGGGCCATTTGCTGAATGGTCTCATTTTCTAACAGATGATTTGCCCGGGCTAATGGACTCCAGGATT
Organism: Domibacillus sp. PGB-M46; assembly: GCF_022668875.1. Lineage (GTDB taxonomy): Bacteria > Bacillota > Bacilli > Bacillales > Domibacillaceae > Domibacillus. The sequence goes on along the minus strand of NZ_JAKGCR010000026.1, from coordinate 43,858 downwards.
CTGTCACAATGTTATGCTCTTGATGCCATTTTCTTTGCTGCTCCTGATTGAAAAATGGATGCAGCTCAATTTGGTTGACGCTTGGCTTAACGCCCGTTTCTTTTTCTAAGCGCTCAATGTGCTCAGGCAGGAAATTGCAGACACCAATGGAACGAATAAGCCCCCATTTTTGAGCGTCAATTAAGGCCTGCCACGCTTCTACATACAAATCCTGCTTCGGGTTAGGCCAATGAATCAAATATAAATCGTAATAATCGAGGCTGGCGCGATATAAAGATTCTTGAATGGTTGTGACAGCTTTGTCATAGTGTTGATAACGGCCCGGCAGTTTAGAGGTAATTCGCAATTCCTCTCTTGGAACAGAGCTGCGCTTAACCGCTTCGCCCACAGTTCCTTCGTTTTCATAATTATACGCAGAATCAATAAGCCGGTAACCTGCATGAATGGCATTTTGGATCGCGCTGGCACCTGCATTCCCGTTAAGCGCATATGTACCCAAGCCTATAACCGGCAATGTTAGCCCGTCATTGAGTGTAATCTCTGGAACTTTATGCATGATCCATCCCTCCTTTAAGTATATTTCCATGTTACCATAATTAGGAATGAGTGTCAGGGTTAGCGCAGCTGGGATCTTTAAAGCAGATTACAAACCATAAAGCAAATAGTAAACAGAACACCAGCAGGATCATTTCGTTTCGCAGCCAGACACATGCCGCTTTCTTTATACAATCCTTTGCGATAAGTTATAATACATAACAGGAATGAAACGTTCATGATGATGGAAAGGTTTGTGTGTATGAAAAAGGTTATAGTAGTGGGAGCAGGAATTCTCGGGGCATCAGCAGCTTATCAATTAGCGAAACTGGGTGCTGAGGTTCTGATTATAGACCGCAAAGATAAAGGACAGGCGACCGATGCAGCTGCAGGCATTATCTGCCCTTGGCTGTCGCAGCGGCGCAACAAGGCCTGGTACCAGCTCGCAAAGGAAGGGGCACGTTTTTACCCTGGGTTGATCGAAGAACTGAAAAGGGAAGGCGAGACAGAAACGGGCTATGCCCGGGTCGGCGCTCTCAATGTCCATCACGACATAGAAAAAATCAGAAAAATGGAAGAGCGTGCCGAAACACGAAAAGCAGATGCACCGGAAATCGGTGAGACTGTGTTGCTTGATGAAAAAGAAACCCGGGATCGATTTCCATATATTTCTGAACAATACCAGTCTGTTTATGTGAGCGGAGGTGCCCGTGTGGACGGCCGTGCGCTGCGCGATGCGCTATTGCGTTCCTCTCAAAGAAACGGTGCCATCCTTGTAACGGGGAATGCTGTACTTCAATACGAGGCGAACCGGGTAACAGGAGTCACGGTTGGCAATGAAAGCTATTCGGCTGACGAGGTGATTGTTTGTGCAGGTGCCTGGGCAAATCAGCTGTTAGCACCTTTAGGCATTGATTTCAAAGTAAGCTTTCAAAAAGCACAAATTTTGCATGTGGAGGTTCCGGAAGCGTCGGACACAAGCACATGGCCTGTCGTAATGCCGCCTTCTAATAAATATCTTTTAGCTTTTGATCACCAGAGGGTTGTCATAGGGGCGACTCATGAAGATCCTGTAGACGGTTATGACACACGCATCACGGCAGGCGGGATGCAGGAACTTCTGGACAAAGGCTTAGAAGCAGCGCCTGGTTTATCGAATAGTACGTTTCAGGAGATAAGGGTTGGTTTTCGTCCCTACACTGCCGATTTCCTTCCGGTGATAGGTCCTATCCCTGGCTGGGAGGGTCTTATCGTAGCGAATGGGCTTGGGGCTTCTGGTTTAACGACGGGGCCATATCTCGGGAATCAACTGGCAAAGATGGCGCTCGAAATGGATATAAATATCGATATTAGTTATTATGATGTTCAAAAAGCAATGGGGGACAATTGATCTTCCATTGCTTTTTGTCTTTCAAGAGAGATACCTCACAGAGTGAACGTGTAAGCTGGTCGGCACTGCCATATATTCAGCGAGAATAAGCTTTTTTGTGTTGGGATTTGCAGGACAGCGGTTGGAGGGTTTAATACAACATGGAAATTTATACGGTGTTTTAGTAAAAACCATCTACTTCTTCTCAAAGTGGATGGTTTTCTAATTTTATTTCATTTATTTATGAATACTTAACAAAAGGGAAGACTACATAAAACAGTACGTTTTAAGAGGAGTTAATCATGGAAATATTGTCAAAAAAATTTGGGAATATACAATGCAACAGTGAATATGAAGAACTGCGCCGAGTGATTTTATGCGAGCCTCAATTTATGACTATACGGGATGTGATTAATGAAACGCAAAAATATTATAAACATGAAAATATTAATATTGACCGTGCAATACAGCAGCATAATCAGTTTTGTCAGCTTCTTAATGAACACGGAATAGAGGTGATTAAGCTTACGCCTTCTAAACAGTATCCGGAGCAAGTCTTTACTAGAGACATCGGGTTTACAATCGGCCAAAATATTTTTACTGCTGAAATGGCCGCGGACATCCGGCAGGGAGAGGAACATGAGCTGAAAAAATGGCTTGAGTCAGAGCAAATTTCTTATCACGCCCTAAGCGAAGATTCGATTGAAGGCGGGGATGTCATCGTTGATGGACAAAATCTCTATGTCGGGATCAGCAGTCGAACAAATAAAGCATCTATTCAAGAACTTACGCGTTTATTACCGGGATACGAGATCCTCCCTATTTCTTTAAATCAAAGATATTTGCATTTAGACTGTGTTTTTAATATTATTTCACCAGAAGAAGCATTAATTTTCCCGGAAGCCATTGACAAAATTACAGTAAATATGCTTTCATCAAGATTCGATTTAATTGAAGTAACTGAAAAAGAGCAATTTACACTTGGAACAAATGTACTTTCAATTGGACGAAAAAAGGTATTTAGTCTGATGGGAAATCATGATGTAAACAATCGCCTCAGGGAGCGGGGGTATCATGTAATTGAGGTTGATATCACAGAGATTATTAAATCCGGAGGCTCTTTTCGCTGCTGTACATTGCCGATTCTGCGTGGATAAGACAAAAAGCTTCAACGGATAACAAGCAGGTGCTGTGAAGTCATTTGCCTTGGCAGATGGGATCGGGGCGTCCGGTTTAAGGTTGGGGCCATATCCCGGGAACCAGCTGGCAAAGACGATACTCGAAATGGATTTAAGCATAAATATAAATTATTATGATATTTAAAAAAGCAATGGGGATAGTGAATCCCCCATTGCTTTTTGCCATTTCAAAAACACTCTTTCCTTATTTAGGAGAGGGAGCTTTCTTTTATCCAAGTTTTCATATTCAGTTTGTTTCATCCAGTGCAAAACTGGAACCGGTTTGTTATTAAGATCCTTTTATATATCCGTATTTAGTAAAGCAAGCTGGTCCTCCGGCAGTGCCTTGGTTTTACCATCACTATTGAGAACATTGCGCCATGTGTAACGCGGTTCATAGCCAAGGACCTTCCGGGCTTTATCGATGGCCATGAGAGTCTCATGTCCTTCTACAGGCCTCTTTAAAGAGACATCCGGGAAAAATTTATCCACTAATTCCTGACTAGTTTCTGGGAAAATGGTATCTGGTGCCGTTATATGAAATATGTCAAATCCTAAATTATCCTTTTCGATTGCAAGCAGGCAGGCTCTTGCAGCGTCCCTGACATCACAATAGGCCCACGCATTTTTCTTTTGGACATCCCTTTGTCCTTCTTCACTCCAGTGCATGATAGGGATTTTCTCGTATTCATCCGGCTCATACATATTGGCAAAGCGAAGCGCCACAATTTGTGTGTTCGCAAGCTTGTGGAACATTTCGGAAAGGATTTCAGTCAGCCGTTTTGCCATTGCGTATGAAGACTTCACGATGGAAGGGTGTTCTTCGTCCACAGGCAGGTAACTTAGATCTTCTGCAACAAAAGGATATCCCAGAACAGTCTCACTGGATGCCCACACAACCTTAGGGATTTTAAGGTCTTTACAAGCTTCAAGGATATTAAAATTAACAAGCATATTATTTTCAAATATGGCCTGGGATGTATTCCGCACATCGGTAGGAATATTCCCTAGGTGCACGACTGCATCACACCCTGCTAAAAGCTGGCAGACCTGGCCATAATCACGTAATTCGGCCTGGATAAATTTTTTTGATTCAGATTCTTCCCTTAATTTTCTATCTGTAGCAATAACGTCATGACCAGCTTCTAATAGAGTTCTTACAGTCCATCGGCCAACTTTTCCTGCTGCACCTGTTACCACTACTTTCATTATTTCACGCTCCTGTTTTTACATTTCGATATCAGTGTAATACAGTGAAATTTTTGTTTTAGAAATGTGATCAGAATATAGTAAAAAATACCGAAAAGCGGCTGTCTTCTCAGTAAGTTACACCCAATATCTTTGTTAGAGTTCCCTGTTGCCACTGTTTTATTAGCAGGAGTTCCATATAGAAAATAATGGTGGGCAGGCACTTGTCTGCCACCGGTATCTGAAAAAAAGCAAACCGCAGCGAATTGCTTCTGCTGCGGTAACATCAACCGTTAATAGCCGGAATCTTCTGAGGTAAGATTGTCCAGCATACGATGATCGTATTGCTGCAATGGTTTTTCAGCTGGACCTTCAATTACTTCTCCTGTATACGAAAACCTGGAGCCGTGACATGGGCAATCCCAGGTACGGTCGCCGTTGTTCCATTCGACTTCACATCCTATATGGGTACAGGTTGTATCTACAATATACAGTTTTCCTTCCTTATCTTTATAAGCACCTTTTCTATGTCCTTTGACAGTAATTACGGCACCTTCACCGTTGGATAAGTCTTGAGCACTCTTAGCAGGTAAATCAAGTTTTCCTTTAATTAAATGGGCAGCTACATTAGCATTCTCTACTAGAAAATTTTTCAGGCTTGGATGTGCATAGAATCGCGAAGGTGTATATAAATCTTGGTAAACATTCTTTTTGTCCAAAATGATATCCCGAAAGAGCAGAGCGGCGGCAGTCCCATTAGACATTCCCCAGTTCCGGTAACCGGTAGCAATCAAGATATTTGGCTGGCCTGGAGTTATCTCGCCGATATAAGGCATTTTATCAAGGGTGGTCAAGTCCTGGGCCGACCAGCGGTATACCATTTTATCAAAACCAAAAACCTGCTGGCCAAAGGTCTCTAAGGCCTTATAATGTTCCAGCGTGTTCCTTCCTTGGCCAACCTTATGACTCTGACCGCCAATAAGCACGATTTCTTCTCCATTAATCGTTGCAGAACAGAGTGAACGTGTCGGCTGGTCGGCACTAATATACATTCCGCCAGGATATGCTTTCTTTGTCTTGGCCGCCAGAACATAGGAGCGAACCGCATACATTCTTGTAGAATAAAACCCCAGTCCTTCATAAAATGGAAAATGAGAACAGGCCAGAACGTAGCTGCCCGTGGCACGTCGCCCCTCACGGGTAAGAACGGTTGGCTGCTTACCAGTTTCAATATTAACGGCCGTAGTGTTTTCAAAGAAAAGTCCGCCTTTTTCCGTGATAATTCGGATAAGGTGGGCCAGGTATTTAATGGGATGAAATTGAGCCTGGTTTTTCATAATCAGCCCATTTTGTATATCTATCTCGAAAGGAATCGTGTCAATCAGCGCACCGTCTATACGGATATTTTCATAAGCTTTTGCTTCCCTTTCAATTCTGCGTGCGTATTGATCCGTAGCAGCGTATATACAAGCGTCCTGCAGGCTGAAATCACAATGGATTTGATGTTGTTCTACGGTTTTTTTGATGAAGTTTAGGGCTTCTATATTGGCTTCGTAGTATAACCGCGCCTTACCCTTTCCGAAATGGCGAATGAGTTCATCGTATATTAGCTCATGCTGGGCAGTAATTTTAGCGGTAATGGTTCCCCTTGGGCCGTTCAGCAATTTCCCTGCCTCTAAAACGGCAACCTTCAGGCCTTCCTTTGCTAAAAGGTAAGCAGATGTGATTCCGGTAATACCGCCACCTACAATAACCACGTCTACATGAATATTCTTATCTAAAGAAGGAAAATCCGGCAAATCAATAAAACCTCTCCAGTTTGGCTCAGGAACCTGCGGTAATGCTCCGCTCTCCTGATCGTTGTCAGTCATAGAAAATCCTCCATACGGTATTTCGATTATATTAGGGTTTCCTTTTATGAAAGAAGTATACAAGGTCTACAATCAGCGAAATGTAGGTTGTTGAGTAAACGTTTTCCTTGAAGAGGATGAATTAAAATTTATTTTATTCATCCTGTTTAAGTGGGAATTTACTGGCGTGTATACTTTAATTAGTGAGTCATTCAGAAAAACCTATTTTTTCTTTCATTTTTTTTACAAATAAAAGATTGACTTTTATAAAAATGAGTTATTATAATAACTCCATAAGGAAAACGTTTACCTTAGTTAAATCTTTATTTGAATATTGTTTAAAATCAATGTATATGATCCATTTGCTATCAACACAAGTTCCGCGAATGAGTGATTGAGAAAACCTTAAGTATTTGGCTTCAAAAGTAAGCGTTTTCTTATTGTGGAGATGTAAGGTATGCCTAAAAGTTTATCATGACAAAGCGTTCATAAAATTTATGAGGGATAGGAAGGTCGGGAGATATGATAGCGAAAATAAAAGTAGGTATTGTCGGATTAGGCAGATTAGGCAGACAGCATGCGGAGAACTTAGCATTTCGGATTCCCCATTGTGAATTGCTGGCTGTTTGCAGTGTGATTCAAGAAGAAGCCGAACAAGCAAGAAAAGACTGGGGTATTCCGTATGCCTACACGGACTATGACGAAATGCTGAAAAATAAAGAGCTAGATGCGATCTTTATTGCGTCGCCATCTGGATTTCATTGTGAACAGATTGAGAAAGCCTTGAATGCTGGCTTCCATGTATTCAGCGAAAAGCCGCTTGGATTATACCTGGAGGAAGCATTGCGTGTCCAAGAGGTCGTAAATAACCATAAAGAACAGATTTTCATGATCGGTTTCATGCGCAGATATGATAAGTCATATGCGTACGCAAAAAAGAAAATTGAAGAAGGAAAAATTGGAGAACCAGTTTTAGTTCGCTGCTATGGGCTTGATCCATCAAAAGCGATCAATAGTTTTATGCAGTTTGCAAAAAATAATTACAGCGGCGGTTTATTTTTGGACATGGCCATCCATGATTTAGACCTGGCCAGATGGTATTTAAGCTCGGAAGCCAAACAAGTATGGGCCATTGGCGGCGCATATGAATACCCCGAATTTGAGCAGTTAAACGATGCAGAAACGGGTACCGCACTGGTGAAATTTGAAAACAATAAAATGGGCATTTTTGTCGCCGGCCGCAATTGCGCCCATGGCTACCATATTGAAACCGAAATTATCGGTACAAAAGGTACGTTGCGGATTGGAACAACGCCTGAAAAAAACATGGTCACTGTGTTTGATGATGCGGGCGCTGTAAATGAATGCGCAGAAGGATTTTTAGAGCGTTTTGAACAGGCCTATTTAAGTGAAGCAGAAGAATTTATTTCCTGCATTCGGGAAAACAGACAGCCAAGCGTTATGGTCGAAGACGGTGTCCTATCGACAGCTCTTGGGTATGCGTGCAAAGAATCATTTGAAACAGGCGAATTGGTCACAGTCCAGTCTCCTTATAAAGCGCTTTCTTCATCCTCTTAATTGAAAGGGCATGCTGCTTGTTATCCGATAGCCAGCATGCCCGTTTTTTATTTCCCTTTTATGAAGCTATACGAGGTAGTTGCCTGACAATAGCTTGAATATAATGGGTGGCCGTTTGCATGGTATAATACCATAAGAATTTACGTTAATAAATAATATATAGGTTAAAAGCAGTAAGGAAAGGAGGGACATGATGAAAGTAAATATACATAGCGTCGCTCGAGAGGCAGGTGTTTCGATTGCCACTGTTTCAAAAGTGATCAATCACACTGGAAGTATTAGTGAGCAGACAAGAAAAAAAGTGCTGGCAGCAATGGATAAACTTAATTATCATCGCGATATAGCGGCGGCTTCTTTAAGAGGCAAGCGAACAAACGCCATTGGGCTGCTTGTTCCGGATATCTCTAACCCTTTTTATGCGGATATTGCGAGAAGTATTGAAGACCGCAGCCATGAGCTAGGATTTAGCGTGATGATGTGTAACACAGATAATGATACCGACAAGGAAAAAACCTATTTATCACTCTTAACCAGCCAAAGAATTGATGGTTTAGTGGTCGCTTCCGCTTTCCGAAGCACGGACTTGCTTGAAGAGCTAATGGAGAAACAAGGGGTTCCGATTGTGTTAATCGCTTCTGAAATCCCGAAGCTGTCTATCAATACTATAACAGTTGATGACTATAAAGGGGGCTACTTGGCTGCTTCCCATTTGTTGTCTTTAGGTCATAAAAGAATCGCTATTATTGCTGAAAATGTTCGGAGCAATGAGCCGCGGCTGGCCGCATTTAAACATGCGATGCAGGAAGCCGGGCTGCCTGTGCCGGATGATTACATAGTAAAAACGGAAGCTTTAATCCAAAAAGGATACGAAAGTGCCAAACAGCTTCTTTCATTGAAGGAAAGGCCTACGGCTATTTTTGCCTGCAATGATTTATTGGCTGCCGGAGTCATACAAGCTGCTAAAGAAAGAGATCTGAGTATCCCGTATGATTTATCGGTTGTGGGATTTGATAATACGGTATTGTCCACTACAACTTCCCCGATGCTGACAACCGTTTCCCAGCCGATAAAAGAGATGGGAGCAAAAGTCGTTGAGCTATTAATGCAGGAAATGGAGGCATCCCGGCCTTATAAGGAGCGACTGCTTCTTTCTCCAAAGTTAATTGTCAGGCAATCAACAGCTTCTTTGCCTTAAAGAAGATTGTTCTTGGGGAGTGTAGACGGGAAGTCTTAAACAAAAGCCAACCATTTAATTAAAAACAGTGAAATGATTCCCTATGGCAGCACTTGCTTAGGGGATCTTTCTTTGTTTTTGAAACAGTTTTGGGGGAAGAACCTAAAACGATACATTTTCACTTAGCATGTAACGCACAGAAATGCTGGCTAAGGAATGAAAAACACGCTTGATCACAGTATAAGAGCAGTAATATTTAGGAGCATTACTATGACATGCTTTTTTCGACACTGCGTTTTGACACGCTGAAAATTAGGGTATTCGAAAAAGACTATGAAATGAAATAGAATGCAACATGTGTTTTTTCCGTTATCTGTTTCTTCATTTTTCTGTTTTAGGAGGGAAATCCGCTTATGCCATATGCTGCTATCCGTGAAAATCTTTCACTGTACTATCATGTAAAAGGGAAAGGAATGCCAATTGTCTTTATCCATCCGTTTGTGATGGGCCACAATGTTTTTAAACATCAGGAACCCCTCGCTGACACATATAAAACCATCTTTTATGACCTCGCAGGCCATGGCCAGAGCTCAAGAGGAACAAGTCCTTTATCCATCCAGCTTCTTGCGGAGGACTTGAAGAAACTGCTCGATCAAATTGGCATTGAAAAAGCGGTGATCTGTGGATATTCACACGGCGGCCTGGTTGCCCAGGAGTTCGCCTTAACATATCCCGAGCGGACACTGGCAATAATCTTGTCCGGTGGTTTTTCCGAAATAAATAATCTCACACCGAAAGTTTTCATTAAATCAGTGATGGCCCTGGCAAAAATCCGGCAAATCGGCCTTGCTGCAAAACTCCAGGCAAAGCTGAATAAACGCTTTCCAGAAGATGAGAAAGAGATTTATGAGTACGCCCGAAAATCAGATGCTGCGCGTTCGTATGAATTTTGTAAAACAGGACTGCACTACAAATCCACTAACGCCCTTCACCGATTGAACATGCCAATCCTGCTCGTATACGGATCGCTGGAAAAGCCCATGCATCATTACCGGATTCCTTTTCAGCAGGCGGCGCCTCAAACAGAAGTGGTATATATACAAAACGGAACTCATCAGATTCCACCAAGGTCTTTTTCGGAGTTCAATGCAGTTGTGGACCGCTTTTTGCAGCCAATCAGAGAAAGATACATGCAGGAGCAGAAAAAGAAAGAGACGGAGTTCTCCTAAAAGGAAGGAAAATAAAAGCAGCATCAAAAGCATTTAAAAAATCTGTTTTTTTATCCATCAGAAGCTGGACTTTTGGTGAAATAAGAATGCCATTAAAGCAAATACAAAACAGCCTCGGGGGTTGCGATGAAGAATTTCGTGCGCTTAATAGGACCATCTTTAATGATTTTGATTGGGCTGCAGCTGCTGGAAAGTGTCGCTGTCACATTTGTGCTGTTTTACAGCTGGCTGCTGGCTGTGCCGCTTATCGATAAAGCTTTCCCGAAAGAAATAGTACAGGTAACAAAACAAGCGGTTATTTTAGGATTTGGAAGCGGGCTTCTGTTTTTCCTGTTCGTTTTCGGAGGCCTGAAATGGCTGCATACCTATCTTCTGGATATCGGTGAGCTCCGTACACTGCTTTTGAAATGGGGGTTCTCTGGCCCCGGAGAGATCGGACTGGTCTTGGTGCTTCTTCTTGCAAATCCGATCTTGGAAGAATGGTATTGGAGAGGGTATATATATGAAAAGCTGAGAGCAAATGGGAAAGCAGTATACACAATTTTGATGACCGCCTCTTTCTATACGCTTTATCATCTCCTTTCGGTGATCCCGATGTTTCAGGGAATATCCAGCGTTGCAGCAATTCTGCCTGTTTTAATTGCCGGGATTTTCTGGGGATATACAAGAGAAAAAACAGGATCTATTATTGCAGCCGTGATCAGCCACGTATTGGGAGACCTCGGAATCGTCGCGTCTTACTGGTTTATTCTAAGGTAAAGGAGGATATATGGCCGGTTTGAAATCCGTCCCAGCCATGCAGCGGCAGACTGGGAAGGTGCCTTCATTTGCTTACGGCAGATGTCTTTTAATTATTAAATCCTGAGCCAAAAAAGAGGATATAAGATCAGTTTTAGTCTGCGATCGATATTTGCTTTAAAAACTTTCACAAGCTTGGGACAAAGGGTTTATCGGCATTAGAAGTGAAAAACCGCCTGCTGATCGAATGGCAGACGGTCACGGCTTAGAAAGATACCTCCTGATTGTTCAAGAAGACCCGGGTCAAGCTTTGTGATGGGTGGAATCGTTCGACTTTTGGGTTATGTGCTCAGGATTCTTCAAAGGCGGCGGATATTTTGCGGAATTCTTCTTCATCTTCAATGACGGAAAATTGTTCTTCGTCCTCTATTTTAAGAAAAAAGACGTTGATTTTTTCTGTTGTGTTTTCTTGAATGTCTTCGACAAACCCGGCTGCTGCGTAGTCTGTTCCCTCAAGGCTTAACGTTTCGAATACTTCAATTTCCCGCTCCTGATCATTTTCATCTACAAATGTAATGATATCGCCGGCTACAATTTTTTCCATTTTTGTCCCCCTTAATATCCTTTTATCCTTATTGTTTCTGTTATTTTACCCAATGGTTATCAAAAAAATCTCCTGGTTCACCAATAGATCTTTAGGTACCGTTTCTTTTTTCTGCTTTATCTGACAGGGGGAAGTTCCCTATGCCCAATGGTTCTTCAAGTATTCTTCTGTAAGGTGAATAAATTCTTGTGCTGTATGACTGTGGCTGTTATCTGAACTAAGAGTGATATCCGGATGTACGTGAATAGGATAAATCGCAGCTTGATTTGAACCGTGCTATGGCTAAACCTTGGAACAAGCATATTGCTTGGCAGATTTATCTAAACAATCTACTCTGTAAGAAGAGGTATCCAGCTTCAAGCTGGGGAAGTTAAAGTAAAGGAGGCAGCAGAATGAAAATTACATACCATGGCCAGTCAACTATCTTAATTGAAACAAACGGAAAATCTCTGATTATTGATCCGTTTATTAGCGGAAATGCTGGAGCAAAGGTGAAGGTCGAAGATATTAAGGTAGAGGCTGTCCTTTTGACACATGCACACGCCGATCATATTTTGGATGCAGCACCTATTTCCAAGGCCAATAATGCACCGGTTGTTTCCAATCCTGAATTGGCTGCATATATGTCCTGGCAGGGTGTTGAAACAATTGGAATGAATATTGGCGGTACCTTGGATCTTGATTTTGCAAAAGCAAAAATGACCCATGCTTTCCATAGCTCAGGCATTATTGATGAAGAGAACAAAAACATTCTTTATGGCGGCATGCCGAGCGGATTCATTATTGAAGCCGAGGGAAAAACAATCCTTCACGCTGGAGATACTGGGCTCTTTGGCGACATGAAGATGATCGGGGCCAGACATGATATCGATATTGCCTTCCTCCCAATCGGCGATCATTATACAATGGGACCGGAGGATGCAGTGCAGGCTGCTGAATGGTATAAAGCTAAATTGATTATTCCGATACACTACAATACTTTCCCTGTTATTGAACAGGACGGGGAGGCATTCGTTAAAGCTTTGGAAGAGCGCGGCCTAAAAGGAAAAGTGCTTCAGCTTGGGGAAAGTATGGAATTATAATAAAACGTGAAAAGCTGCTTTCATTGAAGGCAGCTTTTTCTTTTGGAAAGTATCAGCATTTAACCGTTGAATATCCGAAATTTTAATTTAAACGCTTTTTTAATTTCGCGTATATTCTTTCGTAACCTCTTCAAGTCCTAGAATGCCCCAAAAAGAATTTCCCGCTTTTTCAGAGGCATTCTTTGTTCATTTTCCCGGTGGCATCTGGGTACTCCTGCATCATACTCTTTCCCCTAAGTGCGCTGTTTAATACATTCATCTTCTATCAAAAATGGATAACCTGTACATAGCTTGTGCCAACGTATGTTTTATCCAGCGTCTGATCTTATCGATGTGAAGGAAACAGCTTTCATTGTCGTTTTTCTCATTCTTGCACTGAGCAGTAAGCGTTCATTTCTTGGTGATCCTTAAAGTATTCCTATGGGTTTGCTCCATTTATTGATATATCTCATCACGACCGGCATGCTTTCCACATGAGTACGGTCAATCCATATTTTGAAATCCTTTCATGGATGGATTTTATTGATTGATGCAGTCTAATAAGCGGAGGTGAGTTGAATGCTAAAAAACAGAAGCGGAAAAGGCGGCGTGCCGACTGGAGGCAATACAGGCGGCATTGGCGGCGGCCATACTGGTAAAATGGGCAAATCGGACACGGAGTTTTCTGCCGAAAATATCGTGAAAGAAGAAAAAAAACAAAAGAAATAATGGTGGTATCGAGAGCTTTGACATTACACAATAAAGGGGATGTAAATATGCCATTCGGTGCCCACGAAACATTAGAAGTACATGAAATCCTATTGGAAAAAGTTAATGTGATTACCCATTTTAACCTGTACCTGCAGGAAGCACAGGATCCTGAATTAAGGGATCTTATTATGCGCCACCGGCAGGAGGAAATCCGGTCTTATGATGAAATCGTAGCTTATACACATGATTACAATGCGGCAGCGCCTGTGCCTTCGATGACACATGTGAAGGGTATATCTCCGCAAAATATTCAATATGGGTTGAATAATCCTCCGCAGGTTGGGCCCCGTACCGGAGCTGCACTAGGCGACACAGAAATTGCTTCTGCTGTGCTTTGCGCGCATAAAAATGCTGCGAAAAATGGAATGTGGGCCGCCCTTGAAACAGCAGATCCTAATCTGCGCCGTATGCTCCTTAACAGTGCGACAAACTGTGCAAACCAGGCGTATGAAGTATTTTTGTTTATGAACAAGCAGGGGACTTACCAAGTTCCTAAAATGAGCAGTCATACGGCGAAAACATACCTTCATACGTATCAGCCTGCCGGGCAGGCTTTTCAAAACCAATATTCCGGGCAGACAGGCTTTAGCGGCCATACGCCGGGTGCGGGCGGGGGAATGAACCAGAATTTCAACCCGGCTTCCCAGCAAAGCGGTGTTTACGGGGCATTACAAGGTAACAGAAACGCGCAGTATGGCATGAACGGAAACCTTCCGAATCAAGGCATGCAAGGCTATAGTAAATAACGACAGCAAAAATGTGTTCAATCATCCTCCAAGCCGAGAAGAGCAACGTTTTTTATTTTCAAAACAGGCTTGTTTATAGATAGCATTATGTAAGGAAAAAGCCACCCGCTAGTCACTATTGTGACTAGCGGGTGGCTTCTTTATGTGGCTTACAGGGCAGTAAACCTTCATAAAACATCCATAAAACTTTAATAAAACAGAGCTGTTAACTTAACAAAATTCAGATAGTATTTTTATGCAAACAATTAATTGTTCAAGCCAGCACCGCCGTCTGCAGGATATTTTATTGATCACTACAAAACAATAATTCCACCAATAAAACGGAAAGCACAAATACGGCTATTGGGGTATTATCTGGATATAACCAGCTTTGGAAACCCGGTGCTACCTGGGAGGATACAGGCACCAAACTGAACAGCAGTATACTTGACGCCAACATTCAAAAGGTAGTGGATACGGCTGCGCAGCGTACTCCTGGTGAGTCAGATGCGGCTTATTTGGATGATCGCCGGAAGCAGAGCTACAGCGTCATCGATGGTCTTGGCCCACTTACCGATATCTATCGGACAAATGCAGGGGCAACGACTACTATCAACAGTATCCCAGCAGATGCTGTAACAAAAAGATATAATGATGAAGGAACGAATGCAGGGAGCACGAGTTCTAATCTGGGCAACATAGTGAGTTTGGTCAATAGATTACGCGGCAGCTATTCTTCAACGAACCCGGCTAAGGAATACTTTAATTATCCCTGCCCGTTTCGCTGGAGCAGCACGTCTGTTGTTGTGTCAGCCCTTGTTCCCGCTTTAAGTCCGGATCCAAGCAAGGATGGCGGTTTTCCTAGCGGTCATACTAACGCCGCTTATTTGACTGCATACGCGATGGCTTATGCCGTATCTGAACGTTACCAGGAATTGCTTACGCGCGCTTCAGAACTGGGCAACAATCGTATTGTCGCTGGTATGCACTCACCGCTTGATGTAATAGGAGGGCGTACAATGGCAACGGCGCTGGCGGCCGCGATTCTGTCCGATTCAGACAACGTGAGTTTGAAAAAAGCTGCTTATGAGGAAGCGCACACTAAACTATTAACCCAAACCGGTACAGCGGAAGACCGGTTCAGCAATTATGCCAAAAACAAAGCAGAATATACCGGGCGATTAACATATGGATTCGATCAGATTCATTCAACTGCTAAGCCAATGGTCGTTCCTAAGGGAGCTGAAGTCCTGCTGGAAACACGCCTGCCTTACCTTGACAGCGAACAGCGCCGCTGGGTTTTAGCCACTACAGGTCTTCCTTCCGGCTACCCAGTGCTGGATGATATTGAAGGATGGGGGCTTCTAAACCTCTTTGCGGCTGCGGATGGTTATGGGGCTTTTATTCATAACGTGACAGTAGCTATGGATGCTTCTAAAGGTGGGTTCCATGCATTGGATCAATGGCGCAACGATATCTCTGGTACCGGAAAGCTGACCAAAAAGGGAACAGGTACTTTAGTGCTGCAAGGAAACAATACGTATTCCGGCGGTACACAGATCGACAAAGGCACACTTGAAGGTCAATCGGGGACGGCTTTCGGAACAGGTGATGTCACGAACAACGGGGGTACCCTCAAGGAACATATTTCTGGAGAGCTGACTATCGGCGGAGATTACACGCAGTCTTCCAATGGCTCACTTGAGCTTGACCTTCGCAACGAAAATGATGTGCTTAACATCGACGGAGCAGCCATCCTTAAAGGGAAACTGCGTCTTCATTTTTCCGAGAATTATCTACCTGCCGACGGCACCACGATCATCACTTATGATAAGCGCCATCGTAACGAAGTATTTTCTTCCATTGAGACCTTGTACTGCCTAGCCAGTACAAGGTAAGGTTATCTATAAGTCAAACAGTGCTCATTTAAAGGTGATAAAAAATAAACAATATACACCTTGAAAGCTCTCCTGCTTTTAAGGGAGGGGAAGCAACTTCTTAGAACTTCTTTTCCAATACTGGGAGCGCCCGTTGCTGGCAAACAAGAATCCGCTTATGGAAACAGCGTAAAACCTTGATTTATCAAGGCTTGACGCTGTTTTATTTTTAGCTTAAAGGAGGTTAGGCGAGGATTATTCTAATAAAAAACGCAGACCTCATCACCTCAAGGCAGGCTTCTACGGCCAACTGGAATTAAAACCTGTAACTATTAGGAGTTTTCCTGCTTTATGACTTTAAAGGGGACAGCAAGGGTGAAACCCTCTTTTTCATGTCCGTTAGGACTAAAGCTGTCAGTGGCTCGATATTTTCCAGGAGTAAGATCATACTCCAATTCATCGGTGAACAGGATGATCCTCGATGATGCGTGTGGATGAAGCACTTTACTCCGTTTAGTCAGGTAATACGATTTACAGGGCACTTCATACCACGTCCCATCAATATTTTTTTCAAGAAGAAAGTGTTCGCGGTAGCTGAATTCCTTATTGGTGCTGTTTTGAATCTGAAGAACAATACTGTTGCTGAACGTTGTATACTGTTCTTCTTTCATCGTGAGAGTAATCCCGTCTTTTGAACTTAAAAGTTTTTGTAATCTCGACCTTTTAGTCAATTCTTCATCTGGTTTTTCTTGTCCGTGAAAGGAAAACGGCAAAAGGAAAACAGTCATTACGCAAAGAGCGAGGATAAGCTGCTTTTTCACAAGATCTCTCCTTCGGTTGCTTATAAAGAAGTATTCATCTCACGACAAAGTATTGGGTTTTTTCGGCCTGAATTATTCAGCCTGCCAGCAGGGAAAATATTTATAACGGCTGAAACATCCTATCCATCAGCGTGGCTAATTATAAACCGAATATACCGTTACCTGCTTTGCTTGAGTGAGAAGGGGTTTTTCGGAGATGCTAAAACGGCTTGCTTTCTTAATGTTAAGAAGAAAAAGCAGTGATGAGTCAGTATTTTAATCAAGAGACAATGAACAGAAACAAAAAAAGAGATGTAAATGGGTTCTTTTTGCCACATTTTTCAGATTGTTTGCTGAGTGAAACATTATTTATACAGGCTTATTTTTGTTAAAAGGGGCAAAAAGATTGCTGTAGACCCACTCAAATCGGCTCTGGTACGATGTTAAAGAAGAAAAGGCCGGAGGAAAGAGTATGGATCAGAAATATCTTGATTTAAAGATGGGGGAACGGGGAGCCATCCTCAGCATCTTTGTATATATATGCTTATCTGCTTTTAAATTAACAGTTGGTTACATAGCGAACTCCGAAGCATTACAGGCAGATGGTTTAAACAATACAACTGATATTATTGCTTCTATTGCTGTGTTAATTGGATTGAAAATTTCTCGAAGGCCGGCAGATCAAGACCATCCTTACGGTCACTGGAAAGCGGAACCTGTCGCTTCACTGGTGGCTGCATTTATTATGGTTGCCGTAGGCCTTCAGGTTTTGTATACAGCCGCTTTATCTGTTTTTGGCCGTACAACTGAAGCACCTGACCCTATTGCGGCCTGGATAGGCCTTTTTTGTGCGGCTGTCATGTATGGAGTATACCGTTATAACCGGAGATTGGCACAAAAAATCAGAAGCCAGTCTGTCATGGCTGCAGCGAAAGACAATTTATCCGATGCCTGGGTCAGCATCGGAACAGCAGTTGGTATTTTGGGTTCTCAATTTGGTCTTCCCTGGCTGGACCCTGTCGCAGCTGTTGTTGTCGGCCTGCTTATTTCTAAAACAGGATGGGAAATCTTTCGAGAAGCTTCTCATGATTTAACGGATGGCTATGACGAAAATCAGCTCGAGGTTTACAAGAAATCGATTGTTGAAATTCCCGGGGTAAAAGGAATTAAAAAGATAAGAGCAAGAAAATACGGCAGCAGCTCTGTAGTTGATGTTGTGATTTTGGTTAACTCTACTTTGGGGATCGGGGCAGCTCATGATATTTCAGTGGATGTAGAAGATGCACTGACGAAGGCACACGATGTGATTGAAGTACATGTGCATGTAGAACCTAATTACTGATGCGGCTTCTTATACATTGATTTAAGAGGTAAAATCGTTTCAATATTTTACAAAAAAGAAGCAGAAAAAAATACTTTGATGCTGCTAAAGTACAGAACCCAAAGAGGCAAATGGTTTTCCATCCGCCTCTTTGGGTTTTTTTGTTGTAGGAAATAATGATGTTTAGTAAAAGGGTTTGTTTCTATTTTGTTTCTTGAACTTGTTTGCGCTCCGTATTTACTTCAATTGTACGGTCCTGTTCCCGGCCAAAGCCATCAATCTCCAACCGGTCCTTGAATACTTGGATGACAGAGTACGCATTAGTATCAGGGGTGTCAAGCATGCCCTGGAAGTTCACATAGGAAATTCCGTTTTTCTCGCTGTAGTTGCCCGCATGATTGTGACCGTTAAAGTAAGCCACTACATTGCCTGCAGACTCCAGCTCCTGTATGATTTCAGCGTCATTCCATGCGTTATGCTCGTTGGCAGGGTACACCGGATGGTGACCAATCACCACGACTTTTTCATGCTTTTGAGCGGATTTTTGAAGAACGTTATGTAACCATGTCATTTGTTCGGAGCCTACGCCGCCATTCCAGGTCTGGGCATTTGCCGCGCCCGTCGCTTTTAGCCCATTATACATTTGCTCGGCTTGCTGATATTTCTCGGAACCTGCTTCATTTGCATAAAAGCTCAGGTCATTGGTGTCTAACACGATAAAACGCCAGCCTTTTTCGGCAAAGTCATAATATTGATTTTCCATACCTAAAATGTCAACCACTTCATCTGTTGGTACTGCGAAGTCATGGTTGCCGAGCACACTGTATTTAGAACCTTCAATTTTGTTGAAATAAGGAAGAATCGTATCAAAGCTCTCCGCGTTCCGGTCGATGATATCACCTGTCTGGACAGTGAACGCAAGATTATGCTGATTGAGTTCAGCCGTTGCTTCCTGCAGCTTGCCAATTGAATTCCGGTAATAGCGCACGCCCGCTGTATCACAGTCACAATACTGGACGTCTGCAATCAGCCCGAATTCAAAAGAAGGCTTTTTGTCTTTCTGTTCGTTTCTTTCGGCAGATACAGATGTTGAAGCAAATAAAGATAATCCTAATGCGGCAGAGGCACCCATAAACATGAATTTTTGTGCCATGCCTGTTTTTTTGGATTCGATTGACATTTGTAATTCTCCTCTCATTTTTCAACTGACATGTCTATCATAATGTATGAAAGAGAGGAAATTGATAAATTTACCCAATCTTTAGAAATTATTAAAACGTTAATATGTGATTTACAAATTGACTTTAAGATGATAGGGGGAGGATCCTTTAGCAAGCGAGGCTTATAAATCCAGATTGATATAAAAAATGATTATCAAATGGCGACTTACCCAGCTGCATCAAACGAGTGTCAAAAAAGGAACGTCTTGTTCTTCGTCACAATGCTGAACCATTTGTATTGTGTTGTAGGGGCAGCATGTTTGGCTCTCTTGTGCAGTTCAATACAGAAGGTCTTGAATTTGTCATGACGGCTTTCTTTGTTGTGATCTTTATTGAACAGTGGATGAAAGAGAAAAAGCACCATAGTGCCCTTGTAGGACTTGGAATTTCAGCTCTCAGTTTAATGATTTTTGGCGGAAGCGACTTTATTATCCCGGCTATGATTGCGATTTTGGGTGTGCTTACCGTTTTAGAAAACCTTTAGAAAAAGTGGAGGTAGCAGCATGACGATGAGCTTAGCACGGCAGAATATAATGATCGCGAGGTTGTATTAGGGACCATGCTGACAAGATCCCTTCCGTTCATTCTTTTTCCAGCAGTACACCCAGCGTATGTTCAATACCTCGGCAAGGTGCTGCCGTCAGCTGTTTTAGGGGTTTTGGTGATTTATTGTTTTAAGGATGTTCGTTTTCTATCCGGCAGTCACGGCTTCCCTGAACTGTTTGGGGTGGCGGTAGTGGCCTTGCTTCATTTTTGGAAGGAAAAGATACTCTTATCCATGGCGGGAGGAACAATTGTTTATATGTTTTGGTGCAATTGGTTTTTTAATAAAAAAGGTTTAATATCGATTCTTCTGGCTGTTATAGGCGGTTTATGCGGGTATGTATTTAGTGTATTCTGGAAGACAAACTGCCTTCATTCTCATGCAGCTTGAGCTAACGGCTTTGTAAAGAGGCAAACCTTGATTTCAAGGTTTGCCTCTTTCTTTTACAGCAAAAACGAATGTGGATTCTTTTCATGAAGCAGAATGAAGCAGCGAAATAGAAAAAAGCGCTCTTTTACTTGTTTCGTGTATTTAAACGTTGTACCGTGCCCAATAAATCCGGGTCTTTTATCAATCTTCTGAAGGGCGAAGCTGCTGCAGCTGCTCTTTGTTTTGGTTGAGCTGTTCTTGAAGCCGGTCAATAGGCTCCTGATGCTCACTGTTTTGAAGCGCATCGTTAAGTGCATTGTTTGCATGTTCAAGCGCATTTTGGACTTGTTGAATTGTTTGCTGAGTAGGATGCGATTGAGCTTGTTGTAAAGCCAGCGTTACGTTATCTACAGAATTGTTCAGTTGCGTGATCACATTTTTATTTTTCCAGCTCATTCCTGTGTGTTCTGCCATAGCAAGTCCTCCTTTGACATATTAAATAATCGTACTCCTGTAGCATGGAAAAACCATTTCTTTTTTATGCATAGGCTAATCAAGAAGCCGAAAATGATGTAATGATATAGGTATCTGTCGAGCTGAAGAAAGTGTACGGCCTGTCTTTAAAGCCGTATTTTCCTGCATAATGAGAATCTGTCTCTGAACAAGTTTTAAAGCAGTTTGGTAAAGCGGTGGGCAGGTTTAAAAAGCGAAGCAAGAAAAGGGTATAATACGAAATAAATATACTTGAGCTATTCTCCTTCTCCGAATGATAAAATGAAAAAAAGAAACCAAATTCATTATAGAAGGAATAAATAAGAATGAAAGAATATTTTCAGCTTAATCCTTCTTTAGCTCAAATGATTGTAGAGGCGGTAAAAGAAGTGGTTGGAAAGGATATAGCCTTTATTCATCTGGATGGGAAAGCGCTCGCCAGTGCGGAGTCAGACTGAATCGGCTCAATTCATCCTGCCGTCTTCAGGTACAGCAAAAAGAAAGTATTGTAGAGGAGAAAAGTTTTAAAATAAGCGGAAGAGCCAGGGAAGAAACTTTGCCCTGGCTTTTTTTTACCCATTTTTTTGACTGACAGCATTACTAAAAGTTCCATTTGTCCGGGCGAAAGAAGGAACAAAGGGAAAGTAATAAACCGCCTCCAAATAGAACGATAAAGAAAAGCATGTCTCCACCATACATGCTGAGTAATTGAAAATAAACGAAATGGTTGTCCGTTGTAACAGTAAAAGCGTACATCACTTTAATGAAGAAGCTGTTTCTCCGGAAGGTTAACGTTTATAGAGTTTAGAATCCTTCATTTGTATTCTGCTATTTCTTAAGAGCCTGTTTGCTGTTTCGTCATCTCCTGATATCTTTTCTTATGATTGCGTCTTCTTTACAAGGGACATAATAAGTAGGGAATTTTCAAACGATCAGGCGAAGAGTAAGCGAATCATCTTTTAAGTATCGTGGTTGTTTTAATTCATGACCGTCACGTTGATCATTCCCCTCGTATTTGATATTGATTCTGACCGTTGTGTTGTTATAGGGGACAGAGACTTTTGAAGAATCTTTGCGGGAATGATTAGGTTGCGTTTTATAAACTTTTTATCTATAAAAGGTACCGATGATGCGCTATACTAAGTCCTTTTTCTTTTTGTTCTTATGGTTGAAACATTTGCGGGCGCTTTTTGAAAAATAGATGAGTTCATAAGATTCAGGGGCTATTCAAACTATACAAAAAGGCCGTAATACGCATACTATGTATAACCTGCTTTTTGGGATAGCCGGGCTTTCCGGAAGGGATTTACACAAGCAGAATAAAACAAAGACATGAGAAGCAAGAGGGGAAGACGAAAAGATGAAAAAACGAATAGTTAGTTTCCTTAGTATTGCATATGTTCTTTTCATGGCTGTGCTGGCTTTTGTTCACTACACGGAAGGTGATGACAAAAAGGCGCTTGTTGCAGCAGGCGGTGTTGCATGCGGATTAATTCCTCTTATTTTGGCTTTTTTCACCAGGCTCCAATTTAATTTGCCCCTTATCGTTTTTTATTTTATTTTCCTTTTGGGTTCACAATATTTCGGATCAATTTTAGGCTGGTACGGGCTTGGCTGGTGGGATTTCTTTATGCACGCTGTGAGCGGTGTTTTACTTGCATTCACAGGCGTTGCTTTGTACGAGCGATTTGTTCATAGAGAAGCAGGTAAAGAGATCTCATCTTGGTTCGTTGCTCTGTTTGTCCTCTCGTTTGCTGTACTGGGCGGCGTCATATGGGAGTTTTATGAATTTAGTATGGATCAATTTTTCGGAATGACTTTACAGGGCGGCGGAAATAAAGACACGATGGAAGATTTGATTGCCGATACTCTTGGAGGAGTGGTTATTGCACTGCAAGCGGGTCTAAGGAAGCGTTTCGATAAATCTAACAACATTAGAAAGCAGCAATAACAACTATTGTTATTGGCCTGCGGTTAAATTTATTCTTTAAATAAAGAGATAAGAACAGGGCGGCTTTCACCTTCCTAGTGTGAAGCCGCTCTGCCTTTTTAAATTAATAAAATAGGAACTATCCCTGCCGTGACGTAACACGGTGAATATGAATCGTCAAATATACTTTTTCGTCGTTTGAGATAAACCAGTTAAACGTTTTTTCCACATAAGAGGCGACCTTTTCACTGCACGCAAATGCTTCAGGGTAGCGTCTCTGCACCTGCGTAAACATAAAATCGTCCCCGGGAGGCGTGTCGGCTTTTTCCTGCCGGACAAGCCGGATGGCAAAAAAGCGGAGATGTGTTAAAAAGCGCTCGTAATTAATAGAGCTTTCATCAATTTCCATTTTGTAATGATATTTGACGATATTGAGCGTATCGTTAACAACTTTAACAATTTGCACAGCGGCATCCAGGCCTTCCCCTGATACACGGCTGTTCACGAGGTGGAGGGCAATAGAGGCAGCTTCATCTTCTTCCATGCGAATGCCTGTTTGTTCCTCGATAACGTCAAATCCCTGCAAGCCAATAGAAAACTCTTCCTTATAATACTTTTTAATTTCCCAAATAAGCGCATTACGAAGAACCATGCCTTGCTTGTGGCGGGTGACAGCAAAGCTGGTATGATCCATGAGCGCCACATAAGCATAATCATCAAGACCGGCACCGAGCCGCGCCTTGGCGAGAGAGATAATCCTGTCTGCAATGGTTAAGTATTCCTCCGGCACCTCACGCAGCAGCTCGCCAATTTTGTCAGAAACTCCGTGATTGTCCAGAACAAAGGTTTTTTCTATCTTATCCTCTTCGATCGTGTCGCCTGCTTTTTTTTGAAAAGCCAGGCCGCGTCCCATGACTAAGCGATATATAGAAAGACACCTTTAATTATTCACTTAAAGGTGTTTTTCGTTTGTCTTACTATACGGAAATTTTTGTTAATATGTTTTTATCTTCATTTGAAGAATGATTTATGAAAGAGAGGGTAAAGGCCCATAATATCTCTACACCACTATAAAGAAAATAGGAGGCGATAAACATGACTTTAAAGATAAAAGTGTACTCAGATTACGTCTGTCCTTTCTGTTTCCTGGCAGAAAAACCGCTGGAAGAAGCGATAAAAGGAAAAGATGTTGAGGTAGAATGGATGCCATATGAGCTTCGTCCGTATCCAAATGAAACCTTAAAGCCGGAAGGAAATTATTTGCAAAACACGTGGAAACAGTCCGTGTATCCGATGGCTGAACAGATGGGCATTCAGATTGTTCTGCCAAAAGTGTCTCCTCAGCCATATACACACTTGGCATTTGAGGGCTGCCAATACGCTAAGGAAAAAGGGAAAGGCAATGAATACAATGACCGTATGCTGCGGGCTTTTTTCCAGGAAGAGCAGGACATTGGCAGCATTGATGTATTAACGAAATTAGCGGGTGAAATTGGTTTAGATCAAACCGAATACCGCGAAGCATTGGAAACAAGAAAATATAAAGAAGTCCATCGAAAAGCACTTAAGCACGCTTATAACGAAGTGGATATCACAGCGGTGCCGACTTTTGTGATTGGTGATACGAAAGTTGCCGGCGTTCGGTCAAAAGACACATTAGAACAGTTGATCAAGGAGGAGATCGGCAGACAGAAACCGGATTTTCCTGAAGGAATGGCGTGCGGCGTCGATGGCTGTTAAATACGTGCTGTCCTACCCATTGACTTCACATTTTGATCCTAAAACAGGTACAAATAGTAACGATAAAGCTGTTTGAGTCAATAGAGGAAGCTAAAGATTTACCTGTTAAATTGTATGAACCTTTAAAGAAACGAATGAGCCGGGAATTTGGCTCTTTCTTTTTTAGATTATAAAAATAAAGAAATGTTAGCCTGGATTCACTTATTTGAAATTTCAAAAAATGGTTGAAAGAAAGAGGAAAGCGCTTTACAATGAAGAATGTAAAGCGCTTTCTGTTTTAGGGAACTGAAATAAAGTTTAGATCGAACTAAGCATTGATAATTATAGAGAGAAAGCGCTTTTCTAAAGTGTCTTCATTTTAAAAGACGGATATTTAAGGAGGAGGAATAAAAGAGCGCCTTATTCAAATAACAAAAGGAATAGAAGTGCTTTCGTTTAGCTCTTTTTAAGTCGTAATGAGATACAGGGGAATATAAAAGCAAATACCAAACGACAAAAGTAAAGCGCTTTACAAAAAAGGAAGGTATATCAGCATGAAAGTTACTATCTATGATGTTGCAGAAAAAGCAGGGGTCTCTATATCAACGGTTTCAAAAGTAATGAATAACCAACAGGTTGGACAAAAGTCGAAGCAGAAAGTATTAAAAGCGATGGAGGAACTCGACTACAAGCCGAGTGTTCTGGCATCCGCTTTAACCGGGAAGCGGACCTCTACGATTGGTTTTATTCTATCGGATATTGCCAACCCTTTTCTTGCGGAAATTACCCGCCAGGTAGAAGATCGGGCGCATGAAGTAGGATATAACCTTGTCATATGCAGTACGGACTTTAAGCAGGAAAAGGAAGAACGGTATATAGAACTTCTAAGACAAAAAAGTGTAGATGGTTTTATTCTGGTAGGGGATTTTAAAAACAAGGATGTTCTTGTGAAACTGACACATAAGGATGTCCCAGTAATCCTTCTTGCAGCGGAGTCTCATCCATCTTTGTCTGTGAACACAGTGACAGTCGATAATTTTATAGGAGGTTATGAAATCACCTCCCATTTAATTGGTTTTGGCCATGAAAGAATAGCCTTTATCGCAGAAACAGCTGGAAGCAGCCAGGAGCGTATCCGTGGATACAAGCAGGCCTTACAGGAGCATAGCCTGCCATATCATGAAGACTTAATTGTAATCAGTGACTCAAGCTTAGAGGATGCCAAACGTCTTGCTGTCCAGCTGCTTGATTCTCCTAACCGGCCCACTGCGATCATTTCTTCGAATGACCTGTTAGCCATGGGAGTACTGATGGGAGCGCGGGAAAAAGGGTTAAACATTCCAAAGGATCTTTCTGTTACAGGTTTTGATAATACGCTCCTATCCAAGTCCTGTGATCCGCCGCTCACAACCATTGCCCATCCGATTAAAAGTATGTGTACACAGGCTGTTGATATGCTTATAGAAGAGGTAGAGGGAGTAAAAAAGGAAAAACAAAAAATTCTAGCGTTGCCAACATTAATTGTTCGAAAATCTACGGATTATAACCCGTTTAAAACAAACAGGTAAAGAACTGTTTTACCTAAAAAAGTACATCCCATAAAAAAACGGCTTATCATAAAAGAAAAAGCAGGTGTACACGGCTGCTTAGTGATCTATACACGCTATTTAACGGGATAATAACCAATATAAAAAGGCAGGGATTAATCATGAAAATCGCATTTAATGAAGCTACTACACTACATAATTCAACACTTAAGCAAGACTTAGAGCTTTGCGAGAAGCATGGCTATGATTATATTGAAGTGCGCCTTGATAAATTAAAGGAATATTTAACGGAGCACACTACTGACGATTTAAAAGCCTTTTTTGACAACAGTCATTTGAAACCGTATGCTTTCAATGCATTAGAGTTTATTACGTTCAGGGACGAAGCAGGATATCAGCAGATTAAAGATGACCTGCAGTTTCTATGCGAAGTAGGGGACGTAGTAAATTGTAAAAAAGTTGTGGTGGTGCCCACCTTTGACATTGGTGACTACACAAGATCGCAAATCAAGGAAGAGACCGTAAGCGTGCTGCGTGAACTAGCTGATCTGGCAGAGCCGTATGGCGTGAAGCTGGCCTTCGAATTTGTTGGATATCCAACATGCTCGGTCCATTCCTTTGGCGATGCTTATGAAATTGTAACTGAAACAAACCGTGAAAATATAGGGGTCGTGCTGGACTGCTTCCACTTTCATGCAATGAAATCCAGCATTAAAGACTTAAAGAAAGCAGATCCAAACAAAATCTTTATTTTCCATATTGATGATTGTGAAGACCTGCCGCCAGGGGCGCTGCGTGACCATCATCGTGTGTGGCCGGGAGAAGGTGCAATCGACCTTGATGTCATTCTGTCAACCTTAAAGGAAATTGGGTACAGCGAAATGGTATCCATTGAGTTATTCAGACCGGAATACTGGGAATGGGATGCAGACAGAACGATCCGAGTCGGCAAGGAAACAACTGAAAAAGCGGTAAGCAAATATTTCGCAGTTGATCAGCGCGTTTAATAAGCGGTAAGCTGCTGAACGAGGGACTGGAGACAGACAAGGAAAAAACTTGGGCATTAAAAAAAAAAGCCGCTGTACTGCTTTATGGCAGCACAGCGGCTTTAGTGTTAGAAAAGAAAGATACATATTCTTTCTTTTCTTAATTTCGAATAAGGTAATCGAATGCGCCCAGGGCAGCAGTTGCACCTGATCCCATTGAAATGATGATTTGCTTATATGCGCTGTCTGTGCAGTCGCCTGCAGCAAATACACCAGGGATGTTTGTTGCGCCGTGCTTATCGACTACGATTTCACCCATGCGGGTACGTTCAATCGTTTCACCTAACCAGTCAGTGTTCGGTACAAGTCCGATCTGAACGAATACACCTTCTAGGTCAATGTGGTGAACTTCTTCCGTTTCACGGTCGATGTAAGAAATACCGTTCACTTTGTCAGTACCAGTAATTTCTTTTGTTTGCACGTTCTTGAGAACAGTGACGTTAGGCAGGCTGTACAGACGATCTTGAAGTACAGTATCAGCCTTCAGCTCTGGCATAAATTCAAGAACCGTTACATGCTTCACGATACCTGCCAGGTCAATGGCTGCCTCAATACCTGAGTTACCGCCGCCTATGACAGCTACGTGTTTTCCAACAAACAGCGGGCCGTCACAGTGAGGGCAGTATGCGACACCTTTGTTCTTGAACTCCGCTTCGCCTGGTACGCCAACATTGCGCCAGCGGGCACCCGTTGAAAGGATAACCGTTTTACTTTTTAGAACCGCACCATTTTCGAGTTCAAGCTCGACTAGGTCTTTCTTTTCTAGCCGCTTGGCACGCTGTAAGTTCATAACATCAATGTCATATTCTTTCACATGTTCTTCCAGGCTTGCAGCAAGCTTGGGACCTTCTGTGTATTTTACACTGATAAAGTTTTCGATACCCATTGTGTCCATAATCTGGCCGCCAAAGCGTTCAGCAACAAGACCGGTACGAATGCCTTTACGTGCTGCGTAAACAGCTGCACTTGCACCAGCCGGTCCGCCGCCGACAACAAGCACATCGAATGGCTCTTTGTCCGCAAATTCTGATGCATCCGGAGCGCTCCCCATTTTGGCAAGGATTTCTTCAAGAGTCATACGGCCGCTGCCGAAAGATTCCCCATTTAGGAACACAGTCGGTACTGCCATGATGCCCCTGCTTTCCACTTCATCCTTGAACGCTGCTCCATCGATCATCGTATGTGAAATACCAGGGTTTAGAATACTCATCAGGTTCAGGGCTTGTACAACATCAGGGCAGTTGTGGCAAGTTAAACTGATGTATGATTCAAAATGATATTCACCTGTAATGTTTTTCACTTGGTCAATGACACTTTGGTCGACTTTTGGCGCTCTTCCGCTCACTTGAAGGAGAGCCAGTACCAGCGACGTAAATTCGTGGCCCAGCGGGATACCAGCAAAAGTGACACCAGTATCTTCGCCGATACGGTTGACACTAAAGCTTGGCGTTTTTGGCAATTCTGTTTTCTCTACTTTAATGCGAGAAGACATAGTGGCCAATTCATCCACGAGTGCCAGCATATCCTTTGATACTTCATCGGATCCTGCGCTCACTTTTAGAAGCACATCGCCCTCCATCATTTCAAGATATTGGGCTAATTGTGCTTTGATATCTGCATCTAGTATCATTAGTTAAACTCCTTAAATTTTGCCTACAAGGTCAAGGCTTGGCTTAAGTGTTGCAGCACCTTCCTGCCATTTAGCCGGGCAAACTTCACCTGGATTGTTGCGAACGTATTGTGCTGCTTTGATTTTGTTTACGATTGTGCTTGCATCACGGCCGATACCGCCTGCGTTGATTTCAACAGTTTGGATAACGCCATCTGGATCGATGATGAACGTACCGCGGTCAGCAAGACCTTCTTCTTCGTTTAGTACGTCGAAGTTACGAGAGATTTTTTGTGAAGGGTCACCGATCATAATGTATTCGATTTTGCCAATCGCTTCTGAATGGTCGTGCCATGCTTTGTGTGTGAAGTGTGTATCAGTCGAAACAGAGTATACTTCCACGCCAAGATCTTTAAGTGTTGCATATTCGTTTTGAAGATCTTCTAACTCAGTAGGGCATACGAATGTGAAATCTGCAGGGTAGAAGCAAACAACACTCCATTGACCTTTAAAGTTTTGTTCTGAAACATCGATGAACTCACCGTTGTGGAATGCTTTTGCTGAGAATGGCAGTACTTCTTTTCCGATTAGGGACATAATAAAATTCCTCCTATGTAGTTGGTTGTAGGTATTATAGCCAGCCTGCGCAATCAAAACCGTGACTGCTGCAAGTAACTATAATAATTCTAATTCGACATTAATTATTATATAGGACTTGTTTTCTTGTCAAGGGAAATGCATGAATTAAATTCCTTTTCCTTTTAGTCAACATGTTTAAGAAAAGTGGGGCCGTGAGCGCAGACACAAAATGATGAGACAAATGTTATCAAAGGAAATACAGCTGAAGGTTGCTGCGACGGCTGATAAATATGGTTTTGAAAATAAAAACACAGATTTTCAATAATGACTTATCTTTCTCAATTATTATGGAGAATAGAAGGGCTGCTTATACCTAAATAAGTTTTTGTAAATATGCTAAATGAAAAAGTGAAAAGGGAATGCCAAAGCACTCCCTTTTTAAATGATCAGCGACGGTTCTTATTCCGCCTTCATATGTTCATGCTAATCCAATTAATTAATCATCACTGCGCTGCTTACCGCGAGCTTCTCCGCCTTTTTCACCGATCTCCTGATAAAATTCTTTATCATGATTTTCAGCAGTGGCTTCTCCACCTTTTTTGCCGATTTCCTGGTAGAATTCTTTATCATGGTTTTTTGCAGTAGCTTCTCCGCCTTTGCGTCCTGCTTCTTCACGACTCATTTTATCATTGTTGTTAGCCATTAAAAATTCCTCCTCGGTAAATGCAAATTTTTTGTGGTGTACAGTATGTATGTTACCCGCCTGTTTCTCTATAAAACTGTTTTGCAAAAGATTGATTCAAAAGAATCAGTTATTATATTTTGAAAGTAAAAAGAATTAAAAAAGGTTGTTTGATTATTCTTTAGGGTATGGAGGGGAAATTAAACAAAAACGCAAGAATTACTGAAGCAAAGTGGAAACGGCACCAGTTAAAAAGTAACGAAAACACGTTTGTTATTGTTTGTGAAAAATAATAAGACTGCTTGTCTTTAAAGCTGTTTCGTACATACATTTTTTTCGATTTCGTAAGTGGCAAGATACAATCTTCTTTTCGAAAAAAGCGTTAAACCTTAAACCACCAAGGTTTGATGATTTTTTATGTTGACTTGGCTGCGAGAAATTACAAAAGCAGGCGCTAAAATGATGTAAAAACGAAAAACGGCTCTGTTGTAATCCAGCCTCTTTATTTATTGTGCATTTTTACTATGATAAATTAAGAAGAAACGGCGTAAGAGAGGCGGAAAAACAGCATGCCATTTTTAACATCTGAACTTGCTCAGGAAATCGTTGAGCGGACGATGAAAATTTTAAATAAAAATATTAATGTGATGAATCATGAAGGAGTTATTTTAGGGTCAGGAGACAGTGAAAGAATTAACCAGCTCCACGATGGTGCTCTTCTCGTCCTTCAACACGGAGAAAGTGTGGAAATAGACAAAACCAAGGCAGCGGGAATGAAAGGATCAAAACCTGGCATCAATTTGCCTATCCGCTTTAACAACCAGATTGTTGGAGTTATAGGCATTACCGGAGAGCCCGATCAAATTCGAAATTATGCACAGCTTGTAAAAATGGCAGCCGAACTTGTATTGGAACAGTCTTTTTTACTTGAGAGAGTGCAGTGGAAGCAAAGGCTGCAGAGTGAAATTGTGAATCAGATTATAGCAGAAGAAGGTTTGAATGAAGAATGGATAAAAGAACGTGCCGGCATTCTCGGGATTGATTTAGATCAGCCAAGAAGAGCTATCGTTTTGCAGCAGCCGGGCTATACAGAAGCCTCCATCCAAGCATTTGTGAGGTCAATCCAATATGAAATCGGTAAAGCGGACTTAATAGGCGTGACCTTTAATAACGAGATCGTTGTGCTTAAAAAAGACGATGGACAAGAAACCAATAGAGAGTTAACGCCGTTGTTAAAAAGGTTCCAGAAAGCCTCAGGCCCAAAAGTTTGGATTGGAAGCGGCAGTACTGCCAAAACGATAAAAGCATTAAAAACCTCATTTCAGCAGGCTAAAGGAGCCATTCTGGCAGGAAGTAAGCTTCAGCCCGAAGCAAACTTCCACTGTTACGAAGATTACCGGTTAGAAATCATGCTGGCAAAACTGGCTCAGGAAGAACAGGGCCACAACTCCTTTTCCTTCTACGATGTACTGTTGGATCAAGGGCAGAAGGGGGAACTGGTTCATACATTAGAAGCTTACATAAAAGAGGGCGGAGAATTAAACAAAATTGCCGAGAGCCTGTTTATCCATCGAAACACGCTAAGGTACCGTCTGGATAAAATTACGGATTTAACAAACAAAGATCCGCGGAATGTAAAAGACTTAATGGAATTATACATGGCAAAGCTGCTGCACGACATCCGCTAATTGTGCATACGCACAATAAGTAAGCGTTTTTTTGAAAAACATTTTATTGTCTTTCACAATGTAATTACGTTAGCAAACGCTTACAATCAGGACATAACAAAACAATCATCATGGGAGGAAACAACATGGATGTTACTGTAAGCGCTTTAGGTGCCCTGAGTGCCCTGGCTATTGCCATTATCTTAATCTTAAAAAAAGTGCCGCCTGCGTATGGGATGGTGGCCGGAGCTTTAATCGGCGGGTTGATTGGCGGTGTAGACATTACCAATACTGTTGCTTTAATGATGCAGGGTGCGAAAGACATCATTCCAGCAGTACTGAGAATTATGGCTGCCGGTATTCTGGCCGGTGTCCTGATTGAATCTGGGGCTGCTTCATCCATTGCAGAAACCATTGTGAAAAAACTTGGGGAAGCACGGGCGCTGCTGGCACTATCCATTGCCACAATGATTCTAACAGCGGTTGGAGTTTTTATTGATGTAGCTGTTATTACCGTATCTCCTATTGCGCTGGCCATTGCCAAACGTGCCAAATTTTCAAAGTCAGCTATTTTGCTGGCGATGATCGGCGGCGGTAAAGCCGGAAATATTATGTCGCCGAACCCTAACGCGATCGCAGCTTCTGATGCATTCGGCGTACCGCTTACCTCTATTATGGCTGCTGGAATCATCCCGGCCGTCTTCGGGCTCGCTGTTACGTATTTCTTTGCGAAAAAACTGATTCAGAAAGGCTCAGCCGTAGTAGGACAGGATATTGAAGCAACCGATCAAACGCAGCATCCTTTATTCCTGACCGCCTTGATTGCGCCGCTCGTTACGATTGTTTTGCTTGCTTTGCGGCCGTTATTTAATATTAACATCGATCCTATGGTGGCTCTTCCAGTGGGAGGAATCATTGGTGCCATCGCGATGAAAAAGACGAAGAAAATCAATGATTATGCCATTTCCGGCTTGAACAAAATGTCCGGCGTAGCCATTATGCTGCTCGGCACGGGCACATTAGCCGGCATCATTGCCAATTCTGCACTGAAAGATGTAGTCATCAATGCACTGGGCTCATCCGGTCTGCCCGCTTATTTATTAGCACCAGTCTCCGGTATTTTTATGTCAGCTGCCACAGCTTCTACCACAGCGGGAACAGCAGTAGCAAGCACTGTTTTCAGCAGCACGATTTTAGGGTTAGGTGTTTCAGCATTGGCGGGCGCGGCGATGATTCATGCGGGAGCTACAGTCCTTGACCACCTGCCGCACGGAAGCTTTTTCCATGCTACAGCCGGCAGTGTGAATATGGACATTAAAGAGCGCTTGAAATTAATGCCGTATGAGTCATTGGTTGGACTAACGCTTGCTGTTATTTCTACTCTTGTATTTGGAGTCTTTAAGCTTTTTGGATAAACGTGCTTGTTCATAAAATAAGACTAAATAAGCGGGAAAGAAGCTTAAGGCAGGCTGGCTTTGCAGTCATTTTACCCAGCCTTTTACAAGATTCTCACTTAAAAAGGGAGATGGAGAAAAATGAAAATTGTAATCGCCCCCGATTCTTTTAAAGAAAGTGTATCAGCTTTGGAAGCTGCCAATGCAATTGAGAAGGGCTTCAAATCTGTTTTTCCAAATGCCGTGTATGAGAAAAAGCCAATGGCAGATGGCGGCGAGGGCACTGTTCAGTCACTAGTCGATGCCACAAATGGCACGATTGAGGAGCGGCTGGTAACAGGACCGCTTGGAAAGCCAGTAAATGCATTTTTTGGATTAATGGGAGACGGGGAAACAGCTGTTATCGAAATGGCTGCTGCCTCGGGTTTGCATCTTGTCCCTGTTGAAGACAGAAATCCGCTCGTTACTTCTACAAGAGGAACAGGTGAATTAATATTAGCTGCCCTTGATTTAGGCGTAAAGCATATCATCATAGGGATTGGCGGAAGCGCCACAAACGATGGGGGAGCGGGAATGGTGCAGGCCCTCGGCGGAAAATTTCTGAATGAAGAAGGAAAGGATATCGGCCCTGGAGGCGGTTCGCTTTCGCAGATTGTAACAATTGACTTGAGCAAACTGGATGCCAGATTAAAAGAGGTTCACATTGAAGTGGCCTGCGACGTGGATAACCCATTAACAGGACCAAGAGGGGCTTCTGCCATTTTTGGCCCGCAAAAAGGAGCGACAGCAGAGATGGTCCACTTGCTTGATCAAAACTTGTCCCATTTTGCGGATGTGGCAGAAGAAGCGCTTGGCACGTCATTCCGTGATATAAAAGGCGCCGGTGCAGCAGGCGGTCTCGGAGCAGGCCTGCTCGCTTTCTTAAACGCGGACTTGAAAAGAGGAATTGACATTGTGCTAGAAGCGATGAATTTTGAAGAAGCAGTTAAAGATGCTGATCTTGTAATTACTGGTGAAGGACGGATCGACAGCCAGACGATTTACGGGAAAACGCCGATCGGTGTGGCCAGAGCGGCGAAAAAATATGGTGTGCCTGTCATTGGCATTGCGGGATCTGTGTCTCCAGACAGCGACGTGGTGTTTGAGCACGGAATTGACGCCCTGTTCAGCATTGTCCCAGGGGTAATCACGCTTCCTGATGCATTTGAACATGCAGCACACTATATGGAAAAAACATCTAGGAACATTGCGGCATCTATGAAGGCAGTACAGTCATTTTCCATGAAAAGTTGCTGATCAACAGTTTATTCCATAAATTGCGAACGTAGTTAGCTGCATGTATATGTGTAATTTAATGTAGACAGGCATACAAGAAGAACAGGCAACAGAAGCCGGGCTGAAGAGTAAAATCTTCAGCCCGGCTTTTTTTATCATCGCTTCTTCGTGATAAAGAAGATGATACTGCTTGCGATAGCTGACTGTATACACTTCGGCTTTCGTTTATATATCAAAAAGTATGGCGATGATAACAAGAAACAGAAATTGGCAAAAGAGAAAAGAAGCCAGCCTCAAGAAAAGAATCTCTAGCTTGTATCAAGCTGGCCAATCCAAAAAGTACATCTTAAGCTCCCGTATTATACTTATGAATCCAAACAGATACGATCCAATAAGAAGCTTTTTTAGAGAAAGGAGTATCCTTAACTATGCCAATTCCAGAATTACTGCTGAGGCTTACGTTATCCTTTATCGTTTTACTAGTATTAACAAGAATTATGGGAAGAAAAGAGATTGCCCAAATGACCTTCGTGAACTTTATTTCAGCCATTGTTCTTGGAACGCTCGGTGCTTCTCTGGCAACAGATCCTGCAATTAGGGTGGTTGATGGACTGATCGCTTTGGCGAGCTGGAGTGCGTTTACGGTTTTGCTTGGATATTTGGATATCAAGTCTAAAAAGATTCGCAAGATCATGACGGGGCAGCCGGTTATTTTGATCAAGAACGGAAAAATCATGGAAAGTGCCCTGCGCAAAGTCCGGGTAGATATGGAAACATTAAGTTCTTTATTACGGAAAAAGGATGTTTTTGCCGTATCGGATGTGGACTATGCGATTTTTGAAACAGATGGGAGCCTTTCTGTAATGAAGAAAGAAACAAAACAGCCAGCCACTAAAAAAGATCTCAATATACCGGAAGCTCAGTATGCTTTTCCAATGCCTGCAGCCATCATAACAGATGGAGTAGTGAATAGCCGGAACCTCGAAAAGTTAAAATTGGATCAGCAATGGCTGGACCAGCAATTACAGAAAATGAATATTCAATCTCTTTCAGGCGTTTTCTATGCAGAGGTGCAGCAGGATGGTTCTTTGTATATTGATCAAAGAAGAGATGACGATGCTGCCCAGCGTTAGGACAACCAGGGACGTGTGAGAATCTAGCTCGTTGAAATGAATTAAACATTGTTTCCTGTGATTAAACAAGAGACGGGGAAACAGGAAAAAGTAGCATTTAGTTACTTGCTGAAAATTGCCTTTATTCACTGGAACCTAACCGCCCCTTGTCAGATAAAACGCTGCATTGATGCCGGACTAACTCATTAAAAGAGATCAAATAGAGAGATTTATATCAAATCTTTGCTTTGAGTCTTTCGAGACCAAACAACTACAGGAATAAGCAATAGTGACAGAATTGCTCCAGAAAGAGATAGTGCCGCATAACTATAATGAGCGGCTACCACGCCCGATAACACACCGCCTGATGCACCCGATAATGCAAGCAGGACATCAACCGATCCCTGTGTTTTTGCCCGAACAGATGGGTGTGCTGCATCTATAATAAGAGCTGTGCCGCTTATTAAGCCAAAGTTCCAGCCAACACCAAGCAGTATCAGCGCGCAGATAAGCAGTGCCGTTGAGTCTCCCGGTGCAAAAGCTGCCAGTATACCGGAGGCTAGAAGTGTAGCACCTGAAGCAACAGCCATTGCCGTACGACCCACTTTATCTACCAGCAAGCCTGTCAAAGGCGAGGGAAAGTACATAGCGCCTATATGAAAACCTATGACCAGCCCCACTTCACTCAAACTGTGGCCGTGGTGTTCCATATGAACGGGTGTCATGGTCATAATGGCCGTCATAACAAATTGAGTCAAAACCATAACAGCAGCGCCTACGACAATTCCTCTTTTGTTTATTACAGAACTTTCCTTACGTGATTCCTGCACTGTCCCGTCTTTCCCCTGGGCATTTGCTATGGCTGTAGATACAACTAGAGGATCTGGCCGAAGAAAAAGTAAGAGAACCAGTCCGGCAAGGATGAAAGCAGCAGCCGCCAAGATGAAGGGACCAGCCAAAGCTGGAATACCGATAGAACCTGCAAATTCCCCCATTACACCGACCAGGTTAGGGCCCGCTACTGCACCAAAAGTAGTCGAAACCATAGCCACGCTCACAGCCGTTGCCCGCTGTTTAGGTGTCGCCAGATCTGTGCCGGCATATCGTGCCTGCAGATTTGCGGCGGTACCAGCCCCATAAATAAGCAAGGAAGCGAATAAAAGTACAATACTGCTGATTAAGGCAGCGATGATAACACCTATCGCACCCAGTCCGCCAGCAAGAAAACCGGCTGCAAGTCCTGTTCCGCGCCCAAAACGCTGTGAAAGCCTGCCTACAAGCAGGGCAGCCCCTGCAGATCCTAAAGTAAGTAAGGCAACGGGAATCCCTGCACCACTTTCCGTCCCCAGCATATCTTGTGCGAGAAGGGCGCCTACTGTTATACCGGCAGCAAGTCCTGCGCCTCCAAAGATTTGTGCAAGGATTACCACTCTTAATGTTTTTTTATAAAGTTGTTTTTGTTTTTCAGGTGAATCAATATAACCTTGCAGCCAGGAAGGCTGCTGTTTTGCCCCTCTGGTGTCTTCTGTTTCCCTTATCATAAACTGCACTTCCTAACAAAATAAATTTCAGCTTTTTAAACTGTCTTTTGTGCATGCTCCTTTAGAAGGTCACCGTTTTATCAGCAGTTTGGTCAGCTGTTGACCAATAATTAAATAAATAAGAAGCTCGTGATTATATCATTGATAATCATGAGCTTCTTATATTTCGGAAGAGCAAATGAATGCTTAAAAATTAGACGAAATAAAATGAAGACAACAATGTCTGAACGTCTTTCAGTTTAAAATGTGTAAGACTCGCCGTCTTCTGGCACTGAAAGGCTCGTAGAGAATCCTTTTTCCTCGGCGAAGCTTTTTAATTTTTCTCTGGATAATGTCCAATGGTTAACAGCTTCCATATGGACAGAAATAATTTTAGCGTGAGGGGCAGCTTTATGCACTTCATAGATATCGTCTCTCCCCATTACAAGAGAACCGCCTTCTAGGAACTGGTTGTCTCCACCATTTACTACGATGATTTCTGGCTTATGGGTATCAATCACATCTTGGATTGCTTCATACCATACCGTATCCCCAGCTACATACAATGTTTTTTCGTCTTGGTGCTTGAAAACAATACCGCACACAAGGCCAGCGAGCTTCAAGATTTCTCCTCTTCCGTGTTCGCCTTTTGTTTTGATTAACCGGATTCCTTCAAAGGCGGTATCTTCCTGCAGTACCTCGACATTTTGGAAGCCGGCTTTTTTCACCTCTCCAGCATCTTCTTCATTCTGTACAAACATTTTGATCTCTTTTGGCAGTGCTTCTTTGGCAGCATCATCAAAGTGGTCTAGGTGCAGGTGAGTAACAATAACTGCATCTACGTTAATGATTTCTTCAATGGATGTGGGCAGGCTGACTAAAGGATTGTTTTGATCTTGTCTTACCGAATTTGGGAAGGGCGGGTACGTACCTTTCTCCGCCAAAAATGGGTCAATTAAAAACTTCTTTCCTGCATATTGGACAACGATTGTTGCGTTTCGAATTTGTTGTATATTCATGTGTATTACTCCTTTTCTTTGATCTACGTATAGTTTATACTGTGACCAATTCACATTTACATGGATAAAATCAAGTCTTTTAGCCGTTTGACTTGAATTTTGAAAGCAAAACGTATTATGTTTTAAAATGAGCGAAACTATATCCTCGCCGGGGAGAATATAGAGGGTCATTTAAAAAGTGGTGTTTAAGAATCGAAAGCCGGTCTGATTTTTACTATTAAAAAAGTAATTGTGCCGGGTTTTCATTCAGCCATTATCGGTTTATGTTCTCCCGACAAAAATAGAAAAGAAGGAATTGCTTAATCGCCTCAGTGGATAAGATCCATTTTAATATTTATTACCCATTCATTGAGAAGAATTCATTTACATAAAATACTTCATACCCTATGAAAAGGATTGATTGAATGCTGGACCATACAGATATGCGAATATTAGAAGAGTTATCTCGAAACAGCCGCATTACCATGAAAGAATTGGGTGAAAAGGTCCATTTGACAGGACAAGCAGCCGCTTCTAGAGTGGCAAAATTAGAGGATAACGGAGTAATCGAAGGGTATACCATTAAAGTCAATCAAGTTAAAATAGGTTGTTTTATACATGCTTTGATTACGATTTACACAAACAGTCCGAATCACGGTCCTTATCTTTCATTTGTAAATACACAAGATAACTATGTAATAAACAATTATAAAATTAGTGGCGATGGCTGTTATCTTCTTGAGTGCAGATTTTCATCCAATGAAACATTAGATCAATTTTTAGTAGATTTAAACAAGCATGCGAATTATAAATTATCGATTGTGATTAATAAATAATAGACGAATCAAAAGGAAAGAAGCCAGGATAAGAGGATATCCTGGCTTTTTTGTGCTTTTATGTAACTTTCTACATAAAAGAAGCAGCTGAAAATTGGCTTTTAGAATGAAGAGCCCTAGACTTATGAAAATATTGCAATTCAGCGTATTGATAATACTTTTGGTGATCACTCGCGTTGGCCAGTTTTAATCGCTCGTAGTGCAGTTCAAGAGCGGCATGCTTTAAGAAATTCTTATGCGCAAATCGAATCGTATTTAACTGTTCACTGGATAGCTGAGCTCCATTTGTCATAAGCATAAAATTCCTTTTTATCTTCAGTGTATGTGCCGGAAAACATTCCGGTATCCGCCGTTAGTTTAAAAGAAGCGAAAAATAAAATGATGCCGATCAAAAAAACTTCTCCCTCATAGGAGAAGCTTTTTTCTTTCTTGCCAAACACAAAGTTGATCAGGCGCCTTCATTTGCATAGTCTCTTTCCAGTTTGCAAATATGGGTTATGCAGGATGAGTACCAGTCTTTTTTGCCTTTTTCTTGTGCTCTCTGCTGCGATAAATTTTCTTTCCATTGTGCAATAGTGTCTAATGAACCCCGGTAGGAGACGGTGATCCCTAATCCGTTTTGTTCTCTCGCACTTTTCACGCCTAAAAAGCCCGGCTGTTTAGAAGCAAGTTCGACCATTAGATCAGGCGCCTTATAGTAGCTGTCCGATTCCTTATCCATTCTTTGGGAAGTGAAGTTCACCGCATAATAAGGGGGAGGTTGAGTGTTGGCGAAAAACATTTCTAATGACCTCCTGTAAATTGATATGAAACATCATAATACGTGGTGATTAAAGCAGTCATAGATCAAGGTAGGCAGTATGATGTGACCTTGCTGTCTACAAATATACGAATATACAGTTAAGAAAAAGGATGATTTCTTTAAAACACATTATTACAGACTAATGATTGGCGCCGTCTTTTTGGAAAAGCAGGAGTAAGATTTCTCCTGCTTATACAGAATATAACCGTTGAATGAATACGAAAGGGCAGGTACAGCTCGTGGCATGCTTAATAGGGAAAATAGTTTCCTTTTTAAAAACAAGGAGGGCGTGATGGGGATTTTAAATATACTAACGATGATTTTCGTTGTTTTGAAATTGTTGGGCGTAATCGACTGGAGCTGGTGGGTCGTGCTGCTGCCATCCATTATTCGGTATGTGGGTCTGTTATTTGGTTTGTAGTATAACGTACTCACGAGAACGACGCATATTCACAGTGCTCCGCAAAGAAGATAGGCAATATCAGAGAGGTGATAACTCCAAAGAGACGCGAGGGAGTGTTTATTTAAAGAAGCAATTCCGTTTAAAAGTCCAAAAGCCAGAGGATAAAAAAGCAGCCTGTCCGAATGCATGGCTGCGTAAAGGGACAAGCGTGTTTTAAAAACATCAAAGCAAGAGATGGGTAGTTAGGGTGAGTTCTTTGTGCGGATTATATGAGCTATTCACTCGTGTTTCTTACCATGAAATTTTTAAAAAAAGAAATGACGTTTGCTTTTAAGGAGGCATATAAGCCAGCCGCCGCATATCCATAAAACCAGCCCATAAATAAACCAGAAGATAAATGGTATGGATGACTGATGAAGACAGCAATAAGAAGCCCAATCACTAGTGCTACAGTAGGAACGAACGCCTTAGGCGGTTTAAATTTCAATTTAATGATCTGAGTTAAGATCATAACTAAAGGAACGGCAGTGACTGCGTCCCAGAAATTCGTGTGTATGGTTGGGAAATCCATTTTTTATCACCACCACTTTACTATGCTTGCCGAACAACAAGACGTAATAAAAAACAGCCAGAGGGGGCTCTGACTGCGCATGTTGACTGGGATATTGCATGAGAAAATGGGGATTTCCTCACTACACCTATTATGTACACGTTGAGGAGAATTCATACAGAAATATATATGGGCCCGCAAAGAGTCCCGAATAAATTGATTATATTCAAATTGGGGAGCAATGTCGGTTTTATATGCAGGATTCTTGAAACGCTGATGCTCCTCATGCCAGGCGTTGGCAACACCCCTATACGTTTTACCGCTATTCTTTTTAAAGCAGTTTTGTATGTATGTAGAAAAATGAAAGTTTGGGAAAACAGCTTTATAAAAAGCTCTCACTGCTTGACTGTAGCGGTGATGTTCAGTAATCACCGTTTCCAGGCTCAACTCTTTTTGCAGAGCTTCAGGAGCAGGCGGTTTTGTTTTTCTTAATGGCCTTTTGATATCTCCTGTTTCAAGAAAAACAGCAATTTTACTGGTGATTTCCTGTTTCGATCCAGAAGTATTCATTCCATTTTCTCTGCAAAAGGTTTGCAGCTCTTCCTTCAGCCGATAATAGCGGAACTCTTTTACAGGGAGTTCTTTTGTTAATATGGGTCTTAAATTTGCTCACCTTTTCAAAATTATTTAACGGAACTGCAATGGCCCGAGATAATTTTGAGTTTCCCATCGATGTATTGCCAAATTCGCGTTTAGCACATCTTCTCTTCGATTGAATCAGCACCTGCATTTCCGTTTAAAGAAACTCTTGTTACAGTAATTGTGGAAGGATCTAAAAGTTTTACCCGTTGCTCCATTATTGTAATAGCTGTGAAATTCAACGCTACCGAACGATGGACTTCTAAATCAGCTTTTTTTGTCAGGATTTGCCCAAGGTGGTTAACAAAGCGAACAATGGACATGAAAAAGAGTAGAGAAAATGTTGAGAAGGAAAATGTCCCCTTTAAAGAAAAACAAACAAAAAAGAACCGAAGAACCAAACGCTCTCCGGAAAAAAGATGAGTAAGCTTTAGGTGGGGGTGGTACTTTACTAATCATACCCTGATAACAGGAAGGCAAACCTGTTCCTTACAATAAAAAAACCAAAACAGCTGTTTTGGTTTTTAGAGGGTTTAGTTGTATAGGCACCCCACTAAGGAAGCCTTAAACACCTTCCTTTGTCCAAGGTACCTGTCAATAATAAAGTGAGCTTGAAATGAAAGCCGCCGAAAGGAGCATATACAAAAAAAGCCAGGTGGGAACCCGGCTGCAGAAAGGGTTTCAAGCTATAGGAGTTAGGTTTGGGACGAACAGTACCATTATGGATCATTGATGAACAGCTTATACAAAAAGGTTTAATTGTTAGCTTTCTGCAGGCGCCATTCAATTTTAAAAAAGAACAAATGCAAGATAGCCCTTTTTTCTTGTTTTTAAACGGTTCTCAGACAGGCAGGATGAATAAGGAAAGGAGAAACCTTGGCCGCTGCAATGATAAAATGCTTTAATACATAAACAGTTGCGGATAAGCCTGTTCATATTAACAACCAAGAGGCGGAAAAATGAAAAAGATAATCTATATGCTTGGTATTGCAGCAATCATCGGTTTAAGTGGATGCGGGAGCGACGCGGTAGAAGAAGAAACGAATCATTCTGGCTCAGCCGAAGTTCCTGAAGGGTTAAAAGAAGCAGAAAATCCGGCTTTTAAAATAGGAAGCCAGGCTATTATTCAAGATGGTCATATGGAGGGTATGAAAGGTGCTGAGGCAACCATTTCTGGTGCTTACGACACAACAGTGTATGCAATGTCCTACACTCCGACGACCGGTAGTGAACGGGTTGCGAATCACAAGTGGATTATTCACGAAGAGGTCAAGGGTGCTGGTGAACAACCAATAGAGCCTGGCACAGAAGTTACTTTAGATACGGATCACCTAGAAGGCATGAAAGGTGCTAAAGCTGCAATTGAATCAGATGAGCAGACCACAGTGTATATGGTTGATTACACGCCGACTAACGGCGGAGAAAAAGTAACCAATCATAAATGGGTAACAGAAAGTGAACTTTCTGCTAAATAACCTTTAATACCAAATGCGCGATGTATGGGGAGTCCGAGGAATCAGTAGATTCCCCGGACTTTTTTGTATACAAGGGGACAGTGGGGAGAGGGAGCGTTAAGTGACTTAACCGTATAGAAAAAAATTACTTTTATAGTACGTTGTGCTAAAATAATCTTAACAGTAACTCGAAAGCTGAACTAGCCGGGTCATCTGTCTAATAAGGTGCTCTATATTGTACAAAGAAAGAGCAGTTAGAATACAAGGAGCGAGCAATATGAAGAAAAAACATCTTTGTTATTTTCTTTTTATGGCAAGTTTGTTGTTAAGCGGCTGTCAAAGCGGATGGAAATCGCGCTATAATTTTGCAGGGGAAAGTACAAATTGGTATGTGAATTACCAAGTAACTCCCCAGAGTAAAAAAAGTGAATCCACGGAGTACAAAATCCAATATACAGGAAAAGGTGCACCGCCAGCGGAAATCAGCTATTCTATTGAAACGAATTCTGGAAGCTCAAAAGGAACAGACGAACTAAATGAAGATGGGGTTTTAATCAAAACAGGAAGTTGGTGTGACGGCTGTATGATAACTCAAGAGGATCAGGATGTGAAAGTGATGATCAAATGGGGCGGACAAACGGAGACATTCAGCTTACAGCCATCTGACGAAGGATTTTAAAACACCCAATCAACTGCTTGTCTTTGATGTTATTGGTGAAAAGGTAATAAAAAGTTAAGTGATATTAGGAAAGTCTACAATTAATTTGCAGCTATCTTTATGACCCTATTTTCATGTTTCGCTTTGGGCATACACAAAACCATATCCGGACGGAAAATTACTTTTTGCCCATCTTCGCAAAGGGAAACTGCTGGTGAAAAAGCTTGTGCTTTTAAAAGCACAAGCTTTTTCACTGTGTTTTCAGTATGTTAATGATTATCTGTTTTATCCGTATATTTAGCACTATGGTTGAAAAAAGAAAAAGTTAGGGTTGAAAATCCAACAGTGGTAATAAAAGATGAATAAAAAAGGATTGACGACGGGATAACAATACGTTATATTTTATGCTGTCTCTAAGACAGCATGAGTATACGGCAAAAATCATTCACTGATATTAATTATTTCTATATAATTGATTGCGAAAAATTATTGTTGACTCATTACTTATAAATCTGTTATATTATTTACCTGTCACGATGAAACGTGGCAAACGTAAAGTGATTATAAGTTTTAATAACCATTTATTAAAATAATACTTTTGATAAAAAGTTCTTGACTTAAAACATCCTGACTGATATGATTATTCAGCTGTCGGAAACGACCGAAAAGGAAATTGATCTTTGAAAACTGAACAAAATAAACGTCAACGTTTTAAATTTTTATCTTCTATTAAAAACACCCCGTGTTTTAATAGAAACAAATGAGCAAGTCAAACTTTTTTGGAGAGTTTGATCCTGGCTCAGGACGAACGCTGGC
>NZ_JAKGCR010000025.1 GCF_022668875.1 Domibacillus sp. PGB-M46 | reverse complement strand
TATTTAATAAGTTTTCAAAGTATATCTATAGCCCCTTATTAAATAAGTTTAATAAGTTTGGGTGGATGAATTATTATTTGCTGCTCCAAAATCGATGAAGAAGGTGTTTTGAGGTATTCGTATAGCTCTCTTACAACTAAGAAATGCCAGAAAGGTTAAACTCAGCCAAGCGTTAGGGATGAGATTCACTGCAATAAGCAAGTTCCTGGCACAGCTGGAGAAGAACGAGGAAATAATTTTAGTCGGTTTAGAAATCCCAGAGTGGGAGAAGAGCAAAGAGATATACATACATCCCGACCCTGCAATGAATCATTAGAAACAAAATTATTCATAAGGGTTACTAAATATTGGGACCTATCTCGTGATGAATAGAATAAGCAAGTAAAACAAATTGAAAGCACAACTGACCACAAAATAATGAATGGTGAGGTTTAAATATGGCAATCTTCCTTTTAGTCATTATTTATTTGGCTTTTATCAGCTTAGGTTTACCTGATTCATTACTGGGAGCAGCATGGCCAGTGATGCAATCAGACTATGGAGCGCAGCTTGAGACTGCTGGATTTCTTTTTATGATGATTGCAGGCAGTACAATTATCTCCAGTTTGGTTAGCGGAAAGGTACTCGAACGGTTTGGGACTGGCAATGTCACCTCTGTCAGCTGCTTCATGACTGCAGGTGCGTTGCTGGGATTTCATTTTGCTCCATCGCTCGTTTGGTTAGTGATATGTGCCATACCGCTTGGACTGGGCGCGGGAGCGGTTGATTCGGGGCTAAACAATTATGTTGCAGCACACTATAAAGCACACCACATGAGCTGGCTGCATTGTTTTTGGGGAGTCGGGGCTACTTTAGGTCCTATCATTATGGCTCAGTTTATTTCAGGACAACATTCCTGGAGAAGT
Source organism: Domibacillus sp. PGB-M46 (assembly GCF_022668875.1). Taxonomy (GTDB): domain Bacteria; phylum Bacillota; class Bacilli; order Bacillales; family Domibacillaceae; genus Domibacillus. The sequence continues at coordinate 59,009 of NZ_JAKGCR010000025.1, read as the reverse complement.
GGGTATCTTGCGATTGCTGGTATTCAGTTTGCGTTAGTTGTCATCCTCTTCTTCACTTTGCCCCTATGGAACAGAGGAACAGAAAACAGCAATACCGCTTCAAATGAAGAGCCGGAGAATTCGAAAGATGCATTTGATAACGAAGATGCTCAACATGTAAAACCTTTGCAAATCAAAGGCGTTAAATTGGCTCTGATGTCTTTCTTGTTTTATTGCGGGGTTGAGGCAACAATGGGTCTTTGGGGAAGCAGCTTTCTGGTAAATGTCAAAGATCTGCCCGCAGCGGTGGCTGCCCAATGGGTTTCCCTCTATTACGCTGGAATCACAATCGGCCGATTTATTACAGGCTTTATTACCTTTAAAATGAGTAACCATACCCTCATTCGGATTGGGCAGATTATAGCGTTGGCGGGTGCTGCACTTCTGTTCCTGCCACTGCCGTCCACTTTCTCGCTTGTAGGTTTTATCACGGTTGGATTAGGATTAGCACCGATCTTTCCATGTATGCTGCATGAAACACCGATACGTTTTGGGAAAAAGCATTCCCAGACCATTATGGGCTATCAAATGGCTGTCGCCTATACAGGCAGTACATTCATGCCGCCTCTTCTCGGTTTTATTGCATCGCATTCCACAATAGGAATCTTCCCGCTTTGTATTGTGGTTTTTGTGGCAGCCATGTTCCTGAGTTCAGAAAAATTAAATCATTTATTGAAGAAGAATGATCTTTTAACAAGGCACGAATCAAGTTCAAAAGTACTTTAATTATGCAGGATGTAAAAATCACAAAGTTGCTTGTTTTTCCTTAAAAAAGATCGGGAGCTGTTTAATATGAAAACGGAAAAAGAGAAAATGGTAGCGGGAGAATTGTATACAGCAATGGATGAGAATGAAGGGTTACCTGAACCTAGTGATCCTTCCAGCTGTTACTTAGGAAGGCTGGATAAGGGGGAACGGATTTGATGATAAAACTCATTGCCGTAGATATGGATGGAACTTTTCTGAATGACCAAATGAAATAGGATTATGAGAGATTTTCCAACCAATATTTAAAAATGAAGAAGCAGGGAACTCGATTTTTTGTTGCAAGTGGAAATCAATATTATCAGCTAAAATCATTTTTTGGCGAGATACAAGAGGAAATAAGTTATGTTGCTGAAAATGGAGCACTTGTTGTAGACCAGGGACAGGAAGTATTTTCTGTCGATATTCCTAAAAAGGATGTAAAACTTATTCTGGAAGAGCTGGTAACACATAAAAAACTTTCAGTTGTGTTATGTGGAAAAGAAAGTGCCTATGTTCTGGAAAGTGTATCTGATCATTTTTTTGGAGCAATGAAGAAGTATTATCACCGGTTAAAGAGGGTAGCAAGTTTCGAGCAGGTTGATGATCAAATTTTAAAGTTTGCGTTATCTTGTCCAGAGGAGGAAACGTTTCAATTAAGGGATTTACTTCATAGGAAAATTGGATCGGTCATCACACCTGTGTCTAGTGGCCATGGGAGTATAGATTTAATTGTTCCAGTTTTTCATAAAGCTTATGGTCTCCAATTGTTACAACAAAAATGGGGCATTAAAGATGATGAAACAATGGCTTTTGATGATGGGGGAAATGATATCGAAATGTTAAAGCATGTAAAGTATAGTTTTGCGATGAAAAATGGAAGCGACGAAGTAAAAAATAGCGCAGAATACATTGCACCTTCTAATAATGATAGTGGTGTATTAGAGATTATTGGTCAATATCTTGCAAACCAAGGTCCATTCCATACTGCAGGAATATGATCATTTATGGACGGACTATACACTACTCTATGTTAGGGGCGAAGCGGGATGAGAATCGAGCATGTGGCAATCTGGGTTAAAGATTTAGAAGCTATGAAGACGTTTTACGTAACGTACTTTAATGGAAATGCAAACGCAAAGTATCACAATAAAGATAAGGAATTCGAATCTTATTTTCTGACGTTTGACGGAGGCGCACGTTTAGAAATTATGTGCACGTCAGGCATCGATAAGCCGCAGCAGGGTGATAGGATTGGCTGGGCTCATATTGCCATTTCCTTAGGAAGCAGGGAGTCCGTCAACCAAATGACAGTTCGCTTACAAAAAGATGGTTACCGCCTTATTAATGGTCCTCGTGTTACTGGGGACGGCTATTATGAAAGTGTGATAGAAGATCCAGAAGGCAATCTTTTAGAATTGACTGTGTAATAAGCGATAAGGAAATTCCTATTAAAAGAATATGGATAAATTTAATTTGTTAAACAAACAGCTAACTTTACGGTTTTTAATATACATTTGAAAGTAGGGCATAAATTGAAAACTGAAAAGGAAAAGATGCTGGCTGGGGAAATGTACAACCCAGCTGACCCAGTATTATCAAAGGAACGTGAGGAAGCAAGACGCTGGGTTAGAATATATAATCAAATATAATCAAACTTTAGAAACGGAAGAAGAAAAACGAACTGCGTTATTGAAGGAGTTATTGGGTTCAACGGGAGAAAACGTCTATATGGAACCAAATATCCGGTTTGATTATGGATATAACACATATGTAGGAGAAAACTTTTTTGCCAACTTTGACTGCACCATTTTAGATGTTTGTGAAGTGCGATTTGGGAACAATTGTATGCTTGCGCCTGGTGTACAAATCTATACCGCAACACATCCACTTCATCCAGCTGAACGTAATTCAGGTAAAGAATATGCAAAGCCGATTACGTTTGGACATAATGTATGGATTGGAGGAAATGCAGTCATAAATCCAGGAGTAACGGTAGGGGACAATGTTGTGATTGCATCAGGTGCAGTCGTGACGAAAGATGTACCCGATAATGTTGTCGTTGGAGGAAACCCAGCTAGAGTGATTAAACACATTGAAATATAAATCACGTTTTTCTGTACATTTAGGTTTAAGGGGTTTTTATGATCAAGTACCAGCAAATCGCAGCGGAAATTGAAAAGTATATTGAAGAAAATGCCCTTCAGCAGGGCGATAAACTGCCTGTATTAGAAGCTTTAATGGCTCATTTTAATGTGAGTAAAAGTACGATTACAAAAGCGTTAGATCTATTGGAAAAAAAAGGCGCCGTGTTTCAAGTGAGGGGCAGCGGCATTTTTGTTAGAAAGCAGAAAAGAAAAGGATATATGGACCTTCTTTCGAATCAAGGGTTTAAAAAAGAGCTTAAAGGTGTTCAGATAACCTTAAAGGTAATCGAACTAGAAGTGAAGAAGCCGACAAAAGAAGCAGCTCATAGTTTAAATATTGGGCTCGATGACGATGTTTATTATGTAAAAAGGGTTCGGTATATGAACGGGCAAACCCTGTGCCTTGAAGAATCTTATTATAATAAATCCGTTGTTACCTATTTAAATAAAGAAATCGTTTCTAAATCGATTTTTGAGTATATCCAGAAAGGGTTAGGGGTAAAGATCGGCTTTTCGGATGTGTATCTTTACGCAGGAAAGCTGAAACAAGAAGAGGCAAAGCATTTGTGCCTGGATAGTGAAGCACCTGCCTTTTATGTGGAAACCATTTTTCATTTAACGAATGGACAGCCGTTTGACTTTTCAAAAGTCGCTTATCACTATGAACAATCCCAGTTCTTTGTTCAAACGAATAGCTACTTTTCTAAAAGTTAAAACAGGGCTGTCTCATCAGTCTCATTTAAATAAAATTGCACAAGAAGCCGGAATGGGGGTAAAACTTTCATTCCGGCTTTTTAGGTTTAAAAGGAAGAGAGAGATAAATCCACCTGCTCTTTTTAAAAATAAATAGCAACTATATATATTTTTTATGATATTAAGATTTTGTCACCCGTGAAAAATGGCAGCTTTCAATAAGGGATTGAAAGCTGCCATTTTTGTATATTCAACAACTTGAAAACGAGTGTTTTTCGGTTTTTTTATAAACAAGTCACCCAGTAAAATCACATAATTTTTATGTATCAAAGCATTGCTCAAAATCTATGTCTTATTAATGAACGAAGGAAGAAAAGGCGATAACAATAGGCAGCCAAATAAGTCAAATTTCTAAAAGTAAAGCAATGCGTAAGGTCAGAAAAGGCAACTTATTGCGCAAGTCAAGTAACCTGTAATTAAGTAAAAATTATCCACACGCATTTTGAAATTGCTTCCAAAAAGGAAAGGGGCAGAAGTACATACTTTCCAAAATAAATATAATCTTTACGATAACGCTGATTTTCGTTTCTAGATCATAAGAACTATCATTCAACTTTATAACTTTAAATTACTTCTTCTGAGATGATTTTCATATTTTTTATTTTTTAATTGACTTTGATAATCATTATCAACTATTATGGAATCTGTTGACGACAATGAAAATCATTATCAATTGTGATGATATCATGCGGCCGGTCAGGTTGAGCAGCAAAATCTTAACCTAAACGCAGCCATCATGATTATAAATAAAGGAGTGTTGGATGATGAATGCATCTGTTGGAACTTATTCAGGAAATGAAGCTCTGTTATCAATGCAGGAAAAAAGGGAATCAAACGCAAGATCTTATCCACGAAGATTACCTCTTGCCATTAAACGGGCAGAAGGCGTTTATCTAACAGACATGGACGGAAAACAGTATATCGATTGTTTAGCAGGAGCGGGAACACTGGCATTAGGCCATAACCATACCGTCGTTCGGGAAGCCATCAAAGATTTTATGCAGTCTTATGTCCCTCTGCATACGCTTGATTTGACGACGCCAGTAAAAGAGGCATTTATTGATGAGGTATTCGCTTCTTTACCGCCTTCATTTGCTGAAAAAGCAAAAATTCATTTTTGCGGTCCAACGGGTGCTGATGCAGTAGAGGCAGCTTTGAAGCTAGTAAAAACGGCAACCGGCAATAGAGCCATTCTTTCTTTTCAAGGAGGCTATCACGGTTCCACGCACGGTACACTCAGCATCACCGGGACAACAGCTCCTAAAAAGAATATTCACGCACTTGTACCGGATACCCATTTTCTTCCGTATCCATATGAATACCGGTGCCCTTTCGGTATTGGGAAAGATGGACACCGTATTGGCGCCCAATATATTGAGAATGTACTAGATGATCCAGAAGGTGGAATCGTGAAGCCCGCGGGTATCGTTGTAGAAGTCGTACAGGGCGAGGGAGGATCGATTCCTGCTCCTGTCGAGTGGTTAAAAGAGCTTCGCCGCATTACAAAAGAACGTGATATTCCGCTGATCATTGATGAAGTACAAACAGGTATCGGACGAACAGGAAAAATGTTTGCGTTCGAGCATGCCGGCATTGAACCGGACGTTCTTGTGCTGTCAAAAGCAATAGGGGGAAGTCTTCCGCTATCTGTTGTTGTGTATGATCGCCGTCTTGATCAATGGGAGCCGGGCACGCATATCGGAACATTTAGAGGAAACCAAATGGCCATGGCAGCCGGCCGTGCCACTTTGCGCTTTGTGAACGATCACCAGCTTCCGGAACACGCACAGGAAATGGGGGCTTACTTAACGTCCCAATTAAAGTCTATGCAAAAGCAGGTAGACTCCATTGGGGATGTAAGAGGCAGAGGACTTATGGTTGGTGTTGAAATTATTAATCCAGCGGAACAGCCAAACCAAATAGGAAGTTATCCGGCATACTCTGAACTTGCCAAAAAAATTCAACAAGAATGTTTGAACCGAGGCCTAATTTTAGAGGTTGGAGGGCGTTTTGGCACGGTTATTCGCTTGCTGCCGCCGCTGATTATTTCAAAAGAGCAAATCGATGAAGTACTACAGCGCTTCTATGAGGCAATCATAAGCGCTGAAGCTCAATTTGGTCTGCGGTAGGAGGTGGCGGAAGTGGAAAAGAGTTTTGGAGAATGGTTTCTTCGTCCAAGCGATAAAAGCGAGAATATGTACAAAACACTGATGGATAAAGCTGTCGGATTAATTGCTGATCAAACAGCAAGAACAAATCAACCTTTTTCAGGTGCCTCTCGTCAAGAGATTCAATCAGCCGTGAGGGAAATGCTCATAATCCCGGCTGCAGGACAGGAAACAGATAGGGTGATGGAAGAGGTTCAACATGTCATTGTGAAAAATTCGTTATGGGTTTCTCATCCTTCTGCCATGGCGCATCTTCATTGCCCGCCTTTAATTCCATCTCTCGCTGCAGAAGTGATTATTAATGCATTGAACCAATCAATGGATTCATGGGATCAAAGCCCTTCTGCTACTTATGTTGAAACAGAATTCATTCAGTTTTTTACGAAGCATGTCGGCTATTCGGACAAGGCGGACGGTGTCTTTACAACGGGTGGAACACAATCTAATTACATGGGATTGCTGCTTGCCCGAAACAAAGCATGCCAGACACATTTCTCCGTTCAAGTTCAGGAGGAAGGGCTTCCGGCGGAGGCGGGAAGGCTGCGGATTCTTTGTTCAGAGCACGCCCATTTTACAGTCCAAAAATCGGCGGCTCAGCTTGGGCTGGGAACCAATGCTGTCGTCAAAGTAGCGACAAATGATCAAAAGCAGCTTTGTGTAGAGGATGCCAAAGAAAAAATCAGGCACCTCAGACAACAAGGACTTCTTCCCTTTATGATCGTGGCAACCGCCGGAACAACGGATTTCGGGAGCGTAGATTGTATAGGAAATGTAGCTAAGCTGGCAGCTGAGGAGCAATTGTGGTTTCATGTCGATGCCGCCTACGGAGGGGCCCTGCTGTTTTCCCATCAATACAGCGGTCTCGTTCGTGACCTGCACTTAGCAGATTCAATCACAATTGATTTTCACAAGCTTTATTGCCAATCGATCAGCTGCGGTGCTTTTTTCATCAAACATAAGCAGGACTTTCAGCAAATCGCCTTCCATGCCGATTACCTGAATCCTGAAGAAGACCACGAAGACGGCGTGATCAATTTAGTGGAAAAAAGCGTACAAACGACAAAACGGTTTGATGCTTTGAAGCTGTTGATGACTTTTAAATTGATGGGAACGGATTTGTTCGGGGAGATGGTGGATTATACGATCAGCCTGGCGAAGGAAACGGCCCAGCTCTTAAAAAATGAACCTTGTTTTGAGGTACTGAATGAGCCGGAACTTAACGCCGTCTTGTTTCGCTACGTGCCGTTACATCAGTACGAGGACGAGCGGTATGTTGATGAAATAAATCTTGAGCTTCAGCGCAATTTTTATCAAAGCGGGGAACTCATTATGGCTAAAACAAAGCAGGCTGGAAAAGTGTACTTAAAATTTACCATGCTCAATCCTCTCAATACGATAGGCCATATGAAAACACATATAGAGCGAATGAAGCAAGCTGGAGAAAAAATAGAGAAAGAGCAGGGAGAGATCCGCTATGAATATTCCGTTCGTGACTAATCATATTACCATACAAAATTTAATCAATTGTTACGTAAGAGAAACAGGGGAAGGAGAATGGAAGTCCGCTGATGAAGTTGCTGTTCCATTCGAAAACGAAAGAATCAAACAAATATTGGTTATTTCATTTAGCCGGCAATCCGTTACTTTGTATATTCCAGCCCGGTATAAATCGGCAACAGAACGTCATCTGTTTTCGCCAGTTATGTATTATCAAGTGGAAAATGGTGAAATGAAACAGCTTGATTACATGACATTAATCGTATTTATCCAACGAGAGCTGTCGCTCCTATCTGACAAGCCTGTAGAGACCGATGAGTTTATGCTCCGGACCATTCTAAGCTATCAAAACATGAAAAGAATTATTGGGGATAGAAGCAGTGATCTGGAAGAATGCTATCAAACGGAAAAAACGTTTCTTCAATCCGAGCAATCTTTGTTAATTGGACATCAAGTACATCCGACTCCGAAAAGCCGTCAAGGAATCGATGAGGAGGAAGAGCATATTTTCGCTCCGGAGAGAAAAGGGGCTTTCCAGCTGCATTATTTCCGGGCTGTACATGAGATTGTCGATGAGGATTCTATGCTGGCCCAAAACGCTTCTATGCTTATAAAAGAAGAACTAAGGAAAGATCCATTCGTTACAGAATCTTTTCAAGACCGGTATTGCCAGGAAGATGATTTTTCACTGATCCCTGTTCATCCGCTGCAAGCACGAAAGCTGTTAGGGCGGGAGGACGTGTGCGATCTCATTCAATCAGGCAAACTCGCTTATCTCGGTCCACAGGGAAGAAAGTTTTATCCAACTTCTTCTGTTCGGACGGTGTACCACCCGGAAGCAAGCTTCATATACAAGTTTTCAATTCCTGTGAAAATTACCAATTCACTGCGTGTAAACAAACGAAAAGAGCTTGACCGGGGAGTAGAAGTGAGCCGCTTGCTTCATAGCGGGATTTCCGAAAAGTTAAAAGAACACCATCCTTCATTTCGCATTATCGAGGATCCCGCTTATATTACGTTAAAGCTGGCCACGGAAGAAACGGGATTTGAAGTGGTGATCCGTGAAAATCCATTTCAAACGGGGAATGATTCACGGGTGACATTACTTGCGGCTCTTTGCCAGGATCACATTACAGGAGAGGGTTCTCATTTAACCAATGTTATTTCCGCTATTGCAAAACGGGAAGGGGTTTCTACTGCAGAAGCAAGTGAACAGTGGTTTGCCCGCTATTTAAAAGTAGGTTTGCGTCCACTGTACTGGTTATATGCTGCATATGGAATCGCACTTGAAGCCCATCAGCAAAATTCGATTATCCAGCTTGACGAACAGGGCTATCCAGCTGTCTTTTATTATCGTGACAATCAAGGATACTACTTTATGGAATCAAAGGCGAAATCGTTAAAACAGCTTGTCCCGGCCTTAAATGAAAAAAGTGACACGGTATGTGCTGACTCGATTGCAGAGGAGCGATTCCGGTATTATGTCTTTTTCAATCACATGTTTGGTTTAATCAATGCCTTTGGGGTTAATCGTCTGATCGACGAACAGCGATTGCTGTTCATGATGAAGGAGGAGCTGGCCGGCTTTAAGAAGCAATTAGGTGATCATACGGCCTTATTAGATTCTTTGCTGTTTGAAAAAAAGCTGCCATGCAAAGCAAATCTACTGACAAGGGTGCATGATATGGATGAGCTTGTCGGATCTCTTGAAACTCAATCGGTATATGTTCATGTCACGAATCCGCTGTTTGCAGCAGCAGGTGAACTGCATGAAGTCTAACATCAGCATTCAACAAACATATCCGTTTGAACGATACGAGCCTCTGATCCAAAGAACCATTTCATTTCGTCATGTGAGTATGAAAGAAGATGTAGGACGGCTTCATTCATGGATGCATGAAAAGCACGTTATTCCTTTTTGGAATTTAAATATTTCACTGGAAAACTACACAGCCCATTTACAAAGATTTTTGCAGGATGACCATCAAACACTGTTAATTGGTGAACTTGGTGGTGTTCCTATGAGTTATTGGGAGTCGTATTGGGTGAAGGATGATATTATTGGAACCCGCTATCCGTTTGGCGAATATGACCAGGGCATTCATTTGCTGATCGGACCAAAGGAGTTTTTAGGGAAAGGGTTCATCTACCCGCTGCTGCTGACCATTTTATATAAGAAATTTCAAGTAGCCGAAACAAACCAAATTATAGCAGAGCCTGATATACGAAATGAAAAAATGATTCATGTGTTTAAAAAGTGCGGTTTTCAGCCCGTCAAGGAGGTTGAACTGCCTGAAAAAACAGGTTTATTGATGAGATGTGAACGGAAAGGGTTTGAAAGAAGGTGGACAGATTGGCAAACGAACAAATTTTAGATGTTATTGGAGTGGGGATTGGCCCATTTAATCTCGGATTAGCCGCATTGCTTGAAAAAACGGAATGCCGTTCCTTATTTTTTGACCAAAAAACCCGATTTGAGTGGCATCCCGGGATGCTGCTGGAAGGAACCACGCTGCAAGTGCCTTTTATGGCGGATGTCGTGACGATGGCAGATCCGACAAGCTCTTTTAGCTTTTTGAATTATTTGCATGAACAAAAGCGGCTGTATCAGTTTTACTTCCTTGAAAAATTTCAAATTCCGCGTACGGAATATAATCATTATTGTCAATGGGTAGCGGAGCGGCTCCCTCAGCTTCAGTTTGAATGCAAAGTGGAAAATATTGAGCAAACAGAGGAAGGATATTTTCGCGTTACCGTTTTTTCCGGTATCGAAACAAAGAAACAAACGTATTACGCCAAACACGTGGTAATAGGAGTGGGAACGAGGCCGTATGTGCCCGAGAAATTCCAGCCAGCTCTTGGTGATCGCATTTTTCATTCTTCAGCGTATAGAAGCAAGCGGGAAAATGTCCTGAGAACAAAAGCGGTCACGGTCATCGGTTCCGGACAGAGTGCCGCTGAAATTTTCTATGACTTATTGTCCAGACAGCCGGATCATGATTATCAGCTGTTGTGGTTTACAAGATCCAAAGGATTTTATCCGATGGAATATTCCAAGCTGGGGCTTGAGCATTTCTCACCTGATTATATCCGTTATTTTTATCACTTGCCGAAAGAAAAGAAACGAAGTGCTTTAAACAATCAGGCACTCTTGTACAAGGGGATCAGCTTTAATACGATCAGCGATATTTATGATTTATTATATGAGCGGACAGTCGGAGATGGAAAACCGCCCGTTCATCTGCAAGCGTTGACTGAACTGTCATCCATTGAAGAAAGGGACAATCGATACTGCTTATCATTGTATCAGCATGAACAAGAAGAACATAAGCAGATGGAAAGTGATGCCGTTATTCTGGCGACCGGTTATCATCCTTATATCCCGGATTGCTTAAAAGGGATGAAGCATCTAGTGGAAACGGACGAAATCGGCCAGCTTGTTATTGAAGAAAACTATAAATTGAAATTAAATAAGGAAGGCCATAATCATGTATTTATTCAAAATGGTGAGCTTCATACCCATGGTGTAGGGGCACCTGATTTAGGGCTGGGAGCATGCCGGAACGTGACGATTATTAACCAGCTCGTCGGTAAAGAAGTCTATCAAACCTATGATAAAAACGTATTCCAGCAGTTTGGCCTGTAGGAGAAAGAAATGACAAAGGGAGAAAAAGGGTTTATTTATAGTTGTTTGCTTGTGACATTCATTTCAGAAATGCTGTTATCACCCTTTTATCCGCAGTTATTTTCCGGCTATTTCGGAGTAGACGGGGTGCAGGCAACAAGCTTATTTATTATTTGCTGCCGCCTTGTCGTCGTGATCATGACACCCCTTTGGGCGATGGCTGCTAAAAGGTGGGGACTTAAGAAACTGATTGCGGCCGCACTGACCGTAATGGGAGGATGCAAAATACTGCTGCCCATGAGCCATACCTTTCCGCAGTTTTTAACGGTGTCACTCGTTTTACTCTTTTTTCAAAGCAGCATTTATTTGCTGTATCCAGCCATGGTCGCTTCAAGCAAGAATGATCATGAAAAAGTAAGGGCAACGACGGCTTATTTATTCATGTTTCACGGAAGTGTCATCGTATCAGGCATTGCAGGGAGCTTCGTCGTCACCCAGTTGTTTCCGTTAAACAGCTATTATCTATTTGCCCTAATCGATATCATTCTTGCAGGCGTGAGTTGGTTTATTCTCTCAAACAATGGCGCCGTTACAAATCAGGAAACCTTGCAGAAGAAAGAAAACGTACCAAAAGGGACGAGATGGCAAGGGGAGTTTCTGGTTTATTTACTGATTGTGTTCCTCTTTTATATCGGACATCAGATGATTCGTCCTTATTTTACGGTCTTTCTTGACAATCGCTATACAATCTCAGAACAAGGGTTGAGCTTGTTGTATGTGATGCCGAGTCTTGTCGCGGTTGTGCTGCAGTTTTTACTGCCAAAACAGTATCTTCAATCGCATATTCAGGTAACCTTAATCAGCTTAATGGGAATAACAGCAGGGTTACTCTTTATCCAAGCGTTCGCCGGACATATTTGGCTGTTTGTTTTGATTAGAGTGATGTATGGGATGTGCTTTTTTGTTAGTCTGGCGGCAATGGATATTCTCTTTTTCAAAATGAGAATTGGAAAAAAATCGCCGCTTTCATATAGCCTCGTGGCATCCGTACAAAATGCAGCTCTGTTGTTTTCGCCAATGGCTGCTTTGGTGATGGTCGAACAAAATGGAACCGAAGGGCCATTCCTTTTAAGTGGTTTTCTTTTAATTGGATCGGCATTATGTACAGTCTTTCTTTTAATCATGATGCATAGGTCATCATATCAAATAAAAATGGGAGTTGGGCCTCATGAAAATGTGTGAAACGCCTCTACAGATGTTAACAAAGGAAAATTGGGAAAATGCAGATCATCAGCTTTTAGCTAAAATGCTTCAGGAATTTATGTATGAAGAAATTATCACGCCAAAGCTGCTCAGCGAAACGGAGAACGTTCAATCCTATGAATGGATCGATAAAAAAGGAATCATGTACCGTTTTCAAGCAAAGCCTCGTTTGTTTGATAGCTTCTATGTTTTGCCTGAAAGCATTGAAATCGTTACAGGCGAGACAAAAGACGTACCACTGTCTCTTGCTCTTTTGTTAAGCATTCAACAAGAAGGAAATATGACAGGCTCTACAGCAGGGCATTTAATCAAAGAGTATTTGCACACATTAGTGGCGGACACTCATTTAAAAGAAAGATCCAAATCGTCCGATGAGCTGACCCAATTGGATTATGCCGAGCTGGAAGGGGAGATGAAGGGACATCCATGGATTACATATAACAAAGGGCGGATTGGTTTTGGGTATGATGACTATGTCCAGTACGCGCCCGAACAAAAGAAAAAAGTACAGCTTTCATGGATTGCGGTCCATAAAAACCTCGGGACGTTTCATTCGGTGAAAGGATTGGATTATGAGCACGTAATGGAGCAGGAGCTTGATGAAGAGGCTCGTCAGCGTTTTGTGGAGAAATTGAGAGCCAAAGAAGTACAAGAAAAGGATTATTATTTTATGCCCATACACGCCTGGCAGTGGAACAACGTCATTGTATCCATGTTCGCTGCTGAAATTGCCAGCAAAGAGTTGATACCATTAGGAGAAGGGGAAGACGAGTATCTTCCTCAGCAGTCTATCCGTACATTTGCGAATGTAACGAAAAGAAACAATTATCATGTGAAGCTGCCAATGAGTATTTTGAATACACTCGTATACCGGGGGTTGCCGAGCGAGAGAACGGTGATTGCTCCTGAAGTGACGACATTTATGAAAAACATATTGGACAATGATCTGTTTTTAAAAGAAGAATGCCGCCTTGGTCTATTGGGAGAGGTGGCGACCATGAACGTCAGCCATCGGACTTTTTCGAAACTGTCGGGAGCGCCTTATCAATATCTTGAAATGCTTGGCGTGGTTTGGAGAGAGAGCGTTTATCAGGAACTGCGAGATGATGAACAGGCCATTACACTGGCGGCGTTGCTGCATGTGGACCATGAAGGAACGCCATTTGTATCAACCTTAATTGAAAAATCAGGCCTTACAGTGGAGCAATGGGTGAACCAACTTACGAAAGCGATTTTACCTCCATTGCTGCATTACTTGTATCAATACGGCACTGTATTTTCACCGCACGGACAAAACACGGTGCTTGTCTTGAAAAATTATAAGCCGGAGCGGATCATTATGAAAGATTTCGTAGATGATGTCAATATTAGTGATCAGCCGTTTCCGGAGCTTTCGGTGTTGTCTCCCGAATTGAAAAAAGTATTGCGCAGTGAACCGCCTGAAGGTTTGACCCAGTTTATTTTTACCGGGTTATTTATTTGTCACTTTCGTTATTTAAGTAACATCCTGCAGGAAAGTGAACAATTTTCCGAAAATCGTTTCTGGGGCATTGTACGTGAGGAAATCCTCTCTTACCAGCGAAGATTTCCGCATTTAAAAGAACGGTTCAAGCTATTTGATTTGCTGCGCCCGACATTCGCAAAGCTGGCACTCAATCGAAATCGTATGTTTGATTATGGCTATGAAGACGGAGATGACCGCCCGCATGCAAGTGAGTTCGGAAAAGTTTCTAATGCCCTTTATGAGGCTGCCTCTCAAACGACAATGTAAGAGGAATGTTCAGATTGCAATAACAGTTATGGAACCTGTTCAATAGATATACTGAGAAGGTGAGCAAGAGTATCCACTTTGCTCGCCTTCTTTCATGCTTTATTTTCTCTTTAATGAAGCCGCAACGTTTCTAACGCAGCTTAGACGGCAGACACTCGATTTTATCAGGTACACTTTGCAGGAAACTTTGTGATCACGTACATGCTGTTTGAAAAGGAAGCGGTTGTACATAAAGAGAAGAGCAGAGTTCATCATATGCTGTACTGTTAAAGGAGTATACATGGCAAAAATTCTTAAGAGATAAGTTTTTTGGATCGGATACCGAATAAAATCAAAAAATGTATGCTATTAAGGTCTGGCTCCAACGGGATAGTAGAGTCAGACCTTTTGTATTTTTACGGTTATAGGTGCTGTCTCATGGGTGAAAATCTTTTTTATATTCAATAGTAGGAAAGCGGGTCTGCAGTTAAATGCTGACTAGAGTACCGCAGGGAAGAAAAGAGCAAACTAGCTCAAATGTTAATGCATGAGAAAATGTATAGAAAACAGGGCAAAACAGAAGAAAAGAAGGTCATAACATGAGTATAACGCTGGCATTCATTGCGGCTTTATTTGCTTCATTAACGAGTATATTGGCCAAAATCGGCATTGAAGATGTGAATTCCAATTTGGCTACAGCGATCCGGGCAGTCATTGTTTTAATTATGGCTTTTGTGATCGTACTTATAACCGGACAGTTTGATACAATACCCGAGATTTCTCATAAAGCATTTCTATTTATTATCCTGTCAGGTCTGGCAACGGGGTTATCCTGGCTGTTTTTCTTTCGGGCACTTGCAATGGGTGATGTTTCGAAGGTAGTGCCCATTGATAAATCAAGCGTCGTCTTAACCATCCTGTTTTCAATTTTGATGCTGGGGGAACAGGCGCTTCCGCATATTATGGCAGGAGGAGCGCTTATCGCTGTAGGTACTTTTGTTTTGATTGGAAAAAATGAAGAAAAGAAACGGTTTTCCGGTTCACAGTTTTATATCGTGCACGCCATTTTAGGAGCTATTTTTGCGGCATTAACGACCATCCTGGCAAAGATAGGAATGGAAGGTGTCGATTCTAATGTAGCTACTTTTTTAAGAACGATCGTCATTCTTCTATTCGCCTGGGCGATTGTCCTTTTTAAAGGTACATTTAGGGAAATGAAACTTATATCAAATAAAGGCTACCTCTTTTTAATTTTGTCGGGCATTGCAACTGGTTTATCCTGGTTGTGCTACTACGCTGCGATCGCTATTGGCAAAGTCTCTGTTGTCGCTCCCATTGATAAGTTTAGTGTGGTCATCACCATGGTCCTCGGTTTCGTAATCTTAAAGGAAAAAGCAGCAAAACAAACGATTATAGGCGGTCTGATTATTACCATTGGCACGATTTTACTCGTTTTTTAAATACAAAATAAATGATAGGTATTATGCTGTCCAGGCAGACAAAACAAAAAGCCCACTATTCACAAGTGGGTTTTTTGTTTTATTAAACCTAACTATTTGTATTACGGCTTTTCTTACTTGCACGGAGAACACAAGTGGCAAGAACAAGTTGACTTTTCTGTATACAAATGTATACAATGGATCTGTATACATTTGTATACAGAAAGGGAGAGGTAATATGAGAGATCAATATGGCAAAAGATATCGCCGGGATGAAAGACCTTTCGGCCATGAACATCACCGGGAAGAACATCATCATAGAGGCGGCGGCCACAGGCGTAAGGATCATCCACGTGGCGGTGCCAAAACGTTCCGCCGGGGAAGAGCGATTGAATTTTTAGACAGGCTGAATGTAAAACGTGCCACATTAAAACAGCAATTAGAAACCCCCGAGCTGCAATCCATTAATCCCATTTTGGTGGGGGAACTAAAAGCAGTGGAAACGATTATAAATGAATTTACTCAGTTGTTTGAAATTCATGAAGATGAAATCAAGCGGCATGATGCTCCGGCAAATGAGGAAGAAGCATTAGAAAAAGGCCCGGGTGAAGAGGAATAACGGGAATGGCTGATCTTTTATGGTCTAAAGGTGCAGTTGATCCAACATAAGAGTACGTAAAAAAAGAGAATGGGGGATAAATGATGTTCATTCAATTAAGAAAAATGACGGTGACAGAAGGCCATGCTGGGCAGGTGGTGAATCGGTTCAGTAAACCAGGAATCCTTGAACAGCAGGAAGGGTTGATGGACCTTAAGGTGCTGGTAAAGCAGGTGAGACGCGGCGAAGAAGAAGTAATCGTCTTAGTCACCTGGGAATCAGAGGCGCATTGGAAACAATGGGAGAAAAGTGATGCACATATTGCCGGCCATAAAGCAAAGCTGAATCAGCCAAAACCGGAATACATCATTCATACAGAAGTCGGAAAGTATGATGTAAAAGCCGTTAAAAAAGCAGAAGCATCTGTATAAGTTCGTAGCAAGCCTTTGCAACATGACGGGAAAGGAATAAAACTTCATGAAACAAATAAACAGCTATATCGATTCAGTATTTTGTACAGAGGACGCTCTTTTAAAAGAAGTCATTGCTTCCATAAAAGAAAACGGGCTGCCTTCTATATCAGTATCTCCTTCTTCGGGAAAACTGCTGACCATGCTTGTATCGATCTCAGGCGCTAAAAGAGTGCTGGAAATAGGAGCGCTTGGCGGCTACAGCGGCATTTGCCTGGCAAGAGGATTCGGGAAAGAAGGAACATTAATGTTTCTTGAATTAGAAGAGAGATACGCAGAGTTAGCACACAGCAATCTAGCTAAAGCGGGCTTTGGCGATCAAGTATCCTATATGACCGGGGCAGCTTTAGAAAGTCTAGAAAAACTGGCTGGCGAAAACAAGCGATTTGATTTTTTCTTTATTGATGCCGATAAAGCAAACTATGAGCATTACCTGGAATACTGCATTCAACTGGCAGAACCGGGTGCATTAATCATCGCGGATAACGTGCTTGCGAAAGGCAGTGTAGTGAACTCGAGTATAACCCCTAAACGTTATACGGAAGCCATGAAGAAATTTAATGAATGGACAGCGCATCATCCGCAATTAGAATCCGTGCTTATGCCAATCGGTGATGGCATGACACTCTCAAGGGTAAAGAAATAAGGGGGTATTCACCTGGACCTTGGGTCAATGAGCTGTGATCCTATCCATGTTTTTCTTTATAAAAATGACGCGTAAAAAACATCATGACAAAGGGTATTGTGTCAGTTTTCAGACAAAGCCTTCTGTTTTTGCTAAAGGTGAACAAAACAGAAGGCTCTATTAAAATGGGCGGCCTGAAATGTAAACTGCCTTTTATTTTTTAATACGCTGCTTCTTTACAGAAACAATGATCGATTCATTTGGGAATGCCGGCTTGTTAGTGCAGCTGAATCAGCCCGTACATTTTGCGCAGTTTGGCCACAGAGGAACTGCCGATTCTCGCAAGTTTTTGTTTGAATTCAAAAGCAGATGCGTCAGGAATATCATTAAACAGTTTCGTTTGCTGTGCCAGTTCACACAAGATCAGCTGGCTGTTGATTTCTTTTTCTCCATCCGTTCTTTTTATGTAATGATACTGACCGCCGCTGTTCTGTTCCCGTGCCTTGCGGTTATCTTGCAGCATAAGCACCAGACTGTCATAAATCCGCTTTTTCAAATGCGGCTTTAAAATCGGGAACATAATTTCTACACGGTTTTCCATGTTTCGGGTCATCAAGTCAGCCGACGATAAAAACACTTTGTTTTCCCCGTTGTGGTGAAAATAATAAATTCGTGTGTGTTCAAGGAACACACCGACAATGCTCCGGACCCGGATGTTTTCACTGACCCCTTCAATCCCCGGCCGCAGGCAGCACACGCCCCTAACAATTAAATCGATTTTTACTCCAGCTTGGGACGCTTCATACAGCTTCATCATAATTTTTTTATCCGTCAGCGAATTCATTTTCGCGATAATGTGCCCGTTTCCAAACAGCTCATGAGCGGCAATCTCTTCGTCAATTAATTGCAGGAATGTATCTCGTATGCCAAAAGGCGAAACAGATAAATGATGGTAGTCCGGTTTTTCCATATGTCCGCTTAGTGAATTGAAAAAATGGGTGGCATCAATGCCAATTCGTTCATCAGCGGTTAGAAGCCCCATATCCGTGTAAATCCGTGCAGTCGCATCGTTGTAGTTGCCGGTTCCAAGATGGACAAACCGTTCAATTTTCCCTTTTCTTCGGCGCACAACGAGCGTGATTTTACTATGTGTTTTCAAATGAGTCATTCCGTAAATCACATGGCAGCCTGACTTTTCCAGCTCCTTCGCCCATTGAACGTTATTTTCTTCGTCAAACCGGGCCTTCAGCTCTACAAGAACCGTTACCTGCTTGCCGTTGTCAGCAGCGCGCTCCAGGCTTTTAATAATTGGAGAATCGCCGCTTACCCGGTACAGCGTTTGCTTGATTGCCAATACGTCCGGATCATCAGCAGCCTGTGAAATAAAATCAACAATCGGTTCAAACGACTCGTACGGATGATGCAGCAGGACATCCTGCTTGAGAACCTGGCTGAAAATGTTTTCTTCTCCTTCTAAATCCTGCGGCGGCTGGGGAATAAATGACGGGGCAGCCAAATGTTCGTGCGTTGCTTGAATGCTTTTGGCAAAAGAAAATAAAAATGTTAAATCCACTGGAGCTTGAATGGCATATACGTCTTTAGTGTGAATTTCCAGCTCTTCTTTTAAATACTCAACCACTTGCTCGTCATAACAGTCGTGCTGCACTTCGAGCCGGACAGCGGCTCCCCATTTCCGTTTTTTCAGTTCTTCTTCAATTTCCTGCAGCAAATCTTCCGCTTCGTCTTCATGAATGGTCAAATCGGCGTTACGCGTAATGCGAAAAGGAGTCACGGATTTTACTCCATATCCTTTAAATAATTTAGGCATAAATACAGAAATCACTTGTTCCAGCAAGACAAATACCCTTGCTTCCTTTTTTTCTGCAGGAAGCTCAATCAAACGGTTTATAACAGCAGGCACCTGTACAATCGTCAGTTTTCCCGCTAAAGAACCTGGCGCTGCTTTTCCTTTTTCGTTTTCTTCCAGCATCACCGCTAAGTTTAATGATTTATTCAAAAGCATCGGGAAAGGGCGATATGCGTCGATAGCCATTGGGGTTAAAACGGGGAAGACTTGCTCGTCAAAAAAGGTTTCCAAATAGGTAAAGGCAGCCGTGCTTACCTCTGCCATGGAGGCAATCGTCACGTTTTCTTTTGCGAGTAAAGGAGTGAGTTCATTCAAGTATACGTCATCCTGCTTGCCCACAAGGTGATGTGTAATCTCGGAAATCAAACAAAGCTGTTCTTTCGGTGTTAATCCGGCTTTGTTTTCCGGGCGGTTAAACCCGGCTTTTACTTGATCAAGCAAGCCCGCTACGCGCACCATAAAAAACTCATCAAGATTCGAGCTGAAAATCGCTAAAAATTTGAAGCGTTCCAGCAGCGCATTTTGTTCGTCACCCGCTTCTTGCAGCACCCGTTCATTAAAGCCGAGCCAGCTTAATTCCCGGTTGTTGTAAAAAGACGGACTGTCCAAGTTTTTTTCTTTGATGGCTGTAGTTACTGTTTGCATGATGCCTTCATCTCCCTGTGGTTGAAATTCCAATTATGTTAAGTAACTTTAAAATAACACTATTTTGTAAATGATTAGTAAACCCTTTGTAAATTTAATGTAAATATTCCATATTATTCACCTATTCTCTAAGGAATTTAAATGATTTTTGACCTATAGAAAATGAATGACATAAAAACCCTTCTTTATTTAATAAAGAAGGGTTCAGCCTGAATGTAGGATTGTGGCTCAATGAATGTAGAGGGTGCGGGTTTTTACTGCAAGAAGGTTCTGGGAAAAATCACACTTTTTTAAAAGTTTTTGCTTGTTTTTTGTTTTTCACCCTATTTTCACTTTCGAAGAGTAAAGTAGCCCTTGTACCGGGGAGGTACACACAAAACGAAACGAAACTATTCAGGAGGAATTTAAACATGAAAACTAAAAACAAATTATTTGGACTAGCAATGGCAGGAATGATTGGACTGGGCTCTTTAGGTACGGTTTCCGCCTATGCAGCCACAGATACAACAACAAGCACAGCAGTGGTTCAAGAAGAGAAAGCGAAAAATGTAATAGCAACATTAGATGCAGCTTCTCAAGAAAAAGTGCAGGCGATCATGGATAAATTAACAACAGGATTACAGGATCTTGGCGTTACATTGCCGGAAAGAGGAGATAAAGCGGACTTGTTTGCGGATCTGGATGTGGATACAAAAGCGAAAGCGGAAGCCATTATGGATAAAATGAAAGCCGGCACGATCACATTTGAGGAAACACAGACTCAGCTGAAAGAGCTTGGTGTGACGCTTCCAGAAAAAGGCGATCATGACATGTTTGCAGACCTGGATGCAGACACGAAAGCAAAAGCAGAAGCGATTATGAATAAAGTAAAAGCGGGCACGATCACATTTGAGGAAGCACAAACCCAGCTGAGAGAGCTTGGTGTGACGCTTCCAGATAAAGCAGACAAAGACGATGATAAAATAGCAGATTTACTAGCAGGCCTGGATGCCGATACAAAAGCGAAAGCGCAGAAGCTGATTGACCAAGCTGAAACACAGATGGCTGAGTACGGTATTGATCACCTGCCTCTGCATGGATTCAACAAATCAGCTAAAGCAGAGTAATTCACTATTTTTCATTTACTTCACTATTTCTATAAAATATAAAAGGCGCCGTATATGCAATTGCGGCGCCTTTTATTATGAAATGATGGGTTTGGGAAACAGTATCTTCCACGTTTTTTATTTTATTTTAGCTGCTATTTTTCCTTTTACATGTCTTTCGGAAAGCCGCGCTAGCGCATTCGGAATTCCATCTAATGAAATAACTTCTGTTAACATAGACGAAATCTTACCTTCAGCCAGTAGAGAGAGCATCTCGTCTCCTATTTTCGCTAACGCTTTTTCCGCGATAATGTCACCTGATTGATGAGCGGCTCCCAGCGCTACTTCGTGATAGGACAGAGATTTGGTGAATGGTTTGATTTTTGTATAATCAGGGGCACCGGCAATATGTACGATATGACCTGAAAAGGCAATGAGGTCCAATGCCTCTGTTGCACTTTGTCTGCTGATCGTATCGATAACAGCTTCAACTCCTCTTCCGTCGGTAATGCTGTTCACTTTTGCAAGGATATCTTCTTGCTGGTAATCGATCACAAAGTCGGCCCTGAGTGACTTAACATATTCATGGTTGTGAAGGGAAGCGGTAGTAAGCACTTTTTTACCGGCTAACTTAGCTAACTGAACGGCAAATCCTCCTACACCGCCTGCTCCGCCATGAATCAAAATTGTATTTAACTGGGAAAGGGGCAGCTTGCCATGTAAAGCCTGATAGGCAGTGTAACCGGCTGTCGGAAGGGCAGCAGCATTTTCAAAAGTTACACCTTCTGGAATACGCGACACAGTGTGTGCGTTGGTAACAGCAAATTCAGCATAACCGCCTTTTTGGGTAAGATCTCCATGGTAGACGACTTTATCTCCTTGATTCCACTGTGTCACTCCTTCGCCAACTTCAGCTACAACGCCAGCGACGTCTAGTCCGAGAATGTGAGGGTACGTCCAATTCGGATGCCCGCCAGTCGCCGTTTTATAGTCGACTGGGTTCAGTCCTACAGCATGCACTTCAACCAGTATTTCTCCTTTGCCAGGAGCAGGAGGGGCTATTTCACTTACCTGCATTTCTCTCCATTTGCCTTTTTCCTGCAATAACAAAGCTTTCATATACATTCGCTCCTTAAAAGTTTAGTTTGTTTGAATGATTTATCATGACTAAAAGGATATGCTTTTGTAATGTTAGTATCTGTTAACGATAGACTTTGCTTATTTTACCATATGAAAAGCTTATAAATGAATAAGAACGAATCAGGGAAAAGATCCTTGATTGATTTGCTTTTTCCCCTATTTCAAGCTGCTCCTGGTGCATTCTCTGTATGGGTGTATTCTGCTTTGGGCAACATTCTGTAATAAACAAGGACAGCAGAGTAGACGGTTTCATCATTTTCTAACTCCCTGGTCCGGGTGCATGTTAGGAGAAGGAGACCTCATCATGTTATGCTTTAGAAGCAAAGGTTAAACCGATTAAACAGGAGGAATAGAAATGCATACGTTAGGTTGGATTGGATTAGGTCATATGGGTGAACCTATGGCTATGAATCTTTTACAGGCAGGGTATAAAGTGAATGTATATAACCGCTCCCAGGGAAAAACAACGTCTCTGATAGAAGCAGGAGCCGTTAACCTGCATTCGCCAAAAGAAATAGCTGAACAATCGGATATTATCTTTACGATGTTATCGAACGCAGATGCTGTACAGTCTGTTCTAACGCAGGATAACGGTGTATTAGAAGGGATCCAATCCGGTAAGGTGGTAGTAGATATGAGTACCATTTCACCAGAAGATTCAAGTTCATTTGCGAAGCTCGTATCAGAAAAAGGCGGAATCTACATAGACGCACCCGTATCTGGTTCAGTAGGACCAGCCAAAGCAGGACAGTTAGTAATCCTTGCAGGTGGAGATGAAAGGGCTGTAGAAATGTGCCAGCCTTATTTTAATATCTTGGGTAAAGAAACGATTTATTTTGGTTCCAACGGTAAAGGCAGCTCTGCAAAATTAGCCATTAACCTGCTGCTGGGTATCATCGGACAGGGGATTGGAGAAACCTTATTATTTGCAGACAGATCGGGGCTGGATAGGGAAAAAGTGTTGGATATGATCTCTTTTTCCGCAGTGAATACAGGATTATTCCAAGGGAAAAAAGAGATGTATCGCAAAGAGGAATTTCCTTCTGCCTTTATGTTAGAACTGATGGCGAAAGACTTAGGCTTGATTAAAGCGGAGGCAGAGAGAATGGAAACTACATTGCCGCTTGCCGAAGTAACGAACACGACCTACCGTTCCGCCAAAGAAAATGGAAAAGCACAATTGGATATGGCAGCCGTTTATTTAGAGTTAAAAGACAAGAACAAGAAGTAAAGCAGAGGAGCATCCTTTCGGGTGCTTCTTTTTAGTATATAAAATATATATTAAAGCTGTCTTGACCAAGCGATGTTGGGTGACTTCCACCTTTTCGAAACTTTGCCATCTTGTAATTCAGTGATTAAGCTTATTGTCTTCTAGCTTAACTGTGCGTGTTGGAGTTCCAACTAAAGGACGGATATACGAAGAGAGAAGTCTGCCTCTGCAAGTAAGGCAAAAATCCACCAAAGCACTCGATTCAATGGTGGATTTTTGCCTTTTTAAATTGTAACTATTTCATCATCTGTCATGAAAAATTCATGGCACTGCAAAAGAGCATTTTTAAATTCTTTTGTTATTCTGCCCGTGCTATAAGCACATACCGATGTAATATCATTCAAAACTATTAATTTATCTACATTTTGTTCATACTGCTCTATTTCCCGGTATGCATCCTGAAGATCTCTCCATTCTACGTGTCCCCACGTTCGGACTAGCTCACTTCTTTCGAGGTGGGGTTTTAAGGACTTCGTAAAATGATCGAATACGACGACAGGATTGAATGTTCCATTCGTAAAATAAAAATCAAAATTATTGGTATAATGAATGCGGGACAGCTGCTCTTTATTTAAGATTGGTTTCAGCTTTTGCTGAAGAAGGGAGAGAAATCTCTGGTTTTCAACCATTAAAACATGGCTGCCCTGTTCAATGCCTGAGACCACGTAGGTGATCGCATTTTCTAAATACTTATTTGGATCTTGAAAAGAATAAAAGATATGCCCGTTGATTGTCTCTAAAGTCCTTTTTAGTTCTGGCTTTTTTTCTATTAGCATAATAGCCGCCCCTTGTAATGAATTTTTTTATGTTTATAGACAAAACTGCTCAAGCAACTGATTTGCCGTTTCAGGACTAACCCCGATGTAGCGAAGCGTGACCAATGGGGCTGAATGGCCAAAGATTTGTTGAGAGGGTGGTCACATCTTTTGTTTGCTGGTAAAAGTGGTAGCCAAACGTTTTGCGCATGGAATGCGTGCCGGTCGCTCCTTCAATGCCGCACACCTGTGCAGCATTGTTAATGATTCGCCATGCTGTTTTACTCCAATGGGGCCGGTGCCTTTTCGAGAAGGAAATAAAAGATCAAAATCTGCCATCTGACGTGTATATTTTTCTATTTCCTGTTTCACCGCACTTGTCATGCGGACTTTTCGGAACTGGTTCGTTTTTTCTCTTTAACCTGTAAGTAATCAGTGTTTCGTACGTCTATGGCCCGAAGCTTTAAGATATCATTGATGCGCAATCCTGAATTAATACTAAAGGTAAATAAAAAGTAATCCCGGTAAGATTAATGAAGAAGATATTCTCTTGTTATCTGGATTTGTTCGAGGTCTCAAATTGGATTTACCGTGTTTTGTCCTTGTTTTACTGCTAAAAAAGATCCTCCAATTGTATTCAATATATCTAGTTAAATACAACTTTAATATTCAATATGTTGTATTGTAAATCCTTCTTAGTTATTCGAAAAAGGGCTATTTCCTTGTGAATAAGAGTACCTTCGTTACGTATGCCGTCTGTGAAGGCAACTGGTTCTGCGTTATTTTACTAACGTGCCTATCAATTGAATAAAAGAACAAACAAACACGAAATACACTGTAAAAACTGTTAAAACCATTGAAATATCGGATTTTAATTATCTGAATAGTGTGCTTTAATAAAAGTGTTATTAATTTTACATGTTTTACATAAAGGGGAGAATATAATGGAAAAAGAATTTCAACCTTCATTTAAACTACAAGCCTTTTTCGAGATAAATAGTCAGAAATTTGAAGAGAAGTTATTAGAAGAGGCTGTTAACGTTAAAAACAAAATCGATGAAATTTTATCCATTGGCAATATTGACCTTGTGAATAATGCTCATAAGGTGGTTGTTTATATTCTCGATGGAAAAGTAGAAGAGCTTGAATTGTTTGCCAAACAGGAAGGTATAGCATGGGCCACTCATTCCATTGACCTGTCCTTTAAATTAGAGTGGGTGCAGGCCATCCGCAGAACGATATGGAACTTTATAAAACAGTATAACGACTTAACAGGTGAACAGGTAACGTCGAATTTTTTTCGGTTAGAGAAAGAAATTAATAATCAAGTGGATGCGTTTCTAAATGCCTTTTTTATTAGTTACTCTACATATAAGGATTCTCTAATTAGAGTTCATAGAAAGCTGGTTGAAAATCTATCCGTTCCTATTATTCCAATTAACAATTCTGTTTGTATCCTCCCTGTGATTGGTTCGGTTGATACGTTTCGAACGTCTATTCTTGAAGAAAAGGTTTTAACCGAAATTGGGCTATCACGTATACAGACTTTGATCATGGATTTATCAGGAATCGCAGATATGGAACCTGAGGTCATTGATCATTTAACGAAAATTATTAACGGCACTTCCCTCATGGGATGTAACACAGTTATTACAGGTTTAAGAGCAGAAGTAGTACGAAAAATGATACATATGGGACGCTCATTTGATCCTAATACAAAAACACTGGGCACGCTGCAGCAGGCATTAAAAGAATATTTAATAAGCTAGCTGAAATTTATCTAGATGCCTTAATAGAATAAACTGCAGGAAATAAAACTAAAGCAGCCAAAAAGAAGCCCTAGATGCTGAAAATCTAGGGCTTTCCCCATGCAGTATTGTTCTATTTATGCTGCACTTATTATGTGGGCTGTGCATTACCGTTATGCTTTAATACGTTGGATAATAAGGTACATGAATATACAAAGTGAAAGCAAAAGCAACAGTCGGAAAATCGCTTTTCCTGTGAATAAGTAGAGAAAAAGTTAGTTCGATAAAATATCTACAAGTTCAGTTTTCAGATAATACACATGTGATGATGTCATGTTAGATGTTTTATGGGCGATAAAAGTCTTCAAAAACATGACTGCTCTTTTTCGGCTTTAATAATATATTTTAAGCCCTCATATGTTGTGCTGAATATCAATATATTCCTGTTTAAATGGGTCATTAATCTGGCCAATGCAGGAGGAATACCGACAAGAATACATTGAGCGCCAATTAAATTCACGCAATCAATTAATTTTTGCATTTGATATTCTACATCATTGTCAAATGTATACAAATCACTCAAGTTTAATAACACAAACTCAATCTGGTTAGCGCTGCATTCTTCTAATATGGAAAAAATCAACAAGTCAAACCGGTTTACGTTAAACTCACCGATCAAGGGCAATGCAATGGCATTGCTCCATATCTTCAATATAGGAGTGGACAAAGCCTTAATCAGCTTTTCTTTCTCTTTTTCTTCCTCTGCCTTCGTCGTCACATCCATAAGCATCACGACGAATCCTTCAACAGGCTGGATGCCTTTTTGTATCGGCGTAATCACAATATCTGCAACGAACTGATCACGTATGGTAATGCGAGCTCTATGGGAGCCGGAGAGCTCGTCCATAAATTTTTTCTGCTGTTCCGGTTTGCGATGAAAACGACTCATGTTTAGCCCAATCATGTCACGGCTGCTTGTCAGTCCAAATAAAGGAGCCACTGTTGAAAGAACCTGGTGGGCCTGAGCATTCATCCATACTACATTATATTCTTTGTCTGCAAGAATAATCGTTTCTCCTATACTGTCTAACGCATGCAGAGGAGAAATGTTTTCTGGTATTTTTCCGTGGGTACTCATCGGTCTCCTCCTATTTATATGAATTTTTCGCAATAAGCTGGTCCGTCTCTTGACCTTATTATAACGTGAACTTCAACATATACACACCGGTTAACCTGAATTTTAGCGAAAATACAACCAGATGTTTAGAGCTTGTTTTGCTTTTTATTTTAGTCGAAAACAATATAAGACTTGAGCTGCAAATAAAAAATGTCACACAACCGTATAAAATAAATTTATTTTCGTAACACAAAGAATGTTTGATATTACTTGTAAACTTGTTAAGCGCAAGTATGAACCCTTAGTTAAAAGGCACTATACTTAAATGTTTAATGCAAACACTCCCCATACAATATAGTAAACGTTGACGAAAACGACTAAGTGAAGGTTCTTTCGACAACCGGGGGAATTTTTTTCTTTTTAAACCCCAGAGCAGGTTAGTAGAAAGAAACTCAGGTATTTTGCTTTTAAAATGAGTACAATTATCTGTCATTAAAATAGTAGAGGTGATTCACTTTTCTTAAGTAAAACTTTGAGGAGAAACAACAAGGCGTACAAAAGTAGAGAAAGAAAGCCATCCAAACATTGTAAAAACGAATGTCTAGATGGCTTTCATTCATTCAGCAGTTAATTCATCTTCTGTTACCCATTTGTGATTCGTCACTTCTTCACCATCCGTTGTAGTGAAATCGATCATATACACAGTAGTATCAACCGCAGAATCGATCATAGCTGGGGCACCTTTCATACCTTCCATGTGATCTGCTGCAAGCGTTACTTCGTCTCCAGCTGCAAAAGGTTTGTCGCCGGCATCCTCAATTTCTTCATGAATGACCCACTTATGGTCTTCAACTGGATCGCCGCCATTTGCTGGTGTATATGAAACGGTGTAAACTGTCGTATCATATGCACCAACAATTTTGGCCTCCGCGCCTTCCATGCCATCCATATGGCCATGCTGAATGATGGCTGTAGAGCCGACTGGATAAGCAGGGTCTGCTGCTTCCTCCAAGCCTTCTGGAACCTGGCCGCTGCCAGAGTGATTCATGTTATGTCCAGAATGTCCATCTTCCTCTTCCATTTGCTCCGCTGGTTGGGCTTCGGACTCCACATTTGCTTCTTCTGTGTCACCGCAGGCTGCAAGCAAAAATGAGGCGAAAAGTGCTGTGCCAAGTAATTTTCCTGTTTTTTTGTTCATTAAAACCATCCTTTCGTTTTAATGGTATCTACCTGCCTATCTTATCCAAACTTTTTGCAGTTCTTGTGCATTTTTATTTTTTCTGCACGAAAAATGAATAACTTCCTTCTATAATAAGGACAGAACGATCTGGAAGAATAGGGGGCACCCCGTGTTTACAAAATTATCATTAAAAATCGGTTTTTTGTTTTTTGCCTGCATCCTGCTGATTGAGTCACTTCTGTTTTATACACTGTATGCCACGCTGGTAAATGACCGGGTGGACGAAGTAATGGAGAGTTTGCTGGCAAGAGGAGAAACACACAGCGCTGTCTTAGCATCCAGCTTTGAAGAAGAAACAATAGAACATGTAGGAATGATGGAAGCTGCATCGAGTCTCATTGTAATCGTGACAGACGCAAAAGGGCAGGTTTTAATCCACTCTGACCCGATTGAACCGGAAATGAACGCTGTGATAAATAACACGAATTTTTTATCCATGCCTGCTGGCGGTAAAGTAGTTGAAACACATTGGAATGAAAAAAGATACATTGCCTCCGATAGCCCAGTAATGAAAGATGGGGAGCATCTTGGACATGTGTTTATGTTTTCCGGCACAGAAGGTATTGCACGAATGGTGGGGAATCTGCAGCAGCAGTTTTTCTGGATAGGCGTCATGACAGTGGTGTTAACTGTGGTAACAATTATGGGGTTGTCCAGGCTGATTACGCTCCCGCTTATTCGAATGAAAAAAGCGACGGAACAACTGAGCCTTGGCAATCACCACGTAAACTTGATGATTGACCGGAATGACGAACTGGGTGAATTGGCGGCTTCAATTACGAAGCTATCACAGGATCTTGATCAATTGAAAAAGACTCGGCATGAATTCCTGGGCAGCATTTCGCATGAACTGCGCACACCGTTAACCTACATAAAAGGCTACTCGGACATTTTAAACCGACCCGGCTTGTCTGAAAGCGAAAAAGAGAAATATGCTGCGGTTATTCAGGAAGAAACGGCTCGATTAACAGGCTTTATCCAAGAGCTGTTTGAGCTGGCTAAAATGGATCGCCACGAATTTCACATTTCTAAAAAAGAAGAGTCTCTGGATGTCTTGCTTGAATCTACGGTGCATTTTGTCAGTGCCGCCTTTGCACGGGAAGGAAAATCACTATCAGTATCAGGAGATAAAGGTACTCGCCTATTGATCGATATGGAGCGGATGCAGCAGGTGCTGCTCAATCTGCTCGACAATGCACGCAAATATTCAGAGGCGGGTTCGCGTGTATCTATCATTGTATCCGAGAAGAGTGATGAAGTGACGATTCAAGTGAGAGATGAAGGTATCGGCATTCCAAAAGAAGAGATACCACTTATCTTTGGCCGTCTGTATCGTGTGGAGAAATCACGATCTAGGGAAAGTGGTGGATTTGGCATCGGCTTATCGATTGCAAAAGAAATTGTCGAAGCACATGGCGGACTGCTTGAAATTCATAGCGAAATGGGAATTGGCACGGAAGCAACAATTCGGCTTAAGCGCAAGGAGGACCAAAATGGTTAAAATTTTATTAGTTGATGATGAGCAGCGGATGCTCGATTTGATTGCCCTTTACCTGGAACCATACCACTATACATGTCTGAAAGCCAGAAATGGTGAGGAAGCACTCGTATTGATGAAAAAGGAAGCAGTTGACCTTGTTATGCTGGACATCATGATGCCAGGTATGGACGGATGGGCAGTATGCAGGGAAATTCGATCTTTCTCCGCCGTGCCCATTATCATGCTTACGGCCCGCCAGCAGGAAGAAGATGTCGTCAAAGGTCTTAGGCTTGGAGCAGATGACTATGTAACCAAACCTTTTGGTGAACAGGAACTTCTTGCCCGGATCGAAGCACTTTTGCGGAGAAGCGTTCCATCAAAAAACATTCAGATAAACGGCCTGAGGTGGGAGGAAGAACAGTTTGAAGTCTCTTATGAGGGGAAATCCGTTCGCTTAACGCGAAAGGAGTTTTCTCTGCTCGGTATTTTAATGAGGCACCCAAATAAAGTATTCGAGCGTGGCCACCTGTTAGAACTGGTGTGGGGTTACGATACCGAAACAGAAGGGCGGACGGTTGACTCCCATGTGCGGAATATCCGAGAAAAAATCCGTGAAGCTGGATTTCCTATTGATGACCATTTTCAAACAGTCTGGGGAATTGGGTATAAATGGGTAAATTGAGTAATAGAGAATAAGGTGTAAAGGAAAAGATCTCATTAAAATGTATTTTAGAAGCTCTGCCTAAAACAAGCGGGCTGCAAAAAAGCAGCCTGCTTTACGCGCTTAGTTTCGCTTTTTGCGTGGATGGTTTAACGTATTTAGTTAATAGCCAGCGTGAGATTGGCCCAACAATAAGTAACTGCGCTGGGAGTGCCACGACAAAATTTAAACCAACTGTTTTAAGATAGGCTGTGAAAATCGAACCTTCAATTTCTGACATGAAAGCTGTTAAAGCAAGCCCGTATACAGACATAATGAGAACCATTGCAGGGACCATACAACAGGAAAGTGCCACAATAAAGTTGATTTCTTTCGATTTGTCATAAGGGAGTGATAAAGCAATTTTGCGTGCGATCGGCTCCACGAATGATTCTACGACAAAGGCAATAATCAGCGTGACAAGAAACTGAACTACGGCACTTCCTGGTGTAAATGTTGAAAAGCCATGTAAAGCTGTGTTGTAAACGGACATAATGAGAACCATTCCAAAACACATAAATGACCCAAAAATAATACCCTCTTTTTTATTACTAGGCAAACAAAAACATCCTTCCTTTTTGAGATAAATGTAATTATATCGGTCTAAATTTTTTTGCATAAGTGACAAATTTGTGAACTTTATATTAGGAAATAAGTAAGTGACATCGTTGTTTAACAAGAAAGAAGAGTTTGCTGATTTAAGGAAATGCCGCATGGATGTTGTCATTTCCTTTTGTTTTAGGAATAAGCTTGTGCTACAATAATTTTAATTAACAGGCAGAAAGGAATGACGGGTGGACGATGATTAACTAATCTTATTTTTCGAATTTGAAACCGTATATTTCAAATCACAAAAAATAGGATTAGTCTGCCCATCTTCAATACGTTATACAGCTATTATTGAAAATAGCTTATTTCATCATGCAAAGGTACGGCTAATCCTTCCAACTAACTGGGAGGATTTTTTTATTCTCCCTTTAATGAAAGGGACGAGGGTATGAAAGAATTATTAAAGTTATCCAATATGGGTTATGAAATAGGGGACTTCAAGGTTTTTGAGAGAGCAAATGCAAGCGTTCAAAAAAGGGATGTGATCGGTTTAATTGGTAAAAATGGTGCGGGAAAATCCACTTTACTGCAATTAATCCATCGTGACTTGACCCCAACACAAGGGCATATAGAGTGGCTGCAGCGAGATCCGAAAGTGGTCATGGTGGAACAAGAAACCGAGTCACATTCGTTTAAAGATAAAACACCTTCCGAGGCCAGGCTGTTAGAAAAATGGGGTGTGCCAGAACAGGAGTACTCGCATTTAAGCGGCGGGGAAAAATTGAAAGCACGGCTTGCCCAAGGATTTTCAAAAGATGCCGACCTTTTATTATTAGATGAACCGACAAACCATCTTGACGAACAAAGTATAGATTTTCTCGCCAGACAAATTAAACATTATAAAGGCACCATTATGTTGGTTTCGCATGATCGTCATTTTTTGGATGCGGTTGCTACGAAAATTTGGTCCATCGATGGAAAAAAGCTTGTAGAACACAAAGGAAATTATTCTAGCTATATGGAGGATCGTAAACAGAAAAGACTCACTCAGCAAGGGGAATATGAAAAGCAGCAAAAAACGGTTAAACGAATCGAAGACCAAATGCATAATCTTACTTCCTGGTCCCAAAAAGCCCATGCACAATCAACGAAACAGGAAGGAGTAAAAGAATACTACCGGGCAAAAGCAAAGCGAATGGACACTCAAGTAAAATCAAAACAAAAGCGTTTGGAAAGGGAGCTCCAAAGGGCAAAAGTTGAACCGGTTGAGCCAGAGTATATTGTGCGTTTTTCCATCAAATCAGACCATAAGACAGGAAAACGCTTTTTAGAAATCAGAAATGTAACAAAGTCATTTAACGGACGAACACTTTTCAGAAACGTTAATTTTACGATTCAGCATGGCGAAAAGGTATCAATCACAGGTTCAAATGGCAGCGGTAAGACCACATTATTGAATATAATGCTTGGACAGGAACCGGCTGAAGGCAATGTATGGATGTCACCGTCTGCAAATGTTGGCTATTTAACTCAGGAAGTGTTTGATTTACCGCTTGACCAAACTCCAGAGCAGCTTTTTGTCCAGGAAACATTCGAGGCAAGAGGAAGGGTTCAAACTTTAATGAAGCATTTAGGATTTACAGCTTCTCAATGGACGGAACCCATTCGGCATATGAGCATGGGAGAGCGTGTGAAGTGCAAGTTGATGAAATATATTTTAGAGGAAAAAGATGTGCTTATTTTAGATGAGCCGACCAATCACCTGGACCTGCCGTCACGTGAACAGCTGGAAGATACCCTGGCGCAGTATAACGGAACATTAATCGTTGTTTCTCATGATAAGCATTTTGTAGAAAAAACGACCAGCAGTAAACTCGTTATAACGAATTCCACTGTGCAAAAACAACTGGATAAAGTGCAGCCCAAAAGAGATAACCTGGCTGAATTACGGTTAAAGCTTGAAACAGAAAGACAAGAAGTGTTAGGAAAGCTGAGCTTTATGACCCCAAAGGATGTAGCATACGCAGAGCTTGACCAGAAATTCAATGAACTTACGAAGCAAATAAATAAACTTTCACAAAGAATCTTATAAAAAAGTTCCTTCTTCAACTGAAGGTACTCCAGTTGAAGAAGGAATCATACAAAGTCGAAAGGGTCTTTCTAAGTTTGATTTAGTTGTTCATAAACGCTGACAAGTAACAAGGAGGATAAGAGGCTGAAAGATTCTATGCGTATCCAGCTGCTTGCACGCCTATGTCAGCATCTCTTTCATCTTTTATTACAATCTCCAGTTTTCGGCCAGTGGATCCTGATCAAACGGATAACGATAAGAACAGCTTTTGACTTTAACGGGTTTCCTTTTTTTAAATATAGATACTTTTTTAGAAAAATATTGTAATTCCAAACAAATCCTTGTACAATAAGCACAGTAATGAAACCGCTTTAAAACTCCTTTATGTTTCCACTTAACCAGCTTTCTATCATTTTTCATAGCTGGGCTTATAGATGTATCTTAGGCATTTTAATGCAATCCAGGTACATCCCTGTAAAATATAAAACTATTCTTTAACCAGTATTTCATCCAAATGATTTTTTAATAGGGAATTATGCGAAGAAGGAACCAGCCCATTGGGTGAGTTCTTTTTGGTCATGCTCTATTTGTTTGTCGACTTATCAGAATATATAAAATATTTTGTCTATTATTGTCGAATGTGGAAATGTAGAAACCTATTAAGTGGAGCTTACAAGGTGATGCGCGGAATCCAGCTAACCTGCATGCTAGGTCAAAATGAATATATAGAAGAGAGAAGGAGATGGAACAACATGACAAAACAAAAATGCGTTGCCATGCTTTTGGCGGGTGGACAAGGAAGCAGATTAAAAGAACTGACAGAAAATCTTGCAAAACCAGCGGTGCCATTTGGCGGGAAGTATCGGATTATTGATTTTCCATTATCAAACTGTGCTCACTCAAGTATCCAAACAGTTGGCGTTCTAACTCAGTACCAGCCGCTTGTTTTAAACTCTTATATTGGAAATGGCCGGGCATGGGATTTGGACCGCAGCAGCGGGGGAGTCACGGTTCTTCCACCTTATGCTAGTGCTTCAGAAATCAATTGGTACACGGGTACAGCGAGTGCCATTTATCAGAACTTCAACTATCTCCAGCAATATGATCCGGAGCATGTACTCATTTTATCCGGTGATCATATTTATAAAATGAACTACGATTTAATGCTGGACTACCATATTAAACAAAAAGCAGATGTAACCATTTCTGTCATTGAAGTGCCATGGAGCGAAGCAAGCCGCTTTGGCATTATGAATACAGACGAAAACTACAAGGTTACACGCTTTGATGAAAAACCAAAGAAACCGGAAAGTAACCTGGCTTCAATGGGCATTTATATTTTTAAATGGTCT
Source organism: Domibacillus sp. PGB-M46 (assembly GCF_022668875.1). Lineage (GTDB taxonomy): Bacteria > Bacillota > Bacilli > Bacillales > Domibacillaceae > Domibacillus. The sequence continues at coordinate 24,872 of NZ_JAKGCR010000025.1, read as the reverse complement.
GTTTTAAAGAAATATCTGGAACAGGATGCAAGCAATCCGGATTCTTCTAATGATTTCGGAAAAGACGTAATTCCAGCCATGCTTGAAGATCAGCAAAAACTAGTTGCTTATCCGTTTAAAGGCTATTGGAAAGACGTAGGCACAATCGAAAGCCTTTGGGAAGCCCATATGGATCTGCTAAGCGATGAAAATGAGCTGAACCTGCATGATCGTTCCTGGCCTATTTACTCGGCCAGCAAGAGCCTGCCGCCGCAGGTAACAGGGAAAAATGCCTGTGTTAAGCATTCCATCTTAAATGAAGGATGTATCATTGACGGCGAAGTTCAATTCTCTGTCGTATCTCAGAATGTAACTGTTGATGCAAAAGCGGTTGTGAAAGATTCAGTGGTGATGCCAAATGCGTACATAGGAAAAGGCGCGTTTATTGAGCGGGCAATTGTGATGGAAAACGTTGAAGTGCCGGAAAACATGGTAATTCGGAATGAATCGGCGGACATCTTGCTGATCACGAAGGATTTTGTGGCGGCCCATGCAAAAGAATCACTTAACGTCTAAGCGTAATTGAGCGCAGACACCTTGGGGGAGCCGGCTTTCTAGCGTATGGAATGGAAAGTGCTGTCCAAGCGTTTTGGCAGAATAGCTGGCTGAATCCTGATAAATTCAACAGTATCCTTTCGCCCAGTGAAATGGAGCTCTATGTTTCATTGGGTGTATCAGGACAATCTTACAAAGATATCGGAAGCAAACATATAAAAGCTGGTTTCGTTTGATGAGAAAGGATGACAAAGATGTCAAAGAAGATAGCGGAAGTAGGCAGCATTATTGAATTCCATAATGGAATCAAAGGCGTCGTTCAAAAAGTGAATGAAAACTCGGTTATTGTGGCGATTACGGAAAATCAAACGCCACTTGAATATGAAGGAAACCGCACGGTGGTTAATCATAAAAGGTACATAGTTGTTTCTTAATAATGAAAAAGGGCAAACAGGCTTCAATGTCTGTTTGCCCTTTTGTTTTTTGTAGAATACTCATTGATAAGTATCTAATAATCTTATCCTCGAAAAGGCTTTAAGGAAGCTTTCTACGGTAAAGCACAGATGATTATAAAAGGAGGAAATACTGAAACAGTTATCTTTCTTTCCAGTCATCCATGATGGATTCCACTTGCTTTTTGTTCACGATATTAACCGCAAAATAAACAATATCCTTATATGTCATCTTCCGGATGGGATTTTGAGCCGCGTTATGCAGGTCTCTCAAAACGATAATATCCGGTACGGTAAAAGCCACTAGGATAATGCTCTTTTTTCCGCCTACGCCCCAGGTGCCTCTTGTACCCAAAACAAGAGGCAGGGGATCCTGTCGGTTTCTAACATAATCATATACCCATTCTTGTTCGCTTAACGCTTTTTTATTCACAGAGGTCGTCTTCCCTTTATTTAAACTACGTTCATTCGGTTTTACATTTATTATAAAGAGAAAATGAAAACTTATGCGGGGCCAACATACAAAAGGATGGATTATTGCAATAAGCCGGATCTGGTTATTCGCCTGTATTCGCTCTTAGCAAATCCTTGGCTATTGCGTGGAATTTGTTTTTTAGTAGTGATTTTCCTCTTTTAAAAAAGAACTGACTATGAAGAAAAGGGAGATAGAGATGTAATATCATATTTTTATTAGAAGTAGACGGATATACGCGTGTAGATACATATACAAAACGTAAAATGAATATGAGGTTGTGTTTAAGAACAATAATGATGATATGATGTTGCTTCGGTAAGCAAGACAGATATAGTATGCAGTGTTGCGAAGGGGATTGTTTCCCGTAATGTTTCTTTATATCGTTCAGAAAGGAGAAAGGTAAGCTGGAAAGGATTAAAGGTGAGTAGCTTTTTATTTGTATGAATGAAGCTGCTGTTGTTTATGCTAATACTGTTTCGTACAACCATCCCGACCTCAATCCATTAAAACAATTCTGCAGTCAGGTTTCCCGCCTGGCTTTTTTCTTTTTTAAAAGAAGATTTTTCGTCAATGTGGCTTGAAAATGTACAAAGTAGTCGCCAAAGGATAAATACAAAAACGCTTTCTCACTTTACTATTTGAATTAGAAAAGAAAGACACTGTAAAAACGATCGGTAATTATTGACAGCGCTTACTATGAATCGCTTTATACAGAAGAGGGCGTGACAAGAAATAAGACGAAAAGTCACCTTTTTTAGTAATCGCTTTTTTTGATGGATTATTACAGGGAGGGGATTTTAAATGAAAACAGCGAGTAAATGGACACAGTTTTTATTATAATAGAGAGGTCTCGTGTATATATGTATACAAATATACGTATATATAAATATACATATATACAAAAGGTAATACGAGTGCTGGGATAGATAGTTGTGCAAGAGAAGCTGTTGCCTAAGAAAGATCAAAGTTGCCTTCCTGGACATGATATAGTAAAAACGTATTTGTATAAAAAGTGAAAGAGCTGAAAGGCGATATCTAGAAAAAACTTGTCTATATTAAAATCAAGCCGTGTTTTACTCCATTTTGGTTTTTAAATAAAAAAAGCCGTTTTTTAAACGGCTTTTTGAGCTTTATTCTTCGGTTAACGCAGCTTTTAGGAAAACATAGATTACTGGTTTTTTTCCAGTACCGCAAAGTAATTTTCTTCATTGTCAGCAAAGTTAAATACTCTTCCTTTATCAGAAGGCATATTGACTATTTCTCCGACTGTAACATTTTTATTTGATAAGTTGTTATATAACTGGTCGAAATCTGCAGTAAAAAACATCAATGAAGGAGTATCAAGATTTAACCCGGGGGACATTTTAGCAACGAGTTCTTTATTTTGCAGAATAATGCTTGTTTCTGCATCTTTTGTTGGAGCTATTTCGATCCATCTCATTCCTTGTCCATTATTCTCTTCAGAAATGACGTGAAACCCTACTTTTTCTGTCCAAAAATTCACTGCATCATCTTGATTGTTTACATACAACATAATTTGTCCGATTTTGCTGATCATAAACTTCATCACTCCTCCACTTTTACTTTAAGTATTCGTTATTTAAAAGAAAAATCCTCTTAAACACTGCGCCGTTAAGTTAACAGGAAAATCAACAGCCGCCTTTAACAAAGCTTAAACATTAAAAATGGACAGCATGCATGAGAATACCGTCACTTCTCAGCTACCTGGGTACACAGCTTAAAAACCTCAAAACAACGAGCTGCTTTGGCGAGTGATAGGAGGAAAAGAAATGAATTTGTTTAGGAGAAAGTAAGGAAAGTTGTTTCCTGCATACTCCTTAGTTTTATAGTAAATAGGATGATGAAATATCTAATAATACAGCTCGAATTATCAAAAGTTCTGCGGTGTATTGTAAAGCGAGTTGTTATTTTTAGTTAAAAAATGTTTGACTAATATTTTGTAATGGCTTACAATCTGATTCAAAGGAAAGTGCTTTCCTAATTTAAACAGGGATATAAAACTATTTTGGAGGGATTGTTATGAATAAAGTAAACATTGGGTTAATCGGCGCCGGACGAATGGGCGCTTTTCATGGAGAAAGCATTGCTTACCGTGTACCGCAGGCTAATTTGTATGCGGTTGCAGATCCAGTTCCTGGTGCTGCAGAGAACTTAGTAAAGAAATTAAATGTAGAGGCAAAAACGTATACAGACCCTCTTGACCTGATTCAAGATCCGCAAGTGGATGCTGTGGTCATTGTTTCACCTGCCCGGACGCATGCACGCAACGTCCTTGCGGCGATTGAACACAAGAAAGCGGTATTTTGTGAAAAGCCAATGGCCGTAAACTTGGAAGAAGCCAATGCCATTGTGCAGGCAGTAGAGGAAACAAACGCGGTCATGCAGGTAGGATTTAATAGAAGATTTGAAAAAGGGTTTAAAGCAGCTCATGAAGAAATCGTTTCCGGAAAAATAGGCACCCCGCAACTAATAAAATCAACGACAAAAGATCCAAAATTGAATAGAGCGGAATCTATTCCAGAATGGACTATCTTTTTAGAAACCCTTATTCATGATTTTGATACCCTTATGTATTTAAATCCAGGGGCAAAGCCGGTTGAAGTGTATGCAATGGCGGATGCGCTGATTCGGCCGGATTTGAAAGAAAGCGGACTATTAGATACGGCGCTTGTTACGGTGAAATTCGACAATGGAGCTATGGCTACGGCAGAAGCGAATTTCCAGGCTGTATATGGATATGACATTCGAGGAGAAGTATTTGGCTCAAACGGCATGCTGACTGCCGGTGGAATACGTCAATCCAGCATGACAAGATACGACCAGAACGGTGTAAGTTTTGATACATCCCGCTATGACCAGGATTTACTGTTTGATGCTTACGTTGACGAATTAAGAAGTTTTGCCGATTGTGTAATCAACAACACGCAGCCTTATGCGACCGCAAAAGATGCACGCTGGGCGCTGCAAATCGCCCTTGCTAGTATAGAATCGGTTAAAACCAACCGTCCGGTCAAAATCGAGAGCCCTGTTTTCATTTAAAGAGGGGGCAGGAGAGTCTCCGAATAGATCGATTAACGTCTTTAAAATTCGGATAATTCAAACTATTTTATGTGTGGAGGGAAACAAATGGTGAGAGAGTATGGTCTGTGCCTTTGGACATTTGGAGAAATCGCCTTCGAGGAAAAATGTAAGCTTGCAAAAGAAATCGGCGTAAGCGGAGTAGAAGTTCAAGGGAACTTGTCTCAAGACCCAGTTGAATTGCAAGCCGCCTTAAGGAAGCATGATTTAAAAGTTTTATCCGTCACCCCTGATAATGTGGATATTTCCAGTGCTGATGAACAGGTTCGCTCCAGTGCGGTTCAATATTTTTTAGATCTATTAAGCTGGGCGCAGAAACTGGGTGCTCAAAGAATCTGTCTGCATGGTGATGTAGGGAAAACGCAAGGATGTGGAGACTCAGCAAAAGATTGGGATTTGCTTGTGAAAAGCTCATCGACGATCCTGCAAAAAGCAGAGGATCTTGATATTGAGGTCGTGTTTGAAGTGCTGAATCGTTATGAAAACCACCAGATTGTTACAGCGGGGGAAGCGCTGTGTTTATTGGACGAAGTGAAAAGCGAAAAGTTTAATGTGCTGTTAGATGCTTACCATATGAATATTGAAGAACCTTGCCCGATTAAGGCGTTGAAGAAGACAAAGGACAAACTGGGTGTTTATCATGTGGCAGATTCGAACAGACAAGCGGTTGGCAACGGACATGCAGATATTAAAGGCCAAATTGAGGCTTTGCATGAAATCGGATATAAGGGGCCGATCATTATGGAAATGACAGCCAAAGGTCCAAATCCATTTACGCCAGTTAAAGACGGGAATTATGTAGAAGTTGTAGCAGGGTACTACAAGGATTCTTTGCAAAAAATAAAGGAATGGGATCTAGCTAAAGTAAGCTCTTAAAAATGACTCTTTATATCTTTATTTTAAACAAGCTGTTTGAACAAACTTGTCTGGATTCATGGCAATATTCCATGAATCCAGACAAGAAAATCGTTTTCAATGCCCCAATGGAAAAGATCATTTTAAAGGGGGCGATTAAAGTTTAAGGTGTGAGTCTAAGCACCAGGTCATTTGATCATTGAAATGCTATTATTCCAGTAATCAGAAAAATATTTCTTGGAATTTTCTCTATCAAATTTATGATGAGAGTGAGGTTGAACAATGAAACCAAACATGAAATACATCATTTACTTAACGGCCATTACTGCATTAGGGGGTTTATTGTTCGGATACGATACAGCAGTAATCTCAGGTGCGGAACAATCACTGCAAGTTTACTTTATAGAGAAACTTGGGTTAAACACCATGTTTCATGGACTGACGGTATCAAGCGCTTTGATTGGATGTATTGTGGGTGGACTGATTAGTGGAGTTGTCGCCAATCGAATAGGGCGCAGAAATTCATTGATCATTGCCGCTGTTTTGTTTTTTATTTCAGCAGTGCTTTCTAGTTATCCTGAGTTTCTCTTTTTTGAAAAAGGGGAACCAACGGTCGGTCTTTTCGTTATGTTTAACGTGTACAGAATTATTGGAGGAATAGGTGTTGGTTTAGCCTCCGGATTAGGACCGTTATATATTAGTGAAACATCTCCCGCAAACATTAGAGGAAGGCTGGTAACCCTAAATAATCTAGCAATCATTTTCGGTACGCTGCTGGTGTATTTTGTGAACTGGAGAATAGCGGCCGGGCAAAGCATCAGCTGGATCAATGATTTAGGCTGGAGATACATGTTTGCCTCTGAGGCCATTCCAGCACTTTTATTCTTTTTCCTCCTGTTTTTAGTGCCCGAAACACCACGTTATCTAATCTCAAAAAATAGGGACGAAGAAGCCTTAAACATTTTAGAGAAAATAAATGGATCAAAAGAAATTGCAAAAGAAATTTATTATGAAGTCAAACAAACGATGGATACGCAGAAAGGACATGTTTTTTCATACGGGAAGCTGGTTGTCATCGTCGGAATTTTAATAGCGGCGTTCCAGCAGTTTGTCGGGATCAATGTCATTTTGTACTATGCACCCCGTATATTTGCTGATATGGGAGCGAGTGCAGATACTTCCATGCTTCAAACGGTTCTTCTGGGAGTCGTCAACTTCATTTTTGTTTTCCTGGCTCTCATAGCCGTTGATAAATGGGGAAGAAAGCGCTTGCTGCTTCTTGGCTCGCTTGGGATGACGGTTGGCATGTTTGGCGTAGCTGCTTTATCGTTTGCCGATTCGATGGGAGTCGGAGCATTGGTACTGATTTTGCTTTACGCCGCTTTTTACAATTTATCATGGGGTCCGCTTACGTGGGTCCTGGCTTCTGAAATTTTCCCGAATAAAATAAGAGGCCAGGTGATGGCAATAACAGTAGCAGCCAATTGGAGCTCAAATTTACTGATATCTGCTACATTTCCTTCGTTGTTGGAAATAAGCGCTGGTATGACGTATAGCTTCTATGGACTGATGTGTGTGCTTGCTTTCATTTTTGTATGGAAATGGGTTCCAGAAACGAAAGGAAAAACACTAGAAGAGATTGAAACACATTGGAAGCCAGCACAAGCTGAAAAGATTGCCGATTTGCGCCCGAAAAAAGTTGGTTCATAAGTGCAGCAAGCTGATGAAAAATAGTTTAAGGTGCAAAGTGAGACGGCTATGGGCGTTCAAATGGTCAAAATGCACTTCTTATATGGAGCGCTTTCCTTAAAATGAATGTAGGGTTGAACCCATTTCTTTATACACTTTTTAAACAAGAGATGTGTCACAGCCATCCAGCAAAAAGGTGAGCGCTTCCTATTTTCGGTTCTACTGAAAGTCCAAATTGTGAAGGTGGTGATGGTTACGATGCAAAATGACGGGGCTTTTAAACGAAGTCCTGTCATTTTGCATCGTAACAACAATAAAAGTTAATACAGCCATTTAGTTGATCGTCTGGAAACTGATACGAATTTAAAATTTTAACATAAGCCTTACATAATCTTAACAAAAAACCTCCTTTCATCTGATATGCTCATTTTGGTTAAAACTATGAAATGAACACTTCGCCGGGAGAGTGAATCTATATGAAAAGAAGAAAGAAAGATTCTGTAAAGAAATTCCTACGAGCATCATTAGTGGTAACGGTTTTATCCTCTACTGCTGTTTCATCCCAAGCTTTTGCTTCAGACAATAAAGAAAAACAGAATAAGCAAAACCAGAATGCAAGTACAGTCAAGGTGCAATTGCTGGGGTTAAATGACCTGCATGGGCAAATCGATACCGTGACAAAACTAAAATTAGATGGCGAGAATGTGCCTGCCGGAAGTATGGAATACACGGCTGCAGCGATGAGACAGAGAGAAGCGGCAAATCCAAATACTTTTTTAGTACATACTGGTGATATGATTGGTGGAAGCCCGCTTGTTTCAGCAGCTTTCCAAGATGAGCCAACTGTTGAAGTGATGGAATCCATGGGGTTTGACGTAGGAACACTTGGAAACCATGAATTTGATGAAGGGATCGAAGAATTGCGTCGTATGATTGGGGGTGGGGACCATCCAAAGGGGGTTCCTGGATACGACGGAATGAATTTCCCGGTCGTGGCGGCTAATGCGTTTGATACGGCAACGGGAGAATTAATCACAAAGCCTTATGTCGTTAAAAAAGCAGGCGGTAAGAAAATTGGGTTCATCGGGGTCGTAACCCAGGAAACACCTAATATTATCGTAAGCAAAGGGAATGAAACCCTTAAAATCACGGATGAAGCTGAAGCCATTAACAAGTATGCGGAGAAATTGAAGAAAAAAGGCGTAGAGGCCATTGTGGTACTCGCTCATAATCCGACAACCCAAACGGGCAACGGTGATACATTTGATGCGTCCAAAATCGCTGAGAATGTGAACGATGAAATAGATGTAATCTTTTCTGCCCATAACCATGCAAAAGTCAATAAAGTAGTCGACAGCAAGTTAATCGTACAATCATATTCATATGGTTCGGCATTTTCCGATGTAGACCTTGAACTTGATTCAATTTCGGGGGATGTCGTGAACAAGCAAGCCGAAATCGTGACCGTGTATCAAAAAGATTACACACCAGATGCGGAAGTTTCAACCATTATCAATAAGTACAAGGATTTAGTGGAACCTATAAAAGCGGAGGTGGTTGGGCATTCTTTAACCACGCTGTCTACCGCTAAAGCTTATACTGGGGATTATCGTGACCTGCCGCTGGGGAATTTGATTGCCGACGGAATGAAGGCAAATATGGATGCAGACTTTGCCCTTATGAACGGCGGTGGAGTGCGGGCGCAGCTTGACGCCGGGGAAGTAACATTTGGTGATTTGTTCTCTATTCAGCCATTTGGCAACGTGTTAAATAAAATAACTGTAACAGGTGCTGATTTAGAAACGATATTAAATAACCAGCTCTCTCCTGCAGGATATGACTTCCATGTTGCTGGATTCAACTATACGTATACAGTGGATGCTCAAACAAACACAGCAAAAGTTGTGGATATTACCCTCCCTGATGGAAGCAACATTGATAAAACAAGAGAATATACCGTGGTCGTAAACAATTATATGTTTGGTAATACAAAGTATGGCATCGCAGCTCTTTCCCGCGGTATGGAAGTAGGACCGGAGGATATCCAAGCAACAGTCGACTATGTCAAAACATTGCCTAGCCCATTTGAATACAAGCAAGAGGGACGTATTAAGGAAGTAACTCCAGTTGCGGCGGCTGCTCAATAATAATGAATAAATCTATCAAGAAGTTTTAAACTTAAAATGGATATAAAAGGAGAGTGGCTTTCACCAGCTGCTCTTCTTTTTATTGCAGTCAACTCTGGATGAAGCAACAACATTAAAGCTTAACAGAGCGAGCTTTTCTGAAAGAAAGCAGGAAAAAAAGCGAGGCATTCCCGTTAAAGCCTTCAATTATAAATCGCTTTCTCAACGACAGCCTCTTCTTTAATTCCAGTCAAAATGGGTTAAAATAGATAGTAAAGTAGTGAGAAAGAAAAGAGGGGAAAGGGAACGATGAAACCTACCATCTATGATGTAGCTAAAAAAGCAGGCGTGTCCATTTCTACTGTATCTAAAGTGCTTAATAATACTGGGAACCTGGCAGACAAAACAAGAAAAAAAGTGCAGGAAACGATGCAGGAATTAAATTATCAGCCCAGTGTTACAGCATCCGTAAAAAAGCGCATTCAAACGGTTGGGCTTTTAATACCGAGCATTGCTAACCCGTTTATGGCAGAAATAGCGCGCAGCATTGAAAACCATCTTAAGCGGCATGGTTACAGTCTGATGATTTGCAGCACAGACAATGACATTAAAAATGAATTGGAATACATTTCGATTCTCAAGCAAAAGTACACAGATGGAATCATTGTCGCAACAGGACTGAAAAAAGAGAAGTCTATCAAAGAGCTGATGAAAACGAATCTTCCGATGGCCTTGCTTTCAAGAGACGTTCCTTCTCTTGCAGTAGATACGGTGCTGGTGGATGATTATTTAGGCGGTTATGAAGCCACAAAACATTTAATTAACCTTGGACACGAAAAGATTGCCATGATCACAGAGGACGCCACCTATTCAGTCGTCCGATCAAGGGTTCAAGGCTTTAGAAATGCGCTTGAAGAACACGGTTTACCGTATGATGAAAGCTTCGTTATACATAACAATATTTCCATTGATGAAGGAAAAGAGGCGATGTTGAGCCTATTAAAAAAACAGAGTCCGCCAACAGCCGTTTTTGCTTCTACGGAAGCATTGGCAATCGGGGCACTGCAGGGAGCACGCGGGCGGAATATACAAGTTCCAAATGAGCTATCGATTGTCGGATTTGATAATACCATTCTGTCCACTATCTGTGAGCCGCCTTTAACAACGATTGCCCAGCCGATCGATGAGATGGGAAAAAAAGTAGTGGAGCTGCTTATTGAAGAAATTGAGAAAAAGAAGGAATCCAAACAGCGCGTCATCCTGTCTCCTAAATTGGTGGTGCGAAACTCTACAGCAAAGAAAAAAGAGAGTTAATATTTTACCTTTTTCTAAAGAACCAGATCATGGTTCTTTTTTCTTTTATTCTTAAATCAGGGGAAAAGGGTGAGGAAAGGGAGTGAGCAGGCTGAGCCGAATAGAAAAAATTTATAAAACATCAAGGCAAGTGCTGTTAGTCAGCCTGCTTTCCCCCTTAGCCAATATATCTTCCGATAAGAAAAAAGGGGGTTAGTCAATCTCAATGATGGTTTCCGCTTGTTCTCTTTTTGGGATAATGACTCTCAGCAGTCCATCCTTAAATGTTGCTTTTACTTTGTCCGTTCCAGGCGAGCAGGGCAGTGTTACGATTCTTTCGACTTTCTGTACGCATTGATTTTGAAAAATGATTTCATCTTTATCATTTTGGGCTGTGGTAGAAGAAATGTTTTCTACACTAATTTTTACCTGGCCGTTTCTTAGCATATAGATTTGTATCTGATCTTTCCTGCAGTTCTTTAATGCTGCCTCAATGACCATATTTGAGCCCGTTTCATAGCAGGTTAAATCAGAAATTGGCTGGCTGAAATAATAGCCAACATACTTCATCGATTCATTAAAAAGAGAATCAAACGATTTCATTAAACCTCCGACGGAACCTTGAAACAGGTCAGGAAGGTTATTTTTATTAAAATCCAATAGTCTCTCTCCTTTGTCTTTTTTAACAAATTATGCACAAGGCTTCGGAAAGGAACTTAGTAAATCCTGTTTTTATTCATATTAACAACGACGTCAACCGCCCCCGATATACCTGCTGGTTTCTTGAATTCATTATGCTAAACAGCCATTTGCTGCAGACTGAAAATCATTATTGCAAAGATGGCATAAAAAAAACAGCCAAGTCTGTACTTGGCTGCTGTTCAATAGGAGGGAGTTCAGGGGTATCATTGATTCCCGCGGTCTCTTAAATCAACACGTTTGATTTTTCCGGAATCCGTTTTCGGCAGGTGATCAACGAACTCGATAAGTCTTGGATACTTATAAGGTGCTGTTATTTGTTTAACAAAGCTCTGCAGTTCCTTTACAAGTTCAGCGGAACCTTCAACTCCATTTTGTAAGACAATAAAAGCTTTCACGACATTCCCTCTAATTTCATCAGGGCTTGCAACAGCCGCACATTCCAGTACAGCAGGATGTTTCATTAAAGCATCTTCAATTTCAAAGGGGCCGATTGTATAACCGGAGCTGATAATGACATCATCACTTCTTCCCTGGAACCAGTAGAAGCCTTCTTCATCTTTGCTGGCGCGGTCCCCTGTTAAGAAATAATCTCCTGTATAGGAACTTTCCGTTTTTTCGGGGTCTTTATAATACATTTTAAAGAGTGCCGGCAATTCTTTCCGAATGGCGATATTGCCAATCTCACCTGTTTGAACGGGAACACCATCCTCATCAACGATGTCAATCGTATCATTCAAGATCGGTTTGCCCATTGAGCCTATTTTATGTTCGGCACCCTGCAGCGTTCCGATTAAAAGTGTGCTTTCCGTTTGTCCATAGCCGTCCCTTATTTGGATGTTAAATGTATTTTTAAATACATCGATCACTTCCATATTAAGGGCTTCCCCGGCTGAAACAGCACTTCTCAATTTCGAAAGGTCGTATTGATTCAATCCTTCTGTTTTGGCCATCATTCGGTACTCAGTAGGCGTACAGCACAGCACGTTGATCTTTTGATCTTGAAGCAGCTTTAAGTATTTCTGAGGAGTGAATCTTCCCTGATAAACAAATCCGGTTGCACCTGAACCTAAAACCGAAAGGAAGGGGGACCATACCCATTTTTGCCAGCCTGGAGCAGCTGTTGCCCATACAGTATCCGATTCTTTAATATTAAGCCATTCTTCAGCAGCGATACGAATATGGGCATAACCCCAGCTATGTGCATGAGCAACACCTTTTGGATTCCCGGTTGTGCCGGAAGTGTAAGCGAGAAAAGCAAGGTCGTCGCGTTTCGTGATTTGGTTGTCGAAGTTCTCAGAAGAAGAATCCATGATGCTATGAAGATCTGCCCACCCAGCCTTTGTTCCTCCAAAAGAAACTTTGCGTTCAAGATACGGAAGCTCTTCCTCAATGGCATCAATTTCATTTGTAAAATCAGCATAAGAAATCACCGCTTTGGCTTCAGAGTGGTTCAGCCGGTAAGCGATATCCTTGGCACGCAGCAGTTCAGAAGAAGGGATAATGACAAGTCCTGCTTTTAAACAAGCCATATAAATCACATAAGACTCAATTAAGCGAGTCGTCACGATCATAACACGGTCTCCCTTTTCCAAACCAAGATGGTTTAACCCATTCGCAAGCTTATTGGATTGTTTAATCAGCTCGTTATACGTGATCGTTTGAGTAGCTCCAGCTTCATTTTGATAAACGAGAGCCAGTTTATCCGAAGCATGCTTCTCAATTTCCTGCGTAATATTATAATTTTCCGGTGCCGTTAACTCCGTTTTATAATCATACATATATAAAGGACCTCAATTCGTGTAAAGTTATCTCATCTCTATTATATTATACCTGGATTTAGTACCTGGCGCTAATAAATTGGACTGAACGGATCAGATCTAAAGAATTGAAATTATGTTGTATCCATACAAATAAGCCCGATTCCTTGAGCGGGGAATGGGGCTTATTCTTTCATTTGTAGAATTCCAGGCTTTGTTATTCTTTACCGATAGTTCACGAGAAATCAAATACGACTCCTGTTAATTCCTCGGACACATCCCATAGTTTCTTCATTGTTTTCTCATCATACACTCCTTTGGCAGGCACTTCGATCGCAGGGTATCCTTTGTGGTTTCCTCTTCCGTCCGGGCCGATGTATTCTCCGCCTTTCAATGTTTCTTCGGCCGCAGCATAAATGGTAGGCAAGGCCCCCATTTCCGGTGTCTGGAAAAACCGGTAGAGCAGGGATTTCACGATTGGCTGCATGCGTTCCCCTCCGACTTTGAAAAGGTTCGTCGCACTAATCCCCGGATGGCACGCCACGCTCATTGCATTTATTCCAGCTTGTTTCAGCCGGTTGTCGAATTCCTTTGCGAACAAAAGGTTCGCAAGCTTGCTTTGACGGTAAAACTTCATTGCTTTGTAGCCTTTAGAGCCGTCCAAGTTACTAAAGTCGATGGATGCTTTTCTATGTGCAATGCTGCTCAGCGTGACCACGCGGGCGAAAGGAGCCGCTTTTAGCAGCGGAAGCAAATGGCCGGTGAGGGCAAAGTGGCCCAAATGGTTTCCGCCAAACTGCAATTCGAATCCATCCTTCGTCTTCTGGTAGGGAGGGACCATCACGCCTGCATTATTAATCAGGATGTCGAGCTGGCCAAAACGCTCTCTGTACAAATCAGCGAATGCTTTTACGCTGGCAAGGTCCGCCAAATCCAGTGTCATAACCGAGACCTTTGCACCTTCATGATCCTTTTTAATATTTTGTGCTGCTTCTTTTCCTTTTTCCTCGTTTCGAACCGCCAGTATGACGTCGGCACCTTGTGCTGTCAATACTTTGGCAGCCTCAAAACCTATTCCGCTGTTTGCTCCGGTAATGATCACTTTCTTTCCTTTTACATCTTGTTTTCCCAAACCTATTCCTCCCGTTAATATGTTATAAAAATCTATTAATCCGAAAAATGTGCCATTTCTTTCTCTGTTCTGTCCAATATGTAAGAAATCGGTGCTGCCCTCATGGCAGTTATTAAAATCAAGGACTATATGGGAAGAATCATATACAGGAATACAAAAGAAAGCAAAGAAAATACCCGGTTTTTAAAAATGATGCCCTTCCAGTATTCGCCTTACTCATCGTAGGGCTTGCTTATGTACTCCTGGTTCTGGTATTTGGGTCTCTTTTAATTCCATTAAAAACCGTATTAGGATTCCTGCTTTCCCTGGGTGCTACACTTGGAGTTGTCGTATTTATCGTGCAGGATGGAAACCTGCTTGACCTCTTTGGTTTTCCGGCTTCAGGCCCGATCTTAGCGTTCCTGCCTGTTATCTTGATCAGAATCTTATTCGGGCTGGCAATGGATTACGAGATCTTCCTGGTCAGCAAAATGCGTGAAGTGTATGTTCATACAGGAGATTCCCTCAAAGCCGTTCTAGATGGAATGCGCGACAGCAGCAGGATTGATCATGATGGCGGTATTCATTGGCTTTATGATGACGCCTGATGCGATGATTAAAGTAATGGGAAGGGCCCTGGCGTTTGGTGTTCTCTTTGACGCGTTTGTTGTGAGAATGACCATTATGCCTGCCGTTATGGCGTTAATGGGGAAATCAGCTTGGTATTTGCCAAAATGGCTGGATAAAATTTTGCCGAATATCGACGTTGAGGGAGAAACCATTATGAACCACATTGAAAAGAAAAACGACAGGGCTGTTTAAATAGAAAAGCTGAAGCAAACTCGTCGTTAAGTTAAAAATCCGCTTTCCTTTATGGAATAGCGGATTTTTTATTGAAGGGCTGAGTCATATCCTATTGAACAAAAATAGTTGCGAACGAACTTTCATTCAGGATACTGCGGATGCTGTCACTTTTGCCGGCAAGTTGCACATATTTTAAGTGGTATTTGACATGCGCGCAGAAAAGAAAAAGCAATCTTATACAGGAAAGATCGCTTGTTGTGTTACTCAGGGTAATTAAATTAAGTTATTTCATTTATAACATCATTTTCTTTTTAAATTCTGGATCGGAAGAAAGCTCTTTGCGTTTATCGTAATATAAAAGGGTGCTTATTTCTTCTTGTGGCATGGTAGAAATATGCTTAGAAGTTACTTTAAAAATAAGATTTTGATCTTCTAGTTTTTCACAAAATCTCCGGTGCATTCCATTGCGAATTTTGGCCGTAATAATCATATTCGGAATCGAATTTAAAAACTCTCGGAAGGTCTCATCATCCATTCCTTTGTCCAGCAATTCTGAAGAAAGTTCATCGCACCAATTCAGAAGATCAATCAGTTCCCGTATGTTAGATGCTGCAAGGTATTTTTCCCAAAACTCGTTAACGTGTATCTCAATTGTTTTATTGTTCATAGAATCAGCAGATAAAGTAAAAATCTGCTTTCCTCCTTTTGTAAAAGTATTGGTATAAATGTAAAACGCTATTATATGTCCATTTATTTCTTAAGTATATGTCGTTGAAAAAATAAAAATACTTACTTTTTAGGACAAATTGCATACTGCTGGTTATTATTTCTAAGAAAAGATTGTGAACAACTGCAAACATAACAATAAGTGACATGATGGTGGCGGAATCTATAGTACTAATTCCTATAATATTTATCGTTCATAATGACTAAATCTTTAATAGTAAACTATATCGTAATTGGGAAAATACCAAAAATAGTATAAAGGGGACCGGCTAGGATTCGGAGCTATCCGCCATTTTTAAGTGCCTTGATCCGTTTTCATCAACATTTTCAGTATCCGATTATTATCTATTTGTCTACAGAAAAAGAGACAATGTGCAAGAAATCATAAAGAGGGGACAGCAGGTTGTTCACCAGCAGATCCATTAAATAAGAACAAGTCAAAAAGCAGTGATGTTATCATCACTGCTTTTTGACTTGTTTAGTTGCTTGAGTGTTTAACATAGCAGAAGATTATTCATGTTCCTCCTAAGCCTTCTTTACACTTGTTTTGTGCCTTACGCTTTTTTAATTAGCAGCTTTATTCAAGTTAGTGCTGGAAATCTCTTCTAAGCTTTGTTCTGTACGTTTGATAAAAAAGGACAAAACCAATGCGATAACGGCTATTCCGATAATGACCACATAAGCGTCGTTAATCCCCTGAATAGTGGCTTCCAATATCATTTGTTGTTGGTTTGCCCCGTTTTCGCCCGTAGACATCATGTCCGTTAGATGTGTTTTAGTGCGGTCTGTCATCACCGTTACAAGAAGGGAGGTGCCGACTGCACCTGCTACCTGCCTGATGGTATTGGAGATTGCGGTGCCATGAGCACTCAAGTTAGAAGGCAGTTGATTTAAGCCAGCTGTTTGAATTGGCATCAGCATCAGTGCCATTCCGATACGACGGCCTGTAGACATTAGAATCAAGTATGTGTAGCTGGTTGAGTCTGTTAAATCAATAAAGCCAATTGTGGTAATGATGGTAATAATCAAACCGATAATAGAGAGCCATTTTGCTCCATACCGGTCAAACAGCCTGCCGGTAACAGGCATTAAGAAGCCCATCACAAGCGCACCAGGAAGAAGCAATAAACCAGATTCTAAAGCTGTGTAGCCGCGTGCACTCTGCAAGTACAGTGGGAGCAGCATCATATCTGCATACATCACCATTGTAATCGCAATGTTGATGACGGTTGTCAGGGAGAACATATTATATTTGAAGGCACGAAGATCCAGCAACGGACTCTGAGACGTTAACTGTCTCCATGTAAAAAGTCCAAGTGCAACGACCCCTACGGCAATAGAGAGGAGCACCTCACTGCTGGACCAGCCTTCGCTGCCAGCCCGGCTGAATCCGTATAACAGCGTGCCAAACCCTATTGTTGAGAGGATGACACTGATCATATCAATTTTCGTTATCACTTGTTCTGAAATGTTCTTTAAATAAACAAAGCCGCAGATAATGACCAAAAGGGCAAACGGAATCATGCCATAGAACATAACTTCCCATTTGAAGTTTTCCAGGATATATCCTGCCATAGTAGGGCCGATGGCTGGCGCAAAAATAATCGCAAAGCCCACCATGCCCATCGCTGCACCTCTTTTATTGGGGGGAAAAAGCGTAAAAATAACGTTCATAAGCAACGGCATAATAATACCTGCACCTGCTGCCTGGATCATACGCCCGGTCAAAAGGGCCGGGAAGCTTGTGGCTGCAGCGGATACGATTGTACCTGCCAGAAAGATCAGCATTGATGCTTGAAAAAGCTGGCGCGTGGTAAATCTTTGCATAAGATACGCGGTGATGGGGATGAGCACACCATTCACTAACATATAGCCAGTTGTCAGCCATTGTGCCGTAGCAGCTGAAATATGAAAATCAATCATTAATTCCGGGGTGGCAACGCTCATGATGGTTTGATTCAATGTGGCTAGAAATGCCCCCAAAATCATGATAAACAGGATAGGTCCTTTTTTAACAGGACGACTATCTGTACCTATATCTTTATTCAACCTGCAAACTTCCTTTCTTTTCTCACTAGATTTAATTTACAATGTGTAAGATAATGAACAATGTATAAAATAGATTACAGCAGAGCTGAATATTTTACAATTTACAATATATCGAAACGTGTAAAGTAATTTACATTTACTCAATTTGTGTTGTTTAGTTGTGGAATATCATACATTTCCTAATTAATTGTATATTTCATTTTAAGGAGAAAGGAAAAGGAAACCGATGGATCATACGAAAGATCATACAGACCCTCGAATTCTTCGTACGCGGTTATTAATTAAAGAGGCTTTTGTGGATTTGCTGCAGGAAATGGATGTCGAGAAAATGTCTGTCAGCCGTATAGCGGAGCGTGCTACGATTAGCCGCGTTACGTTTTATCTGCATTATCGTGATATACCGGATATGTTAGAGAAGATGGCAGATGCTATGATTGAAGACATTCAAAATGTCATAAACGGTCAGCCAGTGAATGAGGACTCTCCCCAAAATGCGGATTGGCTGAAACTTGAGAAGCTGCTTGAACATATTGCTCAACATTCTAGATTTTATAAGGTTACTTTGGCTTCAAGGAAGGTACCCATTTTTACTGAGCGCTTGTTAACAATGCTCACGGAAATTATTACTGAAAGGTTCGAACACAAAGGAAGGAATTCTTTCGTTGATAAAGCAGGAATTCAAAAAGATATTGCAATTTGGCATAGATCTTCAGCTTTGATTGGTACGATCGTATCCTGGCTGCGAAACGATATGCCGTACACACCGCATTTTCTCGCAAAACAGTTTTACTTGCTGACTTCTTATAATCAAGATAAAAATCCTTTATGAGTGATCAGTAAGTTTCCTGGCATCTGCCAGCGAGAAAAAGAGGTCTTTTTAAATAATGATGGCTTTAGTTGCATGAAAACAAGGCAAAGGGCCAAAACTAAAGCGTATTCCCATTGTTATTAATCACAATTGAAGATGCGGATTGAAAACGGGCCTTCTTTTACAACTAGCCGTACGATCGTTAAGCAGAGCCTGTATAATAAAGCAAATGTTAATTGGTAATTCCAACCATACAGGCCAATTGCACCGGCCTTGGTTAAGTAGTTGAGTTGAATATCGACACTATTAAATTTCAATATTGACTTAGAAAAAAACTTATTAAAAGATATGGTTGATTTTCTTGTTAAACTAAAAAGGATAGGACGGGTTCATAAGGCTTTTCCTATTAATTGATTTCCTGTAATATGTTTTTAAATATACTGAAAATAGATGCATGCTTCGGGGGATAATAAAAATGGAAAATGAGTTAAAAATTCTTGGAGAAACAATAGTAGAAACAAAATACGATATTGCTAAAAAGGTCCATGAAATCAGGTTACCTGAAGCTGCTGAGGCACAAAAACACCTCATTTCTCAGCTGGAGGAACAACAAGCGATAGAGATTAGAGCCAATTTTGTGTCTCTTTTTGGGGAAGCCCTTATACGAGGCGTAGATAAAGAAAAAGCATATGCAGATATAGAAAAATGGGGAAAAGAAACAGGGCGATTTATCCACAGTTTAGGCGTGCCATTAGATGAGGCGCTTAAAGATACACCTTATTATCGTGCTTTTATAAGCGAAGTCATAGAAGAAGCTGCAGTAAAACATAACATGTCAGTGAGAATAGTGTTTGCATCTGCCAGGGTAATTGACCCGCTCCTTGACCATGCTGTTTATTGCTTTAGTTTGACCTATATCCATTTTTATAAGGAAAGCCTTGAAAATGCGAAAACGGCATTTATAGAGTTATCCGTTCCAGTTGTCCCTCTTTCAAAAGGTATAGCCGTTTTGCCGTTGATTGGCAATATAGATACAGAAAGAGCTGGACTGTTGATGGAAGAAACATTAAAAGCGGCCAAGAGGCTAAACTTAACGCATTTGATACTTGATTTATCTGGTGTACTGATGATTGATACAATGGTGGCAGACCAGATTTTTAAAGTAATCGATGCATTAAAACTGCTGGGTGTTCAGACGATTCTTACAGGAATTCGACCTGAAATTGCACAAACAGCCGTAAGCCTTGGTTTAGATTTCAGCAAACAAGCAACATGGGCAAACCTCCAGCAAGCTTTGGCTGATATTGATTTTTCCCATAAATAATTCCTGTATCAGATAATAAAATTGCTGACTGCAGAGATTTACCCATTTTTTCTTCATTCGTATACAAATATACTTATATATATGTATATAAAGGTTGGGGTGGTATAAATCTTCACCTAGCCACAACTAGTTGGAAAAAGAAAAGTTCAGCCAAGAAAGAATAGAGTTGATTTTGCTTGATATCAACTGATCACAGTTTAATGAAATAAATAAGAATCCCAGTTATATTGTTTTAAATCAATGGACGCAGGGAAAACGGAAAAAGCTCATGATGATCTGTCATCATGAGCTTTCCTTGTTGGCCAGTAGTAGACCGGAACCGAAAGGATCCCGGTAATATGCCTATATCTTAGACAGCCACTTCAATCATAATTGCATCACCCTGGCCGCTTCCTGAACAGATGGCTGCGATGCCAATCCCGCCGCCACGGCGTCTCAGTTCATACGCCAGAGTCAAAATAATTCGGGCTCCGCTTGCACCGATTGGATGCCCGAATGCAACGGCACCGCCATTTACGTTTACCTTTTCGGGATCCACTCCAGCTATTTTATTGCTCGCGAGCGCTACAGCAGCAAATGCTTCATTGATTTCAAAAAGGTCAATATCTTCGACTGATTTGCCTGTTTTCTTTAATAGTTCATTAATCACGAGACCGGGTGTCTGTGGAAACCTTTCAGCTTCAACTGCTACTTCTGCATGGGCAATGATCGTGGCCAAAACGTTTTTCCCTTCTTTTTTAGCACGTTCCTCACTCATTAAAACGAGTGCAGCCGCTCCATCATTTACGCCCGGGGCATTTCCTGCAGTGATTGTGCCTTCTTTGCCAAAGGCAGGCCGCAGCTTGGCCAGAACGTCTTTTGTCGTGTCATGACGCGGTGCTTCGTCTGTATCGATGATGAGAGGCTTTCCTTTTCGCTGGGGAACCTCAACCGCAACAATTTCTTCGGAAATCGTTCCATTTGCGATCGCAGCTACCGCCCGCTCATGGCTGCGCACAGCCCATGTATCCTGGTCTTCACGGGATAATTCCAACTGGTCAGCCGTTGTGTTTCCATACGTGCCCATGTGGACCCCGGTAAAGCTGCAAGAAAGGCCGTCATGAATCATTAAGTCGACCATAGGCGTATCGCCCATACGTGCACCAAATCGTGCTTTGAAAACGGCATAAGGCGCATTCGACATAGATTCCATGCCTCCAGCGAGGATGATGTCTTCCTCACCCAGGCGGATAATTTGGTCCCCAAGCGTTACACTGCGAAGACCTGAAGCACACACTTTATTGATCGTTTCTGTTTTCACACCCCAGGGAATCCCAGCTTCCCGTGCAGCCTGGCGGGAAGGGATCTGTCCTTGTCCAGCTTGCAAAACGTTACCGAAAATAACTTCATCGACGTCTTCCGGTTTTACGCCGGCTCGTCTCAAAGCTTCTTTCATCGCAATGCCGCCAAGTTCTGTCGCTTTCAAGGAAGAAAGGGAACCGCCGAATTTACCTATAGGTGTCCGCGCACCGTCAATGATCACTGTTTTTCTCATCTTATTGCACCTCCGAAAGAGAAGAGGCAACGGTAAAGGATGCTTCTGTTTTCTCTTGTACTTCTTCTACTGTGATGCCGCTGGCTGTTTCTGTCAGAACCATGCCTTTAGGTGTAAAATCAAAAACGGCAAGATCGGTAATCAGGCGGTGTACCACTTTTTGGCCGGTAAGGGGGAGGGAGCATTTTGTTTTGATTTTTGATTCACCATGCTTATTCATATGCTCCATAATCACAACGACCCGTTTTGCGCCGTTAACAAGATCCATGGCCCCGCCCATCCCTTTCACCATTTTGCCTGGAATCATCCAGTTGGCCAGGTCACCATTTTGAGACACTTCCATTCCGCCGAGAATGGCAAGATCAATATGACCTCCGCGGATCATGGCAAAGGACTCAGCACTATCGAAAAAAGAGGAGCCTGGAACAGTTGTAATGGTTTCTTTTCCTGCATTAATCAAGTCTGCGTCTTCCTCGCCTGCAAGCGGGTAAGGGCCAATGCCGAGCAATCCGTTTTCTGACTGCAGCAGCACATGAATATGGTCCGGTATCTCGTTGGCAATCAGGGTCGGCATGCCGATGCCCAGGTTGACGTTCATGCCGTCTTTAATCTCCTGTACGGCTCTTTTTACAATAGCTGAACGTGTATCTTTCATTTTATTCACTCCTTTTCTCCAGTTGTGCATGTACAACCGTCCGCCGCTCAATCCGTTTTTCGTAGCCGTTGCCGAGGAGGAGGCGCTGGACGTAAATGCCCGGCGTATGGATTTCATCAGGATCCAGCTCACCGGCCTCCACAATTTCCTCCACTTCAGCGATGGTGATTTTACCGGCCATCGCAGCCAGGGGGTTGAAATTGCGGGACGTTTTCCGGTAAACAAGATTGCCCAGCGTATCTGCCTTCCAGGCTTTGACAAGCGCGAAGTCCCCGACAATGCCGCGTTCCAGCAGATAGGTTTTTCCGTCAAATTCCTTCGTTTCTTTGCCTTCGGCGACCGGTGTTCCGATGCCTGTGGCTGTATAAAATCCTGGAATGCCGGCTCCGCCTGCCCTCATCCGCTCTGCAAGTGTTCCTTGCGGCGTAAGCTCTACTTCCAGTTCGCCGCTTAAAAACTGCTGTTCAAAGATTTTATTTTCACCTACATAAGAGGAAACCATTTTTTTAATCTGCCTGTTTGCCAAAAGGAGGCCCAGCCCCCAGTCATCCACACCGCAATTGTTGCTGACAACGGTTAAATTCTTTGTGCCTTGTTCTTTTAAAGCTTGAATGGAGCACTCGGGAATGCCGCATAATCCGAAGCCGCCGACAATTAATGTGGAGCCGT
Source organism: Domibacillus sp. PGB-M46 (assembly GCF_022668875.1). Lineage (GTDB taxonomy): Bacteria > Bacillota > Bacilli > Bacillales > Domibacillaceae > Domibacillus. The sequence goes on along the minus strand of NZ_JAKGCR010000025.1, from coordinate 2,210 downwards.
CCTGAATATCTGAAACCGCTTGCGGAAAAGAGGTGAATAGCTTGCTGGACTTCATGGTTTTTGCCTCCTTTAATGTGAATATTCTGTTACTTAATAATGTACAGGAGGAACATTTATAAGTAAAATACATAAAAAGAATAAATAATATGAACTTAACGAATAAATGAGGGGATATAAATGGAATTACATGATTTAAAATTATTTATGGAAGTGGCGCATCATCAGAGCTTTACCAAGGCGGCCGCTCATTCCTATCTTTCACAGCCTTCCTTCAGTAAAGCGGTCAAAAAAATAGAAGAAGAACTGAATATAGAGCTGTTTGACCGTTCTACCCGCCATGTGCGGCTGACCGATGCCGGCCGGATTGTGTATAAACAGGCACAAAAAGCGTCTGCATCCTTAGCTGAAATCCCTGTGTTACTGGATGACTTAATGAACGTGATAACCGGTGAAATTAAAATTGGTATTCCACCGCTGATTGGCACCTTGTTTTTTCCTGGTATTGCCCGAAGAATTCAGGAAAAGTATCCGAATGTATCGCTCCAGTTAACGGAACGCGGGGCAAAGCTGATTGGCCAGCTTGTTGAAACCGGGCAGGTGGACCTCGGCATTGTTGTACTGCCAGCTGATACATCGGCGTTCCATGTGTACCCATTTATTACGGATGAGTTTGTCCTGTACGTACATAAAAATCACCCTCTGGCCGGACGGAACGCCGTTCGTATCAGTGAATTAAAAGATGAACAGTTTATTCTTTTTTCAGAAGAGTTTACGCTGCATGACTATATTAAAAAGGTTTGTATGAATGCAGGGTTTACGCCGGAGGTTTCTTATCAAAGTTCACAGTGGGACTTAATCCTTGAGCTTGTTTCTTCCGAGTTTGGCATTACGCTGCTTCCGAAATCGATTTACCATAAGCAGAATAACGCCAACATTCATATTGTTCCTTTAAGCGGACCTGCTGTGCCTTGGGATCTTAGAATCATTACGAAAAAAGGGGCATACCGTTCCTTTGCGTTAAGAGAAGTATTAAAAATCCTGAAGAAGGAAAGGAGTTAGTGGGTTTGATTAATATATCTATATGCTGGATATATAACATATTAACTGCTTTGTCTGTTGAATATTTTTAATGAAAAAGGGAATAAAGCCAACATAATTGTATTCTTTTAATAAAAGACCAGGCAGAGGAATGCATTTAAAACGGATTATGTAAGACAAGTAGACTCGGCCGCTCATTTTCATTTATTACCTTTAGGAGGGGAAGAATAAAATGGCAGAAAGAACACCACTAGCTGCAGTTAAAGAATTTTATGGTGACAACTTTAAAATTACGGAACTTTGGAATTCGGGGGAAGATAAATCTAAGGAAGGGGACTACACCTATCTTCTAGTGGATCAAACTGAAGAAGTTCACCTTGTAACGGTTCTTAAATTATCGGATGATAACTATAAGCTCGAGAAAGAACAAACCAGAAAATACTCAAAGGCAGACGTTTTTGAATCAATGGTAGGACTCGTTAAAACGATAAGAAACGGACTTAATACATCAGAGAAATATGCAATCTAGATTTTTTTCAAACATAAATACCCCATCCATTAAAGTGGATGGGGTATTCGTGCTGGGTTAATGAAAATAATTATTTTCGCAGCCACAATCCGTTTTTTTGTGTCAAAAATCTTTAAGTAGCATAAAATGCCGATTAGAAAGCCAGGATGCAATACATTTCATGAAATGAAAAAGAAGGGGGGAAATGATCATAAAAACTAAAAAATGTTCATGGCTGAGTTATACAGCATTCATTCTAGTTATATTATTAGCTGCTTTGTCAGTAGTATATGCTTTTGTTCCAACACCCTTTGATCTGACATTGCCTTTTTATATAGGCATCTCAATAGTCATTATCTTAAGCTTGATCGCCCTGCGTAAAAAACATGAGAAGAAGATTCTCGCTGTTTGCAACCTCATTTTAGCTTTCCTTGTGCTTGGTTTAAAAGGTTTTTTCTCTTTAATAGATCATATTTCGTATTTTGTGTTGTAATGAATATAACGGTTCGAAGAATATGGTAAGCGATTTAAAACTAGTGAATACACAACCAAAAACAAGCTGTCATCTTAGAAAATTACAGGGAGATAGATTTGAACTACCACCCACTTACCTGACGGTTGAAGTGGGGGATTCCTGGGCAAGAGGATCTCCGACCCCCAGTAA
>NZ_JAKGCR010000024.1 GCF_022668875.1 Domibacillus sp. PGB-M46 | reverse complement strand
ACACGGCCGTTAAGCTCTTCAGCGCCGATGGTAGTTGGGGGTTTCCCCCTGTGAGAGCAGGACGCCGCCAGGCAAAAGCAGAGAGGACAGCGGAAGCTGTTCTTTTTTGTGTAGGAATCATATTCCATGCAAAAAAAATGTATTTTTGCAAAATATAAAAGAACAGGCGATGCTGCCGCGAACGCTCCTCCTTGTATAGATAAAACACTGACTGAAGAATATTCAGCCGGTGTTTTATTTTTATGGTCATTTTTTATTCTTAAAACAAAGCAGCTATAGCTCACGAAAGCATCTCCATGGGCTGGGGAATAGTGGATATTTAAGACCAGCTTTTTATTTCGGCCAGCACTGCGGCTCTTTAAGTGGGTAGGAAAGCGGTGTGAAATTTTGTTATGGTTTTGCTTTGTCCTCATTTTATGTTAGGGGTTTATTGTTTTATAAAGCATATCATTCCGCTCTGCTAAGAATAACTATTCAGGTGCCCGCTTCAAGAGCTGAGAATTTTTGAAGGAGGTTTTTTTCTTTTAAATGATCAGATATTGGGCAAAATATTTTAGGAAATGGTTTTAGCAGAACAGGGAGGAAACTAATATGGAAAAAATTGAAACTGGGGAAATCATCACTATGATTGATGATAATGGCAGAACACAAGATATGGAAGTGCTGAAGACGTTAGCTCTTGATGGAAAGGAATATGCAGTTGTAGGATATGTGGAAGAGCTTCAGCAAAAAACGGATGAAGAGATCGATGTCTTCTTTTTAAGAGTGGATAATGACGAACAGTTATCCTTGATAGAAAATGATGAGGAATTGGAAAAGGTATCTGCTGCATTTAATGAAGCCAAGGAAGAGTAAGTAAACGATGTAATGAAAAAACGTATAGAAGGAACAGGGAGTATAAAAAACCTTAGCGCCTAATCCCACTAAATCAAAGGTTTTAAAGGGGTTAGGCGCTAATTTTTTGTTCAAATTTATTTCTCTTCCCCCGAAACGATAAATTGTTTCGTGTTGGTTAAAGATAAGCTTATTTGCACACCATTCATTGTAGCTAAGGCGGAGATAATATTAATACATTGCTGAATCTCTTTTAGGACATGAATTTTCTTACTCCTTTCTGATACCGGTTTAGCAAACGTTAAGTACTCATTAATAATCTCTGCCGCCTGGTCTAGTCCTCAACGGCATATTTAAATAATAATTTCTCGCCTCTGCAGAGTTCTCCTCTGATGCCTGTTGTATAAATTTCTTGCTTGTGGTAAGTGGATTGCGTCCACCGCCCTCAGAATTATATTCTCAAAAACGCTTCTTCAACAAACTTTCCTTGTTATTCACCTTCTGCAGCTAAAACATTAGATACAAATGAAAAAAGGAACCCATTTCTTGCCCTCAGTATCTGTGCCTTGATGTATTTGTTCTACATAGGATATTTAAACATGAAATTTTAAGGGGATGAGTACTTGAATGAAAACAGCGGGTCAATACCGTTTTCTCATTACAGCACTTCTTATTTTCAGCCATTTATCAGCTCTAATCCGGTAACTTCTTTTAACCCTATTCAACGTTTGCCCACAATTGACCGGACAGCTTTTATCAGTCCATTTTCAAGTGTTATCGGGGACGTTACGATTAAAAATCAGGTGTATATTGCGCCCAATGTAAGCATACGTGCAGATGAAGGAACGCCATTTTATATTGGTTCTAAAACGAATCTTCAAGATGGTGTTATTTTGCATGGTTTATTAAACAAGCAATTTATTGTGGGCGGGAGAGGCTATTCTATATTCATTGGAAACAAGGTTACTGTAGCTCACAAAGCGCTTGTTCATGGCCCTTGTTTTATTGGAAGCGATGTATTTGTTGGGTTTAACTCCATTGTCTATAACGCTATTGTAGAAGGAGGGGCATTTATTTCTTATAACGCTGTAGTCACCAATGGCGTACGTATAGCACAAAATAAATTTGTGCCGCCGGGCGCCCATATCGATACTCAGGAAAAAGCGGATACACTTTCAGTGGTGCCAAAAGATAGTAATGAATTTGCAGTGGAAGTACAGCGTGTAAATCAAGAATTTCCTTCCTCGCATCACCTCTTATTCGGAAAATATCGTTGTTCATGCGGGCTTGCCTGTGACGATCATGCGTAACGAAAAACCTTAACAGAAAAATGCATACCAATATAAAAGAAGCCTTTTTCATAAAGGCTTTTTTGTTATCGATTGGCATTTTAGTTCATATACTTCCTTTTAAAAAAGACTGTAAGATCCTTATTAAATTACATATACAGAACGTTATAACTGCTTGCGCAGATGAGAGTGCATAAGGTATGACAAATGGCTCATTAGAAAATAACATACTTAGGCTTAGGGTTTTAAGAAACCACATTTACATTAGCAATTGTAAGCAGCCAGAAAATCCGAGAAGGAGAGAAGCATATTGAGCTTTTAAAGAACAGTGCTCCAGTTGTAGTAAAGGAAAGGCTTTGATCGAAAAAGATGTTAAGAAGCCTCTCAAACCTAATTGGATAGGTCTACTTAATAAATATAGCTGAATCGAAAAATATAGATTACATCACTCTAATAGTCTGAAGCAAAATCATGAGGCGCGATTTATAAATGGTGTCTGCTTTTATAGGACCGAGCACCCTTTATTTCATAATTCTTAATAGAGAATGTAATGATTAATGAGTGAATCTTTTGAAGCAGAGTTTGATCGTCGAATTATATCTTGGGGCTCGTGATCACAAGTAGGTAACATATTGATCAAACGAAACTGAACTTTGGTTATGTTGGATGACAGGCTGATATTTATAAATCGAATAAACTGGCTGTAGCGCTGAAAGTGTCGCGAGATGTTTAAAAGATGGCCTTACAACGACATTTGTCAGATAAGCGGATTGATCTGCTCCTGGTATTCTCCTTTGATTTAAAGCATGGATCATTCGTTCAGCTGTCTTGATTCCTAATCCATGCCCAAAATACATATCATCTTCCAGCACAACAGCATTTTCTCCTCTCCACTGAGGGGTTTGTGGATTGAAGTCCGGATTTCTAAAATACACGATATCTCCAGGCAAAAAGCGGCTTTTATAAAGGGGCTTTATTCCAAGGTCAGGATCAGCATGCCAGCTGTATAAATAAATAGTTTGAAACAAACGATTAAACAATGATTCACCGATCGTATTTAGAAGCGCGTGATAATAGATAATAACCATTGCGGTTGCACATTCGAACGCATATTGTGAGCTGTTTATATAAATGTCTTCAATCGCGTCTGACGACTTTACACCATGCTTTAGCAGAAATCCGCCGGTGCTTGTCAGTTTCCAGTATTGAGGATTACAGCGCGAGTCGGCAAATACTGCAAACCGTACACCGCTTTTGTTCATTGCTCTTGCACTGATGATGATATTTTTTCGTAACTGAAGCTCAAACGATAATTCACCAATGAATGAATATGAATAAACTGCTGTATCATTATTCATCCGGCGAAGAATGATACTTTCGATGCTTCCAGATGGCCACATAGTACTTTGTTGAAAGGGCATCCCTGATAACCGAATCATAATATACCTCTTTCCAGGTTTAAATATTCACTTGCATTCTTATCCAGCATATTCAAGCATTGGTTTAATGTGTGGCTTTCGTCATCCCATTCACAAACCTGTATGATCTGTTTAATAAAATGCTCGTATCAAGTCAGTAGACCAGAAATTCAGCAAATTCAACAATATGCTCGACAACTATCTTAGCAAGGTCAGCAAACAGCCCAATTCAACCGCATAATTCTGTGATGCAGCCGGGATTTGCGGGCACAGACGCTTAAAAAGTGAGACAGGAAATCGGCAATAACGCTTTAAGCGGAAATCAAGGCGGATTTATACAATAACATTAGAGAGAATATCGCTGGAGATAGACCATCTATCTCCAGCGATATATTTTTTAAACGGAAAGAGTTGATTGAGCAAAAATGATTCGGCACTTTTGATTTATTCATCAGTATCGATTTTCTGCTGTTGATATTTGAAAACCACCAAAAGAAGAATGAACGAATCAGCTTACAGCAGCTTCCAACAATGTAATCGTATTATTGGAGGTATTTAAATTTACTCTAGCACCTATCGGAATGGCTGATTTGTAGAAGCCATGCCCAGAAGCAAGGTTGGTCATGAGCGGTTTTCCAAGGGGCACAATAAATTCACTAATCAAATCGTTATAAGACTTGCCATAGGCATTCGGACAATCGGTGCATTCCCCCATAATAATTCCGAGACAATCCTCAAATTTTCCAGCCATCCTCATGTGATCGATGTAACGGTAAACCGTATTAATAGGTTCATGCGTTTCTTCGAGTAAAAGAATTTTCCCGGCCGTATTGATTTCATAGGGTGTACCTAGTGTACTGACAATGGATGTTAAATTTCCTCCAACAACTGGTCCGCTGACGTTCCCCTGTACTCTGCCAGTAAGCGGCACTCCTGTAGGGTTCAGAATCGGCCGAGGTGAAACAGTTGAAGAGGTGATGGTAAAAAACTGCTCGAAATTATAAGCTGGTGTCTGTGGCCTAAAGTCAATAAGGAGCAAGCTGTGGAATGTAATAAGGTCGGTAAACTGATTCAAAATGTTCAATAGAACAGTAATATCGCTGTAGCCGCTCACAATTTTTGGGTTTTGAGCGATCACTGTATAATCAAGGAACGGTAATATGCTTTTCACACCGACACCGCCCCTTACAGGCAAAATCATCTTCACCTGTGTATTGGTGAACATGGACATCAAGTCTTCAGCACGCTGCTGGGCTGTTCCTGCCAGGAATCCGTTTTGTGCATATACATACTTTCCCAAAACAACCTGAAGCCCCATTCCTTGCAGAAAAGCAATGCTGGCATCAATAATGCTCCGAGCAACGGGACTGCCCAGCGCAACGATGCCGACTGTATCTCCTCGCTGCAGAATTCTTGGTTTAATGGGCATACTTCCGCCTCCCTTTAGTTTTACTGCCTTTATAGGTTATGAAAGGAGAGAGCTGAATATTTGATTATTCGGATGATGGATGTTACGAAAGACTATCAGGAAAAGCAAATGAGACACAAGCAGCAGTAAAACATTTAAGTAAGGTGAATGGAAAGAACAGTACTCGAGGCGAGCGTTGTCATAAATAACGGCAAATTCCATGTTATAAAACGGAAGCCGACTGCAGTCTGCAATCGGCCTTTTTATTTATTCCTTTTTGCCAGTAATAGTCTCGATTCATAGAGCCGTGGAGTACTATTGTGTTGTTTTATTCACGAACAGATTTTAAGCAAAACCTTCTAGTACAATCTTGCCAATTGCATTATTGCTCTCCAACAGTTTGTGGGCCTGGCGAAGGTTTTCTGCTGAAATAGGTCCAAGCACTTCAGTGAGCGTAGTTTTCAATTTTTGCTGGTCCACTGCCTCAGCGACCCGATCAAGCAAATGGTGCTGTTCAATCATATCATCTGTTTCAAAAAGCGAGCGTGTAAACATAAATTCCCACACGAAGGTGACGCTTTTTTGCTTGAGTATGGTAAGGTCAAGTGGAGAAGTCGGATCATCAATGGCGCATACAACTCCTTGAGGAGAAATAACCTCGCCGATGCCGGCCCAATGTTTCTCTAAAGCATTCAGGCAGAAAATATACGGAACGCTTGGGAATCCGATGGCTTGAAGCTGTGGCAGAAGCGGATCATGGTGATTAATCGTATAATCAGCGCCCATTGATTGAACCCATTCGACCGTTTCCGGCCGGGAAGCAGTGCCAATTACTGTAAGCCCCGCTTGTTTTGCAAGCTGAATAGCAATGGATCCGACACCCCCGGCAGCCCCAATAACCAACAATGTTTTTCCTTTATTGACACTTGGCTCTTGGGAAAGTAACATTCGGGTAAATAGTGCTTCCCAAGCTGTAATAGAAGTTAGAGGAAGAGCCGCCGCTTCTGCGAAAGTCAAGGAAGCGGGTTTTCGCCCAACGATGCGTTCATCGACGAGATGATATTCGCTGTTGCCGCCTTGTCGTGCAATACTTCCAGCATAAAACACTTCATCCCCCGGTCGGAACAGGGAGCAGTCTGGCCCTGCTTCATCAACAATTCCTGCTACGTCCCAGCCTAAAATTTTAGGAGATTCTTCAACTTTGTCTTTAGGAGCCCGGACCTTCGTGTCAACCGGATTGACCGATATGGCGGCAACTTTAACCAAAATGTCACGCCCCGTTGCTTTTGGCTTCTCAATCACTACATCTTCCAGACTTTCTGGATTTTCAATGGGAAGGTATCTCGTTAGTCCTACTGCCTTCATTGTATCCATGATCAACCACATCCTTTCCTTGCAAGTATACCTTTTGCGTGGAATGATTTAAAATATAAAACACTGCTGCTATTTGGTAAGTTGAATTTTTACTTTCCAAAAGTATTAATGGGAATAGCAGAGCGTATCTGGATTGATACATTAAGTATTGGAGACGGCTTCATGGGAAAGCGTTCAGAGAAGTTAGGGATGCCAGAATTATTTCAACAGCATGAACTGTCAAAGTGGCACGGAAAATATTTACAATTAATGGCAGGGAAATATTTTAACAAGTATTTTCCTGCTGAAATGATATGAATTTTCAAAGCAGAGAGAACAGCGAAAGCTGTTCTCTTTTTTATTGTCTTGTAAACTATGTTTTTAGCCGTTCCCATTTCCAATTCTTAAGAATAAATAATAGTGTGCAATATTTATAGAGAGGGGGAATGGAGATATGTGCTCAGGAGGTTGCTGCCAGTGTGGAGACCATCATGGTCGAAATAATGGCACGAGAGTCTTGCTTACACTTGAGGAAATAGGTCGATTAAATGAGGAACGCTTAAATGGAGTTAGGTATGTAGATAGGATTTCTCAATGTGGCGGTTGTATTGTGATTCGGTTTTGTAAAGGTTTAGATGCAATACGATGAAGTGAAAGGTAAAGAAAGAAACTTCTCTTAGCTGACTAAGGTTGTTTCTTTTTATTCATTTATTCTTTAGAGTAAGATAGCTAGTCAATACATATTGAGATAAAACCATATATGTTTGTTGTATGCCGACCAGTTCAGTCAACTGGATCAACCGATTTCTGAGATAGCTGTACCGGGCATATTTTTCTCAAATGAGGGAACAGTTTCTTTAGATTAATAGTGGAAAAGGGGAAAAGATTATGGCTATTTTTTCAAAGACAGCATTAGATGGCATACATGTATTAATAACCGGTGCATCCGGTGACATCGGTTCCCAAACAGCTAAAATAGCAGCTTCAATGGGCGCTAAAATCTCACTTACAGGAAGAAATGAAGAAAAGCTTAAACAGCTTGCAAATGAGTTAAAGTCTGAAGGTACGGCAGTGCACTTTGTTAAAGCAGATCTCTCTAATCAGGAACAGAGGGAACATCTAATCAGATCATGTGAGAAAGAAATGGGTTTTGTCTCAGGCTTGGTCAATTGTGCGGGTGTAGCGGGAGGAGAGGTACTCGAGGAACTAGGGGAAGAATTTGTCGCCAACATGCTACATGTCAATGTAACATCAGCAATGATGCTGACAAAGCTCGTTTACCTGAAGATGAAAGAAAAAGGATTTGGACGGATCGTCAATATATCTTCCTTGTCTGGTATTCGCGGCACTCATGGAAACAGTGCATATGCAGCCAGCAAATTCGCACTTCGCGGGTTCACGCAGTCTCTTGCAGTTGAAGCGGCACCACACCGTATAACGGTGAATGCCGTGTGTCCTGGCTATGTGGATACCAAAATGGGCCGCAGCGCCATTAAAAGAAGGGCGGAAGAAAAAGGACAATCCTTTGAACAGAAATATGAAGAAGTGTTAAAAGGCCTTCCATCCGGAAGAATTACGACACCCATTGAAGTCGCAAATACGATCGGTTTTTTACTGACGGATGCTGCACCGAATTTAACAGGTGAATCAATTCTGCTATCAGGCGGGAGTGTGATGAAATAAGAAATCGGGATTTGTATCCAGACCGTTTGATGTGTTAGTCAGACGGTCTCTTTTTTATCATCTTTGGAGAGAACATCCCCCACTTCAACCGTCAGGTAAGTGGGCGGTAGTTCAATGGACCTTATTTAAGTTTTATTAAATTTGTTTGTTAGAAATTTTAACACAAAATCCCATTTTATCTCGTGAGATGAGAAAATAATATTTAGCGAATGTGTTAGTTGTGTGAATATAAGATTATCAATGACAAGGCTCTAAAAAGCGTATTTCTAGTCATCAAATGAAGGAATTGCTTTATTCACTAAACAAACACAACAATCTTAGGGTAAAGGGGAAGAAGCTTATGTCGTTTAAAAATGAACCATACAAAGAGATAAAAGCAATCAGTATTGGTGTAGTAAGTGAATTAACAGCCCTATCCTATAGAAAGATCCGTTATTATGAAGAGCAAAAATTGATCTCTCCTCAAAAATCAAAAGCGAATACCCGAAAATATTCGTTTTCAGATATCGAAAAATTAGTCGAAATCTCCAGTAAAATTAAAGAAGGCTATTTAACGAAGGAAATCAGAAAAGAGATGGAGCAAGCTGAAAGAAAGAGAGAAACTGCATACGGCCTTGTAGATGGACTGCAATAATGAAATCGCTTACTAAATTAAGATTTGTATGTAGGATTTTTCTTTTTATATTATTAATTGCAATACTTATGTAAGTACATTCTTGAAAAGTAAGAAAGCCGGAAGAGCATAAATGTACTTCTGACATATGAGTAAAAACACGTATTATAATGGGCGATTGCAGTCCGCAGCTACTTTTTAGTTTGGAGAGTGCCTGCGGGCTTTTTTATAGTCTTTTGTCACTTTCTTTAAACAAAATAATAAACATAAACCGTCTTATGTTTTAAAGGACTGTTTGTGAAAAGAGTACTTTTTAGGTTATACGCCGAAAGGCCAGCTTAAATTTTCTTTGAAATTATTCTGCTATTATCCTTCATTTGTACAGGCACTCATAAAAATTCTTTATAAAGAAATGCAAAGAAATTCTTTTTTTAAACAAATGCCCATACCAGCTGTCATCCATTTGAATACAGTAAGGAGAAAGTCAAATGGATGGAGGGTTTAATGTTGGAAGATCAAAATGTATATCCGGAAGAATTTTTCTCTCACGAACAGGGCGAGTTTGATGAAGCACTAGAGGTACAACAGCCGTATCACTACTATCCAAGACCACGGCAGCCGCGTTACCCATACTTTCCATTGTTCCCTTTATTTCCATTTTATCCGTATTACCCATACCCGCGTTATCCACGCTATCCACGCTACCCGCGCTACCCTCATTACCCTGGATACGGCGGCGGATATGGTTACGGTGGAGGGCAGTCAGACGGGTATTCTGGCGGCGGATATGGCTACGGTGGAGGGCAGTCAGGTGGATATACTGGCGGCGGAGATGGCTATGATAGAGGGCAGGACAGCTAAAAAACACTGTGTATAAAGTAAATTAGAAAATGAGGAAGCATCCATGAAGAAATTCATGGATGCTTTTATTGTGTTAATTGTCTGTTTTTCTATAAAGGAAAATGAATAAAGTTATTTACCAAAAATTTTATTTTAAAAATATTTTGAATAAATTTCCTCCTTTGTTGAAAAGATAGGAGTTACGGAGAACGGCGTCTTTGTTTTACGAGAAAACAACAAAGCAAAAATCTCCGGCATCTATTTATATCGGGACACCTAGCGCACTAGGTAAAAAAGGAGATGCCTCTTATGAAATACGTACTCATGTTACTGTTTGCGCCAGTTTTTATGGTACTAATAGGTGTTGGTGCTGGGTTAAGCTTATCCACTATATGGGAAGAAGGGTCTCGTTCCAGCCTGTTTGGAAAAATAGAACCCTTTGCTGCTTCTGAAAATACAGGTGGGGAGAAACCTAGTTTTTTGGGTGAACAGGCCATCAGCAAAGAAACCCTTCACTCGTTTTCCATGACGGATTGGGACAACTTTACCCATCATGAAAAAATGCGTTTTGTTCAAACTGCGCTGCCTGTTTATGAATTAACGGGACAGACTGTTTTAGATAAACCAGAAGGATTTATCGCCATGATGGACGTGCGCTATGAAGGCTATCTGACCAACAAAGTCGGCCCCGACGACCATACTGACCTTTCTGAACTCTCGCTTTTTCATGAAATGGAATTAGCGGGACAGCAGGATGGCCGGCTTGAGCAGGGAGACGACCATTAGGCCAAGGGTATGCATACAGTCATCAAGAAAGACCTTGCAAAGATACTTTTATCAAAAGTACTATAAGGTCTTTTTTGTTTCTGAAATTTTTATTAAAGTTTAAAATAAACTCCTCATCATAAAAGAAAAGGAGATTTTCCGTACATAACGCCCATCATTTGAATCTCCCAGAGAGCAAGGCGCTCTTCCGCAAAAAATATTCCACATTAAATAACTCTGCAGCTTTATTAACGGCCAGCCGTTTATCGAGGAGCAGATCTAATTTTTCAAGCATAAAAGTCGGCATGCAGAAGTGAAGGGTGAAGGTCTTAGCTTGCCACTCTTGCAGCTGGACAAAATGGAGGCTTGCTGAATAATCCAATGGCGCAGGCGTTCTAAAGCAAATTCATATTCTACGTTGAAAACTTCATTTATAACTGCCGCTGCAGCATCTTCAGTATCCGGCACATGCAGGTTCTCCGACATAAAAGTAGGGAGACAAAAATGATAAGAAAAAGCCTGCGCCTGCCCTCTTGTGACCGTATAAAAGGTAAGGGGAGAGTTTCTTGATTGCCAGCATGACAAAGAAAATGGCAGAGCTCATGTGCAAATTCCTTCCATTTCTGCTGAGTATTTAGCTGGTTAGTGATCCGAAAAGCTCGAAAAATGCTAACAAATAGGGCGTGCGAAAACTGGATAATTTTATATTAGGCAAAACCACTGCACATTTTCCTTTCCTATCTATACCTTATAGGGAGGAAGGAGTGTTGGAATGTATGATAAACATGTATCCAGTAGTTATTGAAGGAAAACAGTTTACCGCCGTAACGATTAACTTTCCGAAAACGTATTTCTCTGCTGTAACAAATGAAAAAGGCTATATTATGTGCGGAGCTTTAGATGTGGAAATACTGAATAAGAAAAAAGAGAGAGGCATTATTGCAGGCCGTGCACTAGGTGTAACCACAATTGAACAATTGTTGGAAGCGCCGTTGGAATCGATCACTGATGAAGCGAAAAAGCTCGGCATTGCGGCAGGGATGAAAGGGAAAGATGCACTGCTCCTAATGGCTGAGGATTAATGTTGCACATGAATAAAATCATGACTAAAACAAGGTAAGGGTACAAGAAAAGGACACAGTAAACCGTGTCCTTTTTCTGCTTTAAAGTGATACAGGTGCCCAAATAGCGCCTGTTTCTGTGTTTCGTATGATTCCGAATAAAAGTGCCAGAATGGCTGCGCTGACCATTAAGCGTTCAGCCCATACTCGGTTTCCCTTATGAGACCAGTATAAATAAAGTCCAAAGAAAGGGATCAGGACATAAACGAGCATATTATAGCGGAAAGATTGATACAAATTCCCATCAATCAGGGCTAAGGATGCTCTTGTGACACCACAGCCGGGGCAGTAAAAGCCTGTTGCTTCCCGGAACAAACAAGGAATATGCAGGCCCCATTTTGGAGAAAGAACTTTAAGGTAAATAAGGGCTGCTATGAGAAATGCAGCCCCTATCAAAAGCTTTCTTTCCCACGCTTTTCTATTAGTCCACGAGCTTATTAATCTCTGCCTGAGCGATTGCCATGGATATAATCCCAAATCCAAACACCCCTAAAATGACAAATAGAACGCCTTGATCTGAAGAAGAAACACCTTTCGTTTCTTGTGCTGTTCGTAAAGCCCGGCCGATTTTATAGTACCAGTATAACGTATAAAGTCCACACGTAATCAGTCCTAAAAGAATGGCCATTCCTCCAGATAAAGAGTAATCGCGGCTGAGTTCACGAAGATCCTCCGACAATGTGTACTGCCAGTACAAAGTGTACAGACCGCATGTAATTAAGCTAAGAATGATTGCAATTGCAACGCTGCGTTGCTTTACCATGATGACACGTCCTCTTTCAGCAGTTTTATAGCAAGTTCATTCCTGCCAAGCAGGTAAGGATGAACGACTATACATCAAATTCATGTCCTTCAATCTTGTCTGTTTGAAAGAATATGTACAAAATAAAAAAGCAAACTGGGTTAAAAAGATTGATTCAACAGACCTAATCTATAATAATCGAAACTAAACTATAAGTAAAAGGGAATTTTGAAAGGAAAAGTATTAAATGGGAAAAAATTGAATCTAGGTGCTCTGCAAACTTCTTTTCCTCAGATTAAGTCGATTCGTCCTCTTTAAAATTTAGTAGATCATTTGAAAAATATCGTTATTTAAAGGGGGATAAAAAGTAAAAAAAGAAGCATAAAGCTTTACTTTAGACTTTAAACTATAATTTCTTTTAAGGTTAAGCTCTATATTTTTGTCATTACAGCAACTAGCAAAACAGGTGTTGTATTAAGAGGGCAAGCGAATAGGGAGGCTGCTAAGAAACGCTTCTCTTCTCGTTTAAAATCTTAATACAAACGACTTTTGGTTCTTTTTTTATTTATAGGTTTATATTTCGATTGGGGGATAGCCATTAAAAATGCTAGAGAAAAATCGAATGGATATAAATGAGTAATAACGCCATTGACACTCATATAAAGAATACATATAGTAATTATTATAATAACTACTAACCAAGGGAGAAGCTAATGGAGGAAATCTTTAAAGAATTGCAAAAACTAGGCTTTTCCCAATACGAATGTAAAGCCTATATTAATTTGTTGAAAAATTCACCTGTAACAGGGTACGAGGTCAGCAAGCGATCTGGTGTGCCACGCTCTATGATTTATGAGGTTTTAGGCAAGTTGTTGGATAAAGGGGCTATTTATACTGTTCCTTCAGAGCCCGTGAAGTATGTGCCTCTTCCGGCGAAAGAATTAATCCAGCGGATGCGGAAAAGCTTTGATGAGTCTTTCGATTTTCTAGAAAAGAATCTGCTATCGTTAGAAAATGAACAAGAAACAGATGTAATTTGGCGTGTAAATAGTGATGAGAAGGTGATGACTGAAATCATTGAAATGATTGACAAGGCGCAAGAAGAAGTCTGGTTATCCATTTGGAGTCCTCAAGCCTCAGCTGTTAAGAAAGTGATAGAGAAAAAGGTTAGTGAGAAAATCAAGGTATTTTCAATGCTTTTTTCAGAACCAAACACGAAACTAGGTATCACATACCACCATGATTTTATGGCTCATGATATATCAGAAAAACGGATGGGCGGACACTTAACAATTGTTGTCCGGGATAAGGAAGAAGTATTAATTGCCAATTTCTCTCCTGATACAGCTGCTTGGGCAGTTAAAACAAAAGACCCCGCCTTGGTTTTAGTGGCAACCGAATATATCAGACATGATATTGCATTTGGGGAGCTCACAAAAGAAGTAGGAATTGATAAAGTACAATCTTTTTGGAGAAATGACCCAGATTTGTACTACGTAGTTACAGGAAAACGGTTCGAATAATGAGCCGTCTTTTCTTTGCTTTTTTAAATAGGCGTTAGGTTTATAACACCTAAAATGAATGCGGAAGAGAATTAGAGAGGAAAGGAATGAGAAGAGTGATGACTCATACTATATCAATTCTTGTACAAAACCAACCGGGAGTTTTGGCTCAGTTATCGGAGTTGTTTAGAAGCCATGGTTATAATATTGAGAAGATTAAAGCGGGAAAGAGTAAGAAAACAAGCCTCACTAAGATTAAAATTGCTGCTACGGGAAGCGATGAGTCATTCGAATCTCTTGCTGTACAATTAGGAGACATATCACATGTAGTAGATGTAGATATATCTAGACAACGTCATTACTCTTTTTGGTTAGTAGCCTATTGCTTGTGTATTACGTTACTTGGCACTAATTTTCCCGCTCCTCTTTATGCGGTATACCGATCAGAATGGCAAATGTCTTCAGGGATTATTACTTTTTTGTATGCACTCTATGCGCTCATTGTAATTCCAACTATTATTATTGTTGCGCAGTTCTCTAAACAGTGGGGAAGAAAAAATGTATTATGTGCAGGTGTCATCTTTTCTATTTTAGGTTCTGTTGGTTTTGCCTTGTCAAGTGGTGTAAGTGGATTACTTATCGCCCGTTGCTTTCAAGGGCTATCAGTTGGAATTCTAAATGGGATCGCCGTTACGTATATGACAGATTTTCATCCTAAACACGACAAAGTAAAAAGCGCATTTGTTGCTGCTATTGCCGGAACTTTGGGAAATGCGGTAGGGCCGCTTGTTTCTGGTTTCCTTGGAGATTATTCACCCTATCCTATGCAATTTTCTTACGCTGTCCATGTTTTACTTGCTATTGCAGGGCTTTTGGGCCTGAATTTTATGTTGGATAGCAAAACTGCTGCAAAACGTGTAACCGTCCTTCAAATACCAGTCATTTCAAAATCTTTAAGAAGGCCTTTCTTGCTGGCGGCTTCTGCCTCTTTTCTCTCCTGGGGCGTTATGAGTTTAATGCTGTCGGTTATACCGACCTACCTTAATCTGTTCTCCAACCAGCCTAGTCTTAGTTTTTCAGGGACCATGGTGGCTTTAGTTCTAGGTTTGTCAACTATTCATCAAGTAATATTGAGAAAACAGCCTGTATTTCGTTTAATCATAATAGGTTATGTTCTTTTAATTCTCGGGCTGCTGTGTTTATTTCTCACCTTATGGTCAAAATCCTTATTGTTGCTCGTTTTAACGACTATTTTTATCGGATTGGGAAATGGACCGAGTTATGCAGGCAGTTTAGCTTACCTTAATCAAATTTCCACAGACGACAATCGAGCAAATATGACCTCTTCTTTTTTCGTGATGACATATTTAGGAGTCAGTATTCCAGTCATAACGCTTGGTTACGTTGGACAATGGCTGGGTCTTACTCATGCCATTCAGGGGTATTCTTGTATTATGATTGCTTTAATTGTTATCAGCCTGTTCGCCTGGTTGCGCAAGAAAGAAGAGTAAATTTAGATGTTGAAAGATAGGGAGTTTAATTAAGGTGCTCACAATCACTAAATAGCTGAATTTGGGGTTTGCCTTTCATCCGAATGAAAGAAACAAAATTTGTATACCGAATAAAATATAAAAGAACCTTGAGTTTGATCAAGGTTCTTTTATATTTTATTTAATCTGTTTATAAATCAAAGCTATACAGGAGCTCTTTTCTTTTTGTTTGTTTCTTTCTTTTTTGTTCGCCTGAAATTTGCTGAACAGGTGTAGAATCTTAGGAAAGTTATATTTCTAATCCGGCAATTCCAAAGGCGCCAGGACCGCCATGGGTGGAAATAACGGCACCAGCTTCGATCCATGTAACATGTTGAAAACCCGCTTCTTCAGCGATGTCATCCATCTGCTTCTTAGTACTCTCATCAAGCCCGATTGAATAAAGAAAATAGAGCTGTCCTTTATCGATATTATACTTATTTAAATAATCATGCATCATTTTCACTGTGACGCGGCTCATACTGCCACGGTATTTTTTGGTTGATACAAGTTTACCATCCACTAATTCAATGAGCGGCTTGATTTTCAATAAAGATCCGCTGAGATAAGCGGCATTTGAGACCCGCCCGCCTGCTCTTAAAAAATCAAGGCTGCCGGGAATAAAGGCAAGACGTGATTTAGGAACCTGTGACTCGATTTTTTCGATCAATTCAGAAGGAGTGACAGAAGGTTCCGCTTCCAGAAGAGTAACCGCATGCATAACAATCGCCATAAGGCCGCCTGACACATTCAAGGCATCAATCAAAAAAATATCGTCAAACTCCCCGGCCGCGGTAACCGCATTTTGAAAAGAAGAAGAGGCACGTGATGTGTAGCCGATATGAATGATAACGCAGCCAGGAAAATCCGACTTGATTTTCGTGAAAAATTCGTGATATTCATTGGAATTGACTGAGGTGGTAGAAGGTATTTTTTTTGTGCGTGCATAGTAGTCATAAATATCTCTAACAGGTATGAAGCCATCCAAATAATCCTGTCCGTCCATGATGACATGCATGGGTACGATTTGAACACCGTACTTTTGTGCTACATGAACAGGTAAATCGGCTCCGCTTTCAGTAGAAAAAATAACTCTTCTCATTAATATCTCCCCTTTTCCGTTCTGCGGCCACTTTTGTATGTTTATTCTATTTTCCAGCTATATCATATGGTGAAAGTATGAGATGATTAATAAAAAGTGTATATGATTTTGAATATTTTTTAAAGATGAACAGTCACTGGCTGTTCGTTTTGCTCTACATTAGCAGCTTGATCCTTATGAATACATATCTAATGAAAGGCTGCATGGATTTTATCCCTATAGGTCTGGATGGAAGTGCCCGAATTGACAGAACAGGCGATACAAGAATTTTTTGTAAATTAATTATGTCATTTTCAAAACTAGTAGTAGCTGTAGCAGCTATGAACGGATTTGCAGGTTCGCTTGGTGACTTTATTTGATCTTCTATTATTCTCAAAACGCTGGAATCCTATATGCTTCCAATTGGCTTGTAGAATCTAGTCAATGAGGTCACGGACGCAAGTTATACGACATTTGCGGCTGGAGTGATTTAAATCAGTATTCCAATTGCTCTTATCTTTGTCATGCTGCAGAAAAACTTTGTTTCTCGCTTAACAGCAGGCGGAACAAAAGGATGAGAAAAACGATTAAATAATTGGGACGAGGAGAAATGTATGTCAAAGCTTAAAAAGACATTTACGACACAAGCGAAGTTTATGCTTCATGGCGGTGACTACAATCCTGATCAATGGCTGGACCGGCCGGATATTTTGATGGATGATATTGAGTTGATGCAGCTTTCCAAAACCAATACTTTTTCACTTGGTATTTTTGCCTGGAGTACGCTGGAGCCGGAAGAAGGGGTGTATCACTTTGAATGGCTTGATGAAGCGATTGATAATATCTACCGAATTGGAGGCCGGGTTATACTGGCTACACCAAGCGGAGCCCGTCCTGCCTGGATGTCACAAAAATATCCGGAAGTTTTACGGGTCAATGCGTCAAGGGTAAAACAGCTGCCTGGAGGCCGTCACAATCACTGTTTTACATCGGAGATATACCGCGAAAAAACGCAGAAAATGAATCGTTTGCTGGCCGAAAGATATGGTGATCACCCGGCTTTATTAATGTGGCATATTTCAAATGAATACGGCGGAGGATGCCATTGTGAAAACTGCCAGGGTGCTTTTAGAAACTGGCTGAAGGAAAAATATCATCATGATATTAAATTGTTAAATGATGCATGGTGGAGTCCGTTTTGGAGTCACATATTTAATGACTGGTCCCAAATCGAATCACCGTCGCCGATTGGGGAAAATGCTGTTCATGGCTTGAATTTAGACTGGCGCCGGTTTGTGACCGATCAAACGATTTCTTTTTTTGAAAATGAAATCGTTCCGCTAAAAGAGCTGACACCTGACATTCCAATTACGACCAATTTCATGGCGGATACACATGATTTAATTCCTTTTCAGGGCCTTGACTACAGCAAGTTTGCCAAACATCTTGATGTCATTAGCTGGGACGCTTATCCTGCCTGGCATAATGATTGGGAAAGCACAGCTGATTTGGCAGTGAAAGTCGGCTTCATTAATGATTTGTACAGAAGCTTAAAACAACAGCCTTTTTTATTGATGGAATCAACACCAAGTGCTGTAAACTGGCACCGTGTCAATAAAGCAAAACGCCCAGGTATGCACTTGCTTTCCTCTATGCAGATGATCGCGCACGGATCGGACAGCATCTTATATTTTCAATGGCGAAAATCGAGAGGATCATCAGAGAAATTTCATGGGGCCGTTGTAGATCATGACAACAGTGCCGACAATCGTGTTTTCCAGGAAGTCACCAAAGTCGGTGAAACCTTGCAGCAGCTTTCCCATGTGGTTGGAACAAACCGTTCAGCTGATGTCGCTATTTTATATGACTGGGATAACCATTGGGCGCTTGAAGATGCACAAGGTTTCGGTCTAGAGACAAAACGTTATCCGCAGACGCTGCATCAGCATTACCGGCCGTTTTGGGAGCAGGACATTCCAGTAGACGTCATTACAAAAGAGCAAGATTTTTCCCCGTATAAATTGCTGATCGTACCGATGCTGTATTTAGTCAGCGAGCAGACCATTTCGCGGCTAAAGACTTTTGTAGCAGGGGGCGGCACGTTAGTTATGACGTACATCAGCGGAATCGTCAACGAGTACGATTTAACATATATGGGAGGCTGGCCCCAGGATTTGCAAGGGATATTTGGGATGAAGCCGGTTGAGACCGATACGCTGTATCCGGCTGACAGAAATTATGTGAATTATCAAAACAAATTATATGGGTTGCAAGATTACGCCACGGTGATCGAAAATCAGTCCGCTCAAACAGAAGGGTTGTATCAAGAAGATTTTTACGCCCATACACCGGCTGTAACGAGCCATCGGTATAAACAAGGAAAAACCTATTACATTGGCGCCCGCTTACATGATAATTTCCATAAAGATTTTTATCAGACCTTGATCAGTGAATTGTCTCTTGCACCCGTTTTTGCCGTTCAGCATGAAGAAGGTGTATCGGTACAGGTTCGCCAGTCTGAAGAAAAAGACTTCATTTTCATTATGAATTTTACAGAAGTGGAACAGCAAATAACGCTTGAAACAACAGTAAAAGATACAGCGACTGAAAAAGAACTGGCAGGGGAAATCACACTGGCAAAATATGAAGTGAAAATAGTAGAGAAAGAAAAAGCTCATTAAGCTTTATAAGCATCCACTTTATGCTGTAAAACCGCTAAAGTGGATGTCTTTTCGCATTGTTAGAAGATGAAAAGTGCATTGTCTTGCAAACGATTACTTGATAGAAATACAGCTTTGAGAGATACTAATCATAGACGTAAAAAAGAGTGGAGAAAAAGAGACGTAAACCTTCATTTTATTTGTGCTGTATATACTTGTCGTGACATTTACTTTACGTGGGCTACAACCAACAAGCGGCCTTGCTGGCTGGGGTAACAGAATTCTGTGTAGCCGCTGACATCTTTGAGTAAAAGCTGAATTGAACGAGCCGTTACAGGAATAGAAGCCGGATTATACAATCTATCTTGTTTTTGCAGGGCGGGAATGCACACAACTCGAATATATATGTATAAGCCCGAACAAGCGGAAAACAATATTAAGTGGACATGGCTGTACAAACTGGAATAACCCTATAGTGATTAATATTCCTATTTCAGGACGGAGCAGTTACAATCAGCAAAGAGTAACCTATCACTCTTTGACAACGAATAACTGAAAGAGAGAAAAAAGACAGCGTGGATACAGCCATGCTGTCTTTTATATAAATCAATGATTAAAATCTGTATAAAAAGTAAATCATAATAAAAAAGTTGATTAGGCGCTCCCTGGTTCATTATGGATGAATAAATACGAATTTTTCAGAAGTAATAATAAGAAAATAAAACAGAGGAGTAAGAAAATGAAAAATAAATCACGATTTCAAGTTGGCCAATGGGTGGAAGGGGAAACGTGGGACAAACAAAGAATTTATGGTTATGTAGTAAAGGTAGGAAAACCAGCAGATATCACAAAAGTATATATTGTCGATTCAGCCAATATAGAATTACGCGGAAGAATGATTCATGTTTTGTCCAAATCACTTCAAAAAGTCCCCGAGCAGACACCAGCTGAGGCGGCAATTGAACAGCTGATTGACCTGGCACTTTTAACAAAGGACCAAGGCTGGTTTGAACATTTGTCGAAGCAGCTTTGTGAGTTGAGAGTACAATATTCATAGCTGTATCTGTTTTCCTCTATATTGAAAAACCAATTTCAAACGGAGAAGCAGTGTATACAGCCAATGAAAAGGAGCTCACGGTGAAAATAAATACTGATCAGATTTAAGCAGTATCCACTTTGCACATTAAAAAGGCTGAAGTGGATGCTTTTATAATGTTAAAAAGACGAGGGAATAACAGGGTTTATAAATTATGTGTACAGCATTTCTCTTCTAGTTGCAAAAAGTGGTTTAAGATAAATTGTTTAAATTGAAGCGCTGCATGTGATAATAACTATCTTCCTCCCACCCAGGCAATGTCAATGTTCCGCTTACAGCGCGGCTGTGATACGGGTATTTGTACGATTTGGCTTTGGTCGGTTCCTTTTAAATCGGGCAGAATCGAAACACCCAGTCCTGCGGCGACAAGCCCCGCTACCGTGTCCGCTTCCTCTCCTTCAAAAGTAATCTTTGGCGTAATGCCTGCTTCTTTACATAGTTATTCAATCATAATCCAGAGGGAGTATCCTTGTTTCAGCGTAATAAAGGATTCATCTACGCCTTCATGTTAGATCCTCATCTGCTTCATAAAATACTCGCCTTAGGACTATTCACGTTTGGATTTTTTGGCAGCCATTCTGCTGCAAGCGGCTGGGTAGGGCAGCATGCCTTCAGAAACAAAACGCAGGCTTCTTCACTATATTTGTTTCTGTACTACATGGGATCAAATATAGGAGGAACGGCGGGCGGCATGTTTTGGACCTTTTTTGGATGGAAGGACTTATCACCATGACAATGGGCTTTTTCCCCCTTGCTTTCATCCTGTCAGCATACCTGTCCAAAATGGCTGTTAAGTCAAAGCAGGTTGCAAAATATAAAATGTAAGTTGAAAAAGCATCCTGCGACTGGCAGGATGCTTTTTTGGATTAAGAGGAAAGAGATAAAGCTTCGCTTTGCACGCTGGCTTCGATATTGCGCAGCATGGAAAACAAAAACTTTTGGGAAGCCCGGCAGTTTTGCCAGGAAGACAGCATAGCTTGAGGGGATTGAACAAATGGGCCTTCTTTCAAAGAAGGATGCAGATGTTTCGCAATATATTGTACGCTCTCAGGCGTAAATTCTGGATGAAATTGAAGGCCAAGCACCCGGTTGTTTACAGAAAACATCTGCCTTGTGCATGCCATGCTTCCAGCTAAGAGAACTGCTTTATCCGGCAGTTCAAATGTATCTTGATGAAATTGAAAGAAACACTCAGGGATCACAACATCTCCCAAAAACGGATGCCTCCGGGCGTGGGGATGAAGAGCGACCGGCCACCATCCTGCTTCACTATATGTGTGCTGCCGTACTTCTGCGCCAAGCGCTGAGGCGATAAGCTGGGCTCCCAGGCAAATGCCAAGCACATGTTTCCCGCCGTCGATAACGTTTTTCAGCCATTGTTTTTCTGTTTTAAGCCATGGATACTTGTTTTCTTCATAAACAGACATGAGGCCGCCGAGCAAAATCACCAAATCAAATTCCAAAGGGTCGGGGAGGCGTTCTCCTTTATGCAGCCGTGTAGATGTAAACAGCTGATCGGTTTCCTCAAGCCATTGATGTATTGATCCAAGTCCAAGCAAATCCATATGTTCGATAATGTGTACTCTCACAGCCCTCACCCCTTTTACATTTCTTTTTATTATAAGAACTTCAGAGGGAAAGAGGAAAGAAAGGGTTAGATTTTCTGACAGGATTCTTGGTTAGAAAGAAAAGACTCAAGGATGAGTATTTTATTTAAGTAAAAGTTTCAAAAAAGAAACAAAGTGAATGATAGGTGTGGTTCATCAGTACTTTACTTTTCTTTAAAATCATTTTTAAAATATAGCAGATTATGTTATTCTCGAAGAATTGGATAAAACAGGGATGAAGGTGATGGAAATTTATAAGCATTCTCGTGAAAAACGAACAAACTTCAAGGAAATAAAAATCATGATTTCAGGGTATGGGGCAGTCGCAAAAGAGTTAGTGCGGCTTTTGAGTAAACAAAACAATTGGGCCGAAACATATGGTGCCACCTTTCTTTTGACAGGCATCATCGGAAGTGAAGGAATGATTTATGAAGAGAATGGAATCGACCTTTCACAGTTGCTGCAATGTGAAAAAGGATCAGCTGGACTGCGCTCCTATAGTAAAACGAAAGGAATTCCCGTCACTTCTGCCTGCTTGAATGGGGATGTATTAATAGAATGCTCACCAACTGATATTCAAACGGGCGGGCCTGCTCTTGGCTATATAATGGAAGCTATTCAAGATAATATGAACGTTGTTTCTGTTTCAAAAGGAGCGCTTGTCCATTCTTTTGCTTCCATTATGGCTGCAGCAGAAGAAAGGCAGGTTCAAATCAAATATAGCGGAGCAACCGCGGCCGCGCTTCCTACACTCGACATTGGCGAAATGAGTTTAGCAGGCAGCACGGTAACGAAAGTAGAAGGTATATTAAATGGAACGAGTAATTTTATTTTAACGGCTATGCAAAAGGAGCTTGTTTCATACGAACAAGCCCTAAGTATTGCAAAGGAAAAAGGCATTGCGGAATCTAATCCGGCACTAGATGTTGAGGGAACAGACAGTGCATGCAAATTATTGCTTATTGCCAATAAAATATTTTGTGCTCAGTATACATTACAGCACGTACAAGTTGAAGGAATTACACAACTGACGCGAAGCACAATGATAGAAATAGAGGGACAAGAACAGAAAATGAAGTTGCTTTGTACGGCTGAGAGAACGGGAAATAGCGTGTCGATGAAGGTGAGGCCTGTTTCAATCAATCAGGACCATCCCTTGTATCATGTAGAAGGCGTAGAAAAGGGTATTACGTTTTACACAGAGGAAATGGGCAGAATCTGCTGCACAGGCGGGGCATCCAGCCCAAAAGGAGCAGCTGCTGCCGCATTAAAAGACCTGATCAATTTATATCGAAGCCACTAAAAGAGCCGTAAATAAAGTATACGGATGAAACCGCTGATCCATTCAAGATCAGCGGCTTTTTGATGGTGGATCTTTTTTCCTGTTTAAAAGATAAGAAGGTAGTCATAAAAGCACGCTGCTTTGCATAAAAATAGATTCTATAAAAGGATTTTGATAGATCTGTAAAGAAAGGAGGGGATTGCATATCTTTTGTGCAATTAGGTGATTCTATCTTTAAATTTAGCGGGCCAGAAACTAGCATTCTATTCTACAGAGGAACTTATTGGGAATTTATATGCACTGGACAGGTTGGTTAAATTGGAAAATATTTTATAATATTTAGTGCAAAAAGCCTATTAATAAGATATAATTCATTTAAGTAAATTGGGAATTTATTCATTTTACAAGTTGTACATAAAGGTGAAAAATTAGAAGGAGCTTTATGCGTCTTAGACATCATAGCTTCTTTTCCTCTAAGAGCAAGATTTCTCAAAGGAGTAATGATGAACATGATTGAAAAAACAGTTCCTGTAGATGCCCTGCATCCAGAAATCGCTTCTTCTCTTCTTAATCATATACCGGATGCTGTGATGCTCCTCTCTGTTGAGGGTGAGATGTTTTATCGCTTTGCTTTCATCAATAACGCAGCAATAGACTGGTTTAATTGGCCTGCAAATGTGTGTGGAATGCTTTTACACCAGGTGTGGCCGGAGGATTCACAAGGCATTATCCTAAAGCACTGCAGGGAAGCGGCAGCTTCTCGAAGCAGCATAACCTTTAATGAGCTAGTTTGTCTACCGCAAAATAAAACGGCCAGACAAATGGTTTTGACGCCTTTGTTTAATGAAAGAAATCTTTGTACTCACCTTATCTTCACTATTCAAGGGATCAGCAAATCATCCATCCAGAAGACGCAAATTGAGATGGACCATTCTTTTTTTGAAGCATTTTTTACTCATTCGGTGGACCCAATTTCGTTATGGACGGTGAAAGGTGATCTTTTGGAATTAAACCCTGCTTTCAAAAAAGTGTTCGGTTGGGAAGAGGGGGCATTTAAAACAGAAACAGCGCTTCATACATGCGGCTTTATTCCCGAGGATAAAGGAGAAGAAGCAGAGATTCTTTTTCAGCAAATGCTTCAAGGACACACTATTTCTCATTATGAAACGCAGCGGCGGCATAAAGATGGAAGACTGCTTGATGTAGCCATTACCTACCTGCCTATTAAAAATCAAAAAGGAAATGTGACAGCAGGAGCTATCAGTTTTTGTGATATTTCTGAGACGAAGAAGCTTGAAAGAGAGCTGCGTAATGTAAAAGAACAGCTTGAGCTCGTTTGGAACAACACAGCGGACGCGATTGACTTATTTACGCTTCAAGGACGACTGCTGCAAATCAATCCTGCTTTTACTTCTCTTTTTGGCTGGACAAAGGAAGACACGGAAGGGGAAAGGCCAGCCATTATCTTCACGCCGCCTCATTTAAAAGAAGAGCTTCAGCAAATGCGCAGCCAGCTCCGAAGAGGACAAACGATTGTTAGTTTAGAAACCGAACGACAAAAAAAAGACGGCAGTACGCTGGATGTACTGGCGACTTACAATCCTCTTAAAAATAAAGCAGGAGAAGTATGGGCTGTAATAGGGGTATACAAAGATATTACGAAACTAAAGCAGGTACAGGCAGAGTTAAGGGAAAGCGAAGAACGGTACCGCATCATTGCTGAACATTCACATGATATTATTAAAGTTCTTCATTCAAATGGCCAGATTACCTATGCTTCTCCTTCCCACGAGAAGGTAATCGGTTTTAAGCCGGATGAGTTAGTAGGAAAAACATTTTTTAATACTATTCATAAAGAAGATGTCGAGCAGATAAGAAAGCAGTTTGAAAGTTCAATAGCGGAAAACAGCATGTGCCAGGCACAATTCCGCCAGTATACAAAAGACGGCTCATGGATCTGGGTAGAGGCCATTTTTACACCGGTCAGTAGCAAAGAAGGGCTTGTTCAACAATACACAGTAGCAGCCCGGGATATCACACAAAGGAAGCGGGATGAAGAGGAACTGCAAAATTATGCATCACTTGATTCATTAACGGGTGTATACAATAGACGAATGTTCACTGAATTTATCGATAAGGAAATTGCTGCAGCGAAGCATTCCTGCCGCAGTTTTGCCGTTATGTACATGGATATCGATAAATTTAAAGAAGTTAATGATTCATATGGCCATGAAATAGGTGATGAACTATTAAAACAGTTTGTCCAAAGGCTGATGAAAGCAACACGCAAAAGTGACATGATAGCCCGCATGGGAGGAGACGAATTTACGATTTTGCTCTCCGGTATCAACAGCTTAAAGGAAGTAACGGAAGTAGCCGAAAGAATTCAGCAGGAACTCCGGATGCCCTATCACCTTCAGGGGCACATGATCAGGGCCACATCAAGCAATGGCATTGCTTTTTATCCGCATCATGGCGAAAGTACACAAGTATTACTGCGTCATGCAGACAGAGCATTATACAAAGCCAAAGAGAACCGTAATACGTATCATATTTATGGATGAAAGCAGAAAAAAGGCATTGCTTGTTTCAATTTCCTCATAAGCAAGTCTATAAAACAGTAGGGAAAACAACAAACAAGCTGGTGAATAAACACGTAAAACCGCAGACAAAACTGCTTACCAATCTTAGATTGGAGGTGGCTTTGTCTTTTTTGCTTTCTACTCTAAAAATAAAAAAGTACAGATAATCTTAAAAAATTGTAGAAAAACAGGGCGCTAAAACAGCCTATAATCAATATAGTTAACGCTTACATATAGTTGGCCTCTCATAAGAAGCAGGGTGGATTGTTCAATAGCTGTGACGTTTATTTTCATATTTATCCAGTTTTTCAGAATGATTTAATGTATCTGCGTTTAAAACAGCAGTTTGTGAAGTGAAAAACTACTTTTTAGCAGGGAACTCAAAAATGGGGGGTATCATAATGGGAAAACAATTGAAAAAAATCAAAAAGACATCACAGCTGAAACGGTTCGCCGCTTTATCTGCAGTCGGCGTGTTATTGGTTACTTCTAACGCTGGAGGAATGACTTATGCACAAACATCTGCAGCAGAATCCTTCCAGGCCGCTGTCTCTGCTGACTCCCAGACTGAAACACCTCAATTAATCAACGCACAATCAATCGATTCAGTTATTCAAGCTATGACCCTTGAGGAAAAAGCAAAACTTGTAGTAGGGACCGGCATGCCTGGCATGTTTGGCACACCAAAAGCAAAAGTAGCCGGTGCGGTTGGACAAACGTATGGCATTCCGCGTCTCGGTATACCAAGCTTGCTGATGGCTGATGGACCGGCCGGGCTGAGAATTAGTCCAACAAGAGCAGGTGACGAAAAAACCTACTATGCGACGGCTTTTCCGATTGCTACATCTCTGGCTTCCACATGGGATACAGAGATCGTGCAAAAAGTAGGACAAGCACAGGGAAATGAAGTAAAAGAATACGGAATTGATATTTTTCTTGCTCCTGCTCTCAATATTCATCGAAACTTATTAAATGGCCGTAACTTTGAATATTTTTCCGAAGACCCGCTGGTGGCTGGCAAAATGACAGCGGCTCTTGTAAATGGAGTAGAATCAAACGGGGTTGGGGCTACGATCAAACATTTTGCAGCGAATAACCAGGAAACCAACCGGATGACGATTGACACAGTGGTTTCAGAAAGAGCTCTAAGAGAGATTTACCTAAAAGGGTTTGAAACGGCTGTAAGTGAAGCGCAGCCGTGGGCCGTGATGAGCTCTTATAACAAGCTAAACAGCCTGCCGGCTTCTCAAAATAACGAGCTGCTTACCAGTGTGCTTCGAAATGACTGGGGATTCAAAGGATTTGTTATGACAGACTGGTTCGCCGGGACGGACCCCGTCGAGCAGATGAAAGCGGGCAATGATCTGATCATGCCAGGTATGGGACAAGCGGAGGCGATTGCCAATGCGGTAACGAACGGCCTGTTAGATGAAGCAGTACTTGACCGCAATATTAAACGAATTCTGCAAGTGGTAATTGAAACACCGACTTTTAAAGGATATGAGTACTCAAGTCAGCCGGACTTGCAGGCACATGCTAAAGTGGGAAGGCAAGCCGCAGCCCAAGGAATGGTATTGCTGAAAAATGAAGGCGGAACATTACCTCTTCGTACAAAAGAAAAAGTAGGGTTGTTTGGAAACACACAAATTGAAACAATTAAAGGAGGTACCGGAAGCGGAGATGTCAATGCAGCCTACACCGCCTCTATTGCGGATGGATTAGAGGAAGCGGGCTTTCATCTGAATCAAGATTTGCTGAACAGCTATAAAACTTATATTGCAGACTTGAGAAGGATGGATGAGTATAAAATTGTCGACAGTCCATGGGGAAGCGACTTTGGAAAGCTTACGCCGCTGATTCCAGAGAAGACATTGGCAGCAGACGAAATTCAGTCAACGGTAAAGGAAACGGATACCGGGGTCATTGTGATTGGAAGAAATTCTGGCGAGAGCGCTGACCGAAAAAATGAGAAAGGGGATTATCTTCTGACAGATCAGGAGCAGGCGATGATTGCAGAAGTAGCAGGAGCTTATCATAAGGAAGGTAAGAAAGTGGCGGTTGTCCTAAATATTGGCGGCCCGGTTGAAATGACCAGCTGGAGAGATAAAGTGGACAGCATTCTTTTAGCCTGGCAGCCTGGCCAGGAAGCCGGGGGTGCAGTAGCAGATGTGCTGTCAGGAGCCGTGAACCCGTCAGGAAAGCTTACAACCACATTCCCAGTTGCTTATAGTGAAGTACCTTCAGCAGATAACTTCCCGGGTGATCCGGCTGAAAACCCGGAAAAAGTGGTGTATGAAGAAGGGATTTACGTCGGTTACCGTTACCATTCAACATTTAAGGTAAAGCCTGCCTATGAATTTGGCTATGGCCTGTCATATACAACATTTGATTATAGCAACATTCGAGTGAACCAAAAAGAATTTAACAAAAAAATAAAAGTTTTTGCCACAGTAGAAAACACGGGTAAAACAGCAGGAAAAGAAGCGGTTCAAGTTTATGTTTCCGCACCAGATGGAAAACTGGAAAAACCAGCACTTGAATTGAAAGCATTCGGCAAAACAAAAGAGCTTCAGCCAGGTAAGAAAGAAAATATGGTATTTGAGCTTGATGCCAAGTCGCTTGCTTCTTTTGACGAAGATAAGTCTGCCTGGATTGTAGAAAAAGGGACATATACGGTAAAAGTCGGTGCTTCTTCTGAAAATATTAAAGGAACCGCATCTTTCCAGGTAAACGATGATATTGTAGTAGAAGAGGTGGAAAACGTTTTGTCACCAAAAGAACCAATAGACGAACTTTCAAAAGAAAGTAACTAAGCATGCTGACACGATAATTTTGCCTGCAGAAGAAACGAAGAAAACCCTGTTAAACAGTTGTTGACTGTTTAACAGGGTTTTCTCCGTTTCTATGTGAAGCATAGCTGTGTGAAATCATTCCCACAATTACAAAAAGGATACCACACCAGGCTAACGTAGAAGGAGCAGGGATTGCTAAAAATAGAAGCTCCCCGGCTAAAGCAAAAAGCACTTCCATCGATTGTGTGGCTTCAACTGAAGCCAGCTTTTGCATATTTCCTCTTACCATATCCGTTGCTTTAAAAAACAGTACTGTTGCAATCACACCTGAACAAAGGGCCACTAATAAAGATTGGAGATTTTGTTCCTTGCTTGGCAGGCCGACGGTATAAAAGCCGTACAAAGAAAGAAGAAGCCAGAATGGAAGACTTGCCAGGGTCATGCCTAACACTCTCTGAAAAGCATCCAGCCGTCCTTCACACACGTCCATCATTTTTCGGTTCCCTAAAGGATAGGCAAATGAGGCGATCAGAACAGGAACCACGCCTAGCAATACGTTTTCGGCAGAAAACTGCTTTGCATGTTCCATTTGCATGAATACAATGCCCAGCAAAATAATGAGTGACATAACCATGCCTTTAAAAGGAATTTCTCCCTTTGCCTGCAATGGACCATCCTTTGTATACACTGTTTCAAAAAATAAAGGGGCAAGTAAAGCTCCGGAAATAATGGTAATTTGCCACGTTCCAGCAATCAGCCAGCCCGGTGAATAAGCAGCGGCATAACATAACGGTGCATAAAAAAGGCCGAACCCAATAAAGCTCCATAAAAGCCATGTTCCGGGATGCTTTTTTATTTCGACCAGGAGCGGACGTAAATTTTTTCTTAGCATTACAATACATAAAAGAAAGGGCACCATAAAAATGTAACGGAGCGATGCACTCCATATCCAGCTGCCGCCGGACAGCTCCATGGAGGCATTAAGCACAAAAGTAAAAGCAAAAAAGAAAGCAGCACAAACTCCAAGAAAAATAGGCTTCATAGGACTATCACCTCGATTCTGTTTGCTGCGTAAGCAGTGTTCCGAGACTTAGCCAGTTTTTCTCTACAAGATAAACCGCTTTTTCAAACTGTTGATTTTCACACGCCGATATAATCTGATTGTGCTGCTCGATCGAGTTTAATGCTTTTAAGGTAGCGAATTGTGAAATCTCTAAACGGTGAATTTTTGGCTCGCTGCGTTCTAAGGCCAGGACAATTTCAGGATTTCCAGCCGCATCCAAAAATACCTTGTGAAAAGCGGTATCTGTTTCAATTGCTCCAATCACATCTCCTTTTTCAATTGAAAGCTGCAGCGCCTTATTGATTGATTTTAAAGCTTCTATATCAGTTTGATTCAATAAAGGACATGCGAGCCGGGCGGCTAGGGCATGTAAAGCAGCTACCACGGTAAAAGCGTGCTTTGCTTCCTCTACATTTAGTGGGGCGACACGTGTAGAAGAACCGGGAAGTGATTCTACCAGCCCTTCATCTTCCAGGCGTTTTAGCGCCTCCCTCACAGGAGTGCGGCTAATGCCAAACTGTTCAGCTAATTTTTGGTCGTGCAGCCGTTCTTCTGGCTGAAATTCTAATGTGACAATCGACTTTTTTAACGCTTCGTACACTTCATCTCTAAGAGATAAACGCTTAATAGGTTTTATGATATTTTTTTCCATAAAACCAATATATCGCATATCGATTTTTAACGCAACCCCGCTTTATTAGTACGAAACAGCTCGGAGGGGGCAAAGACAACTTATACGATGAGCTCTGATTTAAAGGGAAAGGGAGAACAGCGATTTATTTCACCCAGGAACTTTTTTAGAATCATCAATAAAGTTGCTATATTACAACCTTTGTAGTCTAGAGAAGGATGGTGCAGAACTTGATCCAAGCAGGACGGTTTGGAAAATAAGAGAGCTTAAAAACATTTATTCCTGGAAGATGGCCTGCAAAAAGAGCTTCATTCGAATCTTATTACTTTGTAAACACAATCTGTCATAGCGGATCATGCTGAACAACTTGTATAATGAGCAGGGAGGGTACGTCCATGGAAACATGGCTCCCTGCTTAATCAGCATGTCAAAGGGGTAGGAACAATGACATTTATTGAAGACCGGCGGGCTCTTGTGAAAATGGCACACATGTATTATGAAGAAGGAGCCACACAATCAGAAATTGCAAAAGAAATGGGCGTAAGCCGCTCATTGATTTCAAAATATTTAGCAAAGGCAAAAGAGCAGGGCATTGTGGAAATCATTATTCACGATGATATTATCCATCCATTTCGCCAACTGGAAATGCAGGTGGAACGTTCTTATGGCATTCGGGAAGTAATCTGTATCCCAAGTTTTGGCGGGGAATCGTCTAAAAGTCGGCTCGGTGCGGCAGCGGCCAAGTATTTGCTGCGCATTATGCAGGATGGTCAGGTAATTGGTGTTTCGTCTGGAACTACACTGTTTGAAGTAGCAAAAGCAATGATTTCCAATCAATCATATCCTTCTGTTCGGTTTGTCCCGCTTGTGGGCGGAATGGGGAATGAACGTGTAGACATTCATGCGAATCATATTGTAGCAATGATGGCTGGACAGCTGCATGCTGAATATAAACTGCTTCATACACCGGTTATGGTGGATTCTAAAGAAGCCAAAAAGGTATTTATGAGCCAGTCTTCTATTAAAAGTGTATTTGATCTTGCTGCTCAATCTGATGTGGCGGTTGTTGGTATTGGCGGAACGCCTGAACATTCCACGATGGTACAGTCTTATCTTGGACAGGAGCATCAAAATCATTTTGCCGATCAAGATATTGTAGGAGATATATGCTATAACTTTATCAGCAAAAATGGAACAACTTCTCGAAGTACTTGGAATGAACGAATTATTGCTTTTGAGGCTGAGAAGCTAAGAGACATTCCTCTTGTTATTGGAGTAGCGAGCGGCAAAGAAAAAGTACAATCCATACAAGCAGCTTTAAAAGGAAAACTGATCAATGTGCTGATTACGGATGAAGAAACAGCGAAAGACCTTGTTGCGGAACAAAATAAAAATTAGCCCTTTTTATTGCCCGTTTTAATGAAGCTTGACTCCTTCAAATTCGAATGAGGATATAATGTCGTCGCTTTAAAAAGAGTAGAAAGTGCAAGGGGAAAAGAGGCAGACTTCCTGGTTAAGTTCGCAGAAGATTTTATTGGAATGGTTCAAAAAGGCGGGGAAACCTTTATGGATATGTTCGCCGGTATCATTCCACACCCATTTGTTTGATTCTTGCTGTAAACACTTTAATTAAGTTTATCGAAGAAGAGCGGATTGCCCGCTTTGCCTAAAAACAACGAAAAATATTATTTTGCGGTAAACAATAAAAAAGTAAAAAAGCTGGCCTGAGGATTCTGGCCAGCTTTTTCCATTTCAATCAAAGAAAGCGTGGGGAATTTTTATGTGACGGCTAGCCCTTTACGCGATTGCTCTGCCTGCCCGGCCGGCTGTTTGGAAAGCTTGGCACATTCTTTAAAGGCACGCTGTTTGCAGCCGAGGCACGTTCCGGTATTTAAACGGGCTAATGCATAATTTAACGCTTTTCCAGTACGGTCAAAGAAATATTCTTCACCGAGATGCTGATAAAAACCGGTGCTTGAAAGCAATTCTTTCGGCTGTCGTTTCAATCCTGACAGCAGCAATTGTCCGCCTTGTTCTTTCAACTGATTGGCAATGGAGACAAGAAGCGCTTCACCCGAGGTGTCAATAAAAGAAACGTTGCTCATACGCAGCAGCAACACTTTTGGTTTTGACTTTAAAATGTGGTCAACCGCTTTTTCAAACTTTTCAGTTGATCCAAAAAACAACGGTCCTTCAATGGTATACATGCCGATTTGAGGACAGTTTTTACCTTGTGCAACCATTTCTGGCTTTACCAATTTGTCTTCTGGATCGGGAAGTACTTTAGAAATCTTTAAGCCGCGGCTCATTTTAACCACAAACATAAGCAGAGCCAATAGCAAGCCGGCTCCTACTCCAGTCGTTAAATCGGTGAAAACTGTTAACAAAAATGTAACGATCAGGACAGCTGAATCTGCACTTTTTGTTTGTACAATGTGACGGAATTCTTTTCGTTCACTCATATTCCAGGCCACGAACATTAAAATCGGCGCCATACTTGCCATTGGAATATGAGAAGCGTAAGGAGCTAACAAAAGCACGACGAGCAGCACGACAAGGCCATGCACAATGCCTGATAAAGGAGAAGCCGCCCCGTTTTTAATGTTGGTAGCCGTTCTGGCAATGGCACCTGTAGCGGGGATGCCTCCAAACAAAGGAGTCACCATATTGGCAATTCCTTGTCCAACGAGTTCCTTATTACTGTGGTGTTTTTCTTTACTCATATTATCAGCCACAACGGCTGATAAAAGAGATTCGATTCCTCCTAAAGCAGCGATTACAAGCGCAGCAGGCAAGAGCATAATCACCGTTTCCCATGTGATGGCTGGAAATTCAAAAGCTGGCAGTCCGCCTGGAATTGCTCCGAATGCCGTGCCGATGGTCTCTACCTGACCGCGAAAAAAGAAGAAGGCGACAGCACTTGAAACTAGCAAACCAGCCAGAGGCCCGGGTATTTTAGGAACATATTTTGTCATTAAAATAATCGTTCCGAGGCATATGAAGGAAATCAGCACGCTGATCGGATTAACTGATCCAATGTGCAGTATAATCTCTATCATGTTTAAGTGAAATTCTTCATGTTTCTTAATATCCCGTAAACCAAGAAAGTTAGCGATTTGCCCGGAAAAAATAATGACGGCAATGCCGGCCGTAAATCCGATTGTAACAGGGCGCGGGATGAACTTAATAAACCGTCCTGCTTTCAAAAGACCGGCAAGAAGAAGCAGGATTCCGGCCATGAATCCGGCAATCAGAAGATTTTCATATCCATACTGGGAAACAACCGCAAAGAGAATAGGAACAAAAGCTCCTGTAGGACCCGCGATCTGAAATTTTGAGCCGCCTAAAAGCGAAACCAAAATGCCGGCAATAATGGTCGTGTACAATCCATACTCAGGTCTTACACCAGAAGCAATCGCAAAAGCCATCCCTAATGGAATTGCGACAACCCCTACGACTAACCCAGCAAGCAGATCTCTTTGAAACCCGTTGATGCTGTATCCTTCAAATCTTTTTAAAGCGATCATGTGTTCATTCCTTTCTATGATTTTAGTCATTAAATATAACTACTATCTATTATAGTTATTAATTGTAAATAAAATGTTACTGTACCATTACTATCCATAGGAGGAAGGTTCTTGTTTTTGTAATAATCAGAAAAGATAATTAAAGACCAAAATTGGGGAAAGAGGAGTGTTTTAGTTTATAAAAAATTAAATTTAATGTATAAAATTTAACATTTTATTAAAATAAAAGGAGTAATTACTCTGAAATGATAAAAATTACCTTATTGTAAAAAAGCCCTATTTTATAAAGTTGTAAAAATAAATAAAAGAAATTAAAGGTTAAGAAGGGGAAAGAGGACTACCACCAAAACTGGGTAAGTGTGCAGCAATTCAATAAAAGACAGTTACTCTATTTATCTCTTATTAAAGTAGAAAAAGCAGCCGATCGGCCGCTTCAAAATTCTATTATTTGTATAATTATTCTATCCAGGCACTTTCACTATAACCGCATTGCCCAAGTCGTTTCTTGAACAGACAGCTGCCATGCCTACCCATTTGCCGCCACGCTGTTTCAATACATGCGCTAGATCCAAATAATTTGAGAAGTTTCCCTCATGTAAACTTCTCCATTTACCTCAAAAATTTGACGGAGAGATCCACATGGCTTTGTTTCCGCCATCACTTTTGGCTTCTTCAGGAGTAATCTGTCTGATTATCGTTTATGACCATGTTTGATCTTAACCTCCTGTATGCTCCGGGAGCGGTTCCGTATTTTTTCTTAAACACTTTGCAAAAGTAAGAATAAGAACCAAACCCACATTCGATCGCAATATGTTCAAGTGTCATATTCGTGTATATCATCCGGTCAATGGCGGAGGACAAACGGATCTCTTGAGCATATTCAACCATCGTTTTTCCAATACAGCTTTTAAAGAGATGGACAGATCGTGATATGCTGAGTCCTGCATGCTGCGCTACATCTTCTGCTTTGAATGTTGTCAGTGCATGCTCTTCGATATACCGCATCATACGTGTCACTGAATAGGGACGGGAAAAAGCAGGACTCGTTTCAGTGGAGGCCCGTTCGAGGGATAGACAAAGCGCCCGCAGCAAATAGCTGGTGATCGTTTTGTTATCACTGGATAAAGGCCTGCGTTCCTCAATGATAATATTCTGCCACAAGGAAATGAGGGTTTCATTAATCCCAATGTGTGAAATGGTCCGCTTTGCTGATCGGGACCACCATTCATCAAGCCAGGCGTCGTTACAAATGAGGTAATAATCACCGCTGCCAACCTTTTCTTTAATAAAAAGTTCGTAGTGATCTTCTGGATGAACCATTAAAAGATCCCCTTTTTTGATCAAAAGTTTCTCTCCATTGATTTTGGCTTCACACGACCCCTCCGTTTGCAAACGAAACAGATAACTTGCAGATCCAGGTTTGTGCTGGGAATAAAACCCCTGTGTGTGATAAGAGTAACCGCATACATATATGTTCATATCATTCACTCGCTTTTTTTACATAATAGCAAAATTGTACATGTTTTAATTATATCATTTATGTTCATTTTTAATTGTCCGTTATATGCTGTAGTCAGATTAATCATATAACAAGAAAAGGAGAAATGAAATGAAAGCGATTCCGGTAGCAGTTCAAATGTTTACTTTGCGTGATGAAAGCGAGAAAGATTTTGCCGGTACATTGAAAAAGGTAGC
The DNA here is from genome assembly GCF_022668875.1 of Domibacillus sp. PGB-M46. Lineage (GTDB taxonomy): Bacteria > Bacillota > Bacilli > Bacillales > Domibacillaceae > Domibacillus. The sequence continues at coordinate 32,833 of NZ_JAKGCR010000024.1, read as the reverse complement.
AGAACTTGGCTACGATGGTGTTGAACTTGCAGGATATGGAGGGCTGTCCGCTGCTGAAGTCCGTACATTGCTGGATGAACTTGGGCTAAAAGCCGCATCAAGCCATGTACCGCTGGACGAATTAAAAACAAATTTGGCACAAGTGATTGAAGATCAAAAAACATTAGGAAGTAAATTTGTGGTTTGCCCATATTTACTTCCTGAGCAGCGAAGTGAAGAAGATTATAGGGCGCTTATTGCCTTACTGAATGAAGCTGGGGAAACATGCCGACAGGAAGGTATCACGCTTTGCTATCACAATCACGATTTTGAACTGGATCGCTTATCAGATGGCCGGATGGCACTCGAAACCATTTTTAATGATACGGACTCAAAAAATGTAAAAGCGGAATTCGATGTGTATTGGCTGACTAAAGCTGGGGAACAGCCGATCAACTGGCTTCGTCGTTATAACGGAAGAACACCTCTCGTTCATTTAAAAGATATGACAACAGATGAGGAGCAATTTTTTGCAGAGCTCGGCACAGGCGGTGTGGATCTTGATGAGGTTCTGGCAGCAGGTGAAGAATCCAACGTAGAGTGGTGGATAGTAGAACAAGATATGACTCATAAGTCTCCGTTTGAAAGTATTGAAATCAGCATTAACTATTTAAAAACGAAACTGCCGCATCTTACAGGCAACTAAAAAGGGGGATAAAGATGGCAGTAAATGTTGGCGTTATCGGCTGTGGAAATATTAGTGGCATTTATTTGGAAAATAGCCGCCGCTTTCCGCAGTTTAATATTATTGCTTGTGCGGATTTAGACAAGGTAAAAGCCGAAGAAGCATCTCGTAAATATGGTGTTGAATCTGTATACAGTGTAGAGGAAATGATCGCTTCACCGGATATTGATATGATTTTGAACTTAACGGTTCCGCACGCTCACGCAACAGTAACACTCGAAGCTATTGAACAAAAGAAGCATGTGTATTCGGAGAAGCCGCTTGCTGTTTCATTGGAAGATGGAAAGAGGATTATGGAAGCTGCACGTTTAAACGATGTCACAGTCGGTTCCGCACCGGACACTTTTTTAGGCGGCAGCATTCAGCTTGCCGGCCAATTAATGAAAGATGGAGTTATTGGAAAACCAGTTGGCGCAACCGCATTCATGATGTCACGAGGGCCTGAATCATGGCACCCGAATCCCGAATTCTTTTACCATGCAGGCGGCGGGCCGATGTTTGATATGGGTCCGTATTATCTTACGGCACTTGTCAGCCTGATGGGTCCGGTAAACCGCATTACCGGATCCGCTCGAATTACGTTCCCGGAGCGTACCATTACAAGTGACACAAAATACGGAGATAAAATTACCGTTCAGGTTCCAACTCATGTTACCGGCATTCTAGATTTTATAAACGGGGCCACGGCAACCATTACAACAAGCTTTGATGTATCCGCAGCACGCACGCCATTCATTGAAATTTACGGTGAAGAGGGCACGATCAGCCTGCCGGATCCTAATCATTTCAACCAGCCTATTTTAGTGAAAAGACACGATGAAAAAGAATGGAAAGAAATCAAACCAGAAGGAGATGCTCTCGATAACTTGCGTGGAATCGGACTTGCAGATATGGCGGAAGCGATTGAAACAGGCAGACAACCGCGCGCAAATGGAGAGATGGCCCTGCACGTTCTTGAAGCTATGCATGGTATTCATCTGTCATCCGAACAGGGAAGGCATTACATAATGGAGAGCAGTTGCAATTGCCCGCCGTTAATCAAACAGCCAAATGCAGCAGTATAAGACTGGGGAGGAAAAGGGAATGAGTAAATTGAGGGTAGCAGTTATTGGATGTGGAAGTATTGCAAAATATCGTCATCTTCCAGAATATAAAGCAAACAATCAGGTAGAGGTTGCAGCGGTATGCGACATTGTGGCAGAACGTGCAGAAGAAATGGCAGCAACGTATGGCGCAAAAGCCTACACCGATTATAAAAAGGTAATAGCTCTTGATGATATTGATGCTGTCAGTGTATGTCTGCCTAACTATTTGCATGCGCCTGTATCTATTGATGCGCTAAATGCAGGAAAGCATGTTTTGTGCGAAAAGCCGATGGCTACTTCAAAAGAAGAAGCAGAAGCCATGATTGAAGCGTCGAAAATAAATAATAAAAAGCTAATGATTGCGCACAACCAGCGTTTCGTCTCTTCTCATCAGACGGCAAAAGAGATCATCGACAGCGGCAAGCTTGGGAAAATTTACAGTTTTAAAACAACATTTGGCCATCCAGGGCCTGAAGCATGGAGTATAGATGGAGCGGAAAGCTGGTTTTTTAATAAAGAGCAGGCGTTTATCGGCGCAATGGGCGACCTCGGCGTCCATAAATCAGATTTGATGCGTTACTTGCTTGGTGAGTTTACAGAAGTGGGTGCGTTTATTGAGACAAACGCAAAACAAAATACGGAAGTGGATGACAATGCGGTTTGTATTCTAAGAACAGAGAGCGGCATTATCGGCACGCTTGCTGCAAGCTGGGCCTACGTTTCGGGCGGCGACAATTCCACGATTATTTATGGAGAAAAGGGTGTGCTCCGTCTAGAAGCAGATCCGGAATATTCCCTCATTGAAGAATACCGCAACGGTAACGTAGTGAATCATAAATTGGATAAAATCCAAACCAATGAAGAAGGCGGGCAGACAAACTCGCATGTAATTGATCATTTTATTGAAAGCATTCAGGAAAACAAGGAACCGCTTATCAACGGTGAAGAAGGCCTGAAATCTCTGCAAATTATCTTAGCGGCACTTGAATCACAGGAAACAAAGCAAATTGTTTCACTAAGACAGGAAGTGCCACTCGGATAAAGTAAGGTATTTGTAGGACGGCAGAAAAATATTGTAAAAAACAATCACTAAAAAACAGTTTAGCTTTCCATGAGTTTGAGCTGCTTCCCTTTTCAGGAGCGGCTTTTTTATATTTCTTTTATAAAAAGAAAAAGGTCTTGGGGAAAATTCTTCATTGTACTAAAGGTACTAATAGATTACTATAATCAAGCAGTGGATACTAAAAGCTATGTGTACAGCAGGTTTGAAGTGTTTAAATTGTAAAGCTTTCCCATTCTCTTTTACAGGGTTCAATTCACAGTTGATTTAAACCAAAGGGCAAAGTAAAATACAAAAACCGGCGAAAAAGTGAACGCAGGTTTGCATAAACATTAGTGTAAGGAAACAAAGGGAAAATGTGACGGACCGTGCGGAGGCATTCAGGCTAAAAGCCGAAGCGGCTTCTAATAAGTTGTAGTTAAAATAAAAAACAGAAGAGGGGAAGATATGGACTGGGAAATAGAATTATGGATGATTGGGAAAATCGGATTTGCGGCCTTTTTGGGTTTCTTGCTTGGTGTTGAAAGGGAATTTAAACGCAAGCCTGTCGGCATGAAAACCTCTATTGTAATCGCTGCGGCAGCCTGCCTGCTTACCATCGTGTCGATTGAATCAAGCTTTCGCTATGCAGAAGCAGCGATCCGGCCGATGGACCCGCTACGCCTTGCAGCCCAGATTATTTCGGGTATCGGTTTTATCGGAGCGGGGGTTATTCTCCGCCGGAGCAATGAAATGATTTCAGGTTTGACCACAGCTGCCATTGTTTGGGCATCGGCAGCAACAGGGATCGCGGTCGGAGCAGAGTTTTATCTGGAAGCCGTTGTAATGGTCATCCTCGTGATTTTTGCGGTTGAGATTATACCTTTTTTAATGAAGTTGTTTGGCCCAAAAACACTTTTGATGAAACCCATCTACGTGAAAATTAAGGTAGAAGACAGCGTGAATTTAACTCTTTTGCTGAAAAGTATTAAACAAACTGGCGTGAACGTAAAAAATTTGCGGCTTAAAGATCTAGAAGATGATTGCAAGAACATGTATCTGGAAGCCGAAGTAGAAAAGCAGCGGTATACAACGGACGTTTATGAGAGCATTCGGAGGATTGAAGGCGTAATATCTGCTGAAGTACAAGGAACATAACGTTCTCGTACTTCAGTTTTTTTCTGAAAAAATCGCAGTTTACATACATGTCCAAGTTTTCGGACATCATATACGTGGGTGTCCATACATCCGCTAACTACGATGTGGAGGGAGATTCCATTGAACATTCGTGAAGGCTTGATTCCAACTGTATTGGGTTCAGCTGTTACGGTCACTGGATATGCCCTAAGACAAAGAGATGGGACGAATAAAGCCATTGCAAACACCGTTTTTGGTTTTGGACTAGCTCACATAGTATTAGGCGCAATTGACCTCGTGGAGCATCGTCGTTAGTTAAAAGGCAGGCACAAATTTGTGCCTGCCTTTTTAATTTTAAAGAAAAAGGAATCTGACATAAGAGCGGCTTAGCTGGTTCAGTTTGAGGAGCAGAAAGAAATATGAAAAATCTTTCAGCACAATCAGTTGACAGACAGAAAAGAAACAGGTATATTTATCTTGAATTCAAGATAATTTATTTTAAAGTGGAAACTACTTAGAAAGAAAAAGCAGAATTTATAAAAAAGCTCTTATCCTTACTTAGTCTTAAAACAGAAGATTTATCATCCTTTATACATCAATATCTCGAATTCGAGATATTTGTTCTAGGGGGATGCGAAAATGACTGAATTCACTCAGCTAGTAGAAGAACGGCGCTCGGCGAGCAATTTCCTGGCCGATATGCCTATTACTAAAAACGAATTAAATGACATTTTATCGCTCGTCAAATTGGGACCATCGGCTTTTAATCTGCAGCATAAAAAATATATAACCTGTAAGTAATAGATCCAGAACTGAAAGAAAAGATAAGAACGGCTGCCTTCGGGCAATATAAAGTGTCAAGCGTTTCAGCCGTGAATATTGTGCCAGGAGACAAAGGCGCATTTGAGAAGACCTCACAAATTTACAAGGGTTTAAAAATGCTCGGAATTGTGAACAAGCAAGAATATGAGCAAATGGTGGAAGATACCGTTTCCTTTTATGAATCAGGAGGACGGGAATTTCAGCGGGACGAAGCACTCCGGAATGCTTCTTTATCCGCCGTGCTGTTTATGCTGGCGGCTAAAGAAAAAGGCTGAGATACATGTGCCCCGTGATTGGATTCGATCCTAGAGCGGTAAGAGAGCTGTTAAATATATATAATGAAGATGAACCCATTTTAATGATTAGGATTGGAAAAGAAAAAGCAGAAAGCAGAAAGCTGCGCGGGTACCGAAAACCTCTCAGTGAATTTGTGACGTACTACTAAGTCGTTCAATCAAGAATCCGGTGCATAACGAAGCCGAACCAATCAAATCAAAAAGGAGTAAGTACAGTGAGCAAACAAACAGCAGGCATTCACCATATTACAGCGATTGTCGGCCATCCACAGGAAAACGTTGATTTTTACGCAGGTGTGCTGGGGCTGCGCCTCGTAAAACAAACAGTGAACTTTGATGACCCCGGAACGTATCACCTTTATTTTGGCAATGAAGGGGGAAAACCGGGAACCATTATTACATTTTTTCCTTGGGCAGGCGCCCGCCAGGGGACGATAGGAGATGGCCAGGTAGGGGTCACTTCTTATGTGGTTCCAAAAGGAGCGATCGCATTTTGGGAAGAACGACTGGCGAAATTCAATGTACCGGTTACCAAAATGGAACGGTTTGGAGAGCAATACCTCGAATTCGACGATCCGCATGGACTTCATTTGGAGATTGTGGAGCGGGAGAAAGGTGAAAAGAATACATGGTCTTTTGGAGAAATTACACCAGACACAGCCATTAAAGGGTTTGGCGGTGCTACTTTACTATCAGCCCAGCCGGATAAAACGGCCCACTTACTCGAACAGGTGATGGGACTAAAAAAAGTAAGTGAAGAAGGAGACTTTTTGCGTTTCGAGTCTTCAGCCGACATTGGAAATATTATTGATCTAAAGCGAACGCCGATTGGGCGGGGAACAATGGGTGTGGGCACTGTACACCATATTGCCTGGCGCGCCGAAGACGATCAGGATCAACTGGAGTGGCAAAAGTATGTGGCTGAAAACGGATATGGTGTAACGGCGGTACGGGACAGAAATTACTTTAATGCCATTTACTTCAGGGAGCATGGTGAAATCCTGTTTGAAATTGCAACTGATCCTCCAGGGTTTGCGCATGATGAGACATTTGAAACCATGGGAGAAAAGCTGATGCTGCCGGAGCAGTACGAACCCCGCCGGCAACAAATTGAACGGGTGCTGATTCCTTTCCAGGTAAGAGAACTCGATTAAATTCTGATTGGAGTGAGTGCTTTGCTTTCCATTGACCCATCTGCAAACACAGAACGGGAAAATTATAAGTTTCTAATAGGGAGCATTATCCCGAGACCGATTGCTTTTGTAACGTCGATGTCAAAAGAAGGAACACTGAACGGCGCCCCATTTAGTTATTTTAATATTGTTTCGTCTAACCCTCCGATGATTTCTTTAGCAATTCAACGAAATCAGGGAGAACGAAAAGACACTGCCCGAAATATTATCGAGTCAGAAGAGTTTGTCGTTCACATTGTAGATGAACAAAACGTAGAAAAAGTGAACGAAACGGCTGCTAATCTTTCTCCCGAGGAAAGTGAAATAGAACGGGCGCAACTGACGCCGGTAGAAAGTACGAAAATTTCCGTTCCAGGCGTGAAGGAAGCAAAAATTCGAATGGAATGCCTGCTGGAGCAGTCACTGGAACTAGGAGGCGGAGATACTCCTGGGTGTGACCTGATCATCGGAAAAGTCGTGCAGTTTCATATTGCAGAAGATATTTATAAAAACGGCAAAATCAATCCGGATGGATTAGGAGCTGTAAGCAGGCTGGCGGGAAATGATTATGCAAAAATCGGCGAAATCTTTACCATTGACCGTCCAAGCTGACAAAAGTTGAATCCGGGAGAGAAACGGGGTGTACAACATGCAAAAAACAGCGGGCATTCATCATATTACCGCGATGGTGAACGATGCACAAAGAACGATTGATTTTTACGCAGGGGTGCTGGGGCTGCGGCTCGTAAAGAAAACAATCAACTTTGACCGTCCAGAAGTGTATCACCTATATTTTGGAAACGGATCAGGAGACCCGGGAACAGTCATTACCTTCTTTCCGTGGGCTAAACAGCCGAAAGGCCGTATCGGTACGGGACAAGTGGGCAGTATCAGTTTTGTCATCCCAGCCGGTTCAACGGAATTCTGGAAGAGCCGGTTACAGAAGTTTGGTGTAAGATTTTTTTCATCGGTCCGTTTTGGCGAAAAACATATTGCTTTTCAAGATCTAGATGGCCTTGAACTGGAACTGGTCGAAAGGGAAGAAGTATCATCACATAACGGATCCTTTGGTGGTATTCCATCGGATAAGGCGGTTCAAGGATTTAGCGGGGCGATGTTAATTTCTGTGCAGCCCCATAAAACGGCGGAAGTGCTTGAAAACATACTGGGCTTCGAATGCCTGGGACAGGAAGAAGGCTTTCTAAGGTTTAAATCAGAAGCACCGGTTGGAAACACGGTTGATATTAAGCTCACTCCTTCTGTCCGCGGGCTGATGGGAGCAGGAACGGTTCACCACATTGCCTGGAGAGCAAGAGATGAAGAAGAGCTTCTCAAATGGAGGGCGGTTCTTCAGGAAAAGAACTTCTATCCGACCGAAATCCGTGACCGGCACTACTTTAAAGCTCTTTATTTTCATGAAGGGGGCGGTATTTTGTTTGAAATCGCCACTGACCCGCCAGGCTTTGAGGTGGATGAACCGATCGAGAAGCTCGGGCAGAAGCTGATGCTGCCGTCCTGGCTGGAATCAAAACGACAAGAATTACAAAAAAACTTGCCTCCTGTAGAGGTTCGTATTTTGGAAGGAGACCAGAAATGAAACACCTTTTTCAAAAAGGCAAAGACCCCTCAAAGCCTACACTATTACTGCTTCACGGAACAGGCGGCAACGAATTAGACTTGCTGCCTCTTGCCGGGAAAGTAGATGATGAGGCTTCCATTTTAAGTGTAAGAGGAAATGTACTGGAAAACGGTATGCCGCGTTTTTTCCGGAGACTGGCGGAAGGGGTATTCGATGAAGAAGACCTTATTTTCCGCACAACAGAACTAAATGTATTTTTGGATGAAGCGGCTGAAACGTATGAATTCGACCGAAATAATATGATTGCGATTGGCTATTCAAACGGAGCCAATATTGCAGCAAGCTTACTGTTCCATTATCAGCATGCACTAAAGGCGGCGATTCTTCATCACCCTATGGTGCCTAGAAGAGGCATAGAGCTTCCTGATTTGACTGGAACGTCCGTTTTTATCGCAGCCGGTACGAATGATCCAATTTGTGCCCCGATGGAATCAAAGCAACTTCAGTCTTTACTGGAACAAGCAAACGCATCGGTAGACGTTCACTGGGAAAATCACGGCCACCAGTTAACGCTGACCGAGGTAGAAGCAGCTGCTGACTGGTACCGCAATTTATCATTTTAAATAGATCGGTTATCGTTTCGAAATAAAGGGAAGAAGTGATGATAATGGAACAGACCTATAATGAGCTAAAAGCCGTTACGGTAATTTTGCGGGCTTCCCAGGCGATTCAAGACGTCGTTCGAAAAGATGTAGCGCTCTATGGGTTAAACCCAACAGAGTTTGCGGTTTTGGAATTGCTGTACCATAAAGGCGATCAGCCGATTCAAGTGATTGGCAAAAAAATATTAATTTCAAGCGGCAGTATCACATATGTGCTCGATAAACTTCAGCAAAAAGGGTATGCTGTTCGAAAAGGCTGTCCGAAAGACCGCCGTGTCACGTATGCAGCCATTACACAAAAGGGCAGGGAGCTAATGGAGGAAATATTCCCTAAACATGAACTTACGATGGGAAAGGTATTTGAAGGCTTGAAGCCCGATGAACTCCATACTGCTATCCAACTGATTAAACGAATTGGCTACCGGGCACGATCGCTTGAATGAAATAAAAAAGAAAAGATCTTTTTAACGTTTATATCTCGAATTGAAGATAATTGAACCTAATTGGCTAGGAGGAAAAAGAAATGAATCATTTAAAAGGCATTCACCATGTGACAGCTATTACAAGCAGTGCAGAAAAAAATTATGAGTTTTTCACATACGTACTAGGTATGCGGTTAGTCAAAAAAACGGTAAACCAGGATGATATTCAAACGTATCATTTGTTCTTTGCTGATGATAAAGGAAGCCCCGGAACGGACATGACGTTCTTTGATTTCCCTGGTATTCCAAAAGGTGTGCATGGCACAAATGAAATCTCAAAAACGTCTTTCCGGGTGCCGACCGATGCGGCACTTGATTATTGGGTAAAACGATTTGACCGCTTAAACGTGAAACATACAGGCATTAAAGAACAGTTTGGCAAACAGACACTTTCGTTTGTTGATTTCGATGACCAGCACTATCAGCTTGTTTCAGATGAGCATAATAAAGGAGTGGCTTCTGGCACGCCTTGGCAGAAAGGGCCAATCCCTTTGGAATTTGCGATTACAGGTTTAGGCCCTCTGTTTGTCCGCATTGCTGACTTTAAGTATTTCAAACAAATGATGGAGCAGGTGCTATTATTTAAAGAAATAGCAACGGAAGGTTCCCTGCATTTATTTGAGGTAGGCGAAGGAGGAAACGGGGCTCAGGTTATTGTAGAACATAATACGGTGCTGCCGCAGGCGCGCCAGGGGTACGGCACTGTTCACCATGCAGCCTTCCGTGTAGAAGACCGGGCCGTGCTGGATGAATGGACGGACCGCCTTGAAAGCTTTGGCTTCCAGACATCTGGTTACGTAGACCGTTACTTCTTCGAATCTCTTTATTCCCGTGTTGCACCGCAGATTCTATTTGAATTTGCGACGGATGGACCTGGATTTATGGGCGATGAGCCTTACGAAACAGTAGGCGAAAAGCTTTCATTGCCGCCGTTCTTAGAGGCGAAACGTGAACAGATTGAAAAGCTTGTACGGCCGATTGATACGGTAAGAAGCACCATTGAATTTCAAAAAGAATACGAATAAATCAATATAAAACCAGCAGCCCAGTCAGTCATACACTTGATTGGGCTGTTGATTTCAAAGCGTTCGTTTATCACTTTTTCTGAAGTGTCAAGTCTTTTAAATGCTCCACTGCTTTAATTAAAAAATCTGGTTCGCCAAAACTGCCTGATTTTAATACAATCAGCATATCCCGTCCAAAAGCAAGACCAGAAGGAACACCGGTTGCAATTTCGTCCAAAATAAAGTTGCCTTTAATGCCCAGCTTTCGGCTTATGGTGCCAGACGTATCGCCGCCGGCAATGACGAGCCGCTTTAAATCCAGTGCATCTACAGCCTGTACCGTGATATCTGCCAGGAGAGCGGAAACCATTTTGCTGATAGTTAGAGAATCAATATGTGCTTCCAGTCCAAGATCTTTCGTTTGTTGAACGATTTCCGGGCTGTTATTTGCCATTAAAAGTACATCTTGTCCGCTTTTAAGCTTTTCAATTGTTTTCTTCAGTGCTTTTTCTAATTCTGCCTGACGCTCTTCAGCTAAGAAAACAGCTCGGGAATCAATCACGACAGAAGGGCATCCATTCTGCATAAGCAGTGAGGTTTGCTCGCGTGTTTGCGGAGTTAAGCTGCCGGACACAACTAAAACTCCGTTATCATCTTTCATATCCATCGTTTGAAGCGGGCTTTCTAAGTCTTCAGCTGGGAGAAATTTTGGAAGTTCTTCGCCAAGAGCCGAGCTTCCGCATAACACTTTAATGTCTTTTACGGCTTCCGCTACAATTGTTAAATCCGCTTGTGTTTCTGCGTCAATAATACAATAGTTGAACGCTTCTTTTTGCTTATCAATTTCATTTTTTAAAACCTGTGCGCCTTGCCGGACTGTATCTAAATGAATCGCGGTTACTTTTCTGTCGGTTTGTTCCTGAAGAATAGAGACCAGGCTTGATTGATTCATTGGATGAACCGGATCATGAGCAAATTCAGAGTCTTCTAACCGTTTTCCATGGACAGTGTGAATGCCATTTACGGTTCTGCGTCCGTTCTTGGGAAAGGAAAGGACAATAACTGCAAATTCTTCATTTAAAGCATCAAGCATAGCGTCAAACTCTTTGCCGATATTACCACGGAATACAGAGCATGTTTTATTGAAAAATTGTGTGCAGGGCAAGTCTTTCAGAGCTTTAGTGGCCGCATATACCTTTTGATAACTGAGATCTGGAGCATCTAAGCGGCTGTCGGTATCTATAATCACTACATTGGCATCCTGCTGTAAATCCATTTCGTTGCTAAACGCTACGACTTTGACTGTCCAATCATTTTTACTGAACATAATCCCAATGTCATTTGCGCCGGTTGTATCATCAGCTACAACACCAATCATATTCCTCATATAACCCCTTCTCTCTAACCTGTTGTTTTACTGGATAACATTAAATCTTAAATGGCTTTCAGGCATCGTCTCTAACCTTAATATAAATTTCCCCTATCCTTTCGAAAGAGTAGGATTTACTTTCTTTCTTGGCTTGTAGTGAGAATCTTCTAAGAAGCTGGTCACTACTTGATCCGGAATCAAGGTTAGTTTCACTCCCGCTTCTTTTGCCTTTAACATCATGCGGCATGCCATCTCCAGTGTTTCTAACCGCATCAGTGCGTCTCCAATCGTATCATCAAAAACAACAACTCCATGGTTTCGCATCATGATGATATTAGCGGACAATGCCTGTTCTGCAATGGCTTGGCCCAGCTCGGCTGTACCAGGATGAAAATAATCGGCATACGCAATATGCTCTAAGTAATACATGGTTTCAATAAATAGCTCTGAATGAATTTTCTCATTGCTGCAGGCAAAAAGGGTTGTATAAAAAGGGGAAGAGTGCAGAATGGCGTTGGCATCCGGCCGGTTTGCATAAATACCGGAGTGCATAGGCGTTTCCTTTGAAGCTTTTCGCGCTCCTAATTTTTCACCTGTTTGAATATTCCATTGAACAAAATCATCTTCAGTCAACTCAGCCATTTTAGTGCCTGAAGCTGTGATCAACATGTGCTCATTGTTCAAGCGCCTGCTAAGATTACCGGAAGTTCCCCAGGCCAGCTGATGATGGACCAAATACTTACCTGCTTGAATCAGTTCCTGTTTTACATTCATATATATTCTCCTCTTTGATTAAAGAGATTTTTAAATACCAGGATTTACTTTGATATTTGGATACATTTTGTAAAAGCCCATTTCCCGCCCAACTGATATACACCTTCCTGCCAGTTCTTCTCCTAACTGTTATTTATGTAAAGAAGAAGGAAACTTACTTGCTCGTTTGTATATACTGTGGCAATCGATTTCCTAAAGAGGAAGTGGATTCCTCATATAGTTAGCTGCTTTTATATTTTTTTTAAAACTACAAAAAATGTCCACGTCGAAAATCTCGGATTTTACAAAAGAGAGCTTTCTAATGTAAAGTCCGAGAGAGATAATGATTAACTTAAAACAGCCTGATTAATCCGCTCTGATATTGCTTCTGCAAAGCCGGATGTTGACGCGCTGCCGCCAAGGTCTTTTGTTTTCACGCCGTCTTCAAGCGACTGATACAAGCCACGTTCCACAAGCTGGGCCATTTCCTTCAGCTTTGGATCGTTGTGGCGTTCCGCCAGCCAGTCCATCAGCATTACAGTAGACAGCATAATACCTGTTGGGTTGCCGATATTTTTCCCGGCAATGTCCGGTGCAGACCCGTGTGCTGCCTGCGCCATTGCCAGGTTATCATTTGAATTGATGGATGGAGCCAGACCAAGGCTGCCTACAAGTTCACCGGCAAGGTCAGAAAGAATATCCCCATACATATTTTCCGTTACAATCACATCAAAATCTCTAGCACGGCGTACCAAATGAGCTGCCATGGCATCAATATGGTAATCGTCTACGGCTACTTCAGGGTACTGCTCGGCTACTTCCCGGCAAACTTTTAAAAACAAGCCAGTACTCAAACGAAGTACATTCGCTTTATGAACAATCGTTACTTTCTTGCGGCGCTGCATGGCCATTTTAAACGCTGCATGGGCAATACGTTCCGCTGCTTTTCGGGTAAAGACGCCGGATGTTACGACCACATCTTCCGTGATCTGCCATTCGCCATGCCCGCTGTACATGTTGCGGTCCGCGTAAAACCCTTCTGTATTTTCCCGGTAGATCACAAGATCTGCTTCGCCGACAACGCTTTTGATGCCGGGCATCGTCTTAGCCGGGCGGACGTTGGCATACAAATCAAGGGAGTGGCGCAGGGCACCGCTTGGGTTCAGCTTCACTTTATGTTCCGGCGGGTAAGCGGCAGAGTCATGCGGACCAAGAATCCAGCCGTGTGTATTTTTCAATGCTTCTTTTGTTTCATCTGGCAGAGGCTCATTGTATTTTTTAATGCCTTCCCAGCCCATCGGCAGATCAATCCAGTCAATGTCCACGTCCGTTTTGCGGGCCGCTGTTTTAAAAACTTCCACTGTAGCGCTTACAATCTCTGGTCCGATGCCATCTCCGGCCAGTACTCCAAGACGATAAACAGTCATAGTGATAACTTCCTTTCTAATATAAAAATGGAACCTCAGTTCAGTGAAGCCGTATAGTATTTCCTGTTTTTACTGTAACTGTTTTCAAGGAATTAATGAAATACTGTTTTTTAATAGTTAACCATTTAATTTTTCTATTTCTAAAATATATCGAATATGAGGACGGAAACGGCAATCAGTATAATAAAAAAATAGAAGAACAAGAAGAATCAAGACCTTAGCGCCTAACCCCCACTAAATCGGAGATTTTGAAGGGGAATGCGGCGCTGATTTTTGTTCAAAATTAGAATATGTAGTCTATAACATATTCTAGAATTCCTTTATACCAAGGGATGGAGGAGGCTTTTTGAAAAAGCCCCCCAAAAGCTCCCCCATTTACATGTTCATTAGGTTTCTAAAAGCATGTACAGATTCTTTCTCAAGTTCTTTAAAAGAATGGCCATAAATGTTCAAAATCATATGCGGCGTGTTACCCAGACGGTCCGCAATGGTCTTAACAGGAATCCGCTGGCTGATCAAAAGAGTTGCCTGTGTATGACGCAAACCGTATGGCGTAATGCGTTTCACGTTCCAGCCCCGTTTTTTCACAGAGCTTTTTAAAGCAGTGTTGTAATACACAATCTATGCATGGTTCTCCGTTAAGATGGGAGATGAAAATTAAATCCTCACTTTTTAAACGTGAGCCATATCGAAATTTCATTTCCATACACCAGGTCCGGTACGCTGCCAATTGCTGCAAAAGAAAATCACCCACCAGGATAGTCCGATAACTCTGCTTCGTCTTAGGCGTTCTAATTCCATGTTTATCCCGTGTTTTATTGATGCTTATTGTCTTTTTTTCAAAGTCAATATCATTCCACGTTAAACCAAGTGATTCACCGATTCTAAGCCCTGTATAAGCAAGCAAAAGAATCATAGTATAGTGCGTCCGGTTTTTCAGCTGCTTAGCTCCAGCAATAAATACCTTTAATTCATCAGCTGTCAAAAAGTTGTCTTTGGACTTTTTGTCTGTATTCGGAATCGTTATTTTTAAAAACGATTGCGTGGAAGGATTTCATTATCGACCGCTGCGTTCACTGCTACCTTAAAGATCCGATGGAACAATTGGACTGTGCTGGATTCAAATGTTTTTGACAGTTTATTAATAAATACCTGTTTGTACGTAACTTTGTCCAGTTTTTGCAGGCGGTAATGACCGAGAAGGGCAGCATGAATGATAGACAAGTGAGTGTTTTTACGGTTGGCAGCAGCACCGTGTTAAGCAAAAATATTGTCAGCTGCATTACGCCAGCAGAAGGGATTTTGACAGAGGTAAATGTGAAAATTCACCTGAATAACGGTAAGAAAATGAATGAATACGTGGGAAATTACAGTGCGGAAGGGATTACTGCACAAATTAACAATCCTGCTTCTGTAATGTTTGTAGTGGGAGCAGCGTTTTTAATAAAAACCTTATCCGCATGATCAAGCTACTCGAACAAACAACAGCATAAAGAAAAAACCATGTCGCCTAAGGACGCATTTTTTAATAGATTCAGGTAGAGAAGCAATATACAGAACTGAAAGGATTAATGGGTGTACAACAAGCTCCTGCCTAAAAATACAGGGGAATAATAATACACCTTAAAAAAGGTGTATTGAATTTGGCCCATTAGTCTTTACTTTTATCTGGGCAACGGGAGTAATCATCTACTTTTCTTCCGTTTTTATCTTTGCGATAATTAACTACGGCACCACATTCACAAGTGCCATAATAAGCAATACCAGTTCCAACATTGTCAGCTTCGAGGTAAATTATTTTTTCGTGACAGCAAAAGCAAACTTGTTTCATAACTATAACCCCATTTCTTTTGATATGTAGAAAATATATCAGAGAATGGATTTATTTCATATTCGGAACATTATGCGTCGTAACAGCACCATCTAATGATAGATACTTTTTTTATGCCATAAAGGCCGTTAATAAAAAACCATAGGTAAAAAAAGGTGGTTTCATTTTCTCTGTTGTTTTATATATCAATTACCGGTCGGGATAATTTTCTGTAAGGGTTCACTAAATCCAATATTTAGTATATGATAATTTTGTATTAAGAAAATGGTTCTGTTGGGAGGGAATTATGGGGAATTATAAAGGCGTATTGTTTGGTTTTATTATGTTTATCGGGCTAGTGATAACTGGAGGTACTGATAGTCTAGCCGCAAATTTTAAAGAATTTGAATCTAAATCAAATGTTGACCCGTTTCATAATTTTGTTATTAAGTTCAACGAAGAAATCGATGAGAATACAGTCAATAACACAAATATTTATGTTTTGGACTCAACAGGCGCACAACTTACTTCAAAAGTCACACTGAATGCTGATAATCGATCAGTAAAGTTACAATCACCAGAAAAGGGGTACGAGAGCGGAGAAACATATACAATGTACATCACGAATGGTGTGCATACGAAATATGATAAATCCTTAAAACAAGAAACGAGAATGGTATTTACCATTAGCCAACGTCAAAATGACAGCTATCTCAGAAATACAGAAAACGTTTATGTTTATAGAGATAGGTACGGATTTGAAAGGATCTACAAATATCACGGGAAATACAATGGAGAAGATGAGGCATTCATTGGGACTGATATGTGGGAAAGCTTATATAATATGGACCCAATTTTTCAAAAAGAAACGGAAAAGGGTTTGTATTCAAATAGCGAATTGTTAATTCCTTACCCTATTAAGGTAGGGGGGGGTTGGGAAGACCGGGAAGGGCTGAAGACTGTTTTAGCCGCGAATGAAACAGTCACAGTAGCGGCTGGAACCTTTGAAAATGTTGTTGTTATAGGAATTCAAATTACAGAGTATATTACAGAGTATAAGTATTATGCAAAAGATGTAGGACTCATATTATCTAAAACGCATGTAGACGCTCCGGATCAAAAAGAAGAGTCTGTAATTGAAGAGTTATATGAGCTAAGGGAAAATCCAATTGGAGAAGTTGGAGAAAATGAAATCGGGGCAATAAATTCTGTAAACGGGGATTGGTATTCAGATTATTCGGATTTTAGAACTCGAACATTGGAGGTTCCTCAATTCCAAACAGATATTGGCATAACAATGGCTAAATATAATACATTAAATGAAACTGGTAAAAATAATGTAGTTATATCGGTGTTAGAAGGAAAACCTTATAATACAAATCCTGCTTCGGCTGGTGCGGCTGACTTTAGAAATGCGTTTGCAAATGCGGTAAATGCACAAATTTCTGCCGGTAATCTTAATTAATGGAATTAGAGTGCAAGGTTAAGTAAGATATGAGAACCCTACCTTTTTGGTGGGGTTTTTCTTATAGCTTTTCATATTTATAGTTAAAAACTATGCTGCCTCCGGGCGGCATTTTTAATAGATCCAGATAAGTAACTTTACAGGAGAGCGAGGGGCAAACAATTGGAGGGGATTAACATGGAAAAGATGGTTCAAGATCATGAACAGCGTATTATTGCGTTGGAAGAGTTCCAAAAAGAAACAAATGAAAATATCAAAAAGCTGCAACAAAGCCAAGAAGAAACTCGGCACAGTATGCTGAGAATGGAAAACACTGTTTTGAATTCAACAAAAGAAACAAGGGAAATACTTCAGCCATTTGCAAACCATTATTTAAGTCAAGTCAGTGCTTAAACATCTGTTGGTAAAGACGTACGCCTGAAACGACTAGATATGCGCGAGAAAATTATCATTGGTATCATCACAGGAGTTTGCGGAACTGGAGGGGCAGCTGGCTTATTTGTAGGCGCTGTGTCTGTTTATAAATTACTGCAGGGAGGACAATAAAGTGAAAAATATTGATCATGGAACCATCGTGCGGACGGTGGTTCTTTTTGTTGCGTTGATTAATCAAATGCTGTTGGCGGCAGGATACAGCCCGCTGCCTTTTAAAAATGAAGAAGTTGAATTGTTTGTTACTACTTTAATTACTGCAGTAACAGCAGTATGGGCTTGGTGGAAGAACAATGATATTTCACGAGAAGCACGCCGTAAAGCGGCATTGCTTAAACGAGAGGAGCAATCAAAATGAACTGGGTACCTACGTATATGAAATTAGAATTAGATATAATGGAGATACCGAAAGCGTGTGTGGTGGTGATCTGCGAAGGCAAGGTTAAGATCGGAGAACTGCCTCCGCATGGAGAATATAAGATCGTCACGCATCAAGGGAAAGTCAAGCGGATGAGGCGGGAAGAAGGGGAAGAGTTTTGATAGCAAAAAATAAAAAGAAGTTTTTAATTAGTATTGTTATATTGCTTCTAATTGCAGGCTCTTTGTTGTCTTTTCGTGGATCTGGAGTAAATACTAATTTTCCTGTACCTCAAGGTGCTGAATTAACACGCCAGGATGTAAAAGAAGGCTATGAAGAATACAATTGGAGTCCTGCTTCGTAAGAAAATGGCTTGCCATTCTATTACGCAATTGTTATTAGACTTTGGGGATGGAAGCAGGAATCCCGCTTTGGAGCGACAACATACTATGAAAAACAAGGAGTTAAAATGAGTACTACTTCTTTAAATAATTCTCTATTTGTTAGCGTGGAAAAAGACTAAGTTTTACTTGTGTAAGAATCAATAATTAGTTCTCTCAGCCATCTGAAGGACACTGAACCGACACGAAAAATCGTGCGCTGTTTGGTGTCCTTTTTTATTTGCCTAATAACAAGAAATGGGGAATGAATGTGTGGACACTCATTTACGAATACAAACAGTCACTAAGAGCGCTCAAGGAAATGAAGGCAGACATTGAAGCCAAACGGGAATTGTCGGAACAGGATATCCGGGATAAGACGCTCATTAACAGCATGATTAGCGAAATGGATTTTGCGATTCAATGGATGGTGTCCGGCCGGAACCCTGATGCAAGACGCGGGACGGATCGGACAGGGGCTTATACACTAGATCCGAAACTGATTGAAGCTGTGGTACCAAACCAAATGGCCACTGAAGAGAGAAAGCTCACAGCCCATGAACAATGGCTGCTAGATGACGTTCTGGCAGATTTAACAGTAAGGGAAAGAGATGTATTCACGTTAGTGAAAGCGGAAGGATTAACCTATGAGTATACTGCAGAGTTGTTAGGGCTTACTAAATCATCTGTTCAAACGTATTTAGAGCGGGCAGAGACAAAAATCTTCAGGCAAAAAAACAGCAGCCTTTTTGTTTCTTGAAAAGAAAAAGTATAAAGACCTCATCATCTGATGAGGTCCATCCTGTTACTTTATTATTTTTTTGCTAAACGTACCAATTCCATTTGGGTTTCTCCATCATAAACTGACTTTATAAGCCCGACATTTGGCGCAAAATATGTAATGTAGCCATCATCTCTTTTCACTGTTACTACATTTTTGAACGTTCCTGCTCGTGTAGTTAATGTTCCATTAATAGCTTTTATTCTAGACATCGGTAGGTGATTCCAGTCTTTCCACTTGGCTCCTACTTTTAATGGGTAGGCAATGGCAGTGGAGTTATCAGCCGAAGGCGTAGTGTCATATAAACCGGTACTGTCTTCATATAAAAAGTGTGGTTCGTCATCGGGATAAAACCATTTGTCCCATCTGTAATACTTTCCTATATAATAGGTATTAAAAGTTTTTTTCTCGTATTCATAAGTATAAACCTTTGTTTTATCTTGCAGATAACTATACATCCGTAGGTGCTGGGAAGATACATAAGCTTTCCCTTTTTTATATCCGATTTGTGACCATCCGTCTTTGGTTTGCGAGTAAACGGAAACCGAGACATTGTTTTTCAAAGAGCCAATGACTTTGTATTTGCTTCCAGGCCCGCTTCTAACGTTGAGAACGCCACTGCTAATGCTAACGTAACCAACTTTTGAAGAGGCAGCGTGGGAGCTTGTCGATTGAAACTGAAATGTTGCTGATAAGAGTACAACCAACAATAGAATGATCTTGCAGAATGTTTTCATGTGACTTATTTCACTCTCCTAATTAATTATCAGGTGAATTATACTATTACAATAGACTTGTGTAAATGCTTGGTTTAACTAGCGATAAATATGATATATTACATATTTTTATTGTTATAGTCTTTAATGATATCTTAGGTAGAAAACTAAATTATCAATATAAATTTAATTTGCTTTTAGAAGTTTTGTCGTCCAGATACCATATATATAAGAACGTAAAAAAATAACCCCCTATTGGTAAGGGGTTTTTGTTTACTTATTTTTTGGTTAAGCTAACTAGTTCAGAAACAGTTTTGCCTTGGTCGACTCCTTTGATAAAACCAACATTTGGAGCTAGGTAACTAACATATCCGTCACTAGATTTTACTGTAACAACGTTCTTAAATGTCCCAGCTGGAGTTTTTAGCGTTCCGTTCAAGGCAGTTATCTTGCTGCTTGTGTCTTCGCCTTCATATCCAATAGTCCAGCTTTTTCCGACTTTTAATGGATAGGCGAGATCGATGTAATATTCTGAGTGACGGAAACCTGAATACAATCCCTCGCTATCTTCATATACGAGATAGGTTGCATTAGAAGAGGAAGTCACCCATTCATCCCATTTATCCCATTTTCCTTTGTAACTGTGCTTGTAGGTTTTCCCTTCGGATTTGTAAGTATATATTTTTGTTTTGTCTTGAAGATAACTATACATTCTTAAGTATTGAGAAGAAACATAAGCTTTTCCTTTTTTGTAGCCGATTTGTGACCATCCGTCTTTTGATTGTGAGTAAACTGAAACAGAGGCATTGTTTTTTAAGGAGCCAATAACCTTATATTTGCTTCCTGGACCATTTCTAACGTTAAGCACACCGCTGCTAATGCTAACGTAACCAACTTTTGAAGAAGCGGCGTGGGAGCTTGTCGATTGAAACTGAAATGTTGCTGATAAAAGTACAATCAACAATAGGATGATCTTGCAGAATGTTTTCATGTGACTTATTTCACTCTCCTAATTAATTATCAGGTGAATTATACTATTACAATAGACTTGTGTAAATGCCTGGTTTAAATAGCAATAAATATAACCAGTTACATAATTTTGTCGTTGTAGTTTTTAACGATATTTGGGGCGGAAAACTAAATTGTCGAAATAAATTTAATTTTCTTTTAGAAATTTTTGTCGTACAGGCACCATATGTATGAGAGATAAAAAATGAACCCTGCCATGTTGTGGCAGGATTTATTTTCTTCATACCGCAGTTATCGCAACGGTCGTTTTAATTCGATAGCTTATTTCTTGTTTTATAATGAATTTCCCTTGCTTTCTGCTATAATGTACCACATATCAATTATTGTGAAAATTTGTTAAAAGAGTAGGGGAGAGAA
This sequence comes from Domibacillus sp. PGB-M46, assembly GCF_022668875.1. Classification (GTDB taxonomy): domain Bacteria; phylum Bacillota; class Bacilli; order Bacillales; family Domibacillaceae; genus Domibacillus. The sequence goes on along the minus strand of NZ_JAKGCR010000024.1, from coordinate 11,954 downwards.
ATATTAATGAAAAAAGCACCTCATATTATAGCTGCGGCTACACTTGCGGGAATGATATTTGTTTCAACTAACCCATCAGCGGAGGCAGCAAGCTTTGATCCCGTTTTAGCACAGCCTACAAGTACATTTCCTTTTACGGACGTTCCTGCAGAGCGTGTGGAAATGGTTTCAGCTCTTTATCAAAACAAGTTTTTTAACGGTGTCAGTGCTGATAAATTTGGATGGGACCTGCCGATCAAGCGTGTAGATGCTGCGATGATCGCTGCACGCGGTATGGGTTTTAGAAAGGGTAATTCCATGCCAGAGGAATGGTTGACCTTTAGAGATATTCCAGGCCGTGCCAAAGATGCGATTATTTATTTACAATTTTACGAAGTGGTAAATGGAAAAACGGAAACACTTTTTGGATCTAATGATATGATTACAAGAGGAGAAGCTGCTATCATTCTCGCAAGAGCCTACAATGACGTATTATTATCGCCAACCGAGACGGTGCATTCATTTACAGATGCAACGGGGCGGTACGCAGAGGCTATTAACAGGCTTGCTGCTACAGGTATTGTAAATGGAAAAACGCCTGACCGGTTCGGCACGAATGACCCGGTAACACGAGGTGCGTTTGCGATGATGGTATCCCGACTGAGTGATCCGGCTTTATCCCCGTCTTCTTATGGCAGTCTTCCTTCCTCACAAGACGGCCTAACGATGGAGGTAGAAAAGAATACTTATAGTTTATCGTCTGATACAGGTATAAGTCTGACACTCATTAATGCTACAGATTTCCGTTATGAATATCATCATGGCTACGCACTGGAAAAGAAACAAGGAGATAAGTGGCTAGGATTAAGATCTAACTATGGAATATCATATCCGCCAATTATACCTACAATAGAAGCTGGTGAAAGCCAAAGGGGAAATGTTAGGTTTGACAGCTTTAGAACCTTGATGACAGCGGGAGAATATAGAATAAGGAATACATTTTATCCTTGGGATTCATTGAATAAAGAGGATGTCGTCTCTATAGCGGCTTATTTTACAATTACTGAATAAATTTGAAGTATATAAGACTGTTGAAAAATAATCTGAATAGAAAGGTGCACTCACTTCCTAGTGGGTGCTTTTTCTTTGCCTAAAAACAAAGTGAAATAAAGGAAGCTGATGGTGCTTTCTTGATTAAAACAAAAATATTTATATAAGAAGCAAGATTATCTTGTTAGTTAAATAAATAAAAACAGCCAACATTAGTATACCGGCCGTTTTCCATCTTTTCAGATCTTTGAAAGTTTAAGAAATAACTACTAAATAAGTGGTGCTTTTTTGCTTTATAGGACTTTGCGAAGTTGGTCAAGTTGTTGCAGAGAAATTTATCTTTTTTTGTCGAAATTTGATGAATAGTTCTTATTGGATTTTATTACTTTCTCTTGCATTATATAAGAGGGAGGAAATGGTAAAATGAGTGAAAAACAAATAGAATTCAAAACATATATTGAACAGCTTGAGGAATTCAGGGAATCGGGCCATATATATCCCCACATTATGGCTGTTTCTACTTTACTTAGTGAAAAGAATATCATAACGGAAGAAGAGTTCTACAGTGAAATGATCAAGCTGATAAAAGAAAAAAGAGAAATAGTTGCATATAGATAAACGGGCGCATAACGGAAAGGAGGAAATAAAAAGTGAGTTATAAAAAAACATTTATTGAGTTTAGCAAAAAAGCCTTCAAAAGTGAATTAGAAGAGAAACTTTCTAAAGAGAGCGCTTATACTTTAATCTCCAATTATTTTAATGAAATTTCAGCTTCCTTGAAGGGTGAGGAGGAGGTTGCTGGAAAAGCATTAAAAATAAAAATAGAAGAGAGAAGTTGGAGTATCCAGCTTAACGAACTTTCAGAACTATCCATCCGTTTTTATAAAGACGAAATTTCAGTGAAGGTAAAGCCAGGATCTCAATGGTGTGAAGAAATTTTGAAATATGAGCAGGGAAGATTTTATAGCCATTCTAAAAATATGGAATTAAGCGAAGAATTGTTAGACACATACTTAAGAGGGGCATTCGAGTCTACTATCAATCAACTAGCAAAATAATGATTTACAAAAGTGCCTACAAAGGCGCTTTTTTCTTTGCCCAAAAATAAATTTGGAGGTGGTGGTGATGTAAAGTGGTTAACTGGAATGCTATTAGATCAGAATGGGAAACAACTAAGGTTACGCTCGCTGCATTAGCAGAGAAGCATGGTCTAAAACTCGGTACATTAAAAAGCCGCGAAGGTTGGTCAAGGGACCCAACGAAAAAGGATGCAACCAAAAGAGAAAAGGTTGCAACGATTCAGCAAAAGGATGCAACCGAAAGAACACAGACGGTTCAACGGAAGAGAAGTGGAAACCCGCATCCGAACAACCAATTTACAAAACGGAACAAGGCAGCTGAAAAGCATGGGCTGTTCACCAGGTTCCTTCCTGAAGAAACAAAAGAAATCATGGACACAATGATCGAATTTTCTGTCGCCGATCTAATATGGCGGCAAATACAGATTCAATTTGCTGCGATTATCCGCTCTCAGAAGATTATGTGGGTGGAAGGTAAGGAAGAAATGATCAAAGAGATTAAAAAGACTGAAACTTATTCTAATGATGACTCAACTTCAGAAAAACAGGAATGGGAATTTCAATTTTCCTTGGATCGGCAGGCAACCTTCCTTAACGCTCAATTGCGGGCGATGGGAGAACTGCGCCAGCTTAATTAAGCAGTTTGACGAGCTTGCTCACAATTATGATGAACGCCGCTTGAAACTGGACCAAATACGTGCTGCAACCGACAAAACAAAATTCGAAGTACAAAAGATTAAATTGGAAACAAAAAGCCGTGACCAGTCAGATTCACAGGTGGTCATTGTTGACGATATCCCGAGGGTTGATGAAGAATGACAAACATCCAGCTTAAAAAAATACTGGCACCTTCTTTTTACAATATTCATCATCACATAAGAGATAATGCTTTCACTAAGTAGTGGCTTAAAGGTGGACGCGGAAGCACAAAGTCATCTTTAATCAGCCTTGAAATCATTTTAGGCATTTTAAAGGATCCGGATGCAAATGCAGTTGTGTTCCGACAATACCAAAACGAATTACGAGAAACCGTGCATGGGCAGCTATTGTGGTCAGCAATAAAATTAGGTGTGGAAGACAAGTTTGATTTCCAGGTTTCTCCGATGCAGGCCATTTATTTACCTACTGGTCAGAAGATTGTTTTCAAGGCAGCAGATAACCCGAGAAAAATGAAATCAGTTAATCTTGGCCGAGGCTATATCAAATATGCCTGGTTCGAGGAAGTAGACCAGTTTGCTGGAATGGCGGACATTCGGAACATACTCCAATCACTATTCCGTGGAGAAAATCATATGCGTATTGCCTTTTATTCATTTAATCCACCCAAAAGCGGACGCTCCTGGGTAAATCAAGAGACCAAAATAGAGAAGCTAGGCAGGAAGGTTCATCACTCAATGTATCTAACTGTCCCGAAAGAGTCGCTAGGTGATGTATTTTTAGCAGAGGAAGAACACCTAAAGAAAACAAATGAAATGGCATACCGCCATGAATATCTAGGTGAGGAAGTCGGTACGGGTCTTGAAATTTTCAATAATATTACACTCCGTAAAATAACTGATGAAGAGATCCGTTACTTTGACCGCATCCGCCAAGGGATTGACTTTGGATATGCGGTGGATCCGGTTGTTTTCGAACGAATTCATTATGACAAAACGCGGCGGCGATGCTACTTCTTTGATGAATTTAGCGGAGTGGGCGTATCAAATCGCAAGCTGTATGACCGAATTAAAGTGCATAAACGCATAAATACGACCGCTGATTCGGCAGAACCGAAAAGCATCGATGAATTGCGGTCATTAGGCATGAATGTTTTAAAGGCTAAAAAAGGCTCTGATTCCATAGAATATGGGATTAAATTTCTGCAGGATCTTGAGGAGGTCATTATTGATCCGAACCGCTGTCCGCGGGCAGCAAATGAATTTGTTAATTATGCTTACGAAATGAATCGGAACGGTGAAGTGAAAAGCACCTATCCAGATAAAGACAATCATGCAATTGATGCAGCGCGATATGCGTTAGAATACGACCTGAAGAGTTACCGTGCTGGCATCAGCAGCGCAAAAGGATGGTAAGTTTCAACTATACTATTTTGTCCCTATATTCTATAATTGTAAAAAATTATAGATGAAATGAGGCTAAATTCCATTGCAGGAAATGATCCTATATAAAGTTGAAAAAGTAATTGATGCCCCTATTGAAAGAGTTTTTTCTTATTTATCGGATGATGAAAAAATTAAACAGTGGAATTCACTGTTTGTGGAAAATATTTATAATTCTGAAGAAGATAAGAATGCATGCATACCTGGCACAAAATATAAAAGCGTATCTAAAGTTGGGAAAAAACAGCTTGCTTTTGATGCGGAACTGCTTACCTATAATGCACCTTACAGCACGACTGTCAAAGGATACACAAAAGAAGGAGAAAGCTATTCGAAGTATGTCCTAACAGAAACAAATGAAGGAACACTGGTCATATTAGAAGCTTCACTTATTCCAAAGAATTATTACTATAAAATTATGGTTAAATTATTTGGCTGGGTATCAAAGATGATGTTAGACGAAGAGTTCGATAATTTAAAAGAATTGCTAGAAAAAAAGTAAGAGATTGTTTTTTAAGTTTAATAGAGACATTAAGAAAACCGTTTGTAGCTAACGGTTTTTTATTTTTGCAAAAGGGGAGGTGGTGGTATGCCCATCAATCGGGAAGCATGGGATAACAGCTTAATTCGTCGCTATCATGGCGATGTGTTTGGGTATCGAAAGCTGTATGACGGTGATTATATAGAATTGTTTCCTCGGGAAAAGCAGCTGTTGAATGATAAAGAAGCATATGATTCCAATCGCTATAATGAAAAAGGAATAGCAGAAGGCAATGTAAAGGCGCCTTATATCATTGCCAATGTTGCAAAAGTTATTGCAGAAGTGCCGGCTATCTTTGTCAGCCGTTCGATCGGAAATATAAAAACATCCGTTACATCCACTGAAGGACAAAATGAAACAACTGGCACTGCTGATGACATTATTGAAGATCCAGATGGCAATACAATAAACGATAAAATCATAGACTTGCAGCAGGAAATGATCGATCAGATCACAAGAATAGCCGGCTTAGCTTTAAGCACTGGCCAAATGTTGTCCAGCATCAAACCGATGGTGGTCTCGTCGGCGTGCCGTTTTTAGATGATCGTGGATTACGGCTCGAATTTAAAATGCGAGACGTTTATTATCCGCATGAGGATGAGATGGGCGTTGATTTAGCTTTTCATAAAGAAATTGGTGATGACCAGTACCTACATGTGTACCGCGAGCGTGTGGAGGTAGAGCGGGTTGGATTAAAACGGAACGCCCGCTTAGAAACATCTAACATGATGTACAAGCTTGAAGGGACACGGCTTGAATTACTTAGTGTAGAAGAAGCAAAACGTCTGCTTAATATGTCGGAGTTAAATAAGACATATGAAGGACGCTCAACTCCATTCATCGTGTATTGGGCGAATGAACCAACATACCAAGAGCCATACGGCCGCAGTGCGTTAAAAGGGCAATTTAGCAAGCAGGATGAAATCAATTGGACATTGACAAAAGGGTTCATCATTTTCACCAAGAATGGTGAGCCGAAAATGGTTGTCAGCATGGAAACCTTCCGTGCATTGCAGGAGGAGGCAGAGAAGCGCTACGGTGAAGGCGCACCGATCGATCATCGTGATATGAATATTATTACGTATGACGAAAATGGCAAAGCAATGGAATTGGTGCAGCTGGATGTCTCTAAGATCGGGAATATGCAGTGGATCAAGGATTTGATGAAGTTAATGTTTATTGAAACGAAGACATCTGAAAAAGCAGTCGATTTTTATATGGAAAGTAGTGTTACAGGTGCTCAATCAGGCAAGGCAAAGTTTTATGATTTGATTGTATCTATTATCAAGTCAGAACAGATTCAGGGAGAATACATTGCTTTTTTAAAAGAGCTCATCGAAAACTGCCTTTGGATTGCAAATAATGAGGACAGCAGTGTGCTTATTGAAGAACCAATCATTGAAACACGCGACATGATCCCGATCAGTCGCGAAGAGTTACTGATACAAAATACAGCTGTCCATACTGGGGGCAGCCAGTCGCTTGAAACAACTGCCCGCCGTATGAATCCGGATGCTCCTGAGGAATGGATTGAAGAAGAACTGGCACGTATTGAAGAGGAAAAACAGTCGGATGACAGCACACCTTTACTGAGGGGGCGGCAAACGCTTCTGAATTTGAATGACAACCGGAATAAGGCCGGCAATATTGTGAGTGAGGAAGAATGAACCTTGAACAGCTATTAAAAGCTTTTTCAGAGGTTCTTTTTGTTGTGGTTCAGCAGGTTGAAAGCACAGAAGACCTCTTAAATGATAAGCAAAAGATGGCGCTTATTGCCTCTATTATTGCTGCTTTGGACGAATTACAGGCAGCTACTGAGCAAACCTTGCCGGAAGAACTAATATCCGCTTACACGGCGGGAATGAGTGAAGCGCATGCGGCTTTACAGGAGCTTTTACCATCTTCACCTATAAGCCCGGTTACAACGACTATTGCATCTGCAGCTAAATTAAAACCAATTATTGCAAACCGCATTCACTTAAATGCGCTGAACAGCCTGGTTAGTGATACATTAGCTGATTTGAAAGCAGCCTTCCGGACCGCTCATGAATATGCCGTTACAACGATAAATGACACGATCGATGTGGTTAGGTAGGAAATTGCAGCCGGTCTTGTTCAAGGTGATCATAACCGGGTAACAGCCAAGCGGGTTGCAAAAGCATTCGCGCAAGGGAGTCTTACTTCCTTCATCACTCGTGATGGAAAAAGGCTTCCACTTGATGTCTATGCCAGGCTTGTTGCCCGCACCAAGACACGCCAGGCACAAGTGACCGGAGCAGAGAACCGCTATAAAGAAGTAGGAGTTACAACAGTACGTATCTTCGAAAATGCTGTTACATGCCCTGTGTGTGCGAAATACCGCAACATGATTGTTGTGATTAGTGGTACCGTGCCAGGATTTAAAACAAAAGATGAGATTCCTTTGCCGCCGTATCATCCAAACTGCCACGGAACAATTCGGCCTGTCGTACTAGATTTCCTGACTGAGGCAGAGTTGGCAGAAGCAAAAGCTTTAACCACTGCTTTTCATCCAGAAAAGGATACCAGGACGCCCGTTCAACGTAAGGCATATGCAAAAGAGCAGGAGATCCGTCGAAAGGCCAGGGAAGAGGTTAAGTACTATAAGCGAATGAAGGCCGTTCTTGGAAACGGGGCGCCTACAACAGTTGGAGCTTTCCGTCGTATGAAGCGGAGTAATAGTAAAGGCTGGCAGAAGTTAAAAGGTGATTATTTAAGGGCGATAAGGGAATGAATTTGTCTTTTTCCTGCTTGAAGACGTAATAAAGAACCAGTAGACCGTTTGCACCGACGTTATGAGTGCTATCCTAACGGAGACAGACTCCGACATCAAATGTAAGGAGAGGAAATAGATGAAACGTGATTTTCTAAAAGGATTAGGGCTTGAGGATGGAACAATCGATCAAATCATGAAGGAACATGGTTCGAGCGTAGCCGCCTTTAAAAACCAAGCCAAGCAAGCGGATACGGATATAGAAGAACTACAGAAGCATCTTAAGGCACGCGATACTCAATTAGAGAATCTAAAAAAGGTAGCTGGTGACAGTGAGGAGCTTCAAAAGCAAATTAATGATTTGCAGGCTGAAAACAGAAAGCTACAGGAAAAGTTCATGCCGATATGAAGCAAAAAATATTTGATTTTACATTAGACCGTGCGCTTATGGAAGCGAAATCTAAGAATGCCAAAGCAGTCCGGGCCTTGTTAAACACTGAAGCAATTACGTTGGATGGTGAAACTTTAATTGGTCTGAAAGATCAGCTGGACAAGCTCAAAGAGACAGATGCATATTTGTTTGAAGGTGAACAGCCGGGTCAAGGTCAGCAACAGCAGCAAACAAATAACCATTCACCAGGAGGGACTCAGCGTACGAACCAAAAGCCACCGAATAATGATGCCGCTTATGCAGCCGGTACTGGAACATACAGAAGTGAAGGAAACAGCTTAAACAAATTAAAATAAGAGGAGCAGGCCACATATGGAACTAACAATCTTTTTAAATGACAACACAAGCATCCCGGTCACGATGGACAACTATTCAGCTGCACAAATGGCGGCCAGCATGAACGATAGATAAGTGAGTGTTTTTACGGTTGGCAGCACCGTGTTAAGCAAAAATATTGTCAGCTGCATTACGCCAGCAGAAGGGATTTTGACAGAGGTAAATGTGGAAATTCACCTGAATAACGGTAAGAAAATGAATGAATACGTGGGAAATTACAGTGCGGAAGAAATTACTGCGCAGGTCAATAACCCCGCTTCCCTAATGTTTGTGATAGGAAACAGTGTTTTTAATAAAAACTTGATTCGATTGATCAAACCGATTGAGCAGACAACTGCATAAGAAAAAAACCATGTCGCCTCAGGCGACATTTTTTATAGATAAATATAGAAGGGCTAGGGGCAGTACAGCGGAATGGAGGATTAGGTATTTATGAGGATGAAACACATCAATTAAGCTACCATCCGTATTCAAAATACTAAATATCGTTTGGCCAAAACCTACCCGCTATCAATGAATCTATAAAAGCATGTTGGCTTAACTTTATACTTAGCCCTTTTGCCTGAACAAGGAAGGAATCTTTATCGGAGAGATATAATATTGGGGAGGAACCAAATGAACTGTAAAAGTGGACATTCGTATCAACTTGCTTTGCGTAAGTTTTTAATTCCTGAGTAATAACAAAGAGTTCTCCCCAAAAAGGAAGATAAGGTTTTGCTTTGTAACGAATAAGTACAGACTTCAAATTTTCCGTCATGTCAGCAGGTGCTTTTTTAATTTTCATTTTAAAGTTCCATCCTTAAATTAGTTGATAGAAATTTTTAAAATCGATGCATAAGGATAGTACCCGCTTTATTAAGTTTGAAAACATGCTTGGGGATGCAATGGATATGGAGTTTTAATGATTATAGATAAAGAATAAGAAGTCGTAATTCTTCTTAATTGTAAGCAGAACCAAATAAACTACATGATAGCACCCTTCGGGGTGCTCTTTTTATTTAAAAGAGGTAAAGGTATTTGGTTTCAACTAAACTTCCATGATGGGTTAAGTTCTAAAAAATAGTGACAGAGAATAAGTTGTAATATATGAAAGGGAGGGATTCTATTGTCTACCAACATTATTATTACACACCCAATACTCATGCAAAAGGCGCTGGAAATAGTTCTTGAGGTAACGACTTCAGTAATAGAAAGTGACAATTATAAAGAGTTAAATAGTCTAATAAAAGGCATTGGAAAATCTTCTGCTGCCGATAAACTAGTTATTAGTAAAGAGGCTGCAGAAAATTTAAGTAAATGTATTGCCTTGTTTAAACAAAGTACTACGTGCCATTGGTTGAGACAAGATTTACTTGATTTGATTTTGAAAGTTGAAAGAGGTTGTTCAAAACAAATGATTTAAAATCTTATTAAATCTTTTTTACTTTTGCAAACATTTCGATAAGGCTTATAGAAAATAAAACCAAATTATTTATTTAAGAGCATCCATAAAGGGTGCTCTTTTTGCGTTGAAAATTCATGCTGCCTAAGGGCGGCGTTTTTTTATAGAGAAAAAATTCTGCAGGGGGTCATCTCAATGGAAGAAGGTGACAAAAAAATGGAGGGATTTCATGTGTTAATCCGTGGTGAAGGTTTAGAGATAGTGAAATTGTATTTGTTTGGCGGCGCTCAATTTATTGATTTACTGCTGCTGATGCAGGTATGCGACATTGCGACAGGCATCATGTGCGCCTGGAAGGAAGGGCGTTTGCGCAACCGTACAGCGCTGTATGGGTATGCAAGAAAAGTGGGCGTGTTCATCGTGATCATTGCAGCCAGTATTGCGGACCAGGTTCTTGGTTTAGATGGCGCACTGGCGAAAGGCACAGTCCTTTTCTACATCTGCAATGAGATTTTATTGATTGTTGAGAATGCAGGGAAACTTGGTGTACCAATTCCGGCAGCCATTTTGGAAAAGCTTGCACTGTTTAATGATAAGCCAGGCGAAAAATGCATTAATCCAAAAGACAATCAAGCAGGTTAAATCACACTTTAAAACGGTCATCTGGCCGTTCTTTTTTATTCGAATAGGAGGATGAATAGATGAGCTGGGTACCTGCGTATCACCAAAGAAACCTTGGGAATTTAGATAATTTAGCACCAAATACAAGAGCGCAGGCCATGAAATGGTACCAGTACTGTGTCGATAATACAATCGATGTTCTGATTTATGAAACGATTCGGACCGTTGCGCAGCAGCGGGAAAACATGGCTAAAGGTGCATCTAAAACCATGAAGTCTTATCATTTAGTCGGACAAGCCCTTGATTTTGTACCAATCGCGGATGGCAAAGCACAGTGGTCTAAATCGGCTTATAGCAAATTTCCATTCTATGCGGCCATTCAGTATGCGGAGAAGCTGGGCTTTGAAGCAGGTTACCGCTGGGGCTGGGATGCTCCTCACCTACAATATAATTACAAAGGTTACGGCACAGACAAAGTACGAACGGTGGCAGCTGCAGCACCAATCAACGTCATGAGTAAAGAAGAAACACTTACCCTGCAGGAAAAACTCACAAAGCTCGGCCTCGATACAAACGGTGTCGATGGCATTTATGGAAAAGGCACAACAAATGCGGTTATGATTCTGCAACGCCGCACTGGCCTGGCGATCGATGGAATTGCCGGCAAGAATACTCTGGCTAAGATCGATGAGTTGCTTAAACAGAAATCACTTATCGGAACACCAGGTACTTTCCGCGTCTTTATAGGCACATTTGGAACGCCAGAAGCGGCAGAAGAAGCAGCCAAAAAGGTTGGATTCAATGCTTTCAAAGGCGAAAACGAAAACCGGGTTTATACAGGCGTATTTACGTCTCTTGAGTCTGCAGAGGAAGCACGGGCACTTATTGAAGCAGAACATGGCTACAATCCTAAAATTAAATCATATAGTGCATAACAAAAAGCCCTAGCTAATGCCAGGGATCAGAGTTTTGATAATGTGCAATAAGAACTAGTTTAAAATAACGGTAAACTTAATTATAACAACTCTTATTTACCTATAATTACCCGAAAATCCTCTTATTAGTGATAAAATTGATCTATTAAAAACTGGGAGGATGATTTGGTGATGGAAAGATTAAGGTTTCTAATTTTAGTAATGGTATTGCCTATTTTGTTTATTATTACAGAACAGGAAAACATACTAGCAGCGGAGGATACTAGAGTTATTGAGGAGGCAAAAAAAGTATGGGATATTAAATTTAATATTGATATTGATAGCTCCTCTATAAGTGATGGAACAATTAGAGAATTATATACAAGATGAAGTCTATACTTTAACAATTAAAACTGGTGTGCAGGCTAAAAATGGTAGAGCACTAAAGAAAGAGGTAACACTAGATTTTATTTTGAACGGTACGGATTTAAAAATTATTGATATGCAACCTGCAATTGATGATTACATGGCCGCATTACAAAATAAAGTAAAGGAATTAGAAGGAAAATTAGATGAAAAAGACACTAAGATTGCAGAATTGACAACGTCTGTAGATGAAAAAGACACTAAGATTGCAGAACTGACAACGTCTGTAGATGAAAAAGATACTAAGATTGCAGAATTGACAACGTCTGTAGATGAAAAAGACACTAAGATTGCAGAATTGACAACGTCTGTAGATGAAAAAGACACTAAGATTGCAGAACTGACA
>NZ_JAKGCR010000023.1 GCF_022668875.1 Domibacillus sp. PGB-M46 | reverse complement strand
CTATATAATTCATATTATACAAATGACAGATATATAAAGGAGAAAATTATGCTCTATTCCATTTTAATAATACTGGCTATTATTATTGCGATCTATCTGGGCGAAAAGTTTGATATTAATACTGGTTTAGTTGCTTTAGCATTCGCTTATTTAATTGGTTGTTTTGTTTTGGGGATGTCTCTTGATGACTTATTGGCAACATTCCCAACAAAATTATTCTTGGTTATTTTCACCTTGGCGCTCTTCTTTAATTTTGCTGTAGTGAATGGTACTTTAGAAAAAATTGCCCAATTATTACTTTATAGATTTCAAAAACACACAAAATGGCTACCTTTAATTTTGTATTTTGTTACAGCGTTGGTTTCAGGAATGGGTGCCGGTTTCTTTACCTCTGTGGCAGTCATGGGTGCGATTACAATGGCATTATGTAAATCATCAGGAATGAATAGATTGCCTGCTTCATTTGCAGTTGCACTAGGTTCGCTTTCTGGTGCAAATTTCATGTATAGTGCGCATGGGGTACTCTTTAACTCTTTGATAAGTGAAACAGCTGTTGCTGATCAGGCGAATGTCCTGACAAGGGATATCTTTGTTGTTTCATTTATCTATCCAATATTTATCATGTTGATTCTGATGTTTCTTGACAGAAAAAACAGTCAAATCGCTGAATTGAATATTGCAAAACCAGAAGGTTTTTCAAAAAAACAAAAAGTAAATATTTCTTTAATTATTCTTCTTATGGTAATGGTACTAGGAATACCAATGCTCGCTAATTTTATGCCAGAGAATGAAACTATTCAGTTTATTAACTCACGTACGGACATTACTTTACTGGCAGTTGTATTCGCAATCGCAGCTTACCTATTAAAATTAGCTGAGGACAAACCAAAAGAAGTAATGGCAAGAGTACCTTGGAATACACTATGGCTTGTCTCAGGGGTAGGAATGTTAATTGATGTTGCCGTTGAAGCAGGTACAATTGATTTATTAGCTTCTTTGATAAATAACATGCCACCCATTATTGTTCCTATTGCTGTGACAATCATTGCTGGTATTATGTCAATCTTCAGCAGTACCTTGGGTGTTGTTGCACCGCTTATGTTTCCAATGATTGCGGGTATAATAGCTCCTACAGGCTACAGTGCTTCGTTAATTGCGGTTGCTATTATCATCGGCGCCCAATCAACAGCTTTAGCGCCATTCTCTACAGGCGGTAGTTTAATACTTGGTAACAGTAATTTAAGCGAAGAAGATTCTAAGAAGTTTTATAATGATTTACTTTATAAAGCAACGCCTTTAGGGTTAGGATTTGCTATTGTTGCCACTTTGATTTTAATGTTTATATTTTAGGGGGTAGTTATGCAAAAAATATTTGACTCTCATTTCCATATTATTGATCCAAAGTTTCCTCTTGAAGAAAACCAAGGATTTGTCCCTGATTATTATACAGTGAATGATTATTTAAAGGAATTAAAAGAAATGTCGATTGAAGTAATTGGTGGAGCCATTGTATCAGGCTCATTTCAAGGGTATCATCAAAATTATTTTGCAGAGGCAATTTCAGAATTAGGCAATAATTTTGTGGGTATCACCCAGCTTCCATTCGAGACAACCGATGAAGATATATTAAAATTAAACGATGTCGGAATAAAGGGAATAAGATTTAACCTATACAGAGGTCTATCTGCTTCACCCAAAGAAATTAAAGAGCTATCAGAGAGAGTTTATAAATTATGTAGTTGGAAGACAGAGCTTTATCTTAATATGCAAACAATGGATAAGGAATTAGAAGAATTAATTTTTACATTACCAAAAGTATCAATTGATCATCTTGGGATGCATAAGTGTTCAATTGATAAGTTGAAAAAAATTGTTAATGCAGATATTCCTATTCGTTTAACAGGCTTTGGCCGGGTTGGGTATGAACATGATGAAATCAGAAAACTAATTACAATATTATATAGTGAAAACCCAAGCTGCCTTATGTTTGGCAGTGATTTGCCTTCAACTCGAGCAAAACATCGATTCTCATACAATGATATTAAATTAATTAAAGAAACAGTAGGCAGAGAAGCACAGGATAGAATTTTCTTCCAAAACGGAGAGAGTTGGTATCTCGATAAAGCTTATTGCTGCTTAGGCTATGCAACATCTAATAGATAATTCCTGTATTGTGGTATTCCCTTCGTATAGCAGAAAGTAAAACATTTTTCTTTTTACTGTCTGCTATAAGGGGATTTTTCTATGGGGAAAATGAGAAAAACTTATATTTTAGATTTTAAACTTAAAGCAACAAATTTGTATGTCCATGAGGGAATGGGTGCTAAATCTATTACCCACGAGTTAGCAATTGCGCTTGGCATATCTTACAGCCGGGATATTGAGGACCGCGGCTCCGGGCATCAAATATTGCTTCCGAGAAGCACAAATAAGACAGCTGAGCTGTGTGAGCGCTTTTACAGTATTGGCGCGGACAGCCGTTACACCAGATCCATATCGTGTGCAGTAAATTACAGCCTGCAGCACATGAACAAATGGATTTATTTACGCCCTTTGAACTGGATGAAAGGCGTCATATTCTTGATGAAACAATCGATCAAATACGGGATCGTTTTGGTAAAAAGGCGATTTTTCATGCGTACAGCTTAATAAAAGGCGGTACTTATCTTTAACGAGCTGGTCATATTGGGGGGGCATAAAGGGGTTTCTTACTAATTTCACATAAGGTTACTAGCATTAGCTAGCACCTTCTTTTGTTCGTTACATATATACAGTTGCATTTGCTATTTAAACGCCTTGCCAATAATATATTTTTATATTAGACGGATTGTAATATTAAGTGCAACACCTAGAAAATAAAAAACGCCCATGGCAGCTTCGTGTAAAATGTAAGTTCCTACGCCAACATCCACGGTGGGCTGTCACGAGTTGCCATTTGGGCGCGCACGCATAGAAATACTAAAAGAATTCGACTGTTCCGTGCGAGACTTTGCCGAAAGAATCGGCCGATCGGCATTTTGTTGTACACTGAGTATAGTAGTACTTATATAAAACCAATTAACTATCCTCTCCTTTCTATTCCATATAGGGACAGAAAGTGGTTTATCTCCACCCTGATAAGTTTTCTTTCAGTCCCGGTGTGTTAGGTTTAATTTCTTCTCTTCGATACACTTCTTCAAGAATCTCCACAGCGATATCCTGCATACTTTTCCCTGTTTGTTCTCCTTTCTTAACCAATCTTTAATATCTACGGACAGGGAAACCGACAGCAATACCTCCTTCGACTCAATGCTGAGTGCATCATATTCCGGTACATATCGCACACGCCCTTGTTTAGCCGAACGTTTGATAAAATCAGCTAATTCAACCGAAACACCATTTAACCGGGCATCTTTCATATGAATGACCCATCGGTCCTTTAGCCGTTCCATGTATAGATTGGCCACAGGAACCTGCTGATAAAGCAGATCTATCACTTGATAGGTGAGGGAATAGACGGCCGGCAGATTGAGCACCGCATATCCAGGCTTCGTACTGAGCTTGCCCATTTCAAAGGAATAGTCAGGTGTTAATCTATGTGTGTAGATTCCTTCCATGTAGCTGAAAGTATCGTCGGTTCCCGGCACAATAAAATGCTAGTCCCTTAAACCTTTGCACATAAGCCTTGCTTCGAAAATGGAAGGGGAAGAAAAACGCTGGTACACAGCTTCTTTAGCCTTTTTATTATAGTATTGCCGCTGGGAAAGCCGGTCTTCCCAAATTTTCTTTTCGTGCAGCTCACTGGATTCTTTTAGGTCACTTTCTGTAATAAGGGGAATAGTGCGCCCTTTAACTTGTCCTTCAGAAGCGGGAAGAATGCCTTCTTTAATATAAGCCGCAATGAAATTTCGGTTTGTCTGCAGGTACTCTGCCGCTTGGTTTAAGGTTAAACCTTCCGGCGTTTTTGGCATGGTTTCAATGAGATGCTCAATTGCTTCCTTAGAAAAAAGCAGTCCCTGATGACCTCCCCACAGAGATCCTCCACAGCTTTTAGCTTTCCTTCCTAGACATACGCGTGGACCGTAGAGACAGAGCGGCCAATCATACTGTTTTAACCAATTTACAATAATCATGCGAGAATGTCCGTACCTGGACAGCCATGATGGAGGGCATTGAGTGAGAAAGCTAAGGAGTGGGGCCTATTCTAATAAAGCGTGTGGTATACACGCGAAAGTGCCGAACTGTCTTAGATACCTACTTACAGCTGATGGGAAAATATTTAATTTTAAGTAAACTATATGTAAATGAATTGTAAAGGTGAATTTACAAAAGTGTACATAAAATAAACGATTACTATTTGTTAAACCGTTAAAGTCAAAAGAAACGCCATCATATATAGACTTTTAGAAGTTGGCATCATAATTGCAAGTTAATAGTTTATAGAAGCTAAAAGGAGGCAATCGTTTATGTTGAATTTAAAAAAACGTATGAAAACAAGTGCTTACAAAAAAATTAAAAACAGAAACCTGTTATGTTTATCTTCAAAAGATAAGTGAGTAAACTTCGAGGGCTGACGCTGACTCTAAATGAATTGGTAAAAAGCCTAGATTAAAACAACGGGAGGTTATTATTTTGACAGTAACAAAAGATTTTTTTATTATGCTTTCTCAAAATAAGATGCTAAATAGCGGTGCTAAGCGGTGGGGGCTGAAATTGGGTGCCCAGTCCGTTGTGGCAGGCACGAACATTGAAGAAATGGTGAAGAGTGTTCAGGAGTTAAATGCAAACGGCATTTCTGCAACCATTGATAATCTTGGTGAGTTTGTATTTGAAAAGAAAGAAGCCATTCAGGCGAAAAACCAGATTCTGGCCGTTGTTGAAGCAATTCATCAGCACCAGTTAGATGCCCACATTTCGTTAAAGCCTACTCAACTGGGCCAGGATATTGACTATCGTTTCTGTCTTGAGAATTTAGCAGAAATCGTAGATAAAGCCTACAAATACAATATATTTATCAATTTTGATATGGAGGACCACGGACATCTTCAGTCATCATTTGATTTAATTGACGAACTCTCCAAAGACTACAATAATATTGGAACGGTGATCCAAGCTTACTTTTACGATGCGAAAGATGTGATTAGAAAATATAAAGATTATCGTCTAAGGATCGTAAAAGGGGCCTATAAAGAATCCGAAAATGTCGCTTATCAGGACAAAAAAGACATTGATCAAAATTTTATCGATTTAATCGAGTACCATCTCCTGCATGGTAAATTTACATCGATTGCTACACATGACCATAACATTATCAATCATGTAAAAAAATTCGCCAAAAAAAATAATATACCAGCAGAGAAATATGAATTTCAAATGCTTTACGGATTCAGAAAAGACATGCAGCTGAGTTTGGCCAGGGAAGGATATAATTTTTGTACCTACGTTCCGTTTGGGGTGGACTGGTATGGATACTTTATGCGCCGTTTGGCAGAGCGTCCCCAAAATCTTAACCTGGTAGCCAAACAGACATTCAACAAAAAAACAAACACCCTAATCGGGATCGGAGCGGGTGTCTTTCTATTAGGAAGAATCAGCAAGAAGAAACCAATGAAAGTATAAAGAGGAATGTAACGATTATTCCCTATGAAATGTGGGAGCGGCTCCTTCGGCTGTTCCCGCTGTGTTCATAACAATAAGGAGGAATAACAATGGATAAAAAGGTACCCTTTTCGCAGGTAGTGTCTATTGGTTTAATGCTATTTGCCATGTTTTTAGGAGCGGGGAACGTTATATTTGCGCCGATGTTAGGCCAGCAGGCAGGAACAAACACCTGGATTGCCATGGGCGGTTTTTTGATCACAGGTGTTGGACTGGTTTTATTGGCTATTATGGCTCTGACCCGTGGAGGAGGCACTGTAGAAAAGCTTGCCGGAAGAGTTCACCCGCGCTTTGCCACTATTTTTTCAATATTACTTTTTCTAACACTGGGACCTATTTACGTTATTCCTAGAACAACCTCCGTTGTTTATGAAATTGGTTTAAATCCCTTAATTCAAAGTGAAGCAAATGAAAGGCTGTATCTGCTTGTATTTTCAGTGTTATTTATTCTATTGACGATCTTACTCTCCTGGGACACAACAAAGCTGGTAGATAACCTGGGGAAAATTATTACGCCTATCTTTTCAATATTGCTGGCTGTATTGATTATAAAATCATTTATAACGCCGATGGGCAAAATAGGGGCTCCTAGAGAGGAATATATAGATGGAGTATTTTTGAAAGGGTTTACACAAGGCTACTATACAATGGACGTACTGGCTGCTTTTATATTTGGCGGTATTTTCATTAAGTCAATTAGTTCATTGGGAATAAAATCTGAAAAAGAAGTTTCCAGGCTCTTTATTAAAGCAGGGATTATCACGATTATTGGGTTAGTTGCTTTGCAGATTTCAATGGCCTGGATAGGGGCTTCCAGTGTAGATGCAATCGGTTTAAGAGAAAATGGCGGCGAAGTTTTAGCCGAGAGTGCTATCGCGTTGTTTGGAAAGTATGGGATTTATATTATCGGGACCATTATTTTCCTAACAGGGATTACAACGAATGTAGCGTGTCTGGCGGCAGTTTCCGAGTACTTTGAAAGAATTATGCCGTCTTTTAGCTATAAAAAATGGATCATAGCTTTTTCTATCATAGGAACGGTTATTACAAACTTTGGATTGAATACGGTTTTAACATTAGCATCTCCAATATTGCTCCTGCTTTATCCTTTGGCCATTGCTTTAATTGCTTTAATATTTACTAATAACTTGTTCAAAGGCTATCAATCTGTGTATGTGAGTACAGTAGCAGGAGTAGGATTGATTGCTCTGCTGGATGCTTTAAAAGAAGCTCATATCTTAACGAATGAAATCAATAGGGCGTTTGGATTCATCCCGCTATTTGAGCATGGTGTTGGGTGGATTGTCACAGGATTATTAGGGTTCTTAATTGGGTTGATCATTGCAAAAACAAAAAACGAATCAAAGGTAATCATTGATATAGCTGGACAGGAAGTTGATAAAATCTCGTAATAATCGTTTTATTTTTCTCCTGAAGCAAGCAAAAAGTTCTGAATCTCGTTAATATTTAGAGATTTAGAACTTTTTGTTTTATACTGCCACAATTAAAGTGTTAGTAGCCTTCCTGAACTAATGTACCTAAAGGTTTTAAAGGACGATTGTTAAATTTTAAATTAGTTAAAGGCCATACCTTGCGATCTTTTTATAAAGAGTAACCCTCGAAAAGCCGAGTTCTTTTGCTGCCAGTGTTTTGTTGCCAAATGTTTTTTCTAACACTTTTTTTATTCGTTCTTTTTCTAGTAAACTGATCTCATCTTGAAATGTAGTCGGGGTATTTTCAAGCG
Organism: Domibacillus sp. PGB-M46; assembly: GCF_022668875.1. GTDB lineage: Bacteria > Bacillota > Bacilli > Bacillales > Domibacillaceae > Domibacillus. Next base: position 64,550 of record NZ_JAKGCR010000023.1, on the reverse strand, counting down.
TGATTTTTTCTTTTGCCGGCAGCATACTCAGTATCTCACTGGCTTGTAGGACAGAGTCATCCGTCATAACCACAAGTCTTTCAACAAAGTTTCTTAACTCTCTAACGTTACCAGGCCAGTGATGCAAGGAAAATAACTCTATCACGTCGTTAGAAAGGACTTTGATTTCTTTTTGATATTTGATTGAAAATTCTTCTATAAATACATTCACCAGCTCCGGAACATCTTCTAGTCTTTCGCGAAGTGAAGGGATATGAAGAGGGACTACATTTAAACGATAATATAAGTCTTCTCTAAATTCTCCTTTTTCTACCATTTTCTCCAACATACTGTTGGTAGCTGCTATCACCCTTATGTCTACTTTAATGGGTTTTGTTCCGCCTACTCGATAGACTTCTCCTTCCTGAAGAGCTCTCAGGAATTTAACCTGGATATCCAAAGGCATTGTACCTAATTCGTCTAAGAAAAGTGTGCCGCCATTTGCTTCTTCCAATTTCCCAGCTTTTCCGCCTTTTTCGGCTCCTGTAAACGATCCTTTGTCATAACCGAAGAATTCGCTTTCAAATAAAGGAGAGGGGATCGCACCACAGTTAATAGGAACGAAGGGTTTTGTTTTTCTAGAACTTGACTCATGAATCGCTTGTGCAAACAGTTCTTTTCCCACTCCGCTTTCTCCTAAAATCAGCACTGTGGCATCCGTTTTTGCTACTTTAGCAGCTGATGCCTTTATTTGATTAATACTTTTGCTGCTGCCTTTTATGTTGGAGAATGGCAAGTTCTTAGATTGATTAATAACTTGCTGTTTTAAATCCTGCAGCTTTGAATGTGTAACGGAGAGCTCATCATTTAGTTTTACGGTAGCTGTAATATCACGATCTACCGATATAGCGCCAATAAGACTGCCATCCCGATCAAAAACAGGGGAAGAACTGATTAAAATATGCTTGTCAGGCCAGGGCTGGTGATAGACATCAAATACCGGCTGTTTATCTTTTAAAATTTCATATAATTTAATGTCATTTCTTTTGAAATAATGTTCTATATTTTTCCCCACTATGTCATTTGCTTTAATTTGATAGGTGTTTTCTGCTGCTTCATTCCAATAAACAACCTTCCCTGTTTTATCAACAGCTGTTACTGCATCTTTACTGATTTTTAAAATAGTTTCTAAATAAAAAAGGATACGGTCGTTTTTGAAATTGTCTATATTAATCTACCTCCTTTTACAGCTTCTCTGTGTAAGTTTACATGTTTACAATGTGTAAACATCATTTACAGGTTTATAATATTCTAAAAATAATAACTATTCAATACTTATATTAAAAATAAAAAGTTTTTCATTATTTCTTTTATTAATAGTTACGTTTCAATCTTGCTACGATATATCCCTTTAGCCTAGCTTTATCAGCTCAAAATAAGAAACATGGTTAGCTAGAGAGGGAAAAATTTATTCTTGATTTTGTATTTTTATGATCATTTGAATGTAAGAAAAATTTTTTGGCACACAAATTGCAATATGTATAATAGAACGCAATTTTTAATTAATAGAGGAGGGCTAGCTATGATCAATTTTTCTAGATTTATTGAAACCATTGATACTCATACAATGGGTCAGCCAACAAGAATTATTGTAAGTGGGGTTCCGAAAATACTAGGGGATACAATGCTAGAAAAGAAAAATACCCTTAAAAAAGAAATGCCTTGGCTCAGAGAATTACTGATGAACGAACCTCGTGGCCATCAGGATATGTTTGGAGCAATCCTTTGTGAACCTTCTCGTGATGATTGTGATGCCGGCTTAATCTTTATGGATCATGGCGGTTATCTGAATATGTGCGGGCATGGCACAATCGGCACTATTACTGCAGGCATACAATTTGGCTTATTACCTCAGAAAGAATTATTTTTTCTTGATACACCGTCAGGCAAGATAGAATGTACGGTTAAGTACAAGGAAAAAAAAGTCTGTGAGGTGTCCTTCCGAAATGTTCCATCTTTTGTACTTGAAAAAGATGTAAATATTTCAGTTGAAGGATATGGAACGATTAAATTAGATATTGCATTTGGCGGCAGCATATTTGCAATTGTAGACGCATCACAATTTAATTTGTCATTAACAACAAGCGAATCTCTTCTCTTATCTGAACTCGGTATGAAAATCAAACACATACTTAATGAGCAATTTCATTTTGAGCATCCACAAAATCAAAATATTTGTACAGTGGATCTTGTTGAGTTCAGCTTAAAGAAAGGAACGAATCATTACCGTAATGTTGTGGTCTTTGGGAATGGACAAATTGACCGGTCGCCATGCGGTACAGGTACTTCAGCAAAATTAGCAACTTTAGATCTTCAAGTTGGTGAAAGTATTATTCAAGAAAGTATTATCGATTCCCGCTTTATAGGTAAAGTAGTTGAAAAAACAACAGTAGCAGGTCTTGGTGCTATTGTTCCGGAAATCACAGGGTCAGCTTGGGTCACAGGAATACATCGATTCACTTTAGAAGAAACCGATCCATATCAACAAGGGTTTATTTTAAATCAGCAGCCTGTATTGGAAAATGCTTAACGGATAGACAGTGACGGCAGAGAAATTTGTTGTTTAAATTGCACCAATATTTTAGTTAATACTTGCTTCGTTTATTTAGGATTTCATAAGGCAGTTACATTATTCTTTAATTTCACTTGTAAACTTATTATCTATCAAAGGAGAAATTTACATGACTATGAATATTACGCTAGCAAAAAAATACACTCACGAGCCATTCACTGATTTTACGATTGAGGAAAATAAAAAAGCATTTCATAAAGCATTAAATAATGTTCAATTAGAGATGGGTAAAAGCTACCCGCTAATTATCGGAGGCGAGTCGATTACAACGGAGGAACAAATTATTTCGATTAATCCAGCAAACAAAGAGGAAGTAATCGGAAAAGTTTCTAAGGCGAATAAGGAACTGGCTGAAAAAGCAATGCAGGCAGCACTATCTGCTTTTGAAACTTGGAAAAAAGAAGATCCGGAAGTTCGTGCGAACGTTTTACTTTGTGCAGCAGAGATTCTCCGTGAACGAAAACATGAATTTTCCGCTTATCTAGTGAAGGAAGCAGGAAAGCCTTGGAAAGAAGCGGATGCAGACACAGCAGAAGCGATTGATTTCCTTGTATTTTATGCACGCCAAATGATGCAGTTAAAAGAGGGTGCCCCAGTGGAAAGCCGAGAAGGAGAGGCAAATACTTTTAATTATATCCCACTTGGTGTAGGGATCGTTATTTCGCCATTTAACTTCCCATTAGCGATTATGGCAGGAACTGCAGCAGCGGCAATCGTAGCAGGAAATACAATTCTCTTAAAACCAGCAAATAATACACCTGTAATAGCTGCTAAATTTGCAGAACTATTAAGAGAAGCAGGTCTTCCTGAAGGAGTACTTAATTATATTCCAGGAAGTGGCGCAGAAGTAGGCGATTACCTTGTAGATCATCCTAAAACCCGCTTTGTTTCTTTCACTGGGTCGCGTGAGGTTGGCTGCCGCATTTATGAACGCGCCGCAAAAGTACACCCAGGCCAGATTTGGTTAAAGCGTGTAATTGCTGAGATGGGCGGAAAAGACACGGTTGTAGTTGATAAAGACGCAGATTTGGATTTGGCAGCATCCTCAATTGTCTACTCAGCATTTGGATTCTCAGGACAAAAATGTTCAGCTGGTTCGCGTGCGGTCGTACACCAGGATGTCTACGATGAAGTACTAGAAAAAGCAATTGCTTTAACGAACACGTTAACAATGGGAAGTCCAGAGGATGTTGATACGTACATGGGACCGGTTATTGATCAAGCTTCTTTTAATAAAATTACAAAATATATTGAGATCGGAAAGGAAGAAGGCAAGCTGGCAGCAGGTGGACAGGGAGACGACTCAAGAGGCTACTTTATCCAGCCGACTATTTTTGCGGATGTTGATGAAAAAGCACGCCTTATGCAGGAAGAAATTTTTGGTCCTGTATTAGCCTTCTGTAAAGCACGTGATTTTGACCACATGATGGAAATAGCGAATAATACCGACTATGGGCTGACTGGAGCGTTACTATCTAATAATCCAGATCATATTAAGCGGGCAAAAGAAGAGTTCCATGTAGGAAACCTTTATTTCAATCGTGGCTGTACAGGTGCAATTGTTGGCTATCAGCCGTTTGGTGGCTTTAATATGTCGGGAACAGATTCCAAGGCAGGGGGTCCTGACTACATCATTTTACACATGCAGGCAAAAACGATCAGTGAAACCATTTAAGAAATGCAGGGCAGCTTTTAAAGCTGCCTTTTCTAAAATGTAGAAATAAAAAAGAAGATATGTGCTAGGGGGATAAAGGATGTTGGCAACTGTTTCGAAAAACATTTTTCTTTACGCTTCTCAAAATAAGGGATTGAATAAAGCCGCTAAAAAATGGGGACTTCGCTTTGGGGCCTCTCAAGTGGTCGCAGGAGAGACGATCGAAAGTGCTATTAAAAAAGCGCAGGCTTTAAATGAAAAAGGCATGGTTTGTACAATGGACCATTTAGGAGAATTTGTTTCAACCAGACAAGAAGCATTAGAAGCGACCGACTACAATATTAGAACATTAGAAGCGATAGCTAGAGCTGGTGTAAACAGTAATTTATCCGTAAAAATGACACAGCTTGGATTAGATATTGACCGGGATTTTTGTGTGGAAAATATGCGCCAAATACTCGAAACCGCAAAAAAGCACAATAACTTTGTACGAATCGACATGGAGGATCACGCGCATTGCCAAGTAACATTAGATATTCTGAAAGAACTGCGTCAAACCTTTGATAATGTTGGGACTGTCATTCAAGCTTATTTATACCGCGCAGAACAGGATGTATATGAGTTAAAAGGGATTCCTTTGCGTCTGGTAAAAGGCGCTTATAAGGAATCACCGGAAGTCGCCTATCAGGAAAAAGAAGAAGTTGATGAAAATTATATGAAGATCATTGAACAGCATCTATTAAGTGGAAGTTATACAGCCATCGCTTCGCATGACCACCATATCATTGCTAAAGTAAAAGACTTTGCCCAAGAAAATAATATACCACGTGATCAATTTGAATTTCAAATGCTATATGGGTTCAGAACCGAGATGCAGCAGGGTTTAGTAAAAGAGGGGTATAAAATGCGTGTATATATTCCTTTTGGTAATGATTGGTTTGGTTATTTTATGCGTAGATTGGCAGAGCGGCCTCAAAACATAGCATTCGCTCTTAGAGGATTTTTTTCTAAATAAAGATAAAGCAATACGATGAAAGCATAGGGGTTCTTTTAAAATTGGTTTTTTATTAAAAAAAAACGCTCATTTAATAATACTTTAAACAAATGGTACAGGTTTTAGGAGAGAGGGTACATGGAAGCGAAATATTGTAAAGAATCACGGGTTATACGAACCAGTCGTGTTTTTCCGAATGATGTAAATAATCATAATACATTATTCGGCGGTCAATTAATGAGCGATGTCGATCAGGTAGCTTCTGTTTCTGCAGCGAGACATAGCCGGAAAGAGTGTGTAACAGCTTCAACTGATTCTGTTGACTTCCTTCACCCTGTTCGTCCAACAGATTCAGTCTGTTTTGAATCCTATGTGACCTGGACAGGGAGGTCTTCCATGGAGGTTTTTGTAAAAATTATTGCTGAAGACTTAAAAAGCGGGGAATGCAAAATTGCAGCTACCGCCCTCTTAACATTTGTGGCCCTTGACCAATACAAACGTCCAACACTTGTTCCTCAAGTGATTCCGGAGACGGAAGAAGAAAGAAAATTACATGAAACTGCTCCGGATAGAGCAAAAATGCGAAGAGAAAGAAAACAAAAAAGCAAGGAGCTGGCTTTATTTTTAAAAATACCTTCTTCTTTGCACTTTTCCTAGCCATTTAAGGAAGGTGGTTATGAAATGACAACACAGCTGTATGAGATATAGCATTAACATAAGTGTTATTAAAAAATCGAATGTAAACAACTCATAATTTAAGAGGTGTAGAGAATGAAGGCGACTGCCCCTTCTGAACATAAACAGAGTCAAATATTAAATAGAAAAAAAGTTGAAACTCTCAATTTATTTGAATCGACACAACTCATTATAAAAGAAGCGGTCCAGAAGTTAGGATATAACGAGGATATGTATGAACTTCTGAAAGAACCAGCCAGAATTCTTACTGTGCGAATCCCCATTCGAATGGATGACTCTTCTATTAAAGTGTTTACAGGTTACCGATCTCAACATAATGATGCTGTAGGTCCCACCAAAGGGGGCGTTCGTTTTCATCCAGATGTAAATGAGGAAGAAGTGAAGGCTCTATCTATTTGGATGAGTTTAAAATGTAGTATTACCGATCTTCCTTATGGTGGGGGAAAAGGCGGGATTATTTGTGATCCAAGGGAAATGTCATTCGGGGAATTAGAAAGGTTAAGCCGTGGCTATGTTCGAGCTATTAGCCAAATTGTTGGGCCTACAAAAGATATTCCAGCCCCTGACGTGTATACAAATTCTCAGATTATGGCATGGATGATGGACGAATACAGCCGGATTCGTGAATTTGATTCTCCCGGGTTTATTACGGGCAAACCAATTGTTCTAGGCGGTTCTCAAGGCCGGGAAACCGCAACAGCGCGTGGTGTAACAATTTGTATTGAAGAAGCAGCAAAGAAAAAGGGAATTGATGTAAAAGGTGCGCGCATTATCATTCAAGGTTTTGGAAATGCAGGGAGTTTCCTTGCAAAATTTATGTATGATGCAGGAGCAAAGGTAGTTGGAATTTCTGATGCTCAGGGAGCTTTATACGATCCCCAAGGACTAGATATCAATTATCTGCTCGATCGGCGCGACAGTTTCGGATCTGTAACGAACTTGTTTACAAATATCATAACAAACCAGGAATTATTAGAAAAAGAGTGTGACATCTTGGTGCCAGCTGCAATCTCTAACCAGATTACAGAAAAAAATGCTCATCAAATTAAAGCTTCAATTGTAGTGGAAGCAGCAAACGGACCAACAACTCTTGAAGCCACTAACATTTTAACTGACAAAGGGATTCTTCTTGTGCCAGATATATTGGCGAGTGCAGGTGGTGTCACGGTTTCTTACTTTGAGTGGGTTCAAAATAATCAAGGGTATTATTGGTCAGAGGAAGAAGTAGCTGAAAAATTAAGAAAAGTTATAGTCAACGCTTTTGAAAGAATCTGTGAGACATCGCAAAAAAATAAGGTGAATATGCGTTTAGCAGCTTACATGGTTGGAATTAAAAAGCCGGCTGAAGCTTCTCGCTTTCGGGGCTGGGTATAAACTAAGAAGTTCACCTGTTTAAAATAGAGTACTATAACTTGATTTTGTCATCTATTATTAGATAAGCGCCAAAGTTTTACGATTTTATTATCTCTTAAATATAAAAGTAAGATGATTCTAGATAGGAGGAATTTATCATGTGGATTATCACTGTGCATTCTAATAAAAATGTCAAAATGTTTGAATTTGAAACAGAGCAGGAAGCAAAATTAACTTTTGAAGAGGTACAGGGGTGTAAATTTCTTACCGAGGTAGTTTACCTTAACAATAGACAGCTAACTAGGTCTAAAATTTATAGTTAGACACTAGAGACCTCTTCTCTTTGCCTGCTTAAAATCAATAATAAACCTTTGGAGTTTTCAATAATGTATAAAAGTGAAGAATGTCTTTTGTTGCAAGCTGCCACTTAATCAGCAGTTATTAACATAACTGAGAGCTCCGCCTGCGCTTGATCGAAACCAATATGGAGCAGCAAAGCGAAATGCTGATTGTAGCCCCAAACAAAAGATGAGAAAACGCTTCGGTGCATCTTTATTGGGGAAATGTTCCTTGCGCTTTATGTACTTCATAATCTTTTTAATGAACGACTTAATTGGAGTAATTAAATAAAGGATCCATTTGCAATTTCATTCTATTTTGCCAATTTTAAATGGTTAATTCGCACACTAGAAGCATAGAACTGGAAAAGACTCATGATTATTGCATGTTAATCATGAGTCTTTTTCTTCCTACTTAATTGATGGTTATCTAGAATAAATCCAAATGTATATAGATGAACACTTGGTATGGTCGTTTACGGTATTAGGTTGGTGTTTAAAAAGAAGTGATCTAAGCAACTCAACGTGTGTGTTCTCTAGCGAGAAGTCTAGTTTTTAGCCCTCTGGTGACCATCATTAATAGTGCATCCCCGTACGCACCTGGCTCAATATTAATCCTATCTTTAATACAAGACTAAAAGAGAATTTCTATTCGAGGAATTTAGAGATTTGGAAAATAACAAAAAAATAATTGAGAAGCGGAATGAAGTACCTAATGAGCTTTCTCACACGTTGATCTCTATTAAGGATAAAGCGGTTGCTGTTGGGCTTCACATATATATTCAATTCTATACAAAAGCCGCCTATTAAGGTGACTAAATAATACGTTTTTAAATTAGTGTTAATAGCCTCAATAAGGTTTACACATAGGATTTAATAAATGTTTTCTCTCCGATACACTTCTATTAATATATCGGCAGTAATGTCCTGCATACTTTTATCTGTCTGTTCTCCTTTCTTACGAAGCCAGTCCTTAATATCCACGGACAATGAAACTGAAAGTAGTTCTTCTTCCGATTCAATGCTGAGTGCGTCATATTCCGAAACATACCGAACACGTCCTTGTTTAGTCGAACGTTTTATAAAGTCGGCTAGCTCAACTGAAACACCATTTAATCGGGTATCTTTCATATGAATGACCCATCGATCCTTTAACCGTTCCATATACATGTTGGCCACTGGAGCCTGCTGATAAAGCAGATCCATCACTTGATAGGTGAGGGAGTAGACTGCCGGCAGATTGAGCACCGCGTATCCAGGTTTTGTACTGCGTTTACCCATTTCAATGGGATAGTCAGGTGTTAACCTATGTGTATAGATCCCTTCCATGTAACTGAAAGTATCATCGGCTCCAGGCACAATAAAGTACCAGTCCCCTAAACCTTTGCGCATAAGTCTTGCTTCTGGAATAGAGGCAGATTGGTCACTGAAACCTGCTGACAAAGCATATCCATCACTTGGTAGACAAGGGAATATACTGTTACCAGGTTTAGCATGGTATATCTCGTTTTCGTGAGGTGCTTGCTCTCTTCATATGAAAAACACGAAAAAAATTCATAAAAATATTGATTAACCCCTTGTATTTTATATTTGAATGTAATAAAATCAGCTCAACAAAATAAAACAGGACATGTTACTGGTAATGCAGGCAGGATCCGTTAAAGATGATATGATATCAGGCGATATTATATTGTTTTTAAGGGATCCTGCCTTTTTTGTTAGCTTATTATTTTGGCCGAAATGTAAGCGTATTTAAATCAGTTAAGGAGGATTTGAAATGGATTACAAAAAAATAGCAGCCGATATTTTAAAACATGTTGGCGGTGAGCAAAATGTAGCTCACTTAGGACATTGTGCAACAAGATTACGTTTTACACTTGCTGATGATAGTAAGCCAGATGTGGATGCACTTAAAAAAACACAAGGGGTTTTAGAAGTAGTTAATAAAGGTCAATTTCAGGTAATCATAGGAAATAACGTAATTGAAGTTTATGAAGAATTGCAGAAGATCGGCAATTTCGCTCAGCAAAATACTAATACACAAAAAGGAAAGCGAAAAGTTGGAGCGACAATTTTAGACTTTTTAGTTAGTGTATTCCAGCCTTTAGTACCAGCAATGGCAGGCGCCGGTATTTTAAAATCAATGTTGCTTCTGTTATCTGTTTTTAATCTGATAGATGAGACGGGACAAACCTATATTATCCTAACGTCCATTAGCGGTGCAGTATTTTACTTTTTACCAATACTCGTTGCTATTACAACAGCAACAAAAATGAAGGCTAACCATTTAGTTGCCGCTGCAGCTATGAGTATACTTTTATTCCCTGATATGACAAAACTTTTAGGCGAGGGAGCAACTCTATTTTCTATCCCTGTAACAAATGTTAATTATGCAGCGCAAGTATTCCCATCCATTTTAGGTGTAATGTTCTATGCATACATGGAGAGACTTTTTACCAAAATTTCACCAAAACCTATTCGGGTTTTCTTTATCCCAATGATGTCACTGCTTTTAACCGTTCCAATGACACTGTTAGTTTTCGGACCAATAGGATTTGAGGCTGGATCGTTATTAACGACTGCTATTTTGTTCTTATTTGATAAAGCTGGATGGATTGCGGTAGGCCTTCTTGCCACTATTATTCCATTTATGATTGCTACAGGTATGCATAAAGCCTTAACTCCGTATGCAATCAATTCAATCACTGCCACAGGGAAAGAATTTCTGCTTTTACCTGCACTATTAGCACATAATATGGCTGAAAGCGGTGCGTGCTTTGCAGTCGCTTTACGTGCTAAGAATACAGAGCTTAAATCTATAGCCCTATCTTCCGGCATTTCAGCATTGTTTGGCATCTCGGAACCTGCGCTTTACGGTATTACATTGCAGAAAAAACGAGTACTGTATAGTGTTGTAACAGCAGGTTTAATAGGTGGTTTAAGTCTTGGTTTATTTACTGTCTCGAGCACTACACCTGTAAGCCCAAGTGTTGCAAGTTTCTCCATGTTTATTGATCCAGAAGACAGTAATAATATCATTTATGCCCTTTTAGGTTTGGTGATTTCTTTTGTATCGGCCTTTGTGATTACCCTGTTTGCATGGAAAGAAGACAAGGAAAAAGCTGAAAATACAGTAGCTGAACATTCACCTGATAAAAATGTAAATGTTGATGAAGCTGTTCATATCAAACAGCCGGTTTCAGGAAAAGTAATTCCTTTATCTGAAGTAAATGATAGTGTATTTTCAACCAAAGTAATGGGTGACGGAATTGCAGTCATTCCATCAACAGGAGAACTGTATGCGCCTGCTGATGGAACAATTAAAATGGTTTTTAATACAAACCATGCACTTGGAATGGAAACTACCAATGGAGCTGAAATGCTATTCCATATTGGTATTGATACAGTTCAACTAAATGGGAAATATTTTGAATCGCTCGTAAAAGTTGGAGATGAAGTAAAAGCTGGCGATTTGCTAGTGAAATTTGACCTTAACAAAATTATTGAAGAAGGATTTGATCCAGTCACAATTGCCGTCGTGACTAACAAAGATCAATACTCAGTAAAAGTCGAGGACGTCAAGCAGGCTGATCATAATGGATCGTTAATGCTGGTAACGGCGTTAGGAAACTAATTGGAGGAGATTAGGTATGGGAAAAGGATTTCCGGAGAACTTTCTGTGGGGTGGTGCAACCGCGGCCAATCAAGCTGAAGGCGCGTATTTAAGTGATGGAAAAGGATTAAGTACAGCAGATGTCATGACAGCAGGTGTACATGGGGTTCCGAGAGAAATTACAGATAGTGTAGTGAAAGGAAACTATTATCCGAGCCACCACGCGGTTGACCATTATCATCGTTTTAAAGAAGATATCGCGCTGTTTGCTGAAATGGGATTCAAGTGTTACCGCATGTCCATTGCCTGGTCAAGAATCTTTCCAAATGGAGATGAAGAAGTGCCTAACGAAGCAGGCTTGAAGCATTATGACGAAGTCTTTGATACGTGCCATCAATATGGGATCGAGCCCTTAGTAACCCTCTCTCATTTTGAGACACCGCTTGGATTACTCAAATACGGCTCATGGGAGAACCGTAAAGTAGTGGATTTTTATTTACGGTATTGCAGCACCGTTTTTAATCGGTATAAAGGCAAAGTGAAATACTGGCTTACATTTAATGAAATTAATGTCATGTCAACCAAAGCCTGGATGGCGGGCGGGGTTAACTCTGATGATGAACAGACGAGAATGACGGCTGCTTATCACCAGTTCTTAGCCAGCGCTAAAGCTGTCCAGATGGCTCATGATATTGATTCCGATAATAAAGTGGGTATGATGTATGCCGGCCATATTGCGTATCCAAATAGCTGTGATCCAGATGATATACAGGCAACGGTTGATTTTATGCATAAAATGCTGTTTTATTGTGATGTTCAATGCCGGGGTTATTATCCAGCCTATAAATTAAAAGAATTTGAACGGGAAGGCATTGTTTTACCTATTCAAAATGGTGATTTGGATGAGTTAATGAAGGGTAAAGTTGATTTCTTATCGTATAGTTACTATTTAACTCATGTAGTTGGAAAGAATACCCCTTTAGATTTTAAAGGGCTGAATGGCGTCAAAACAGGCTATAAAAATCCTCATCTTCCAACCAGTGACTGGGGATGGTCTATTGATCCAATGGGCCTTCGGTATTCATTAAATCTTTTATATGACCGTTATCAACTGCCTCTAATGATTGTAGAAAATGGGCTGGGCGCAGTCGACGAAGTTGAAGAAGATGGAAGCGTTCATGATTCGTATCGTATTGACTATTTAAGAGATCATTTAAAAGAAATGAAAAAAGCGATTGAAATCGATGGTATTCCTGTCATGGGTTACACAATGTGGGGTCCACTCGATATTATTGCCGCAAGCACCGGTGAAATGAAAAAAAGATACGGCTTTATCTATGTAGATGTAGACGATAACGGAAATGGCACATTTGAACGCAGGAAAAAAGATTCCTTTTACTGGTATAAGAAAGTGATTCAATCGAATGGGGAAGATTTAGAGTGATAATTAATGATTTCTAAACCAATCTGGAAATAAGTTTGATAAGAGATAGTGTGTATAACAGCAAGAAGTGTAGTGTTCAGTAGTGAATAATGAACACAATAAAAAGTATAGAGGTAATGATAAAGTACATGCCTTTAGAAATATTTGTGGCTTTTCATCTCTTTAAGTTCACGATAACAGGCTGTATAAATACTTGAGAAGATAAATACAACTTTAGTTAGGCAATAGCTATGTAGCTACTAGTAAGAGGTTTAGTAAAACTAACACTAGTAGCTGCATTTTTCCTTTTCTAAATAAAAGAACCATAAATTGAAAAGGTTTACAAAAAAAGCATCTAACTATTTATGTGCATTTTAAAAAGGTTTGGAACAACAGAAGAAAGTGTGGAATACGCATATCAACAATTGGCACATAAAATAACGTACCTCGTATTGATCCGGACTGCAATATTTATTGCAGGTGTTGATTTTCTAACCCTTTTCTAACATTTTTTAATTTATTTTACTCCTAATCTTTTTATTTTTTGTGTCTTTTTTCTTTATTATTTAATTGATCGACAGGAAAAATGATTTATAATCTGTTTAAAATACTATTTTCTTTTAGGAATAAAGAAATGTCCCTTGTTTTTGCACGATCCACTCAATAAAATTAGAAACCTTCTCCCCTCTCTTTACCGGATAATGATTAACAGACAGATTGTTAGGTAACAATATTTTTATAAAAAAGCTAGGTTAAATTAATTATATATATGAATGAAAAGGTATTACAATCGAGTGATGACGTTCTTTATGTAGGTGAGCAGGCCTTTACATTTTAAAAAATGGCATCATCAGATGCCTATAAAAGTTACGCTTTAGCATCTTAGATGTCTAAAGGTATAGGTTTGTTTAGTTAGAAATAACAGTGAGGCTTGGATTAACAGTCCGGCTTTCTAGTGAAAAGGTGATTATAATGATTAAAATTAAAAAAGTACTCAATTCTAGTGTAGTGCTGGCAGAAGACGAACAAAGAAAAGAATTCATTCTGTTTGGCAAAGGGATTGGATACGGACAGAAAGCCGGCAATATTATTGAGGAACGCCAGGCTGACCAAATGTTTATACCAATTGAAAATGCTAAAGTGAAAGAATTTCTTGGTTTATTGGATTCTATTCCTCCAGTGTTTGTAGAAATCACGCAGAAAATTGTCAGCTATGCGGAAGAGAAACTGAATACGAAGCTGAATACAGGGATCTATTTCACATTAATGGATCATTTAAATTTTGCTGTTGAAAGATATAAGAAAAACATGAACATTACGAATAGGGTTTATTGGGAAATCAAAAATTATTACAGGGAAGAATTCGAGATTGGAAAACTCGCTGTGAAGCTCATGAATGAGCGGTTCGAGATCGAACTGCCGAAAGAAGAAGCAGCAAACATCGCTTTTCATTTAATTAACGCCCGAGGGGAACAAAAAGAGTCTAGAGACGGTATGAGATATGCCAAAATGATCGGAAGTATTGTCAACCTTGTTCGGTATACGCTAGGTATAAACATTGATGAAGACAATATTCATTATACTCGTTTCATTACCCATGTTAAATTCTTTGTAGAACGTTTCTATGCGGATAAGATGCTAGATAATGAAAATGATCTGCTGTTTGAGCAGATGGCAAATTTATATCCGCAGGCTATGGATGGCGCTTTTAAGATCCGGGAATATATAAAACAAGTTAATGGCAAAACGATCCCAAATGATGAACTTGCTTATCTAGCGGTGCATATACACAGGTTAATTACTTATAACCAACTTGGATAGAACCTAAAGGAGAATAGGTGAAAAACTTAACATGCACGAATCTCATATAGAAATATAGAGAAAAAGGTTCCTTTATACTTATTCTCTTTATAGGCATTGTCGAAAGTATGCATTACGTCTGCTTTGTAGATGAAAGGGAACCTGGTTATAGAACCTCTCCACAAAATGAATATACTGGTTAAGAAAGGAGCATTTTAGTTTAAACGATAGACGACCCTCTCTTAAAAAAACAAGAACCCATCCTAACGCATAGTCAGCAGGATAGGTTCTTCCTGATCTGAACCCAAAAAGTTACACGCAGCAATCAAGCAGCATTCAGGGCATGAATCTGTTATTGATCCGGATTCATGCCTTTTAATTTTGCCTTAATTCATTTGTAGCTGTAGTACACCCCGCAACTTTCTAATTCCTCAATGAAATGATCGATGTTCAGTGTAATCTGGCGATAGTCATGTATTCCTAGATGTTACTGTCTTATCATGTTTAGTAGAAGTGACACATCATTTGTGGAACCAACGGAGATAACGGTTTTTTGAGCGGCATTGGCAAATTTCTTTACCTTCTCTGCGAGATCAGCTCTCGTTACAATTATATCCGCAGTGCGAATAGCCTCCATAAGGGCATTTTCTGTTGATGACATATCGATTGTATGAATATCTGCAGAGGTTATCCGTTTTATTTCATCCAAATAGAAGACGCACGAACTTAATTTGCATTCAACAAAGAGATAACGCAAATTTTTTTTAGAAGCCTGACCGAATAGCTTCATGTAGGCAAAGCTGGATAGCAACACATTTTCAATATTGAAACCCAATTCAGAGGCATCCTTGATTGTTTGTTCTACAAAAGAAAAATAAGGATTTTGGATTTTAAATCTCGCAATGTCTTCCTCGCCGGCAACTTGTGTTCCCCGTCCTTTTTGTATAAGTAGAAGGCCCTCTTCTTTTAGTTGAGTATAGACTCCCTGAATCGTATTTCGGTTAATGGACAGTTGTTCCGCTAATTCATTGGTCGAAGGAAGGGTATCCCCCGGTTTGAGTAAATCTTTTCCGATTAACCATTTGATCTGCTCTCTGATCTGCACGTTGATAGGTAAAGGAGACCGAGAATCAATTTTAAAAAGCGAGCTGGAATATTCCATATTTGTACAACCAACTTTCTGGGTTAACTAACAAGCTAGATATGTTTAGCTTAGTGAACAAATGTTAAAAAATCAAGTTCTCCTCTAGGATATTTCATCCGTTTAATAAAGAGCAGTTGACAACAATCCTGCTAAGACATAGAATTTATGTACAGTTAACTAATTAACTAGTTAACATAAAAATATATAATTTAGGAGTGACATTTATGGATAGTTTAAAAACGAATTTAAAGATTGTTTGGAATGGAAATACAAAAGGTGCTGGAAGAGTTAAAGCTGCTCATCTTGAAACAAACATCGCGATACCGGAGTCTTTAGGCGGCAGTGGAGAAGGTACAGAACCAAAGGAATTACTTGTCACCTCTGCGGCAGCCTGCTATTCGATGACTCTTGTTGCCATGCTTGAAACAAGAAAATTACCTGTAGCTGGATTGACAATGGATTCAGAAGCAACCAATTCAAAGGAAGAAGGATTTAAAATTATCCACTATCCTCATGTTATTCTTTCTGCTAATGCAACAGAAGAGCAGGTCCAATCAGCTAATAGAACAATTTTGGCTGCAGATAAAGGATGTGCTATCGGAAATATGTTAAAAAAAGCAGATGTTCAAATAGATCTTGAGGGAAAAGTATCTGTAGCATCTGGAGAAGAAAATCAGTAAATGCTCGGAAGCCGAAAATTAGATATTGCTAAAAAGATTAAGGTGAAATTGTAAGGATTACTAACAAAGCAGGAATTGAAAACCAAAAATTCAGATTCAATTGGTGCAAGCGAGTAACGGATGTTTGCCTAGTATAGGTCGGACAACTAGTGCTTCAGTATAGTATTGCTTATCTGGTCAGAGCTGAAGAGCTGATTGACAGCAGCAAGTGTATTTAAATTTAATCGATAAACTCAGAAGTCATTGAATGAAACAGTTAGGAAATTAACAAATAGATCTGGTACTAATGCAGCAGTTAAACCTGCGAGAGGTTGTAAGAACGGGTTTTTATTATAATTTTTAAAATGAAAAGAAGCTATTAGTATTACAAATTATTGTGAAATAGGCCATCGAAATAGTAAACTAATTTGAGGTGAAAGCATGTTCGTACAATACAAAACAGTAAGTATTAATGACATTAATATCTTTTATCGAGAAGCCGGTAGTACAAGTAATCCTACAATTTTATTGCTTCATGGTTTCCCGTCTTCTTCTCATATGTATCGAAACTTGATAACTAAATTGATGGATGAATATCACATTATCGCGCCAGATTATCCAGGTTTCGGAAATAGTGATCAGCCCGAAATGGATGAATTTGAATATACTTTTGATAGCTTAGCTCAACTATTAAATGATTTTATACAAAAATTAAAATTAGATAAATTTAGTATCTATGTTCACGATTACGGCGCACCAGTAGGATTCAGAATAGCAACGAAACACCCCGAACGAATTCAAGCTATTATAACTCAAAATGGAAATGCTTATGAGGAAGGATTATTGTCTGCTTGGAATCCTATACGCACTTATTGGGAAAATCCTACTGAAGAAAATAAAAATAATTTAAAAGCCCTTCTATCAGTGGACTTTACAAAGTATCAATATATACAGGGAACTCGTAACCCCGATCGAATCAGCCCTGATGCATGGAATATGGATCAATTCGTTTTGGATCGTCCCGACAACAAAGAAATACAACTTGCACTATTTTTTGATTATCGAAACAACCTTAAACAGTATCCTAACTGGCAGGAATACTTTAGAACATATCAACCTCCTACATTAGTAGCATGGGGGAAAAACGATATTTTCTTTGGACCAGAAGGAGCCTTGGCTTACCAAAAAGATCTAAAAGATTGTGGGGTTCATTTGTTAAATACGGGACATTTTCCTTTAGAAGAAGAATTAGAAACTAGTACTAATCTGATAAAACAATTTTTAGGAGAACGTCTAAGGTAATAATTGTAAGATAGAAATCGGGACAGCGAGTTACAGATTGACATGGTAAAAGTTAATATTATTTGTATCCAAATTGCTTAAAGCTGTAAATTCGCGTGATACTAATGGAACAGAAGCACTTGGATGATGAAACCTAATTAGTAATTGATTTTTAAATTTCAATACTGGAGGTTTTAAGGTGCATGATGTTTTAATCATTGGCGCTGGCCCTGCTGGTTCAAGTGCAGCCTTATTTACAGCAAAAGCCGGGAAGTAAACGCTGGTCGTTGATAATGATAAAAGTGTAACTAAACGAGCATGGATTGAAAACTATTACGGTGTTAAAGAAATCAACGGTCCCGATTTAGTCAAAGCAGGTAAAGACCAGATTCGCAAATTTGGTGCTGAAATCGTAGAGGCTACAGTAATGAATATTACTAAATCTGAAGATGGTTTTAAAGTTGAAGCTGACCAACAGGAATATGAAGCAAATCATGTCATTGTAGCCACCGGCATGCTAGTTGATATTGCTGAAAAAACAGGATTAGTCACAAAATTGGGGACTGAGCCGAGGTTAAAAACAATTCTTGATGTAACTCCAGAATGAAAAACAAATATTGATGGTATTTGAGCAGCAGGTAGGAGCGCGCTACCAATTTCTGGAATAATGAACCATATGAGTATTACAGTTAAGGACCTAGGGGTGTCAACTGCCTACGAGTAATTGTCAGAATAGGTGTAAAAATTTATTAAGCGCTCGCTAAAATAAAATAAGCATATAAAGCGGCGGATTGTAACTGTTTAATCAGGCAAAACTAATTACCTAAAATTAGGTAGAGTTTTGCTTTTTTCTATTATTGGAGGTATTTAAAGTGAAAATTGAATATTTGTATATCAAAAATCAAACAGGATTAAACGAATAAGATTTACCCTGTTTGATCTTTTGAGTTGTTATAAAGATGCTCCAAAATTTAATTTTTTTCTTGATCAGCTAACTGCCATACTTCTACAAACATCTGCACATTTTCTGCAAGCTTCAGCACATTTTTTACAATGCTCGTGATGGTTACCGTGTTTTGCGCATTCATTTGCACATGCTTCACAAATGTCGGCACATAGCTTACAAATTTGAGCAGAAAACTGACTGTCACGAGACATAGCTGAGGCAGCATAACCACAAATATCAGCGCACTCCCGGGTAAGTCGAATACATTCTACAACCATTTTCAGGTCTTCTTCTCTCAAGCATGAATCATAACAATGATTACATTCAGTTAAGCAAGCAAGACATTCCTCGATACATTCTTTAAATTGCTCATTCATTTTAATATTCCTCCTAGAGATTTTATGTTACAATCATATGGTACCCCCGTTATGTATAGGTAAACATTTGATTAGCATAGAAAATTTTAAAGGCAGGTTGGTGATAATTATATGAGCACCTCTGAAGAGACAAAGACCACACATAGATCGACAAAAGATAAAGACCAGTTAATTACCCGATTAAAACGAATAGAGGGTCAAGTACGCGGTATCCAAAATATGATTGAAAATGACCGATATTGTGTGGATATTCTTACACAAATCTCTGCTATCAATGCAGCCATGAATAAAGTAGGGCTTCATTTATTAGAAAAGCATACACAGCATTGTGTGTCTGATGCCATAAAAGATGGAGATGCAGATGAAGCTATTAGAGAATTAATGGAGGTCTTTGAACGTTTTTCAAAGTCTTAAGTAGTATAAAGCCAGTCATGTTAATGCTGGCGTTTTACTTCAAACTTTTACATACCCAACAAGGGTATGGTTAATTTGATTAACAAGCCAATATTTTAAGTAGTTTATTTTCTATTGAGATATGGTATGCAAGTGAGAGGCTTGGCAATGCTTTCTGATGAAACATGTTGTAGCAAAAAAGGAAAGTGGACGCTATTCAAAAAATTTGCAAGTCACTTTCATTAAAAGAATGAGCAGAATAGAAAGTCAAATTAAAGGCATAAAAAAATGAGAACAGGGAAAGCTTACTATGATGATAGTTCACACCAAATCTCAGCAGTTTAAGCAGCATTAGATTCTGTGTCCCGAGTTTTTTAGAGCGTCACATCAACACTTGGATAATTAAAGAGTTGAGGCAAACAGACGATCCAAACATTGTAAAAGAGTGTTAACCACTATTTCTAAAATAACAAAATAAATTATATTTTTATTTACTACCCTACAGGGGTATGGTAAGATAAAGATGTGAAAATTAGATGAATATTTAAGGAGGAGTTTTTTATGCAACAAGTGACACTTAATGTACAAGGAATGTCTTGTGGACATTGTGTAAAATCAATTGAAGAAAATGTAAGTAAAATAAGCGGTGTTGACTCTGTTAAAGTTCATCTTGATGAAAAAAAAGTGGACGTTACATTTGATTCAAATATAACCACTTTAAAAGAAATTACAGATGTGATTGAAGACCAAGGATACGATGTAGATCAGCCCGCTTAAGAGTAAGTTGATCATTCATCAAAAATAAAACGGATCATGACGTTCTCGCCATGATTTGTTTTATTTTTCGAAAAAACATACCCCTATGGAGTATATTGGGATAGGAGTGTAAAATATGAGCCAGAAGGAAACAACCCTGCAAATAGCAGGAATGACTTGTGCCGCTTGTGCAACGAGAATTGAAAAAGGGTTGAAAAAGGTGGAGGGTGTAGAAGAAGCAAACGTGAATTTTGCTCTTGAGAAAACAAACATTAAATACGACCCAGATAAAACAGACATAACGAAATTTAAGGAGAAAGTTCAATCTTTAGGATATTCCATTGTAACCGATAAAGTAGAATTTGATATTACCGGAATGACTTGTGCTGCTTGTGCCAATAAAATTGAAAAAAGGCTAAACAAATTAGATGGCGTTGATAAAGCAGCCGTTAACTTCGCTTTAGAATCGGTTCTTGTCGAATATAACCCCGATCAAGTCTCGATTGCTGATATGAAAGAGGCAATCAAAAAGTTAGGCTATACTCTTGAACAAAAACAAGAAAAAGTAGGGGAACAAGTAGATCACCGACAGAAAGAAATCGAACGGCAAACAGGTAAATTTATTTTCTCAGCCGTTTTGTCTTTTCCTTTATTATGGGCAATGGTCAGCCATTTTGAATTTACGTCTTTCATTTGGTTACCTGATATGTTTATGAATCCTTGGGCACAATTTGCCCTCGCAACACCTGTTCAATTTATTGTAGGAAGACAGTTTTACGTAGGTGCTTTTAAAGCATTAAGAAACAAGAGTGCAAATATGGATGTACTTGTGGCATTGGGCACATCGGCCGCCTATTTCTACAGCTTGTATTTAAGTATTGTATCCATTGGGTCAAATGCCCATACAGTTGAACTTTACTATGAAACAAGTGCTGTCCTTATCACGTTAATTATTTTGGGGAAATTGTTCGAGGCGAGGGCAAAAGGCCGGTCCTCTGAAGCGATCAAGAAACTCATGGGATTACAGGCAAAAAATGCGACGGTCGTTCGTGATGGCCAGGAAATGATTATTCCAATTGAAGACGTTTTGCAAGGCGATATTGTTTTTGTGAGACCGGGTGAAAAAGTACCAGTTGATGGAGAAATCGCGGAAGGCCGGTCTGCGCTTGATGAATCCATGCTGACCGGGGAAAGCATTCCAATTGATAAAACGGTTGGAGACCATGTGATCGGGTCAACCATTAATAAAAATGGTTTCCTGAAAATCAAAGCGACTAAAGTGGGGAAAGATACCGCTTTAGCCCAGATCATTAAAGTAGTCGAGGAAGCGCAAGGTTCTAAAGCGCCGATCCAGCGTCTGGCTGATGTGATTTCCGGCATTTTCGTGCCGATTGTCGTAGGCATAGCGATTATAACCTTCCTTGTGTGGTATTTCGCTGTAAGCCCTGGAGAATTTGCGGAAGCTCTTGAAAAATTCATTGCCGTATTGGTTATTGCCTGCCCTTGTGCACTTGGCTTGGCGACACCAACTTCTATTATGGCGGGTTCAGGCCGTGCAGCTGAATTTGGGATTTTATTTAAGGGTGGAGAACATCTTGAAACAACGCACCGTTTAGATACGATCATCCTGGATAAAACAGGTACGGTTACAAAGGGAAAGCCATCTTTAACGGATGTTATCCTGGCAGAAGGTGTTGAGGAAAACGAATTTCTTGCCCTTGTTGGCACGGCGGAGAAAAACTCAGAGCATCCCCTTGCCGAAGCGATTGTTGAAGGCATTAAGGAAAAAGGCATTGAGCTGGGATCATCCGATACGTTCGAAGCTATTCCTGGTTTTGGTATCGAATCGACGATAAAAGGCAGACAATTACTCATTGGTACCCGCAGATTGATGGCGAAGTATAACATCAATGTGCAGGATGAATTAACAAAAATGGAGAACCTGGAGAAGCAAGGGAAAACAGCTATGTTAGCAGCTATTGATGGGCGCTATGCTGGTATTGTCGCCGTTGCGGATACCATTAAGGAAACCTCGAAAGAGGCCATTGCCCGTCTTCAGAACATGGGGTTAGAGGTAGTGATGATCACAGGAGACAACACCCAGACAGCCCAGGCAATTGCAAAGCAGGTTGGAATTAAGCAGGTCATCGCAGAAGTTTTGCCGGAAGGAAAAGCGGAAGAAGTGAAAAAGCTTCAGCTGGCCGGCAAAAAAGTAGCCATGGTTGGCGATGGGATCAACGACGCTCCTGCCTTGGCTGTGGCTGATATCGGGATGGCGATTGGCACAGGTACCGACGTAGCCATGGAAGCTGCAGACATTACCCTCATCCGTGGTGAATTAACGAGCATTGCAGATGCGATTTTCATGAGTAAGAAGACGATCGCGAATATTAAGCAAAATCTTTTCTGGGCACTTGCGTATAACGCCCTCGGTGTCCCAATTGCGGCGGCAGGCTTCCTAGCCCCATGGCTGGCCGGTGCAGCGATGGCGTTCAGCTCTGTATCTGTTGTTCTCAATGCCCTAAGACTGCAGCGGATTAAGTTGAAGGGTTAAATAGGGTAGAAAGGGGAAGTACCTATGAAAAAAAGCATTATGGTTTGGGCTGCTTCAGCTGTTTTGTATCTCGGAGTTGTTATCGCAGGATACAGCGTATATGCAAGTATGAATCCAAAAGCGGGTGAGCACACCGATCATACAGCAGCGACGGTTCAAGAAGAGGAAGCTGTGGATAATCAAAGCAACCATGACAGTCACGGCAGTCATGGTGCAGCCGCTCCTAGCGAGATTACACGCACAGTGTCCTATGTGAACGGAGAAATCATAATTGAGTTAAAAGACAAAAATAATCATGCTCCTGAACTAGAAGTTTCCCATGAAAAAAATATGCATTTAATAGTGGTCAGTTCGGACCTGCAAGAGTATCATCATTTACATCCTGAAAAAAAGAGCGCAGGAGTTTATCAAACGAAGGTGAATTTAGCTGATAATTCTTATAAAGTATTTGTGGACATCAAACCAAAAGGCTTGAATTATTCAGTTGAGCCGATTGAACTGCATGTTGGTAATATTCCAAATGAACATGGCGGAAACGATCTTGTGGCAGATATGGAATTTACAAAGACAATTAATGGCCAAACAGTTGACTTAACCACTCGTTCATTTGAGGTCAATAAGGAGATTACTCTTAATTTTAATGTGAAAGACGCAAAGCCTGACCGGTATTTAGGCGCTTTAGGCCATGTTGTTATCTTAGATGAAGGTGGAGAAAAATATATTCATGTTCACCCGGTAGCGGATGATAAAACTGTATTTGGCACGCAGTTTGCTAAGCCGGGTATTTATAAGCTTTGGGCTGAATTCAAATTTGGAGGACAGGTCAATGTCTATCCATTCGTTATAGAAGTTAAAAAATAATAAAGGGATTGTTTATGACAAACGTTCAACTTGAGCTATATACAAGACCTAACTGCTCAGATTGCCAGACAAAGAAAGAGTTTCTTTTCGAAAATAACGTATCTTATATTGAATAATGATTTAACGAAACAACTTTCTAAAGAAGAGGACATAATCAAATTAATTGATATAAGAATAGTTCCGACGTTTGTATTTAAAAACGTGAGAGCCAAAGAAAAAGGAGCGGACCATATTGAAGCTTTTAAAAGTGATTTGGTGGTCTTTAGTATTTATCGTTACACTGACAGGTGCCTTATATCAAAAAAGGAAAAAACAGGCGAAAGTTAGCCATTAATAGCGAGGAACAAATGGTGTTTAACTTAAATATAAATTGTTGTTAGGGTTTATGAACAAACCAAAAATCCTGATTGGATTTGAATAAAATATTAATAAAATAAGAAAGGTGTTAAATAGAGATATTATATATCCTGCTACTAAATTGGTCAGCAGGTTATATCCAACTATTTTGATACCATACCCTAGTATTGTATTATTAATCAATAGAAAATAGAAAGGAGTTCATTTAATTGTCCAAATATACAATTGTTGATAAAGAAACTTGTATTGCGTGTGGAGCCTGTGGGGCGGCGGCTCCTGATATATACGATTATGATGATGAAGGAATTGCGTTTGTTGTATTAGACGATAACCAAGGGGTGACTGAAGTTCCTGAAATCTTATATGAAGATATGATGGATGCGTTTGAAGGATGTCCTACAGATTCTATTAAGGTTGCAGGCAGCCCGTTCGACGGTGACTCTCTAAAATACGAGTAAACAGACCTTTTGGTTAAGGAACATTTATTAATTTAGATTAGAAGGAAATAGGTAAGGCGCTTGTAATCACAGGAGCAGAACCTGAAAGGCAATTTTGCGGATCTAGAAAACCTTTAGATGGGGAATCAATATGGAAAAACTAAATGAGCTAACTACGCTAAAGATGGTAGAAGAGTTTCTTGAAAATAATGAGTTTAGCTTCTTGTATATATCCAGACCGGAGTGTAGTACGTGTCACGCTATATTATATAAGCTGAGGGAACTGCTGGGTCATTACCCACTTATCCACCTAGGGCATATTGATGCCAATAAGGTAGAAGAAGTAGCAGAAAAATTTTTGGTTTTTACAGTTCCTATTATGCTTTTGATGATAGATCAAAAGGAATATATACGAGAGGATCGGTTTGTTCGTTTTGATCGATTAAAGAAAAAGCTAGATCAGATTTATGACATGTATACCCGGTAAACACTTTATATTAAAAAAACGATGAATTCAGATGGGTATTACGAAAGTTAAATTGAACAAAATATTGTAACAAAGCCACAAAGGGTAAGGGTTAAAAGTTACAACCTTAAAACAACAGCTTCTACACCTTAAGGCTATTGTTTCGCAACTAGAAAACGCAGAAGTTATTATATGAAACAATTATGGAATTAACGAATGGGATTGGTACTGATGCTGCTATTAAATCTGTGACAGGTTCTGATAACGAATTCTCATTAAGATTTGTTAATAGTAAAAGAAGCTATTAATATTACAAAATATTGTAAAATAGGTCATCAAAATAATAAACTAATTTGAGGTGAAAGCATGTTCGTACAATACAAAACAGTAAGTATTAATGGTATTAATATTTTTTATCGAGAAGCCGGCAATACAAGTAATCCTACCATTTTATTGCTTCATGGTTTCCCGTCTTCTTCTCATATGTATCGAAATTTGATCAATAAACTCATGGGTGAATATCATGTTATTGCACCAGATTATCCAGGCTTCGGAAATAGCGATCAGCCTGTAATGACTGAATTCGAATATACTTTTGATAACCTGACTCTTCTTATAAACAAATTTGTAGAAAAACTGCAGCTAGAGAAATTTAGTCTCTATATTCAAGATTACGGCGCTCCAGTAGGATTGAGATTAGCGGCCAAGCATCCTGAATGAATCCAAACGATTATTACTCAAAATGGAAATGCGTATGAAGAAGGGTTATTGTCTGCTTGGGATCCTGTACGTGCTTATTGGGAGAATCCTACCGAGGAAAATAAGAATAATTTATACGCTCTCCTGTCAGCAGATACTACAAAGTATTTATATACACACGGGACTCGCCACCCTGATCGAATTAGTCCTGATGCATGGAATATGGATCAATTTGTTTTGGAACGTACGGACAACAAAGAAATACAAATTTCATTACTTTATGATTATCGAAATAACCTCATAAAATATCCTAGCTGGCAGGAATACTTTAGAATCCATCAGCCTCCGACATTAGTAGCATGGGGGAAAAATGACCCTTTTTTTGGACCAGAAGGAGCTCTCGCTTACCAAAAAGATTTAAAAGATTGTGAAGTTCATTTATTAAATACAGGACACTTTGCTTTAGAGGAGGACTTAGACGTTATTACGAATTTAATAAAACAATTTTTAGGAGAACATTTAAGGTAGTAAATCACTGTAGTCAGTTATATAGCTTTTTTTATCGGAGATGTGGAACAAAAGAGTTGAGACGACTCGCCACTGTCCGGCTGGTTTTTTCAACTTTAAGCGTTGAAGAATTAAATTAAATATAAAGGGGATCTTATATGAAATGGGTGCTTCGTATTATTCAAGGATTTTTTTCCATTGCTTTTATTCTTGCTGGTGTTAAGAAGGTAACTGGTAATGAACAACAAGTTCAGGTGTTTACAGAAGCGTTTAGTTATTCAGTAGAATTTATGTACATTGTCGGCGTATTTGAAATTCTAGGAGCGATTGGATTGTTAATTGGGTTTTGGAAATCACAATTCACTTTACTGGCTTCTGGAGGGTCAGTGCTACTTATGGCAGGTGCCGTGTTTTCACATTTAAATGCTGGTCAAAGTATTGGAGTTACAATACCTTCAATAATTCTCTTGATTTTAGGGATAGTCATTTTTATTGGCGGGCGAACAAAAACACTAAAAAAAGAACAAAGTTATCAAGGATAATAATAAGACAACATGGAATGATGGATTAAATTGTAGATAGAGCATAGATTTTTTATTTGAGTTGGAGCCTTAAAGATTCTAGTGATTCTATAATATGAATACAAGTTACTTGTCTAAAATGGCTTTATTCTTGAATCATTAACAAAAGAGTGTGTTAAAATATTAATTTCTCTCTTAATACTCCAATGAAACTCGATTATTATTATTTTATCAAGCCCTAGGATTCATGAAATCCTGAAATGGATAACTTGAATCCTAGGTTTTAGACGGAGTATCAAAAAGACTAAGTGAGGCTGTGAATCCAAAGTTTAATGTAGGAAGTAAAGCCATTGATTTTAATCTCATAGAGGGAATGCTCCTTCAGAATCAACTGTCCGATACAAAGGCATCCCCTCTATAATTTGACTTTGATTATGTCTCACCTACTCATCAAGAGCCGTATGCCGGCTTAAGGTGTCGTCTTACTCGCTCATCTAGTTTTGATCTATATTAATGTACCCAACGCATAATAGTCGCATGAGCAATAGATAAACCCCGTATGGTAATGAAATGAAGACGTACCGTATTCAAGATAAGGGAAGCCTTTGATTTAGGTTGAGAGGTTCACGAGACCAAGAAGCATTTGTGCAACAATAGCCTTTTCATTCAGTAATGAGAAAATTCATTTTATAAAGACCTTGGAAACGCGACTTCCAAGCCTTTTTGATTTCGCTTTTTATTTTAACTTCTGCCACTATAATGTGTGGAACATGTAAAGTGTGCTTAAAAAATCTCTATTACATAATACTTGGATAGAGTTGGATATGTTGCATAATCGTAAACATAACTAAATGCATAGCACAAATAAAAAATGTTGTTCATTTCTTTTGTTATTATAACAACGTATATGACTGTGAAAGCAATAAGAGGATATGTAACCAACACCACAGCTGTTTTTATATGCATTATACTTTAGAGGTTGACATACCCGCAGGGGGTATGATAAATTAAGGCTAAGATAATCGTTCAAACGGTTGATGTGGTATTTTAAGGGGGGCGGGGATAGTTGGAAGACTTTACAGTGCTTTCTAAGGAAACATGTTGCAGCACCCAGAAAAAAGAACAGGGAAACTATCCCAATGACTTGCAAAATAAGGTCATTAAAAGAATGAACAGGATAGAGGGACAAGTCAAAGGAATAAAAAATATGATGATGAAAAAAGCTTATTGTGATGATATTTTGCACCAAATCTCAGCAGCTCAGGCAGCATTAGACTCTGTTTCTCGGGTTTTGTTAGAGAGTCACATTAACACGTGCGTGATTGAACGGCTGAAACAAGACGATCCGGCCGTTGTGAAAGAATTTTTAACCACCATTTCTAAAATAACAAAATAAGTTCTTATGTTTATTAAATACCCTACAGTGGTAGGGCAATAAAAGAAGCTAAGGAAATCACTTAAGGAGGAGTCATTTATGCAAAAAATAACACTTAAAGTACAAGGAATGTCTTGCGGACATTGCATCAGCTCAATTGAGGGAAATGTGGGCAAACTAAGTGGTATTGAATCCGTCAAGGTCTATCTTGATAAAGGAAAAGTAGATGTTTCATTTGATTCAACTGTGGTGAGCTTGAAAGAAATTAAAGATGTTATTGAAGATCAGGGATACGATGTAGAGGAACAAGTAAGCTAAGATAAAGTTATCCATAAAAAGAAACAAGATCATCTAAGGATAACGAAAATAATGTTCTTCAATTAAAAGTAATTCGTGAGAAAATTATGAATCTTATTAAATTAAGTGCAGACCTAAAAAACTATTTTCATTTACATCCAACAGACAAAAGGAATTAGATTTTTGAGTAAGAGGTCGAGCTTAAAGATAATATCTATAAGGTTTTTGCTGATAGTACGCTAAAGAACTTACGCTATCACATCAAGCCGGTACAAGAATTGTTCCAATATTTGTTTTTAAAGAGCAATCTTTGATAAGGATGATGAGAAAACCGAAAATCCTCATTGAGTTTGAACAAAATATAAATGAAATAAGGAAGATATTAAATATAGGCAGCTGGCGTTTTTAAAATTTGCTACAGTATATTACTGAGTAGGTTTAGGCTTAATCACTAACAATACCCTACCATTGTATAGTAATTAAAAATTCTTTAAATAGCTGGTTTTTTTCTAAACCAATGAAAAAAGGGCTAGGAGCAAATAATAAATGGATCAAAAAGAGAAAATAGTAAAACTGGCTGTTAACGGTGGAATATCATTCGGTGCAAAACTAAATGCCAAACAATTGACTGTGATTGCTGAGCACATGAATGAGGGTGACGAACTGGAGTTAACCACTTCCCAGCAGCTTTATATTGAGGTTCCTGAAAGTAAAGTGGAAGCAGTAAAAGAAACATTTAAGAAAGCGGGGCTGTCCTGCTATCCGGTAGGGAACTTCGTAAAGAGCCTGAGAACCTGCAATTTTTGCAAAGGGGAAAAAGAGGAAGGAATGCCTGTGGCAAAAGAGTTAAATAACCGCATAGCAGGAAAAGCCGTTCCATTTACCTTAAAGGCTGCTTATACAGGTTGCCCTGTAGGCTGCGGTGAACCCCTGTTAAGCGACCTGGGGATTATGAAAATTAAAGATCATTACAGTTTATATGTTGGTGGAAAAGCAAAAGGGAAAGATGCTGAGGTGGGTTCCTTGCTGGCAGAAAATCTGACACCAAAAGAATTATACGAGACAGTAGAAAAGATTATTGATGTCTATTCACAAATGGGTAAAAAACGGGAGCCATTCTATAAATTTTTGAAACGGATAGGCAGAGATCAATTAATAAGTTAGTTCAGATTTCTGTATGTTATCGTGGCAGTGAGATAATTAAGTTAAAGGAAGTGATCGTGATGAAAACTAAACGCATGGCCCTATTTCTTCTTACCTTGGCCCTAACCGTATTTTTAGCAGCCTGTTCCAAAGAAGATAAGGAAAATCAACATGCTGATATGAACCACAATGACAGCCATGAAGGGATGCATGATATGAATCATTCAAGTTCTGGTGAACTGCCAAAGGGATTAAAAGAAGCAGTAAATCCAAAGTTTGAGGTAGGAAGTAAAGCGATGATTCACTCTGATCACATGGAAGGAATGGAAGGTGCTGAAGCAACGATTGTCGGTGCATTCGATACCACAGTTTATACAGTTTCATATACACCGGTAACTGGCGGAGAAAAAGTAACAAACCACAAATGGGTTATCCATGAAGAGATTAAAGATGCCAGCGACCGACCATATGAACCTGGAGATGAAGTGGTTTTAGAAGCAGACCACATGAACGGCATGGTGGGGGCAAAGGCAATAATTGACTCAGCTCAACAAACTACAGTTTATATGGTTGATTACTCATCAACGACTGACGGAGAAAAAGTGACAAATCATAAATGGGTAACAGAAAGTGAACTCTCAGCTGATTAAGAGTACAAGAAAGCATTAGGGAATTAGGTGCATTATTTGAATGAATGCTGTTGCCAAGGGCAGAAAATTGTGTCTTTTATACCATACACAGGTATCCTATAATTAAAAAATCGATGAAATTTGAAGATTAAAGGAGATTGAACTATGTCAACAAATCCACAAACGCTTGCACAGCCTGATCCAAAGCGCTGGAAAGCACTTGCTTTATTGTGCACTGCGTTTTTCTTGACTATCATGGATACAACGATCATGCAGGTTGCCCTGCCAGCCATCAAAGAAGGGCTCGGCTATACGCAGGTGAGTTTGCAATGGGTGATGAACGCCTATATTATTTTCTTCGGAGGATTTCTGCTATTGGGGGGAAAGTTGAGCGATTTGTTCGGCCAACGGCGCATATTCATGTGGGGATTTTCAATCCTGACCCTGGCTTCTTTACTCGCAGGATTGGCTTGGAATGATTCGGTGCTAAACGTCGCACGTGCACTCCAGGGTGCCGGTTCCGCCTTAATTACACCGGCTGCAATGTCCAGTGTAATGAAACTGTTTGCCGCAAACCCGAAGGAAATGAATAAAGCGCTTGCTTTCTGGGGCCTTTCCGGTGCGGCGGGTGGATTAGCCGGTGTATTCCTTGGAGGCATCATTACGGAGTGGCTGGGCTGGCGGTGGACGTTTCTGATCTACGTTCCCATCGGTATTCTCGCTTTGGTCTTGTCCCTAGGGCTCCTACAGAAAGGTATACGTAGAAATGGCCGCATCGATTATACTGGCGCTATCTCCGTTACGGCTGCTATAGTCCTGTTCGTTTACGGCATTGTAACCGCAGAACACAATGGATGGAGTTCACCCTCTGCTGTATGGACATTGACTATTGGGGCCTTGTTATTCATCATATTTATTTTTATTCAGGCCAAGAAGAAGGAGCCACTCGTGCCACTTCGCATTTTTAAGATTCCTAACTTGGCCGCGGGCAATATTGCGCTTATCATGCTAAATGGAATGTGGATTCCATTCAATTATTTCATTATGTTGTACTTACAGCAGGTATTGAAATTTTCTCCCTTCGAAGCCGGAGCGGCCTTAATTCCGGCGCCGATACTAATAGCGATTACTATGATTTTTATAGCTGGAAAATTGGTTGAAAAATTCGGTTTAAAAGCCGTTCTATTTGTTGGATTTCTCGCACTTGGAGGTTCCATGCTCTTGCTTTCCTTCGACACACCAGTAGATGGAAATTATTTGGCTAACGTTCTACTGGCTTTACTATTGGCTTCTCTCGGTAGGGGACTAGCCTATATCCCAGCTCAAACGGCCGCTATATCAGGTGCCAAGCCGGAAGAGTCAGGGTTGGTATCTGGCATATACAATACTACTTCCCAGATCGGCGCGGCGATTAGCCTAGCCATCATGGTAGTAATTGCTGCAGCGACAACGGCCTCTAGTACCGCAGGAGACTCGGTCGTCGCTCTGAACCAGGGCTTTCAACAAGCATTCTTCTGGTCCGGCATGGTAGCTTTTGCAGGAGCTGTATTGGCGCTTATATTTGTTCGCTCACCGGAAGGAGAAACAAAATCAAAGGGGTCTACAACGGCGTAATCACTATTCTCGTCTGTTTTCATAGGATAGGTGAATACTGTAGTTTACAGGAAAAGCAGATAAAATAAGCAGGTGTAAATCTTAATCTTATTCGTGCGTAATAAAAATATAAGAGACTCATGATAAACTGGCTGATTATCATGAGTCTCTTTCTGGTTTATCCAATTTTTGGCCAACAGTAGATGGTTACTATTAAGTAAAAGGTTTGTTAAAGATATTGTTAATTCTTTATTAAATCAACAAGGCTAAAGGATTGCACTCTTAAAATGAGTAGGCTTCTCCATCATCTGGAACTAAAACAGCAGAGGCAATGCCCTTTTCCTCAATAAAGTTTTTTAGTTCTTCTCTAGATAATGCCCAATGGTTAACAGCTTCCATATGGACAGAAATAATTTTTGCCTCAGGGGCAGCTTTATGCACTTCGTAGATATCATCTTTCCCCATTACTAGAGAACCGCCTTCAGGAAATTGATTATCCCCACCATTCACCACAATGATTTCTGGTTTGTGTGTTTCGATAGATACTTGAACATCGTTATTCCACACTGTATCTCCAGCAATGTATAAAGTTTTTTCATCTGGATGCTTGAAAACAACGCCGCTCACTTTACCGATTAATGGTAGTTTTAGTATTTCCCCTCTACCGTGCTCTCCATTTGTTTTACTTAATTTGATGCCTTCAAAAACTGTATCTTCTTGTAAAACTTCTATATTTTGAAAACCATCTTTTCTTACCTCTGTAGCATCTTCTTCATTTTGGACAAACATTTTGATGTCTTTTGGCAGTGTCTCTTTGGCAGCATCATCCCAATGATCTAAATGCAGATGGGTTAAAATGACAGCATCTACATTATGAATAATATTATCAATTGATGTCGGTAAGCTAACTAAAGGATTATTGGAGTCGTCTTGTCTTAGTGAGGGGAAAGGTGGATAAACTCCCTTTTCTGCTAAAAATGGGTCAATTAAAAACTTTTTCCCTGCATATTCAACAATTAGTGTAGCGTTTCGAATTTGTTGTATGTTCATATTTATAACTCCTTTTATTTGATGTACGTATAGCTTATACTATGACCAATTGAAAAATACATGAATTAAATCAAGTCTTTTCACTGTTTCACTTGATTAATGAAAGGAATTGAATAAATGTTAGATAGCACAGATATGCGTATTTTAGAGGAATTATCTAAGAACAATCGCATTACGATGAAAGAGTTAGGTAAGAAAGTCCATTTAACTGGACAAGCTGCTTCAGCTAGAGTTAGAAAGCTAGAGGATAATGGCATTATTGAGGGATATACCATTAAAGTTAACCAAGTCAAATTAGGGTTTTATATACATGCTTTTCTAACGATCATGACACAAAGCACTCATCATCAGCCTTATCTGTCGTTCATTAAAACACAAGAGAAATATGTAATCAATAATTATAAAGTCAGTGGGGATGGCTGTTACCTTCTTGAATGTAAATTTCCTTCTAATGAAGTATTAAATGAATTTTTAACAGAATTGAACAATTACGTAAACTATAAATTATCGATCGTTATTAATAAATAGCACATTAATTTTTCTAAAGGGAATGTACGATAGAGCGAGACAAATAAAACACTTTTAAGTTGAAAGACAGGTAGATCATTACTTGAAAAACAACTTAAAGGTGTTTTGATTTGAATTATATGTCTAGGCCAGTACGAACCTCCACCATTTTATTTAAAAGTAATAGTGAACTTTGTTGATCTCGTTTGTGCATAGATTTAGCAAAGCTTATATGATAGTGAGCACATTCGACTGAATCGTTCTTAAATATTCATTTAAAGAGAAGTTTAAAGCGGGATAAACTGTATACACTTAAAGCTCTAGATATTGTCTTAAACCCATTAATCCTATAATATAGGTGAGAATAAAGTGAATTGTTGAGATGAAAGAAGGGTGTAAAAATGTTAAGAGCGTTTTTAGAAGACACTTCCAAAAAAAATGAAATCAAAAAATCATTATATAAATTAGTTCACAGAAAAGGTCCTATTTCAAAAAAAGAGTTATTATCAAAATTCCAAGTACCTAAAACAACTATAACCCGAATGATTTATGAGCTCGAACAGTTGGGTCTTATTCAAGTGTCGGGTTATGGGGAGGCAAATGGAGGACGCCCTCCTGTTCTTTATGATATTGTTCCTCATGCAGGCTATTTAATTGGCATTGAGATAGCCCGGACACATATGAATATTAATTTGTTTAATATGAAGATCAAGATGATTATGCAAAGAAATTATTCTTTAACCAAAGAACACACTCCCGAAAAGACCATGAAGCTTATTGAGGAAACCATTCAGGATTTTCAAGAAAAACAAAAGTTATCCAAAGACGATTTAATTGGAATTGGGATTGGAGCAGTTGGCCCACTAGACCGTAAAAAGGGTATTATTTTGAATCCTGAAGCATTTCTGGGGAATGGGTGGATGAACGTTCCTGTTAACGAAATCCTATCACGTACTTTTTCGGGCAAGATCACGTTAAATAATGGAGCAGATATGGCTGCGCTCGCAGAATACTATTTTCAGATGTTAGATGAAGGCAATATCTTATACTGTATGAATGGTTATGCAATTCGCTGCGGTTATATAAGTGAAGGCCGCTTTTTAAATAATAAGGAAGGGGATTCCAACTCTTACGGCCATATGATTATTCAGCCAGGCGGCAGAAAATGTGCGTGTGGAAATGAAGGCTGTTTAACGGCTTATGCATCATTAAATGCTATTTTTGAAAAGCTAGAAGGAGAACGCTTCTCAAACAAATCCCAATCTGAGCTTACTGAAGATATTTTAAAAGGGTTGAGGGAGCAAGACTCTGCTATACAAGATATTGTAATGGAAGCCGCTTATTATTATGGGATTGGCATTGCAAATATGATCAATATTTTACATCCAGCAGAAGTAGTACTCCATGGAAAGTTAATTTATCAGTCGGATGATTACTATCATAAAGTGATACAAACGGCTAAGCAGTATATATACTCTCGAAAAGATCATGTGGTGATTAGAAAAGGAGCACTCGGAGAAAATGCGGCTTCGATTGGGGCGGCAGTGCAAGTATTTTATGAATGGTTTGACGATCAATCCTTTTAATTTCAAGCATAAGCTTAATTTTGAAAAAGCTATGTTAAGGGGCAATGTTGATTTCCACGCTAAACTAACGCAGCTAATGCTTTGTCAATATTTTTTGTAAATGTTGGAAAGTTTAGTTGAGGTCTTAAAAGAGGAATGTTAAAGAACCTCCATATCAAAAATAGAATGTTATGGATTTTTTTATGTATTTATTATTCGTTCTAGATCCACTGAATTAGCAATTAGCTTATGCATATAGACAAGTGATGGCTGGCTCTACAATACGAACGGATACATTTGTTGAATAAGAAATAGGAAAAGGTCGAAGCTTTCTCGGTCTTTTTTTTGTGAAAATAATAAAGTTTAATGGATTTCTAAAAAGTTAATACCAAAATGGGAAAAAGCTTATCTACTTTGTTCCGTTTTGGAATAAAGTGTGGTACTCTAAGAAAGAAGAAAAAATTATCCAATATAAACCTCTTTGATGCTTTGTTTTTTCATTAATTATAGAACTAGTATTTTATTTAAACATAGGAGTTATACAAGGGATGTCAGCATTAATATTCCTGTTGTTAAACAGCTCAAAGCAGATAGAAACCAAAAAGGCTTTATTTTTACCTAATAAGCTGCATAAATCCAAAGACAAGAATTTATAGAGTTTAAAAAGGAGAGGGCGTCATGAAAAAGGAGTGGAAACTTCTGTTGGATATCTTTATTACCTTTTTCAAAATTGCTCCTGTCACATTCGGAGGGGGCTATGCCATGATTCCGGTGATAGAGAGAGAAATCGTAACGAAAAAACAGTGGCTTGAGGAAAAGGATGTAACCGATGTATTTGCCCTTGCCGGCTCTGTACCAGGTGCTGTTGCGATTAATTCAGCAACGTTTACTGGCTATAGGGTGGCGGGAGTGAGAGGAGCTTTTGCAGCAACGATTGGTGTGATGATTCCTACCTTTTTAATTGTGCTGTTACTGGGCATTTTCTATATTGCTTTTAAAGATAATCCCAAAGTAGATGCAGCCTTTGAAGGCATTAGGCCGGCGGTTGTGGCGATGATTACCTTTGCGGCGTACAAAATTAAAGGATCGGCTCTTATTGATAAAACAACGATTGTAGCTTTTATTCTTTCTGTTTTCCTGCTGCTTTTTTTACAGGTTCATCCAATGCTCCTGATTATCGGGTCTGCCTTTTTGGGGATCATTTTAGTAAATATAAGAGCAAAGTTAGGGAAGGAAACTTCGATAGATGCCAGAGAAAACCAGCTGGATTATTTTATGGGAGCGAATATATAACAAAGGGGAGGGATGGAGATGACACTATGGTTATTGTTTAAAACATTTTTTTTAACAGGACTCCTTTCATTTGGAGGCGGCTATGCGATCATCCCAGTAATTGAAGCGGAAGTAGTGAAGTATGGATGGATGTCAACGCGCCAATTCACAGATATTATTGCAGTAGCCAGTATGTCACCAGGACCCATTGCGACAAACAGTGCTATTGTAGTAGGCTATGAAACAGCTGGCATAGTGGGTGCAGTTGTTTCAGCCGTAGCAATGGTACTTCCGTCTCTAGCAATTATCTTAATCGTAGCTGCCTTTTTCTCAAAAGTAAATGACAACCGGACTGTTAAGTCTGCTTTTTACATGCTTCGCCCTATTGTTGTAGGGTTAATCGCATATGCGGCGATTAAATTTGCTCTATCAAGCCACATGATCGGCTCTCTTTCTATCCACTCAATTAGCCTGATTATTATCTTCTTTATTTCTCTTATTGCACTGGCAAAATTAAAGGCCCATCCTGCTTCCATTATCTTATTTGCCGGCCTAGCTGGTATTGCACTTTATTCATAAAAAGTATATAACAAAGCGAACGGTTATTAATATTAAGGATATTGTATCTTGTCATCTCTTCCTTCTATATTTTCAATTTCCAATTGAAAATATAGAAGGAAAAGGTTTTTGTTTTGGCAATTCTTACAAAAGAGAATAGGTATCTAAATTTTTATAAGAATTAGCTAAAGCAGACTAAAGATAGATGGTTTTAACATAATTAATTATGTGTATAATTCAAAAATAAAATTCAAACACAATACTTGTAGTAAACTGGTGAAAGAAACAATTACAGAGCTGCCTTTTTTGATCAACTCCAGTGTGTTTTAATCTATATGTTTATTTAAATTCCTTTCTCTTTGGTATGCTTCTTCAAGGATCTCCGCAGCAATATCCTGCATACTCTTGCCTGTCTGTTCTCCTTTTTTGCGCAGCCAGTCCTTAATATCCACAGACAGCGAAACCGACAGCAATTCCTCCTGTGATTCAATACTAAGCGCCCCATATTCCGGAACATAACGCACACGTCCCTGTTTAGCCGAACGTTTTATAAAGTCAGCTAACTCAACCGAAACACCATTTAACCGGGCATCTTTCAAGTGAATGATCCACCGGTCCTTTAACCGTTCCATATATAGATTGGCCACTGGCACCTGCTGATAAAGCAGATCCATCAATTGATAAGTGAGGGAATAGACGGCCGGCAGATTCAGCACTGCATATCCAGGCTTCGTACTGTGCTTGCCCATTTCAAAGGAATAGTCAGATGTTAACCTATGTATATATGCTTTCCATGTAGCTGAATGTATCGTCGGTCCCCGGCACGACAAAATACCAGTCCCCTAACCCTTTGTGCATAAGTCTTGCTTCTGGAATGGAAGGGGAAGAAAAGCGCTGATATACAGCTTCTTTGGCTTTTTTATTGTAGTATTACCGCTGGGAAAGCCGGCCTTCCCAGATTTTCTTTTCGTGCAGCTCACTGAATTCTTTAAGATCGCTTTCTTGAATAAGAAGAATTATTCTTCCTCTTACTTGTCCTTCAGAAGTGGGAAGACTCCCTTCCTTAATATAAGCCGCAATGAAATTCCGGTTTGTCTGCAGGTCTTCTGCCGCCTGTTTTAAAGTTACCTTTCCAGCGTTTTAGGTATGGTTTCAAATCTCTTCTTTAGAAAAAACAAGTCCTTGATGGCCTTCCGGGGGAACTTCTACAGGCTTTACTTTTCCATCCTGTACATAAGTATAAACAAAAGTTATAAGATTCGAGAGGATTTGCTTTAAAAAGCAAACACAGTATTTTTATCTATCTGTTTAATTTGTATAATATAAATAATTAATTTCGCAACGGGAGTATTATCCCCTCTTTAAATTGCAGCTCTTGCAACAGGAATAATAGTACAATTTTTTATTCGACGGAATAGGATACCTCACTTTTTAAGATTCCCTATTAAGATAGGGTTTGACTGTCACCAAATGATAGCGCTATCATGAAAGGGGTTACTAATCAGAAATAGAAAGGGTTAAACACTCTGATGGACTGAGAATTGCACACAAGGATAATATTATCCATCGAACAACTATACAAAAAAAGAAGTGGAAAAAGATTTCAGATTAATGATAATTCTAGTTTAACGCGAAAGGATGAAGGAAAGTGACGGAACAAAATCAGAGAGTCATTCGCTGGGGTATTTTAGGGCTTGGTGGTATTTCGAACAGCTTTACGAGCGAGCTTGTAAATACGCCTGGCGCGAAGGTATGTGCCGTAGCAGCACGATCAAAGGAAAAAGCAGAGCAATTTGCGGCCAAATTCAGCGTTTCGCGCGCCTACGGCAGCTACAAGGAATTGACGCATGATCCAGAGATCGACATAGTTTATATTGGCACCATCCATCCGGCTCATAAGGATAACGTGATGGACTGCCTGCGCAGAGGCAAATCTGTGCTGTGCGAAAAACCATTCACAATGAATGCGGACGAAGCGCGGGAAATCGCCGACTATGCGAGAGAGCGCGGTTTGTTCGTGATGGAAGCTATGTGGACCCGGTTTCTACCGGCGATCGTCCAGGTCAGGAAATGGCTGGCGGATGGTCGGGTTGGGGAGGTTAAACTACTCAAGGCCGAGTTCGGCTTCGATGCCGGCTGGAACCCAGAAGGTCGTCTGCTGAACAAGGAACTCGGCGGCGGTACGCTGCTCGATGCAGGCATTTATCCAGTCTCATTAGCTTCAATGGTGTTTGGGATGCAGCCATCGAGGATTGTAAGTTCCGCTCATATTGGGGAAACCGGAGTAGACGAGCAATATTCTGTAATTTTCGAATACGAAGGGGGGGCAATGGCCGCTCTGCAAGGTTCTGTCCGACTTCAGATGAACAACGATGCCTGGTTGTACGGTACAAAGGGTAAAATCCACATTCCTGAGTTTTTAGCCGCAAAGAAGGCCACACTCTATCCGAACGACGGAGAGCCTGAAACCTTCAAAGATGACCGGACATTAGGGGGGCAAAATTTCCAAGCACTTGAAGCGATGAGGTGTCTTCTTATGGGGAAAACAGGGAGTTCGGTCATGCCTATCGATGAAACGGTCGATATTATGGGTACGATGGATGCAATTCGGGCTCAGTGGGACTTAAGGTATAACGTTAAGTGAAGGT
This sequence comes from Domibacillus sp. PGB-M46, assembly GCF_022668875.1. Classification (GTDB taxonomy): domain Bacteria; phylum Bacillota; class Bacilli; order Bacillales; family Domibacillaceae; genus Domibacillus. The sequence continues at coordinate 25,473 of NZ_JAKGCR010000023.1, read as the reverse complement.
GTCCACGCTTGTTACTTAACGCTATGATGACGGTAGATTATGTGTTTGAGTATTTAAACTTTATTAGAGTTGAAGCTAAAGTCGAACCAGAAAATCCTTTGCTAATGAAATTACTCCGAAATGTTGAGTTACCACATATTTGTTTCTCTGTGATGAAAAGCCAGTCCCATATAGGTATCTATGGAAGCAAATGTTAAAATTGTTGTCGGATAGATAGATGTATATAGGCGCAGGCGCTTATGGTTTTGCAGGTAAGTTAATCTATAATAAGGATGGGCTGTTATGGAAAAAAATCTTAAAGTCGAAAAGGTTCAAGGAGCTGCGTTGCTTGAAGGCCCTTTTTGGGATGAAGGACAAATCTGCCTGTTTTGTGTCGATATTTTAAACAATAAGTTGATCGCTTATGATGTTGAAAAACAAAGTATAGAAGAAGTAATATTAGAAACAAATATTACAAGTGTCATTCTTGATCAAAACCATTCGATCTTTTTATCTTTAAGAGATAAATGGGGACTATTCGATAAAGCTGGCAAATTTGTTAAACCGCTTGTATACCTTGAAAATATGAAGCCCTCTATGCGTTTTAATGATGGAAAAGTCGATCCGTATGGACGATTTTGGCTGGGGACAATGAGCGAAGATGATAATCGAGGAGAGGCGTCCCTATATTTAATTGATCACAATGGAAAAGTGACTGAAAGCAAAAAAGGGATAACGATTTCAAATGGGCTTGCCTGGAATAAGGAAGGGACAATGATATACACCATTGATACTCCCTCCAAAAAGATCATGTCATATCCGTTTTCTGAAAAAACAGAGGTGCTAAAAGGCGGGGAAGTAGTTTTTGACTTCACGGATACAATAGGTTCACCAGATGGTATGACTATTGATGAAAATGATCATCTGTGGGTGGCCCTTTGGGGAGGCGGCCGTGTCGTATGTATTGATCCACAGGAGAAAAAAGTTGTCGATCAAATTTCTTTGCCGGTCACTAACGTTACAAGCTGCACATTTGGCGACCATGATTTTAAAACGTTATATATAACAACAGCAAGTGAGGGCCTTTCAGAGGAACAACATAAGCGCGAGCCGCTTGCAGGTTCGCTTTTCTCATACAGGTTAAACGTAGCAGGCGCAGTTTCAAGAAAATACAAATACAATGTTGATAGATGACAACAGAAAGTGCATGTTTGACAGGAAATATGTTGTGTACTCTTAAACTAACTAGTTTTATGAATTGTGTCTCGAGTAATGGGAACTTTTTGATGAATGCCCACTACTCGAGACTTTTTATATGTCGCAAAGACTTAATGGCTACTGTTTAATCTCTTCTCTTAATGTAGTTACTTTTGTAAAAGTCATAAACAGCAGGGTGTATATTAATGAACTCCCTCACTACATGCCTCCAACAAAAGGTCCGCAATATGAACGGGACGGACACTTTCCGATAACCCTTTCCGTTCTATTACCAGCTTCATTTGTAGCAGGTAACCTGGATTAGAGGTAATGATCGTTATGGCATTGGTCATTTTCGCTTTTTGTGGATATTAAGTTAGCATTTTTTCTTCGCTTTAAAAAAGCTTAGTTTATCTAATAGACAAACTAACGAGAAGCTGATACACTTTTATTGTAAACGGAATAACGATTTTAACTCCGTTTACTACAACACCACTGTTAAACAGAAAGGAGGAAAAGACAAATTGCAGCTGATCATGCGAAAAGAAATTTCTCTTCAGCTTTCTTGATTGATTTGATTCTTACATAAGTAATTTGGAAGCGTTTTTAATAATTTTTTTTCGATGATCCAAATTTGTCTTGGCCCATATGAATGAAAACCGAAATTTATTTTATATTTTTTCGATTACGCTTGTTGCAGCAATTGGCGGCCTGCTTTTCGGTTATGACACAGCGGTTATATCGGGAGCGGACAAGTCTATTGAAGAGTATCTGGTGAAGCCGCTTGGCCTCGGGTCTCTTGCACATGGCGCCACTATTTCAAGCGCCTTAATCGGCTGTATTATCGGCGGCCTGATCTCCGGCTACTTTGCGTCAAAATTCGGACGGAAATATTCTCTTATTATCGCAGCCGTCCTGTTTCTTGTTTCTGCACTTGGTTCTGCTTACCCGGAATTTTTGTTTTTTACAAAAGGAGAACCGTCTTTCGCTTTACTCATGATGTTTAACGTATACCGGATTATTGGTGGAATTGGTGTCGGCCTGGCGTCAGCGGTTGTCCCGATGTATATCGGTGAAATTGTGCCCGCTGAAATCCGGGGACGGCTTGTTTCCTTTAATCAGTTTATGATTATTTTTGGAATGCTGGTTGTGTACTTTATTAACTGGGGCATTGCGAATGGACAAACAGCCGAATGGATTAATGACATCGGCTGGCGCTACATGTTTGCTTCAGAAGCAGTTCCAGCCCTTTTATTTGGTGTTTTATTGTTTCTCGTTCCGGAAACACCGCGCTATCTGGCTCTTCAAAACCAGGATGAGAAAGCGCTGTCTATCCTAACGAAAATTAATGGTGCCAGAGAAGCGAGCGCCATTATGTCTGAGATTAAACAGACGGTTACTGCACGCGCTACTTCAGAAAAATTATTTGCCTACGGGAAACTGCTAATTGTGATCGGCATAATGCTGTCCGTCTTCCAGCAGTTTGTCGGCATTAACGTTGCGCTGTATTACGCGCCCCGTATTTTTGAAAGCATGGGTGCGGCCAAGGATGCGTCTATGCTGCAGACGATTGTAATGGGTCTTGTAAACGTTATCTTTACCCTGATTGCCATTTTGACCGTCGACAAATGGGGACGGAAGCCGCTGTTAATTGTTGGTTCAATCGGTATGGCAGTTGGCATGTTCGGTGTGTCAGGGCTGGCGTTCGCAAATGTAATCGGTATCAGTACACTCGTTTTTATCATCATTTATACGGCATCTTTCATGATGTCGTGGGGACCGATCTGCTGGGTGCTGATTTCCGAAATTTTCCCGAACAAAATCCGCGGACAGGCCGTTGCTCTGGCCGTAGCCGCCCAATGGGCCGCCAACTATTTTATCTCTGCTACTTATCCGATGATGATGGAGTACAGCGGCGGCTTAACATATGGCTTCTATGGGCTGATGAGCGTTCTTTCCGCTCTCTTTGTCTGGAAGTTCGTCCCTGAAACAAAAGGAAAAACGCTTGAACAAATGGAAAGCGTCTGGCTGAAAAAGACACATAAAACGGCTTAAAAACATGAAAAATCCGCTTCTTTACGGGGGGACTGACCCCATAGAGCGAGACAAATAAAAACACCTTTAAGTTGAAAAACGGGTAGGTAATTACCTAAAAAGCCAACTTGGAGGTGTTTTTATTTATAGGTACGAGAGTGAGTTATCCAGCAGAAATAAAAATGAAAGCTGTACAGATGAGACTAGCTGGAGTGGCTCTTAAAGAGGTGATGAAAGAATTAAATATTCGAAACTATACACATTTTAAAACATGGATGAAATGATACAAAGTAGGTGAACTTCACCGATTTGAACAGCCGATGGGTAAGCAGTATTCCTTCGAAAAAGGGCCTGAATATAAAAATGAAACAGAGAAACTACAGACAGAAAATCGCTATCTGAAACAGCAGATTGAAGTCCTAAAAAAGCGCGAAGAATTGGAGAGGAAGTGGTCCCGGAAGCAGCTGTAGAATTAGTAGAAGAACTCAAAACCAGCATGCCCATCAGGGAAATATGCCGGCATCTTAACCTGGCAAGGTCTACTTATTACCGCTGGAAGAGAAAGAGCCGGGACAAAAAACAAAGCAGGCTGTTGAACAAAAAATTGGCACGCCCTAATTGCTTTTTGGGCAGAAAACAATGTACTTTTCCAGCATTCAGGATTTATTCAATGGCGAAATCATTGCCTATTCTACTAGAGACTGCCAGGGTACCAATTTTGTACTAGATACCCTATCGCAGCTTCTGCCTCTGCAGGAAGGATGCATTCTGCACAGTGACCAGGGATCCGTTTATACGTCTCAAGCGTATCAACAGAAAGTTAAAGAAAAAGGCTGCCATGAGTATGTCCCGTAAAGGGATGCCCGCTGATAATGCCCCGATCGAATCGTTTCATGCCTCGCTAAAGTCTGAAACGTTCTACCTCGACAACTTGGAAAGCACTACGACGGCCGTCGTAGTACAGACTGTCGAAGAGTAAATTTACTATTATAACCATATCTGTATCCAAGCGAAACTAAACAACCAGCCGACGGTCAAGTACCGGCAGCTAGCTGCTTAAAGGTGTTTTGATCCCTGTCTCAAAAATAGGATCAGCCCCGATCCCCCACAGGTTTTAGATTTCCTTCTTGGACATACGCATGGACCGTAGAAACAGAGCGGCCAATCATGTCTGCGACTTCCTTGGTTGAATAGTATTTCTCTTGGTTTGTTTGCATGGTTTTTATCCATCCTTTTAAAAATATCTATGTATGTATCCTTACACGATTTCGTATGTTGTGGGTTTAGCAGGATTGACTTTGGTTCATACTGTTACTGTCCGCTTAAAAAACCCTAACTCCTATGACGAAATCATCCTTGCAGTCAGGTCCCCGCCTGGCTGTTTTTTTATGTTTTGCGAACTTCCACAGAGGCTTATGAAAATACCATGCGGTAACCTGTATCACTAATCCATTCCAATATTACTTCCTTATGCCCCTTCCCAAAACACTTCTACTTTCTGATAGGAACAAGTTCTCGGACTGTCCGCGGTCGTCCGAAAAGGTCACTTTGACTACTGATTTGTTGCTTCATAGTTTTCATAGGCAAGAATACTTTATCGTTTTAGAAGTTATAAAACAACATTATATATTTTTTTAAAAATAATTATAATATAAATTTTTAATTAATCATAAACGGCAAAACAAAAAGTTCCGGTAATTACGATGCACTAATTAGTCTTTCAATGTGTCTTGAATGTGTGGTTTCTCAAAATTCATTACATAAAATTCTCAGCATTCATTGAATTGTCAAAATATTTGTGTTATAATTACGATAATCGGAAAACAAAACCGATAATCGGAATAAAAGTTGGTTAGTCACTATTATTCATGCATTTTCTATACGGAATGCAAAACCATAACAACGGGAGTTGAAACAGCAAATGAAAAAAGCATTAGAAGATCTTATTGTTTTGGATTTAGGACAGATTTACAATGGTCCTTACTGTTCACTTATGTTGGCTTTCCAAGGTGCAAAAGTAATCAAAGTTGAGCCTTTAAACGGAGAAAATCTTCGTGTAAGAAGAAAAGGAGACTGTCATGAATTACTCATGCTAAATTCAAACAAGCTTGGCATTTCGTTGGACCTTAAATCTCCAGAAGGAAAAGCTGTTTTTTTAGAGTTGGTTAAAAAGGCAGATGTATTGGTTGAAAACTTTTCTTTAGGGGCGATGGACCGGCTTGGCCTAGGATACGACGTTTTAAATAAGATTAACCCGCAGCTTATCTATGCAACAGGAAAAGGATACGGGTTAGATGGCCCTTATGCAGACAGACCAGCTATGGATTTGACTATTCAGGCAATGGGCGGTGTTATGGCAACGACTGGATTTGCAGATAAACCCCCAGTAAAAGCAGGGCCAGCTTTATGCGATTTCCTTGGTGGAATTCATTTGTTTGGAGGGATTACGACAGCTCTTTATCAAAGAGAAAAAACAGGAAAAGGCCAATTAGTAGAGGTTTCTATGCATGATGCGATTTATCCTACCCTTGCCTCAGCATTAGGGGCTTATTATAGTCAAGGCGGCAAAGTTTCACAAAGAACAGGTAATCAGCATAGCGGTATGGCAACAGCACCTTACAATGTTTATCCAACTGAAGATGGGTATATCGCGATTTTGTGCGTAGCGGATAGACAATGGCAGTCTTTATTGAGAGTAATGAAAAAAGAAGAGCTTCTTGAAGATGAACGTTTTCAGACAAACATTGACCGTTCTGCTAACACATACCTTGTTGATGAGATTGTTACCAGCTGGACTTCTGGTAAAAAGAAAATGGACATTGCCGATATGCTAATCAAAGCCAATGTACCGCATGCCCCTGTTCAATCAATTGATGAAGTAGCTGAGGATCCGCACTTAAAGCAGCGTGGAATGATTCGAGAAATCGTGCATCCAAAAGAAGGGAAAATTAAAGTTCCAGGCTCACCAATTCGATTATCTGACTCCGTCTTAGAAGACGTAATCCCTGCTCCAATGATTGGACAGCACACTGATCAAGTTCTTCAAGAATTACTGGGCTTTAACGAAGAAAAACTAAACCATCTGCGTGATAACAACATCATCCGTTCTATTGAGACGATGAAACAGTAACCATTATTACATCAGTTAAGGGAGATCAATCATTTATGAGTGAAACGATAATAACGAAAATCGAAAACAATGTGCAAGTCATTACGCTAAATCGTCCCGACAAGAAAAATGCATTTAATAAGGAAATGATTGAAGCATGGGTGAAAGCGCTTGAATCTGCTCAGCAAAATGAAGATGTCCATGTTATTGTCGTGACAGGAGCCGGTAATGCCTTTTGTTCAGGCGGTGACGTCGGTGGAATGAAGCAGGATCAAAAGCCGCTGGATAATAAAAATAAGCTATGGGAAAACATCCATCGAATCCCTTTGACGCTAAAAACAATTGATAAACCGGTGATTGCAGCAATTAACGGGCCAGCAGTAGGGGCCGGACTTGATATGGCCTTAATGTGTGATATTCGCACAATGGTCAGCCATTCTAAAGTAAGCGAAGGATACGTTAAGGTAGGACTTGTGCCAGGAGATGGTGGCGCTTTCTTCTTACCGCAAATAGTTGGCGAAGCAAAGGCACTGGAATTATTATGGACGGGAAATTTCATTAGTTCAGAAGAAGCTCTTTCTTTAGGACTTGTCAATCATACGTATGCTCAAGAAGAATTTTTGGAAAAAACACTACAGCTTGCTGAGCAGATCGCGGCAGGTCCTCAAGTAGCCATTCGGATGACAAAGCGCGCCGTTCGTTATTCAAGAACAATGGAGCTAGAGCCGGCTCTTGATCTAATTTCTTCTCATTACGCCATTATAAAAGAGACAGATGATCATAAAGAAGGGGTAACAGCTTTTAAGGAAAAAAGAAAAGCTACATTCACAGGAAGATAAATTTCACAAGGAGGGGTTAATAAATGAGTTGCATTCAATATGAAAAAAAAGGTGAAATTGCTTATCTAACATTAAACCGTCCCGAGAAACGAAATGCTATCAACTCCGATATGTCTGATTTACTTCTGGAGTATTTAGAAGAGTATAAAACGGACCCACAAGCGAGAGTTCTTATCATTACAGGCAATGGCGAAAAAGCATTTTGCAGTGGACGAGATTTAAAAGAGTCAAAGGAGAATCCAGAGGCATTTAGGAAGAAGCCTCTGAGAGGACGTTTGTTCAATGCCATCATAGAAACGTATAAGCCAGTTATTACAGCATTAAATGGTGCAGCTGTAGGAGCAGGATGTGAAATTGCACTCGCAAGTGATATTCGCCTTGCACGGTCAGGGATTCTTTTAGGAATGCCAGAAGCAAAAAGGGGAATGGGTGCTACTTTTGGTGCAACCATTTTGCCAAAATTAATTTCGCCTAGCTACGCAGCAAGAATGCTATATACCGGTAAATTAATTTCTAGCGAAGAAGCATTAAGGGTTGGGCTGGTAGATGATGTGCTGGCTGACCAAGACCAGCTGATGGCAAAAGCAGAAGAAATTGCTCTCGAAATTTGTGAATGTGCGCCATTATCCGTTCAACGTATAAAAGAAACCATTTGGAAAACGATGGATGTGCCACTTTTCCAAGCCCTTCAACTAGATATTGGCCCAAATGTATATGAAAGTGAAGACCGTCTTGAAGGAGCGCAGGCGTTCTTAGAAAAAAGAAAGCCTGTTTGGAAAGGAAGATAACACTATACGAATCTTTCATATAGATAGGTAGTTGCAGAGCGTAATCAAAAAGACGAAGAAGGTGAGAGATGTGTTTCAAAACATCAAGGTCGAGATCAGAGATTATGTAGCAACCATTACAATCGATAGAGAAGAAGTAAGGAATGCGTTAAATAAGGATACATTAAATGAGCTGAATATAGCCTTTAATGATTTGGAAGCGAATCCAGACTTACGTATTATTGTAATTACTGGGGCGGGTGAACGTGCATTCGTAGCAGGAGCAGATATAAAAGAATTAAATCACAGAACAATGTTAGAAAATTTGATGCCAGGAATGCAAGCACTCTATAGAAAAATTGAACAATCAAGTAAAGTGACAATTGCTATCATTAATGGAAACGCTTTAGGCGGAGGTTGTGAACTAGCTATTGCCTGTGATTTAAGAATCGCTGCAAATCACGCCAAGATTGGTCTTCCGGAATTAAACTTAGCTATTATTCCCGGAGCAGGAGGAACTCAGCGTTTAACGAGGATGATCGGAAAAGGACGAGCGCTTGAGATGATCTTGACCGGAAAGCTGATTGATGGATCGGAAGCCATGCGCATAGGACTCGTTACACAAGCGGTTGACAGTGACAAATTAGAAGAAGCTGCCGAGGAACTAATTAATTCCATATTATCGAAGGGAACGCTGGCTGTTAAATTAGCAAAAATGGTCATTAATAAAGGTCAGGATGTTGACCTGGATACAGCACTACTGCTGGAAAAAATGGCACAAACTATTGCGTTTGGTTCTGAGGAAAAGCAGGAAGGGATGCATGCTTTTCTAGAGAAACGGAAGCCGAGTTATCATAAAGGGTAATGTCCATTTTTATATCAAAAAAGTATTAATAAATAATTACAAGGGAGTAGGTCGAATGCATAAGGCTGTGATTATAGATTCTGTAAGAACACCGATTGGAAAGTTGGGAGGCACTTTGAAAGACGAGCTTGTTGATCATCTAGCCTCGTCTGTTATAAAAGAAATTCTGCATCGCTCAAATGTGGAACCTGATCTTATAGATGAAGTTATATTGGGTCAGGCAAAGCAAAGTGCAGATTCATCAAACTTGGCCCGTCTTTCTTTACTGCGGGCGGGCCTGCCAGTTCAAGTGCCGGGGTACACGATTCACCGGCAATGTGGTTCAGGGCTGCAAGCCATTAATAACGCAGATATGCAGATTAAGCTTGGACTGAGTGAAGCAGTTATTGCCGGAGGAGCAGAAAGTATGAGCACAGCTCCTTACTATATCCGCAATGCCCGATACGGCTACCGTGCCGGCAATGGATTGCTGCTCGATCCGAATACAGAAAGCCAGCCATGTTCCCAGCCCGTAGAAACATACGGAGATTTAACAATGGGAGGAACAGCAGAAACTCTTGCCGAGCAATATAATATTAGTCGTACTGCGCAGGATGAGTTTGCTCTAAGAAGTCAGGAACTCGCAGATAAAGCAATTCAAAATGGTGTTTTTAAGCAAGAAATCCTGCCATATGCGGTTAAACAAAAAAAGCAAACTTATTTATTTGATCAGGATGAACATCCAAGAAAAACAAGTTTAGAAAAACTTGCCTCGTTGAAGCCGGTTTTTAAAGATAATGGTTCCGTAACAGCAGGGAATGCCAGTGGTAGAAACGATGCAGCATCGGTTTTACTCATGATGAATGAAGTTACCGCTAAAGAAAAAGGGCTGACTCCGAAAGCAAGAATAGTAGCTCAAGCCAGTGTGGGGGTTGGTCCTGAAATCATGGGAATTGGTCCTGTATACTCTACACAAAAAGCGTTAAAAATGAGCGGCCTTTCATTGAATGATATAGGATTAATCGAATTAAATGAAGCGTTTGCGGCTCAAGCTCTCGCCGTCATTCAAGAGTTGGATTTAAATGTAGAAAAAGTAAATGTAAATGGCGGAGCCATTGCACTTGGCCACCCCATTGGAGCAACAGGTGCTATCTTGACTACAAAACTATTACACGAAATGGAACGCCGGGGCGAAAAGTATGGATTAGTCACTTTGTGTATCGGTGGAGGACAAGGGATCACAACTATTTTCGAAAATTTACAGGTGTAAAGGAGAAATATTATGACTAAAATTGCAGTCATTGGCTCTGGTACTATGGGGAGAGGCATTGCATATGTAGCAGCACTTAGTGGATTTTCTGTTTCATTAAACGATATAAAGGAAGAGTCATTGGCTCAGGCGGAACAATACATTCGTCAAGAATTAGCCAAAAGTGCGGAAAAAGGCTATATTGATCATGCAGATGTCGAAAAAAGCCTTAAGAATTTAACATTTTCTCAGGATATGCAGGAATGCGTAGGTGATGCGGACCTCGTGATTGAAGCTGTTCTTGAGATTATGGATGTGAAAATTAAGCTGTTTCAGCAGGTTGACCAGTTATGTCCGCCCCACACCATTTTTGCGACAAATACTTCTACAATGAGTCCGACAGAAATGGGCGCTAGCACATCAAGGCCAGATAAATTCATTGCGATGCATTTCTTTAATCCAGTTCACAAAATGAAGCTGATCGAGATTGTACGAAGCTTGGATACTTCTGATGAAACAATGAGATATGTTGGAGAGATTGGCAGAAAGATGAATAAAGAAACCGTTGAAGTCAATGAGTTTCCCGGATTCATTACAAGTAGAATGAATTGTTTAATAGGAAATGAGGCCATGAACATGTTGATGGAGGGAGTAGCCTCCGTGGAAGATATTGATAAAGCGTTGAAACTAGGCTTGAACCATCCAATGGGACCTTTAGCGCTTGCTGATTTAGTTGGATTAGATACAAGACTTCGCAATATGGAATATCTGCATCAAACATTAGGAGAAAAATATCGTCCATGCCCGCTGTTGGCTAAATATGTGAAATCAGGAAGACTAGGTGTTAAAACAGGTTCAGGTTTTTTTGATTATCTATAACTATACTGCCAGATCGCCGCTTTTAGCGTAGAAGGTGAAATAGTGTTTTAACACTATTTCTCTTTACCAGAACCTGAAAGCGTTACCAACTATAGGTTTGCGTTTTAGCAATTAGGAGGATGAAAATGTTAACGATCCTAGGTTTAACAATGATAAGTGTCTTTACTTACTTTATTATGTCAGGCAGGTTGTCTTCTTTTACAGCTTTAACGATTATTCCGCTGATTTTTGCTATTATTGCAGGATTTGGCTCAACTGTAGATACTATGATGATTGATGGAATAAAACTGGTTGCGCCGTCTGCTGCATTTATTTTGTTTGCTCTTTTATTCTTTGGCATCATGATAGATGCTGGAATGTTTGACCCACTGATTAATCAAATTTTAAAAACGGTTAAGGGAGACCCGATGAAAGTAGCTGTAGGAACTGCTATTTTGACCCTTGCCGTAGCACTTGATGGTGATGGAACGACAACTTTTATTATTGTTATTTCTTCTTTATTGCCTCTGTATAATAGATTGAATATGAACCCGTTGGTTTTAGCGACGATCGCAATGCTATCCTTTAGTGTCGTCTGCGGACTTACTCCGTGGGGAGGCCCAGGAATTCGAGCATTATCTGTCTTAGGACTTGAACAAACTGATTTCTTCGTTCCGCTTATTCCAACGTTAATAGGAGGAGCGATATGGGTCATTTTTGTTTCCTTTATTTTAGGAAAGAAAGAGAGAAAACGGCTGGGCGTTATCGACTTACAGGAAGATGAAGGCGCAACTCGAAAAACGGGCTATGCAGCTACTCTTGCAATTGAGGAAGGCAGTTCCATAAAGCGTCCAAAATTGTTATGGGTAAATGTAGGATTAACTCTTGCTGTTATGGGTGTTTTAATCTCTGGGCTTGTACAGTCAGCTGTTCTTTTTTTAGTAGCAGTTGTTGTTGCAATGCTCATTAATTACCCTACAATTGAGCAGCAAAAAGAACGGATTAAAGACCATGGTGCTAATGCTTTAATGGTTTTGTTGGTTGTTTTTGCTGGAGGCGCTTTTACAGGCATTTTATCTGGCACTGGTATGGTAGACTCTATTGCCGGCCATCTGGTGTCTATAATTCCTGAGTCCTGGGGAAGTTTCTTTCCTCTGATTATAGGTCTTGTCAGCATTCCTTTTACTTTTGTTATGTCTAATGATGCGTTTTATTTTGGAGTTGTTCCAATCTTTGCAAATACAGCAGTAGCTTATGGGATTGAGCCGATAGAAATTGTCAGGGTAGCTGTGCTAACACAATCCGCTCATTTCTTACTTCCTTTGGTACCTGCCACTATTCTATTAATAAGTATGCTAAAGCTGAACATTGCAGAATATGTACGCTTTGCATTTAAGTGGTCACTGCTCACCTGCTTTGTTCTAATAGTGCTTGCTTGGTCTACTGGAGCCATTTTGAGTTGAAAATAACGTTTTTTGAACATCATACTTTAAGAAAAGAAGCTATGAATTAGATTCATAGCTTCTTTTTTAGTCTATTAAAGATTTCTTTCCATAATATCCCCAATTTCTTTAGCAGCGTCCATTGTAAGTCTTGAGAAGGTTGGCACTGTTTGTTCATTCTTACGATAAACCGGACAATGTATAGATACACCAGCAAGAATTAATCCATCATTCGAAAGAACAGGTGCTGAAACGTTTAAGGCTCCCTCATTTACTTCTCCTTCTGTGTAGGCAAAGCCATTTTCTTTTATTTCCATTAAATCAGCTTTTAATTGGTCAATATCAGTAAATCCTTCCGAAATTGCTCTCTGGAAAACTTGTTCCTGCTGTGAAGGTTCCATAAAAGCTAGTAGGATTTTTCTTGAAGCACCGCGATACACGGGCTTACTTAAACCCACTGGCCAGGAGAATTTAATATCATGGGGACTCTCAATAGATGCAATACAAACACCCTCTAAAGTGAGAGGGTCAACCACATTCAGGCTGACAGTTTCTTTGGTCGCCAAAGAGATCTTTTCAAGAAAGGGCAAGGCAACTTGCTGTAGTTTTGGATTTGGATTAGCGTACAATCCTAGTTTATATGCATTTAATCCTAATCTATATTTTCCGTTGGAACTATTTTTAGTTAAATAACCGCTTTCTACAAGAGTATTAACCAGCCTGAAAGTGACGGTTGATGAAATATTCATTTTATCTGTAAGTTCTTTTACACTGTACTCTCGATTGTTTCCATGAAAAAGGTCAAGTACCATCAAACCTCTTCTCAAGGTTTGAGACGTTGATTTATCTGCCATAAAAATATTTTCCTCCAGCCATTTTAATAGTAATTCGGTATGTCAAACCTCGTTGCTCTACTCTTTATATTGAATTATAGACTTCCATGTAAAGGATTTCAATTTGCATATACCGCAATCGTTATATGTATTTTAAAAACTATTTTATTTAGAAATTTTCAATTATAGTTATTGAAATATTTTGATAACAATGATAATATCTAATTATCGGATTTATAATCCGATTATCGGAAAAATGATTTGTTTGCAGGTGCTTTTTCTACAAGTGTAGGCAAATAGTTAATTTAGATAGGAGGGTTATATTTATTTACAAATGAAAACGCTAACATATCTTTAAGTAATTTTAGGGTTAGTTATTTAGCTTTAATTACTTCCAAATAAGGGGGAATGTTTACATGAAAAAAATCTACTTGCATGTATTTATGCTTATAATGGCTTCTCTATTGTTAGTAGGATGTAAAGAAGAGGAGAAAGCGGTCGGTGAAGGCGGTATTGAAGAAGAGCTGGTTGTCGCTGGTAATCAAGACATGACAGATTTAATGAATGAAAAAATATTTAAAGCATTCAAAGAAAAGCATCCCGGTATGAAAATTACGTATATTCCTGGTAATGGTGCCGAAACAGTAGCTAAAGTAAAAGCCCAAAAAAACGCCCCCCAAATAGATATAGCAATTCTTGAAGTTAATTCACAGATTGATGGACACAACAATAAAGTATGGGCGCCCATCCCTCAAAAAGATATTCCAAATATGAATAACATTGTCCATAAAGCAGATATACCTGAAAACAGTGGTGTTCCTATTTTTTATTCTCCTCACGTGGTCTCATATAACAGAGAGTTAGTTGAAAAAGAAGGTCTCCCAGTTTTAAAGTCATGGAATGACTTAGCCTCACCAGAATTAAAAGGAAGAGTTGCTCTCCAAGATCCATCAGGCAGCTTTGGGCGCACAGCTCTTATCATGCTTGCTTACGCAAATGGAGGATCGGAAAGCAATATCCAGCCAGGATTTAAAAAGTTAGAACAGATTGCCTCAAACCAGCCTACCTTTTATAAGAATCAAAGTTTTATTAATCAAGCTTTACAAGAAGAATCTGCAGCCTATACAGTTTGGGCGTTGAATCGTCATCACACTTACCGGGAAGAAGGGAATCTTCCACTTGAGTTTATCGTTCCTGAAGAGGGGGTTTACGTCTCGAATTCAGGAATTGCAACTGTAGTGGAAGGAGCTAAAAGCCCAAATGCAGCGAAAGAATTTATTAATTTTATGTTAAGCGAAGAAGTTCAAAAATCATTGGCAGAAGATCTTTACCTTAATCCAGTCATTGATGTAGAAGTTTCTAAAGAGACAGCTGAGATGCTGGAATTTGATAAGAGCAATGTAAAAGATTTTGATAATAAAGTGATCTCTGAAGAATTTCCAAAATGGCTTGAACAATTCAATCAGGAAATTACACCTCTAATTGGGAAGGAGATGTAAAGATGCAATATGATGTGGAATTGAAGAATATAAAAAAGCAATTTAATAAGCAGGATGTGGTCAAGGGATTCAATTTACAAGTAAAGAAAGGGGAGTTTATTTCATTTCTTGGTCCTTCCGGGTGCGGGAAAACCACAACATTAAACATGCTTGCCGGATTTTTGGATCCAAGTGAAGGGGAGCTGTTTATTAAGGGGAAAAGAATGAATAATATCCCCCCTTATAAAAGAGAACTCGGTATGGTATTTCAAACCTACTCTTTATTTCCTCATATGACGGTATTTGAAAATGTAGCGTATGGATTAAAGCTAAGAAAAAAGCCAAAAGCCGAAATCGAGTCAAGGGTAAGGAAAGTGTTAGAGCTAGTACAGCTGCCACACTTACACGACCGGTTTCCAAATCAACTCTCGGGGGGACAAAGACAGCGTATTGCAATTGCGCGCGCATTAGTTACTGAACCCTCTATCTTGCTGTTAGATGAACCATTAAGCAATCTTGATGCTAAACTTCGGGTCGAGCTAAGGGATGAATTAAAACGGCTCCACAAACAACTTGGTGTGACTACCATTTTTGTCACTCATGATCAAGAAGAAGCGTTGTCCTTGTCAGACAGAATCGTTGTTATGAGCCATGGAAATATTGAACAGATTGGTACACCTAATGAAATTTATAACCAGCCAAAATCTGAATTTGTCCACACATTCATTGGTCAAACTAATCAATTTGAAGGAAATATCAAATCAATTAATGGAAGCCAAATTCAAATTCTTTCAAAAGATGGAGTTGTTTTTAATACGGTTGTTTCTGACTCGAGATTTCAGGTTGGAGAAAGCGTAAATCTATTTATTCGTCCTGAAAGCATTTTTTTAGGAAAAGAACACAATAACTCTCTGGATACGGCATGTATCCAAGGGAAAATAAAATTAGTAACGTTTCTTGGCTCTATTACAGAATACCATGTGGCGATTGGAGACCACGACTTAGTGGTCAGAACCCAGCAGCCACAAAAAGAATGGATTGAAGGTGCAGATGTATTATGTTGCTGGAACATTGAAAACCAGCTTTTAATAAGAAGGGAGATGTAAACATTGGAACAAACTTCCCAACTTAAACTGAAGGCCCCAAGCAAGCTGGAACATATTATTTTTTCTAAATGGGTTGTCTACTTATTATTGACACCAGCATTAATCGTTTTAATTGGGGTATTTTTTATACCGATGTTGCTCATGCTTGTTCAAAGCCTGACTGATGAGCAAAGTAATTTTACTTTAGCGAACTATGCATTATTTTTCAGTGAACCTTTTTATTGGGGAGTTTTATGGCAGACTATTAAACTGAGTACATTTACTGTTTTAGGTGCGTTAATTTTAAGTTATCCTGTAGCTATGTTTATGGCTCAATCAAAAGGAAAAATAAGAGCAATTGTAACCTTTCTCGTTTTATTGCCCCATCTTGTAAGTGTGGTCATTAGAAACTTCGGCTGGACTATTATTTTAAATGACAGAGGAATGATAAACACGATTCTTCTGGAAGCAGGAATCATTGATCAGCCCTTACGATTAATGTACAACGAACTAGGCACAGTCATTGGTCTAGTTGACTCATTCGTCGCTTATATGATCCTGGCCATTGCAACGAGTCTCTATACAATAAATCCTTCCCTTTATAAAGCGGGAGCGATAATGGGTGCAAACAAGGTGAGAAATTTTATTAGTATTACTCTTCCATTAAGCCTGCCGGGAGTTTACTCTGGAATCGTGCTTGTTTTTAGTTTATCTATGAGCGCTTTTGTAACACCGACCCTTCTCGGCGGAACAAGTGTCAAGGTCATGCCTGCGCTGACTTATCAGCAGATTATGTTTACACTAAATTGGCCGCTTGGAGCAGCAATATCTTTTATTCTGTTAGGAACGACAATTTTCCTAGTTTCTACATTTACAAAGGTCACCGAGACGAAGCGATACAAGGTGGTGTTTAAATCATGATGAAACTTCGTTTTTCGTGGCTCGGCGTAATTACATTTTTCATTTTAATGTTTACAATCGCTCCTTTTCTTGTCATTGTCCCAAGTTCGTTCACTTCCGAAAATTTCGTATCATTTCCACCAGAGGGGCTTTCACTAAAGTGGTACACAGGACTTTTAGACATGCCAGGCTTAACAAGCGCTGTCATTTTCAGCTTGCAGTTAGCAATAGTTACAGCTATATTATCAACTGTTATCGGAACATTGGCCGGACTTTGTATTGCCAAGTACAACTTTAAAGGGAAACAGACAATTAATACGCTGCTGCTCTCTCCTTTGGCTTTGCCAGCTTTAATTATTGGGATTGCATTACTGGTTTATTTTACTTATCTAGGCTTAGCTGGATCATTTACAGGACTGCTTTTGGCACACATACTGATCACGATTCCTTATGTAATCCGTTTTGTCTTAACAGGAATGGCAACATTTGATGATAACTTAGAAAAAGCTGCTGCTATTATGGGGGCTAAACCAATTAGAATATTTTGGGATGTTACATTTCCGCTGATCCGTCCTGCCGTAATTTCAGGTACTGTTTTTTCTTTTTTAATTTCATTTGACAACGTTACAATTTCACTATTCCTAGTATCAGCGGAAAATATGACATTGCCTTTGTTGATTTTTAACTATATCCAGCAAAATTTAAGCCCGCTAATTTCTGCAGTGTCAACGGTAGTTATCCTTATAAGTTTAATACCTATCCTGATTATAGAGAAAATTTATGGACTTGACCGCTTGTTTGGCTTAAATTCAAATTCTCATTAATTTTTATTTTTATGAACCGTTATAATCAAAAGAGCAGACTATTTATTAGCTGCTCTTTTTAATCACTTATGTGAGATCAAGCAAGGAGGAAATATTCTATGGTAAATGAACACCCAAGTAATCCTTTCCGCAACCTTCTTAAAATAAAAGAGATTTATAGTTCTAGCGGAACTGCAGAAGTTAAAATTGATTTGTTTCCCGATCTTTTCAACTTTTCAGGAAATGTTCATGGAGGGGTATTAGCTTCTCTTATAGATATTTCTATCGGAAGTGCTGTTCGATCAACATTACAAGAGAACCAGCGATCTTCGACTGTTGAATTAAAAATTAATTACATAAAGCCAGCAAATGGATTATTTTTATTAGCTAAGTCATCCGTGTCACATAGAGGAACAACCTTGGTTGTAGGAACATCTGAGATCTTTAATGATCAAAATCAAGTGGTTGCAATAGGGACAGCGACTTTTTTCATTAAAGAATCTGCCTATTAAAAGTATTAAATCAATGCTTGAACAAGAGAAAAAACGTCAAGTTAGCGAGAAAAAGTGTACCTAATCAAAAGTATACTTTTGATTAGGTACACTTTTGTTGTTTTTAAAATGTCTGCAAAATGTGTGTGATAGGCAAGTTAACGAACAGCGTGATTCTAATGGGAAAATCATTTTGTATTTGAATGTATTCATATACTAAATAGATTGAATTTTTTCCTGCTTTCAAAGGCATATATTCTTTTTATTTTTTAGCCAGGATGTTGAGGTCTATATTTGATTTGTCAGGATCAATGCTTTTCTAAAAAGATGTTTTTTCTGAAGATCCTTTTCTCATTTTCGTTGTTTGCAGCAAAAACAGTCGTAGTGACATCATATTTGCTGCTTCTTATAAAGAACAATTCCTCTATATATGGATCTTCTACAGTAGGATAAACTACATGTTTTTGTGTGTAATTCATTATGTGTAAAATTCAAATAATTTACTAACAAACTAACTAATAAAGCTTTAAATAACGATAATGAAAGATATCGAATTTGAGACAATCGGAAAAGTAGAGCTTGAAAAAGGATGGAAAGAGCTGTTTTCTCACCAAAAAGAGGATGATGGAGAAAGAACGGCTTCAAATAACGTGCTGCCAAGCGTTTCTAAATACGAGGTGCAGAATGTTACCTTTTTTAGGGAAACCTAAGTTAGTATAGAGCACAAAGAAGCCATGTGGAAGGGACCACATAGCTTTTAAAACAGGTTCTTCGCTTATTTAATAACTAAATAATTACAACCATGGGAAGTGAAAATAAAGAACTAACTTAGGGAAATCAGTCATCATTCTAGTTGAATGCCTGAAAATTATTGATACTATCCCTGCTTTGGTCCTGTTCACGTTTATATACTTCTTCAAGGATTTCTGCTGCAATATCCTGCATGCTCTTGCCTGTCTGTTCACCTTTTTTGCGCAGCCAGTCCTTAATATCGACTGAAAGGGAAACCGACAACAACTCCTCCTCCGATTCAATGCTGAGTGCCTCGTATTCAGGAACATAACGCACGCGCCCTTGTTTAGCCGAACGTTTAATAAAGTCAGCTAATTCAACGTGAACACCATTTAACCGGGCATCTTTCATATGAGTGACCCATCGATCATTTAAGCGCTCCATATACAGATTAGCCACCGGAACCTGCTGGTAAAGCAGATCCATCACTTGATAGGTAAGGGAATAGGCTGCTGGCAGATTGAGCACCGCGTATCCTGGCTTTGTGCTGCGCTTTCCCATTTCAATGGAATAGTCGGGTGTCAACCTATGTGTGTAGATTCCTTCCATGTAGCTGAATGTCTCGTCGGTTCCCGGCACGATAAAGTGCCAGTCCCCTAAACCTTTGCGCATAAGTCTTGCTTCTGGAATGGAAGGGGAAGAAAAGCGCTGATATACCGCTTCTTTTGCTTTTTTATTGTAGTATTGCCGCTGGGAAAGCCGGTCTTCCCAAATTCTCTTTTCGTGCAGCTCACTGAATTCTTTTAAGTCGCTTTTTATAATAAGGGGAATGGTGCGCCCTTTCACTTGTCCCTCAGAAGCAGGGAGAATTCCTTCTTTAATATAGGCAGTAATGAAATTTCGGTTTGTCTGCAGGTACTCCGCCGCTTGGTTTAAGGTTAAGCCTTCCGGCGTTTTCGGCATGATTTCAATCAGCCGTTCAATTTCGTTTTTAGAAAAAAGAAGTCCTTGATGGCCACCCCACGGATCCTCCACAGCTTTTAGCTTCCCTTCCTGGACATACGCATGGACCGTAGAAACAGAGCGGCCAATCATCTCTGCGACTTCCTTTGTTGAGTAGTATTTCTCCTGGTTAATTTGCATGGTTTTTATCCATCCTTTGAAAAATATCTATGTACGTATCCTTACGCGATTCGGTATGTTATGGGTATAGCAGGTTTTATTTTGGTTCATACTGTTACTGTTTCGCTCAAACATCCTAACTCCTACGACGAAACCATTTTTGCAGTCAGGTCGCCCCCTGGCTGTTTTTTAGTTATGTGTGACTTCACAAAGGTTTACACAAACAACATGCGGTCATCCACATTACTGATCATTTCCAGTATTACTTCTTTCATTGTGAAATGATGTTCCTCTCCAAAACAGTACGCCAATCATCCCTACAGAGAAAAATCCACAAACTGTCGGCAGCCCTCTGAAAAGAAAGCTTTGACAAATGGATGCTACTTCACCTTTTTCTCATTCCTGAAATTGGAACATTCAAGGAAAAATCCTTTTTATCATTCAATTCGCTTTTTTTATTATCTTTTTTTGTTTCGTAACGCATGTGTATGTTGATGTTTTTATTTGCTTATTCTAAAAATTAAATATGTATTTTTTGTTCTGTATTTTAATGATTAATATAATTTTATCATTTTATATATATAAACACAATTTTACTATTTAATTTAAAAATTTATCATATAAAAAATTAGATATATATAATAAGTAATGCAAAGTAGTCCCTTTGTTAGCAAATGAATAGCCTGTCACCAGAAAAAAAGAATATTTATGATGAAGTGGTGTGGAATGCGCTGGCAATGTTCCATAAAGATTACCGGTATGAGGAAACGAAAGTTACAACGGTAGTAAAAGGCATAGAGTTTGAGATAATTGGAAAAATAGAACTTGAAAAGGGGTGGAAAAATCCATTTTCTCACCAAAAAGAGGGCGAAGGCGAAAAAACGGCTTCAAATAACGTGCTGCCAAGCATTTTTAAAGATTGAAAATGTAGCATCCTAAAGCAAAGAAGGGAAGACAAGCCCTCCCAAGCCGTTTACAGAAGGCAGTCTAATCAATCTCATGAAAACGGCTGGAAAAATGGTCGATGATGAAGCGGATAGTGAGATTTTAAAAGAGGTAGAGGGATCGGCACTGAAGCAACTCGATCTGGAATTATCGAAACGGTTAAAAAGAACGGCTATCTGGAAGGTAAGAAAAACATTGTATTCAGCACGAAAAAGTCGAAATTCTGTGTGAAGCGATTCAAGGGACTTTGTTATCGAGTCCTTCTATGACCGCAAAATGGGAATCCTGTTTAAGAAAGATCGGGGAAGGATCTGGTTTATCCAGTACTTTTATCCAGAGCATTAAAAAATTCGTGCAGAATTTGTTTGAAACGATACCCGGAAAAATGGATAGCTCGACGATTCAAAAGGCTGTGGAACAGCAGCAAACACAATTCAGTTATTGTATGTCCAGTTTGTAAAAAAGGGCGCATGGTAGACCTGAAAACATTGATTCGCTACTCTGAATACTCAAATGGCTGTACGTTTTCTATCGAAAAAACCATTGCTTCCAAGAAATTAACGGATAAAAACATTAAAGACTTGCTAGAAAAAGGGATAACTCCTGTCATAAAAGGCTTTAAATCATCTAAAACAAAGAAATCTTTGAAGCTAAATTGAAGATTGAGGATAAGAAAATCGGGTTTGCTTTTAGCAATAAATAAAAAGAAGTGCAGCTATGAGCCGCACTTCTTTTTGTGTTGATGTTTACAAATATTCCAGTTAGTGTATAGTTTGGAAAAAACTATAAAGGGGTCTTAGCTATGATTGACACAATATTATTATATATTACTGGACTTGTCTTTTTGTTCTTTATTGCGCTTTGGAACTGACTACATGTAGTTAGTTGACTACAAAAAGTCAGGGCTACAATTCCTCAGCTTTTTATATGATATCTGCAAATGGTTTGTTGTTTAATATGCCAAACTCAACTTTGTCAGGAAAAAGATCAATGCCTTGCAGCTTCATTATCATGGATTTTTCAGCCCATCCACGCAAACCTTCTGGTAAACGATATGCTACAGAATATCCGCTCAACGCTTTGATATTCGCTATGATCTCTCTTTTATCACCTAATTGACCACCTAAAAATCCTACAGAAAGAACTTCATGAATAGCACCTTGTTCTTCAATGTTGGATAGCACGGGCAATTCAAGCATTTTATGTTTTCCAGTATCTTTATAAATTTTGGCACCAGCTTTATTTATGGTGAAATCTGACAATATCATTCCTTCTTTCAATTCTTTCAATTTGTGCATCTCAGTTAATTTTATCATTTCATGGCAATTAAAGCACCCTCACAAACATTAGAATACATTTTTAAGATTTTCAAACGGAAGATAAAGATGAAAAGGTAGTCGGGGCTGACCGTCAAGGAAGAAGTAAAATGAAAAAAAAGCGTGGGTCTTTCAAACAAATCATGGCTAGCAGTAAATCAGATGGCGGATTCAAGTTAGATTTAGGTCAGCCAAATAAAGTCGCGCTGTTTGAAAGCCAGATTGATCGCGTTTCTTATTATGATATGATAGATCCCAACCATATCCGACTTCTATCTATGTCGGGCTTAAAAGACCAAATATTAACGGCTGTTATTAAAGAAACGATCTTAGAGTGCAATGAGCGTAATGATACTTTTGAAAAAGCGGGAGCAGATTCTAGGTGATGAAATGTTGAAAATAGAGGTACCTAAAAATAAGGATTGGAACGATGATTTAAAAGAAGTGGGGTCTTTGGAAAAACAGAAACAAAATCAGATTACTGCCCTTTTTTCTAATAATCAAGAATTGGAATATAAAAAATGATTGGCGTCTCCGGTAATTATCCCTGCAAGCAAACACGATAACACAAAGATCAAGATAAAGAGCAGGCTTTTATTTTTCAACCCGGTAGGATTCGAATAACTATACAGACTACTAATTAAAATGAAAGCTGTAAGAAGGAAAAGGATAGGTATGCTTACGATGAGTAAATCAGAGTAGCCAGATGGTCTGTATATTGATCCTTCATTGTAATAATCGATTGTAAAGATAATTCCGAATACTGAGAATTGATAAATAGAAAAATTAAAATAATTCATGCTAATGTAACTCCTATTCTCCGCGTGTCTTATGTTTAAAATATAGTTTTTTCCGAAAGATAACAAGGTTTTTTAAATAAATAATTCGCTTATACAGGGTATTTCCGTACAAGTAGAACTTTTATCGACCCTGGGTTTTAATAGATCCGAAAGAAAAACAAAGGTGGTATAAAAGAGGGCGTACAAAAGAAAAACACTAGAAGAAAAGAAAAGGAAATTGAGGAACTAATGGCTTTAATGGATTCACAAATACAAAACTATTTTGAATGTAAAGAGTAGCAGCAATCCTATTTGAGCGCTTTGTTTAAGTTTTTGTTTCTTTAACATAAAAGGTAGTCTTCAGATTTTCTGAAAGTTACCTTTTTGCTCCCTTATCAATTTCAAAAAAATCTTTTTTGAGATGGGTTTGCAAACATCCGACTTTAGTCTAAATTCCTATGTTTTTTGTGCCTCAAGATATTGCTCAAAATCAGTGTCTCATTGATTATCATTTGTGAATATAAAATTATTCTCACACTATTTGTTAAATTCAAATACACATAACATCAACATCGTTCACAAAATATAAGAATACAGCGCATAACTCTTCTGTAGAAAGCTTAATTAAATATAGAGCGCTTAATTAAAGCAAGAACCAGGCAATTACAATCACGGAAATAAAAGAATTGACATAAATAAGTCAGCTCTAATTTTGTTTGAACTCTTGATGATTGATTTTATTTCCGATTTGACCTTGCTCGCGTTTATACACTTCTTCAAGGATTTCCGCTGCAATATCCTGCATACTCTTACCTGTCCTCTTTTCTTTCGCAGCCAGTCCTTAATATCCACGGACAGGAAAACCGACAGCAGATTCCTCCTCCGATTCAATGCTGAGTGCCTCATATTCCGGTACATACCGCACACGCCCTTGTTTAGCCGAATCTTTAATAAAGTCCGCTAATTCAACCGAAACACCATTTAACCGGGCATCTTTCATATGAATGACCCATCGACCCTTTAACCGCTCCATGTACATATTGGCCACTGGCACCTGCTGATAAAGCAAATCCATCGTTTGATAAGTGAGGGAATAGACTGCCGGCAGATTGAGCACTGCATATCCAGGTTTCGTGCTGCGCTTGCCCATTTGTTCCGCCTTACAAACACCTACAGCGTCATTTGTGTAGAGGATCTGAATATCCACAATCTGGTGAAAAACCGGAAACTGTCTAAATCAATACATGATACAGGGTGTGGAATGTTCCGTCAGTTTCTGGTGTATAAATGCGAGCGCGATTCCGGCCAGCTGGTTAAAGTGAAGCCGCATTTCACCACCCAGGACTGTTCGAACTGTGGAAAAAGAGTGAAAAAATCTCTTTCCGTTCGAACGCATGTCTGTCCGGATTGCGGCCTTGTGCTGGACCGTGACTATAATGCCGCCTCGAACATTGAAAAAGCCGGGCTGATCCAGATAGGGTTCATTCCGGTAATATAATCCTTTACAACTGTAAACTGTAAGTCAAAGTCCCGCCCGAACAGTATAAAACAACGCCTGTGGAGATGGTGTAAGACCCTGTTCGGAAGATAGGGCGGATATCGGTGAAGCAGGAAAATCAATGAAGTCAGAGCATATTTTTTATTTCTCTGGCAGAGATGCTCCATCAAAGTGCGCAGCAATTAGTTGGAGGCGTTCACAGACGTACTGTTTACTGAGCTAAACCTGTTCGTGTACTTCCGAATGAAAAGAATGGTCGTCATAAAATTTCTTCACATCAACTCTAGGCAGTTGGAAAAACTATAAGAAATTAATAAGGAGGAAGGTTTCATGCAAAAAAAACAGCGCAACGAAAAACTTTTTAATGCAATCACAGGTATTGTAATCATTTTAGTTATGGTCGTATATTATTGGCTTCTTATTAGAATCGGTGGCTTTCCCATTAACTAACTTCTAAGCCCGTCTTATCGGTCAATTGCTGATTTGTGTGCTAGCCCATACATTTCAATATGTTCAGGGTATAAAGGAATTTTCTTTCGTTCATACTGTTACTGTCCGCTTAAAATATCCTAACTCCTACGACACCATTTCGCAGTCAGGTTCCCGCCTGGCTGTTTTTTTTAGTTAAGCGAATTTCCGTACAGGTTTACGCAAACAATATGCGATAATCCACATCACTGATTATTTCCGGTAAAACTTCCTGGATCGATAAGTGATGCTGCTTCCCCAATCGGTTCATCAACATTTCTTATAGAAAAATCCGCAAACTGCCACAGCTATGCGAAAAGAGCACTTTCCCGACTGGATGCTGTTTTATCCTTTTTCTCATTCCGGATGATGGAATATTCAAGAAAGAAATCATTTCCTCATTCAATTCGCTTCTTTTCTTTATTCCTTCTTTTTTTAACTAAAGTATATGTTGTTATTATTCTTTCCTTATTTCAAAAATTAAATATATATTATTTTTTCTGTATATTAATAATCAATATTTATTTATCATTTTAAATAATCAAATGTTATTTAATTATTTTAATTTAAATATTTATCATATATATTTTTAATTATTTATAACAGTTAAAACAAAGGGACTATTTTTTTCACTAAGTTAGCAAAAACAAAAAAATGATTTTATTAAAAATGATATAATTAAATAAAAAGTAGATTATTAAATAT
>NZ_JAKGCR010000022.1 GCF_022668875.1 Domibacillus sp. PGB-M46 | reverse complement strand
TATTATGACAATATTATAATATTATTTTTGTAGTTGAAGGTGGAGAGCCAAGCATGAATAGAAAAAAAGGATTATTTCTTGTTATGACGGGAGCGACTTTTTGGGGTATTGGGGGAACCGTCGCACAAAAGCTTTTTGACCAATACGCTATTGATATAAATTGGCTTGTAACGGTCCGATTGCTTATAGCAGGTTTTTTACTCCTGGCCGTTCAATTTTTTAGGAAAGACTCTTCTCAGATACTTGGTGTATGGAAAAAGAAAAGAACTGCTGTTCCACTGATAATCTTTGGATTAATGGGTATGCTTGCAGTTCAATATACATATATGGCATCCATCAAACACGGAAATGCGGCTGTCGCAACGCTATTGCAATATTTAGCACCTGTCATGATTATTCTGTATTCCATCTTACGCAAACAATCCGTTTTTACAAGAAAGGATTTCATAACCGTCTCGCTTGCTTTAGCAGGCTGCTTTTTTTTATTAACCGACGGCTCAATTTCTCAATTATCTGTACCGATACTTGCAGTGGTTTGGGGTGTATTGTCTGGAATCGCATTAGCCTTTTATACGCTTTACGCTGTTCCTTTACTGAAGCAATATGATTCTCTTGTCGTTGTTGGCTGGGCTATGGCGATTGGCGGTTTTGCCTTAAGTTTTATCCATGCACCTTTGCAAATGGACTTTAAAAGCTTAACATTAGAGGCTTATGTATATTTAGTTTTCGTTATCGTATTTGGTACAATGATTGCTTTTTGGTTTTATATCGAAAGTTTACAAAGTCTGTCGCCTAAAGAATCAAGCCTTTTTGGTAGCATAGAACCGCTGGCGGCTGTCCTAACAACAGTCTTCTGGCTCAAAGAACCCTTTGGGGTTTTTCAATGGGCAGGAGCCATGTGTATTATTGCCATGATTGTTTTATTGTCTTTGAGTAAGGACTCCTCTTCAAAGACTATCCAGCTGTTAAAGATGAAAAAGCCGCTTAGGTTTAGATAATTTCGGTCCAATCGAAATACAAGTAAGCTGCGCAGTTGTTCGCCATATAATAAACAGCTTATTCTCTGGCTGAGCAACAATTAATCGAAAAAGAGGTTTTTCGATAACCGGCTTACAGGAAAGGAGCACTGAAAACTGTTATTTGTTTTCTGTTAAACTTGAGGAGCAGGCTGCGCCAAAATCAATATTCAACGATGAAGGGAGAACTCTTTATGTTGGGAATTAAACATTACCACCCTAAAATGTATACCAATCCATCCAATATCCTAGAAGACCACAGAACGAAACTCGAAGCGCTTATCGGTAAACATATACAAGAAGTATGGGTGGTTTGGGAACAAACTGAAAATGAATGGTTTAATGACTGCCCCGTGATCATCAGTTTAGAAGATGACCAATTAGAATTATGTGCATATAAAACGGACGAGTTTGCTGTTACGTTTAATCAAATCCTTATTTCCGAAAATCCTTCCTGGTATGAATCAGATTTAAAGCTTCAATGGGAAAAGAACAAATTAGCAGAATGGGATTTCATTGCAGGCAAAAAGGTGATGGAGATTGAAATAATAGAAAGAAGTGAAACAAACGACGCTGGCTTTTATCTAGCAGGTATTGGTTTCCATTTGAGCGATGGCTATTTTGCCGTATGTAATGGGCTAGATGAAAACGTAATGATCAAAAAAAGGGAAGAAGGCCCAAATTTCAAGCACACCATGATTTGAGATGCTCGTACGTTCTTTAATGAACGTGGATGCTTAGCTGCACAATAATCTTCAGGGAGGTGAGGTTATGAGAAGGGGCGTTAGTTTTGATATCCCAAACGAATACGGAAGCTTGCTTGGAGACGTGCTAAAGCCAATCGACATTACCGTTTTTGCCTGGCGAATTGGCAGTGGTGAGTTATACAGGATGGAGAATGGACAGCTGAAAGAGCTTTTTCCAGAAGGTAAGGGTATCATTGGCGGGGTGAAGATCAAAAGGTTATTAGAAGATCATACATATTATATGATTTTCGCTGACTTAAAGGCCTATCCAAATGGTGAATTCTCAACAATTGATACCTATGAAGAGTTTTTAAAAAGCAAGTGTGAGCTTGTTCTGTTAGTAGTTGATTGCAGTTATGTCACAATATATTGCAAAAATAAGAAAGACCTCGAATTATTATATGACCATGCCACCGATCGCAGATTTAAAAATGTGGAATATATAATGGATGAAAATGATACAAGAGCGAGCCTGACTGTTTGGTGAGGAGAAACCCTTTCCTTAAAATTAAAGGCATTATTTAATTAAGCCTAGGAAACAGACTGGATAAAATAAACGAGTTGCAGGGTTAATTCAACACGAAAAAACAAAGAACCAAAAAATAATTGGTTCTTTTTTACATGAGGTGTTACCATATCCATTGTAAACATGTTCCTTTTGAATTGTGGATTATATGGTTTAACACTAGAAAAAGGAGGGTTGAAACTTGAAAAGTAAATGGCTTATTACTATATTAGTTGTTTTCACAATACTGGCAGGTTGTTCGGGTGAAAAAGATGTGAGCTCAACCGATACGACTACACAATCATTAGAAGAGTTTCAAGGTCATGCTATAGCAAAAGAAACTGAGGATAATGGAAGAGAAAAGCTATTAGTGGTAAAAGGTATTACGCAGAAGGATGCCTTAAATACAAGCTATAAAGAGATTGTTAAAAGCACAGAATCTGAGAATGTCATTTGGTTTGTAACTGAAAAAAATATCTTTGATGGAATAAAAAAAGGTAATGAAGTGAAGGTCTGGTGGGATAATGCTAAACCCCATAACGAGCCTGCCATTCTCACACTACCAGCGGAAAAAGTGGAAGTGATACGGAAATCAGAAGAAGCTACTTCAAATGACGAAGTCTCTACGTTCACCGGGTACATTCAAAATAAAGATTCCGCGACTATCTGGGTGACTTCGAAGCCAGATGATAAAAAGAGCGGCATTATATTTGATATAAAAGCTATCGACCAAACTGAAACAGCTGCATTAAAGACCGGTCAAAAAGTACAAGTTACCCATGATGCTGATTTAATATTTTCTGATCCTGCACAAGGAACAGCCGTTGAAATTAAAGTGCTGGAAGAATAGATTAAATGAAAGCAAGACGTTATAGATGTCTTGTTTTCTTTATGAGAAAAAGATGAATAATAAATATGGATAACTGAACGGCAGCGAATATGGAAAAAAGACAAAAAGGGGGAGAGTAAGTGAAAAAAGCAGTTGTTGGAGCAGCTGCCTTACTTTTTATTATTTTGATGATTTGGTTTTTTAATCAAAGAGTGAGTGAGGGGTATGTTTTATCAGCAGAGGGTTCCAGGGTTTTGATTGTTCCAATGAGTGATACTGAAATGGAAGGGAAAACAGAAAAAGAAATTATAGCTGCTTTAGAAGATAAGAATATTCAATCACAGGGAACGTATTATGATATCCCTTTGATTAATAGAACTTTTGATACAGACTTCCAAAAAGGGCAGAAGGTAAAGGTGTATTGGACCGGCTATGCCTTAGAATCTGCACCAGCACAAGTTAAAGATACGCTGCTTGTGATAAAAGCCCATTAGCCTCAGAGAAGTCTAATGGAAAAATTTTTTCAAAGTCGATTCTCTAACTTGGGAAACGGCTTTTTTAATTGAACAAGTGGGAAAGAAGGATTTAAAGTTCCGTTAAAATAATTATCGTTTTTCGCAGGAGCTGATGAAATAAACGCACAAGTTCGAAACCAAACGTCTGCATGTTAATTTTTTAATTATAAAAAGTGCTCCTCCTCCCTTGTTAAATAAATCTTATAGCCGTATAATGACCCATATTGAAATCCTCACCTTTATTACCCCGCTAGCAAAACCGGCATTTCCAAGCTACAGAAGATATGCTTAGTCGGCATATTTTTTGCAGCTTATTTTTTTTGATTAACGATGAAGGAGCTGAAAAAATGAGTAACTTAAACGCGCGAAAACAGGAAAAGCCCCCTGTGCGTTCACTATATTTGTTTTTAGACAGGTTTTTTAAATTGTCCGAGCGCAATACGAGCGTAAAAAGGGAAATGTTAGCCGGTTTGACGACATTTATGACCGTCAGCTATATTATCCTGATCAATCCTATTATTTTAGGAGATGCAGGCATGCCGGTAGAAGCTGCACTGGGAGCGACCATTTATGCGGTTATGTTTGCCACACTCCTCATGGGTCTGTGGGCAAACTTTCCAATTGTTTTAGGGCCGGGCATGGGACTCAATGCCTTTTTTACTTATTCGGTTGTGCTGGGGCAGGGGCTTTCCTGGCAAACAGCGCTGGGAGCTGTTTTTATTTCAGGTATTGTCTTTTTTCTGCTGACGGTTACAGGTATTCGCGAAAAAATTATTATTGCGATTCCAGAAGGTTTAAAAGCGGCAATTACGGCAGGTATTGGATTGTTTATTGCGTTTGTTGGATTTAAAAATGCTGGATTAGTTGTGGCGAATGAGTCCACATTTGTCTCCCTCGGCGATCTTTCCCAGCCAGGCCCGCTGCTGGCTTTGTTCGGGCTCGTATTGTGTGCCGTGTTAATGGCGAAGCGGATAAAAGGAGCATTGATTATCAGCATTTTCGCTACAACGTTTTTAGCCATGCTGGTGGGAGCTCAGGAGATTCCGCAAAAATGGAATGACGTCTTTTCATTAACGCCGCCCAGCATTTCGGATACGTTCCTGCAGCTTGATTTAAAAGGCGCAATTGCGTACGGCCTTTTTTCGGTTGTGTTTTCTTTTACCATTGTGGAGCTGTTTGATACGCTGGCGACTTTGATCGGTTTAACAAAAAAAGCGGGACTGGCGGACGAAAACGGAAAAGTACCCGGCTTAAACCGCGCTTTAACGGCAGATTCCATTGGAACGATGGCCAGTGCTGTCTTCGGGAGCACTGCTCTAAACACGTATGTTGAAAATGCCACGGGTATTGTAGAAGGCGGGAAAACAGGATTAAAAGCTGTAACAGCAGCTGTTTTATTTGGTTTTACACTGTTTTTGGCTCCGCTTATTCACTTTATCCCGAATTCAGCAACAGCGTCTGTGTTGATTATAATTGGCTCAATGATGCTGAGCGAGATCAAAAAAATCAACTTTGATGATTTCACAGAATCTGTACCGGCTTTCTTAACGCTGATTTTAATGCCTTTAACGTACAGCATTGCAGAAGGACTGGCATTCGGCTTTGTTTCTTACACTGTATTAAAGCTTGTAACAGGCCGAACGAAAGAAGTTCACTGGATGATGTATGTGGTGAGTGCCGCTTTTATTATTAATTTTGTGCTGATCGGCCATTAAGGCAGAGTGAACTAGGTTTTAAAATGAAATAAAGTATTGTACTAGAGACGAGCTTTACGTTTTAGAGACCCGGCTTTTTCTGAATGGGAAAAAGGGCGACTTTAACGTAAAGCTTTTTGTTTTGATCTTTTATAATGGAGGATGCAATGTATGGTAGAATATTGCTTAACGATACATATGAGGTGAAGGACATGTCGATTTATGATGATATTGAAAAAATTAAAAAACAAATAGAGGAAGAAAACAGCGAGCCGCTGAAAATTGCCCTGTTTGGCCAGCCAGGAGCAGGTAAATCCTCCATTATCAATAAGCTGGTCGGTGAACGGGTAGCCAAAACGGGAGCGTCTACCGATGTGACAACAGAAGCTGATTTTATTCCGTATGAAGGCTTGCTGCTGGTGGATTTGCCGGGCTATGGGACAAGCAAGTTCCCACCGAACGAATGGATGAGCCAGTTTAATCCAAAAGAATTTGATTTGTTTCTCTGTGTGTTCTCTGGAAAATTCCATGAAGCAGATACGCGCTTTTTTAAAGAGCTGCAGGAAAGCGGGAAAGTGTGCTTGTTTGTCCGCAACATGAGCGATCAGCTATGGGAAGACGGAAAAACACTTGAAGAATTAAAGCAGGATATTATCGATGATGTAGAAAAGCAGGTGGGATCGAGGCAAAATGTATACTTTACGAGCTGCCGAACTTCTACTGGTTTTGATTCTTTGCAGGACGCTATTCAGGAATCTCTTGAGCCTGCGAAGAAAGAAAAGTATATCCGATATGCGAAAGCGTATACAGTAGAGCATTTAGAGCAAAAAAGAGAAGAATGCAAAAAGCTGGTGACGAAATACGCAGCAATCGCAGCAGCAAATGGAATTAACCCGGTTCCGGGAGTCGATATCAGCGTTGACCTTTCTGTCATGTTAAAGCTGTTCTCTCAAATTAACAAAGCATATGGATTAAATGATGCCAAACTTGCTTTATTAGAAGGCGCACTGCTTCCAGTAGCTAAAAAAGTGCTGGACTACGCGACAAAAGAAGGGCTGTCTCTTCTATTAAAACGCTTTGCCACCAAGACGGCACTTAAAAATTCATCTAAATATGTTCCGATCGTCGGCCAGGTGATCGCGGCATCAGCCGGATACGCAATGACATATAAAGCGGGTATTCATTACCTGGATGATTGCCATGAGCTGGCGACTGAGGTATTAAAGAAAGAGCTGCAGTAACAGACTATGGTGAAAAATCCATTTAAGCGGGACAAAAAGAACACTGGTTATGATTCTTCTGTTTACGACACTGCTTCTTATTGGAGAAAAAGCAGGCTGGAAGAGAATTTTTTAAAGCTTGGCGCATTGTTAGAAGAAGCAAAGAGCAGGAAAATCGTGTTTATTGGCCAGCCAGGTGCCGGCAAATCTTCTCTTCTGCTAAAGCTGACAGATGGAAAGTGTGAACCGAGACCGAACATTGGCCAGGGAACGGATACAACCGATTGGAGCAGCAGCCTGGAGCCGGTATGGTATCATCTGTATAATGGAACATACTTTATCGATACACCAGGTTATGATACAAAAGCCCATCCGCTTCGAAGCTACCGTGAGTATTTTCCTTTCCAGAATGTTGACGCGACTGTATTCGTAATAAAAGGGAAGGTTCATCAAAGCGATGAAGACATGTTCCGGCTGATTATGGATAAAAGCGAGCGCACGTCCACCGTTGTACTGGTTAGAGGATATGCGGAAGATTTAAGCGGGGACGACAGAAAAGGCCTCGAGCAGGAGTTTAACGAGAAGTTTAAATTGAAGAGATACAACATTCCATTCTTTTTTGTAAGCAGCCGTTCGGGAGAGGGGATAATGGAACTTCAGTTTTTTCTCCATATAAAGTGATCATTAGCCGATTCAGCTTTTTTGGATGAAAAAAAGGATAACGAAGCCGTTATCCTTTTTCTTTTTACTTATTTATTCGTTCATCTTACAAAAATCGATTATACACAGCTGCTTATGACGGGACGGGTGAAGTATGGAGTGCAGCTTCTTCCGAACTCTCTGCAGACAGCATCAGCAGCGGTTCTCCGGCACGTACTGTCCCTTGGGCGGCCGCTTCGATTTGTTTGTAGCGATCTGTATTTGTAATAATAATCGGTGTCACCAGGTCATAGCCGGCTGCTTGAATGGCTTCCCTGTCAAAGGAAACAATTTTGTCACCGGGCTTAACTCCGCTGCCTTCGTGCAGATGGGCGGTAAAGTGCTGGCCGTCCAACCGGACCGTGTCCAGGCCCACATGAATCAAAATTTCAGCTCCATCGTCACTCGTAATGCCAATCGCATGCTTCGTTTTGAAAATCGTCGTAATGGTTCCATGTACAGGAGAGACTACTTCTCCTTGATGTGGAAAAATGGCAATGCCTTTCCCCATAATTTCCTGAGAAAAAGTCGCATCATTCACTGTGTGCAAACTTCTCACTTCCCCTTGAAGAGGGCTGAACAGCTGTTCAGCAGTAACACCTGGCTGGACAGATAGAGTTTTGTTTTCTACCGGCTGTTTTGGTTCAGTCGAGGCTTTTTGTTCCGTTTCTACATCTTTAAATCCGAGGAAGCAGCCGGCAATGATGGCAGCTGCAAAGGCAATCACTAAACCAATTAAGGCGTGAACAAAAGTGGGACCGATTAAAACAGGAATACCCGGCAGGCCGGCATTTCCGGTGATAACAAATGCTTTAGCGCCTGTCAGCCCGTTGTAGAACCCGCCGGCAGCACCGCCAGCCATAGCTGCGACAAAAGGTCTTTTCAGCTTCATATTGACTCCGTACATGGCTGGTTCTGTAATACCCATTAAAGCTGTAATACCGGTCGTAAAAGCCAGTGACTTAAATTTTGTATTTTTTGTACGCAGGGAAACAGCCAAGGCAGCGCCTGCCTGTCCCATATTAGCAACAAACATAGCCGGAATCATGTAATCAAATCCGTTTTGAGCCAGTCCGTTAATAATAATCGGTGAAAGGGCATAGTGCATACCCGTCATAATAATTAATGAGAATGTTGCCCCCAGCAGAATGGAAGAAACAATGGCTGCATTATTAAACAGGAAGTTAACGCCTGTTGATAAATAATCGCCAATTACCGTTCCAAGCGGACCAACCGCAATTAATGCAAAAGGAACGATGATCAACAAGGTTAATGTTGGCACAACAATTAATTTTAAAGATTGATGCGTAACGCGGTCTATCCATTTTTCTACGTAAGAGGCCGCCCAGATTGCCAGTAAAATCGGGATAACGGTAGACGAATAGGTTGCTACTACGGTTACAGGGATGCCGATAAATTCAACCTTTTCTCCGCTGGCAAATAACGCTGCTAAATTCGGATGAAGAATAGCGGCGCCGACTGAAGCGGCGATAAAGGGATTGGTGTTAAATTTTTTCGCTGCGCTCACTGCCAACAGAATAGGCAGGAAGTAAAAAGCGCCGTCACCGATAATATTTAAAATCGCATATGTCTGGCTTTCCGGTGTTAACCATCCCAGTGTAACGAACAGGGCCAGAAAGCCTTTAATCATACCGGCTCCGGCAATGGCCGGGATGATCGGTGTAAATACGCCTGCAATCACTTCAAACACAGCCGTTACAGGGTTTTTCTTTTCCTTTGATTCGCTTGCTTTGTTTCCTTCTGTGCTTAAATGACTGTTTTGGATAAGAGCCTGATACACTTTAGGAACATTGTTTCCGATGATGATTTGAAATTGCCCGCTGCTAATATTGGTGCCCATTATCCCGGGTGAATTTTCGAGCTGAGCACGATCTGCTTTGCTGTTGTCAGAGAGGGTAAAGCGGAGTCTCGTCATGCAATGAACAACGCTCTGCACATTTTCTTCTCCACCGACCAGCTTTAAAATATCTTTGGCTAACGCTATGTGGTCCATACAGGTACCTCCTAAGTCTAGTAAATAAAAGCGGCTATCAAAATAGCCGGCTGTTTTTGCAGTTTGAAAAATAAAAAAACCTAAATTACACGGCATACAGAAGCAGATTCTGAGTCCAGCTGTAATTTAGGTTTTGCCTGCATTACCAGTAACAATCCAGATGAAATATGTTCATTTTAACCAAAAGAAATACTTTTATAATTCTTCTCCATTGGTAGCTATAACGTTTTTATACCAGTGGAAGGATTCTTTCTTTTTACGTTCTAGTGTACCGCTGCCATCATCATGTTTATCTACATAGATAAAACCATAACGTTTAGACATCTCTCCGGTAGATGCGCTTACTAGATCGATGCAGACCCAAGGTGTGTAACCCATTAATTCCACACCGTCTTCAATCGCTTCACCCATTGCTTTAATGTGCTCACGCAGGTAGTCAATCCGGTAATCATCATGGATGGTTCCGTCTTCTTCCACTTTATCATAAGCACCCAATCCGTTTTCAACAATGAACAAAGGAACCTGGTAGTGGTCATAAAGTTGATTTAAAGCAATCCTTAAGCCAGTAGGGTCAATCTCCCAGCCCCAATCACTAGCAGACAGGAATGGATTTTTTACCCCGCCGATCAAGTTGCCTTGTCCAATTTCTTCTGGCGTCTTATCCTTTTTCTCTGTACGAGACATGTAGTAGCTTAATGAAATGAAATCAACCGTACCTTCTTTAATGGTTTCTAAGTCGCCTTCTTGAATGTCTAAAGTGATGCCATTTTCTTTCCAGAAACGTTTTGCAAAGGCCGGATAGGCGCCTCTCACTTGTACATCACCGCAATAGTTATTGAATAAACGCTGTTCTTGTAGAGCATGCATCACATTTTTAGGATTTGAGTCGTAAGAATAAGTTGGGACGTAAACCAGCATACAGCCAATTTGGCTGCCAGGGATGATTTCGTGTCCTGCTTTTACAGCAAGTGCGCTTGCTACAAACTGGTGGTGCAGACCTTGGAAGCTATCTTGCAACTTTGTTTCTTCACTCTCCGGTGAAAAGCCAAGACCCAAAATTGGCATGTGTGTTGCGCCGTTAATTTCATTAAATGTTAACCAATATTTCACCTTGTTTTTATAGCGTTTAAACAATGTTGTTGCATAACGTTCGAAAAATTCAATCACTTTCCGGTTACGCCAGCCGCCGTATTCAGTAATTAAATGCAGTGGAATCTCGTAGTGAGAAATCGTCACAACGGGTTCAATATTATATTTTTTCAATTCATCAAATACACGGTCGTAAAAAGCTAAACCTTCTTCGTTCGGCTCCGTTTCATCGCCTTGCGGGAAAATACGGCTCCATGCGATACTCATACGGTATGTTTTAAATCCCATTTCAGCAAAAAGAGCGATATCCTCTTTAAAGCGGTGATAGAAATCAATACCATCGTGATTCGGATAAACATATTTCTCTTTATTGATTTTAAAATCAAAGCCAGGTTCTGCAATAACCTTTAATCGTACTTTTCCGCCCGGCATAACATCTGCCAGGTTCATTCCTTTGCCGCCCTCTTGGTAAGCACCTTCTAATTGGTTGGCTGCCGTAGCTCCGCCCCATAAAAAGCCTTGTGGAAATTGACTCATGATCTTCATCTCCTTATATGTATCATCATGTTTATGGCTGAAAATTGTGTAATTGAATACAGCTTACATTGCGTTTACGTGTGGGCCAGGCAATAAAAAAAACCTAAACTGACCGCGCGAAACGATCTGTATAAAGGTGCACTCTTTATACAGTGTTCACGAAAAAGTCAATTTAGGTTTTGCCTGCCGAACAGTAACAATCCGATTGAAAATGAAATTGTAAGCGTTGATATTTTTGTAGCATGAAAAAAATAAAGTGTCAAATGAAAATATAAAAAATGATGGAGGGTGTTTACGGCTTTGAAGAGTCGACCGAGCCAGTTAAAGGGGTTAAATTAAATAAGATTGAAAAATAAATGAACCCTTTCTGGACCGACCGTTCCAGAAATGATAAAGTTATGAACAAAGGAGGGGCAAATGGGAAGAACAAAAGAATTTGATAGGGAACTCGTGTTACATAAAGCGATGCTTGTGTTTTGGGAAAAAGGGTATGAGTCGGCCAGTATTCCTGATTTGATTCAAACCATGGGAATTAGCCGTTCGAGTTTGTATGAAAGTTTTACGGATAAAAAGAACCTTTATTTAGAAGCGATTGGTCACTACAAAAAAGTAAGGCGGAACAAGCGGGAGCTTCTTTTGGGGGCATCGCCGGTAAAGGAAGGGATCCGGCAGTTTTTTAGTTCTCATATTGAAGCGGCTTATGATAAGGATTTCCCAGGCGGCTGTCTCATTACAAATGAAGCGGTCCGGGCGGGAACTGCTGATGCAGCCATTATTCAGGTTGTGCAAGAGAGTTTGGAAGACTTGGAGGAGCTGTTTTATAAGGTACTAAAAAAAGGACAGCGTTCCGGTGAAATTGATCAAACAACAGACTTACGCGTTGCGGCATATCTGCTTTTAAATCTTAACCATAGCATCAATTTACTTTCCAAAGTAAAAAAAGAAAAACGGCTCGTTTATGCGATGGTTGATAAGATAATCGGCTCTCTCTAAAAAATTTAATTTTTCTGGAATGAACGCTCCGAAAAAGGTTGGAGGAAAAACGGTGAAAGTTTCATTAATTGGGCTAGGGAATATGGGTAGGCCGATAGCAGAAAATCTACTGAAAAGCGGTCATGAACTAACCATTTATAATCGAACAAAAAGCAAAGCAGAAGAGATTGCCGCAAAGGGAGCAAAAATTGCTTCGTCTCCGGCAGAAGCTGCACGGGAGACGGGTATTGTTTTCACCGTTCTTTCGGATGATTCAGCTGCAGAAGAGGTAACCTTTGGAGGAGAAGGGATCCTCGCGGGACTCGAAGAAGGAGATGTCCATGTATCCATCAGCACGCTCAGTGTGGAATTAGCAGAGAAGCTTACAAAGGAACACGCAAAATGCGGCCAGCATTTCATTTCTTCACCTGTTTTAGGCCGTCCCGATGCGGCAGCGGCTGCTGCACTGCGGCTTATGGTTGCCGGGCCGGAAGAAGCGCAAAACAGGGTGATGCCGCTATTAGAATGCATTGGGCAGGACCTTTTTGTGATCGGCGAAAAAGCTTATTTGGCAAATGTAGTAAAGCTGGGGAATAACTTTTTAATTGTCTCTATGCTTGAAGCCCTGTCAGAAGTGTTAACGATGGTGAACAAGTATGGAATTGAATCAACATCGTTTTTAGAAGTAGCCAATGCTCTCTTTGCTTCACCGGTATATAAAAACTACGGAGGCATAATGGCGGGAAATCGATTTGAGCCGGCTGGCTTTAAAATGAAGCTCGGTTTAAAAGATGTGAATCTCATGCTGGATGCAGCCCAGAAAGTAAAGGCTCCGCTTCCAGGCGCAGAGCTAATTAAGCAGCATTATGAGAAGGGGATCGAAAAGGGATGGAAAGACTTGGACTGGGCGGCTCTAGTTAAAGTATTAAGAGAAGCAGGCGAATGAAAAAAGAATTTCCTGTTGACTGCCGTCACCTATATTAAAAAGCCGGGGCATAGCCCGGCTTTTTAAAGTCGTGAAATGAAAATGTTTATTTCACTAATTTCAATGCTTGTTCGGAAATATAGAAGTCTTTTCCATTGTAGACTGTAACAGCGTTCACTTCTTTTTGTTCAGTTGACGTTCCTGATTTTTGAATGACAATATTTTTGTTCACCGGGAATTCGAAGGTTTTATCGCCTTTTTGCGCTACTAAAACAGGATTGTTTGGATTTGTTACATCAATGCGGGATGTATAGCCTTTTTTCGCTAAAGCTTCCTCAGCATTCGTGTACAGCTTATCGGACACCTTACCAAGATCAAAGTTCATAGCTTCTGCCATTTTTTTTGCGATATCCGTGTTTTCAACTAACCCAGTTGGTCTTGATGGACCGTATGAGTACAAGAAAACATCTTCACCTGTATGGCCGCCGGTTGTAAAGCCGAGATTTGCGCGTTTAGCCAGCATTTTTGACATATCAGAACCGATGTTTTTGGAAGCAGTAAGTGTTTTTAGTTCTTCATCTGTCAGGTCTTCAAGGCCGTAAAGAGCGGCTACTTCTTTCAAATTCGATTTATCTTCTTTCAGCTGGCTGAGAGCACCTTCAACCGTCATCTTTGCTTTTTTCAACGGGTCAATGTAAGTAGAAACCGGTGTTGAAGGATAAGTGGAATTTGTATTTGTATTCCCGATTGAGATACCGCTGTTGCCATGGTCAGTGACGGCAATCACCATTGTGTTTCCGTCTTTCTTTGCAAACTCAACCGCTTCTTTTACGGCATCGTCAAAAGCAAGCGTATCACTAATCATTCCGATTGGATCGTTGGCATGAGCAGCCCAGTCAACCTTGCTTCCTTCTACAAACAAGAAGAATCCATCTTTGTCTTTGTTTAACGTATCAATCGCTTTTCCTGTCATTTCCGCTAACGTTGGCTGGCTTGGCTGAGTGCTTTCGCGGTCAAAGTCATAAGCAAGAGCGCTTGTGGCAAAGCTTCCCCAAATTTTATCGGAATCAGAAGCCAGAAGTTCATCGCGGTTTTCGACGAAGTCATATTTTTTTTGGTCCAAAACCTCTAAAAGGTTTTCGCCATCAGTTCGGGCATTTTTCGTTGAGCCCGGAGCAAGAGACTCTTTTCCTCCGCCTAATACAACATCAATGCCTTGATATACCTGCTGTTCAGCAATGTCACCGTAGTTGCTGCGGTGCGTAGCGTGAGCAGAGAAGCCTGCTGGTGTAGCATGTTGAATTTCAGAAGTAGCAATGATACCTGTTGATTTTCCTTGCAGCTTGGCTCCTTCTAACACATTGGCTACCGGCTTTTGAGCATCTTCCGGTTTAACGGGCTCTAATCCAGGTGAATTTACGACAGAAGGCAGGACGCCTACATATTTATCATTTGATTTGTTACCTGTTGCAAGCGCAGTTCCGGCCGGTGCGGAGTCTGTAATCGCTGATTCAGCGGAGTATGTACGAACACCACCAGCCAGCATTTGATCCATAGCCAGATTTCCGCCCTTGTACCATCTTGAAAGGGTGGTGGTGCTGGAGCTTGTCCCATCCATTACCATCATAATGACATTAACCGGCTCTTTTTTCGGGTTTTTTGCCTGTACATCTTCCTTAGCAGCAGAAAAACCTAACGAAGAAAGCGCGACAGCTCCCGCCAATGTAATTCCTGCAGCTTTTTTGTGTAACTTCTTCAACGTAATCCCTCCGAGTAACTTGATACAGCTAAGAATAAAGAAGTTTTATTAAGAAAATAAAACAGTAACGTAAAGATACTGTTTGAATATTGTGAAGCTGTTTAAATTTTTGTGTAGTGCGTTAAAATTAAGAAAAAAGGTACTTGAAGCAGGGCTCTCGTTTTGTATTACTTAAAGTTATATTGAAATTATGTTGAGGACAAGATAATAAAAGGGAAGAAAGATTCAAATTTCTGTCCTTAATGTGCATTTCTCTGCTTTTTTTATACGAAAAAAGGTACAAAAATAAAAAATGAGTGAAAGCAGTTATGCATCAAAAGCAAAAACTGGTATATAAAAAAGTTGGCAGTTGATTGGAAGGGAAGATTACTGTATGATAATTAAATCGTAATGATTTCGATTTAAAAGGGGGGAGAAATATGTTCAAGTGGATTATCGTAGGGGGAGGTATTCAAGGCGTAACGATGGCTTCTTTCTTACTAAAGGAAAACAAAGCCTCTGTCAGGGAATTGGCCATTGTTGATCCACATCAAAAACCGCTTCAAAACTGGAAAAGGTGCACAAAGCTTATTTCAATGCCGTATTTGCGATCGCCGGTTGTTCATCATCTTGACGTGCATCCATTCAGCCTGCAGTCGTTTGCAAAAAGCAGCGTAATGGATGAGTCCACCGCTTTTTATGGAAGGTTTAAGCGGCCGGCTCTTTCCTTGTTTAATGAGCATTGCACCCATCTTATTCAAGACACAGGGCTGAAAGAAAGCTGGATTCAAGGCTGCGTTAAAAAGCTGGAGCGATTTCAAAACTACTGGCAGCTTGAACTGCAGGGTGGCAGGAAACTTGCTGGGGAAAATATTGTGCTGGCTGTTGGTGTCAGTGAACAGCTCGTCTGGCCTGACTGGGCAAAAGAAGTGAAAAAACAGCCGGATGTGCCTGTTTATCATATTTTTAACTCCACTCTCCCGGCGTTCGAGCAAATGAAACGCCCTTTTACCATAATCGGAGGGGGGATTACATCTGTTCATTTGGCATTAAAATTATCTTCCATGTTTCCTGGTGAGGTGATATTGCTTAAACGACATTCGTTTCGCCTGCATGATTTTGACAGTGACCCAGCCTGGCTTGGTCCCAAGAATCAAATGTCATTTCGGAAAACGGCGTGTTATCAAAAACGCAGGGAACAGATTAAACAAGCTCGCCATAAAGGTTCGCTGCCCCGCGATTTGTATATGAAGATGCGGCGTTCTATCCGTGATGAGAAGTTAATAGCAGTGGATGGGGAAGTTTATGGAGCTTCGATGAAAAAGGGGCGGGTTGTCCTTGAAAATGAACAGGGCTGTGTTATTCATCAAACAGGAACGGTTCTTTTAGCCACAGGATTTGACCCATCTCTGCCCGAAAAACATTGGCTAGAGCCGGTCATTAAAAAGCTGAACCTCTCGTGTGCTGCTTGCGGATATCCCATTGTTTCTTCTTCTCTTCAGTGGGGGCCAGGGTTATATGTGGTCGGTGCTTTGGCGGAATTAGAAATAGGACCAATTGCAAGAAACATTTCAGGTGCGCGCCAGGCAGCAGAACGAATTATACAAAGCTTATAATCACTAAAGCATAAGAAAGATGTTTATGTTTTAAATCGTAATAATTACTATTTTCGGAGGGGATTCACATGAAGAAAGTTCCTGTTACCGTTTTAAGCGGCTACTTAGGCGCAGGGAAAACCACACTGCTCAATCATATCCTGCAAAATCGTGAAGGCTTAAAAGTGGCGGTTATTGTAAATGACATGAGTGAAATAAATATCGATGCAGCACTTTTAAAGCATGGCGGGTTTACACGGACAGAGGAAAAACTGGTTGAAATGCAAAATGGCTGTATTTGCTGCACGCTGCGCGACGACTTAATGAAGGAAGTAGAAAGGCTCGTAGACCAGGGCGATATTGAGTATATTGTGATCGAGTCTTCAGGCATCAGCGAACCGGTACCGGTCGCACAGACATTTACATATATCGATGAAGAATTAGGGATTGATTTAACGCAAAAAACCCGTCTGGATACGCTGGTCACTGTTGTAGACGGCAACCGTTTTTGGCATGATTTTTCATCCGGAGAAACACTTGTGGACCGCAGTCAGGGAACAGTTGAAACCGATAACCGGGAGGTGGTAGACCTGTTAATTGACCAAATTGAATTTGCTAATGTGATC
The DNA here is from genome assembly GCF_022668875.1 of Domibacillus sp. PGB-M46. Classification (GTDB taxonomy): domain Bacteria; phylum Bacillota; class Bacilli; order Bacillales; family Domibacillaceae; genus Domibacillus. The sequence continues at coordinate 58,921 of NZ_JAKGCR010000022.1, read as the reverse complement.
TTATTAAATAAAACCGATTTGCTCGATGAAAGAAGTGCAGAAGAATTAAAAGCGATACTGACAAAGCTCAATCCAGAAGCCCAGATCATCAAAACGGCTTTTAGCCAAGTTCCACTAACGGCGGTTTTACATACAAAGCGTTTTGACTTTGACCAAATGAGCCAGGCGGCCGGCTGGATAAAAGAATTAAATGAAGAACACACGCCGGAAACAGAAAGTCTCGGTATCTCATCGTTTGTTTACCGTCGCCGCCGTCCTTTTCACCCAGACCGCTTTATGAGCTGGCTCGAAAACTGGCCAGAAGACATTATACGGGCGAAAGGATTTTTCTGGCTTGCCAGCCGGAATGACACGACCGGTTTATTATCGCAGGCAGGACCCTCTATTATGATTCAAGGAGCTGGAAAGTGGGTGGATGCATATCCAGAATCCGAAAAACAAGCCCTTTTGATTGAAGAACCTGAATTGCTTCAGAACTGGGATCCCGTATACGGGGACCGCATGATTGAACTGGTTTTCATAGGAGTGGATATAAAGGAAGAGGAAGTCATGACTTCTCTGGACGCCTGCCTGCTTTCTGAAGAAGAGGCAACAATGGACTGGACTCAATTCCGGGATCCCATTCCAGCTTTTTCAGTTAATTAATGAGGAAAGCTTTAAGTGCGTTTAGGAACAAGGATGTTATTGAACTTTAAAACGTAATGATTACGATATAAGAGTGGAGTGTTAAAAAATGGCTAAAAAATCAAAAGTGGTAAAAGAGAAAAAAAGACAGGAAGTGGTGGCAAGATATGCGGATCTGCGCCGGGAGCTAAAAGAAAAAGAGGACTATGAAGCACTTCGCAAACTGCCAAGAGATTCTTCTCCGACACGGCTGAAAAGCAGATGTGAAGTAACAGGGCGCCCGCGTGGATACTTGCGGAAATTTAAAATGTCACGTATTGCATTTCGGAAATATGCCCATAAAGGCCAAATCCCAGGCGTGAAAAAGGCCAGCTGGTAAGACGATGAACGAATTACTGGCTGGTATGCTGCTGAAAGGACTTGTTAGATCCCTGCCGGAAGAAAAGAGAACACTGTGCGAGTATATTCTAAACATTGAGGATACACTTGCACAGCAGGCCGCAACGCCGGAGCATTTTATATCTCTTTTGATAGAGCATGCTCCGCACAAACAGGCTGCAGCACATTTTGGCTGTTCATATGGTGAAATCTTAAAAAGAATGAGGGAAATTGAGGAAGAGCTGGATCATCAGCTACACACAAGATTAAGCAAAGCGAAATGGATGAACTGCACATGTGCCACCCGGCGAAAAAAAGAAGAAACGAACAATAAAACGGCTCTTTACTTGTTCATGATATAAAGCGATTACCGGCTATCGGAAAGCCCTAAGCTGCAAAGGCGGGGGCTTTCCTTTTTGTTTCTAACCAAAGAATACTGTCAATCGCTACCCGTCATGGAACATTGACTAAGAGAAGGTAAAAGAAGAGTTAAAGTAGCGCTTATAATTGTGCCTATGGGATTATAGAAAGGATAAACGGGGCAGAAAACAGATAATTACAGTTAAAGATTCTCGCTGAATGAAGTGAAACTAAGCAAAGGACATTACGGATTTTGAAGCTGTGCCTGCATAATCAGCTTATCCAGCTCCTCGCTGTATCTTAATGTATCCAAGCTGCTGATTCCGTGTAACGTGGCAGCATTAACCATTAAACAGCGAAGCTCTTCAATTTGAGAGTGCAAATCGTTGTAGGTTACTTCGAGGGTTTCCATGATTTTCTCCCAGCCTTTTCATTTGATGAGGTGATAGCCATTCATTTGAAGGGACAATAAAGCGCTTTTTGAACCTAACGATTTTAAGGCTTATTGGCATTTTTAATTAAATACTTCAAAAAAGAAGTTGTTTCAGCTTTCGTCTTTGTACCCATTTTTATTGTCTATCTGTTTAATCTTTAATTCTACAATACTCACAAAAAACCTTTTTGATTTTGATGAAAAAGAAAAAAACTCTAAGCGAAAATCATGTTTTCGTTTAGAGTTTTTCCTGTTAGAGGGTGGTTATTCTTTTACGTTTTTGATCTTGTCCCAAGTGTTAATGCCATCATCTTCATCAAATTCGATGACCACATCCGTAACATTCGCAACGCTTTCTTTGATTTTCTTTTCAATATCATCTTTAATGTCATCTGCTTGCTCAATCGTCATTTTTGGATCTACTTCGAGTGTAAGCTCAACATGAAGGCTGTCCCCTTCTTTAATAACATCCAAATCTTGAATATCGTTTACTTGCGGATGGGCGAAAACTTTAGAGCCAATTCTGGCCTGCATTTTCACATCCGCCACACCAAGCGCCCCAGCGGCATTGTCTAAAAAGATGCGGCCGACTACTAATAAAAGAAGGACACCGATAATGATAGAGGCATAACCGGTTGCGCTGTGAAACGGGGTATAGGTGGAAATGATGATCGCCACCAGCGCTAGCACTGCACCGCCGACAGCCACATTGTCTTCTAAGAAAACCAGCTTTGTAGCAGGCTTTGCGTCCCGAACATGCTTATAGCTTTCCGGGATGACCTTTAATCCTTTTACTTTTTCACGCGGCAAATGTTCCGTAATTTCCTGCATGGCTTTATACAGTACCGTTGCTTCAAGCACGGCCGCTGCCCCTAAGACGCCAATGTTCAGCCAAAACCAGTCATCTGAATGAGTGGCATCCGAAATATGGTGAATGCCTTCGACAATCGTTTCATAGGCGAGGACGCCAACAACGAGTACAGCGCCAAGCAGCACAAGGTTGACAAGGCGTCCAAAACCAGCCGGAAAACGGTCGGTGGGCGCTTTTTTACTTAAAGCCGATCCGATAAAAACGAAAAGCTGGTTGGCTGCATCCCCGAAACTATGCATCATTTCAGCAAACATCGCGACGTTTCCTGTAATGAGGTAAGCAGCGGTCTTGATCAGCGCGACAATGGTATTTACAATGGCGGCCCAAAGGGCGGATTTGCTGCCGAGCTTCAATAATTTGAAGGATTCTCTCATTCCTTTTACTCCTTTCTCTTTTCTCTAATCCCCTTTCTTTTCCCTTAGATTAGGCAGAAGTAACATATTTTTTTGCCAGAAGCCTGTAAAAACAGCGGTTTAGCTGCTTTAAATGTAAATGTTCTATTTAAAGAAAGATTTTTTACTTTTAGTGTTTAAAAGGTCGCCCATCCAGCCTTTACTTTTTAAATAAAAGTATAAGCCTACTGTGCCAATAACGATTAAAATACCTGAAAATGCATAACCAAATTGCCATTCCAGTTCGGGCATATGCTTAAAGTTCATGCCCCAAATAGCAGCAAATGCCGTAGCAGGTGCGAACAACGTTGTAATGACCGTCAATGTTTTTGTAATTTCATTGCCCCGGTGAGTAGATATAAGATTTTCTAGGTTTAGCACCGATTTAATTTCACCTTCATATGCGTCTAAAAGTGTTTTAGCCCGATTAATCCGGCATGTAGCCCGTTTAAACTGTTCTCCTTGTGTCGTTTGCTCTCCAAAGGCTTCTTCAACAGCCATCTGTGTTTCTTCTATTGGAATAAGAAGATTCTTCCAAACGAGAAGTTCATGATCGACAGCAGCAGCTCTATCCAAGATTTTCGTACGATTATTCTCTTTTATTTCCCAAAGCAGAGTGTGCAGTTTTACTTCAAACTTATCGATTTTTTTTAAAAAGTCAGCAATTATTTCACTAAGCAGAACCAAAAAACCTTCCATGGGCGATTCACAATGGTGCATTTTTTCCTTCATGGTTTTAGCATTGTGATGATCTAATTTGGATAAATCAAAATTTGCCGTGATCAGTTCCTTTCTTGTTAAGTAAAAGTGAAAGGTCGCATTATCTTCCCTTTTTTCAACGTCTTGCTGATAAATAAGAGAACCCCATACATTTTCTTTGCCAGGCGTTCCAGTGTACATATTAATGGAATTATTATCGTTTTTCTCTATCTGCTTGATCCATCTTTCATACTCGTGCGATTCTTTTACTTTTTTTTCGATCAGGTGAGTATCTTGAAGATCAAGTTCATACCATTTCCATTGGGAAGAGTGGAAAGTATACTCCACTTTCATCAATCCTTTCGATAAGCCCTTTTCCATTAGGGATTTGCAGCAAGCTATAGAATTTTCTACTCAGTATTCCCATTGGCTGCCAATAATATGAATCAGGATTTCAACTTTAAAGATCTTGCTCGGATACGACGCTTTGTAACCGAATACTTTTAAGAAGTGAAGGACTGAAGCTCAGGCGAACAGGCGATAACAAAACTAATAAGGGGAAATATGTAAGGGTATATATGTATCACAATGTTTTACACAGAAGGCATTTGTTTTCACTTTTAAGGATAAATGCCTGAAAAATTGAGCAATTCACTAGGCAGTCTTTTGCTTATTTAAGTAATATTCTCGGAATAGGAATGAGTCATGAACATGATCCCGAAGATAAACAGCTTGTTTTAGTATGCAAAAAGGAAAAGTTCATATTTTTGTTTCACCCCTTGAACATAGCCGGTTTAATTTACACCTTTCCCGCTCGGAAAGTTTAATCGAGTAATTAAAAAAGCTTAATCTATTGAAAAGCAGCTGCGTTTGAATGACTCAGCTGCTTTTTTAATTTAAGCATCTTATCAAAAGTTAATGAAAGAGGGAGGTAGAGGTCTTTTTTATGGAGAAAGCAGGGATTTGGACCCAAGCGTCAATAGTTCATACTGATCAATTTGCCTAATTTCCAATGATTTTTTTCGGAATCTCTGATTTTGATGTCTATGTTTCGGGAAGGTGGGTAAAGATTAGAAAACAAAAAGAGCAAGGACGTTCAATACTCTAAGGTTTATGAAAAAAAGAACGGAATTTGTACCGGCCCATGGTTTTGTATAAAATACTCTGTTTAAAGTCAGTTTCTTAGCATATAAATGAGACGGATCTACTTAAAGGAGGAGTTTTCGTGCTTCTGCATAAACATTCAAGAAACAATCAATCCATAAAAGCCTCTCAATTTATTATACGCTTAAAGCAAAAAGGCCTCATTAAAGCATTTGTATGCTTTACAGACGAAAAAGGCCAATTAAAAAGTATGACCTACGAAAATGGTGAATACTATTTATTTAATTTAGCAGATGGAAATATCAAGCCGATAACGTCTTTTATGTTCTTTCAAACGCTGGATTTAATTAAAAAAGGTTTTTATACTGCCCGTTCTTATGGACAGGTGCGCCTTAAGCAAACGAAACAAAGACGATACGGCAGCTGGTGAAAAGTTACGGGTAATACAGAGAATAAGAGAATGTAAAGCAGATTAAACATCCATATAGAGCATAAAAGTGTTTAAAAAGCCAAATCCTTTTTAGGGTTTGGCTTTTTGCGTTTTTACCATTTAAAAGAATCGAGGGGTGTCAAGTTAATAAGACTGGCTGAAGAGTGGAGTAGTAAATGACTTATCTATTCTATTAAATTTGTAATGAACTGTTAAAATAATAAAAGACAGAATGGGGGTGTGCGAATGAAGGTATATGTACTCGCAAAAGACGAACTTGAAGCACAAGGGATTGAGTGGATGATTAAATCCCATTTGCAGACGCTGGACTTAACTTTATTAAATAGTCTGTCCGAACTTGATGCAGCATTTGAGCGGGAAAGGCCCTTGATGGCCATTGTGGATATGGACCAGTGGCAGCATGAGAACATAGGTAAACTGCTAAAAAGGTACAATGTCCGCTGGCTTGGCCTATCTTCAGAACGTATTTTTCAAACAGCTTATAAAGCGCTTAGGTTTCGAGCGGAAGATGTTTTGTTTCGTCCTTTTGCGCCTATGGAGGTGATCCGCCATCTTCAGCAGGCTCGTTTTGAAAAGCGCAATCAACCTGTTTCTCACTCATTGAAACCATCGTTTATCCAGTATGAGGACTTATTTATCTCCAGTCAAAGGCTGAGTGGAGATCCGTACAGGATGGCGGCTTTTTTAACTCCAGATGAGACTGTGTTGTCAGACCTTTATGAGGAGTTGCTGGCATATCCTTTTGCGGAAGAAGTCTATGTATACGTGCTGACAGACATGGTCTTAGCCGTTCAGGAAAGTGTAAGTCGTGCTGACTTAGAGGATTATCAAGCTTTCCTTCATTTTTGTAAGAAGCGGCTCAGTCAGCCAATTGCCATTGTGATACAAGAAGGTAAAAGCGGTGCTCCGTTTAAATCAACCTATCAAATACTGAGAAGACAGGCCGCTCGTGTATTTTTTGAAGGATATGACGTTATTTTGCAGGGGAGTGAAGAGGATGGGGTGCAGGAAATGGACCCTTTTTTAACGCCGCTCGAGCAGCGGGAATGGGTCGAAATGCTGGAAACCCGGAATATGAAAGAAATCCAGCAGTGGCTGGAACAGCATTATTTAAAAATGGAGCCTCCATATCCAGATCCAGAGATGGTCCGGATTGCGTTAACAAGCGTACTGGCCCAGGTAAGGCGTTATATGAAATCGCATGACATTGAAGGAAACGACTTAGAATATGAATATCATAATGTATTCAATCAAATAATCAGACAGCCGGTTATGTATAAAATTGTTCAAGCGCTTCAAGTATTTATTCGCAAGCTGCTTGCATCAGGTAGTCAATTGGCTTCTCAAGATACTCCACAGTCGCTCGTTGATAAAACCCGCAGCTTAATTGAAGGGAACTACTGGAACAGTCAATGGAACCTGTCTGACTGCGCAGAAGCACTTCGTTTAAATAAAAGCACGTTAAGCCGCCGGTTTGCGGCTGAATCCGGACGAACATTCCGCGATACCTTACACCGCGTACGGCTTGATGAAGCGAAGCGGCTGCTGAAAGAAACGGATTTGTCGTTTCAGGAAATTGCCCGTTTAACCGGATATACTCATCAGACCCAGTTTAATGCGAAATTTAAGCAATACGAACACCGGACCCCTCGAGATTATCGCTCCGGCTTCTAGCCTGTTGAAGTTTATGAGATAATTCATAACAAAAAAGCAAAAAGTTTAATTTGGTGAAATCAATAATAAAATAATCATTACTACATAACCGAAAAGGAATATTCTCCGTGCTATTATCAATGTATAAAAGAAAGCAAGGGAGGAAATGTCCAAATGAAAACGGTATCAGGAAGAAAGGTCATTCAGTATAGAGGAACAGCGCTTCACACGAAAGGGTGGCAGCAGGAAGCAGTACTGCGCATGCTGATGAACAATTTAGATCCGGATGTGGCTGAGCATCCAGATCAACTGGTGGTCTACGGCGGCATTGGAAAAGCAGCACGCAATTGGGAGTCATTTGACGCGATTGTGAAGACGATCAAGAATCTTGAAAATGATGAAACCCTACTCGTCCAGTCAGGGAAGCCGGTCGTTGTGTTTAAAACGCACTCGGATGCCCCGCGAGTGCTTCTCGCCAACTCTAATATCGTACCGGCTTATGCCAATTGGGATACTTTCCATGAGCTTGATAAAAAAGGATTGATGATGTACGGCCAGATGACAGCAGGAAGCTGGATTTACATTGGGTCCCAAGGCATTGTCCAGGGGACATATGAAACATTTGCAGAACTGGCCAAGCAGCATTTTAACGGCTCGTTAAAAGGGACCATTACCGTCACAGCCGGTCTGGGCGGTATGGGCGGCGCACAGCCGCTTGCTGTTACAATGAATGGCGGTGTCTGTATCGGCATTGACACAGATGAAACCCGCATTGACCGCCGCATCGAAACAAGGTATACCGATGTGAAAACCGATTCGCTTGATGAGGCGATCCAGCGGGCAGAAGAAGCAAAAAAAGAAGGCAGGGCTCTTTCAATTGGCTTGATTGGCAATGCAGCGGAAGTGCTGCCAGCCATGATAAAGCGTGGCTTTATACCGGATGTATTAACGGATCAGACATCTGCTCATGATCCACTAAACGGGTATACGCCGGCAGGGATGACTCTCCATGAAGCAGCAGATCTTCGTCAGGCTGATTCTAGAGAATATGTGAAGCGCTCAAAGGCTTCAATGGCTGTACATGTTAAAGCGATGCTTGAAATGATGGAAAAAGGGGCCGTTACGTTTGATTATGGCAATAACATTCGCCAGGTTGCTAAAGATGAAGGGGTAGAAAACGCTTTTGATTTCCCGGGTTTCGTACCGGCTTATATCCGGCCGCAGTTTTGTGAAGGAAAAGGGCCGTTTCGCTGGGTGGCCTTGTCTGGCGATCCAGAAGATATTTACAAAACAGACGAAGCCATTTTGCGGGAGTTTGCGGATAATGAGCACTTATGCAACTGGATCCGCATGGCGCAGAAGAAAATTCAATTCCAGGGGCTTCCATCGCGCATCTGCTGGCTTGGTTACGGAGAACGTGCCCGCTTTGGCAAAATTTTAAACGATATGGTGGCAAGCGGTGAATTAAAAGCACCGATTGTGATTGGCCGTGATCATCTTGACTCCGGTTCCGTTGCTTCACCAAACCGTGAAACAGAAGCGATGAAAGACGGATCTGATGCGGTATCCGACTGGCCAATTTTAAACGCCATGATTAATGCCGTAGGCGGCGCTACATGGGTATCCGTTCATCATGGCGGCGGCGTCGGGATGGGATATTCTCTTCATGCAGGTGTCGTCATTGTCGCAGATGGAACAGAAGAAGCAGCCAAGCGCATCGAGCGGGTGCTGACAACTGATCCTGGCATGGGTGTGGTCCGCCATGCGGACGCGGGATATGAACTGGCTCAAAAAACAGCCCGGGAAAAGGGCATCCACATGCCGATGCTGGACAAAGGAGCATCTTCCTCATGACGAAATATAGATGGATTAAACACGCAGCACTTGCGACGCTTTATTCCAATCAAAAGGGGCCGCGTACGAAAGCAGCGATGTCTGATATTGGCTTTATTGAAGATGGCAGTGTCTGGATTGAAGATGGCATCATTCAAGCAGTTGGGACAACAGCTGAACTAGAGAAGATTTATGGACAGAAAGAAGCCGAGATTATTGACGCTGCTTACCGTCTTGTCACACCTGGTCTTGTTGATCCGCACACCCACGTTGTGTATGGCGGTACAAGAGAAAAAGAGTTTGAGATGCGTCTTGAAGGTGCCTCGTATATGGACATTATGAATGCAGGCGGCGGTATTCATGCAACGGCAAGAATGACCAGAGAAGCAGAGGAAGAAGAGCTGATCAGCCAAACGTGGAGACGCCTGGATTCGTTTTTAGCGCACGGTGTAACCACCATTGAGAGCAAAAGCGGATACGGCATGAACTGGGAAACGGAGCGCAAGCAGCTGCAGGTAATGAAAGCTTTGCAGAAGCGGCATCCCATCGATATTGTTTCAACTTTTATGGGAGCCCATGCGGTTCCTCCAGAGTTTAAAGGAAGGGAAGATGAATTTGTTGACCTGATTATCGAGGAGATGCTGCCGGCAGTTGCAAAAGAAAAATTAGCCGAGTTTAATGATGTTTTCTGTGAAAAAAATGTTTTTACTCCCGAACAGTCCAGGCGTATTCTGGAAGCAGGGAAAACATACGGGCTTGTTCCAAAAATCCATGCGGATGAAATTGTATCTTATGGAGGCGCAGAGCTGGCAGCCGAAGTGGGTGCAATCTCAGCAGAGCATCTTTTAAAAGCGTCAGATGAAGGCATTGAGGCAATGGCGGAAGCCGGCACAATCGCCTGCCTGCTTCCGGCTACAGCTTTGTATTTGCGTGAAGAAGCGGCTCAAGGACGGAAAATGATTGACCGTGGTGTAGCGGTAGCTATTTCAACCGACTGTAATCCCGGGTCTTCGCCGACTACATCCATGCCGCTTGTTATGAACCTCGCCTGTATTTCTATGAGATTAACACCAGCTGAAGCGCTGACTGCGGCAACATACAATGCGGCTTGTGCCATTCGCCGTGAAGACGCGATTGGTTCCATTGAAAAAGGCAAGCAGGCTGATTTTGTATTGTGGAACGTAAAGAGCTATCAAGAGCTGCAGTATCTGTTCGGCGTGAACCATGTCCGGTCGGTTTGGAAAAAAGGTGTACAGGTGGCGGGCGGCTTATGAGCGGCTCATGGCTTCAAAAACCAGCCTGGTCATGGAAGGCAGACGGTGGTGAAGAGCATTTTGTGCATCAGTGGGTAAAGCCGCTGGAGGGCTTACAGCAGCCTGACCTTATTATATACGGTGCGCCCATTTCACGCTCATCAATCAGTGTATCGGGTGCTTCCATGTATCCGGAGGAATTTCGCCGCATGTGGAAGAGCTTTGCAGCGTATAACTTGGATGAAGATCTTGATTTATCTCCTTACCGTGTCGCAGATGCAGGGGATGTGATGATGCATACAACGGATATTGTCCTGTCACATGACCGTATTCAAGCTTCAACAAAATATTTGGCTGAAGCTTTCCCGCATGTGCCTACCTGCATGATTGGCGGTGACCACTCAACAACGGCCTGTGCCGTAAGAGGGATTAAAGAAGCTTATCCAGAAGACACAATAGGAGTTTTGCAATTTGATACGCATTTAGATGTCCGGGATCCGAAAGAGCTTGGCCCGGCGAATGGCACGCCGATCCGCCAGCTCATTGAGGGGGAGACCGTGAAAGGCAAACATGTTGTCAACATTGGCCTGCATGGCTATTTTAATGCGAAGCCGCTCATTGACTATGCGAAAAAACAGGGCATACAAATGGTTTCATTAAACAGCGCACGCAAAAAAGGTATGATCCAAACTGTTCAAGAGTCCCTTATGTATTTAGCAGAAAGAACGGATCGCCTTTATGTGACAGTTGATATGGATGTGCTCGACATTTCAAACGCACCGGGTGTTCCAGCGTCTACACCAGGCGGAATGAAACCCGAGGAGTTGTTTGACGTGCTGCTGGAAGTGGGCAGAAATCCCAAAGTATCTCATATTGACTTTGTGTGTCTGGATCCATCTAAGGATTCACCTGTGGAGCAGACGGTAAAAACCGGTGTTTATGCCTGGCTCCAATTTGTAAGCGGCCTTGTCAGCCAAAAAAAGAATAATGGTTTTTAAGAAGACCGGATAATCAAGCTCATTAAAATGGTCGAATAAAACAGAGTTCTCAATTGGCTCGAGGTTCGTGTAAGCTTTATCTCAAAAAGTAATATGCTTTACCATATAAGAAAGCCCTCAAAGCCTGACCCGCGCTAGAAAAGCACGGCATTTTGTCAGAGATGACGGAGATTGGAAAGTGAAGAAGAATGTCTTACAACGACGAAAAAGAATTTCCTTTAGGAAAATTAACAACACTGCTGGCATTGCTTCATAAAAGTCCGGCGGGCCATGAAATCAAAAAAGAATTAACAAACAGAGGATATCGGTTTACGGTTGGGCGCGTTGGGGCGATGGATCTCAATAAAGTGATTGCCTCCATTGAAACAAATGCTAAATCCAACAGTATCATTGACGGAGAATCTTACCGTGAAGTGCACGCCCTTTACCATAGTATTTTAGAAGCCGTTCAAGGAGTTGGACGGGGTACGGTACAGTTCGGAGAAATACTTCGAACTGTCGGACTGACCTATAGCATCGTCAGAGGAGAAATTAACAGTCCCGGTTATTCAGGTGAGTGGATCAGTATTTGTATTTATGGGACGATCGGTGCGCCTAAAAAAGGCTTTGAACATGATGCTCTGGGGTTCGGGTTTAACCATATTTAACCTTGACAATTTTAGGAATCATGCATAAAATGAAAGTATAGGATGAAGTGAGAATCCTAACTTAGTGATTTACCTAGTAGCTAGACCTTTTTAAAGAAGCGAATAGAATAAAATTGCCCAGAGTGGTTTTTAGTTTAAAGGGGGCTGCACAAAAGAACGCGTGTTCTTTTTGTGCAGCCCTCTTTTTTGTTTTTATATAATCGATATTTGAAAAACAGATGAGGGGAGCGGTTCACATGGCCATTCAATTAGACGGGAGCACATTAACATTTGAGGAAATTAAGCAGGTGGTGTATCATGCCAAACCAGTAGAATTGAGCGAAGCAGCGTGGAAAAAAGTCGATGAAAGCCGCACAGCTGTCGAGCGGCTGATGGCAGAAGGAAAGATTATGTATGGAGTCAATACGGGATTTGGCAAATTTAGCGATACACCGATTTCTGAAGAAAACGTAGAAAACCTGCAGCTCAATTTAATTAGAAGCCATGCGTGCGCTGCAGGCAAGCCGTTTTCTGATACGGTTGCCCGCACGATGGTGCTGCTTCGTGCGAATGCCCTCGCAAAAGGATACTCGGGCATCCGCAAAGAAACGCTTCAGCTTCTTATTGACTGTTTAAACCATGGCATTCACCCCGTCGTGCCGAGCCAGGGTTCGCTCGGTGCAAGCGGTGACCTGGCTCCGCTCGCTCATTTAGCTCTCGTCTTAATTGGTGAAGGAGAAGTCCTCTATAAAGGAAACACACTGCCTGCAGAAAAAGCACTTCAACAAGCGGGCCTGCAACCAGTCCGTTTGCAGGCAAAAGAAGGGCTGGCGCTGATTAATGGAACTCAGGCGATGACATCCGTTGGAGTGATCGCTTATATGGAAGCGCAAAAGCTCGCTGATTTAGCGGATGGTGTGGCAGCACTCACACTGGAAGGACTTCAAGGCATTGTGGATGCATTCAAGCCGGAATCCCACCTGGTACGTCCATACCCCGAACAGCAGCAGGTGGCCAGCCGTATTCTCTCCTACATGCAAGGGAGCCAGCTGACCACTACCCAGGGGGAAATACGCGTACAGGATGCTTATTCTCTCCGCTGCATTCCACAAGTACATGGTGCCATTCAGCAGGTACTTCATTATGTAAAAGAAAAGTTGTTGATTGAAATCAACTCGGCTACCGATAATCCGCTTATTTTTGCGGACAGTGGAAATGTCATATCCGGAGGAAACTTTCATGGCCAGCCGATCGCATTTGCAATGGATTTTCTTGGAATCGCGGTGTCAGAAATCGCGAGTATTTCCGAACGGCGGATTGAGCGCCTTGTCAATCCGCAGCTCAATGACCTGCCCGCTTTTTTAAGTCCGGATCCGGGTCTTCAATCCGGCTTAATGATCACGCAGTATGTGGCAGCTTCGCTCGTTTCAGAAAATAAAACACTCGCACACCCGTCCAGTGTCGATTCAATACCATCCTCTGCGAACCAAGAAGACCATGTCAGCATGGGGACAACGGCTGCACGCCACGCATACGATATCGTGCAAAACTCGCGCCGAGTGCTTGGGATTGAAGCGATATGTGCCGCTCAGGCCGCTGACATTCGCGGGAAAGAGCGCTTATCTCCTTTTTCAAAGCGGCTGCATGCTAATATCCGCTCTGTTGTGCCTATTATTACAGAAGATCGGGTATTTTCGAAAGATATTGAAAATATAGCGCAGGCAATGAAAAAAGAGCAATGGCTGAAGCAGGTGCTAGAATCTGAAAAAATCGGCAAAAACTAACAAACGGGCCGCTTGATTTATTGATCAGGCGGCTCTCATCCACTTAATTTTGAAAGCGTATACAAAAGTGACGGGAGACGATACGATGGAGAAAATCATCACATTCTTAAACGGAATATTATGGAGTGACCCTGTGATTTACCTGCTTCTTGGAATAGGGTTTTTTTTCACGATCAGCACCCGATTTTTGCAAGTCCGTCATTTTAAAGAAATGCTTTATTTAATTTTCCAAGGGAAAAGTTCAACTGCGGGTATTTCCTCTTTTGAAGCTTTGTCTATGGCACTTTCAGGACGGGTAGGGACTGGAAACATCGCAGGGGTTGCCACTGCTATCGCATTTGGCGGCCCGGGAGCTGTTTTTTGGATGTGGCTTATTGCTTTTATTGGTTCAGCCAGTGCTTATATTGAATCGACACTTGCCCAAATTTACAAAATAAAGCAAGATGACCAGTACCGGGGCGGTCCGGCCTACTATATTGAAAAAGGGCTTGGCTGGAAAAGGTTTGCTGCACTTTATGCAGCAGCGGCGGTTTTCGCGATGACACTGCTTATGCCCGGGGTTCAATCCAATTCTATTGCCCAAAGTGTGGAGATGGCTTTTCACATCTCTCCTGTACCAACAGGATTCATGATCGTTGCTTTGCTGGCTGCCATCATTTTTGGCGGTACACAACGTATTGCAAAAACGGCTGTTGTCGTTGTTCCATTTATGGCGCTCGGTTATATTTTATTAGCTGTTTTTATTATTTGTATAAATATATCCGAACTTCCATCTATTCTGGCACTGATTTTCCGAAGTGCGTTTGCAGTTGATTCTGCTTTTGGGGGGATAATCGGGATGGCCATTTCCTGGGGTGTAAAACGGGGAATGTATTCCAATGAAGCAGGACAGGGAACAGGAGCTCATGCAGCTGCGGCCGCTGAAGTTACTCATCCGGCAAAACAGGGGTTGGTTCAAGCGTTTTCTGTTTACATTGATACACTTTTTGTTTGCTCTGCTACGGCTTTTATGATCTTAATTACAGGGATGTACAATACTGAGCGGCCGGATGGAAGCTTTATCGTTCATAAACTCAGTGGGGTTGAAGCTGGCCCTGGATTTACCCAGGCTGCTATTGAAAGTGCATTTCCTGGCTTTGGCGCTGCTTTTGTGGCTGCTGCGCTATTCTTCTTTGCTTTTACAACTTTAATGGCCTACTACTATATTGCAGAAACGAATACCATTTACTTACTAAAAAATCGGAGAAGGAGTAATATACTTGTTGCATTAAAAGTAGTTTTTTTAGCTGCTGTTTTTTACGGAACGGTGAACGAGGCCGCTCTTGCTTGGGCACTTGGAGATGCTGGGCTTGGAATTACTATATGGATTAATATGATCGCCATTGTTTTTTTAGCAAAACCGGCTCTCGCCGCTTTAAAAGACTATGAGCAACAAAAAAGGAAAGGCCTGGATCCTGTTTTCAATCCGAGGGATCTCCAAATTAAAAATGCAGATTATTGGGAAAGTAAAAATCTTATTACAGAAGATGAGGACTTCCGTAATAAGAAAGTAGATTGAGAAAAACGAAGTTGGAAACATAGAGTTCTGCTCAGTCATTGCTTATATCTGGGTCGGCATGGATGGACTTGCTTTACTACTGGGAACCGGGTGGCTGGCAATCGGAATCTCTTTTTTATTCTCCAGAACAAACGGATTTAAAAAACTGCCGCCTTCTTTGCATGAGCATGAATAATGAAAAAACTAATCACATATTTTTATTGCAAAAAGAGCAGCAGAGTATATAGCCAGGTTGATAAAGAAATGCAAAAGATAAAGAATGTCTTTATACGGATAATTTAAAAGAAAATGCCGCTGAAACAATATTTCAGCGGTATTTTCTTTTTTGTAGGTAAATAGAATTAAAATTTTTTAAGAATCATGTTTAAAAACGATATTTTAGTGAATATATAGTTCGTGTGGGTATTTTTGATTAGATTTATTTTAGGGAAGATAAGATTGGAGGCTGTAAGACTTAGGGTTAGAAAATCTATTCATCCAAAAGAACTACATATAAAAGGTCTGGTTGAAACAGAATGGGGGAGTATAGTGAATATTTCAGTTGCAAAAAAGTTATTTGGCGGTTTTCTTGTTATTACTGTTCTTCTTGGTTTAATTAGTTTTATATCCTACTATAATCTTAAAAAAGTAGACAATTCGTATGCAGATCTCGTTGACCGGCGGGCAGCCATTCTAATGACGGCAAAAGACATTCAAACAGAAGTCCTGCTGGAAATGAATGCGCTGCGGGGGATGCTCCTCAATGAAGAGGAAGCGGCTGATAGCTTGTCTAAGTCCGCTGATGCACTGGATCAAAAAATCAGTACAGCCCAAAGCATGGTTCAAAGCAGTGAAAACAAAGAACTGTTGCATAAACTTGATGAAATGAACAAAACTTTTAAAGCAAGGTCCGAAAAAACCATTGCTTTAATGGAAACCGACCGGGAAGCAGCCCGGTCACTTGCGGATGGTGAGCTTAGTGACTTGGCCAAAAATATGTGGAATACCGCTAATACATTGCAGGAAAAACAAACGGCATCTATGGAAGAGGGAAGCCGTTCTAATACAACATTAGTCAATGAAGTTAGTCAAACAATTCTACTTTTAAGCATCGTCTCTTTTATCCTGGCTCTTTTGATTGGTACGTTTATTACTCGTATGATTACCAAGCCAATATCGGCACTTGCCAGAGGCGCCGAAAGCATTGCATCAGGCGACCTAACCGGGGAGGATATTCAGGTACGTTACCGGGATGAAATAGGAAGGCTGACAGCTTCTTTTAATCAAATGAAAGCCAGTTTACAAGGCGTCATCCAGCAAGTAAGTGCCAATGCAGAACAAGTAGCGGCTACCTCGGAAGAACTATCTGCTAGTGCAGAAGAAACGAGCAAAGCGACAGAACAAATATCGATGGCTGTCCAAGATGTAGCGATAGGTTCAGAAAAACAAGCAGCCAGTACGTCAGAGACAGCTCAAGCAGTAGAAGAGATATCTGCCGGCATGCATCAAGCAGCCGCTTCTATTCAAGCCGTAGCTGATTTAACCGTAATGGCCAATGAAAAAGCAGCCATGGGAAATGCCGCAGTGACACAAACCGTTGAACAGATGAACCTTGTTCAGCAGTCAACTGCTCAATCTTCTGAGGTGGTAAACGCTTTGGGAGAAAAGTCGAAAGAAATTGGACAAATTGTAGAATTTATAACCGAGATTGCGAGTCAGACAAATTTGCTTGCTTTAAACGCGGCGATCGAAGCTGCGCGTGCCGGAGAACAGGGGAAAGGTTTTGCGGTGGTAGCTGATGAGGTCCGAAAACTTGCGGAGCAATCAGCAAACGCAGCAGGAGACATTCGAGAATTAATCACCGAAATTCAGAGAGAAGCAGAAAGAGCCGTTCGGTCTATTTATGCGGGTACAGAAGTGGTTGGAGAAGGGATCAGCCTAGTTGCCCGGACAGGGGAAGCTTTTCAGGATATCACGGCGTCCATTCAGCAGGTAACAGATGAATCTCAGCAGGTATCGGCTATTGTGGAACAAGTAAACGCAAGCTCTCAAACGACTGCGAAAATGATCAAAGGAGTGAGTGAAATTTCCGAACAGGCTGCTGGAAATATCCAAAATGTAGCTGCCTCAGCTGAAGAGCAAAATGCAGCGATGGAAGAAGTGTCTGCTTCTGCAGAAGCATTAAGCCGGATGGCTCAAGAGTTAAGAGAAACAATCAGTAAATTTAAGGTATAAGATGCCATAAGCACACAAAAACGAGCATGCTAGAACAGCAAAGCATGCTCGTTTTTGATTTGATCAATGGCGATTTAACTTTCGCCATGATCTTCGGTATTTAACCGGCATTAATCATTATCGCGTTGTTTAGCGCGGGCTTCTCCGCCCTTTTCTCCGATTTCCTGATAAAATTCTTTATCATGATTCTCGGCAGTGGCTTCTCCACCTTTTTTTCCAATTTCCTGATAGAATTCCTTGTCATGGTTCTTTGCTGTTGCTTCTCCGCCTTTGCGGCCTGCTTCTTCACGACTCATTTTATCGTTATTGTTGTTAGCCATTCAAAGTTCCTCCTCAGTTCTCTTAGAATTTCTGGTGGTACAGTGTTAATGATACCCGCCTATTCCTCTCTTAAACAACTTTTTTAAGATCTAAGCGAAAACACCGCATGAAAGCTCTATGTCCAAGTTTCTTTGAGCAGTTGAACACCTAAGCGGATTTGTTCAGCTGTATCCAACGTTTACATCAGTCGGCCTGCATCTTGAATGATTTATTTGTTCATCCCGATTGCCGGAAAGAAGGAACCGATAAAGCGCTGATGCACACTGCTTTTCAATTTTGCGAGGGTGAAGGAGCCAAATTTGTCACCCTTCAGACAGCTAGAGATAACATAACTGTACAGACGCTGTATGAAAAAGTCGGCATGCAAAGAGACACCAAATTTTACTCTTATTTAAAATCGTTAACTTAAAAGAAATACGGGGGAAAAGCAGGACTAAAGCCGCTCTATTGTCAGTTTTTTTTGCCTGCGCTATGATGAAATAACAAATATCTATTTTAGAAGGTTAGGAGAATGGGGATGTATGCTTACAAAGACCAGCCGGATGGCGTGTTTCCTTCGGTCTGCTCACTTGACTGTCCGGACCAGTGCGGCCTGCTGGTCCACAAAAAGAACGGCAGAATCGTAAAGGTAGAAGGTGACCCGGACCATCCTGTTACAAAAGGAAGTATCTGCAATAAAGTTCGCAACATAAAAGAACGGCTTTATGACGAAAAACGGCTGGCATACCCAATGAAGCGTGTCGGAAAAAAAGGAGAAGGCCGGTTTGAACGGATTACGTGGGAAGAAGCGCTTGAGGCGATTACGTCCCGCTGGAAAGAGCTTATCGAAGCGGATGGGCCGGAGAGCATCCTGCCATACAGCTATTATGGCAACATGGGTGTACTCAATTCCGAAAGTATGGACCGGCGCTTTTTCTACAGGCTCGGTGCATCACAGTTGGAGCGAAAAATCTGCCAGTCGGCTGGTGAAGCGGGTTACCGGTACACAATGGGAGACAGCAAAGGGACAAATCCCGAGGATACTGTTCACGCCAAGCTGATCATTTTCTGGGGTGTCAATGCCGTCAGCACCAATATGCACCAGGTTATACTCGCGCAAAAAGCACGAAAAAATGGTGCCAAAATTGTGGTGATTGATGTACATCAAAACCAGACTGGAAAGATGGCGGACTGGTTTATCCCGATTAAGCCGGGTACTGATGCAGCGCTCGCGCTTGGAATTATGCATATTTTATTTACGGAACATTTAGTGGACGAAGACTTTTTAAGAGAATACACAGTGGGCTTTGAAGAGCTGCGGGATCATGTGGTTCAGTATGATCCGGAAACGGTTGCGCAGATTACAGGCGTTTCAGTCGATGATCTCTATACGCTTGCCCGTTTATACGGGACAACCTCACCTTCTTTTATCCGCATTGGAAATGGCCTGCAGCACCATGACAACGGCGGCATGTGCATCCGCACGATTGCCTGCCTGCCTGCTTTAACCGGACAGTGGCTAAAGCGGGGCGGCGGAGCCATTAAAGGAAACGCAGGGTACCTGGCTTTTAATTCCGATGCACTGCAGCGTCCGGATTTTCTTCAAAACAAACACACACGCCGTATTAACATGAACCAGATCGGCCGAGCCTTGACGGAGCTTAAACAGCCGGTTAAATCCATGTTTGTGTACAGCACAAATCCAGCGGTGGTGGCTCCGGAAGGAAACAAGGTGAGAAAAGGGCTGGAGCGTGAGGATTTGTTTCTTGTCGTTCATGATTTGTTTTTAACTGAAACAGCCAAGTACGCGGATATTGTCCTGCCGGCTTCATCTTCGTATGAAAACACTGACTTTTTTACATCGTACTGGCACCATTTTGTTCAAATTCAGCAGCCGGTTATTGGGCCATATGGGGAGTCTAAATCGAATGTTGATGTGTTCCGCTTGCTGGCTCAAAAAATGGGATATGAAGAGCCGGAGTTCCGGGAAACAGACGAAGAAATGATTGACCGTGCGCTTGATTATCCGGAGAATCCATTTATGAAACACATCGATTATACATCCCTGACGGAAAAGCAGTTTATAAGAGCAGATGTGAAACCAATTCTTCCAGGAAAACTGCTGACACCAAGCGGGAAAATCGAATTGTATTCTGAAAAAATGAAGCAGGATGGCTATCCACCATTGCCTACTTATGTGTCGATTAAGCAAGATGAAAAGCTTCCCTATGTATTCATTCCGGCGCCAAATCATAACTTTTTAAATTCGACGTTTTCCAATAACGAAAAGCATGTTCAGCTTGAAAAAGAAGCTCGGTTATATATGAATGTGGAAGATGCCAAAGCGGCCGGTATTGAAGACGGAGACCAAGTACGCGTTTGGAATTCGCGCGGAGAATGCCGCCTTACTGTTTCGGTTGGCATCGGGGTGCTGCCGGGTGCGGTCATTTCTCAGGGGCTGTGGGCAGATGCACCGGGAACCAACCAGCTCGTCAACTCTCTTACACCAGACCGCTTGTCGGATATGGGCGGGGGAGCAGTCTTTTTTTCCGGTCGTGTGAATGTAGTAAAAGAATAAAGTATTAAAGCGAATTTGAGCTTTAAAAATAATTCATGTCAAATGCTGTTTGTGGTACAAAGACAGTTGATAGTTACACGAGAAAGCAGGCTTTACAACGAAGAAGGGTGTTCCGAAACATGTATTTTAGGAAGGGGAAGATAATCTGTCTAGTATTTAACAGATAAAATACGTAAAAACCCTTGATTATCAAGGGTTTTTTATTTATACAGCTTAACCCTAACTTATTTTTCCGGCCAACCGGCAAAACACAATGGTTTTTAAAGCACTATCGAATGGTAGAACTTGTTTCGATGTATTCTCAAAAAGTATATAAGATCTAATTATTACCCCCTCCCTTTGTCTGTCTGCAGAATAAAACAAAAATAATCGTAACCACAAGCCCCAATGGTGATTGATCATAAAGAATATTCGAATTATATAAGCCATTGGCTAGATACAAGATAATATATATCTTTAAAAATAGACTATTGTGCAGCCAAAATTTCCATTTGTTACATAGAGTAGTATGAGGATAATTTTAATCAGGTAGCTATTTCTCATCTCTACCTCATAATTACCTCAAAAAATTTAATGTGAAAGGAGGGAGATGTAACATGCCTAAACACAAAAAAGAAGATCGCAAAGGAAAAGACTGGAAAGAAGAAGGCGAAAAAGAGAAAGACTGGAAAGACAAAGATAAGAAAGAAAAAGACGAGAAAGAAAAAGACAAGAAAGACAAAGACAAAAAAGACAAAGATGGGAAAGACAAAGACAAAAAAGACAAAGATGGGAAAGACAAAGACAAAAAAGACAAAGATGGGAAAGACAAAGACAAGAAAGACAAAGATGGGAAAGACAAAGACAAGAAAGACAAAGATAAGAAAGACAAAGATGGGAAAGACAAAGACAAGAAAGACAAAGATAAGAAAGACAAAGATAACAAAAAGAAGTGACCTTGAATTTACACCCATTCCATATTCCGCTGAAGGATAACACGTTTGTTGGTCTTAATAACAGGATTGTCATATCCTTAACAATAATTGTAACCTTGTTCTCATTATTCTACTCAGTATAGTGAGTTTCTGCCTGATATTTGGTCTCTCCATAAGAAAAACAACTAAAAATAAATATTTTGAACACAAATAAGCCTGTTAAAGATTAGAGATATGTTAAATAGAATGGTACTTGGTAATTCAAAAATACGAATGTAGCATAACAGATGTTATGTTGCATTCGTAAATAAACTAAAGAGCAGGCTTCATCCTTGGGCATTAAGGAATGAAGCCCGCTTTTTTTAGCTGCTAATAGCCAAATCGAATACAGGAAGACTAATACTATTGAGTAAATCGTCGATGCTGAATGGCTTTAATTGAGAGAACAGCGAGTGTACTTGCGAAAGTATAAGGAAAAGCATGAAAAAAGCCGCGGGGAAACTCCGCGGTATAAGAAACTAGGGCGAGTGGTCAATGAAAGACCATGTCTTTAATCATTTACCTGCTACGGTGACATATAAACCATGTTCACCCAAATAAGCTGTATTAGCTAGCAGGAAATGTATTTTATGTTGGCAAAGGGAAAGTATAGAAGTGACACCGAAACAGTAATAGCAACTTGAACAGAGTGCCATTTTTAAGCAGTTAAGAACCCCGAAAGAATCTTTGAAATGTCGTTCAGCCATTTAAATCAATAGCCGTAGCCGCCTTTGAATGAAGCACCAATGATGATTAAAAGAATGAACAGAACTACAATCAACGCAAAGCCGCCATTGTAACCATAACCACCCATACCATTTCACCTCCTTTACAGAAAGGTAGTGAAGCAGTTCTATAAATCAATGTTTGTCATCGATTTATATTATTAGGATATGAGTAAAGAAGCATATTGGATTAAACATTTGTCTCCATTGTTAAACTTTTTTGCAGAATAGAATGGTAGATTGCTTCATCTCATCGATGAAATTGGGAAGGGGATATAAGTCCAACCCTGTGTGAGTGCGAATAACTATTGTATGGAAGGCCCATTAATATAAAAATGGGGCTTTTTTGTTTGGATCCATAACTTAAAAAGAGAATGGGCTTTACATTCTGGGCTCTTCCTTTTATGGACTCGGACCTTCTTCTTTGAGACAGACGTGGACAGACTCAGAAAGGAATTCTATATAAAGTTTGATGAGGCTGAAAGTTACTTGTACCAAATAGTAGCGATATATCTTAATTTTGCCGAAAACTTATCTGTTTTCACTGAATTTTCACTTTTTACAACTACAATCAATACATCACGCAATAGAAAGGGGAGATAAACAAGTGAATGAAAAAATAAAGCAAGTGCTTCTCTGGGGAGCTATAAGCGTTTCAGGACTTGCTGGAATCAACTTTTTTCTAAATCTTTTCGAAAGGTCTGAAAGTCATGAGCGATATGGGTATGCCCACCAAATGGGGAGAGGCCATGGAGGAGGGCCAGCATTCCATGCAGACACGCATGGACCGCACCATGGCGGTGACTTTTCTTGGCTTGGAATGGTGCTCTTCCTTACTGCAGCTGGGACTGCTGCGATATTCGCCTATAGGTGGTACAAGAAAAAAAGCAAAGCTGATGCGTTTCAGCAATTTGTTACGAATGTCCCTGCTTCAAAAACACGCCCTCCAATAAATCAGAGTAATGCTGATATTTTAGACAGCTGGGAGAAAGAACAAAAACTTGAGAAGGAGAATGAGTAATATGGGGATTTTTAAACGATTAAAAACGATGGGCAGTGCTGGAATAAACGGCGTGCTCGATAGCCTGGAAAATCCGATTACGATGTTAAACGAGTATATGAGAGAAATGGAAGGGGAGCTCAAAAAAGGGGAACAGGCATTAGCCCAGCAAATTTACCTCGAAAACAAACAAAAAGCATTAGTCGGTGAAACGGAAAGCCTAATTGCAAAAAGGGACAGGCAGGCAAGGCTGGCGGTGGAGCAAGGAGAGGACTTTATCGCAAAACTAGCCTTGCAGGAAAAACTGATTCACCAGCAGCAGCTCACTCTTTATACTGAGCATTTGAATATACTTGAGGGCCAGACCGAGACACTCAATGAAGAATTAAATGAACTAAAAAGAACCCATCATGAGTTTCAACAAAAAAGATTAATACTCATTTCGAGAGCCAATATCGCTCAGTCGATCAAACGGATTCAAAAAACGAATGTTACCTTTCATTCCGAAACGATCGCTAATGGAATATCCCGCGTAGAAGACCGTATCTTAATGATGGAAGCTGAAGCACAGGCGAGTAGGCAGTTTACAGGAAGTTTAAGCACGCCTATCAGAGGATATATTGACCCAAGTTTAGAATATGAATTGGAACAGGTGTTGCAAGTAGTGAAAAAAGAGGTCAAGTCAATAGAAGTTGCCCGTTAATCTTTTAAGATAAAAAATCCTTATTTCCGTGCTTCCTTATACCTTTTTTATCGCTCATTGAGTATGGGTAGCAGGGAACAACTATAATTGAATTAGTTATGTAATGTAATTAATCCCTGCCAAACCAGCTTCTTATTGGAAGCTGTTTTTTTGATTTTCTATGGTTCTACATTAAAAAGTTGAGACATATTATTTTTCGAAATTAGAAATGATAAGGAAGTGAGGATATTTTGTTTAAAGTAAAACATATTCACGAAGATAAAATATACATGGTGTATAGCGTTAGGACGATTTCGATTACTATGGAAATCGGTGAAAACATAGATAATCATGAATTTCTGCTTTTTAAAAATGGAAAATGGTTATACGATTCTGCTGAAAACTATTTACCACTGGGTGACTAAAATATGGTCTATGGCGCCGGGTCATTGCAGAGGTTTTTCGGGACAGCTATTTTACAGTTCGGTTTTGTTTGCCAACGTGTGTTTTGCTCACAAAAATCCCCGCTTTTCTTCCGCCACCTGGCCTGTTTGTTCAATAAAAATTTAACACTTCTCTTCAACTGAGCTGCCTCGTTACTTTAACAAGAAAATCAACAGGGGATTTTTTACACAGGAGTGTTCACATCGCTTGAGTCTGCAGAAGAAGCGCGGGCATTTATTAGAGCAAATTATCGGCGTAATCCAAGAATTAAATCGTATTGTTCTTAACAATAAGACTTAGTTTTCTATCTGGGGTTACGGTTTCTTTAAATCAAAATTAAACATGTATTCACGCTCTTCATACCAAGTAAAGTTGGAAAATCAACTATTTCGGTATAATTGATTGTTTGATAATTTCTACTCAGTAAAATAGCGCTGCAAACTTTACATTTTGGCTTGCAGCACTTTAAGTTATTTAATCATTTTACGAATAGGTTTGTTCATTAGAGCGTGTCTTTCCTTAACCAGATTATTTAGTTATATTTCCATAGAATGTTTCTCTTTTTTTAATTGCGATAATGCTTCTTCTCCCGCTTTTAGCACCTCAATAATGCGGTTTACATCGTAGACGCTGCCCTTCCAAGTGCCTCCGCTTACGGATTGTAATGCTGCCCACAAGCGTGTATCGTCAGGTAGGTCCGGATCGGGCTTCATTTCCGGATGGGCTTCACGCATCTCTAGAATAGCTTTCCCGTCTTCCGGGCTGTTGCCTCCATTGGAAGAACCAATCATATTCAAATGACCTTCCAGCTTTTTCGTATCAATTCGCACGTCTATGATATCCCCGGTACGAAGTTTTCCAATTGGACCGCCGGCGAGACCTTCGGGGCCGATATGACCAATGCAGGCTCCTGTAGAAACGCCGGAAAAGCGTGCATCTGTAAGGAGGGTGACATACTTTCCATAGGATAAATGTTTTAAAGCAGATGTAAGCTGATACGTTTCTTCCATACCTGTGCCCAGAGGGCCGCGGCCAATCACAGCCATTATATCTCCTTTATTAATCTCTCCGTTTTTTATGGCGCGGATTGCCTCCCTTTCGCTAGTGAACACTTTAGCTGCTCCACGATGGCTGTACACACCATTTTCATCAAGCATAGAGGGGTCGATGGATGTTGACTTGATCACCGCGCCTTCGGGAGCAATGTTGCCTGTTGGAAACGTAACAGTTGACGTTAACCCCTTTTCTTTCGCTTTGGCAGGAGTCATAATAACATCGCTCGCATCGATCGAATCCGCTTCTTTTAAACGTTTTTTCATTTTTTGGCGTCTTTCAGATTGTTCCCACCAATCCAGCACGCTGCCTAATGTTTCACCAGTAACCGTCATGACAGTTTCATCTAGAACGCCAAGGGGCCGAAGTTGAAGCATGACTTCAGGAACACCTCCTGCAAGGTACGCTCTTACAGTCGGATGATGTACGGGTCCGTTTGGAAGGACACTGACGATTCGAGGCACTTGTCTGTTTACGTCGTTCCAGTCTTGTACGGTAGGAACATAAAGTCCTGCAGCATGAGCAATGGCAGGGATATGAAGTAAAAGATTTGTAGAACCGCCGAATGCAGCGTGAACCACCATCGCATTACGAATCGCTCCATCCGTTAAGATATCTTTTGTGGTAATCTTTTGTTCTTCCATTTTCATGACGGCTTGCGCAGACTGCTGCGCCATTTCCAACCAGACGGACTGTCCAGATGGCGCGAGAGCCGAGTGGGGGACTGAAAGGCCAAGAGCTTCTCCAACTACCTGCGAAGTAGCGGCTGTTCCAAGAAATTGGCAGCCGCCTCCCGGTGTTGCGCACGCACGGCAGCCTAAATCAGCTGCTTCTTGCAGTGATAATTCATCATTCGCATAGCGGGCACCAATTGTTTGCACTTTTCCTGCATCTTCGCCATGCAATGGTGGAAGAGTTACTCCCCCAGGAACAGCAATTGTAGGAAGATCATGCATGCTGGACAGCGCAATTAACATAGCAGGATGGCCTTTATCACACGTCGCAATCCCGATAACCGCTTTTCTTGTCGGAAGAGAACGAATTAATCTCCGATAGACCATGGCTGCATCATTTCGATAAGGAAAAGAATCAAACATACCTGTCGTACCTTGAGAACGTCCATCACATGGATCGCTTACATAACCTGCAAAGGGGATGCCGCCATTTCGACTGATTTCTTCTGCTGCTGCTTTCATAAGGAGGCCAACTTCCCAGTGGCCTGTATGATAACCAAGCGCGATCGGCTTTCCATCCTCGCCGCGCATACCTCCTTGTGTGCTTAATAATAAGATTTGCTTCCCGTTTAATTTGCCGGGCTCCCATCCCATTCCTACGTTTTGGGACAATCCAAATAAATTTCCGCTTGGCGCTTCCCGAAGCATTTTATCAGTAAGGGGCAGGGATCCTGAAGGACCTGCTGATTTCGTTTGGATAATAAATGTATCTTCGTTTTTTTCCTTTAAAAGTTCATTCAGTGAGTTGTACATCATTTCCTCCTTTTAAAAATTAGTTCAGAAATAGACATATTTTTAAGCGCTTTCATTTTTTGGTGAAAACAACTTTACATGAATATAATTCCGTTTTAAAATAATGTCAATACTATAAAACAAAGTTTTATATTATAAAACAAAAACTAATGAAGCAACACCCTGCATACCTTTAAAATATTGGAATTGATTTAAAAATTTCTTTTTGAACATTAAGATGACATTGTATTAAACAATTAACTGAAAGCGATGAAAATATACCCGTTTAAGCTGATGAAAACTTCATCTTTTGGCATAAAAGTCTTCCGAAATAAATTTTGATAAAGGAGAGGAACACTGGAAATGAAAATTATCGATGTTATCCCACATGTATTGTCAACCCCTTTATCTGAACCATTTGCTTTCTCTCAAGGGTGGGTGGAGAAACGTAGTTCAATGATTGTGGAGATTGTAACAGATGAAGGAATTACCGGCTGGGGGGGAATCATTGTGTCATGGACTTCAGCCGCCGGAAATCGCTGCCTCATTTGTCCAGTTCTGCTTAAAACCAATGCTCATCAGTCGTGATCCGTTCGATGTTGAAGTACTTTGGGAAGAGATGTATAACCAAACTCGTCCATTTGGACAGCACGGGGCAGCAATTAATGCAATCAGCGGGGTGGATATTGCCTTGTGGGATGTAATCGGCCGTTCTTTGAATAAACCAATACATAAACTGCTGGGTGGAGCTTTTCGTACGGAAGTTCAGCCTTACGCAACGGGTTTTTACAGATTACAAGGAAAAGATTATCTTCAAGAAGGAGTTAAAGAAGCACAGCGCCACTTGTGTTTTCCGTGACGGATTGGGACAACTTTACCCATCACGAAAAAATGCGTTTTGTTCAAACTGCGCTGCCTGCTTATGAATTAACCGGCCAGACTGTTTTAGACAAACCAGAAGGGTTTATCGGCATGATGGACCCGCGCTATGAAAGCTATCTGACCAACAAAGTCGGCCCTGACGATCATACTGACCTTTCTGAACTCTCGCTTTTTCATGAAATGGAATTAGCGGGACAGCAAGACGGTCGGCTTGAGCAGGGGGACGACCATTAAGCCAAGGATATGCATGCAGCCACCAAAAAGGACCTTGCAAAGATACTTTTATCAAAAGTACTATAAGGTCTTTTTTGCTTTTGAAATTTCCGTTGAAGTTTAAAGTAAACTCCTCATCATAAAAGAGAAGAGGACTTGCTATACATAACACCCATCATTTGAATCTCCCACAGAGCAGGGCGCTCTTCCGCAAAAGAATCCTCCACATTCAGCGCCTGTTCATCTAGATAAAGAGGGGGCGCTTCTTTTTCTTCTTTTCGTTTCAGTTCAGCATACATTTAGGTATTAAGGGGGGAGGTAGAGTAAATTTGTCTTTTGTTTTCTCGAAGGAAATAGGTAACTTTGCATATTTTAATGGCGTTTATAATGGTAAGAAGTATGAAATTATATATAAACGCTACGGAATAGGTGCGAACAGATATTATATTTATGATTGTTTAAATAACGTATTAGATGAGTCAACAAAATTATACAAAGAAATCAATGAAGAATTTTTAAAGCATTGCCTCGATTTCTACAAGCTAGCGGAAAAACTCCAAAATAAAGAGTAAAGGTGACCTTTGAAGAAATTTTATAAAAACGTAATGAATTAACCCGCCTGCTCATAACGAGTAGACGGGTCTTTTTTATTGCCAGTGTTTTGGCCATTTTTTGATTACCTGGCCTGGGTTCTTGGGTTTTACATTAACCGTACTATATCTGTTTTTCTTAGGATTGAAGACTAAATCACTAAAGTGCCAACTGCCAGTACTATTGTCGTATCCTGCTATTTGAAATGTATTTATAGCAATACGCTTGGCGCGTTTAGTATACCCTACATCGATCACTTTTGTTAGTACGCCTTCTTTCATATAGTACCATTGCGCAATTTCTAAATTCGAATGGTCTGTTTCGGCAACGGCAAAATATCTAGCTGCCCTTTGTATTTAGATAGGTAAACATGAACCATCCTGTGAGTGGAATTCAATTCGTCATCTTTAAAAAAAAAACGTAACTTTTTGATATGACTTGTGCCCACTTTATGGGTGTAAAAAGTGTAGTTTCCTTTGCAAACAAGATCCCCCTTGTTGGCTCCTGCCCAGACATAAGGCCACTTATCATAAAATGCATATCCTTCTTCTCCCTTACGCCAGCAAAATAGACCTTGTATGCTACACCATTTGCATCCTTAAGTGAATAGCTCACCCGGCTTTGGCTCGGCTCGAGCGGATTTGCTGCTTCATCTGAATAGTATGAGTTAAAAACAATGCAAAAGCCGCAAACATTGTAATGAATAATTTTAACCTTATTACCAATCAAAGCCTGCCTTTTCCATTTATTATAGTGAGAAGGAACGAAGAACGTAAGGGGCTTATATTAATATTTATAAAAACTGTTTTTCATTCACGATAAATCAATCAGCAAACCCGATCGTTACCCTATCTTTTATACAGTTAGAACCGTCATTAAGCTTTAATCGTCCGTTCTATGACTGCTGGTTTTGCAGCACGCAGTAGCTATGTACGATAGAAGAAGTATGTCTTGAAGATTTGGGAAGTTAGGGAATTATTAGCATTCTCCATTCGTCATCAAAGGACACAAAAAACCCTGAAACCTTGTTATTAAAGGAATCAGGGTTTTTTTAAATTCATGTACCTTTTTGTGCTTACGTCCTAAGGTGAAGATCGGCTTTTTTGCGTTTTCAAAGAAAAAAAGTCTTATCATATTGATTAGATGTCATCTTTAATTGACTTTGTGCATAGTCTATATTACATCGTGTAAAACATACTTTACATCATGTAAAAGCGAACGTACAAGGAGGGAAGTCATGACTTATCAAGAAAAGAAAAGTATTGTATCGTTGATCAGTGTTATTCTCATTTTCGGATTTTTTTGTTTATATATGTATCCGCAGCATCCCAGGGGAGGGCTTCAGTCGACCGAAACATTTCGCTATTGGGGGTCCTTTGTCCTTGTTTTAACTTTGGTTTCCATAGTCGCACACATCGTAATCAGCATTATTTTTAACATCCTCTTTAGAATAACGACCAGAGAAAAGGAACCAGCATTTGCGGATGAACTGGATAAGTTTATCGAATTGAAAGCACATCGAAACTCTTTTTTTGTATTTATCCTCGGCTTTCTTTTTGCAATGGGATCGCTGGTCATTTATCAGCCGTCACAGGCGATGTTTATGATCCTGATCGCTTCAGGATTTCTTTCCGATGTGACCGGCTCCATTACGAAACTTTATCATTATCGGAAAGGAATTTAAGATGGGCAAACATCTTGTCGGCAATCACATTCGAAAATTACGATTTAGCAATAATGAAATGACCCAGCAGCAACTGGCTGACAAGGCAGGCGTAACAAGACAGACTATCGTAGCTCTTGAAAAGGGAAATTACTCCCCCTCTTTGGAACTGGCTTTTCGCATTGCTCGCGCCTTTAACCTGCCGCTTGAAGAAGTATTCTTTTATGGGGACAACTCGAAGCTGTAAGGCCGATGATTGTTTCTGCTTTACCGTTTGAGAATTTGTGGAAAGAAGGAGATAGAAATGAATTCAAACAAAAAAGCAGCAAAAATTGTCGGTGTACTGTTTATACTTGCCGCTGTTACAGCGATAATTGGTGTTATTTTATATGATCCTATCCTAAACAGTCCTGATTACCTGATTAAAGGTGCTGAACATGCCGACCAGGTGATAACGGGGGCGTTGATGGAATTAATTCTTGTCGTTTCAGCGGTTGGTACGGCAACCACCATGTTTCCAATTTTAAGAAGGTATAATGAAACGATCGCTCTTTGGCATGTCTGCTTCCGGTTTCTTGAAGCAGTTGTCATTACTGTTGGTGTCATCAGTGTGCTGTCGCTGTTGACCTTAAGCCGGGAATTTGTAGCGGCAGGAGCTCCGGATACCGTATCTTTTCAAACTTCGGGCACCATATTAAAAGCAATACATGACTGGACATTCCTGCTTGGCCCCAATTTTATGCTCGGTATCAATACCGTGATGTACAGTTATATCTTTTATAAATCCAAGCTGGTACCGAGATTCATACCCATCCTGGGAATGACGGGGGCAGCCCTTGTTTTCCTTTGTGCCCTGTTAGTTATGTTCGGTGTTATTGAACAAGTTTCGGTTTGGGGTGCTGTTTTGGCACTGCCGGTAGCAGCTAATGAAATGATTTTGGCCGTCTGGCTGATCGCTAAAGGATTCAATGAATCTGCAATTGCCGCCATGTCCGCAAAAAAGAAGTAGGTTGGTATGCATACATCTATTAGGACGGATTACTTAAACCAACAGAAAAACCAGGCGCTATCCCTCCTCTCACAAGGAATGGAGCCTGGTTTTTTAATGCTAAATATTAAATGCATGGTCCAGAAGAAAGAATGCAGCCTTCAGTGATAAATCTCCTTCCTTATTTCAATGGAATTGTATACCAAATGCTTTTGTGTTTTTCTTTAGTGAATAGTCTTGTCCCTCAAGAAATGCTGGTTCACCATGACTGCACAGAAGAAGTTTCCCTCAAAACGGAAGGAGTAATAAAAGGGAAGAAGGGAATTATTGAATTTTCCTTAGTCTTTTTCCTTCATGAATCTCTTGAATACCTTCTTCACAAACTCCATATGACCGCCAGGCACAGGTTTCACATATAACCTGAACATCAGAGGGGACCACAAACTTTTGGATATACGACTCAATATCCTTCCAGCTTAAAATTTGTCCGATTTTAAGCCCCATTTTCTCTAAAATAGCGGCATCCCGTTCATAAATACTGTTGTCCTGGCAATGGTATACACCTGAATTGGGGTATTTTTCACACAACTGATCAGGGCCATTTACAAGATGAATGAGCGTATTAGGGTAATCTCTTAATGTTTGGTGCAAACGTGTCATATTTTCGACGTATTCTTCGGAATAGCCCATTCCCCGGTAGCCCAGAAGACAGAAAAGGTGATGACCTCGCAGCTTATACATAGTTCTCCCTCATTTACAGGTTCAATTAAAGTTAATAGTCAACCTAAATATATTATTTGTTAACATACATTATTCAGAATACCATATCACATCTGTTTGGTTCGGGATTTTTATTTTATTAATCGAAGCTTTGGTTAAAAAGGGAATAAAGAAAAGAGCAAAAAATGGGTCCACTTTTACATTAAAAAAATATCAATTTGGTGGTTTAGCTGGGTCTAACCATTAAAAGCATAATAATTGAAATTGTTGTTTAACAGTTCACTTAGACAGATAAGCAGCACTAATCTTAGCTAGACAGGAGTCGCCCGAATTTGTTGACTAAAAGGCTTTTTGGGAACCGTCTTAAAAGAAAAGCCTGTTAAAAATATTATTGATTTTCTTGTTGAACAAATAGAACAGGTCAGTTGAAAAAGCACCAGACCGTCACTTAAGTTCCAGCGTTTGATATAATAAGCGAAAAAACTTTCAAGGGGCAGGGAAATGGATACTTTCCTTTTGTTTTATAAACAGTACAAAGGTGATGTTAAGTCTATTGATTATATTAATTGGGCTTTGAAAATGTTAGAAAACGATTGTTCATCATTTTCCTTGAATATCCTCTCTACTCTAAGAGAACCACTTAATATTTTTGAGTCAGAAGATTATTTTAGAAGAGCTTTAAGTGAGTTGGATTTGCAGAAGCCATCATATGAAGAGTGTTCTGCCTATTACATTCGGCATTTATCAAAAAAGATATTAGAAGATGAAGAAAATGCCCTGGATATAGCTTATCAAATATATGAAGTGGTTCGTGACCTTGACTATCCTGAGGACCTAGAAGAATGGTGCTACATTAGTGATATGATAGATGATTTTTGGTATGGAGACAATCATTCAAATTTAAGCAAGGCAGCCTTAAATGTAACTATCGTGAAAGAAGCCAAGAACCAATTGAGAAAAAGCGGTAAGTAATGATTCTTGTTAAATTAACAGGACAGGATCACTCAAGAAAAGGATTGTTAAAATGATAGGAGTTAACCATATGGAATTCAAACATTATATGAAAGTCAATTTTCCAAACTTATCTCTTAAGCCTCCTTTATTTTATAGCTGGGATGTTGGGATTCGCTTCGAACTGGGTGCGAATTGGATAAAAGAGGATTGTGCTGAAGAAAGTTTTTATCTTAAAGGAGTTTATGAAAGGGTCATCACCTTATTTAGATCCTTACATTCTCCAGAAGAAGAGATTTTTGTAGTAGCAAATGTAAATGATTTCGGAGACAATGGTACGTTCAAGCACAGAATAAACATTTTTTCTCTGTATGTAAAGGATAAAGCTGTATTGTACAAGTTAAAGCACACGGAGTTATGTTTTCTCTGAAGACGATGAAGACGGCAAGTACAAAACGCACAGATTCACTCTTAAGTGTAAAACATCAGACATTAAATATATTCCGCTGTTAAAAGCTATTTGCAACCAGGACATGGGAATAAAGCCAAGCATTTTTCACGATATTTTTTTTATTAATGTTAAAAAAGAGACCATTTTTCATGTCTATGATGATAGAGGCTGTGATTTATTGGCTAAGTCAGCTGAAACAATAAAAGAGGTGTATAAAAAATATAACCATTGGATACTGAAGTACGATAGAGAAGAGGTTGGCAAAGTATTTAAGTAAAGGTAAAGTCACTTTTTCACTACTATGCAACACGACGCATTTTACTTACATATTTATGTTGTGACAGACGAGATCTGGACCAATTTAAAAGCATTCGTCCAGCGATCTTTTAAGGCAAAATAGGAGCCCGTTCATAAAATATAAAAGCCTCTGATTTTTTCCTTTTGAAGGAGAAAATCAAAGGCTTTTTTGTTTTTACAATCCTTAACTCACATAAAAAATATAGCACTTTTTTAGCGTACTAACAAAACGGGATAGCTGAAGAGGGAATCATACTATATCAGCGTCTTACGGACAAAGCGGTTTTGGCATTTTTCAAATCTTCAGCAAGCAGCTTCTCTAAATCATACGCCGGGTAATAGCTTCTCTGCAGCATAAAATCGAACGTCTTGGCGTGCAATTCGATCGCTTTTTGTAATTGTTTTTGAAAGATGACACGCAGAGCGGGAGTGGCAGTTTCCGTAATGGCAACCGCATAATTTCGTACGGCATTTTTTGCAAATATAAGCAGTTTTCTTCCGTAGAAGGCGGTCAAGTTTACTCCCATCGGCTTGGGACTGAACGTTTCAAGGCTGTCTTTGAGCATCATCGGAATGGGTGCTTTTTCATAAAAAGGAAGCAACTCAAGCGTATTTTGCTCAAGGTTCCGGATCGCCTCCATATACAGGCCTCGCAGCGTCGGGTCCTGTACATTCGCAAGCTGCAATTTGAATTCAGTCAGATAATGGGCTGTCGTAGCTGCTATTTCATGCAGTTCAAGCGTCTCATGCCAGGCCAAGTGCTGGTGTACTCTTGATTTGTCGGCCAATAGGGATCCCTCCATTCTGTTCATGACATAAGTATATGCTCTGTTTTTTGAATGGAATGTTGTCCCATATAGGTATTTTCCCTACGAAATTTTCTTTGGAGTTAATGGAATATGAGTGGAGAAGTATGAGAATCAGGAAAATGCAGATAAGGGCACTTTCATCAACGGGTTGAGATGGCATTTACTGGGCATACTAATAAAAACTTTTTTAGATGGTGATGACATGAAAAAGAAAGTCATTTTGTTTTTAAGCATAACGTTTGTTGTTGTAATGGCCGCTGTGTTTATTCGAGACATTTCAAATGGAAACTTCTCTACCTGGCCGGATGCAATTGGCAGGGTTTTGTTCAGCTTACTGCCCGTTTTACTTTTGTTTTTAAAAAAGATCCCTTTTAACCTGCCTTTGATCATCAGCTACTATCTTTTTTTATTTTGCACATTTTTTTTGGGAGCCATCTTGAAGTTTTATGACCGCTTTCGCTGGTGGGATACAATGCTTCATTTCTTTGGGAGTGTTTTTGCGGGTTTTGTGGGCATAGCTATTTATAAGCTTCTTCTGCCAAACAGTGTAGAAAAAGGAATTTCGAAATGGATGATTTTTTTGTTTGTTTTAACATTCGCAGTGACGGTCAGTGCTCTGTGGGAAAGTGCTGAATTTCTCGGGGCCGTTATGGGTTTCATGGAAGAAGACGATAATAAAGATACAATGACGGATATGCTGACGGGTCTAGCCGGAGCGATTGTTGTAGCTTGTTATGCTGCGCTTCGAAAAAAAGCTGTCTGAATGGAACTGCCGCCACCCACTTACGGTTCAAGTGGGTGGTATTTTTATTGGAAAAGACAAGTATACAAATACGGATAGAGGCAAAAAAAAACAGCCAGAGGGGGCTCTGGCTGCCGGTGGTAACAGGGATATAAACTCAAGAGAATAGGACTGCCTTACATAAAACAGTATGGTCTCGTTCCAGCTATTTTATACAAACAAAATAAAAAAAGCCAAAAGCAAGTATTTAGCTTTGAAAATGTTATGCTCGCTACGATTTCTACAGGCTCGATGAGTAAAAAATTGGTCGGTCCTTCTCTGCAAGGAAGCCGAAACTGGATATAATGGAAATGATGGGTGTCTATGCATTGACAATATAAAGAAGTACTTTCTTTAAAAGCAAAAATAAGGAGATAAAAGGAATCAGTAAGGGACGAGTACCAAATATGCTGTACATCTGTAGAAGAGGAGGGGTAAATGAATTATTCAATCAAAGAGTTAACAGGGAATCATGTTCAAATTGTTCCAATGGAAAGGCGGCATACAAAAGGGCTATGGGAAGCAGGGGCCATGAAGATATCTCGACCCACCTGCCAGAGTGCATTAAATAAAATGCCTCAAGAGATGTCTCAACTTGTAGAGGATGCATTATAGGCAAAAGAAACAGGTGTTGAATATCTATTTGTTGTAATTGAGCGGAAAACAGGAAAGATCATTGGCACAGCACGTTTTTGGCGATTTCGCCAGCGCATAAAAGCCCGAAGGTTGGCTGGACATGGTTTCATCCATCTGTATGGGGCACACCTGTAAACAAAGAGTGCAAGCATTTGCTGCTCCGTTATTGCTTTCATGAGTTAGGTATCATCCGTATCCAATTAAAAACAGATCATCGAAATATCAGGTCACAAAAAGCGATTGAACGGCTCGGTGCAGGAAAAGAAGGGATACTTCGCAACCATATGATTCGAGGAGACGGGTCATATCGTCATTCGGTGTTTTCCAGTATTATTGCAAGCGAATGGCCGGCTGATGAAAGAGATTTTTCCGGAACAATAAAAGTATGAGCAAGCAAGGAACATACAAATTGAATGGCAATAAGAGAAGTTAAAAAACAGGTATAAAATTGGTATAAGGCAAATTTATTGAAAGCTCGTTAAACGACTATCCGAATATTTAATTAAAACAAGCTGCGCGAACAATATGGTGTTCACGCAGCTTGTTTTTTCATTCGTTTTTCTTTTTGGGGGGAGTAGCTGATACCGACGAAAACGAGGATGATGCCGAGAATTTGATAAAGATCAGGCCGGTAATGGAGAACCGATACATCCAGCAAAATTGCTACAATCGGATCAATAAAAACAAGCAGTGCGATCGTTTGAGCCGGTAGTTGGCGCAGGCTGCGGAAAAACAAATAAAAGACTAAGCCTGTATGAATAAATCCGGTGATCAGAATGTAGATCCAATTTTCTAACGTAAGCGCGGTAAAGTTCGTCCAATCGACGAAAGGAGCGAGCAATAAAATGCCAAGACTCGTTTGAATAACGGTAGTAGACAACGGATTAAGGGCTTGAATTCCTTTTCCAGTCAGAGACGTCAGCGCGTAGAAAAGAGCAGCCAGGAAAGCCCACATTACACCCGTTGATAAAAACGCAGTGAAGCTTGTATGCTGGTGGATGCCTCCAACGAGCAGAGTGCCGAAAAAGCAAACAAAGAAAAATACCGCTCCTAAAATGGTCAATTTTTCTTTAAAAAGAAAAGAACCGAGTACAAGTACCATCACGGGAGCAAGATGATAAATAGACACCGCTACTGTAATCGGCATGACTTCAATAGAACGAAAGAAAAACACCCAGTTGGTAACAAGAAAAACCCCGCACAGCAAAGCAAGCCCGTACTCCCGGCGCGGTACTTTAGAAACGGGGGATTCAGTGTTTTTTACGAGCTGGAAGATTAAAATTGCTCCTAATAATACAGTGGCGCAAAGGCAGCGCACAAAAACCAGTTCAATCGATGGCAGGGCCGTTTTCTCTGAAAAAAGGCCGATTGAACCGAAGATTGCCATTGAGATGGCAAACATAATTATAGCCTGCATAATATGTTCCTCCTCAATGTTTAGTATAACGTAACCCTTTTATCTATGTAGATAAAAAAAGAAACTTTGTCCTTCTTAATAGGTAGAATAGCCGAAAGAGCTTCTCAATAAAAATTCCTGCAGATAAAGGCTTATTATCCCCTATAGTTGCCCCGAAAGGCTATATATTTTAACGTGTATGTTTTATAATAAAGGGATGGCTAGTGGATAAATGATTATTCTTTTTCAGAATTAAGGAGACACCCATGAAGCAATTGTTTACTAATCATAAGGTAAGTTTGGCCACCTTGTTCACTGGTCTTGTAAGCATCTCTGTTATATTAATGGTTCTTATTATAATGATTTCATCTTATCAATCTGAGAAGGAAACACTCACAGAAACCTATCTTTCTGCTAACTATTCTAAATCAAGCAAAATCAGCCAGTCTGTTGATTCATTGTTTGGCTCGATGCGATTAAGTCTTGAAGGAACGGCTGCATTTC
The DNA here is from genome assembly GCF_022668875.1 of Domibacillus sp. PGB-M46. GTDB lineage: Bacteria > Bacillota > Bacilli > Bacillales > Domibacillaceae > Domibacillus. Next base: position 21,607 of record NZ_JAKGCR010000022.1, on the reverse strand, counting down.
TGCAGGAGAAAGATGTTTTAAGCGATGAGGAAATTCAAAAGCAGCTGGAACTTTTACAAAGCAGCAGCCGCTACTTTAACTCTCTTTCATGGATCGATGAAACAGGATGTGTGCGCGGTATTGCTCCTTCAAAAATTGGACTTAGAGGGCAAGTCATTACGACAGGGGAGACTAAAAAAGTTCTTGATGCCAAGAAGCCGGCTCTAACAGAACCTTATATTGGCCCTTCAGGACGTCTAATCGTCTTAATGAGTCAGCCGCTGTATGATAAAAAGGGGCAATACAAAGGGATGATTGGCGGCAGTATCTACCTTCATGAAGCAAATGTTTTAAATGAAATACTAGGTAATGGAGCAATTGATGAAAACGGTTCCTATTACTATGTGGTAGGGTCCGATGGCACGGTTTTATTTCATCCTGTACAACAGCGTATCGGACTGGATCACAAATCAAACCCAGTTGTCCACAAGGTAATGCAGGGACAAAGCGGGACTGAAAGAATTACAAATTTAGCAGGCGTGCCTATGCTTGCCGCTTATAATGTGGTACCTGACATCGGGTGGGGCGTTATCCAGCAGACTCCTGTTTCATATGTTCAGGATGTTTTGCTTAACCACATGAAGGAATTAGCCGTGAGAATGCTGCCCCCATTTCTTCTCCTGCTGACATTAGCGATTATGATTGCCAGAAAGCTTGCCGCTCCTTTTATTTATTTGGCTGGTCTAATGAATCAGCTTGCATCAGGCAAGCCGGCAGAGGTTCCCAAGGAACAATCTCATTGGAACCGTGAAGCAGACTTTCTGACTAAGAGTGTGATGATTGCGGTAAAAGCAGTACAGGAAAATAATCAGCAGCTGAATCGAGCGGCCAGGACGGACCCATTGACTGGTATTCCGAATCGCAGAGATTTAGATGAGGTGATGGAAAGCTGGGCGGCGCAAAGGCGGCCATTTTCTCTTGTCGTCATAGATGTTGATTACTTCAAACAAATAAATGACACGTATGGGCATCATATGGGAGATGAAACATTAAAAAAGCTGGTGGCTACCATTCGTTCTGTTGTCCGGAAAACCGACCTTTATTTTCGGTATGGCGGAGAAGAGTTCGTTATTTTATTTCCGCATACTAATGCGTTAGAAGCCTATAGTATCGCAGAAAAAATAAGAATAGCTGTAGAAAACCAGATAAAAATAAAGGAAAGGTCTGTCACCATCTCTCTTGGCATCTCTGAGTTTCCGCGGCAGACAAGTTCACTGCCAGAACTTTTTCAGTTTGCTGATAGAGCTTTGTATCAATCCAAATCTGAAGGAAGAAATGGAACGACTATTTCATATCAAAAAGTGGAGGGATAACCTCCACTTTTTAAGATGGCTTTCGAACCAAACTTCTTTTTCTCGCCAGTGACTTTAATGCTTCTGCATTCACCAGTATCGTACCGGCAATGATTGTGATGGATGAGATTAACGTCATCCGGGACAGCTCTTCGCCGTAAAACAAAAAGCCTGCCATAACAGCAATCAATGGCGAAATATAAAGCCAGGTAGACGGGAATACTGGATTGGTTTTTATGACTAAATAATAATACAGGGTGTGGCCGATCATAGAGCCGACAACGGTAAGATAGAGCAGTGAGAGCAGAAAAACCGGCTGGTTTAAAGAAGACAGCTGACCGTTTTCTGTAAAGAATGACAGCACAAACAGCAGCAGCCCGCCATGCATCATTTGGACGGCGTTCAAAGCGATTGGCGACACCGCCGTTTCTTTTGATCGCCTTGCGTAAAGCGTTCCGCCGGCGTAAAATACCTGGCCAAGTATAATAGCGAAACAGCCGGACAGCCAGTAAGCATTCATGGATAAAGAAAGGTTAGGCAGAATTAGCAGAAACACACCTATAATTCCCGCCGCGCAGCCCATCATCGCAGACGGCTGCATTTTTTGTTTCAAACCGAATGTCTGCATACCTAAAATTATCATAGGCGCAGTGGCAGACAAAACGGCCGCCGTGCCCGAGGACACGAACTGTTCCGCCCAATACAGCGTAGCAAACGTGCCAAATGTAAGGCCGGTTCCAATCAGAAAAAGATCCCGGCTGATCAGCAGGGCAAAGGGAGCCCTTTCTTTGATGCGTATAAGGAAAAACAAAAGCGCACCAGCACCAAAAAAGCGGAGTCCAGCTGAAAAAAACGGGGACGCGCCAGCATCTACGCCCAGTTTAATCGCTAAAAAAGTAGTACCGAAAATGAGGCACATCCATACATAGAACAAAAGAATCATCTTTACAACCTCCTTGCTCCCATCATAAACCTGCATCAATAGAACAGTTTGGAAGAAACAGAACAGAACGAAAAAACTGCGTGGTACACTAGGGATAGAAGGGGGCGTGGAGTGTGAGTAAAGTCAAAAGAAAAAACGAGAACGGCTTTCTTTTTGAGCAGGTATATGATTTTATCCTGCAGCGGATTGAAAGAGGAGAATGGAAGGAACATGAGAAACTTCCGTCCATCCGCCAGCTGTCCCTGGAAATGAATGTCCACCGGCTCACGGTTTTTAAAGCGTTTCAGCTGCTAAAAGAACAAAACAAGGTGTATGTAGTCGATAAAAAAGGCTACTACGTAAAGACTGGAAGCTTTAGACAGGAAGAAGCAGATATGCCTATTGTGCCGGCGTACCGAAAAGAAAACCAGCTTGCTGCTCTTCATGCTGCTTCTGTTGATTACCAATTTTCACAGGCACTTATCGACCCTAATTTGCTGCCAAACCATTACTTATCTCATTACGTAAAAAGAGTATTTGACCTGTATCCGAAGGTGCTGGCTACCTACGCTACTGTAGAAGGAGACCCCGAATTGCGTGAATCACTGGCGCATTACTTTATAAGCATACATAAAACATACGTGACACCCGAAAATGTTCTCATTACAACCGGTTCTCAGCAGGCGATTCATTTGATTGCCCAGGCTTTTGTCAAACCAAGAGATACAGTACTGTTTGAGCGGCCCACCTATAGTGCTGCCATTGACACGTTTAAAAACCATGGGGCCAATATTATAGCGGTCAATATAACAGAAAACGGATATGACCTCGATCGGATCGAGTACTGTATGAAAACCTATAAGCCAAGACTTTTTTATATAAATCCGACATTTCATAATCCGACCGGCTATGTAGTACCAGTTTTTCAGCGGAAAAGACTGGTAGAGCTTGCCGAACAGTATCACTGCCTGCTTGTGGAAGACGATGCTTATCCGGATATTTATTTCCAAAATCAGGCAGCACCGCCTGTTTACACATTTGATACGGCAGGATCTGTTATTTATGTTCGAAGTTTCTGTAAATATGTATCACCCGGTCTCCGGGTTGCGGCGATGCTCTGCCCGCCGGCCTTAAGACAGTCATTAATCACCGTCAAATCACTGGCAGACAACGGATCCCCGCTGCTGAATCAAAAGATATTCCTACACTTTTTTCACTCTGAACGAATGCAGCAGCACTTCAGCAAGCTGAGAATTGCTTTGCAAATCCGGAAGGAAATTATGGAAGAAGAACTATCCGAGACTAACTGGAAGTGGGAAAGCCCTAAAGGAGGACTGAATCTGTGGGTAGAACTCCCTGACCATATAGACGGCAGCTGTTTGTTGAAAAGGACCATCGAGCAGTCGGTTTCTTTTGTGCCAGGCGTTTATTTTGACCCATATGGCCAGGACCGCTCAAGAATTCGGTTAACTTATTCCTATATGAATGAAACAAAAATCAGAGAAGGGATTAGGCAGCTTGTCCATATAAGCCGGTCCCTGAATGAGAAAACGTGAGAAAGCTTTGGTGCCGCACCAATTGAATGTAATATTGTATGGCCAAGTGGCAGAACTCTTTGGCTGAACTCTTATCGTGATCTATCTATTCCAAAAGAGAATGCCACTTGCATCCCATACTGCCTAAACGTTAACTTCCACATCTTCCTCTGCTTCCGTATTATTTTCCTCTAACACGCGCATGATTAAGGCAGGAAATAAACCTCATGATGAGGCGCCTCTTTGAGTTTCGACTGCTTTAAACGCCCTTCCTTTACAAGCTCATTTAGTCCCTGACTGATTTCTTCCGGCGAAACACCTAATAAATCTGCCATTTTGACTGTAGACAGAATCATCTGCTTTGGCTTTTTCGTGGATGAAACAATCATTGCCTGCACGCGCTGCAATAAAACTCCTTTATCCATTTTCATTCCTTCTTTCTTTAATAAATTAAAAACACTCATAATTTCTCCTAAATCAGCAAACAATATTGCTTGTAAAGATTAGGAGGATTTTCCAATGGGATTTCAGCCCCCGAAAAAAATTGCACAAATTGCTGTTGAAACAGGCAAAACAAAAGCAGAGCTTCCGCTCCAAAGCATGCTTCTATTAGGTTTTTTAGGAGGAGCGTTTATTGCAATCGGCTATCTTCTTTACATTCGGGTCACCGGTGATTTGCCGGCAGAATGGGGATCATTTGGACAATTTTTAGGAGCAGCCGTTTTTCCGCTTGGCCTTGTGTTAATCATTGTGGCAGGAGGCGAATTGTTAACCGGCAATATGGTGGCAGTCACGATTGCATGTTTGCATAAAAAGATCACTGCCGGCCAGTTGTTTTCCAACTGGTTTTGGATTACAATCAGTAACTTTGTCGGTGCGCTGTTTGTCGCCTACGTGTTTGGTCATCTAGTTGGACTAACCGAAACGGGCCCTTTTTTAGACAAAACTGTCCACACAGCCGCGGCGAAAATAGAAACCGGATTCTGGCAAAGCTTTTTTTCCGCGATTGGCTGTAACTGGCTCGTAGGGCTGGCGGTTTGGCAGTCATATGGCGCCGAAGACATAAGTGGAAAAATACTGGCCGTCTGGTTTCCCATTATGGGATTTGTAGCGATTGGTTTTCAGCACGTTGTAGCCAACATGTTCATTATTCCAGCCGCCATTTTTGCTGGTCACGCTGACTGGGGAGACTACATACAAAACTTCGTTCCTGTCTTCCTTGGAAATGCGGCTGGCGGCGCCCTGTTTGTGGCCCTGATTTACTGGCTGGCTTATTTAAAAGCTGACCCAACAACGCTCTCTGATAAAAAAGAGACCTATAAAGCATGATTGACAAGTTCAATGAAACGTAACGGAGGAAGACGAATGAATAAACCGGATTTTTCAATCGAAATCAACGGCAAATCGTACCCGGCAAAGCCAGGGCAAACCGTCCTCGAGGTTGTGAGAGAGGAAAACATGTTTGTGCCCAGTATCTGCTATACGCCTGCGCTTGGCAGTATCCAGACGTGTGATACATGCTATGTAAGTGTAAATGGCGCTCTGGTTCGATCCTGTGTAACGAAAGCAGAGCCTGGAATGGTGGTGGATACAGAATCGGTTCTTGTACAGGAAGCGCAGTATGAGGGTATGTCCAGAATTTTAAAAAACCACGAGCTGTACTGCACGGTATGTGACAATAACAATGGAAACTGCACCGTACATAACACGGTTGAGCATATGGGGCTTTCCCATCAAAAGTATCCATTCAAAGCGAAACCATACCCGCCGGACAATTCCCATCCTTTTTACCGCTATGAACCGGACCAGTGCATTTTGTGCGGCCGGTGTGTAGAGGCCTGTCAGGATTTGCAGGTAAATGAAACGCTGACGATTGACTGGAGCCGTGAAGTACCGCGGGTCATTTGGGACAATGATGTGCCTATTGACCAGTCATCCTGCGTGTCATGCGGACACTGTGTAAATGTATGCCCTTGTAACGCTTTGATGGAAAAATCGATGCTAGGAGAAGCCGGCTACTTAACGGCTATCCCGCCTAAAATTCTTGGACCGATGATTGACATGACGAAGGAAGTAGAACCGGGCTATAAAGAGATTTTCGCCATATCCGAAGTGGAAGCAGCGATGAGAAAATCGCGCATTAAGAGAACTAAAACCGTCTGTACGTATTGCGGAGTCGGATGCAGTTTTGAAGTATGGACAAAAGACCGGGATATTTTAAAAATTGAGCCGCTTGAAGAAGCGCCTGTTAATGGAATCTCTACCTGTGTAAAAGGCAAGTGGGGATGGGATTTTGTAAACAGCGAGGAGAGGTTGACAAAGCCGTTAATTCGTCAAGGAGATGAATTTGTTGAAGCTACATGGGAAGAAGCGCTTGACTTAATCCAGGAAAAGCTTGGCTACGTGAAAGAGCAGTACGGGCCTGATTCCATTGGATATATTGCTTCCTCCAAATGCTCCAACGAAGAAAATTATTTGTTTCAAAAGTTTGCCCGCAGTGTAATGGGAACCAATAATGTCGATAACTGCTCGCGTTACTGTCAGTCTCCTGCCACAGCCGGGCTGCTTCGGACAGTTGGGCGCGGAGGAGATGCAGGGACGATTCATGATATTTCTTCAGCGGAGCTGATCATAGTCATTGGCGCGAATCCTGCTGAATCCCACCCTGTTCTGGCTACTCGTATTAAACGAGCTCATAAGCTCCATGGGCAGAAATTGCTTGTGGCCGACATACGGGAGCATGAGCTCGCACAGCGGGCTGATCTCCTTGTACATCCAAAGCCAAGCACCGATATTATCTGGATTAGTGCGGTTACGAAGTACATTCTGGATATGGGCTGGGAAGCCAAAGAATTTCTTCAAAACAGAGTCAACGGCCTCGATGAGTACGTAAAATCGCTTGATAAATTTACACTGGCTTATGCTGAAGAACAAACCGGGCTATCGCAGGAGACGATGATACAGATTGCCACCATGATTCACGAAGCCAAATCTGTTTGCGCTCTGTGGGCGATGGGCATCACTCAGCATAAAGGAGCCACAGATGCGAGTACAGCGATTTCCAATCTTCTTTTGATTACAGGAAATTACGGGCGCACAGGTACAGGAGCTTATCCGCTTCGCGGGCATAATAATGTGCAGGGAGCTTGTGATTTCGGCACAATGCCAGCTTGGTTCCCAGGCTATGAGCCTGTACAGGATGCGAGTGTGCGTGAGCGGTATGAAAAAGCATGGGGTACGCCGCTTCCAACAGAACCTGGGCATGATAACCATCATATGGTAGAAGCGATGCAGGACGACCGTTTGAAAGCATTGTATTTATTTGGTGAAGAAATGGCACTCGTCGATGCGAACGCTAATTTTGTACAAAATGCTTTTGAAAAACTGGAGTTTTTCGTTGTGCAGGACATTTTCTTCAGCAAAACGGCCCAGTTTGCTGACGTTATCCTGCCGGCTGCGCCAAGCCTTGAAAAAGACGGGACGTTTGTAAATACAGAAAGAAGAATTCAGCGTTTTTATAAAGTGATGGAGCCGCTTGGAGATTCGAAGCCTGACTGGGAAATTTTTCAGCTGGTGGCTAACCGGTTCGGTGCTAAATGGAATTACAAACATCCAAGTGAAATTATGGATGAAGCTGCTTCTCTCGCTCCTATTTTTGCAGGTGTTAATTACGAACGCCTGGAAGGGTTCAAGTCTCTTGTATGGCCTGTTGCAGCGGACGGAACAGATACACCTCTTCTCTATACGGAAAACTTTGCATTTCCAGATGGAAAAGCAAGACTTGTTCCCGTTGACTGGACACCGCCATTCCAAGCAGGTGCAGACTTCGATCTGCATTTAAATAACGGCCGTATTCTGGAGCATTTCCATGAAGGAAACATGACGCACCGGAGCAAAGGGCTGAACCACAAGGTACCAGATGTATGGCTTGAGGTTTCCCCAGAACTGGCGAAAGAACGGAATCTTGAGGACGGCACGTTAGTCGGCCTTACTTCTCCGTATGGGTATGTAGAAGTAAGGGTGATAGTGACTGACCGTGTGAAAGGCAATGAACTGTATCTGCCAATGAATACACGCGAAGATAACGAAGCTGTTAACTATTTAACGAGCAGCTACCATGATTATATTACGCATACACCGGCTTACAAGGAAATGGGTGTAAAAATGCAGGTGCTTGAACAAAAAGGCGAGCCGCCGCTGCCGAAACACAACCACCGGTATGGAAACAGGGTGCCGCAGATCAGCGTAAAAGTGGAAGAGAAGTGGAATCGGACAGACTTTACACCAATTAATGAGATGATTATTAAGGGGGATGACCATGGCACAGGCTATCCGGAAAATCAGCAAAAGAGTTCCTGACCAGCAGGAAGAACAAGCACAGGCTGCAGCCGAGATTATGCGGGAGCTTACGGAAAACAAAGAAGCTGTACTTGGCATGATTCAATTAATGAAAGGCCTTCAGGAAATGGGGATTTATGATGCGCTGAGAGGGATGCTGGAGAACCGTACAGAAGTCGGTGCTATTGCGATTCAGCAGATCAACCAGCCCTTCATGCACAACGTAATTAAAAATGGCATGAACGGCGCTAAATTCCTTGGCTCACTTTCGCCAGAACAGACCGATAAGATGATGAAAGGAGTCGGCCTCGGACTTCAAAAAATGGCTGAGGCAGGCCAGCAGGAAGAACCTCAAAGCTTATGGAAGATGCGGAAAAAACTAAAAAGCCCGGAAATAAAAGCGTCGATCGCGGCCGTGGCAGCTTTTATGGAAGGGATGGGGACGGCTTTTGTTCAGCCTTCCCACCATGAACAGAACAAGAAAGGGTGAAACAAATGCAGTCAGGTTCAATTATGGTGAAAGATATGCACAGCATGAAAGATGCAGATACGGTTTTAGATGCCCTTCTTTCGGTTTGGGGCATCGGGCAGGCGGAAATTAATTTGGAAAAGAATGAAGCCGTCTTTACGTATGATGAACAAATGGCGTCTTCACATGACTTTGAGCAGGCGATTATTGATTCTGGTTTTACGATTTACTCAGATGATGAGAATAAACTAAATGTGAAGGAGATAAATGAGTCACATGAAAATTTGTGAAATCTGTGGTGCGGTTGAAGAACCCAATCAAGAAGCAGACACAGAAAACAATCCTTCTAGAGTACTGCATATTTGTGAACAGTGCAGAGAAGAGAGAAAAACGGTATTTGAATAATTGAATGTAGATATTCATTTAGAGGGTAACTAGTCCATTTTAATGGCTAATTATCCTTTTTTTATAGTTAACCTAAATACATTTGGATGCAGAATGAAAGGTGATTTTATTCAAAAAAGCCGGCGTCAATGCAGGCTTGCAGGTTGTCGGCAAAGTGGAGAGCCATCTTTAGTGCTAAATTAATAATGCTTGCTTCCATCAGAAAGCCATTAAATAAGCCAAAATAAAGAGGCAAAAACACCATTTGCAAAAGTTTTTTTAAAAAGGGGATTTGTCTGCATTCTAATAGCCTACACCAATGCAGGCTTTTTTTTATACTATATGTTGGGGGTGAAAAAATGCCAAGAGTAAGTTACCGAAGTTCGGATGTTGACTTAATGGCAAGGATGATGAGAGCAGAAGCCGAAGCCGAAGGAAATCAGGGGATGTTGTATGTTGGAAATGTAATTGTTAACCGTCTTAAAGCAAATTGTTTAGACTTTCAAAATTTAAGAACCGTTCCCCATGTTATTTACCAAATACAAGGAAACAATTATGCCTTTGAAGCTGTTCAAAAAGGTACTTTATTTTATCAAAAGCCAAGAGAAGCTGAAAGAAGATTAGCCAGACAGGCTTTGAATTACTGGAGACAACACCCAGGGAAATATGCCCTTTGGTATTTTAATCCATATGCTCCATGCCCTCCAACATGGTATGGTCAGCCTTTCGCTGGTCAATATAAAAATCACTGTTTTTATGAACCAAGACCTGGAACGTGTGATCCTGTTTATACTTAATGAATGGACGGGTGCGTCAATTTAATAAAATCTAAAAAAGGCCGAATTTTTTCGGTCTTTTTTCTTTGGCTAAAAATTAATAATTAAAGTTTAACAGCTTTGGTAGTACTTATTTAGGTTATCTCACACATCGATATTTACAGGCTCTGCTTATTTACATATAAACTATTATCAGATGACTGTTTTGGCTCATAAAGCAAGAACGATCATATGTATATAAAGACTGGTGTCGATTTCTGATTGAACGAACGGCGCGGGTTCGTTGAGCAGCGTTAAGGGGAAAAGGCAATCTTTTGAAAAATGGAAATTCAAAGGTCATAAACTTCTTTTGAAATCTATTTACAATCATTCTCGAAGGTGAGGGAATCCAGTGAAAAGAAAGATAAAAATAATCAGTGGAGGAAGGGAAACGAAATTAACCGTCCAAATTGCAAATACTCAAGAAAAAATAGAAAAGGGCTTAATGTTCGTTGAAAAATTACCCGAGAACGAGGGAATGTTATTTATGTACGGGGGAAAAATATATGGTGGTTTTTGGATGAAAAACACCTTAATTCCTTTATCTATTGCTTTTCTTGATTCAGATGGAAAAATTCTTAAAATAATGGATATGGAGCCATGTAAAGAGGAAGAATGCCGTATGTATGATCCCGAACTTCCTTATCGTTATGCACTTGAAGTAAATCTTGGATGGTTTGAGAGAAATCAAATCAAAGAAGGGGATTATGTATTCTCAGATTAGGCTTTTGTTCAAATTTTCCCTGCAAGTTCTTTAAAAACAATAGGGAGAGTAGAAGAAATTCAAAAGCACAAATTAAATCAAATCCCTAAGAAACTTTAATTTAATAGTGTTATTTAGCTTTTTTGCTTTTTAAATAGCTCTTTAATTAAAAGAGATAAATCACAAAAGAAAACCATGGTATATTCATGAAGAGCATGGTTTATCGCAGATTTAAAGGGTTTTAGCGCTTTTTGACATGAAGCATAATGTTTTTTATATTGGTATAAGGCGTTTTCTACTAACAGGGGGTACGTTCTTTATGAAAAACAAACCAGACTCACGCGAAAAAATTCTTCAAACCGCTTCACGTCTTTTTCAGCTTCAAGGGTACCATGCAACGGGGTTAAATCAGATCTTAAAAGAAAGTGGAGCACCGAAAGGCTCTCTTTATTACTATTTCCCAAATGGGAAAGAAGAGTTAGCTGTTGAGGCTGTTCGTTATACAAGCCAATATATCGGGGGAATTATACAGGAGAATATGGAAAAAACAGATGATCCTGTAAAGGCGGTTCAGTTATTTATTGCCCAAACGGCAAGCCAGTTTGATCATCCGGAAAGCATACAGGGTGTGCCTGTCGGTTTGCTGGCAGCAGAAACGGCTTTGATCAGTGAGCCTTTGCGGATAGCTTGTGTTGAAGCATTTACAAAATGGGAATCTCTTTTTGCTCAAAAACTTGTACAAAGCGGGATGGAGCAAGAAGAAGCAGAGAAATTAGGAGTGCTCATCAGTTCTATGGTTGGGGGAAGTGTAATGCGCTCATTGACAGACAAAGACAAAACCCCGCTTTTACTGCTGTCTGACATCATACCAAGTTTAATACCGAGAAAAGGATAGCACTTCTGCATCCTTTATGTTATTTTTATATAGAACGGTCTATTTATTTTTAAATATGATTATAATGACCGGTCTATATTTAAGGGGGATGACCATGACTCAGCTATCGACAAATACTTTACCAAAAGAAAAAATACCTTACTTGCTTCGCAGTGGAGAAGGAGAGCGTTACCTTTTTGGCCGGCAGGTAGCAACGGTAATGGCGGATGCCAAAAGCACAGGCGATCTTTTTGAAATGGTGCTGCTATCAGGAGGGAAAGGTGATTCTTTTCCGTTACACCTTCATGAAAAAAGCCAGGAAGGAATTCTAATCTTAGACGGAAAACTAGAACTTACGCTTAATGGGGAGAAGCACTTGCTGCTCCCTGGAGATTATGCTCATATCCCGGCTGGAACGCTTCATGGATACAAAATGGGAAGTCATCGAACGAGATTCGTATCCTATACAATGGGCGGAAATACAGCTCAACTCTATTCCATTCTGGGAGAATCGTATAACAAGATCGAGCATCCACCTTATGCTGTTGAAGAAGTAAGCCGTTATCGGTTCTCAAAAGCAGCCGCTTGTGCTGATGTGATCTTTTATAAGGATGGTGACCGGATTGGAGAAGCGAAGCTGGTTAAAAATACTGTTTTGCCGGATAAGATGGTCCCGTATGTACTTGAATCAGGAGAGGGAGACCGGCTTTTAACAGGTGACCAGCTCCACAGAATTATAGCGACTCAGGATACGACGGATGGCCAGTTTATTATCGTTTCATCTGAAGGTCCAAAAGGAGACCGAATTGTAGACCATTACCATGAACAGCATACGGAAACCTTTTTCTGCCTCGAAGGACAGATGACAATGTGGGCAAACGGAGAAGAAATTCATTTAAATCCGGGAGATTTCCTGCACGTTCCAGCCCATACAGTGCATTCTTACCGTTTGGATTCACCTTATACAAAAATCGCAGGGCTGCTCGTTTCCGGTATATTTGAGCCGTTCTTCCGTACGCTGGGCGATCCATATGAACATCATATTTTTCCAGCTCATCCGCAGGCACTTCGTTTTGACCGGGTTATTCAAAACATAGAGAAACTCGATTTAAAAATAGCCCATAAAGTGAACGCTTAAAAAGAGTCTATATAGGTGTGTAAACAGAAAGGGAGAAAAGCTCCCTTTCTATTTACACAAAGAAAGAAGGAAAAAGAATGAGTGAATCTATTTCACAACTAGAGGAAAAGCGAAGGGAAAGACTAATCTTTATTCTGGCTTTTGCTCTTGTGATTTCCGTCATGAATTCAACCATGTTTAACATAGCCATTCCGGCTATTACGGATGAATTTGGGCTGAAGCCTTCCCAAGCCGGCTGGATTGTCACCGGTTACATTATTGTGTATGCGATCGGCTCTGTGATGTACGGAAAGCTGGCAGACCAATACAAACTGAAAACACTATTGACTGCAGGTCTTTTGATTTTTGCTATTGGATCGATGATTGGCTTTACCGCAGCTAACTTTTGGATGATTGTAGCCGGCCGGCTTCTTCAGGCGGCTGGGGCTTCCGTTATGCCTGCTACATCCATGATCATTCCCTCCCGTTATTTTACTCCTGAAACAAGGGGAAGGGCGCTCGGCATTACTTCTGCAGGGATGGCGCTGGGAACAGCGATCGGACCGATCGTCGCTGGATTTGTGACCAGTTTTATCAGCTGGCACTATCTTTTTATCGTATCCCTCCTAGTGTTGGTAACACTGCCATTTTTCCGAAAGTATTTGAATGATGAAGCGGAAAAGCAAAAAACAACTATTGACCTGGCAGGGGCTGCTTTTCTCGCTGGCACACTGGCACTGCTTCTGCTGGCAGTTACGAAGTCTGAGCCGCTTCTTGCTGCAGCCGGAGCAGTTTTGTTTGTTTTCTTTTTGTGGAGAATGAATAAGGCGAATGATCCGTTTATCCGCCTTTCTCTTTTTAGTAATAAGCATTACTCTATTGGTATCCTTGTTTCTGCCTTAAGTTCCGGCATCGGGTTTGGTATTCCTTATTTGACTCCGCTTCTGCTGCAAACCGTCAATGGATTATCCCCTCTAATGAGCGGGCTTATTATGTTTCCAGGTGCGCTGGTAGCGGCAGTTCTAGGGAAAAAAGCGGGATTATTAGCAGACCAAAAAGGAAACCACTTTCTGGCTTATACGGCCCTCTTAAGCTTTTTCCTTGGTTATGGCTTTCTGGCCCTGATTGCCGGATTGTCTCCTTTGATCGTCATGGCCGTTTTGCTTCTTGCCTGCATTGGGCAGACATTTATTCAAATTGCCCTCGGCAACACCGTATCACAATCTCTTCCAAAAGAGCATGCAGGAGTAGGGATGGGCGTTTTTATGATGACAAACTTCATTGCCGGTGCTACATCTATTACATTCATCAGTAAAGCGTTAGAGATTCACCATACGGCGATTCAGCTGAATCCGCTTCTTCACAACCAGGAAAGCATTAATTACAGCAATATTTATGCGGTCTTGGCTCTTTTAATTGCTGCAGTGGCTGTTATCTACTCAAGTATCTTTAAAAAACAATCTGTTTAAAAAGCATTGCTTTTTAAAAGTCTATTAAACAAAACAAGCGAAACGCTAAAAATGCGTTTCGCTTGTTTGAGTTAACAGGGATTATCGGCTGATTTGCTGCTTCGCTGCTGCCTCAATAGACGCTTTCGCTTCAGTTTTAATAAACAGGGAAACGAGCAGGGCGATGACCATAACGGCACTTAACAAGTCGAGCGCCAGCACATATTGCCCGGATTTTGAAAAACCCATTACGAGCCCTGGACCTGCGCTTGCACCGAGGAAAAGAATAAAGGCGTTAAACGATACGGCACTTCCACGGGCATTTCCGGCCAGCTGGCTGACCAGTGAAATCACAACAGGCGTGACCAGGGCAATACCGGCTACAAATACAACCGTTGATATAACAAGGATTGGAAGCATGGGGCTTAATCCAATAGCTAAAAGCCCGGCTGCTGCTATAGCTAAGCCGCCTTTTAAGACAGCACCCCGTCCGATTTTTTGGGCAATTTGACCGGCGAATGGAGAAAAAAGCATGCCCAGTATGCCGGCTCCGCGGACGGCCAATATTTCTCCAGATTGGAGGCCGAACCGGGCGGAACTCAGGTAACTGCCTAATACCGTATACATGCCAACGAGTGAAAGAAGCAGGACAAAGGTAATCGAAAAAGCGAGCAAAAGCTGTCTATTTCTTAAAAGCCCGGTCATATTGCCGAATTTACGAAGAATGCTTTCCGCTGAATTAGGCGTTTGTTCTTTAGGGAGGCGAAATATAACAGCTATGGCCGTAATAAGATAGACAGCACCCAGAATAGAAAAGATAGCCTGCCAGCCGAACGCTTCACTAACCATACCGCTGAACACCTGCCCGATAATACTAGCCATGAGAAATCCAGAGCTGATAAATCCAATGGCCGTTAAGCGTTTATGAGGAGGAAATAATTCTCCTGCATATACAAGGGAAATAGGCGCGAATGCTGCTGCAACCAATCCCTGCAAGCCCCGCAGAACAAGAAGGACATGAAAGCTTTCGACAAAACCAATACTGATTGTGATAACGGATAAAAGAGAAATGCTGCCAGCTAAAAAGACCTTTCGGCCATATTTATCGGAAAACGGGCCATACAGCAGACAGCCCAGCGCATAACAAAGTGAAAAAGAACTTCCAATCCAAGCTGTCTGAGCACTGGTAATTCCAAACGAGTCCATAAACAAGGTGGTCAAGGGGAGGGTAACATACATACTGCTTAACAGAACCAGCCCGCACCAAAACAATAAAAGGGTGATAAAAGAATGGTTCTCACTGCGAGGCGCAGAATTTGATAATGGATTCAACAATAAAGAATCTCCTTTCTTTCTAAGTGTAGTCCATTTAAAAACGATACGAACCGTTTCGTTTTTGTGCAAACTATAATATACTATCTTGTCTTTTATTTGGCAAGGAGAGGAGAAGCAGTCTCTTTCTTTTATCGATCTCTGAGAGAGTAGCGCAGCGGGAGTTACACCTGTTAAAATAAAAAGGAATTCTTTAAATGAAGAAAGTATATATAAATGAAAACGTAGATAAGAAAGCAGGGATTTTTTGAAAGACAGGTGCTTTTTAAAATGAAAACGGACAAAGGTCAAAGCAGGACAGCCGGACGGCCGCGAAGTGAAGAAGCCAGAAAAGCCATTATTTGCACCGTTATAGAAATGGTTGAACAAAAAGGGTTTTCAGCTCTTTCAATTGAACGGGTAGCGGTAGAAGCAAACGTCAGCAAAGCAACGATTTACCGCTGGTGGAAAAACAAAGAGACGCTTTTAATAAGTGCATTCTTAGAAATGACAGAAGCCAAATTCGGTTATATTCCTTCACTAAAGCTGGAAGAAAATTTAAAAAAGCAATTAGAGGAGCTTTCGAAAGTGCTGAAAAGCTCTTTAGGCAAAGCATTGCTTTCTGTGGTGATTGAAAATCATGAGATTTCCGAACAATTTTCTTCTTCCTTTTTATATCCAAGAAGAAATACAACAAAAAACATTTTAAAGCAGGGAATTCAAAACGGCCACATTTGCGAAGAAAGTGATATAGACGCTTCCCTCGATATGCTGTTTGGCGCTGTGTATTTAAAAGCAGCGATTTACAAGCAGGAGATTGATCAAGCATATATTACACATTTAGTAGAAGGTCTTTTAAGGGGAATTCGATCAAAATAAGCATAGACATAAGAGCACTCGGGTGATTTAAGAACAAAGAGGGGAAAAGCTCCTGTCTTACAAACAGTCAGGACAAGAGCTGAGATCAAAGTTGGCTCAAACGGAAAAGGTAAGCTGCTCTGCTTTCACTATTATGAAGCAGAGTTTTGTACTTTGTTGTCAGCTAAAAATTCTCTAATTTCTTCAATTGACAGACCGAGGCTTTTTGCAGCTTTCATTAGTGCTATCCATTCAGTGTCCAATACTTCTTCTACAATCTCCTGATCAAGATATTGATCCAGCATTGAATACCCTCCTGTGACGAAGCAGCTCAGCCATCATAGTCTTCTTATAAAAAGAACCTTAGATCTGTAGCTTTGTGTCCCAGCCTTTCGGCTAGTTTACCTTTTGTTCCTTTTTTGTTTTTTGTATAATATGAATTTTTTGTCCTTACTTCCACATTGTAACAAAAGGTTGGAAAATATTTTGTCGAACCCTGAACCGGCAAAAAAGTTTTTTCAAAAGCCTATAAGATGCCAGTTGAAAATCAAGAACATTGAATAAAGCCGGAACCAAAGCATATATTCTTTGGTTCCGGCTTTGATTTTATACAGTTTTTAAAAAACCTTCATAATTGAAGGGGGACTTGGTGAACTACAGTTCCTAAACTTCTCGGTGCATATGCAGCCTTAGTTTTATATTTCTAAATTAAAATACTTTTTTAACGATTGGCCGAATGTTTCTTTTGATATTTTTTGTTTGTTTTCTTTCCCGTCTATCCATTCAGTCAATGAGGTGCTTGTTAAAGTAATGTTTCCTTGCTCCGTTAAGCGGGTAACCAATGGTTTTTTGTTGAAAGCAGAGTCGGGATGTTGAACAATCGTTTCCTGCATAGGATTTAATTCAGACACATTCGTTATTTCCAACTTTGAATCAAATGTGTACCCTTTTTTCCAGTATGTATGCTTGTGTTTTATTTTCATTTCAAGCAGGTAATCACCATAGGGAGTCTTTTCGCGTTTAATACGGAATGTGCCGTTAGGAGAAGAAACCGCTTCTCCTGTTAACGGAACAGGAACTAAAGGCAGATTGCCGCCAAATCCTGTATCAAGCAAGTACTTTTCCCCTTGGTGAAAAAGAAGCACAGCTGCATGTGTCTGGCCTGTACGGCTCCAATCCTGGTCCGGCTCGCTATATACAACGCCCCGTACCAAAACGGCCTTAAAGCCATTCTCAATTAAGAAAAGGTAAAGAAGGCCGTTCAGCTCATAGCAAAGACCGCCTTCATTATGTAGGATTATTTTTCGAATCAGATTTTTCTCGCTTATCTCTTTTGTTTTCCCAGAAAGAATAGAAAGGTTCTCAAAAGGAAGGGCTTGGGCTGTTCGGCTCAAAACCATTTCTAAATTCGCAAATGTAATCGGTTCGTGTTCAAAAAAGCCAATCCTTTTACGGAAAGCTATATTTAATTCTCCCATTCATCCGTCTCCTTTCTTAGGTTTGGCCAGGGCATTAAATAATATTGCGGAAATACTTGTCGGCTTCCCCAGACTTTCTGCAGAATCAGAAATATGGTTACACTTTACATTTGTTATTTCTTTCCTCTTAAAGAAAGGGCCGGGAAAAATCTTTTCTCTTCGTGTATAAAGTTTTTCTAGTTCTTTATACTAATTAGGCTCTCGATCATTTGCAATAAAAAAGCTTTTTGTCGTATGTAGCTTTCCCTGTTGTTTTTTTATTGTTCACTTAAATTTCTTCAGTTTTCTCCTCTTTTTCAGTAAATATCATCTCATTTTCCCGATTTAAGGTTATTTTTCAAAAAACAAGAATTTAAAAAATTTTAGAATGGAGGATTAATACCCGGCGAACGGGGTATACAAAGGTTGTGGCACTTTTCGTCCGCGTAAATTCACATACTTAATGCTTCATTTAATAGATAAAAAACATACAGGAGAAAGAAAAGGAGAATGACATCATGAAAAGACAAAAATGTATTGCAATGATTCTTGCTGGAGGAAAAGGAAGCCGTTTAAAGGAATTAACCGAAACGCTAGCCAAGCCTGCTGTACCATTTGGCGGAAAGTACCGTATCATCGATTTTCCGCTTTCTAACTGTGCAAACTCCGGTATCCATACTGTAGGTGTTTTAACACAGTATCAGCCGCTGGCTTTAAATTCATACATTGGGATT
Source organism: Domibacillus sp. PGB-M46 (assembly GCF_022668875.1). GTDB lineage: Bacteria > Bacillota > Bacilli > Bacillales > Domibacillaceae > Domibacillus. Next base: position 3,311 of record NZ_JAKGCR010000022.1, on the reverse strand, counting down.
GGAAGTGCATGGGACTTAGACCGCCGGGATGGCGGAGTAACTGTTCTTCCGCCGTACGCAGAGTCATCAAAAGTAAATTGGTATTCCGGTACAGCAAGTGCCATTTACCAAAACTTCCATTATATTCAGCAGCATAATCCAGAGCATGTGCTGATTTTATCGGGTGATCATATTTATAAAATGGACTACGAAGCAATGCTCGATTATCACGTAGAGCAGGGTGCAGATGCGACCATTTCTGTTATTGAAGTTCCATGGGAAGAAGCAAGCCGCTTCGGTATTATGAATACAGATGAATCTTATAATGTTACCCGTTTTGATGAAAAGCCGGAACACCCTGAAAGCAACCTTGCTTCAATGGGCATCTACATTTTTAAATGGTCTGTTTTAAAAGAATATCTGGAGCTTGATGAGCGAAATCCGGATTCATCCAACGATTTTGGTAAAGATGTGATACCGGCTATGCTTGCAGACAATTTAAAATTAACGGCTTATCCATTTAAAGGATATTGGAAAGACGTTGGTACAGTAAAAAGCTTGTGGGAAGCCAATATGGACTTGCTCGACCAGGGCAAAGAGTTGGATTTGTACGATCCGGAATGGCGCATTTACTCCATTAATGCTAATCATCCGCCGCAGGTAATGGGGCGTAATGCCTCTGTTAAACATTCTCTTTTAAATGAAGGGTCTGTCATCAATGGCGAGCTGGAACATTCAGTCATTTCCCAAGGTGTACAGATCGAAAGTGATGCATTTGTAAAAGACTGCGTTATTATGCCGAATGCGCGAATTGGTCGTGGTGCATACATTGAACGGGCTATTGTCATGGAGGATATTGAAATTCCCGAAAATACGGTGATTTATAATAATTCTGATGAGATCTTACTGATTACAGAAGCGTTTCTTGCTGCCCACAGTCAAGAAGGCGTAAAAGCGTAAATACTTCTTTATAAGACCCTTTAAAGCAATATGATCATTGCTTTAAAGGGTCTTTTTGTGGAGAAAAAGGCTAAGTGAAGGAAAGAGGTATAAAGCCTCCTTTTTCAAGCGGAAACTATATTTACACTAGGGGAACGAGATTTTCTATTTTAGGATAATTAATCGTTGGACCATTACGAAAAATTAAACTATTCTAAATGTTAGTACAAGTAGGGTTATTAGTGTTTTTCCAGGAGATACAATTGTATTTTTAAAAGAAGTTTATTATTATAGAATAGGTAATTCAATTACGATAAATAACGAACCTTTCTAGCTGCATCATGCTTGCAGGTGAAAAATGAGAAGCACAATGCCTCCTTCACTATTTCACTGGTGAATAAAAGAAGACAGGGTGGACTTTCCCGGCGTTCTGCTATTTATCGTGTCAAAGGAGGAAAAAGAAAGTGGCAAACAAAGAATTGAATAGAGGCCTTGAGTCCCGTCATATTCAAATGATTGCTTTAGGCGGCACTATTGGTGTCGGACTGTTCATGGGCTCTGCCAGCACGATTCAATGGACAGGTCCTTCTGTTATGCTTGCTTATGCAATCACTGGCGTTTTTATCTTTTTTATTATGCGTGCAATGGGAGAAATGCTTTATTTAGAGCCAAGCACAGGGTCATTTGCGACTTTTGGCCACAAATACATTCATCCATTAGCGGGATACATGACTGCCTGGAGCAACTGGTTCCAGTGGGTGATTGTGGGAATGTCGGAAATTATCGCAGTGGGAGCTTACATGCAGTACTGGTTCCCGGATCTGCCTGCCTGGGTTCCCGGCATTGTAGCAATGGCAATTCTTGGTGCTGCAAATTTAGTTTCGGTTAAATCATTTGGCGAGTTTGAATTTTGGTTTGCACTCATCAAAATTGTGACTATTATTTTAATGATTATTGCTGGGTTTGGCTTGATTTTCTTTGGGCTTGGCAACGGAGGAGATGCCATTGGAATTTCAAATCTTTGGAGCCATGGCGGCTTCTTTACGGGCGGCTGGTCCGGGTTTTTCTTTGCGCTGTCCCTTGTCATTGGGGCATATCAAGGAGTGGAGCTGATCGGGATTACGGCTGGAGAAGCGAAGGATCCGAAAAATACCTTAACAAAAGCGATCCAAAGCATTATTTGGCGTATTTTAATTTTCTATATAGGGGCTATTTTTGTTATTGTGACTGTTTATCCATGGGATCAGCTAAGCTCTATGGGCAGTCCATTCGTGGCGACATTTGCAAAAGTAGGAATTACAGCGGCTGCCGGACTGATTAACTTTGTTGTAATCACTGCGGCGATGTCCGGCTGCAATAGTGGGATTTACAGCGCCGGCCGTATGCTTTATACACTGGCGATGAACGGGCAAGCACCAAAGTTCTTTGCAAAACTTTCCCGTAACGGAGTGCCTATCTTCAGTACATTAGGTGTTATGATCGGATTGGCTGTCGGAGTTGTATTAAGCTACATCGCACCAGAAAACTTATTCGTTTATGTATACAGTGCCAGCGTTCTTCCCGGAATGGTGCCATGGTTTGTAATTTTAATCAGCCAGATTCAATTCCGGAAAAGAAACGAGGCCCAAATGGCAAATCATCCTTTTAAAATGCCGTTTGCACCTGTAACGAATTATGTAACGATCGCTTTCTTACTGACTGTATTGGTTGGTATGTGGTTTAATGATGACACGCGTATGTCGCTTGTAGCCGGAATCGTATTCCTTGTACTAGTTGTGGTCAGCTTTTTCGCTTTTGGTATTGGTAAGCGTGCACCACTGGATGTTCAAGAAAAAGACAATATAATCAGCAAGTAAGCCGGTTTTGAGCAGGCCCATATAAAAGATAGAATCTATAATGAGATTGACGCATATTCGAACAGAATATGCGTTTTTTTATTTCTTATTATAAATACTTAGCGTACAAGGAGGCTGTCATAAATAGAGAAAAGCCTCTTCCTGTCAGGTTTTTGCGGATTGGGTACTTTTGCTTTCATCCTTTACCAGGGCGAAGCGGCAGGATGAATGCCAGAGATTGCCGGTGCAAGCAGGCCTTTTTTGAAGGGAAGACAGAATGATTCTTGAACTACCGCTCACTTACCTAACGGTTGAAATAGTAATAAACTGTGTTATTAAATTGAGAGCTGACATTCTGAAATTGAGAATATACTTGGGATTACACTTGTTAAGCATTTTTTAAAAAACTTTTGAGAAAGTGTTGACTCTCATTCGGGTAAATGATATATTAATTTAGCTGTCACGAAAGACAGTAATAAACATTGAACATTGAAAACTGAACAAAATCAATAAAAACGTCAACGTTTTAAATTTTTATCTTCCATTAAAAACACCCCG
>NZ_JAKGCR010000021.1 GCF_022668875.1 Domibacillus sp. PGB-M46 | reverse complement strand
GTGAAGAAGCCCTTAAATAATACTTAAATTGAATGTAAAAATATAAATATATTGAGGTAGTTATATGCAAATAAAAGATTTTAGAATTGACCAAAATTTAAAGGAACTAACAGAACATCGTACGATTGTATTGCCGATTGCCTGTTATGAAACGACGATTAGCCAGAATATGAATGGACATATACCGCTTCACTGGCATGATGAAATTCAATTTGTTTTGGTTATAAAAGGAGAAGCCATCTTTCAAATAAATGAGGAAAAGGTAGTGGTTCGTGAAGGCAAAGGGATATTTATAAATAGCGGCTGCCTGCATATGGCGGAAGAAAAAAATGATTCCGGTTGTGTTTATATTTGTTTAAATGTTTCTCCCCATTTTGTTTTATCACAAGAACTTTATTCTTCCTATGTAAGCCCTTATATCCATGCGACTAATTTATCGTATTTATACTTCGATACAAAGGAACTATGGGAGAAAAACATTTTAGATGCCATCATAAAAACCAATCAATTGATTCAAGAAAAGCCGCCATTTTATGAAATCGAAATCACTACACAGCTAACGTTCATTTGGAAAAACTTAATCGTTAATGGCTTGCAACTAGAGTACGAACAGACAGAAATGTTGAAAAATCATCGATTGAAGCAAATGCTAAATTGGATACATTTACATTACGCGGAGAAAATCATGTTGGATGATATTGCAAGGGTTGGCCATCTGAGCCGCTCGGAATGCTGCCGGTATTTCAAGCGAATGGTAAACAAAACACCATTGAATTATGTAACAGATTACCGCATTCAAAAAAGCTTACTCCTGCTGCAGCAACCAGACTCCAATGTTACAAATGTTGCCTATCAAGTAGGATTCAATAGTACGAGCTATTTCATCGATAAGTTCCGGAAGTCCGTCAACATGACGCCATTAGCATACAAAAAACTTAAAAATGGATAGCTTTATTAATACTATTTTTTGACGAATGGCTATTTTGCGCCCTCCCCTTCTTATGTTTTAAAATACTAATATTAAACGGTTGCTTCAGAGAGAATAGGCATTAATATGAGGGGAGCTATCCTGAAAATTTTCGGTCTTTTTCTTACTTAACGAATCTGTTCCTATCAGTTGAATAGGAAAATCAACAATATCCCGACCCCTTTTTTAAGTCAGTTATCGAAAAGGTCTTTTACTCAACCGTTTCAATCTACTGTAAAAGAAGAATTGAGTAGAAAAGAGCCACATAATTACTAATGGAATAATCATGAGGCTCTTACAATTCACTTTTTTCATTTTAAAAAAAGAGAAATTTTAACCTTTCCGCGTGTTCTTTACTCAGCTCTCCGTAGCCCTCTTCTTCTTTTTCACTCTGAAGAGAGATACTTCCTTCTTCCATAAGATAGACTTTGCACATGGATAACGGTTCCGGCATGTTCTCTTCATATGTATAAAAGAAGGTGGCTTCTACTGTTCTTTCGCCTTGAATATCCATTATGGTGTTTGGTTTCCATTCGACTTTTTCAAAAGCTTCTCTTATTACATCAAAATCATTTTCCTCTGTAATCACAAATCCATTTTCTGTTTTTACATATAATTCTTGTACCTCTACTCTGGCAAGCTGATTTAAATCAAATTTTGTTTGATCTTCAAGCGCGTGTCCAATTACAAAAAGTATAATTACGATCATAATAAAAGGAATAAGCTTCTCTTGGACTACACTATTTCCAAAGCTTCCTATTAAAAAAAGAATAATAAGCATGACAAGAAAAGAGACCGATCGCCCTTTCAAAGTATTTCCCTCCCAAAACAAATCCCACAATGATACATTTTAGTTTATCACAGGAAAATCATGATTGTTGTTTAATTCCAACTTTGAATCCAACCGTTTTTTTCTTGGCTTAATCAACAGTAACGGTCAACTATGAGCCTAGAATGCCAACACTAATTCAAACAGCTTTTTTAATGCAAAGATGAATTGTAAAGTTATTACTGTTTTCAGAAACAGATTCAGAAGAAACTGAACAACCTGAATTCACTAGAAGGGGAACCCGGCTGCTTTACTTCTTTTGTACATTTCTTAACTGATTTTTTACCCGGCTTTTACAAAACCCGGGTTTCTCCTTAATAATTTCCATTTAATCTATTACTAGATTTAAAAAAATTATTGGTGAGGGGACATGTGCTTTATGACTAATCAAACATCTAATCATGACTTGAACAGAAGAAAGTTTTTAAAAGCGGGAGGAATGGGGGCACTTGCTCTTACTCTTGGATCGACTGGAGTATTATCACTCGGTTCAAAAGTATTTGCTGATACAGCTACTAATCCAACCAATAATCCAACCAGCGGCTTTGGCGGGTATGGCCCTTTAGTTCCGGATCCAAATGGGATTCTTGATCTTCCAAAGGGCTTTCATTATAAAATTATTTCCCAAGAGGGCGGTCAGCTGACAAACGGTGGAAAAATCCCTGGAGCCTTTGATGGAATGGCTGCTTTTGAGGGACCTAATAATACGACTATTCTTGTTCGCAATCATGAATTAAGCACAAGTGCAGACAATCCAGTGGTTGGAATCAACCCTTTTGATCCAGCCGCTAAAGGTGGTACAACAGCTCTTGTTGTTGGTCCAAATCGAGAAGTCATCAAAGAATATGTAACCTCTTCAGGAACCATCCGAAATTGTGCAGGAGGAGCGACACCTTGGAATACGTGGCTGACTTGTGAAGAAACACGTACCGCGACACACGGATATGTATTCGAAGTGGACCCGCAGCAGCCTGAGAACGAAATGTCCAGAACCCCAATCAAGGATATGGGACGCTTTTCCCACGAAGCCTGCGCGATCGACCCAGCGACAGGATATGTATATTTAACTGAAGACGCCAGCCCAAGTTACTTGTACCGTTTTATTCCAAATGACACAAGCCAAAAACCAGGTGCACTGCAAAAAGGCGGAAAGCTTTATGCAGCAGCCATTGAAGCAGTAACTGACCCAGCAGCAAGCACATTTAAAACAGGACAAACATTTAAAATTGTTTGGAAGGAACTAGATCCTCATTTATGCCGCGAGGATGCTAAGGCACAAAAATGCATTGAATTCAGCAGACTAGAGGGAGCGTTCTTCCAAGAGGGTGTTTTCTGGTTCGATGACACCTCTGCCGGGGACAAAAAGCTTGGACGCGTTTATCGTTATGTTCCTCACACTAATACATTAGAGCTCTTCTATGAGGGAAATGATGCACGAGAAATGGAATATCCGGATAATATTTGCTGTACTCCCTGGGGCGACCTTTGGTATGCAGAAGATGGTTCCGGACAAGATCGCATTATGGGAATTACCCCAGAAGGCAAGGTTTATCCTTTTGCCGCCAATCGCCTAAGTGACTCTGAATTATGTGGCCCAACTTTCTCACCAGATGGAAACACACTTTTTGTCAACATTCAAAGTCCAGGAAAAACCTTTGCTATTTGGGGACCATTCCAACGCAGAAACGCTGCGCGCGCAAGAGAAATGTCCTTTGCTGCTCCTGCAAATCTTGCACCACAAGTTTCAGAAAAAGTGGCTAAGGCTGCTGAGGCACAAGGTATGTCCATTCTAGAAGCTGCAGCATTTGAGCGCCACGGAGTAAAGATGACTTAAACTGTTTTACGAGATACTATAAAGAGATGTAAGCTAACACTTTGTATGGCTTACATCTCTTTACTAATTTCATTTGAAAATAATTGGCTAGGAGAGTTTCTAAAAAATCCCTAGTCCTCTTTTTTGAACTATTTTATATCAAGGAATTTACCGTTTAGTTAAAGAATTAGGACTCCTCTTCATAGTGCCTCCATTCCTTGTCAGCGTCCTCTTTGGAAAATCCTCCACTCTGCTTTACTTTGCCACCCTCTACGTAGTAGGTGTAGCCTTTGTCCAATTCATTAAGGAAAATCACTTCTATTCCTCCATGATTAAGAGCGATTCCTTCCTCTCTTCTAATAAACCACTGTTCGCCTGGATATCTTTCCCGCAGGTGCCTTTCTACTGTGTCTATGTTTTCGATGATCGTTCTTTTTTCTGCGTCTTTTTCTGCTATCAAATAGATGACTTCCGTTGTACTTATAAAAAGGGTTAGCGCTAAAAACACGCTTCTTTTCCTCGAATAAAACAATGCGACAAGCGACAGAAGCAAAATGGGCAGCATCATTAAAAAACAGGTTACAATCGCATTGGGTGACAAGGTATTCTCCACCGTCCTTTAGTCAAACCTTACAGACATTGAAGTCCCAGCTGTTTTCAAGAACAACGTGGCCTCCTTTAAGCGGCATTTTGTATCCTGTATCTTTATGTGGAAAGCAAATAAATGATTTTTCAACTTCAACATATCACTTTCCCTTTTTACCAATATTACCATAAATAACAAAACTTTAAATGTATATGCGCGGGTATAAAACAGATATTCCCCTGCAAAAGAAACAGTTGTTTGGTCTTCTAAATAAAAAAGCTTTATAACAGATCTCTGTCATAAAGCTTTTTCGGAAATGAATCTGTTCCCTATTTATTTATGAAGAAAGCGAATCAGCTCATCAAGGGGCATTTCTTCCATAGAAGCGAGGCGATGGTCCACTTCGCAAAAAGACAAGCCGCTCGTCACCTGATTCGGTATAATCACACAGCGCATCCCCGCTCTTTTTGCGGCAAGGGCCCCGTTAGCAGAGTCCTCAAATACAAGACACTCTTCCGGTTTTAAGCCGAGGCATTCCGCTGCCTGCAAATAAAGCGCAGGATCCGGTTTCACGTTTTCTACATCATCCGCTGTGCGAATACATTCAAAATATTCAATGAGGCCTAAATTTCCTAAGTGGGTGGAAATCCAATTGGAATCGGAGCTTGACGCCAAACCAACTTTTAAGCCAAGCGCTTTCGCAGAAGCCAAATATGCTTCTACGCCAGGACGTGCCCTCTCAGAGGCGATTCTCTGATCAAATCGTTCTGTTCTCAGCTTTCTGAGTGCTTCATGATCAAGCTGCCTGTTCAACTGGCTCTCCATAAAAACGAAAGGGTCAAAATCAGATTTGGTCCCGACTAATTCAGCCCATTTACTGAGCGGCAGATCGCACTCGTGCTCCTGAAAAATCTCCTGAAGCACTTCATACTCATGAAGCTCGGTATCCAAAATCAGCCCGTCAAAATCAAAAATAACACCTTTAATCATGCTCTACACCCTTTCTCTTTAAAATCAGATGCCTATTTTTTTCCCTGCTTCAAATATATACCCTTCTTACTGAGTATGGATGACACTATCACATGATTCCTCGCAGAACAGCTTTTAGTCTCCCTAAAAGTGTAACATAAATTTTCCCATTTATCTTGTCGGTCAGGCTCTTCATTACTATTCTCTTCTTTTTTCGGGTACCATAAAAAACCGGACTCCCAGAGGAGTCCGATTCCGCTTGTTAATAAACATCTTTCCATTCGCCAATGTTTTCTTTATCAAACTTAAACGGTTCGCCCAGCATTACCTGTGTGCCATCTCCATCCTCTACTACTTCTTTTTCACCGAGACGTCCCGCTTTGAATGTATCGCCGACTTTCCCTTCCATGTCTCCGTTTACCAGTGCTGCTGCCGTAGAGCCAGCTGCATAGCCTACGTCAATTGGATTCCATAAATACATCCAAGGTGATACCCCGCTCTCAATATAGCTCGCCATTTCACTTGGCAGCCCAAGGCCTGTCAGCGCAATTTTTCCGCCAAGCCCTTTATCCGTCAATACTTTCCCCGCAGCTGCAATCCCAACCGTTGTCGGTGCGATAATCGCTTTTAAATCCGGGTATGTTTTTAAAAGTGCTTCTGTCTCAGATACACTTTTGTCGCGCAAATCATCCCCATAGGCCACTTTAACAAGCTCAATATCTTTGTATTCCGGTTTTTCAAGTTCTTTCTGCATGTACTCAATCCACAGGTTTTGGTTGGTCGCCTGCGATGTTGCGCTTAGGACGGCAATTTGGCCTTTTCCGCCAATCATTTCTGATACTGCTTCAATTTGAATGCGGCCAATTGCCTCAGGGTCAGCCTGGTTCACATGTGTCACCCGGCTGTCGGCATTTACGGCAGAGTCGACGGAAATCACTTCAATACCGGCATTCATTGCTTTTGTTAAAGCCGGCTGCAGTGCGTCAGGGTCATTCCCTGCGATCACAATCGAATCCACCTGCTGAGTGATCAGCTGCTCGATAATTTGGATCTGTCCTTCTGCCGTTGGCTGATCTGGCGCACGAAGAATTGCTTCCCCGCCGATTTCATTGATGGCTTCCTCAAATCCTTCCATCATTTTTTCTCCATATGGATTGCCTGTATTTTTAAAGATAAACGCGTATTTTTTTGGTCCATCGTTTTTGCTCTGTGAATCACCATCTGATCCATTGGATGCATTACCACCCGGGCTGCCTTGGCTGCATGCAGATAATACCGAGAATACAAGTACGAGTGATAAGACCAGTGCCCAATATTTTTTCATGATCTGCTCCCCCTTGTTCATTTTTAAACTGTATAAACAGGCGATGCCTGATAATACCTATTTTTTTAAGCGTGATAGATTCAATTTAGGCACGATCACCGCGAAAAGAAGCAATGCACCTACTACAATAAGCAGCGTCTGAGACGGAATATTGATCAGTCCAAGACCATATTGCAAATAACCGACGATGAAAATGGCAATGACCGTTCCGATCAGCCGTCCTTTTCCTCCGGCTGTGCTGATTCCGCCCAGTGCCGCCATTGCAATCACATCCAGTTCATACATATTGGCAATATTGGGGCGTGTACTGCCCATCCGGGATGCGAGAAAAATAGCTGTCACCGCTGCCATCAGTCCGGCTAATGTAAAGACGATGACTTTTGTCCGGTCTACATTCACGCCGGAAAACTTACTGGCTATATCATTGTGACCAATCGCGTAAATGTGGCGGCCAAAGGTCGTTTTATGAAGCAGCAGTCCAAATAGAAGTGCTGCGATGATAAATAAAATTAAAATAAATGGAATCCCGTATACATAGCCCCACCCGAAAAAGCCGAACCATTCCGGAAAGTTGCCAGAAGCCTGATCTTCTAAAATGATGTAGGCGATTCCACGGTATAAAATCATTGTGGCCAGTGTAATAATGACAGCGGAAAGTTCTTTAAACTTTACAATTAACAGCCCGTTGATCAGGCCGCAGAGGGCGCCGACAATCAAACAAATCACAACAGCCATTTCCATGGAGGCACCGAGGCTGTTGTATACGGTCGCCATCACAACTGAAGACAGCGCTACGGTCGAACCAACAGAAATATCGATATCCCGCATGATCATAATAAAGGCCATTGGAAACACGATAAACGCTTTGTCTAAAAACACCATGGTCGCATCCCTGAGGCTATTTACATTTAAAAAATAAGGAGAGAGACTTGTGTTCAGCGCGATGACACCGAGCAGGATGGCCGCAAGCAGCCATTCCCACTGAAAGAAAAATTGCTTTATTGAAAAAGGACGTTCTGCTGACAGCGTCCGCTGTACATAAGGCTGTATAGATTTTTGTGCCACGGCTAAATCCTCCTTCTCAATAGGTGGTTTCGTTCTACACCACGTTTTACGGCTACGTTTAGTAATACAGCGACTAAAATAATCGTGCCTTCAATCCCTTTTTGCCAAAACGGCGAGACGTTCATAAGAGGCAGTGCGTTATTTAAAATTCCAATCAGCACTGCACCTAAAATCACGCCGCCCAGCTTACCAGAGCCGCCTGCAATACTGACACCACCCAAAATACAGGCCGCAATCACGCTCAGTTCGTATCCGGATGCAGTGTCTCCTTGTGCGGAAGCAAATTTTGATACCCAAAGCACACCGCATAATCCAGACAGCCCGCCCATTAACGTATAGACAAGCATAAGAATTTTCTTTTCACTAATGCCTGTTATCTTTGCAGATTCCGGATTGCTGCCAACCGCATAAATTTGACGGCCTGTCCGTGTGTGGCTGATAAAGTAATACGCTGAAGCATAGATAAAGAGTGCAATAAGAATAAGAGTATTGATGCCAAACACACTGCTCGTGGCAATGCCGACGAAGCTTTCCGGCATTTGATAAGAGCTGATCCATTTTCCGTCACTGACCATATAGGTAAAGCCGCGGTAAATGTTCATCATGGCCAGCGTTGCGATAATTGGCAAAACCCCAATCCAGGAAACCAGCCCGCCAATGACAAGTCCGCATATAATGCCGATCCCTATTCCCGTTAGAACAGCCAGGAGGGGCGAGAAGCTGCTGTTTGCGCTTACGATTTGGGCCACAAGCATACCCGAAAGAGCCAGTGTGGCTCCAATCGACAAATCAATTCCTCTCGTAACAAGCACAAGCATCATGCCAACCGCTAAAATCGATAAAATCGCGGTATTGGTTGCCATATCCACGACATTTTCAACCGTTAAAAAGCTAGGGTTTCGAATTTGCACACCAACAGCCAGCAAAATAATGAATGCAAGCAACCCCATTTCACGGAACCTGGCTAAACTGGCAAGCTTTGATTCTTTTTTAACAGCCGTCTCTGCAGCCGGTGCATTTGCTGTATGAACAGCCATGCTTTTCCCTCCTTATCCTGCTTTCGTTTTATCCTGCACTTCGCTCATAGCTGCCGCCAAAATCGCTTCCTGTGAAAACTCTTCCTTCTCGAGCATTTTCGTAATGCGTCCCTCTCGCATAACCGCGATCCGGTCACTCATCCCAATGACTTCCGGCATTTCAGACGACACCATGATAATGCCGTATCCCTGCATCGCCAAATCTTGAATAATTTCATAGATCGCTGATTTGGCGCCAATATCGACTCCTTTAGTTGGCTCATCTAAAATGATGACATCAAGATCGGCAGTCAATAGCTTGGCCACAGCTACTTTTTGCTGATTGCCTCCAGACAGTGAGCTTGCCAAATCAAAAATGCTCTTTGCTTTTACGTGCACTTTCTCCGCTAACCGCTTGGCCATTTCCGCTTCATTTTTTTCATTGAGCCAGCCTTTTTGGGAAAACCGCTCTAAAGCAGGCAATGTAATATTGCGTCCGATGCCCCATTGGAGAATTAATCCCTGCTTTTGCCGATCCTCTGACAAATAGCCAATGCCAAGCTTCATCGCATCCTTTGGACGTCGGATATGGAGCTTTTCTCCTTTTAAGTACACACTGCCGGTATCATATTTTGTAATGCCAAAAAGCGTTTCGCACACTTCTGTACGTCCTGCACCCACTAATCCGGTCAATCCGAGAATTTCACCGCGCCGCAGCGAAAAAGAAATGTCAGCGAAGTACCCGACTTTCCCCAAATTCTCAACCCGAAGTACTTCCTCGCCAATCGGATGTTTTTTATGCGGAAACACCTGTGTAATTTCCCGTCCAACCATCGCGACAATTAACTGGTCATTGGTAATATCGTTTACACCCCATGAACCGATATAATTTGCATCGCGGAACACCGTTACCTGACTTGCAAGCCGATACATATCTTCGAAACGGTGAGAGATAAAAATAATGGATGTTCCCTGGTCCCGCAGACTTTCTGCAATTCGGTACAAGTCTTCACTTTCCCGTGCCGTCAGGGCTGCGGTTGGTTCATCCATGATAATGATCCGGGCATTGGTTGAAATCGCCTTCGCAATTTCGATAATTTGCTGCTGGGCGACACTAAGGGTGCCCATTTCACGCTTCGGATCAATAGAAGAACCGAGCTGTGTTAAAATAGATTTCGCTTCCTGGTGCATTTCTTTCCATAAAAGCCTTTTCGTTTTCGGATGCACTTTTTCATGCCCCATAAAAATATTTTCCGTTACACTTAAATCCGGATAATTGGTGACATGCTGATAAATCGCTGCAATGCCGACTGCCTGTGCTTCTAATGGGTTTGAGAAAGATATCGGCTTTCCATCCAGATATATTTTTCCTTCATCCGCTGCATGAACACCCGTAATGACTTTTATAAAGGTGGATTTTCCAGCTCCATTTTCTCCCATCAGTGCATGAATTTCTCCTTTTTCGAGCTTAAAGTGAACGTTGTTGAGTGCCGTTACACCGGGAAACCGCTTTGTAATCCCCTTCAATTCCAATACGTACTCAGACATGCTCATTCTCCCTTCTGTTGCTGCTGTTACCTATATTTTATGATTTTTAAAGCGCTTTCATAAGGAGACAACTATCGGAAAAAGGGGGACATTTTTCGGAAAAGCACACTAAAAAAACCTCCCAATTTGGAGGCTATAAATGATCCTGCTTGTATTTAGAGGGAAGTTCCCCGTAATGTTTTTTAAATAGCTTGCTGAAGTACTTTGTATCCGCGTAGCCGACCGCGCTTGCAATTTCGTAAATTTTCAGCGGTGAAGCAAACAAAAGGGTTCTCGCTTTTTCCATTCGTCGCCGCGTAACATAATCAAGAACCGTTTCTCCAGTGTGCTGCTTGAAAAATTCACTAAAATAAGTGGGGTTCATATAAACAAGTGAGGCAATTTTTTCTATCGTAATCGGCTCTGATAAATGCCCGTCAATCCATTGGCGCGCGGTTTGAATCGGTCCTGCCAGATCCTCTTCTGGATAAATGGCTTCCGCACGCTTTTTTTGCACATCTTCTTTTATTTTGGAAAGTCTTTTCTTTAATTCTATGCGGTCAATCGGCTTTACCAAATAATCAACAGCTCCTTCCCTTAAAGCAGTCTGTACGTAAGAAAAATCATTGTACCCGCTCACAATGACAGCAAAAAAATCGGTACTTGTTCTTTTCTTTAATTCTTTCAGCATGGTAAGCCCATCCATAACCGGCATGCGTACATCTGTAAAAACAACGTCAAAAGACAAATTCGTAGAATTAATGATATCAATACATTGCTTTCCTGACCCAAAGCTCCCGGTAATTTCCCACTCTTTCCCGTCCGCTTGAATAAGCCTTTCAATGCCTCTACGAAGTTTAGGCTCATCATCAACCACAATTACACGGATTGGCTGCTCACTCATCTCCCTGTTCCCCCCGGTTCACCGGCACGCGGATCCGCATCGTCGTACCGATGTTCTTTTCGCTGTCGACCTGTAACATATAGGTTTTTCCGTAATGAAGCACAAGCCGGCCATTTACGTTCAAAATACCAAAATGATGATCACGATTTAAATCCGTCTGCAAGGTGAGAAGCTGTCTTATTTCGAGCAGCTTAATTTTACTCATTCCTGCCCCATTGTCTGATACGCTCATTTGAATTTCATTGCCATCCCGTACAATCAGCACCGTTACAACGAGTTGCTTCCCTGGAACAAATGCATGCTCGAGAGCATTTTCTACAAGCGGCTGTAAAATAAACTTTGGAATATATTCTTTGTTTCCATTTACCTGAACGTCAATTCGAAATGCCAGCTCATCCTCAAAACGATACGATTGAATCGTCAGGTAATCGCGAATATGCTGGAGTTCCTGGTGAATCGTGACAAGTTTTTCTTTATTGCTTAAAGAATAACGAAGCATTCTTCCTAAAATGGTGACCATATCGACCACCGTGTCTTTATCATCTTCCTCTACTGTCATGGCAATAGTTTCAAGTGTATTGTACATAAAATGAGGGTTTATCTGAGACTGAAGCGCGTACATTTCTGCTTCTTTTTGTTTCAGCTCAATTTGATATTTTTCACGAATCAGTCCTTGAATTTCTTTAATCATCGTTTGAAAACGGTCGGACAGCATTCCCACTTCATCATTCGACTGACGATTAAAGACAACGTTAAAATCCCCTTTTTCCACCCGCTTCATCTGCTCCGTTAAGTGCTGAAGAGGCTTGGCCACCCCCCACGCCAACAAAGCAGCGATTATAAGCGCAACGGCCGTAACAGCTATAAATAATAAGATCGTAATGGTGCGGACAAAGTTCGTTTCAGCTGTAAGCTGGCCGAGCGGGATTTGATGTGCCAGCACCCATTGATGCTGCTTGGACACATCCATCCCAAACAACATGTTCTTTGTTTTAAAGCTTCCATTTAACGTTGGATATTTCGCTGCTTTCTGATCCTTTCTGCCGATCTGGTCCGCAGACGTATGATACAGCATATACCCCTCTTCGGTCATCAGCCACATCTCCGCTCCCTCCTGCTCATCAATCGGCTGGACAATCCGGTCAATAAATGATAAGTCGAGTGCAATAAACATAGTCCCAAGACTAAGACGATTTTCCACATCGACAAGCGGCTTTGCGATTAAAACAAAAGGGCGATGATCTTTAAATTGAAGCGATGTTTCATTTGGCAGCAGGACCATTTCCTGACCTCGCAAATCAAGATTTTGCCCGTAGAGTCCAACGGCCTCTTTTGTAGAAAAACCAGAAAAATAATCGGTTTTCGTACTGCTGAACAGCCGATTATTTGAGGAAATAAAAACACCAAGAATGTCCTGCTGGCTTCCATGAATAAACGTACTTGATAAATAGCTGTCCACCGTAAACTCATCCTGCCGCATTGCCGAAACCGTTTGATAAGCATCTTTCCTTAGAATCTCGATAATCATAGGAGCATTATAAATTTGATCGGACATTTGAAAAAATTCATTGATCTGTCTTTCAATATTATCATTTGCCTGGCCAAGGAGCCGTGGAATATACGTGCCGACCTGCCGCTCAATCGATGAAATATATTGGCTGTAAGCTAAATAACCAAGCAGTGCAATCGGAATCACCGTAATCGCGATGTATGTAATAAATAATTTTGTTTGAAGCCGGAAATCACGAAAAGAGCGCCGGTTAAAAGTCATATTGGTCCACATTCTCTCTAGTAAAATCAATCGGTTCCCCCATAATAACTGTATCAGAGCCCCTCATTCGAATCGTCCCGACTCCCGGCATATATTGAAAATCACCTGGCTGCTCTCCATTGATTAAACTTTTCGCCAGAAAAACGGTTAAATAACCAAGCTTTTTTGGGCTCCACAGTGTTACAACCTGAGCAGATCCTCTTTTTAAATAATCACGCATTAAATCGGGTGTTGAAACGCCTACTACTGCAACGTCTCCTGCTTTTCCAGCTTCTTCTACTGCTTTCGCTGCGGCTGGCGGACCGACCGATGAATTGCCAATAATGCCGGCCAGATCCGGGTATTTTCTTAAAAGCCCTTGTGCCTGAATAAAAGCATTATGAGGGTCATCG
This sequence comes from Domibacillus sp. PGB-M46, assembly GCF_022668875.1. GTDB lineage: Bacteria > Bacillota > Bacilli > Bacillales > Domibacillaceae > Domibacillus. The sequence goes on along the minus strand of NZ_JAKGCR010000021.1, from coordinate 66,737 downwards.
TTAGTCGCGACTACTTCAACTAGGTTCATGTTTGGATAATATTCTTTCCATTGCGCTTGGATCCACTTGAGCCACGCATTATGATTAGACGCAGAAAAAGAACCCGTCATAATTGCAAAAGACCCGTGTTCTTCAGTGTTCCACGCCAGTGTGTCCATTACATGCCTTCCCAGCACTTCTGGATTTACCATATCAATAAATAAATTTCGGGCTGCGGGTTCTGTATCTGAATCCCATGTAATTACGACAATCCCCGCCGCTTTTGCTTGTTTTAAGATGGGCGCCAGCTGAACTGGATCATTGGCGGAAATGGCGATAGCATCTACTTTTTGCTGAATAAATTTTTCAACGATTACTCTTTGTCCTTTTGCATCTGCAACAGCCGGCCCCTCATACAATACGTTTACCTTCAGCCGCTCTGCCGCTTCCAGTACGCCTTCCTTAACTGAATTAAAATAAGGGATATTATCCACTTTTGAAATAATTCCGATTGTATACTGATGTTCATACTGCGCTTCGGGCTGCCTTATAGAAGAAGACCCACTAGATACAAGCAGCTCGTAGGCATCCCCATTCGAGCAACCGCTTACAAAAAGAAGCATCCATACCGTAACCCACCTTGTTTTCAAGCGCTCTCACACCCTTGGTACTTTATTGTTTTATTTTCCCCTGTTTTTGTTTGTATTGTATCACAAAAAAACTCAAAAACAGGTATTTTGAATTAGTTTTCTGTACTCGCTCACTTCAGCTCATGACACATAATTTGAAAAATAGTTTTTGGAAGCACCGGCACATTACTATGTGATGTCAGTCGGCAAAAATGCCGGCATCTTTAAAAAACGGCTCAATTGCTACGTATTCTGTATGGACTCATTATAAGAAGTGGTTTAATAAAACGCTTTAAAGATGACGACCATAAAAAACAAGGCTGTTGAACATTCGGCTGTCTTTTTAAACATGAGGAAAAATAATCTTTGTGTTTTTTCAAAATACATTTATAATTAGGGTTACAAACTCATAATTCCAATTCGTTAACTAGGATTTAGATGTGAAATTCAATAGAAACACATTTGTTACATTGATCTGAAAAAACTAAATGTTCTTGTTTAAACTAACTTCGTCGCAAGAGAAAGGAAAAAAATATGTTATTAACGTACACAGCTATTGGAATTGCTTTATTTTTTGCTATGAACATTGGCGCCAGCGGAACAGCTGCTTCGATGGGTGCGGCTTATGGCGCCAGCGCGATAAAAAAGCGGGCCGCTTTAATTTTAGTTTCTATTGCCGCTTTCTTAGGTGCCGTTTTGGGCGGCGGTGAGGTAGTAAAAACGATTGGAAAAGGAATCATCCCTTCTGATCTGTTGACCGTTAAAATCGTTATTATTATTCTTTTGGGCGCAACCCTAACTTTATTTATCTCCAATCTTCTAGGGATCCCGCTGTCGACCAGTGAGGTAACGGTTGGAGCGGTAGTAGGCGTCGGCCTTGCTTACCACCGGTTATTTACGGATCAGCTTCTGGTAATTTTATTGTTTTGGGTGATCGTTCCTATTGCGTCTTTTATTATTACTTTCTTTGCAGGAAAAATGATTGCCCGGGCGGAAAAACGCTGGCCTCAATTAAAAGGGCAGGGGAAATGGGCAAAATGGCTTTCTATTCTATTGATACTTGGCGGCTGCTGGGAAGCATTTTCTGCTGGAATGAACAACGTGGCAAACGCAGTCGGCCCTCTTATTGGTGCAGGTATTATGTCCACCAATAGCGGCCTCTGGCTCGGCGCTTTATTTGTTTCTATTGGGGCATTGGTGCTGGGCAGCAAGGTGCTGGAAACCAATGCAAAGAAAATCACCAAACTGTCTCTATTAGAAGGAAGCGCCATTTCATTTACAGGCGGTACCCTTGTGGTAGTAGCCTCTGTATTTGGACTGCCTATCCCTCTTACACAAGTAACCACTTGCGGAATTCTTGGAGTGGGGGCGGCTCAAGATGGTTTTGGCATTTTTCAAAAGGGGATTATTAAACGGATTCTGCTGATATGGATTATCTCTCCCCTGTTTTCTATTGTCGTTTCATATTTCCTGATCAACCTGCTTGTAGATATGGACATTTACAATTTGATCGTGATGGCCAGTGTCTTTATTGCGACGGTTGGTTCCATTAAATTAGCGCAGCACGTACGAGACGAACAACGCTCTGTTTATAATGAAGGTGAAGGGATTTAAGGTTTTCTTAGGTTAGCCAGTTGTAAGCTGGCTAACCTTTTTTAGTATCCTCTTCTTTTCTTGGCTGCATGTAAATGGCCCAGCTGTATATCCAGTACTTTCTTCTTTAAAAAATTATCTATAATCCCTATTCATACTTTAGGTCAACTTGCGCCCAGGCCGCTTTGCTTTTTCATCGCTTCTTCCCGAAACTTCTTCTGCTCTTCAGGTGACAGCGCTTTATGCTGTTTTAAAAAGGATTCATACGCTGGAATCACTTCTTTAACCGGCCCAAAGTCTTTTATTTCTCCATACTCCAGCCAAAGGGCTTTATCGCAAAACTCTTTAACCTGTCCCATGGAATGGCTGACAAAGAACATCGTTTTTCCTTTTTCTTTAAACTCAAACATTTTATTTTTTGATTTCTGCCCAAATACCTGGTCTCCTACTGAAAGAGCTTCATCCACGATAAGAATATCCGGGTTTACCGTGACAGAAATCGCAAATCCGAGACGGGATCTCATCCCGCTCGAGTATTTTTTAACAGGCTGATCAATAAACTTGCCGATATCAGTAAACTCAATGATTTCCGCTTCCATCTCCCGTATTTCTTTTTTTTTGAAACCGAGCATTAAACATTTTAGTTCAATATTCTCGCGGCCTGTTAATTGATTGTTCAGCCCCGATGAGATGGCGATAATCGAGGCCTGTCCCACTGTTGTAACCGTACCGGATGTAGGAGGTATCACACCACCTAATATATTTGAAAGAGTAGACTTTCCTGAACCATTTACACCGACCAGCCCAATAACATCTCCTTGATTTGCCGAAAATGAAATGTTTTGCAAAGCATAAAAATCTTCCCCATAGCCCCCCGGCAGGATTACATCCAAAATCTTTTCTTTCGGGGACTTGTGCATTTTATATTTTTTGTAAACGTTTTGAACGACAACGGTTTCTTTCATCACTGCCTCCAGCTTACAAGAAATCAACAAAGCGATTTCTGAATTTCAAATGTAAAGCGGACCCAATTAAAAGCATCACTAATATTAAAGACCAAAAATAAAGCGTGTAAGATGCATATTCTGTCATATACCATGTCGTCCCCAGCAGAGATGCCCTATACCCTTCCACTAGGTAATAAAGAGGATTCAGCTTTAATAAAAACGTTATGTCCACTCCTTTCAGCACAAGCTGGTCGGTATGCCAAATAAGCGGCGTAATATACAATACCATTCTTAAAATAGACTGAACAATCTGCTGCACATCACGAATGATTGTTGAAAGTGTTGATGTAATAAGTGCAAGAGCTAACAAAAAAGTTAAGGTAGCAAGCATAAAATAAGGCAGCTGTATGTAATAAACAGACAGCTTAAAATCCGTAAACTGCAACACGATGATGACAATGGCCACTAGCATTAAATGAGTATAAAAATTCGCCATAATGACAAAAGAAGGAATGGCGCTCATCGGAAAACTCATTTTCGAAATCAGCTGCAGCCTTGAATAAATCGATTTAGAGGACTTTGAGATAGCCGGATTCACAAAAAACCATACAATCATTCCTGTTACCATCCATATAAAAAAAGGGACTTGGATGCCATTTTCCATGGTTATCTGCTGGCCTCCCCGGACCCCAACGCCAAATACCAGCCAGTAAATGGCCAGTTGAATCACCGGGTTTAAGATTTCCCAGAGCCGGCCCAAATAATTATTCGTATGAGCGCTTTTTAGTTCAAAAGCGGAAAGCCTCAGAATAAGATAAAAAGAATGAATTTGCTCCCTCACAATGGTAATCAGTGACTTTATCATAAAAGGTGATCCTTCCCTTAAACGCATAATAACTTTATTACCATCATTGCCTAAAAACCCATATTATAAAAATAATCACGCAAGGCTATGACGCCTCTTTTAACAGAAGGCAGCATTAACGCATTTTTTTCTTTTAGGACAAGCTTTTTTCAGAAAATAAGTATCGTACGACGTTATGGCTGGATTGGCCTTTAGAATACGCGTTCCAGTTCTCCGCATAGCTGCGAATCGCTTCAAGATCAAAATGATTCGCTTGAATGCAGTGAACAATAGAATCTGTATCCCTCACCATAGGTCCCGGAAGGTTTCTTTCAAACCCTTCTGGCACTCCCCGGGTCTGTTTATACTCTTCTAAATCATATGTAAAAAAAATCATAGGCTTGTGCAGAAGCGAAAATTCAACGGGAATGGAGGAATAATCGGTAATTAAATAATCCGCCACAGCAAGCAGCTCATTAATTTCATATTGATCCGAAGAAACATCTGCCACAAAGTCCGGATATTTATCCCCAAAAGCAGTGGTTTGCCGGATGGCCGGATGCAGCCGTAGAAACAATAGATAATCTCCTCCGAGCTGTTCAGCCATTTTTCCAATATCCAGCTCAAGATCAAAATGCTCTAATGCTTGATCCCGGTATGTAGGAACGTACAAAATCACTTGTTTGTGCCCAATGGCTGGATATTGACCAGCTATTTTATGCTCTGCTTTTCGGAGCGCTTTTTTATCAAAAAAGAAATCAGTCCGCGGGACACCAGACAGTAAAATCTGTTTCTTTTGAAGATGAAAGGATTTGATAAAGATATCAGCCATCTGATCTGAGCCAGCCACTACTTTATGAAATTGACTGTACACCTTTAAAAAACGTTTTTGGGCCCTCCCACTTCTTTGTTTGACCGATGCATCCTGGAGTCCAAACTTCTTTAATGCACCTGAAGCGTGCCATAATTGTACGCATTCTACACTCTTTTTAAAACGAACGGCAGCCAGAAACCCATAATAATTATCCACCAGAACACGACGGGATGTAGCTAAGTGGTATATAGAGCGGAGCACATAAAATGGATTGGTTTCAAATACAACCAAATCAATGTCAGGACAGTCTTTGAAGAGATGAAGCTTGTTTCTTTTACAAAGAACGGCTACTTTCACAGAAATGTGCTGCTGCCGTATTTCATCCAGTACATACCGGCTGTTATCGCCAAAACTGACAACAAAGGTTATTTTGTTTTGAAGCGGCAAAAAAGAAAAAAAGAAAAACATCCACTTAAAAGAAAATAGAAAAAGAAAAATGGCTAGCTCCCTAACCATTTTGAATTGCCTTTAAATCTTTTTTGATTTGGGATGTAGAAATCCCGATGGTTCTCGGCAGGTACACAACTTCACAGTATTCTTTAAGAAAATCAAAATGTCCCTCCCAGTCGTCCCCCATCACAAATAGATCAATCTCATGTTTTATGACATCTTCAATTTTCTGGTCCCAGCTTTTTTCCGGTATTGCTTCGTCAACAAAGCGGATCGATTCCACTATCATTTTTCTATTTTCAAAGCTGTGGTATGCTTTTTTATTTTTTCCTTCATTAAATTCATCTGTAGAAAGGCCGACAATTAAATAGTCACCTAATGCTTTCGCCCGTTTCAGTAAATTAATATGCCCGAAATGGAGCAAATCAAAAGTACCATACGTTAACACCTTTTTCATGTGCTGGCCCTCCTTCATGATGTAAAAAACGTTTTTCTAACCCTTATTGTAGGAAGAAGAATTGGTTTTTATTCGGAGAAAGAGAAAAAAATGGCTTAACGGTTAAGCTCATAAAAATAACACACAGAAGTGATTACATATCCAGCCGACAAACCCTTTACTCTAGGCAGAAAACGTATATATTTGTTTATTTTGTACATACTAAAGGGCAGAAATTTCAACCATAGGGAGGAAAAAGATTCTGATAAGAAAAAAGCGATTACGCACCCGTTGTTCTTTAGCTTCGATTTACTTTCGCGCACAATGCTTATACATGCAGATTGGTGTTCCCGGCTTTGATTCAACAGAACCAGACTCCTTGACCCTGCTGTTCGTTGAGCGGTACACAACCAAAAAGAAAGAGTACGCTCTAACAGCTGCTCATGAAAGAGAAAATGTGTTTCAAGCGTGCTTAACGGAAGCGGACCTCGAGCAGCTTTTATCTGAAGGAAAAGACTGGGACGTTTATATCGCCCTCCGTTCCGATGACAGAATACGCCTGTGCAGTAATGGCTTGGATTTGGAGCTGCTTTTTTTTCTAAAAAATGGCCAAATGTTGATGCCTTTTACAACCAAAAAAGGAAATGTTTCATTTAAATCCAAACAGCCTGGGCTGATTGAAAAAGCAGAACGAATTGATTTTATGGGTAAGAACCATATCACCTTAAAAGGCTATACCGTTTACCCTTTATGGCTTAAACGGCCCGACCAGCTGACAGGAACATTAATACTGTCAGCGAATGAGGAAAAATATGCCTTTAAAGTACCCTTAAGCATAAGTTACCGCCGGTTTTCATCAAATGGAGAAGACTATCTGCCTTTAGTTGTGTATGAAGCAGCCGTCCCGATTGAATCACTGCTTAAAGCGCACAGTGAAGCGATTGCACTAAAAGCAAGAATTGAATTTTCCTATGCAGAGGACAGCAGGAACATCAAAACGGAGACAGCTCCCATCAAGCTTAAAACCCCCCGCTTCACAAAAAAAGTGCTCGTTAAAAAAGTAAACGGTCAAAAGAAAGAAATCTCGATCACGAGAACGAAAAAAAGCGGACAGCTAACCATTCGGATCCGTGACTTTGATGTGAAGACAAATGTAAAAACAAAAATGAAGGAAAGAATGGTCTTTATAAAAAGACATGCTCTCGTCAAGCAGCTCTATAAAAATGCTTTTTATTGGATTGGCAGACTTCCGGTCAATAAAAATGTTGTTGTGTTCGAAAGCTTTCTGGGGAAACAATTCAGCGATAATCCCCGCGCTATTTATGAATATCTGCAGCAGCACAATTTTCCTTATAAACTGTATTGGAGTGCAGACAGGAAGCATCTTCATCATTTTCAGGATAAAAATGTACGCTGTATCCGCCGCTTTTCTCTTAAATGGCTTTTGATCATGCCACGGGCCCGCTTTTGGGTCACTAATAGCCGGATGCCCGGATGGCTTCCAAAACCAAAACAAACGCTTTATCTTCAAACATGGCACGGCACTCCGTTAAAACGGCTGGCGGCAGATATGGATGAAGTATATATACCCGGCACAACAGCTGAAAATTACAAAAAAAATTTCATTCAAGAAGCAAAAAACTGGGATTATTTAATTTCCCCTAATGCGTATTCAACCCAAATTTTCCGAAGAGCCTTTCAATTCGATAAAGAAATACTGGAAACAGGCTATCCGCGAAATGATTTTATTTGTAATCATGAGAAGGGGGACACGGTTGAAAAGCTGGCAGCTGCTTATGGGATTCCCCGGCATAAAAAAGTAATATTATACGCGCCAACCTGGCGGGATAATCAGTTTTATGCCAAAGGCCGCTATCGTTTTGATCTTCAGTTGGAGCTTGATTTAATGAAAGAGCAATTGGGTGAAGAGTTTGTGATTCTTACCCGCTTGCACTATCTGGTATCTGAAAATCTGGATTTAACGCCTTATAAAGATTTTGCTTATGATGTCTCCCATCATGAAGATATCCGTGAATTATATGTGATGGCCGATATTTTACTGACCGATTATTCATCCGTGTTTTTCGACTACGGCAACTTAAAGCGGCCGATGATTTTCTATGTATACGATATTGACCAGTACAGGGATCACCTTCGCGGTTTTTACTTTGACTTTGAACAGGAAGCACCGGGCCCGCTGGTGAAAACAACGGAAGAAGTGATACAAGCAATCCGAAAAATCAAAGAAGCCGGGTTTCAGCCATCCACAAAGCTCGATTCCTTTTATGAAAAGTTTTGTTACTTAGAAGAAGGAAGTTCTACCCGCAAAGTCGTGGAACAAATCTTTTTACGCTAAAAAAGAACCGGTTATTCGAAACCGGTTCTTTTAAACTGTAGACAAATGATATGGATAACCGTGCACATGAATAAGGTGGGTGGATCGGCGGCGTCCAGACAGCTCCGATTTCCATGGGGCAGACGCTGGGCCCCGCCCCGCCTGGCGGCTCCACCATTCTCCGTTGCCCGCTAGTCCCATAGGAGTCTGCGCCGCCCTCCCGCCGCCAAGTGGCTCACAGCAAGATTGTATAGGGCTAATAAGGTCATATCTTTCTATTTAAAAAAAGAGAAAATATTTATTCGGTCCTTTGATCTTCAACACCACTTGGTGAAGCCTGCCGGACGAAGACTCCTGCAGGAAGTACAGTGAGTCGGGAGGCCCCCGCAGGCGCGGCCGGGGAGGCTCCCGCACTGCCCGAGGAACGCGAAGTTCGGCAGGCTTCACTTATCGGCTCTTTTTCAAAAGCAAAACCCTTTATCTACACACTGAAAGAACCGGTTATCCAAAACCGGTTCTTTTTGAGTTATTTTACTTTTAGTCCGATATTCGAATGAATGGTCGTGTAAAAGGTAAAGTCGCGATTTTCATAGCGAATTTGATTTTCATTGAGTTTTCTGATATTGATTTTGTTGTAGTCATTATAGCGCAGGAACATCGCATAGCCCGCTGACGGCAGCTGATTTAATAGATCAAGGCTTACTTCCAGCCTCCCACGTCCATGCTGATCGACTTGAACAGGAATGGAATATTCTCTATTCACCTCTTCCCGGTCCCTGATGATCACATCGGTAATTTGATCGACATAGTCACCGTATACGTTAAAATCCAGGCAATACTTATTATCATAAAACCGGTCTTCTTTAAAAACAGCCAGCATCGGCACCCGTATATAGCGGTACTTTTCTTCAAGAAACGGGGCTACATGATAAGGAAGATTGTCCTTAATCAGCACTGGCTTTACTTTCTCTTTTTTCTCCCATTCAAAAAGCTTTTCAAGCTGTTTCGTTTTTCCTTCCTTGAAGAGCTCATAAGCAATTTTATTTAACGGATGAAAAAAGTTGTCAGAGACCTCATAGCGCAGCCCTTCTGTCGTTTTCAGTATTTCATTAAACTTATTATAGTACAGTGCCTTTAATTTCGTTTTTTGAAAATGGCCCGTATTAAACAATCGTGTAATCGAGTCAAATTCATATAATCGATTGAGCAGCATCTTCTCTTTATCAGGCTCTAACTTTTTACTGATGATATAATGAATCACTTTAATATTGCTGTCTGTTTTTTGCATAATATTCGTTTGTTTTGTCAGTGAAGCATTATTGTCATCAAGACGATTCAAATAATAGATGGGTGCTTTTGTCGTTGAAATCGTATTGCAGTGAATTAAAACATCCATAAAAAACTGTTTATCTTCTGCAAACTTCATTTCCGGGAAGACGATTCCATTTTCTTTAATGACACTGGCTCTGACCATCCTCGCCCGCGGCCCTAAATGCTGAAATATGTGGGGAATCGAGTAAGGAGATACATTTCTCCGTTCTTTGCAGGATTCATGCTCTCCGACGATTTTGGATCCATTTGTCTTCAGCTGTATCGTTCTTCCTACCACATAGTCATCGCCTGTTTTCTCTAAAATATCGTGCAGTGTTTCTAAGCCGGAAGGTTCAAGCCAGTCATCTGCATCTAGAAAAGTAATGTACTTGGAAGTAGAGAGTTGAATCCCGAGGTTGCGCGGCTGGCCGGGCGTTCCTGTATTGCATTTGAGAAAAACAGCCCGAATATTATCGTATTTCGCAGCGTACTCTAACAGGATCTCCCTCGAAGAATCTGTTGAACAATCATCTACTAAGAGATACTCAATGTGTTGAAACCCTATCGTCTGGTTAATCACCGAGTCGATCGTTTTTCTTAAATACTTTTCTGCATTATAAACGGGTGTAACCACAGATACTTTCGTTTGATTGGCTTTTCTGCCCTGTGTGTTTTCCACTTCATAATAACCGTCTGCGTTATAGTCAAAGGAACGAGCTTTCGGAAACTTTATTACATTGTAAATCCAAGATACACTAACCATAAAACCTCCTCATCTTTCCACATGCATTTTTACCTTCAGGCTTCCTTCAAAAGCCGTTACCATGGACGGCTGGAAGGACTGGCAGCCATACTGGCAGTTATTTATTTTGTAGACATAAATCGGTACATTTATTCATATCGTGTGTAAGGATTTATTTGAAAGCTTTTATTTAGTAGCTGACTCGCGATCTTTATACCCTCGTCTTTGTCGATTTCACCTCTACAGCTCCGCTGCCGCGCCGTACTCTTTCTACAAATACTTGAAGGGCAAAAACAGGCAGAACCATTTGTCTTTTTATTCTTTTTGGCTCACATAAGAGGCGGTAAAACCATTCTAATCCTAATTTCCGAAACAATTCAGGTGCTCTGCAGATTCGTCCCGATAAAATATCAAAACTGCCGCCGACGCCAATCATAACCGTTGCACCGAGTTCATTTTTAAACCGATGAATAAATTCCTCCTGCTTCGGGTTACCCGCACCGACTAATAAAAGATCCGGTTTCTCACGGGAGATCCGTTCTACAATGAGGCGTTCCTCGTCGGAGTCTTTTTCAAAATAGCCGTGGTGTGTACCCATAACCCGAGCATGACCATATAGTTCTGTTAGTTTCTCGCCCGCAGCTGCCACTACGTCTTCCGTACTTCCGAGCAAGAATAATTTTGTGGCCGCGCCTGTATATTCCCTGTGCTCAAGCAGGGCATGAATCATATCATACCCCCCCACTCGCTCTTTTAAGGAATATCCTAGTATTTTAGACGCATAAATAATACCGATGCCATCAGGTGTAATCATGTCAGCAGCAGAAATCACCTCATAAAAGCTTGAATCCTTCCTGGCTTTCATGACAATTTCCGGATTGGCCGTTACAATAAAAGTTGGAAGAGCTTTTTCCATTCTTTCGTTCGTCCAGCGTACTGCTTCAGTCATGTTATTTTCCGCGAACGGAACAGATAAAATTTTCAGCACCAAAAACCCACCCTTTGAATAAATTTCGTATTTGTAGCCGATAGTATTGGCTAAACACCTGCAAAATATGTCTCAAAGGCTGTCATCCACTTTTAAGATAAAAAACCGCCCATCCAGCCGGACAGGCGATTCTTAAGAGAATGGGCAGCAGTTGCTCTTAAAGAAAGACTGCCTGCACACTTTTTTGATGAAAAATTATGCTGCTTTCACAGTTCAGTGCCGTTTTGGACAAATAAAAAAAGCCCAAAACGCTTGGGCTTTTTTGTCTGCTTATTCTGCTGCTTTCGTTGCAGGAAGACCTGCTGTGTGTACAAATGAAGAATCCGCATTTGCACTCGAGGTTGTCTTCACAGCTGTGAAATCAAACGCTGCTTTTGCTTCAGATTCAAAGTCTTCAATGATCACTGTACCTTTTTTGCCAGTTAGTGATACGTTTGTATGGTTGATCACGAAAGTTTTACGGTCAGCTGAGAGAGAATAAGAAGCAGGCTCAAATTCCTCCACACTTCCATCGCTGTACTGAACGCTGAAATACAGGCCTGCTGCTACATCATCTTTTGTATATTCTGCCGGCACCGCTTCTGTCAGATTAATTTTCGTTTGTGTAGCTGAAGTTACCTGTACACTTGCCACCAATGGGAAATATGAATTTTCTACAACGAAGAGATATGTTCCATATAACAAATTGGCAAATTCGCCGCGCGTAATATTTAGGTTTGTTCCATACGATGTGCCCGTCTTACCTGAAGTAACTCCTGTTCCATAAAGAGCTTCAATGTATGGCTTGAACACGCCTCCAGCATCTGTAAACGGTGTTTGCTCTGCATATTCTTCCAATTCAAATGCTGTTACAAGGAATTTAGCCATCGCACCACGGCTTAAAGATAACCCTGGCTTAAATTCTGTTTTTGTCACGCCAGAAATTACACCGATTTCAGCAAGTGCGTTAACCGACCCTCTTACACGGTTATTTAAATCTTTAAAACCCGCGTCTGGAGCATTTTCCGTATCAAGCATCAGCATATTCGCTAAAATAACGGCTGCATCGCCCCGTGTTAACGTTTGGCTCGTACCGAACTTTGTGGCTGAAACTCCATTGACTACTTCAATCTCATATAAAAAGCTGACCGCTTCATCGTACCGGCTTCCTACATCCGTAAAAGGATGGCTAGGTTCCGCCGCGCTCGCTGGAACGGCTAAACTGGAAATTGCTACTGTAGTGGCTGTGGCAGCCGTAAATAAAGAAAGTTTTTTCAAAGGGGTATCTCCTATTCTGCAAATTTATTAAAATGATTCTAGCACTTTCCAGAAATACAGTAAATAGGTAGAGAGACAGATAATATTGTATAAGTATCCTTAAGTTGGATAATCTGCGGCCAACTCTGCGAATATAATGGAATTAACTTCATTTACAGCCGATATAATCTTCCGTGCTTATCATTTTCCATCATAAATAGGAAACCCTATTTGTATCTAATCTAAATGGCCCCCACACCAAGGACAATACCGAATTGCAATAACCGGGCTGCCGCCGTCGTGAATAATGATTCCAAACTCTCTGCCATCCTTATCACAGTAGACAAGCTGATCAGGACAGTCGGAGGGATTTTCATGAACATTACATTTAAAAGAAGCATGATACTTCATGTCTTCACAGCAATAGGTTTTCATTTGCTCAACATCCTATTTTTCAATTAAACTGTAAGATTGTTTCCTGTCATTTTCTATACATATTCTGGTTGTTTTATCCTCCACGAAAAAAGCACCTGGAAGCTCCAGGCGCTTTTTATGTTCTATATTATTAGTTCCCGCTTTTAAGTTTTTCAGGCTGCCCTTTAGATAAAAACCAGCCGCCTAAAGCAATCAGAACCATCACGGACCAGAAAATTGTTTTCCAAATAGGTCCTTCAACGAAATCATGAGAAATGAGATGTACAGCCGGGTGTGCAAGGGTATGCATCAACAGCTTGACTCCAACCCAGCCTACCAATACCATTGCCGCCGTTTCAAGGCTTGGACGCTTAACAAGTAACTCAACGAAAAAGCCGGCTGCAAATTTTATGACGATCAGGCCTGCAAGCGCTCCGAGAACAATGACAATAAACTTGGCGCCATCCATACCGCCAATAGCACCGATCGGTGTATCCGGCAAGGCCAGAACCAGCGCTACGGCTGCTAAAATCGAATCGATCGCAAAGGCAATATCCGCTAACGCAATTTGTGCAACTGTTGCGCGGTAGCTTTTCACTTTCGCCTCTTTTTCTTCTCCCTTATTCTTTTTAAGCAGGTGTTTTAAAGCAATAAAAATTAAATAAGCGGCTCCGATAGCTTGTACCTGCCAAACATGGAAAAGAAACGAAATAAGAAAAATCGCTCCAATCCTGAATACAAAAGCTAACATCAGCCCTATATTAATCGCTTTTTTCTGCTGCTCTGCCGGCAGGTTTTTAGCCATGACCGCTAAAACCAGGGCGTTGTCAGCCGATAGAACACCTTCTAGAAGGATTAAAACAATTAAAATCCATCCATACTCTAACAACAAAGACGTGTCCATAATTCCCTCCTTATAATAACCTATGAAAATAGTTTAAACACTTTTAAATTCTAGTATAAAACACATTGTTTGTGAAATGATTCACGGAAAATTTTTCACATAAATATACATACCCTCTTAATATGACCGGCTGAGAAAGCATCAAACCTGAAACAGATACTTTTCACACATTGTTCATTTATTGAATAGCAGGATTGTGCCTGTCCCCTATATGCAGCAAAGGAACTGCCAAGCAGAAAGATCTATCCTTTTATCCAATTCAGCATGAACGGTTCAAGGACAAGCACTTTTTTCTCGTGTTTGTAATACGCTAAACTGATTATTAAAAATAAAAATGGGAGGGTCGAGGATGCAGCGTTTTTACACAGTCCGCCCTGGGGACACGCTTTATCAGCTCGCAAGGCGATGGCAGCTGCCGCTTGAGTCCCTAATTGCTGCCAGTCACTTAAAGGCGCCTTATACGATTTATGTCGGACAGCAGCTTTCTGTTCCCCCTGGTGTTGATACGATTCGCGTTGAGCCGGGGGATACTGTTTTCGGCATTGCTCAATTTTTCGGCGTTCCGCAATCGTTGATTATTGAAGCCAATCAGCTTCGCCCTCCTTATACGATTCAAGTCGGACAATTGCTACAAGTCCCACAGGGCGCACCTTATTATGTAGTGCAGCCTGGAGATACGCTGTTTGACATTGCAAGGCGGTTTAACGTGGTAACAGGAGGACGCATTAATATAGAGCTGATCCGAAAAGCCAATCACCTTCCGTCTGATAGACTGCTGCCTGGTATAAAGCTGTTTATTCCCTATGCCCCTCCCGGCGACGGAGGCTTTATTGCCTACACTTCCAACCGTGGAGGGATGTACGATATATGGCTTTACAATCTAACCAACGGGGAAAATGTACAGTTGACCACAGGGCTGGGAGAATCTTTTTCGGCTCCTTTCTGGTCTCCTGACAGTTCAAAAATCGCTTTTGTTGGAAAAAATAATATTCTTTATATTATTCATTTAATGGAGCGGACTGTTTCTCGAATTGATCAGCTCGAAGAGGGGCTGGGTAGTTATCTCAATTGGTCCCCAGACAGCCAAACGTTAGCGTATACAAACCAAAACCAAATCATTCTGTACTCTCTCTCCACCCATCAACCTCAAAAAATAAAGGAGCCTGGCGCGACAGATGTTCAATGGTTTGCAGACGGGACCGAGCTGCTGTTTCAAGCACCGGATGCATCGGGAACGAGCCAGCTTTACCGTATAAGAAGCGACGGCTCACGTAAACACCAAATTACCCAAAACACTGGCGGACCGCTTCACCATGTACGCCTTTCTCCTAATGAAGCATACGTCTTATTCACCACTCCCGGGGTCAGTATCTCTCTGATTTATACGCTGGAACTTTCTACAGGCAGAATATTTGAAATAAAAGGCGGACCGCTTGCGAAAAACTATTTTCCGGTATGGTCCCCTGATTCATCAACGATTGCTTACAGTGCCACTGCCTTTGAAGAAGCCGGGTATTTTTCATTAATTCGAACGTCTGGAAAGCAGGGAGAAAACGACCGGACAAAAGCTCTTTCTAATTGCTTTGCCACTCCTGTCACATGGTCGCCAAACGGCCGGAAAGTTGCTTATTTGTCAGGATGCAGCACTGAGGAAATCGCGGATGAGATGTGGGTGGTTGATATCCAGCACCCCGTTCCAATACAGCTTGTAAAAGGGGCTTTTATTACCGCTTTACAATGGTCTCCTGCGCCACGTTTGCCGCTGACAAAAACATATACGAATTCTGCCTATCGTGTTCAATTTCATTATCCTTCCCATTGGCAAAAAGTAAGCGACGGGCGGTATGAAGGACCAGATGGTTTCTTTCAAATATCCGCTATTGCTTCAGATGAAGCGATTCATGAAGTCTGCCGTAACGAAGCCTTTCATCCGTTACAGCCATACGGCTCCGCGCCCAGAATCATTCATACAAAAATCCAGCAGCAGGAAGCCTGCTTGATTTTTCCGTCAGAGGACCAGCCTCCGGAAATGAACGGGCAGGCCGCTTTGATCGTCCGCTATCCAAAGCCGGTGCAGATTGAGGGAACGACTTACAACTATTTTATTCTCTGGGCTGATCAGCAGCATGTAAATCAATTAAGTACCTCCCTTCGGTTTCTATAAAAAATAAAGGAGCGAGTCCAAATGGTTTGGACTCACTCCCTTTCTTTTGTGCATGCTGCTTTTAAATGGTCATTTGCTTCTTTTCTTTTGAAACGGCATCTGCTGACCGTGTGTTTCTTTTCAAAAAGAAAGAACCGACAACTAAAACCGCGATCAACAGTGTTAAGAAGAACTGGGATCGAAGGGAATCAATAAATGCCATTGCGATAAAAATAGCCGAAATCGCTAGAATAGTTGCATACGTCAAATACGGAAACAGCCACATTCTGATGCGCAGCGCGCCTGGATTTTCTTTCTCATATTTGCGTCTCAGGCGCAGTTGTGAAAAAGCAATAACAAGATAAACAAGCAGCGCTACTCCCCCGGAAGCGTTTACTAAGAAAAGAAAGATCTTATCCGGAGACAAATAGTTGAATGCCACGCTGATGTAAGAAATAACGGTACAGCCTAAGATCGCCTGAACGGGCACGCCTTTTTTATTAATTTTTAAGAACACGCGAGGCGCGTCTCCATTTTGCGCCATTGCAAGCAGCATCCGTGAACTCGTATAAAGGCCGGAATTCAAGCAGGACAGCACAGCAGTGAGTACGATAAAGTTCATAATTTGTGCTGCAGCTGGAATATTGACCATTTCCAGTACAGATACAAACGGGCTTTTCAAAAGATCCTGGGAATCCCACGGAAGAACCGTTACCAGTACAAGGATAGAGCCCAGATAAAAAATGAGAATGCGGTAAATGACACTATTGGTGGCCACAGTAATCGCTTTTTCAGGATCCGGCGTCTCTCCTGCAGCTGTCGCAACAATTTCGCTTCCCATAAATGAAAACATCACAAGGGTAATGCCTAGGAAAATAGCGCTGATTCCATTCGGGAAAAAGCCGCCGTGGTGTATAAGATTAGATGTTCCAGGTGATTCAATGCCTGGGAAAAATCCAAAGATAATGGCTCCCCCGAGAATTAAAAACAGTCCAATGCTGACTACTTTGATTAATGAGAACCAATACTCAAATTCTCCAAACGATTTAACAGAGTACAAATTTGTCAATGTTAACAAGAAAGTCAGGATCAAACTAACGGACCAGCTTGGCAAAGACGGGAACCAATATTGAATAATGTTTGCTCCGGCAATGGCTTCAACAGCGATTACGATTACCCAGAAAAACCAATACAGCCACCCGATTGTATAGCCTGCCCAGGGACCGAGTGCTTCTCTAGCATAGGTCGCAAACGAGCCGCTTGATGGGTTGACCATCGACATCTCTCCCAGCATGCGCATAACCAAAATGACAAGCAGGCCTGCCAGGGCATAAGAAAAGATTGAAGCAGGGCCTGCCATATTAATAAGCGAGCCGCTTCCTACAAACAATCCGGCTCCAATAATTCCACCTAAAGAAATCATGGTGATATGCCGAATCTTTAAATCTTTCTTTAACTCTGTTGGTGAATGGTTCATCTTCTCACTCTCCTTTAAATATAGAAACAGATGGTAAAAATACGTAAGCGCTTTCTTTCTTGGTTCAGCCATTCCCTTTGATCTTTTAATTTAGCAAACGATGAAATTTTGGAAAGACTGATGACAGTTTAAACAAATCCGTTAAACTAATTTAAACAATTCTGTTAAATAAAATCAAGTTTAAACAAATCTGTTTAACTTGTTACTATGATTATAAATAAATTTCCTTCATTGTAAAGCCATATCGTTATATTTTCTGACAAAGAAATTATTCATTTGGTTTTTCCCTATACAGTCAATCACTTTCTTCCCATGCCCCTTTTCCTCTCTCATATAGGTATCTTTTAGATGTAACCCGCCAACGCTTATACCTTCCTCCGCATAAAAGGTAATCAATCAATGAACGTTCTGACCAGATTATGGTAGAATACGATTAGATATCAATCTCTTCCTGCTCCCCTTTAGCTATCTTTTTTCTTCATTGTTTCTCGGAAGCTGGCGAAATCGTTTGGCTAAAAAGTAGAAAGTACAGTTTATAAATAAAAGATGCCGTGTTGTTTTTTTCGGCATCGAATTATAGGAGTTTGAACAATGGAGGTTACTCTTCTTTTTGGCACAGGTGCCATGACACTTATTTTTGCAGCAGCTTATGTAAAAAACAGGTTTTTAAAACCCGCCAAACCACTTCTTATTTATTCTCTTTTATCACTCGTACTGTTTGTCGTTCTTTGTGTATACAACCTCAATTTGTATAAAGACAACATCAGCGAGGCCGTTTCTTCCTTCGTTCAAGCAGAGCCCGAGAAAGCCATCCAGGAAGAACAGCCCAAAGAAGCAACAGAGCCTGAGCAAAAACAGGCGAGTGTAAGCACAGAAGCGAATGTAACAGAAAAAATTCTGGATGCCCCTTTAATCAATCAAATGCCTGAACTGCCGCGGGGATGTGAAGTGACGAGTCTTGCTATGCTGCTCCAGGATGCGGGTGTGAACGCGGATAAGATGAAGCTTGCCAAAGAAATTAAAAGAGACCCTACACCGATGACGAAGCAAAATGGAAAAACCTATTTTGGCAACCCCCATACGGGTTTTGTCGGTGACATGTATTCCTTTGAAACACCGGGATACGGCGTGTATAATGAGCCGATTTTCGAATTGGCTGAGCGCTATCTTCCTGGCAAAGTAGAAAACATCACCGGGGAAAGCTTTGATAGTGTCATTAACAAACTTAAAGACGACAAAACGGTCTGGATTATTACAAACGCTACATTCAACGTGTTAGGAGAAGAAGAGTTTAGGACGTGGGAAACACCAGATGGACCGGTGGAAATTACGTATAGAGAGCACTCTGTACTCGTGACAGGCTTTGATGAAAACTATATTTATTTTAATGATCCGTTGACAGGAATCAAAAACAATAAATCAAACAAAGCCGCTTTTATTGCTGCGTGGGAACAAATGGGGAAACAAGCGATCAGCTTAAAGTAAAACAAATACTGAACCCCTCAAACACAGGGAGATGTCCATTTGTACTTGGGGGGTTTTCTGTACGGTTCTTCCCAAGATTGAAACAGGTGTTTGTTCACCAGCTAAATAAGGCGTATACAAGAGATCTCCCGCCTTCAGCAAAGTGAAGTTTTATTATTTTAACACTCCCACGGATAAAGCAAACGGGATTCTAAACCCACAAAGATCAAGGTCAGCGGCACATTACTCATGCATACAAAAAGCAGATGGTCTTACTATATATCGCTGTTTTTTACCTGCTTATTGGGTCGGCTTTTGTTTGGGTATTGGCTCAACAGCCTATCCCATTGTTTTTGATACACTTGGCGGGCCGGTTATTCGGTGCATGTGCTTCTTGGCTTTTTAGCGCACTTCAGCTTGTCCACACTGTCCATTATGCTTTGGGCGCTTTTTGGAGGATCCGTAAATAAAGGGAAAATACGTGGCGGGGCGTTCTTTCTGTTTTAATTGGATCCATTTCCATAGTTACGTTAAAAACACGGTTGTATATACAAAAGGCCTTATCTGGCTGATGCTGCCACTTCAACTTTCTTTGGATATCAGGATCATGGAGGATATCATTACAGCTGTTCCTCCCCTAGATTACTGGCAGTTTGGGTGGCTGTTTCTTTATGCCTTGTTCGTTTCAGGCCTGTTTTTTGGAATTATAAAGAAAAACAGGCACCTTAATGACCTGGCCCAGCCCAGTAGATGGGAGAATCGAAACCGTCCAGCCAGAATTATACTTCTTTCGGCAGCTTCATTCCCCCAAAGTGAAACTCTACTTCAAATTTCTGCTCAGCCAGGCGCAAAAGATGCAGGTAACCGGCATCTTGAAAAGGAACAATGCCGGATTTTTTCAGCTCAGCTCCTAAACAGCCAAGGCTGGCCAGCACATCATTTTCCCTTATCTTAGGATAATGATCTTTTCGTTCAATTCTGTAACTGGACGGCTTTTGGTTTAATAATTCTTCATTAATAATGATAAGTGCTTCATCGATTGTGATATTCATTTTACTCTGCTCCTATAAAGAAAATATAAAGCGCTTTCTCTGCATTATATCCACATTTCAGCTCTTTTATTGCTTGTTCTCCTTAAATTCTTTTGTAACTCCTCCATTTTTTTGATCCTTTTATACAAAAATGTTTGTGAAAATGTGACAAAGTTATGAACAAAAGCAAATCGGGACAAAATATAAAGGCAGTGACATCACAAAGAAAGGAAAAGATGCCATGAACCATTCCAAACAAAACCCGGGCCTTTACGATGTAGCCTCCCTTTTAACTTTTGCTGGATTATCTCTTTTAGTCAGCTTGTATGTATGTCTGCAGCAGCCTGATATATATGCCTATATCCTGCCTGCTTTTGCAGTTTTGCTCCTGTCTTCTGCCCATTCCTTTAACCGTCATCATAAAGAACTTAGCAAAAAAGAAGCACAAATGAATGAACGTGCTGCCTTTTACAAGGGGTGCATGATTATGTATTTCGCTTTTTCTCTTTACTTGTTGAGTATCAGCTTTATCTTTTTTACTATTTACTCTTATGGAGGATATATGGTTGTTTGGTCCTGTGCTCCGCTTTCCCTGCTTTGTTTCTTTATGTCCTTGAAAGCAGAAAAAGGATTGACCCATATGTCAACCGACAACACACCGATCCATACGGATGCAGTTTAAGCAAGCAAAACGCCATTCTGTCAAATAAAGAGTCCATTTTGAATAAGGAATGGTCAAAATGGATTCTCCTATTTTAAAAATAGCCATAAAACCATACATATAAGAACCAGATCGACTGAGTTCATTTCTATACTGTCCATTTATGATTTTTTCAAAAATCAACCTAATACGCTCAAGGAACTCCTACAGTATACCCGCAGTAAGAAATAGGAGTTTGCACATAAAAAATTGTATGAAAAGAAAGTCTGCTTTTTTCCTTTTTCTCAAATGGCAGCAGCATATCTGAGAGTCCGTTCGCTTTTTCTTTTACCAGATATCAGGAATTTAATTAGTACAACACGTCCACTTTTTCAAAATAAAAGAAAAAGAGGTTCACTAGGAAAAAAGTGGGGTTTTAATGCATAAAAAAGCAAAAATTGTTTACGCTTTTATTCCCCGGGTATAAGTTGAGCACAACCACTAAAGGAGGTGTTTACCTTGGAACACGTAAAAGCGATTTTGATCAAATTTATCATGATTGCGGTTGTTTTGGGCATCGTCCTTACTGGTATTTATGATGGTGAATTCGGGGATACACTTTTGATTAGTCTTGTGCTCACCGTCGTGGCGTATATCCTTGGCGATCTGCTTTTGTTCCGCAGAACCGGTGACGATCATGGACCGAGCTCAGACTACGTAAAACGTAATACGATTGCAACAGTATCAGACGCTGTGTTAGCTTTTCTAGTCGTCTGGCTAATGGGAAAAGCTCTTTTCATTAACGATGGTGACGTGTTGTCAGCTGCTTTTCTTTCAGCACTCATTATTGCAGCGGGTGAATGGTTCTTCCATAAATACCTGGATGACCATGTTTTCCGTGAAAAACATGCGCACTATGAAGCCTAAACGGTTATAAGCAGCATAGAAAAGCCCCGGATAAAAATCCGGGGCTTTTCTTCGGTTATTTTTCTGCAGCTTTTGTACAAATTTTTAGATTCGAAAGTTTACTGAAATTAATGATGATTAAATATCATACACCTCTTCTCAAGCCAAAGGAGTTTTTTTAATAACTGGGATGCTGTATGACTTCTATCCTCCCTAGCCAATTAACTCCCCTATACCTGTTAACATAATTTTAGTTCCGCTAGAGTCCGGGTCAAAGTCCGAAACGAAAGCAGTTCCTTTAAATTCATCATTTTCACTGCTTTTGATTTTAAAATCAATGTATCCTTTTTCCTCTAATATCGAATCGTCAAATATTTTATGATTCTTGACATTTGATAATTTGGCTTCCCACCTTTGTCTTTCACTGCCTTTATAAACGTGTAAAGTACCCCCATCAAATTCAATCATTTCCCCGGTTTCTTTTATTACAATGTTCTTTAAGTCATACCTTTTTTCATAAAAGCCCATTGTTTATCCAACTCCTTTTAATTTTTATTCAAGAAACAGGGTTTATTTTCCTCCCCTCTTGAATGGATCCTTATTAAAAAGATTGTTAACTTTTAGCCCTATTTAGTTTTTTTACAAAAGTGGTTGATTCATCCAAAAAGTGGGTAACGAAAGAAAGGTAAGAAAATAAAGGGAAAAACCCCCATCTAAAAGGAGGATTCATTATGTTCCGCCATCAAAAAGAACTTCAGTTCGAGGTAAAAGTTGAACGTCCAGATCCAATGCTTGCCCGCCAGATTCAAGAGGTGCTCGGCGGCCAGTTTGGAGAAATGACTGTCATGATGCAATATCTCTTTCAAGGGTTTAACTGCCGTGGAGAAGAAAAATATAAGGATATGCTGATGGATATCGGTACAGAGGAAATCGGCCATGTCGAAATGCTTTGTGCCCTGATCAGCCAGCTCCTAGACGGGGCATCGCCGGAAGCACAGGCCGAAGCAGCGGAAGATCCAGCTATTGCTGCTATCATGGGCGGTATTAACCCACAGCATCTGCTTGTCAGCGGACTTGGCGGCCTGCCGACCAATTCAAACGGTGTGCCGTGGAACGGAAACTATATTGTAGCGAGCGGCAACCTGCTGGCTGATATGCGCTCCAACCTGCATGCTGAATCTCAAGGGCGCCTGCAGGTTGCACGCCTATACCATATGACAAAAGATGAAGGTGTTCGTACTGTATTCCGGAAAATGCTCGCACGCGACCGGTATCATCAATATCAGTGGATGGCTGCTATCCAAGAACTTGAAGAGAAAAATGGCGTAGTGGTGCCTGCCTCATTCCCTGCTGAGGCGGAGCAGGAAGCACAGCCTCATGCTTATGAATTCTGGGATCTTTCAGAAGGAACAGCTTCTTCTACAGGTCTTTGGGCCACAGGAAGTGCACCGGATGGAACAGGAGATTATGTCTATCTGGCAAATCCATCTCCAAAAGGGCAAATCCCTAATCCGGAGATTCCTTCCCCAGCTCTCCACCACGATCTAGATGCTAAAAAAGTTTCTTCTAAATGACAGAATGACATTTTAATACTTTATCAAAAACAAAAGGCACTAAACAGAGTGCCTTTTGTTTTTGATTTTATCTTCTTGGTTTATAAGAATAACAAGTTTAATTGATGAACAACCAGGAGAGCTTGTGTCTAAGCTTTTATACCTTTAAACAAGAAGCTGAGAGCAAGCACCTAGATAAGCAATAAAGCGCTCCAGTATTCTTAATGTCCGTTAAGCAAAAATAAGCACCGGGTTTTTATCTACCGGTTCCACAGACCGGTCATTCAGGAGACAACGTTTTCACTTCTCAAAAAACATCCTACCCTGTAGGATACTCAACCAATGACTGTTTTGCATTTAGGGCAATAATGCTCCCAATAAGAACCATCTTCTGTTACTCTTTCATCCAATTCTGTTTCCTCAAACTGGCCTTCCCATTTGCAGCTTGGGCATTTCAAAATGTCTAATTCAGCCATCATATTCACCTCGAAGTTATTATGCGAAGTTAGGTAAATTTAATCCCATTCCTTGAACAACTTTTTGTACCATTCCACGCTCCCCTCAATCTTTCGTACGTTTGTAGATTCATCTACTTGTATTCAGCGGCAAAGAAATTTCCCGCCTAGCTTTTCTGTGAAAAATCCATTATACATCGTCCTTTTTCGCTTGCAGCTAAATAAGCTGTTCAGCTTTTTCATTTAGCCGTGACTGAAAAAGCAAGCGGGTGTAAGGATGACTGAAGCTCCGGTGATTCCCTGGTTGAACCGTTTCAATAATCTCTCCTTCATACATGACCATGATGCGGCCACAAAGCTGCTCGGCCGATTGAAGGTCATGCGTAATAAATAAAAAGGCGATTTGCTGCTGTTTTTGAACCTGCTTCAGCATACGAACAATCGCGTTTTGTGAAGGCGGGTCAAGGCTCGCGATTGATTCATCAAAAATAATTAAATCCGGCCGGGCGGCTAATGCTTTCGCGATACAAACCCGCTGCTTCTGTCCCCCGCTCAGCCCATGCGGATATCGAGACAAAAAGGAAGCATCAAGGCCTACTAAATCGAGCAGTTCTCTGCATGCCGCTAAACGGCCTTCTTTATCGAAAGAATGAAAGTTCCGTAAAGGCTCTTCCAGTACCTCCCTTACACACATACCCGGATATAAAGAAGAGGAGGCATCCTGAAGAACAAGCTGAGCATGCTTGTATATGTATGTGTCTTTCCCTCTTCTGCCAACCGGCTGTCCTTTTACTTTGATTTGCCCTGATGTAGGAGATTCCATATTCATAATCAGCTTGGCCAGCGTGCTTTTTCCGCAGCCGCTTTCTCCCACAAGCCCCATGCTTTCTCCTTTTGCAATGGAGAAGCTGACTCCATGAACCGCTTTAAACGAAGCGGCTGGCTTAAACAGCCCTCTCCGCTTCGTGTATTCCTTTGTGACATTTTGAAGTTCGAGAATCATATATGTACCAGCCCTCCTTCCTTCATCTGCACGACCCGGTCAGCAAATCGGCTTACACTATCGTGATCATGGGAAATAAGCAAAATTGTCAGCCCTAATTCGGCTTGAAGCTTTTTAAAAAGCCTTAATACCTTTTCCCTATTAATGACATCGAGCGCGGTAGTCGGTTCATCGGCAATTAAAAGTTTAGGCTCCAGGCTCAGCATCATAGCCAGCAGCACACGCTGGCGCATGCCTCCGCTGAGTTCAAACGGATAAGCAGATAAAATGGCTTCCGGCTCCACAAAACCGACTTGTGTTAAAAGTGTATGCAGGCAGGCGGCAGCTTCTTTTTTAGGCCGCTTTTTTGTTTGGTTCAGCGTCTCAACCATTTGCTTTTTCACCGTACGGATCGGATCTAACCCGTTAAGCGAGTGCTGGATCAAAAGCGCAATTTCCCGGCCGCGCAGCTGCTGCCAGCCTGCTTCGTCATTGCACATAATAGGCTGTCCTTTATAATAAATATGTCCACTGGTGACCATACAGCTCTTTTCGAGCATCCCAGCCAGTGCATGAGCGGTTACACTTTTTCCACAGCCGCTCGGTCCTGTTAAAGCGACCATCTCTCCCCTGTACAGCTCAAATGACACATCTCGAACAAGCGGTTTAGCCTGCCTGCCCTCAACGCTGGAAATCTCTATGTTTTCGACTTTCAATAAAGGTTGTTCCATACTGCTTATCAAATCCTCTTTAAAGTGGTGAACAATCTGTTTAAATATATTAGCTGTAAATCAATGTGTACCCATCTATTTTAAATCATCGCAAACCGAATGAAAAATATGATGTAAGAAACCACTGATACCGACAGCTTTGTTGAACCCTTTTTTAACACGGACAACAAAAAAAGCATGATTCCTAGCAGGAATCATGCTTTTAATTTAAGGCTTACATCAATCGTATCTCCTGTAAACCCGTGCAATAAAAGAACTGCTTTATTTCCATCACGGTAGGTAAAAGACTTAGGTGCCACAACTTTTATCCTTTCCCCCAAAACCAAAATGACATAATCATCTATTTCATGTGTGAGCTGCTTTTGTACGTTTTGCTTTATCTAACATCTCTACTATACAAATGAAAACCTAAAGTGAATAATGCCTATTAGTCATATGTTTCATGCATATTATCCATTAGAAGTTACCTGTATCAACCAGTAAAGTATTCCATATATCGGCAACTGTATATATATCAGTAAACTTTTCTTACTTTTTCAGTTTAGTCCATATTCAGATCCAGCCTCTTCACGTATAATCAAAAATTGTACTGAAAAGAACTATTTTAGAGCTGAATTTTTGGAGGAAAAGAATTGAGACAAAAGAAAATAATTATCCCTCTGCTCCTCTTGATCTTATTAGGATACGGTATTTACTGGGCTTTTTTTGATATGGGCCGTTTGCCAAAGGGCGATTTCATTTCAGAAGCAGATTCTCCAAATGGAGACTATACCGTCAAAGCTTATGTTTCTAGTGGAGGAGCCACTACTGATTTTGCGGTTCGCGGTGAATTACATTTTAATAGAGAAAACAAAAAGCCAAAAAATATTTACTGGAATTATCATGAGCAACAAGCCTTGATAAAATGGCTGGATCAGGATACAGTCATCATTAATGGTCATCGGCTGGATGTCCCTCATGATGTGTTTGATTTTCGAAAAAATTGAAAAAGCACCTTGATTCCTAAATCAAAAGAGGAGCCCATACTATTTAACGTATGGGCTCCTTTCTTAATAGGAAACGTCCTCTCTTGTTCTTTTTCAAACCCAGCCCCGGAACGTTGAAGCTTCTGCTACACGTCTGATTCCGACCATATAAGCAGCCAGGCGCATATCAACCTGTAAAGATTTTGACGTTTGATAGATATTTTCAAATGATGAAACCATCACTTTTTGAAGCTTTTCCATGACTTCTTCCTCTGTCCAGTAATAGCCTTGATTATTTTGAACCCACTCAAAGTAAGAAACCGTCACCCCGCCCGAACTCGCCAGTATATCTGGCACAAGCAGCACATTGCGTTCGCTTAATATTTTGGTAGCCTCCAGCGTAGTTGGGCCATTTGCTGCTTCCACCACAACGGATGCTTTAATTCTGTCTGCATTTTCTTCTGTAATTTGATTCGAAATAGCAGCGGGAACTAGGATATCACAGTCAAGCTCCAGCAGCTCTTGGTTGGTGATCGTGTCTTCAAAAAGATTGGTGATATTGCCAAAGCTGTCCCGGCGGTCCAGCAAATACGGAATATCCAGCCCTTCCGGCTCGTAAATGCCACCAAACACGTCGGAAACGCCAATAATTTTTGCACCTTCTGCATGCAGGAATTTAGCCAAGAAGCTGCCGGCATTCCCAAATCCCTGTATAACCACACGGGCACCTTTTAATTCAATCCCTTTTTTATTTAAAGCTTCTTCGATACAAATCATAACCCCTTGGGCAGTCGCTGTTTCTCTTCCATGTGATCCTCCGAGTACTAAAGGCTTTCCTGTAATAAATCCAGGTGAATCGAATTCACGGATGTGGCTGTATTCATCAAGCATCCAGGCCATAATCTGTGAATTTGTGTAAACATCTGGAGCTGGAATATCTTTTGACGGACCTACAATCTGGCTGATGGCTCGTACGTATCCGCGGCTTAATTGTTCAAGCTCTCTCATTGACATTTGCTGCGGATCGCAGATAATGCCGCCTTTTCCTCCTCCATAAGGAAGGTTCGTAATACCGCATTTTAACGTCATCCATACGGATAACGCTTTTACTTCTTCTTCTGTCACATGAGGATGAAAGCGGACGCCGCCCTTTGTAGGTCCGACCGCATCATTGTGCTGTGCACGGTAACCGGTAAATACTTTTACTTCTCCGTTATCCATTCTTACCGGAATCCGAACAGTCATCATCCGCATCGGCTCTTTTAGCAGCTCATACAAAGATTCTGAGTACCCTAACTCTGTAAGCGCTTGATGAATAATTTCTTGCGTTGACCGGAATAAGCTGACGTTCTCTTTTTTCTTTTGTTCTTTAGGAATTGGTGCTGTTTTTTTAATAATAGCCATATTCTCACCTCATAGTAGTTTGTTTTGTTTTAAATACGTATCTGTTTAACAAGTGCCTTTCTTCGCGCCAAATCACTGAAGAAAGCGCAAACCGGGTCTATGTTTCATCTGCTTCCCTGCGTAAAATCTTTTGCGGGATGATGACTGTTTTAATTGAGCATGATAAATGACTCTCGCTTTAGAGTCTGATTTTCACAAATTTGAAATCGCTTCCGTTAGTATGTCAAGAAAGCCTCCCTTACAGCCAAACCTCTTTAGCTGCCGTTAGCTTCTATATGTTTTTTGTCTCTGTTATTCCAATAAGCTGGCGGATCAGCTGCTGACTGTTTTTGCCCAGCTATGCTCTTTCCATTTAGAGCCGATCATGCCATATTCCATTTTTAAAATCTTGTCTGCTTTTTCGTCAAAGTAAACGGTCAGCCATTTTTGATACTTGGCCAGCCTATAATACGTTTTATTGGAGAAGGTAATAGAATCGGGCGCGTACAGTTTATACGTTAAGTCGGTAAAGCCTTCTTCCACAATATGAATTTCGTCAATTTCCTGTACAATATCAGCGTTTTCTTCAAAGCAGCGTTTCATTTCTTGAAAACTTGAGCAGTTTTTGATCATTGCAATATCTTTTTCTCCCCAAATGTATTTGAATCAGTCCCAAGGATGATCAGTGGTAATAAAAACGGTTAATTCTTGACTTTTTTTCTTTCTTTCTTTTCTCATTCTGGCACGCTCGGCAGCACTTTCATTCAATCTTTTTTCTTCTTCTGTTTCAGGAATCACCTTTGGAACGGGTGTCGGTTTTTTATGCTGGTCCAGTGCTACAAAGTTTAATAATGCAGTCGCTGCGATTTTTCTTTTCCCGCTTTTCAAGTCCTCTGTAATGATCTTTACAAATACCTCCATGGAGGATACGCCGGTCCATGATACATAAGATTCAAAACAAACCGAGTCGGTTGTTTGAATCGGATTCCAAAAATCAATTGAATCGGCCGATGCTGTTACACAGTCTCTCCGGCTGTGGCGTGCTGCGGATGTGGAGGCAACTTGATCCAAATGATTCATTAACCGGCCGCCAAACAATGTATTATGATTATTCACATCACTGGGAAATACTCTCGTTGTTCGTATCACCTTTGACTCCCTGCAATATTTCGCATCCATGCTTCTTTTCCTCGTTCCTTCTTCTCTTATTCTTATTTAGTGAAGAGATCTTTACATGCACCTTATGACATATAACCCTATCAGACTTTATAAATGGGAAGCCGCTTATAAAATGGTATTTTTTTCATAAACAGCTCAAAACAAGCCTTCCTTATTTATGAAGCTTACCCTTAAGCAAATACCTGCTTGATCTTGTCAATGGCCCAGTCTAATTCTTCTCTGGAAATGACCAAAGGAGGTGCAAAGCGAATTACGGTTTCATGTGTTTCTTTACACAACAGCCCTTTTTCCTTCAGCTGTTCACAGTATGGACGGGCGGGCTCATTCAATTCCATCCCAATAAACAGTCCGCGTCCTCTTACCTCTTTAATAGAAGGATGATCGATACTTGAAAGCTGCTCTTTCAAATAATTGCCGAGCTCTTCTGAACGCTGCACAAGCTGTTCTTCTTCAATCACATCAAGAGAAGCAGTTGATACCGCACAAGCAAGCGGATTGCCTCCAAATGTCGAGCCATGAGATCCGGCATTGAAAACGCCTAAGATACCGGCGTTAGCGACCACACAGGAAATTGGGAATACTCCGCCGCCCAGTGCTTTTCCAAGAATCAGCATATCCGGTTCTACACCTTCCCACTCACAGGCAAACAGACGGCCTGTCCGTCCCAGGCCTACCTGGATTTCATCAGCAATAAATAAGACATTATTTTCTTTACATAAAGCAGCCGCTTCCTTTAAAAACCCTGCCGGCGGCACAATAATTCCAGCTTCTCCCTGGATCGGCTCTATGATAAAAGCAGCTGTCTGCGGTGTGATCGCTGCTTTCAGTGCTTCAAGATTGCCATATGGAATCAGCTTAATGCCCGGAAGCATCGGTCCAAACCCTCTTTGATATTCTGCTTCTGAAGAAAGAGAAACCGCTGCCATTGTACGGCCATGGAAGTTTCCGATGCACGCGATGATTTCAGCCCGGTTGTCTGCAATCCCTTTTACTTCATAGCCCCAGCGGCGGGCAGCTTTGATCGCTGTTTCTACAGCTTCGGCCCCTGTATTCATCGGAAGAGCCATTTCTTTTCTCGTCAGCGTGCAGATTTTTTCATACCAGGGTCCGAGCTGGTCATTGTGAAAAGCACGAGAAGTCAGAGTAACCCGGTCTGCCTGGTCTTTCAGCGCCTGAATGATTTTCGGATGGCGATGCCCCTGGTTTACCGCGGAGTACGCACTCAGCATATCCATATAACGGCTGCCCTCCGGGTCTTTTATCCAAACACCTTCCGCCTCCGAAACGACGATCGGCAGCGGATGATAGTTATGGGCGCCAAATTCTTCTGTTTGCTGAATCACTTTTTCTGAATGTGTCATTGATATTGCCATGTTCGTTCCCCCTATTAGTTGTTTGATTCAATTCGAAAAACTGCATCTGTACACCAGCCGGATATACAGATGCTTTTTTACTTAAAATGTTTCCGAGATCGTTTTTCCCTGCATATGCAGCAGCAAATAATCCGGGCTGCCTGCTTTAGAGTCTGTACCCGACATATTGAAACCGCCAAATGGCTGGTAGCCGACAATGGCACCCGTACAGCCCCGGTTAAAATACAGGTTTCCTACATGAAATTCTTTTTCCGCACGCTCAAGATGATAAGGGTTCTTGGAAAGCAGTGCACCCGTTAAGCCGTATTCTGTGTTGTTTCCAATCGCCAGCAGGCGGTCAAAATCATCCGCTTTGCAAAAAGCCACTACAGGACCGAAAATTTCTTCCTGCATCAGTCTGTCTTTTTCTTTTACATCCGCAAAAATCGTTGGCTGAATAAAATAGCCTTTTGTTTGATCTCCTTCACCGCCGGCCACAAGGCGTCCTTCCTCCTTACCAATTTCGATGTATTCCATAATTTTTTTGTATGCTCTCTCGTCAATGACAGGACCCATATATGTACCGCTCTCTTCAGGGCTGCCCAGTGTCAGGGTTTTTGTTAAAGCAACCGCTTTTTCAAGTACCTCGTCATACACATCCTGGTGTACAACTGCCCGGGAGCCGGCTGAGCATTTCTGGCCGGAGAATCCGAAAGCAGAATACACGATCGAAGAAGCTGCCAAGTCCAGGTCCGCATCTTTATCCACGAGTACGGTATCTTTTCCGCCCATTTCAGCAATGACACGCTTTAACCAGATTTGTCCTGGATGTACTTTCGCAGCCCGTTCATAAATCCGGCATCCAACTTCACGGGAGCCTGTAAAAGAAACAAAGCGTGTTTTAGGATGGTCAACAAGATAGTCGCCGATCTCTGCTCCGCTGCCCGGCACATAATTTAACACGCCTGCCGGCAATCCTGCCTGCTCCATTACTTCTACAAACTTTGCAGCGATAACCGGAGTAGCGGCAGCTGGTTTTAATAGAACCGTATTTCCTGTGACAATAGCGGCTACGACGGTGCCGGCCATAATCGCAAGCGGGAAGTTAAATGGCGAGATCACGACCCCAACGCCTAATGGAATATACGAAAATTTATTGTTCTCACCAGGACGGCTTTCTACCGGCGCGCCATTTTTTAGTTCAATCATTTGGCGGGCATAATACTCTAAAAAGTCGATGGCTTCTGCTGTATCTGCGTCGGCTTCTTTCCACGGCTTCCCTGCCTCTTTCACAAGGTAGCCGGAGAATTCATGCTTACGGCGACGAATGATCGCCGCTGCACGGAACAGGATATTGGCACGAAATTCCGGGTCTGCTGTTTTCCATTTTTCAAAGGCCTGCAGTGCTGCCTGCATCGCTTGTTCTGCGCGCTCTTTATCCGCTAACGAAATCGTTCCAATCACTTCTTCTTTTTGGGCTGGATTAATAGAAACAGCTTTTTTATCCGAAGTGATTTTCTCTCCCCCGATCACAAGCGGGTATTCTTTTCCAAGCTGTGTATTTACATAGGCAAGCGCCTCTTTAAATGCCTGCTTGTTTTCTTCTCTTGAAAAATCCGTAAATGGTTCATGTTTGTACGTAATCACCACGATGTGTCCCTCCAATAAGTTTTTTTCACCCTCACCCAATCTATTGCAATATCCGTGCCAACTTGAAAAAGCTAATTTCTTTGCGTTTTTCCCTGAGGCTTTTTGTCCAAAGCGCAAATTTTTTTTGCGAAAAGCAAAAAATAAAATTATTTTGTATTCATCAAAAAAACCTCCAATTCTCACAAATGAATACAAATGTATATTTATTCAAAAAAATGTCTAGTTGAACCGTTTTCATTTTTGTGTTTTTAATAGATAACGATAGTACAACAGCCAGGGAGGTTACAAAAATGAAAAACAGAAACGTTTCTATTATTGGTGTACCAATGGATTTAGGACAAACCCGCCGCGGTGTAGATATGGGTCCAAGTGCGATCCGCTACGCCGGAGTCGAAGAGCAGCTTGAACAGCTCGGCTATGCCGTATATGATGAAGGCAATATCACCGTAGAATTAAAAGAAAGAGCGGCTGCTGATCCCGATACCAATTTAAAAAATCTTGCAGCTGTTGCAGAAGGAAATGAATTGCTCGCAAAAAAAATCCAGGAAAGCACCGCGCAGGATCGATTTCCTTTGATACTTGGAGGCGATCATAGTATTGCGATCGGTACGCTCGCAGGAGTCGCAAAGGACAACCCGAATTTAGGTGTTATTTGGTTTGATGCCCATGGAGATTTAAATACGGCGGAAACATCCCCTTCAGGAAATATTCACGGAATGCCTCTTGCTGTAAGTATTGGACTTGGACATCCTCTCCTTACCAACATTGGCGGTTATGCTCCCAAAATCAAACCTGAAAACATTGTTATTATCGGTGCCCGTGACTTGGATGATGGAGAAAGAGAATTAATTAAAGAAAAAGGCATTAAGGTGTACACGATGCATGAAATTGACCGCCTTGGCATGACTTCCGTTATGCAGGAAACGATCAGCTACTTGCGGGAAAGAACGAATGGGGTTCACCTTTCGCTTGATCTGGATGGACTAGATCCGCAGGAAGCACCAGGCGTTGGAACACCTGTGCCAGGCGGCATTACATATCGCGAAGGCCATCTTGCAATGGAAATGCTTGAGGAGGAAGGTATTATTACATCCGCGGAATTTGTGGAAGTAAACCCGATTTTAGATGAAAAGAACAAAACAGGAAATGCTGCTGTTGCACTTATTTGCTCTTTGTTCGGGGAAAAGCTGCTTTAATGATCTAAATGTAAACAAAAATAGTTAGAATCTTTTCATAAGTGCAAATTTTTCAATCTAAACGACAGAAAAATTTGCACTGCTTCACGCTAATCTTAGATTATCCCTTTATTTTAAGCTCTTTCTGCAGACGCTTTGAGCTGGCACAAAACTTGCATATGAAAAAGTATAAGGCATAGATCTTATGAAAGCGTTACCAAATTCTAGGAGCAAGGGAGGAACTACAATGAAAGTAACTGAAAACCAAGAACTACAACGAACCATGAAGACCAGACACTTATTTATGATCTCACTCGGAGGGGTTATCGGCTCTGGCTTGTTCCTCGGATCGGGCTATACGATTAATCAAGCCGGAGCCGGGGGAGCCATTTTAGCATTTTTAGTCGGCGGCTTTGTGATGTATTTAACGATGGTCTGCCTTGGGGAACTGGCAGTGGCGATGCCTGTCTCCGGTTCTTTCCAGACGTATACCACAAAATTTATCGGCCCTGGTGCAGGCTTTGCTCTCGGCTGGACATACTGGCTCGGCTGGGCCGTTACCGTTGCCTTGGAATTTCTGGCTGCCGGACAGCTGATGGGCAGATGGTTTCCTGATATACCGACATGGATTTGGTGTGCGGTGTTTGCCGTTCTGCTCTTCTCACTCAATGCCCTGTCGGCCAGGGCATTTGGGGAAGCAGAATTCTGGTTCTCCGGCATTAAAATTGTGGCGATCCTTTTGTTTATTATTCTCGGCGGCGCGGCGATGTTTGGACTGATTGACATGAAAGGCGGCCAGGAAGCACCCTTTTTCTCGAACTATGCCTCGGACGGCCTGCTTCCACACGGCGTCACCGCCCTGCTGATTACGATGATTGCGGTTAACTTTTCATTCCAGGGAACTGAATTAATCGGGATTGCGGCTGGGGAAAGTGAAAACCCGGAAAAAACCATTCCAAAGTCGATCAAACAGTCGGTGTGGCGCACCCTTGTATTCTTTGTCTTATCGATTTTTGTCCTGGCCGGCTTAATTCCTTCGGACCAGGCAGGCGTAACGGAAAGCCCGTTTGTTTTGGTGCTCGACAGCATCGGTATTCCGTATGCGGCTGATATTATGAACTTTGTTATTTTGACGGCTCTTTTGTCAGTTGGAAACTCGGGCCTGTATGCGGCTTCCCGCATGCTGTACTCGCTTTCGAAAGAAGGCATGGCGACTCCTGCCCTGGCAAGAGTAAACAAAAAAGGCATTCCGATGAACTCGCTTATTTTGACGCTTGGCATCGCTCTTCTATCGCTGTTATCCGGCTTTTTTGCAGAAGAAACCGTCTTTCTCTGGCTGCTTTCTATTGCCGGTCTCGGTGCCCAGGTCGGCTGGATTTCCATCACCGCTTCCCAGATTGCGTTCCGCAGAAAATACGTCCGGGAAGGCGGCAATGTAGCGGACTTGAAATTCAAAGCGCCTCTTTATCCGTTTCTTCCGCTGCTGGGCCTTGTGCTGAACTGCACTGTCCTGGTCAGCATGGCATTTAATCCAGACCAGCGGCTTGCCCTTTATTGCGGGGTTCCATTTATGCTAGCCTGCTATGCGATCTATCACTTGAAGATCAAGAAAAACCAGGCGATTGAAAAAGAACAGCAGGAAATTCAATTGTCAGCTGATAAAAAAATGCTGCTTTAAAAAAGATAACTGCGCTTTTCCGCTAAATGAAGGACAGGCGAGCAATGGATGAAATTATAAAAAGCGATCTTTCTCCTAAAAAGAAAGATCGCTTTTTTTATGGCAGAATGATTGTAACGAAAGATGTATATAAATAAGAAATGCCTTTTGCACGTCCTTTTTACTCATACATACTTGAGGCGTACAATATATCCGCTACAGTCTTCCATGATGGCTGTTCTGGCTTAGGCTCTTGCCTGTTTTGATAATACCCATCCATATCGATCACCCACGCTTCCATTGCTTCTAAATACCTTTCAAGTGTGGGATTCTCCCATTGAGCTTTATTATTTTGCAGGTCTATCCTTAAAAGGGAAATAAACCTCGCTAAATCTTCCCTGCTTGTGATAGAATCTATACTTTTATATAGTTCCATTCCTATATCTCCTTCTTTTATAAGTTCCTCAACTGGCGGCAAATCATGTCCTTTACTATTATATATAGGCAGGACACCAGCATTTGTTCAATCATAAGATGGGATTGTTCCAGTAAGCCGCTCATTCTAAAAGCATAATCCTCCCATTGCCGCATGCCCGCACAAATTCATTTCATGTCCAGGCGTGATACCGAATTCGAAAATCAGCTTCATCTGAAGAAACAACAAAACAGTTTCGTTAAATCCTACTGCCGCTGCGATGGCTAACATCTGTTTTTCCGTATAATCATTACTGTTTAACACAACGCTAGCCGGATTCCCTTTCTCAGGAATCGAACTAAACGCATTGGTATGCTTATACGTCCACCTCTCCTACAATGAGTTCCCCTTACTTATGTAAATGTGCCTGCTCGTCTCAAAATCATCACTATTATACCTTAATTGGTTAAATTAAGCATAATTTATGACATATCGGCCTTCACTTTCTCTACCAGAAATGAATGACTGTCTATCCCGGTTCATTAACCATTTGTATGAATATCGTATTGTTTTTTTGTATAGTAAGGCATCATACAAAATGGAATGCCGACTATAGCGTTGCCAATATCGGCGGCTATATTGCTAAAGGTGAAAAACTCATAAAAAGCCGCTTCCGCTTCTTTACTGTATTGCTCGCTTTAATCCTTTCTGGCTTTATATTTTGCACTAACCTAAAACCTGCTATCATCTATAAAACATCTACAGCATAGGAGCCATTTAAACCTGAGCCATCTTAGATTTTTCGCTTATCAGTTCATCCTCATTAGTGGATTTATCGCGGTGGGCTCTTACTACAATGAACATATCAGCAAACCATTTGACCGTACAGAGCTCTTCGTAGTAGGCATATCTACTTTCCTTGTTTTACCAGAATCCCACTTAATGGATAGCCTTTATGAACACCTACGCCCTATACGGGTAATGGATAAAATTCTTGCCATTATTCTAGCTTCCCTGCATAGGGTTGCTGCTTGGCGAAATAACGTTCTAAGGCTCCTTTATTGATCTTTTATTGGGACGAATATAAGGGTAGAATGAATGAATCGGGTAGTTAAAAAGGAAGTGGGCATTTTGAGAAAGCAAGTTTATGTTTACCCGCTACTCTTGGTGAGTTTATGGGCCGTGTTGGTCAGTCGCTTTTTCTTTAAAGAATTTGCGGATTACCTGGATGTCTTATTTATTATTGTTTTATTGCTTATGGCGGCTTACTCGTATCGAAGAAAAAGAAATAAAAAAATCATGTAACCTATACATTCATTCAACGGTTACATGATCCCTTACCTAGTGGCAATTAATTAAAATTTACATAGATACTTCCCCACCTAGGAAAGCAACCACAAAAACGAAGAGGTATCTTAAAGGAGAAAAAAGCTCAGTTTTTGTACAGCGCTTGATTTAAGTGTGCTTTTAACCGAAAAAAGTATTTCTTAAAGACTGAATTGGAAAACAGTTTTTTCTCTCCTCATGTTACTTATACTAATTCTCCGATAAACCATACCTCTCCTTCATATGTTTCATCTTCATCTACTATTTCTTCTCTAAACCCCAGGACATGCATGTTTCCCGGAATAGATAATCCCCACTCTGCTGCAATATTTTTTTGCTCGGATAAAGGAATCCATTTTTGGTATTCGTCGTCCCTTTTAAAAAATCTGTTAAAATAGTGATCGCCTTCGAAGACGATCATCTGGGAATCCCTTAAGCCAGGTAAGCTGATGGATGCAACAACACGATAGTGCTGCTGATTTACTGGTTTGATATCAATCAAATGGGCTGCCCTGTCGATTAAAGCCTGCATACAAAGTCGTTTAATACTAGCAGGCGTTTTTTCAGAGTCGATAAAATGCTGGGCTATAGGCAGGTGCATATGCCAGTAATGCTTGTAAAAATCATCAGGAAATTCCCTCGTATGATATTCAATCAGCGCAATCATATTTCTTGTTTTTCTTTTTAAGCCCCTCACTTTTTGTTTACTCATTCGATCTTTCCTTTCAGATAAACACTGGCTCCCAATACATTAAAGCAGCGTGAAATGGATATACGTATTCGTATGTACCGTTCTTTTCTATCACATATTTACGTAACACACACTCTACATCTTGAAGGTCGTAGTGAGCGTCTAAAATTTTCGTACTATTATCCTTCACTAACTGTTCATAGGAAGAATAGCATTTCCGGCTTTGCAGCTTCACCATCTTGCAGCTGGCCATAATGCCAAGCTGGTGCAGCACGTTTAAGATGTGGATATAATCCCGGCGCCTTAGGTTGATACTGTAGCCCATTTGATGTAGCTCCATATAATGCGGCTTTTCAGGACCTGTTGTCATTCCCACAATAGCCAGCCGGTTTGCGGACTCATTCATTTTCAATAAAGCTTTTCCTATATCGTACATTCGATAGAAGCAATTAAAACCAAATACGACGTCATACTTTTCACTTTCTTTATCAATTTCCCATTTAGCGCAAATCAGTTCCAGGTTGCTTACCCCTTTAGCAGCAGCCTGTGACTCCAAAAACTCTACAATACTTTTTGAACTGTCTATACCGGTCAGCTTTTGAACATGATCGGCAATATCAAACGTATAATTGCCCCACCCAGGGCCAATTTCCAGTACATGGTCGTCACTGTGTAAAAGAGGAAGAAGCTCCTGCTGCACGGCTATTGCATACGGATCCGGCTTATGTGATGTTTTCTTTTCCATCATAGAGGCCCAAAAAGCTTCTTCTGCCTGGTCATCCCTTAACCGCTCGGGTATATGTCCATTATGATCTTTCATCGATTCCTGCCACAGCTCAATATAATCATAGCCTTTTTCAATTATTGCCTTCATCTTATTCTCTCCCAGTCTAACTCAATAGTATTTTTGAAGATAACATGCTCATTATGCAAACTGCTTCGGTGTATATATGAACAAGTCAAAAGCTTTAATAGTTCTTCTTTTAGATCATTTACTTTTCAATACATACAGCATACATGATGATAAAACAGCTCTGAGTATGTAAAGTCGATAGAGCAGTTTTTATTGATTCAAGGTATGTTTAATCTTAAAGGAAATATAAAGGAAGATACAAGAACAAACCCAATATTTTTCCTGCTCGCCCCCCTTAATTTCTGTTTTGTCAAGGAAGAAAATTAAATCAAAAAGAAAAGCCAGCAGTATGATTGCTGGCTTTTCTTTAACAGGTTATACAGATAAGCAGGAATGATAGCTATCACTGCTGAATTCATGCTCCCTCACGTATTCAATTGTGTATATGATAGCTTCTTCATTTTCACGTAAGATCACTACAGAGACGAGTCACCCTTTTTGCCGCAAATATCGTTTATCATTCATAAATAAGCTCCAGAAGTAAAAAAAGCCGGGGAACAGAATGGCGAAACCAACGATATACGTGATAAACACAGCCCTGAATGAATTAGGATCTGTAAAAGCGGCTTGAATGGTCACATTTGGATAAATGATATAAGGCAAATGTGCTTTTCCATAAACGTAGCTGGCAATAAGGTATTGGATGACCACAGCAATTACGGAAAGCCTTGGCATTCCCTTGACCCCTTTTTGAAAAGGTGACGAGCCATACAAGCCAATTCCTACAATTAAAAAGAAGCCGACGGAAAGCAGCAGAAGCGCAAAGTCTTCCATCATACGCTCATATAACCATTCGGCCTCATTGGCTAGTGTAAGCATAATCAGAAAAGCCATCAGCAAGGTTACAGGCCCTAATATTTTGCCATTCCGAAGATACACTTTGTAAGCTTCCATTTCCTTCGATGCTTTTGAGTAATCTGCTAGTAATAAAGAGGAGAGGAAAAGAGTACTGCTGACCGCAAAGCCAATAAATGTATACACATTCGGGCTTGTGAACAGCCTGACCAAATTTAAATTAGCTGTACCATT
This sequence comes from Domibacillus sp. PGB-M46, assembly GCF_022668875.1. Lineage (GTDB taxonomy): Bacteria > Bacillota > Bacilli > Bacillales > Domibacillaceae > Domibacillus. The sequence continues at coordinate 27,998 of NZ_JAKGCR010000021.1, read as the reverse complement.
TGTGTAATCAACAAACTCTCCATGTGTAATGGGCAATACACTGATTAGCAGACCGGGAATAATAATCCCTGCAATACCTGAAATGTAGGTCAATGGCTTTTTATATTCTGTGGCGATGTTTGAAAAAACTAAAAAAGCACTTCTCAAAGCAAGCAAAAGCAGGATCGCACTTCCAGGAACGAGCAGGATGGTGCCCAGCGTGTAAGCTGCAGTTGGAAAAAGACTATAAACCGCCACAACAAGCGCAACAATAAACGTGTTGGTCACTTCCCAGGTGGGAGATAAATATCGATTGGCTACATTCGTCGCTTTTGTTTTCTCGTGATTAATGTAAATCATCGACCAGAATCCCGCCCCGAAATCCATAGTAGCCATAACGGCGTAAATAAAAACAAACCCCCAGAGCACGGTGATCGCAATCAGAGCATCAGCCATTTGTCTATCCTCCTATGAATTGGAACCGTATAACGGCTTCCCTTTTTTCTCTGCACGCTTTATATCATCCATTTCTGTATTTTTTCTGAAGAAGTACAGCAGTACAAATACAACTGCAGTTCCTAATATTGCATATACAATAATAAATAAGATAAACAATGTTCCTAAATTAGTAGCGGTTGTGGCTGACTCCGCTGTGCTTAAAATCCGGTAGATAACCCATGGCTGGCGGCCTGTACAAGCAAAGATCCATCCGCATTCAAGAGCAATCACGGCTAGCGGGCCGGTGGCCACTAGTGTCCAAAGCACGGGCTTCGGATAGTGCTTTTTTTTCAATCCTTTTTTCCAGATCAATACGAGGATGGGAATCAGGATAAGCAGAGAGCCGATACCGACCATCACGTTAAATAACGTATGTATATAGAGCGGCGGCCAAAACTCTTCCGGAAAATCATTCAAGCCCACTACAACCGTATCGAAGCTGTTTCCAGAGAGAAAGCTCAGCGCCCAGGGAATTTCAATCGCCCACTTTACCTCCTGCGTTTCCCGGTCTGTAAAACCACCAATGGCGAGCGGCGCATGGGATTGGGTTTCAAATAGCCCTTCTGCAGCAGCCAGCTTTTCCGGCTGGTATTCATGTAAATACTGAGCGGATTCATGCCCATTTAAAGCGGTAAAGAACGCAAAGGCGCCCCCCACTACTAAACTGATCAGGAGTGCTTTCTGATGAAATAAATAAACCCTGGATCCCCGTTCATTTTTCATCATTTTAAAAGCTGCAACAGAACCAACCGCAAAGGCGCCGACGACATAAGCAGACAGCGCCACGTGCCCGGCCGTTACTAAAAAGCTTGGATTAAAAAATGCCGCCCACGGGTCAATGTCTAAGAATTCCCCGTTTTCATACCGGAAACCCGCCGGTGTTCCCTGAAAGGCATGGACATTTGTAATCAATACTGCTGAAGCCAAAGCACCTAAAGCAACGAGTACGAGGCTTACAATTCTCATCCAGGGTTTAATTCTTTCGGCAGCATACACATAAATAGACATGAAAAGAGCTTCTACGAAAAAAGCATATATTTCAATTTGAAAAGGAAGCGGCATGACTCGGCCGACGACTTCCATAAAACCGGGCCAGAGCAAGGATAACTGAACACCTGCAATCGTGCCGGTCGGAATACCGACGCCAAGCAGGATAGCAAATGTCTTCGTCCATCGCTTAGCCATGACAACGTAGTCCAAATCTTTTGTTTTTTGGTAAAGCAGTTCAGCCACTAAAATCATCAGCGGCAGCCCTACGCCTATCGTGGCAAATATAATATGAAAGGCCATCGTCGTCCCAAATAAAGAACGAGCTATTACTAAATCATCCACTATTTCTTCGTCCTCTCGGGGTTAAGATTCGTCCATATTTATCCCCATCTCACTAAATCTTATACCATTCACCTAGGATGAGTGTTTTATGGAATATCGCTCCTAACTCATACAAAAAGGAACTAGGTCGAACCTTTTTAAAGAAAAGTGTCGAGCGTACTAATTTAACTCTATGTTTACTTTGGTAATAGCAGGGAAAAATAATGAATGGGTTAGGGTAACAAAAAAGCAAATGCTTTTCATGAGAAAAAATATTTGTGCAAAAAGTATTTTCTTTTTTATGTTACATAAGATCCGAAGTTTATTGGTACAAATGAAATGCGCTTTAACAAAAATTCAAAAAGAAATGAGGAATGTAAACATGGCAGTATTGTATACAGGCAGTGCAACAGCATCAGGCGGCAGACAAGGACACGTGGTTTCTTCTGACAACGTACTCGACCTGGATTTAAAAACGCCAGAAGGACTGGGTGGCCCGGGCGGCCACGGAACAAATCCGGAGCAATTATTTGCGGCTGGCTACTCTGCCTGCTTTGACGGAGCCTTGAACCTGGTGATCCGCAAAAAAGGCGTGAAAGGTGTTACTTCTACAGCTGTTACGGCAAATGTGTCCATTTTAAATGATGAGGCGGACGACGGCTTTAAAATTGCCGCCGACCTCGAAGTGGAAATCGAAGGTGTAGACAAGGAAACAGCACAGGAGCTTATAGAAGCTGCTCACCAAGTATGCCCGTACTCTAAAGCAACAAGAGGAAATATTGAAGTCAATTTAAAAGTTGTGTAAATAAGCGGTTCCTGAAGTAAATAGCAATTCCTGCCCCCTCATTCCGGCTACCCCGGCAGCTTTAAAAAGGAGAATGGAGATATGGCATATATACAAGTTGGCATGGAAAATAGTTCACCGATTGATCTATACTATGAGGATGTAGGAAACGGAAAACCGGTTGTTTTAATTCACGGCTGGCCGCTGAGCGGACGTTCCTGGGAATCCCAGGTTCCTGCTTTAGTGGAAGCAGGCTACCGGGTCATCACGTATGACCGCAGAGGCTTTGGGAATTCCTCACAGCCGTGGGAAGGCTACGACTATGACACCTTTTCAGCGGATCTACACAAACTGCTCGAGCATTTGGATCTTCGTGATGTGACGCTTGTCGGCTTTTCAATGGGCGGCGGCGAAGTGGCACGCTACCTTGGCACATACGGAGACGAAAGAGTCAAGAAAGCGGTATTTGCTGCAGCGGTTCCTCCGTATTTGTATAAATCGGAAGACCATCCGGAAGGTGCCTTGGACGAAGCTACTATCGCCGATTTTCAAGCTAGTATTAAAAAAGACCGTATTGCTTTTCTTGAAACATTCACCAAGAACTTCTTTACTGCTGGGAACAAAACGGATTTGGTTAGTGAGGAGTTCCGTCATTATATCCGTGATATTGCTGCATTCGCTTCGCCAAAGGGCACGCTCGACTGTGTCAGCGCGTTTGCACGCACGGACTTCCGTTCTAATGTAGCTAATATTCATATACCTTCCTTGATTATTCATGGAGATTCAGACTCGGTTGTACCATTTGAAGCAAGCGGAAAACTGACTCAGGAACTTCTTCCCAGCAGCCAGCTCGTCGTGATTGAAGGCGGACCGCATGGACTAAATGCTACACACCCGGAACAATTCAATACCGCTTTACTGAAATTTCTCTCGGAATAATCAACAAAAGGGAACTGTATAGTCAGTTCCCTTTTTTTATTCTTTACTTTCACCGCTTGTCTAAAAAGCTGCTTTATACAAAAACTTATGCTGTCCACTTCGTCCCTTTGGCTCTATCAACTTTTAACACTTCCCTCTTTTCACCGATCAACTGGCAGGCTGCCACAAAAAGGAGAATAGCGAGCCCCGGAAAAATCATAACATGCGGTGCTGCCTGGAAATAAGCAGTCGCATCATGAAGCATACCTCCCCATTCCGGAGCCGGCGGCTGTGTGCCTAATCCGAGAAATGACAGCCCCGCTATCAACAGTACGGCTTTTCCTGTATCCAATACGCTGTAGGCAAGGAGCGGCGGGGAAACTTTAGGAAGAATATAACGCCGCATAATACGGATGTGAGAATTTCCCGACATTCTGGCAGACCAAATATAATCTGCCTGGCAGACATTTAAAACAAGGCTGCGGATAAAGCGGACATAGCCAGCCCATCTTACTAAAACGATTGCAATGGTCATATTAAAAAGCCCTGGACCGAGCATACCCACAATCGCAATCGTTAATACGATATCTGGAATCGCCAGAATACCATCCACCACCCTCATAAATAAATGACCGCCTTTTCCGCGTATATAACCGGTGACCAGCCCGATTGGCAGACTGATGACCAATGTGCATAAAACAATTAAAAACGCAAACAGAGCACTTACACGTGTGCCAAACAGTACGCGTGACAAAACACAGCGGCCTAAATGGTCCGTCCCAAATGGGTAATCCCAGCTTGGAGGAGCGAGCCGGTTAGAGAGGTTAATGACGAGCGGGTCGTGTGGAGCCAGCCACGGCGCAAACAGACCCGTTAATATAATCAAAAGAAATAAACCAACACCTGCTGCAAAGCTCTTATTGATGGAATAAGCTGTATTTTTCAGTTCCCTCTCCCCCTAACGTGCGCGCATTCGTGGATCTACAAGTTTAGAGAGAAGATCAACGGCAATATGGATGGATACAAATAAAAACGAGGTGAGAATCACGTAGCCTTGAATCACCGGGTAGTCCCGCTTGTTTATGGATTCAATCATATAGTTTCCTAAACCTGGCCACGAAAAAATCGATTCCACAATCATGCTTCCCCCCAGCATAAAAGCAAAGCTTGTTCCCATCATCGTCACTACCGGCAGGAGTGCATGCTTACATACGTGAAAAAACAAAATACGCCTTTTTGATAATCCTCTCGCTTTTGTAGCTTGAACAAATGGCTGATCCATTACTTCGAGCAGACTGGAGCGCAGCACCCGGGCATAAACAGTACCAAGGCCTAACCCAAGCGTCAGAGCCGGCAGGATAAGATGCGCGGCCGTCCCACGGCCCATTGAAGGAAGCCAGCCGAATTGTACTGAACAAACATAGATAAGCAGAAAGCCCAGCCAGAAGGAAGGAACGGATGAGCCAAGCAATGCGGCACCCCTTCCGATCCGATTGAGCCATCCGCTTGAATAAAGAGCAGTTGCCCCGCCCATGGTGAAGGTAACAAGCACCATTACAAGGAGTCCTGCACCGGCCAGCTCCAGCGTAGCGGGTATCCGGCTAAGCAGTTCATTGGCGACCGGTTCTTTGGATACGTAAGAGGTTCCCCATTGAAGGGTGAAAGCATCTTGCAGCCAGTTCATGTATTGACTGCCCAAACTGTCTGTTAATCCAAGCTCTTCCCGTAAATCAGCCAGCGCTTCATCTGATACCGGAATATTATGGGCAGTGAGCAGCAAATAAGCCGGATCTCCCGGTGCCAGCCGCAGGAGCCAAAAGGTAAGCGATGAAACCAAAAAAACAACGAGTACCAGTTGGGCAATACGCTCAACTCCGAAACGAATCACTATTTTCATTCGCCAGCCACGTTTATTTGAGAATGGATATAGTAAAACTCGCTTGCATGCGGTTCAAATCCTGTCAGGCCTTTTCTGACGGCAAAAATGGTTTCGGGATGTACGAGAAATGACTGCGGCATATCACTAGTGATGATTTTTTGTATGTTCAGTGCCAGCTCATTCCGCTGCTCCTGATCAGCCGTTTCCTTTAACTGGGCAATCAGCTGGTCAAGTACAGGTGAAGCATAATGACTTACATTCGAACTGCTGTCTGAACGGTAAAAAAGGTTTAAAAAGTATTCTGGATCGCCCGTGTGAGCGGTCAGCATACTATACATCGCCACATCCCACTTTTCTTTTGCCAGTGCTTCATCGATATTTTCGACCTGGCGGAGGTTGACTTGGACTCCATTTGCGAGGAGCTCACTTTGAATGATTTCGGCCATCACGGTCAGTTCCGGGCGCTGCGGAAACGTCAGCATATTTATTTCAAAAAGCTTTCCATTCTTTTCCCATCGTGCCTCTTCGTTTTTCTTCCACCCTTCTTCCTTCATAAATGCTTCAAAGGAACCTGTTTCCTTTTTCTCTTCCCCCTGACCGAATGGGAGCAAGTCAGGAAATGGCCCATTTGCGGCTAATGCCTTTCCTTTCATCACAGATTGGACAATTTCCTCTTTGGGAACTAAAGCGTCCACCGCTTTTCGAAATGCCGCATCTTTAAACACAGAAGACTGAACGTTAAACAGCATCATATGCGTACGAAGAGATGGCGCTGTTAATATTTCGAACTGATTACTTTTTTGAAGCACGTCTATGTTATCAACGGGAATGTCTACTGCTGCATCTACATCTCCCGATTGCAGAGCCATCAGCCGTGTATTCCCTTCCGGAATAAACCGGATCGTAATATTTGAAAGAAGGGCTTTTTCTCCCCAGTACTGCTCATATCTTTTTAAAGCGAGCGACTCGTCTTTATGAAATTCTTCCATTTGAAAAGGACCTGTCAGGGCTGGATATGTCCCCCTTTTTCCAAGCGTCCCCACATCTCCAATCGTGACCGATGGATCTGCTAAATGAGCGGGCAGAGCTGCATTCGGCTCGGTCGTTTCGATTTTCAATTGATTGCTGGCTGCTTCTATCGTTTTAATCTTCAATAAGTCTCTCGCTTTTGCTTCTTTTTCGATAGAGCGCTGTAGAGATGCTTTTACACTGGCCGCATCCATTGGTTTTCCATTATGAAAAGTCACATTCTCCTGCAGCCCAAACGTCCATGTCGTAGGGGTTTCCTGTTTCCATTCCTTTGCGAGCCACGGAACAGGCTCCAGCTCTTTGTTCAGCTTGACCAGTGTTTCTCCAGCGCCTGAACGCATGATCTCCCAGCTGTCGCTTCCATGAGGATCCAGGCTTGACGGGCTCCAAGGAAAAGCGAATGTTGCTGATGGCTCCTTTGAGGCATCTGCCCCCTTTTCCGACCCGCACCCGGATAATAAAAACAGGCCTGCGGCCGCGATCCATAAAAGAAAAGTAAATGTTTGTGTTCTCATTCTCATCCTGTGAACACCTCCTATGTTGTAATAAACGAAAAAAAGCATTTCCGACCAGGTTTGGAGGTCAGAAATGCTTTTCATTAAAATAAAAAGGAAGGAACTGCACACCATCCCCCAGAAAGAGACCCATGCAGCCGGCCGTAAGCATCCTAACCACCTTCCCAAGTCCCGTAGGTCAAACAGTGATGTTAAAACAGGCAGGTCTCCTGACTTGGGGCATCTCTTTCAGGCCTTCCCGGGCTTAACCAGTGGCTTTTCTGAAAAAATCGGCGCAGCCGATATCCCTATACAGTGGCGGGTCCGTGCCGGATTGGAACCGGCTTCCCTTTTCAGCGCAAAATGCATGTTATGTTGCGCACCTGTTTCCGTACAATATGATGTTTTGTGAATGATCATTTGAGCAGCAAAATCGATGCTGAGTCTCACATACTTCTTTTAAAATTCCCTTCCATGTTAAGTTTAAGAAAGAGAAAAGTCAACAAACGACCGGCTTCTGTCCTATTAGATCCGCTGATTTTTTTCTATACATTTACTTATTTTCTTCCGGCTTGGGCAGAATGGGCCGAAATGTGACCGGGGATGTAAGGATAATAGATGTGTGAACATTACCGTAAGGCATCAGCCTGTCCACGAGCAGCCTCAGACTGTCCATTCCATCAACGGCTGCTTTAATAAAGTAACCAAAGTGCCCTGTTACACGGTGGCATTCGATAACATCCAAGTCCCCTGCAATCATTTCCTCGAATTCGTTGGCCGACACTTTCAAATCACTGATTTGAATGATCAGCAGCGTATCTCTGCCTATTTTGGCCGGGGATACCCGTGCCGCAAATCCTTCAATTACGCCCTGCTCCTGCAGCCGGTGCAGCCGCTCGGTAATGCTGGGCCGGCTCAGGGCCAGCTTTTTAGAAAGCTCGCTAATCGTCATGCGGGCATCCTCCTGCAGGAGCGCCAGCAAATCAATATCAATTTTGTCCATCTTTCCTCCTTTTCAAAATGAATGTTTTTTCCCTAAAACCGATTCATTTTGCAACTATATTTGATCAAATATATTCATTATTGCATGTATAAATCTTTATCCAGATTGTATCATGAAGGTACTAATTTTGCATGAAGCTGTATAAAAAGGAGATAGAAATGAAAAGAATATTATACATTATACTTGGCTGCCTGCTCACAAGCATCGGCGCCTTGATTTTACAGCATGCGGAAGTCATGACGGGCGGTACTGCAGGATTGTCACTGCTTTTAAGCTATGCCTCTGATCTTCCGTTTGGGTTGGTCTTTTTTCTTGTAAATGTACCGTTTTACGTGTTATCGATTATTTTTATGGGCTGGAATTTTACCGTTTCCACGATTCTGTCAGTTACCCTGCTGTCAGCGATGACAGGTCTGGATAGATGGCTTCCTGCTTTTGAAATCCCAATGTCAGTTGGAGCCGTTGTCGGAGGGGTCATTATCGGTTTTGGGCTGTCTATTTTATTTATCAACCGCACTTCTCTCGGCGGTTCAAACATTGTGGCCCTGATTCTTCAGAAAAAGCTGGGCTGGAATCCTGGCAAACTAAATTTTCTTTTTGATTTTGTAGTCGTTTTATATGGTTTTTATTCCATCGGCTTCTTAAACGGTGCTCTATCTGTTTTATCAATTATGGTTACGTCGAGCATTATCAGTCATTTTAAACAAAAAATCGGCGCAAGCAACCATTCCAAAAAAGAAGCCTCTCCTGCTGTGGAAGGAACAGTGGCAACAAGCTGATGATCGATCAAGCAATAAAAAAACGGACCCCCGTGAACGGCGGTCCGTTTTTTTATTGCCCCACTGTTTAATTGCGCAGGTCTTAGATTGAAAAATCTGCCGGGACGAAGACTTTTAACTGATTTGGACGGACAAACACCGTTTCTCCGGTTTGAATGTTGAGCTCCCGGTACTGTTCTTTCGGCAGCTCGGCTTCTAAAAAGCGTTCCGCTTTCTCTTCTTTTAATTCAATATGCACCGTACGGCCAACGGCATGAACGTGTATCACTTTCGCTTCTACAGCATCCTCTGTCGGTTTTTCCCGCTCAATGACAATGTCATGCGGCCGCACATAAGCAAGCGCCTGCTGTTCAGTGTCTGCTTGATTTCCATTTCTCCACTGTCCGTCTTCGAGGCGGCCATGAAATACATTTACATTGCCAAGGAAATCATACACAAACGGGCTGTTCGGCTGCTCATACACTTCTTCCGGGCTGCCGATCTGCTCAATTCTTCCTTCATTCATGACTACAATCCGGTTCGCAACATCTAAGGCTTCTTCCTGATCATGCGTAACGAAAATGCTCGTGATATGAAACTCGTCATGGAGACGGCGCAGCCACCGGCGCAGTTCCTTGCGCACTTTTGCGTCAAGCGCACCAAACGGTTCATCCAAAAGCAGCACTTTCGGTTCCACAGCAAGAGCACGCGCTAAGGCGACACGCTGGCGCTGGCCGCCTGACAGCTGTGCTGGATAACGATCTGCAAAAGCTTCAAGCTTTACAAGTGAAAGAAGCTCCGTTACTTTTTTCTTGATGTCTTTTTTAGACGGGCGCTCTCTTTTAGACCGTACCCTGAGGCCATATGCGACATTATCAAAAACTGTCATATGTTTAAAAAGAGCGTAATGCTGAAAAACAAATCCGACTTTCCGCTCAGTGGTGCGAATATGGGTTATTTCTTCATTTCCAAAAAAGATCACGCCGTCATCTGCTTCTTCAAGACCTGCAATAATACGAAGAAGCGATGTTTTACCGGAGCCGGATGGTCCAAGCAGTGCCACCAGCTCTCCTGTTTGAATATCAAGGTTGATGTTTTTCAGCGCTTCAAAAGAGCCGAATGTTTTAGATACTCCCTTTATTTGAATACTCACCTTCTGCTCCTCCTTCAGCCATGCTGGCCGGACTTCCATTCCACGATATTTTTCAAGATCAGTGTCACAATAGCCAAAATGGACATTAAAGATGCCACCGCAAAAGCGGCAGAAAATTGGTACTCATTGTATAATATTTCTATATGCAGCGGCATCGTGTTGGTTAATCCGCGAATATGGCCCGATACAACCGATACAGCTCCAAATTCGCCTACCGCCCGCGCATTGCACAAAATCACGCCGTATAATAATCCCCATTTTATATTGGGAAGCGTAACGAGCCAGAATGTTTTCCAGCCATTCGCCCCAAGAGTAAGAGAAGCTTCTTCTTCCGCGGACCCTTGTGCCTGCATAAGAGGGATTAACTCACGTGCGACAAAAGGAAACGTAACAAATAATGTAGCCAGCACGATACCCGGTACAGCAAATAAAATTTTAATGTCATGTTGGAATAAGAAATCTCCAAACAATCCATGTGTACTAAACAACAGAACAAAGACCAAACCTGCAATAACCGGTGAAATAGCAAACGGCAGATCAATCAGCGTAATGAGCAGGCTTTTTCCCCTGAACTCAAACTTGGTAATGGCCCAGGCTGCGGCAAGCCCAAACAGCGCATTGAGCGGAACCGTCAGCACAACCACAAGCAGCGTCAGTTTAATGGCCGAAAGCGCATCAGGATCAGTAATAGAAGCGATATAAAGCCCCACTCCCTGCTCAAATGCTTTGATAAAAATGGCTGCCAGCGGCAGCAGAAGAAATAGGAATAAGAAAGCAAGTGCGACAGTGATTAAGAGAAATCGTATCATGAACGGCTCGCGGGCTGTTTGCTTGACCGCTTGCTTGCTGCCATACTGCAGCGGGATGTGTCCAGCCATGGTTTTCCTCCTTAAGAATGTGAATATTTCCGATTTGTCCACCACTGCAAGCCATTAATAAACAGCAGCAATACAAACGAGATAACCAGCATAACCGCTGCAATCGCCGTTGCTCCTTCGTAGTCATACTGTTCCAGCTTTGTCATAATCATCAGTGGAGTGATTTCTGTTTTCATCGGCATGTTGCCGGCAATGAACACAACGGACCCATATTCTCCAAGTGCCCGGGCAAAAGCCAAAGCAAATCCTGTCAGTGCCGCTGGAATAATTTCTGGAACAATAACTTTAAAAAACGTCTGCATCCGTCCGGCACCTAAAATAGCTGAGGCTTCTTCTGTTTCCTGGTCAAAATTTTGCAAAACAGGCTGCACCATCCGGACTACAAACGGAAGACCAATAAACGTTAAGGCAATCGTAATGCCAATGGGTGTAAAAGCGACTTTAAAAGGCAGAAACTGTCCGACCCAGCCTGTTTCCGTGTAAAGAGTGGTGAGTGCAATACCGGCTACAGCTGTTGGCAGCGCAAACGGCAGGTCAACTAATCCATCAATAACACGTTTACCAGGGAAGGAATACCGTACAAGCACCCAGGCAATCAGTACGCCGAATACAACATTGATACAAGCCGCCGCAAAGGAGGCCCCAAAACTCAGCCGGTAAGAAGCGATAACCCGCGGCTCTGTTACAGCTGCCCAAAAGCCAGACCAGCTCATGGAAGCGGTATTGACAAAAATCATGGCCAGCGGCAGCAGCACAAGCAAACTTACATATAACGTTGTAAAGCCGACCGATAAACCGAAGCCCGGCAGTATACTGTGTTTTTTCCATTTTGTCTTTCTCATCATGTCACCTGCATCTCCTTAGAGGTAGCTAAAGCGGCAGGCAAAAGCCTGCCGCTTTGAATGCCTACTTTGGCTGATAAATTTCGTCAAACGTCCCGCCGTCATCAAAGTGTTTTTGCTGCGCTTTTTTCCAGCCGCCAAATTCATCGTCAATCATGACAAGACTGATGTCCGGGAACTGGTCTGCATATTTTGCCAATACTTCCTCATTGCGTGGACGGTAATAGTTTTCAGCGGCAATTTCCTGGCCTTTCTCTGTATACAGGTATTCCAGGTACGCTTCGGCAACTTTTTCTGTTCCTTTTTTTTCTGCCACTTTATCGACAACGGCTACCGGCGGTTCCGCTAAAATACTTAAAGACGGATTTACAATTTCAAATTTGTCTTTGCCCAGCTCATTTAGCGAAAGATACGCTTCATTCTCCCAGGCAATCAAGACATCTCCAATTCCGCGTTCCACAAAGGTAGTCGTAGAGCCGCGAGCACCTGAATCAAGCACTTCAACATTTTGATAAATGTCACCTACAAACTGCTTAACTTTTTTTTCATCTCCATCAAACTTTTTATCGGCATACGCCCAGGCAGCCAGGTAGTTCCATCGCGCGCCTCCGGACGTTTTCGGGTTTGGTGTAATGACCGACACGCCTTTTTTCGCTAAATCATCCCAGTCTTTGATCTGCTTCGGATTTCCTTTTCGGACAAGAAAGACGATCGTAGAGGTATACGGTGTAGAGTTGTCATCAAGACGTGCCTGCCAGTCTTCTGCTGTTAACCCTGCTTTGGCGACTTCATCAACGTCCCCGGCAAGCGCCAATGTCACCACATCAGCTTCAAGCCCGTCAATAACGGCGCGCGCCTGTTTTCCTGAACCGCCATGCGACTGCTGAATCGAGACATCCTGGCCTGTTTCTTCTTTCCAGTGAGCGGCAAATTCTTTATTAAATTCTTCATATAATTCCCGTGTTGGATCGTAAGACACATTTAAAAGCTCAACCGGCTCTTTTGAAGAAGCGGCTCCGCTGTCGCCGTTTTCCTTTTCGGTATTGCTTCCGCATCCTGCCAAAATCGTGGCTGTTGCGGTAAGACCCGCTAAAAATGATAAAACAAATGGTTTTCTTTTCATCTCCAAAACCTCTCTCTCCTAATTCGTGATCCATATAAAAAAGGCAGACTGCTTTTAACAAAGAACCGTTAAAAGAGTCTGCCTTCAGTTTGTCTGATCGGCATTTATTGAATTTTTACCTGCTTTGGTTTCTCGTAGACTTGGTTTTTTTTTAATGGAAACCGCTGTTTTTCCAGCCGGTCAATTTGAGTAATCTGTGAATCATGAATGACAATTTCTACTGACCCGTATTCAATTCCCTGCAGTGATTTCACAATCCGTTCAATCCATTGTTCATCAATTTGTTTTCCTGCCATGCTGCATCCCTCCATTTTTTAATCTCGACCTTTTTAGTCGACTTTTGGTCAAAAAAAGCTCCTTTTCATCACCAGGCCAAACATATTGGATAGAGATTAAAAGGAGCCTTCAGTTGTCTGATTGGCGTAGTATGTAGTTTTTTATAACCAAGTATTTCGGTTTGTTTTATTTGAATAATTGGATTATAGCCCATTCAGAAAACGATGTCTACCTGTTTTTTCAAAAAAAATATTTTTCCGAATTAAACAGGAACGATGGGACGCAGCTGTCCTTTTAATAAATCCTCTAATGTTGTTTGTTCCAGCACGTAAGCGATCGTGTCCCTTACAAGCGCCCAAAGCGGCTTTAGCAAACAGCTTCCTTCAAGCAGACAGGGTTCATAAGCCGTAACACTCGCACAGCTCATTGGAGACAATGGCCCCTCTATTTGCCGAATTACTTCACCAATATTGATCTCTGCCGGCGGCTTGCTTAAAAAGTAACCTCCTTGAATGCCGCGCTTACTCTCGACATACCCAAGCTTCTTAAGACTGAGCAGAATCTTTTCTAAATATTTTACTGTGACAAGCGTTCCTTCTGATATTTCACTGATTGGCATCAGCTCTTTTTTTTGCCCGAGCACAATAAGTGCCCGCAGCGCATATTCACCCCGGCTGGAGACTTTCATTTCTCCACCTCAATTCTTACTATTTCGATTGGATTTGTTAAAATTATATGCATCTGGTCTCACTATGTCTACACTTCGAATAAAAAAGCATCCGACAAAAAAGGTTTTGTCCTGTACTAAAAATTTGAAAAAAGAAAAAATGGTTGCTTCATTTTATTTCTTTATATAAGCATTGTTATACTACTCATCATTAGGTTCCTTGTGATAAGTCCAGGCTGTCTGGATTTCTAAATTAGTACTCTTTCGTTTATTTAAATTGTTGTAAAGGCAGTAGAATTGGATTTCTGTGGTCGTCTTCATGAAGAAACAGGGAAAAGGAGTAAATGAGGGGATTAAAAAATACAGCGTATATATCCCGTTTTAGTTTGGGTTCAGCTTATTTGGCATAAGGTCACAATAGGACCATATAAAAGCCACTTTAATAAGTGAGTGTGCGGGGCGGTTTCGTAACGTCTATAAAATAAAAACAAGTATGGATAGGGATTTATTTTCTTAATATTTTACATAGCATTCACCACATAACCTAAAATACCTTTTGCTTTCTTTCATTCACCCCCTTCTTTCTCTATCCTTATTCTACCTGATAACCTCCTAGCTGCCTGCTTTAAATGAGCAAATTTTCATCCATATATTTTTTAATAATTTGGAAATAGTTAAAGAATTTTAACACCCATATAACTGTAATGAATGAATGATTTAATTAAAGCTCAGTTTGAAACAAAGCCAATTGTAAGCTTTGAGTTCACCTTAAGAAGCAGTTTAAAAAGCAATTATATATTCATAGAATATTTCTTTATTCAATAGACAGACCCTTATTGACGACCTTAAAAGGAACGGCCAGTATAAGTTTTTTCCTATTGTGGTCTGACTTGGGCTCCATCAGCTCTCCAAAAAACTTGACGAGCCGGTATTTCCCTGGGGGAAGATCATTCTCTAGATAAGGATCAAGAGAAACCGTTTGCGCAAAAGCTTCCTCCGGACGAATAAAAGAGCCGCCTGTTTGAGGAACTTTCAATTGAACTGGAACAGAGTACCAAACACCATCAATATTTTTTTCTATTGCAAAACGTTCACCAGGTACAAGAGCAAATTTGCTTTCATTTAATATTGTAATGGTTAATTCGTTTACAGATATTTTAGCCTGCTTTTTTTCGATCTTTAATGTAATACCATCTTTTGATTGTGTAATATGCTGGATCGATGCTACTTTATTCTGTTTTTCATCAGCTGTTACCACCTTTTTAAAGTCGCCTATCTGACACGCAGTCAATAAAAATACGCTTATAATTAAAAATAGTAAAATAAAATTCTGTTTATTCACTATAAATCCTCCTTTCTTATAGGCAATATAGCTTCACTCTTTGAATAAGATGCATAGGAATTACTTTAATAGAAAACTGTGGATTATAATGGCTTGTTTTTGGCTGCTCTGCAGGCTACGCTCATAGAACGTAGTTGCTTCCTGCTAAAACGGCTGCTGTCCGGATAATACTCCAAAGCCGCTTTTCACATTGCTAAAGCCCCTTTTTCTGAGATTTATCCATACAAAAAAGACAGAACACTTTTAACAATGTGTGAAAAGCGTCTGCCTTCAGTTGGTCTGATCGGCATTTATTGGACTTTCAACCCCTTCAATTTTCTAAGGGGGAACCGCTAACCCAAACACTGGATTAAAGTTTTCACCAATTTAATTGGCTTTTAATATGATGTATATTCAAGTATTTTGGGCTGATCTATTGAATACTATGATTGTATGCGCTGGCATGACGATATTTGTCTGTTTAAGAAAGAACTTTTTCTCAATAGCATTCGATCATTTAGAAGGGTTTGATCTTTTTAGAAATTTTGAACGTCCCTCTTACTGCATATCCCCACGTTGCATCTCGTTCTCCTGCAAATCACAAATTATTTCCTTGTTTTTCAAAAATCAAAAATATTTTTTATCTTATTAAAAAAAGACTTCACCTATAGCAAAAAGCTATAAGTAAAGTTTTTGGCTGTTCATTTCTACAAGCAGGATATAGCGGGAGATTATCTTACAACCCCTAAGCAGTCATGTTTCGCTTACGTATAGAAAGTGTTTCTACGCAGCTGTACCCTGCCGTATGGGAAACTTCATTCATTTTAAAGCGAGATAACGGTCGGCTTCTTCTTTCGATAAAGCGAGCACCCGGTCCAGCCGCTCACTAATTTCAGACGCCAGGACATATTTTAGATCTTCCGTTTTTTCTACCTGTGTATCAAGTACATATGCACCGCTTAAAATATTAGTAGCGCCAAGTGCAGATAACACTGGTTTTAATGCATAATCAATAGCCAGCAGGTGGCCAAATGAGCCGCCAAGAACAAGTGGAAGAACTGTTTTTCCTTCCAGCCCTTTTTGGGGCAGCAAATCAAGGTACGTTTTTAAAATGCCAGTGTATGCGGCTTTGTACACAGGTGTCAGCACCACGACAATGTCCGCTTCTTCTACCGTTTTATTTGCTTTTAAAATGGGCTCGCTATTGAAATTGGCCAAAATTAAATCTTTTGCTGGCAGATCATGAACAAAAATGGTTTCTGTATCAATGCCCCCTTTTTTAAAATAAGAAGCTGCTTTATCCAAAATTCCTTTTAACCGGGACTGCTTGCTGTTGCCTCCATAGATAATGGCTGCTTTTGTCATTTTATTCATCCTTTCCTTTAAATGCTGTAAGCTGGGCATCATGAAGCTTCAGAAACTCCCTTAACTTTTCTGAAAGGCCGCCATGCCCGAATTTTATAAATTTTTGTCCATTGCTCCGAAGTCCCGCTTCTTTTACATAGTCTAAAAAAGCCAACATATAGATAAGCCGGGACATGACGTTGATAATTCCATAATCGTAAAACCAATTGTCGATCGTATTAAGCACCCCGCGATTAAGCCCATACTGCTTATGGCACCATTCATAAAAACGGGTATTAGGCAAATTAAGAAATGCGCTGTCTTTGAACGGCGCCCTGGCGGCTGAATACAGTTCTTGCATAGTTTACATCCTCCTTTATCTGCTGCAGCAATGAATGAAAGGATGAAAACTTTTGTTCATCCCGAATCCGAAAGAGAGGCACACATTGGATCCTTTTTCCGTAGAGATCACCTTGGAAGTCAAAGAGATGAATTTCTGTAATGCGCTCAAAACGAGAGCCAAATGTCGGCTTTACGCCTATATTCATGACTCCGTTCAGCAATTCATCTTCAATTTGGACCTGCACGCCGTACACACCATTTTCAATCCAATCAGGTGACTGGCTGAGGTTAGCCGTTGGAAATCCTAGCTTTCTTCCGGTCTTCATACCATGAATCACCTCCCCGTCCATCGCCGGCTTGCTGATCCATTGTACATACTGTACATCTGCCATGTTAATCACCCTTTCGTTTAAAATCAAAGAGGCCTTTTACGTGAAACAAATACGCTTCACGTAAAAGGCCTCTAGTGGTCCAGACGGCTTTCATATTAAAATACCAGCGAATACTAATGTATCTTAATCGTTTTTATGAAAAACTACCTCTTTCCTTATGTTACGCGCTAAAATGCTATTGCCGATCGTTTCTCCAACATTTCCTCTTGAACGCCCTAAATCTTCACCTTCGCCAAATGAAAGAAGCGGGAAGACAAGCTCTGCAAATCGATATGATTCTTCCAAGTGAGGATACCCAGAAAAAATAAAGCTTTCAATTCCGAGATCTTGATATTCCTTTATACGAGCCGCAACCGTCTCTGGATCCCCAACAAGTGCTGTGCCGGCACCGCCGCGTACAAGCCCAATACCTGCCCATAAGTTCGGGCTGATCTCAAGGTCTGCCTCTTTTCCTTTTCTATGAAGCGCAGCCATCCTGCTCTGTCCGGCTGAATCATGACGGCTTAGTTTTTGCTGGGCTTTTTCTATCACTTCGTCATCCAAGTGAGAAATCAACCGATCTGCTGCCGCCCATGCCTCTGCATTCGTTTCACGTACAATTACGTGAAGGCGAATGCCAAACCGGACTGTGCGCCCTTCTTTTTGAGCCTGCTGGCGTACACTGTCGATTTTTTCTTTGACTTGAGCCGGCGGTTCGCCCCATGTTAAATACACATCCGAATGGGCAGCTGCTACCTGCTGGCCGGCAGGCGAGGAGCCCCCAAAATAAACAGGTGGTGTCGGCTGTTGAACGGGTAGAAATAATAATTCGCCGCCTTCTGATTTTATATATTTCCCGTCATAATTTACCGTCTCGCCCTCCAGCAGGCCGCGCCAAATCGTTAAAAATTCATCCGTCGCCTCGTACCGTTCATCGTGTTTAAGAAATAGGCCATCTCCTGCAAGTTCAACAGGATCACCACCAGCAACAACATTAATAAGCAGACGCCCATTGGATAAGCGGTCCAGTGTAGACGTCATACGTGCAGCAACAGATGGCTGCATTAAACCCGGACGCAGTGCTACCAGGAACTTCAGCCTTGTAGTCTCTGCTGCAAGTGCAGCCGCAGTAAGCCATGGATCTTCGCATGATTTTCCAGTCGGAAGCAGTACACCTGTATAGCCAAGCCGGTCAGCCGCCTGGGCCACCTGTCGAAAATACGTATGATCTGCTTCTCTTCCGCCAATATCTGTTCCTAAATAACGACCGTCACCATGTGTTGGAATAAACCATAAAATCTCCATTTATCTCTCTCCTTTTTTAATTGGTTCCTTGAAAGCTGCTGCGCCACTTTAATAATTTTCGTTCAAGCAGTCTCACAAACGAATCTGTTAATTTGCCTACGACTGCAAAAATGATAATCCCGACAAATACTTTTTCTGTCTGGGAAAACTGGCGGGCATCCATAATCATGTAGCCGACACCAGCACTCGATCCCATCAGCTCTGCTACGACAAGGCCCAGCCAGGCAATCCCAAGCGACAGCCGAACACCAAGCAAAATATTTGGCAGCGCAGCCGGTAAAATAAGGCGCGTAATTTGATGACGCCAGCTGAATTCCAGCACACGCGCTACATCAAACAGCTTGGCATCTACACCCCGAATACCGAGAAAGGTGTTAATGTAGATAGGAAAAAATGCACCAAGTGCAATTAAGAGCACTTTAGATAATTCATCAAACCCGAACCATAAGATAAAGAGCGGCGTCACAGCCAAATGCGGAACAGTACGGAGCATTTGCAAAGATGGATCTAGATAGGACTCCGTTTTCTTTGAAAATCCAACCAGGATTCCAAATAAAAGACCCAGTCCTCCGCCCAGCAGAAACCCGCCTGCTGCCCGTGCAATACTGATTTTCATATTATCAGCCAGTTCCCCTGATACTGCCAGCTCATAAAACGACGCGAGAATGGCAAGCGGTGTCGGCAGTACTGTTTCAGAGATCAATCCGGCACTTCCTGCATACTGCCATAAAGCCAGAATAATAACTGGCACAACGAATCCTTTAAGCCACGGTGGAATGGTCCTCGTTTTTTTAACTTTTGCTGCTTTTTCCTTTCCACTTAATCCGACATAAGCTGCTGTTTTCATTTCGTCCCCTCCTTCTTCACTTTTTCAATAAATTGATTATCTACTACTTCAGATACATCAATTTCCTTGTCAATAACGCCAAGGTCATATTGAAAATCAGCTGTTTCCTGCTGTGCTTTGATAATCTCCTCTGTGATAGGTTCATTTAGTGGTTCTGTATTGTTCAGTACGCTTTCCACTACATCTTTATCGAGCTCTTTAATTTCGGAGTAAATGGAGATGGCTTCCTCTTTGTTTGTTTTTTGCCAATCAACCGTTTTGTTGTAAACGTCAAGGAACCGCTCAACTTCTTCTGGATGCTCCTCAGCAAATCCGCTTCTGACAAGAGTGAAGCCCGGCGAGTACGAATGGAGCGTTTCACCATTCGCTAAAATCTCTGCGTCATTTTGAATGGTCTGCAGTGAGACAAATGGTTCCCAGATTGACCAGGCATCCACTGCCCCATTTTCAAATGCCGGCATTGCTTCATCTGGCTGAAGCTGAATGATCTCCACATCGTCTGGTGATACATCCGCATCTTTTAATGCTTTATGGAGAAAGTCAAAGCCGCTGCTCCCTTTCGCCACCGCTACTTTTTTTCCTTTCAAGTCTTCAATCGATTGAATAGAATTTCCCTTTTTCACTAAGATCGCATTGGCTTTGAGTCCATCCTGTGAAAGGGCAATTTCTTTAAATGGCACATCCGCTGCCTGACCACCAATAACAGGGGAGTTTCCGACTTGTGAAAAGTCCAGCTTGCCTGCTGCCAGCCCTTCAAATTGAGGGGGCCCGCTTTGAAACTCGGTCCAATTTACTTTGATTCCTTCTTTTTCAAACGCTTCTTCAAACCAGCCTTTTTCTTTTGCAATCCAAAGCGGGCTGAGGCTTTGTTGAATACCAATATTAATCTCTTTTAATTCTTGCTCCTCTCCTGACGTTTTCGCGGAGCATGCAGCTAAAATTAATGATGATATAATTAAAAGCAGCCATTTCTTCATAGCAATTCCTCCTAAATTCCTGCGCCTTCTGTATAAACAGATTGCTCGGTTTTTTCAAATTCCTCTAATACTTTTTGACGTATATGTTGAAATGACAAAGACGTACGGTTTCTCGGAAACGGCAGCCCGACTGGCATCCACTTTTGAATACGGCCTGGTTTCGCCCGCAGGATCGCCAGTTGTGTCCCTAAATAAATCGACTCATCAATATCGTGCGTCACTAAAATCATCGTAATTTTTTTTCGCTGCCAAATATCGACCAATACATCCTGCAGGTGCTTGCGGGTAAACGCATCAAGCGCTCCAAACGGCTCATCAAGCAGGAGAACTTCCGGCTCCCGAAGCAGTGCTCTTGCAATCGCTACCCGCTGCGACATCCCTCCCGACAATTCGGCTGGATATACTTTTTCATTGCCGGTCAGCCGGACAATATCAATCAGTTCCTGTACTTTCGCTTTTACGCCCGGATCACGCAAATTCAAGTCTGCCGCGATGTTCTGCTCTACCGTCATCCAGGGGAAAAGACGGTGCTCTTGAAAAATAAATCCCTGGCTGATGCCTGGTTTTGTCACCTTTCGATCATGGACCGTCACGCTGCCACTGTATGAAGTATCAAGCCCGGCTGCAATTTTTAAAAGCGTGCTTTTACCGCATCCACTCGGCCCAATAATCGTTAAAAATTCTCCGCGCTCAATGTCCAGCCGTATATCTTCAAGTACAACTGCCCGTTTACCGTTAGATCCAAATGCTTTTTCTGCTACCTGTATAGAAACGACCATGTTTTCCTCTCCTTTAATAAAAATAGCTCCCTGCCAGAAAAGAACAGAGAGCCTTCGGTTGTCCGATCAGCTTTTATCCAATTGTCCACTCCATCATGCCGCAGTCGCTTTCCATTGCCATCATCCCTTTCTAGTCAACAAAAAAGCACACGCCTGTTAAAAAAGGCGTGTGCTTTCAGCTGTCTGATCAGCACGATTACATTATTTTTCATCGGTATTTATATCCGATTAATTCTATATGGATTATAATATATGCCTCTCTCTTATTCGTCAACCACTTTTTCAAAAAAAGGTATTTTTACTTATAAAATCCCAATTTTGATAAAGAACAAAAATACTCTTTCAGTTATTGAATGGCGTTTTAGCATGAAATAAATGAGGGAATGATAACGAAAAAGAATCTGAATGCAGAGGATGATGTGCATGAGACTGCCATTTAAAAGAATAATTTATTACTTAATTAGATTAAGGAGCCGCATCTTTCTTCCTTTTTTTCTTCTTTATATCCTCGCCTCTTCTTACATTGCTTTGCTGATTGAACCGGAAACATTCGGCTCTTATTTAACAGCCGTATACTGGGTCATGACCGCTCTTGCAACAGTCGGTTTTGGGGATTATGCGCCAGTAACCGATGCGGGAAAAGTTTTTACAATTATTCTTTATATTACAGGTATTGGAATGGTCAGTGTGTTTATCGGAAACATTCTTGAATCGGTGTATCGGATTGAGAAGATGAGGGTAGGTGGAAAAATGAAATATACAGGAAGCAACCATATTATTTTAATCGGATGGAGCGAAAAATCAAAAGCGGCAGTGGAAGAAATTATCAATTCGGATAACAGAATCGATATTGTGCTCATTGATCATCTGGAAAAATCTCCTTTAATAGATGAACACCTTTTTTATGTGCGTGGGGATGCAACGAATGAGGAAACGCTTATGCGGGCAAATTTGCCGGAAGCCAAAGGAGTAATTATCTTTGCTGAAGAGCCTCTACAAGCAAATGATACAGCGAAAGATCCACTTCTGGCTGATGGGAAAACGCTGCTTATTGCAACGGCCATTACGTCGATTGAAGAGCAAATGAATTTATCTATTCATGTAACAGCAGAAGTCATTCACCAAAAGCACATTCGTTTATTTGAACGGGTGAAAGTCGATGAATTTATTCCGACCAATGAAATGATTTCCCATGCAGCGGTACGGTCTCTGTTTTCCCACGGCATTACTCATATTTATGCTGAATTAATGAGCCGTCAGGTCGGCGAAAGTATCTATGAAATTGCCAAACGTTCCCAGTGGGTTACATACCGGGACGCATTTATGGAGCTATTGGATGAGGGAGCCACCCTTGTAGCAGATCACAGCAATCTTCATATTAACCAGAAATTAGATGAACGAATCCCAGCTGAAGCACGCCTTTTTGTAATGTGCGATAAAGAAGTGATTGCTAAAATTCAGCCGAATGCCAGTGACTAATTTGATCATAATTTACCATATTGATGCAACACAGTTAAATTGATAAAAAAAAGGGTAGATAAAGAAAGAGCTTAATTGTTTATCAATAGCAAGTTGCAGTTAATTAAATGATACAGCTGTTATTCATCCGTTTGTTTCAGCTTGGTTGGCAGTTTGTTTTTAACAACAAGGAGGATGCTGGATTATGAGCAGGTCATCAAATTGGGAAAACAAACAATTATATGAATCCTCCTGCAGGGTTCAGTCATCGAGAAAACTAAAGGAAGCGATCTGGCAGTTGCTTTGGGAAGCAGAGCGCCCTTATACAACCAAAGAAATTTCAAGTCTGCTTTACACAGGAGAAGCAACGGCAAACAGCCTGTTGCATTCATTAATGCAAGAAAAGAAAATTAAACGGGAAAAAATCACCTCCAAGATTAACGGACGGACAATTTCCCGTTATGTCTATTATGGTGTCGAGCCTTATGCGGAATCACAGCAAGAAGAACTCTCCCCATTAATGGCACAGGTCTATCAGTTGTTTCAGTCTACCGGCCAGAAGTTGTCAGCAGAGCGTGTATCTTCCCTGCTCAATCTTGCGCCAACAAGTACGGCTACGGTTCTGTACCGCTTATATAAAAAAGGTTATCTCTCTAGAAGCAAAGAATACTCCGGGAAAAGAAAGCGATATCTTTACGTTATTGAAGAAGATTCAGAACGCGATTCTTCCTATATTATTGAAATGATGGATAAACTGCCCACAAAAGGCGGAACGTTAAAAGATATATCAGCTGTTACCGGGATATCGATTCGTACTTTAAAAGAAGTGATGCTGGAGTTATTTAAAAAAGGACAAGTCTGCCGCCGGCGCCATAGCGAATATGCAGAAAATGAAAGTTTGATTTATTTTTTGCGCGACGAGAAAACATGGGAATATCACATCTCTCGATTACTAGAGTTCGAAATCGTCCAGGAATTAAACAAACATTCCTGCCCTTTGTCTTTAATTGACCTAGAAAATCAGTTGAATGTAAATGTATCCAAAATTAGAAAAGCAGTGCAGTCTATGTATGAAGCCTCCATCGTTGAACGGATTCACCTTGCAAAAGAATCGGTACACAGAAGAGGTTACGGATACAGGTTAACAAAAACCGGAAAAAGAAGAACTGCCACAATGTGGGATTATTTTGAGGAAATCGTTTGTACAGAGAAACAGCCAGTCAGCGGCAAATAAAATGTCCTTTATACGTTGAGCTGACTGCAGCAAGACTTGTGGTCAGCTTCTTTCTCTTTGATCCCCTGCCTGCTCTTATTTTTACTCCCAACAGCATCATTTACATATAAAAAAGAAAATAACTTTAAATTACATAAAACCAAATATTTCTTTAATATATACATATATTGATCAAAATAAAAAAATACATTAACTGGATTAATTATGTTTTTATAGATTTTAAGCTTATTCGTTTGAATTTTACCAGACGTTTTGTTAAGGTATATAATAACTTTTGAAACAAAGCGTTTGTTCATTTAAAAAACTGCTTTTTTCGAAAACAAGACCAATTTTAATATTTTTTTATGCCGTACCTGTTCGTTTCCTCTTTTTGTGATTTCACCTCTTTTTCCTGCCGGAAATGCTCACACAATCACAAACCTTTCATTTACTCTGAATTGCTGCTGTGTTGCACGTACGCACGGCGCTTTCAACCAAACGATCGGCCTTTTTACATGATCGCACAGGACTCCTGTCTTTCTCTATGTTCGTGGTGCAGCGGATTTAAATCTGCATTTATAAAGCTGCCTGCTATGACAGGCATAAAACGGAAGGAATCGGCAAAACTAAATATGATATTGGCAATTCTATATTGAGGTGATTTGATGGATCCATACGTACAAGTAAAAAATGTCTCGAAGATTTTTGGCAAATCCCCTAAAGCAGCCATTGAGTTATTAAAGCAAGGCAAGACAAAAAAAGAAATTTTAAATGAAACAGGACAGACAGTTGGAGTAAATAATGTCAACTTTGATATTTATCAAGGAGAGATTTTTGTCATCATGGGGTTATCCGGAAGCGGTAAATCAACCTTGATTCGCATGTTTAACCGGCTGATTGACCCAACCATTGGTGAAATTCTAATTGAAAACGAAGACATTGTTAAAATGAATGCTGCAAGATTAAGAGAAGTTAGACAAAAGAAAATCAGCATGGTTTTTCAAAACTTCGCTCTCTTCCCTCACAAAACTATTTTAGAAAACACCGAGTATGGCCTTGAAATTCAAAAAGTCCCTGCCGATGAACGTCGTAAAAAAGCAATGAGTGCTCTTGAAGTAGTGGGCTTAAAAGGATATGAGCACCAACTGCCTTCACAGCTGAGCGGTGGTATGCAGCAGCGGGTCGGTCTAGCCCGGGCTCTTGCAAGCGACACAAGCATTTTGCTTATGGATGAGGCATTTAGTGCCCTTGACCCGCTTATTCGTAAAGACATGCAGGATGAACTGCTGGAAATTCAAGAGCAGTATAAAAAGACGATTATCTTTATTACTCATGATCTGGATGAAGCGCTCCGAATCGGTGATCGCATTGCGCTTATGAAAGACGGCAGTGTCATCCAGCTCGGCACTCCGGAACAAATTATGATGAATCCAGCCAATGAATTTGTTGAAAAATTCGTAGAAGATGTGGATTTATCCAAAGTGCTCACGGCTTCTCACGTGATGAAGCGTCCTGAGAAAATTGGCGCTGACCGCGGGCCTCGTGTAGCACTTGAAATTATGCGCAAGCAAGGCTATTCAAGTATTTTCGTCGTAGACCGCAAGCAGAAGCTGCTCGGTGCGATTACAGCCGAACAGGCTCGTCAGGCTATTGATCAAAACCTGTCGATTCCAGAGGTCATGACTACCGATATTCCAACAGCGTCAGAAGACACACTGCTTGGCGATATTATGGATGAGATGGCTACATCCAATTTACCGATCTCTGTTGTGGACGCTCAGCAAAGAATTAAAGGAATTGTCATCCGCGGAGCCCTCATTGGAGCGCTGGCCGGTAACAAAGATTCCTTGAACGAAATGGAGAGTGAGTAAGCAAATGAATATGCAAAAAATTCCGCTCGGAGCATGGATTGATTCCTTAGTGGATTGGATTACTGTCACATTTGCTGGCTTGTTTTCCTTAATCACAAATACAATTGATGGCCTGCTAAACATCTTAGTAGATCTTTTAAGTGCGGGTCCGCCTATTGTTTTAATCTTAATTTTAACGCTTCTTGTCACGTATACGAGCCGCTGGCCACTGGGTATTTTTACTTTAATCAGCTTGCTGCTGATCGACAATCTGGGTTATTGGGATTCCAGTATTCAAACCCTTGCCATTGTCATTTTGTCTGGACTGCTCACCATTGTGATTGGGATACCGATTGGCATTTGGTGTGCCCAGCGAAAAACAGTCCGCAATATTGTCATGCCTATTCTTGATTTTATGCAGACAATGCCTGCCTTTGTTTATTTGATCCCGTCTATTCTGTTTTTTGGAATCGGGGTTGTACCGGGAATTATCGCATCCTTTATTTTTGCGATTGCCCCGACGATTCGAATGACTAATCTTGGTATTCAGGAAGTGCCGAAAGATTTAATTGAAGCATCCAATGCTTTTGGTTCCAGCAACAGCCAAAAGCTGTTTAAGGTCCAGCTTCCTTTAGCAACTCCCACGATTATGGCCGGGGTAAACCAAAGTATTATGCTTGCCCTTTCTATGGTCGTAACAGCTTCACTCGTTGGTGCTCCAGGGCTCGGCGCGGATGTTTACCGTGCGGTCAGCCAGATTAATGTAGGACAAGGGTTTGAAGCAGGACTATCGATCGTCATTATTGCTATTATTCTTGACCGTCTTACACAGAATTTACGAAACCCGGCATACAAGCATTTGATCCGTCCGAAAATTGTTTTTTCTGTACTGGCCGTGCTTGTGATCGGTGCAGCTCTCGTTCTTTCTCTGGCAAAAAATGAAACAGCAACCGGTCCAGCTGGCGATGTCGGCAGCGAAACTGGTTATCAAATCATTGGTATTGAGCCTGGAGCCGGTATTATGACACAAGCTAGAAATGCCATTAAAGATTATGGCTTAGACGACTGGAAGCTTACGGAAGGTTCTTCGGCCGCAATGGTAGCCGAATTGAAAAAAGCGTATGATCAAAAAGAACCGATCATTATTACAGGCTGGTCGCCGCACTGGATGTTCTCTTCTTTTGATTTAAAATATCTCGAAGATCCAAATCAAACCTTTGGCGGTGCTGAAGATATAAATACGATCGTACGAAAAGGTCTCCAACAGGATGCACCTGGTGCCTACCAAATCTTAGACCAGTTCGCCTGGGAAACAAGCGATATGGAAGAAGTAATGGTGCAAATTGAAGAAGGCGCAAGTGCAGAAGAAGCCGCTCAAAAATGGATTGCCGATCATCCGGATGTAGTAGCGAAGTGGACTGAGGGTGCACAGAAAGGAAGCGGCCAAAGCATCAGCCTTGTTTATGTAGCCTGGGATACGGAAATTGCCAGCACAAATGTAATCGGCCAAGTGCTTGAGCAAAACGGCTACAAGGTAAAACTGAGCCAGGTTGAAGTCGGCCCTATGTTTGCAAGTATTGCAAATGGCAGTGCAGATGCGATGGTTGCAGCTTGGCTGCCAAGTACCCACCTTGAATACTACAACACATACAAAAAAGACATCGTTGACCTTGGACCAAACTTGCAGGGAACGAAAAACGGCCTGGTCGTACCAGCGTATATGGATATTGATTCTATTGAAGATTTAAAATAAGAAAAAGAGCTGCTCATCAATGAGCAGCTCTTTTTCTTATTCATTTTATTTTACAAAAACGGTTTTAATCGAAGTAAAGAATTCTTTCGCTGCTTCTCCCTGTTCACGGGAATGAGAGCTGGACTGCTTCATGCCGCCGAATGGAGCCTGAAGTTCAACCCCGGCGCTTTCCGCATTTACCCGGATCAGCCCTGCTTCCATATCATTGACAAAGGACAATAAATGACCGATATTCGCTGTAAAGATAGAAGCACTTAAGCCGTACTCGGTATCATTCGCCAGCTTCAGCGCTTCTTCCACAGATTCTGCTTTTAAAAGGGCAATGACTGGGCCAAAAATTTCTTCTCTTGCAATGGCCATATCCGGCGTGCAGTTGTCAAAAATGGTTGGTTCCACATAGTATCCGTCTGCCAGGCTGCCTTCTTCTGCACGTTTGCCTCCGACTAGGAGTTCCGCCCCTTCTTCTACCCCTTTATTAATATAAGAAAGAACCGTATTTAATTGATTTTCACTTGCACACGGCCCCATCCATGTACGGCTGTCAAGGCCGCTGCCAATCGTGATTTCTTTTGTTTTTTGAACGAGCCTTTCTTTAAATTCATCAAACACTTCAGCTGCCACAATCACCCGGCTTGTTGCCGTGCATTTTTGTCCCGTTGAACGGAAAGCGCCTGTCACAACTGCTTCCACTGCCAGATCAAGATCGGCATCGGCAGCCACAATCACTGGATTTTTCCCGCCCATTTCAAGCTGGTACTTCGCACCGCGTGCCAGCGCTGCCTGGCCAATCTGCTTGCCTACTCCGTTCGAGCCGGTAAACGTAATACCATTGATCTCTTCATGGCC
>NZ_JAKGCR010000020.1 GCF_022668875.1 Domibacillus sp. PGB-M46 | reverse complement strand
CCCTCAAACCATATTATTGAGGATATACGAACGTAAACGGTACTATTCATGTTTTCTAACAATATTGATATTAGGATATATTTATTTTTCTGTCAACTAAAAGTTCGTGTTTATTGAAATTAGCATCTTAATGTACACGTTATCATCAAAAATACTCGGAAAAACACGAACATTAAAAGGGGAGATAGATTTATTAATAATGTTATATTGCTGCTTAGCAAACGACACTGTTTTCATATTGATAAGCTAAAGTTGTGGCTGTGCTCATTTAGACAAAATTCTGTTTACGAATATTTGGCAGAACAAAGGAAATTCCTTCAATAGGAAAGGCTTTTTAATTGGCATTATCAGAGAAAGGAGTAAAATGAAGGTATATTAAAAACAGGAAAGAAGGGTATCGATGAATTTATCGGGAAATACAGTTCTCATTACCGGTGGAGCCTCGGGAATCGGCCTTGCTTTTACGAAGCGTTTTATTGAAGCGGGCAGTACAGTTATAGTGTGCGGAAGACGGGAGAGCAAGCTGCAAGAAGCAAAGAAAAACTTTCCTGATATCATTACCCGCGTGTGTGATGTCACACAGGAAGCGGATCGGCTTTCTTTATTTGAATGGGTAACGGCTGAGCATCCTGAAGTGAACGTCCTTGTCAACAATGCAGGTATTCAGCAGCGTTTTAATGTATTAGAGGCCGATGCAGCTCAAAACTGGAGCTATTTTAGCAACGAAATCACCGCAAACATGGAAGCACCCATTCACCTGTCTATGCTGTTTGCTCCGTACTTTGTGAAAAAAGAGAACGCGGTTATTATGAATGTTACGTCTGGCCTTGCTTTTACACCGATGGCCATCGCTCCTATTTATTCAGCAACAAAAGCAGCGCTTCATTCATTCTCTATGAGCCTGAGACACCAGCTGTCGGAAACATCTGTTCAAGTCATTGAAGTTGCACCGCCGGCAGTAAATACAGATTTAGGCGGCGCGGGCCTTCATACATTCGGGGTTCCGGTCGATGAATTTGCGGATGGTATTTTTAAAGGGCTGGCGGAAGGAAAGCAGGAGATTGGCTACGGCACCTCCCAAAAAGCTTTGCGCATGTCCAGAGACGAAATTGATGAAGCGGTTAAGAATATTTATAACCGAGTGAGATAAAGGAATAAGCGGGTAAAAAAGCACGTCAACGGTTAAAAACAATAGCCATTGGCGTGCTTTTTTGTAGTTTACTTGTACATTTCACTTGCTTTCTCAAATAGTCAGATTCCGAAATTCCGTCGGAGTAAAACCAACTTTTTTATAAAAAATGTTGATAAATCCTGAACTGCTGCTGTAGCCTACTTCAAAAGCGATATCAGACACGGAAAGATTCGTTGTTTTTAATAAGCCTTTGGCTGTATCCATCCTATTTTTTGTGGCAAACTCGATTGGGGCATATCCGGTTTCGGTTTTAAAGACATGGGAGAAATAATAAGGGCTCAAATTCACATGCTGCGCAATTTCCTTTAAAGTGACCTGCCTGTTTATATTCGCTTTAATATATTGAATGGCCTGATCAACAGGAGAGGTTTCATTGTGCTGTTTTTCTTGTTTCGCAGAGAGGCTGTTGATCATCGTATAAATCACACACGTACAGTCCGAGACAGACATATCTTGTTCATTTTGATAGGTGTAGATCATCTGGTAGAGCTGCTTCCCGATCTCAATATTACGTTTGTGCTGAAAGAAAAACCCATGCTGTTTCATAATGTAGCGGCATAATTCTTGTGAGTTAGGCCCGTCAAAATGTATATAGATAAATTCCAGTCCGTCGGAACCGTAATAGTGGTGGGGTTCACGGCAGTCCAGCAGTAGGATATCGCCTTTTTTGGCCGTCACCGACTTATCTCGATAGTTTACGTGAAGTTGTCCGCTGCGAATATACATCAATAAAAGATAAGGGAAGTAATCCCGCTTAATACTGTAGTCAGCATTGCAGTAGTAATGGCCGCAGCAGATCAAATGATAGTAATGTTTTTTGATGGTTTCGGAAGGGGTGAAAAAGTAATAATGCGAACCTTTCGCTACCCCGGGTTCGTTCAGCAGCACAGGATCACTCCTTTTTATCGTGTATAAAATGATTTTATGATTACGCTTACAAAAAAGCAAGAATAATGAACAACAAAGCAATCCTGCGTATTTTTGATTTTTTCCCCTTTTATTATACTAAGCATGTAAAGGCGGTAACAGTAAATAAAGAATAAAAAGCTTGTTGATTTTCTGCAGCAATAATAAAAAACGCAATCATAAAAGGGAGGAATGTAGGATGTTGAATGGAGAGAAAAAAATCGCACGACCGCTTCGCTGGGCAATGGTAGGCGGAGGAAGGCTCAGCCAGGTGGGATACAAGCACCGTACGGGAGCACTTAGAGACAACACAGCTTTTCAATTAGTAGCGGGAGCATTTGACATTGATCCTGTCAGAGGAAATGAATTTGGCGTCAATCTCGGTGTAGCGTCCGACCGCTGCTACGAGGATTATGAAACCATGTTTGAAGAGGAGGCGAAACGAGAAGATGGCATTGAAGCCGTGTCTATCGCAACACCGAACGGCACGCACTATGATATTACAAAAGCCGCCCTGGAAGCAGGCCTCCATGTAATCTGCGAAAAGCCCTTATTTTTCACAACTGACGAAGGGCTGGAGATTAAAGCACTCGCAGAAGAGAAGGGGAAAATAGTGGGCGTCACGTATGGATTCTCCGGCAACCAAATGCTTTTGCAGATGCGGGCAATGATTGAAAAAGGGGATATTGGCGAGATCCGCGTGGTAGAGCTGCAGTATACGCATGGCTTTAATGCAACAGATGAAGCGGATAAATACAGCGATGCACAAAAGTGGCGCGTGGATCCGAAGATTGCAGGGCTAAGCTTTGTTTTAGGTGATCTTTCAACTCACACGTACTACATGTCACAGTTAATCCTGCCCAACATGAAGATTAAGAAACTGCTTTGCGACCGCCAAAGCTTTATCAGCAGCCGGGCTCCATTGGAAGATAATGCTTATGTGCTAATGCATTATGAAAACGGGGCAGTAGGCAGACTATGGACGTCTTCTGTGAATGCAGGGTGTATGGATGGCCACCGAATTCGTATTGTCGGTTCAAAAGCAAGCCTGGAATGGTGGGACAGCAAGCCGGGCGAACTATCATATGAAATTCAGGGGCAGCCTGCGCAAACACTGATCCGGGCGATGCCTTACCTCGACGAAACTTGCCATGCAGATGAGCGCCTGGGTGCTTTGCACGTAGAAGGCCTGTCTGACGCATGGGCAAACATTTATCTTAAGTTTGCGATTGCCATGGATGCAAAAAACCGTGGTGATCAAGAAACGCTGGATAACCTTGTTTATCCGGATATTGATGCAGGAATCGAAGGGATCCGCTGGATTGAGCATTGTGTACGTTCGGCTGACCAGGGTGCCGTCTGGGTTGATTTTAAATACGAACAGGAAACACAGTTCATCTAATTTTTTAAAGCCAAATCTTGTTTAAGATTTGGCTTTTTTGTTTTGAAAAATTGAGAAAAGAGTAGCAATCAGCCAAACTTGAAAACAATAAAAATGTCACTGATTCATTCACAAAAGGGAAACGCCGCTCATCAGGTGTTTCCTTTTTTATTTGTATCCCTATCTCTTGGGATAGGGAGATTCCTTGGATTAAAAGCGGGCAAAGTTGGCATACTGTTGGTATATGTGAAAGCTCTGTCATATAAGGGCAAAGCAGGGGTGAAGCTGGAAATGAAAAAAGTGTGGAACAAGCTTAGAAAAAAAGAGAAAAAACCTATTGAATACACTGAAGAGACTGAATCGAATACAAATCATCAGAAACTTGAAACCAATCTTGAAGAAAATATTAAAAACATTCAAGAGACTCTTGGCTACAGTGCTGATATCATCGTCCGCACCTTTAAAATAGGAAGCAGTTCCGGGCAGAATGCTGCCGTTATTTTTATCAATGGATTAGTGGATAAAGAACACGTGGGCAACTTCATTATCGATAAAGTCATGAATGATCACAGGGAATTAAACAGTTCGACAGCCGGCACGTTATTTACAGGGATGAAAGAACAAATGATCACTGTTGCGGAAGTCGAGGAAACACAAGAGTGGAACAAAACCATCCAGGCTCTCGTGTCCGGGAAAACTATTCTCTTACTCAATGGATGGGACCAGGCGATGATTTGTCCTTTAAAAGGCGGGGCAACAAGAGCCATTTCGGAACCTTCTTCCGAGCAGTCGATTCGCGGACCTCAGGAAAGTTTTATTGAATCCCTTCATACAAACGTTGCAATGGTTCGCCGGAGAATTAAAAGTGCTCACCTGCGGGTTGAATCGGTAAAGATCGGTGAAATTACCGAAACAGAAGTCACGATTATGTACCTTAAAGGAATTGCCAATGAAAAAATTTTAACCGAGCTGAAAGAGCGCCTTCAAAAAGTAAAAGTCGATGAATTGATCGGCTCTAATACGATTGAAGAGTGGATCCGGGACGGTCCAAGGTCTGTATGGCCGACTATTTACAACACACAGCGTCCGGATGTAGTAGTGGGGGAGCTGATGGAAGGACGTATTGCGGTTTTGGTTGACGGCACGCCCAATACGTTAGTTTTACCCGCCACATTTATTGAGTTTTTTCAGTCGGCGGAAGATTATTATATGCATTGGAGCATAGCCAGTTTTTTAAGGATGCTGCGGTTATTGGGTATTTCAAGTACGCTGTTTTTTCCTTCTTTTTATATTGCTTTCTTGTCTTTTCATCCCGACCTTATTCCCACACCTTTATTGATCAGCCTGGCAGCCCAGCGGCAGGAGGTTCCATTTCCTCTTTTTATTGAAGTGCTGCTGCTGGAATTAACCTTTGAATTCCTGCGGGAAGCAGGACTGCGAATGCCGAAACAGGTCGGACAGGCCGTGTCGATTGTAGGGGCTCTTGTACTGGGCGAGGCAGCTGTATCAGCTGGAATTGTTTCAAGTGCCACGGTGATTATTGTAGCAGCGACAGCCATCGCTAGTTTTACAATGTCAAACCACTCCATGATAGATGCTGTACGGATTCTTCGCTTCGTCATGATTATTTTAGCCTCTTCTTTAGGGCTTTATGGAATCGGGCTTGGTCTCATTGTTCTCATTGCGCATACGAGCAGCCTGCGCTCATTTGGCGTTCCTTATTTAACACCATTCGCTCCGCTTATTTTTACTGATTTAAAAGATACGCTTATTCGTGTGTCAAAACCGTTTATGTCTACGCGCCCAAGGCTGATCGCCCAGAAAAAAGTATCTAAAACGGGAAATACAGACACTCTTGGGCCAGCACCAAGGGATCGTCAAACCCAGGAAAATCATTCACAGAGGGATTCTAATGAATATTAAGCTGCTTACATTTGTTTTTATCCTTGTTTCCGCTATGCTGCTGTCAGGCTGCTGGGGTCGTATGGAAGTGCAACAATTAGATATTGTCAGTGCAATTGGCGTAGATAGAGGGAGCGATGACGAGAAAAACGTTTATCGTGTCACGGTCCAGATTATAAATGAAGGACAAGTAGCCGGCATGGCGAACAAAAGCGGGGCATCAGGAAAAATGCCTGTAGTCGCTTATTCAGCTGAAGGAAGCACGATTTTAGATGCCCTTCGCAAAATAGAAAAGAAGTCACCGCACGAGCTTTTTCTTGCACATATTCAATCGATGGTAGTAGGGGAAGAGTTAGCGAGAACCGACGGGATTGAGGGCCTGTTTGACAGTCTTGACCGTACGCCCTATTTCCGTGGAGAATTTCCTGTTTTATTGGTTAAAGACAACACGGCAGAAGAAGCACTCCATGTTATTACTCCTTTAGAAGAGCTGCCGGCAGCCCGCATTGTCAGCGGGGTGGAGGCCCTTGAACATCAGCAGGGGGAGTACGATATGTTAAACGCAGATCAAGTCATCAAACAAATTGAATGGGGCGGAGGTTTCTTACTCAGTCTTCAGGTTACTGGCAGTCCGGAAGAGGGAGACAAAATGTCAAATGTTGAGGGTATTTCTCCGAAAACAAAGTTGGAAATAGGGGGATTAGGCATCTTTAAAGACGGCAAACTGCAGGGGTGGATGAATGATGAGCTTTCCCGGGGCGTGTCATGGATCAATAATGATTTGAAACAAACAATCGTCCATCTCGATTGTGAAGGGAAAAAAGACGGTATCACTGTTAAAATAGATCACTCTAGCACGAAAGTAACCGCCAAGATCCAAAATTATAGACGGGTCATTAAACTTTCGATCAGAGCAGACGGGTCGTTTGACGAAGTACAATGCCCCATCGATCTCACAAAACACAAAACATTTACTGATTTTGAAAAGCAGTTGGATCAGGAGATCGAGCGGGAAATCAACAAGACCGTAGCGTACGCAAAGAATAAAAAGAATGACATTTTCCAATTTGGTGAAGCCATCAACCATAAAGATCCAAAAACATGGAGAAAGATAAAGAAAAAATGGCAGGATGAAGGCTTTCCTGAAACAGAGGTTAGAGTAGAAGTTAAAACGTCTATCCGTCGTTCAGGACTGCGAACAAATTCCTACTTAGAATGAGGAAAAGGTTTGAACAAAAGGAGGGGGAACTTTTTTCAATGGAAAAAGCGAAAATAAGCAGCATTCAGTTTTTTCTCTTACTCTTTATGTTCGAGCTAGGGACAGCGGTTGTCGTGGCACGGGGCATAGAAGCAAGAAAAGATTCCTGGCTCTCTATTTTATTAGGATTAAGCGCGGGGTTGATTTTATTTCTTGTTTATCATAGGCTGTTTCGCTATTACCCCTCCTTGCCGCTTACTGCATATGCCCGGAAAATATTTGGCACCTATATCGGATGGGTTGTCGGATTCATGTATACGATTCTTTTTTTATATACTTCCGCCAGAAATGTGCGCGAATTCAGTGAAGTATTGATTACGGCAACAATGCCGGAGATTCCTTTGCTTGTAGTGATCGTTCTTTTTGTGTTGACTATATGTTACGTGCTTTTGCTGGGAATTGAAGTTTTTGCAAGAACAGCTGAAATACTGGGGATTTTTCTGATTTTCGTGGGAATCATCGGAAATCTTTTTGTTTATGTAACGGGTACCGTAGATCCAAATAATCTAAAGCCTGTATTAGAATATGGCTGGAAGCCTGTACTGGAGACGACTTTTTCTCCTCCGCTGCTTGTCATCTTTCCGTTTGCAGAAGCGATCGTTTTTGCTATGCTGTTTCCTTATTTAAATCGTGCAGAGGTCGTGAAAAAAGCCGGACTCGCTTCATTGATCGTCAGCGGCCTTATTTTAAGTTATACGGCTGCTTTAAACATTGCGGTTTTAGGAGTCAGCGAAGTGGAAAGATCCCCTTTTCCTTTACTGGCTACAGTAGGGAAAATAAACTTTTTAGAATTTATCCAGCGCTTGGATGCCCTTGTCGTAATTACATTACTCATTACCGTTTTTTTTAAAGCGGGTATTTATTTATATGCTTCTGTCACAGGGATGGTTGATCTGTTTCGCTTAAAAAACCATCGGCAAATGATTTTGCCGGCAGGTCTTATTCTTGTTTTTCTTTCCGTGGGAATTGCAGAGGATTTTGCTGAGCATTCACAAGAGGGCTTTACAATTTTTATAACGTATTTTTCCGCCCCGCTCCTTATTGTTTTGCCTTTAGTGATGCTAATGATTGCTTTTATCCGCCACCGTTTTACTAAACAACGGAACTAATGTTGCTATTTTTGCTGGTTCTTTCTCATTATGATTTGATGCCCAATCGTTATAAATAAAAACAGAAGAATCACTAGGTATTCGCTAACATCCATCATAAAAAGCGGATCGAGTAAATGCATCCGTGCTTCAGAAAAGGTAAAGCCCATTAGTATATCCAAAATGATACAGAATACAGAAGCCATAGTAGTGACAAATAAAAAAACACCTATAACTTTCATTGTTTTCTCCCTAAGCTGTTCGTTTTTTCTGAATGAAGGAATCATTAGCCGCAGCGATCTCACTGCTCGCTTTCGATCACCATAGTCAGTGGTTTTTAAGTCATGTACATATACTATCTGTTCGTAAGCATTTTTTATTCCGTTCTTGAAAATTATAAAAATGCTGCCGTCTACACAAAAGGTTTATTATATCTGTAAAGCAAGGAATTTTCTTTACGTATCCTTTGAAGCATTTTACCGTTTTATCACCGGTTCCTGTTATCTAAAGAAGCATGAACCAGGAGAAACAGGAAAAGCTAAAGAAGGAAAGGGCTGGTATGGTATGATGGACAAGAGAGAGACAGGAAAGGAAGCTGATTGTCGTGGCTGCGGAACTGCAGGGCATCGAGAAACATCATCAAAAAGCAATCGAAAGCACAAAAAAACAAATACACACCAATATTCTAGAATTCATAGAACACAATGAAACCGCTGCACTCGATGAATACCTTCAAAAACGGGCTTTGTTTTTGGGTAAAGTGTGGTCAGATATATGGAAGCAGCGGCTCGTTAGTTCATACAGCCGTTCTGAGAAAATGGAGTATCTCCGTTCGATGGGCATTGAGGTGGACGAGTTATCACTGAACCAGTTGAAGAAATCTTTTTACCAGGTGCTGGCTCATTTTGAACCGTTTGATGCGGCGGAGTGGGTACGGGACGAATATGAGGAAACATGGGCATTGATTACCCAGAACGTACAAAGCAGCAAGAAAAAGCAAAAGCAAAAACAGATGAAACGAAGCTGGAATAAACAGTTTCTCCTTCCTGCTGTAAGCCGCCTCCTGGAAGAAAAGTATTTGTACTTTTACTTATATGTCCGAAAATATGCAGGAAAAAGACTCGAACAGCATTTAAACAGCGGTATCCGCTTCACAGAAGATGAAAGCGGCACACTGCATAAAGCGGGAGCCTTTCATCCGGAATACTATTCCATGGTCGCTTCTTTTTTAACGGAATTTACCGGAAGGACAGCACCCGGATATCCTAATTTTGATGACTGGACACACGAAACCTATTGGGATGTTTATTATGAACTGATTTTATCTTATGTAACGAAAGACTTTAAACAGGTTATTTTTGCGGAGCTTCCGAAAGAACTTGGAACCCTCTATGGACAGCAAACGGGAGAAGAATGGTCATACCGTGTGTTGCAAAAAAGCAAAGACATCGACCTTCTTTTAGAAGATTGTGCAGAATCGTTTTTCCGGGAATGGGAAGAAGATGTAGTTGATTCCGTTCTCACTACACCGCAGACTCCGGAAGAAATCAATGAAGCCTGGAAGCAGTTTGAACAGAAAAGACGGGAAGAAAAAGAGCGGGCCGAGCGGGAAAAAGCAGAACGAAAAAATCGGATTGCCTACATTTTTGGCGAAGAGTATGAACCGGCCCAAAAGGTAAATACCCGCTATATCCTTCATTTTGGCGACACCAATACCGGAAAAACCTACACAGCGCTGGAGCGGCTTAAAGCGTGCCCCTCGGGTCTTTACCTGGCACCGCTTCGCCTGCTGGCGCTCGAGGTATATGAAAAACTAAATAAAGATGGAATCCCGTGTGATTTAAAAACAGGGGAAGAAGAAAAACGGACAGAAGGAGCTGCACATGCTTCCAGCACAGTTGAAATGTTTCAAGAAAACCGTCATTATGACATTGTCGTCATTGATGAAGCGCAAATGATTGCTGATAAAGAGAGGGGCTTTTCCTGGTTCCGTGCTATTACTAAAGCAAATGCCCGGGAAGTTCATATTATCGGCAGTCCCAATGTAAAAGAGCTGATTCTTGGACTGCTGGGAGAAGAAGCGGATGTAGAAGTGCGGGAATACAGGCGCGAACTGCCATTATTGGTACGGAAAAAATCATTCCGCCTGAAGGACGTTCAAAAAGGTGATGCCCTGGTTGCGTTTTCGAGAAAGCGGGTGCTTGAGATCGCGGGGAATCTCGAAGGAGACGGACATAAGGTCAGTGTCATTTACGGAAACATGCCGCCAGAATCCCGGCAGCGTCAAATGGAGAATTTTAATGCTGGCACTACGCACATTTTAGTCGCTACAGATGCGATTGGTATGGGCCTGAACCTTCCAATCAAACGGATTATTTTAATGAGCAGCCAAAAATTTGATGGGAAAAGACGCCGGGAACTGACTACGCAGGAAGTAAAGCAAATTGCCGGCCGGGCCGGGCGCAAAGGATTATATGAACAAGGGGAAGTTGTGTTTATGGAAAATCCGAAGCGCATGAAACGGCTGCTCGAAGGAAAGGATGTGCCGATCCAGGTGTTCACGGTGGCGCCAACCCGCAGCGTGCTGGAGCGGTTTAAACGTTATTATAAAGATTTAGGCCTTTTCTTTGAATTATGGAAAGAATTCCAAAATCCAAAAGGTACAAAAAAAGCCTCTCTTGCCCAGGAAGAATATTTGTACAGCCTGGTGAGAGGAACAACGATCGAACAGCGGTTCAGCATGGAGGATTTATACAGCTATCTGCAAATTCCTTTTTCCGCTTATGAAGACATTTTAGCGGATCAATGGAAGCAGGTACTCCTGTCCTTAGTAAACCGGACTGACATGCCGGACCCGTTTGTTCAAAAAGAAACATTAGAAGAACTGGAGCTATCCTACAAATCGGTAGAGCTGCATTTAATGTTTTTATACCGGTTAAATAGGCCGACTGAGGCGTATTACTGGGAACGGGTCAAAAAAGAAATTGCCGATGACATTCATTACTGGCTGAGCCACAACATCAAGGCGGTCGTGAAAAAATGCCGGCAATGCGGCAGAAAATTGGATTGGGATTATCCGTATAGCATCTGCCAGGCGTGTTATGAGCAGGGGCAGCCTTTTCAAAAATACAGAAATCGCCGCTGATTTTAGAAAAGCATTTAAAAAAGACCGAATTTCCGCTCGGTCTTTTTTAAATGCAATTATTAATAAAAGAAATGATGAGATGAGCCGCAAAAGGAAAGCAAGAGTAAGGAAAGGGAAGAAACAATATAGATATGGCACAGCTTGAGTTTAAGGAATACGTAATTAACTGAAATACAGATGTATTGTGTATAAAAAAGACAATCCACTGCCAAAATAAATAATGGAAAATAATCTTGCAATTTTCAGAATACTGGTTTAAAATCAGGGAAAATAGCGCTTTCATAAAAAAGCCGCATTAAAAAGAAGCAAAGGTCTTGTGTGGTGTCTAATTAGATCGATCTAATTTTTTATTCTATTTTTAGATCGATCTAAAAAGGATCTTCATTTGAAAGCGCTATCTTTAGTGATTAAAACAAGGGGGTTTGAAAATGAAGAAATGCTCAATTTGGTTAGTTGCAGCAGTAATAATGATGTTAGCTGGATGTTCTGGCGCAAGCACCAGTGGCAAAGGTGAATCAGCAGAAGTTAAAACAATGAAAATGGCAGTGGCTACATCAAAAGACCGCTCTTTAACAAAAGGCCTTGATAAGTTTAAGGAAATTGTGGAAAAAGAATCGAATGGATC
The DNA here is from genome assembly GCF_022668875.1 of Domibacillus sp. PGB-M46. GTDB lineage: Bacteria > Bacillota > Bacilli > Bacillales > Domibacillaceae > Domibacillus. The sequence continues at coordinate 68,415 of NZ_JAKGCR010000020.1, read as the reverse complement.
TATTAAAGTTCAAGTGTTCCCAGACGGGCAGCTCGGGGGTGACAGGGCGGTATTTGAAGGTTTGAAAATGAATTCTATTCAAGGTACGACCATGTCATCAGGACCCATCGCTTCTTTTGTAAAAGAATTTGAAGTACTTGATTTTCCATATTTGTTTGAAGATGAAGAAACAGCCTACAGAGTGCTTGATGGTGAAATCGGAACAGAGTTGTTGAAAAAGCTTGATAGTCAGGGAATCGTTGGCTTGAATTACTGGGAAAATGGCTTTAGACAGTTAACGAATAATAAGCATGAAGTTAAATCTATTAAAGATGTGAAAGGCCTTAAAATTAGAACACTGGAAAATGAACTTCATGTTGATTTATGGAAATCGCTTGGCGCAAACCCATCACCAATGCCTTATACAGAATTGTTTACGGCACTTGAACAGGGAGTCGTAGATGGACAGGAAAATCCTGCGGGCAATATCACAACAGGGAATTTTTATGAGGTACAAAAATATGTAACGAAAACGGATCATATTTACAATGCCAGCGTTTTTATGATCAGTGATAAATTTATGCAGACACTGTCTGATGAAGAAAAAGAAATGGTTACGAAAGCAGCTGAAGAAGCAAGAGACTATCAGCGTGAACTGAATCAAAAGGAAAGCGAAGAAGCCTTTGCAGCTCTTGAAAAAGAAGGGATGAAAGTAACGGAGCTCTCCGATGAAGCAAGGAAAGGTTTTGAAAATAAAGCAAAAGAGATCTACAGCAAATACACAGAAAAAGTCGGCAAAGAGCTCGTTGACGAAATTATGAACGAAGTTAAATAAAGTATATTAAAGAAAGCTAAGGAACGGTCCCTTAGCTTTCTTTCTCCAAAAAGCAGAAAATAAAAAACGATTTTCTTTGTTTGAGTTTGTTTTACACAGAAAGGAGGAGAACACATGAAAAAAATAGAGAGGTTTTTAGAGAATTCTTTAAATGTAACTATGGCTCTCGCATTAGCAGTTATGGTCGTTCTTGTCTTTGGCAATGTGGTTCTTCGCTATCTTTTTAACTCAGGAATTACCTGGTCAGAAGAGATGTCGCGCTATCTCTTTATCTGGCTGACGTTTCTCGGAGCCATTGGCGCATTTAAAAACAAAGATCATTTAGGTGTAGATATGCTGATTAAAAGGCTGCCAAATAAAATGAAGAAAGTGGTTCTCATTATCAGTGAATTGCTTATGGTATTTGTCCTTATCCTTATTCTCGATGGAAGCTGGAAGATGACAATACTTAATTTAGGCAGCACAGCGCCGGCTACTGGCATGCCAATGGCGATAGTATATGGTACAGGGATCATTGTAAGTTTTTCTATGGCCGTAATATGCATTTTTAATTTGTATCGAATTTTCTTTAACAAAATGACAGAAGAAGAAATGATGAAGACCAGCGAATCGGAAGAGCTGATTGTATTGTACGATGAAGAAGATCATTTGTTTAGAAAGGAGGAGAAGCAAGGATGACGATCGGTGTATTTGTTGGCTCTCTGCTTGGAGCTATGGCCCTGGGCATGCCTATCGCATTTGCTCTTCTCGTTAGCAGCGTGATCCTAATGTATTTCCTAGGTATTTTTGATAGTCAGATTATTGCGCAAAACTTAATCAGCGGAGCAGACAGCTTCCCTCTTTTGGCGATTCCGTTTTTCATGCTGGCAGGAGAATTAATGAACCAGGGCGGCTTATCGCGCCGTATTGTTGAAATGGCCATGACGATGGTCGGCCACATCAAAGGCGGCCTTGGGTATGTGGCGATTATCGCAGCGCTATTGTTTGCGAGTATTTCTGGCTCTGCTGTGGCGGATACAGCCGCTTTAGGTGCAGTCTTAATCCCGATGATGAACAAAGCTGGTTATAATGTGAACCGTTCCAGCGGATTGATTGCTACGGGCGGAATTATTGCACCAGTCCTTCCGCCGAGTATTGGCTTTATTATCTTTGGCGTCGCGAGCGGCGTTTCTATTACGCAGCTCTTTATGGCAGGGATTGTGCCAGGCCTGTTGATGGCTCTCGGCCTGGTCATTACATGGTCGATTGTTGCCCGCAAGGATAATGTGACCGTCCAGCCGCGTGCTTCTGCGAAAGAAATGCTGGCTTCTCTTCGTCACGGTATCTGGGCTCTTTTCCTTCCAATTATTATTATTGTAGGATTAAAATTCGGGATCTTTACGCCGACAGAAGCAGCTGTTGTGGCGGCGGTTTACGCATTGTTTGTAGGCGTATTCGTATACCGTGAACTAAAACTAAAGGATTTGTACCACGTATTGGTGCAGTCGGCAAAAATGACGAGTGTGGTCATGTTTCTTGTAGCTGCCGCACTTGTTTCATCCTGGCTGATTACTGTGGCAAATCTGCCTGCCATGGTTATTGATATGCTGGGTCCGTTTTTGGACAAGCCATTACTGTTGTTAATTATGATTAATTTGCTTGTTATTCTTGTCGGGACGGCTATGGATATGACTCCGACAATCTTGATCCTCACGCCAGTTTTGATGCCGCTTGTTGAAGCAGCTGGCATTGATCCTGTTTACTTTGGGGTTTTGTTTATTTTGAATAACGCCATTGGACTGCTGACACCGCCGGTTGGAACGGTATTAAATGTCATGTGCGGTGTTAGCAAAATCAGCCTCGAAGACCTAATGAAGGGCATATGGCCTTTCCTCCTGGTAGAAGTGGTTATCTTAATTTTGCTCATTTTATTCCCGTCACTGGTTCTTGTGCCGCTTGAATGGTTTTCATAATGGAAATGACTTTCACCCGCTTTTAAACCTGGCGGGTGATTTTTATTGGTTGGATTATAAGTGTCCGATATAATAGTAGATATAGTAGAGAAACGGACAGGTGATGAGAATGAAAAAAAGCGGACGGGTAACGCTGCAGCAGGTGGCGGACCATGCAGGAGTTTCACGAGCAACTGCCTCGTTAATTGTGCGGAACAGTCCAAGCATTTCAGAAACAACCAGGAAAAAGGTGCTGGCTTCCATGGAGGAGCTCGGCTACGTTTATGATCGAATTGCCGCTAATCTGCGGTCGCAAAGCTCTTCAACGATCGGCGTCGTTGTGACAGACTTCGCTAACCCGTATTATTCAGAGTTTTTAACAGGTGTACATCACCAGCTTGAAAAAGAAGGGTATACTGTTTTTCTGGCAACGACGTTTGATTCAGATGCAAAGCAGGACAACTTGCTGTCAACGATGTTAGAGCATAGGGTAGGCGGTGTTATCCTATGCCCTGTGTCTGATAACTCGCCGGCATCCATTGGCAAAATTCTTCAGTTGGACGTTCCGATCGTAACAGCTGTTCGTGAAATTCCTGATCTGCATTGCGATTATGTTGGCATCAATTATAAAAAAGGAGTAGAGATGGCCGTTGATCATTTAATCGAAAACGGTCACACCCGGATTGCCTTTTTAGGAGGAATTTCTGATTCATCTGCTTGGAAAAAAAGATTTGAAGGCTATATAGCGGCCCATAAAAAAGCGGGACTGGCTGTTGACGAATCACTTATTTTTCAAAGTCCGGTTACACGGGAAGGCGGCGCACGAACATTGGATACAAGCTTAAAGCACGAAGCCCCGCCAACAGCTGTTTTCTGCTTTAATGATCTTGTTGCTTTTGGTGTAATGCAGCGGATGAGGGAATTAAATCTTCAGCCAGGCAGGGATTTATCGGTTGTTGGCTTTGATAATGTATTAGAAGCGGAAACCTTTTACCCATCCCTTACAACTGTTGAAGCATTTCCGAAGCGTATAGGCATGAGTGCAGCGGATTTGCTTCATAAACGGATCAAAGACCATGTGCGTGACCAAGAAAGAATCATATTGGAACCTGAATTGTTTGTGCGTGCATCTTCCGGGGAAAAATAGGCTTACAACAAAAAGAGGGATCCGGCAATAGCCCCCAATTGTTAAACATCTTCTAACAACTGGGGGGCTTTTTTCTGATTAAACGATATGTGGTGTATTAAAACTTAAAAAGATCGTTGTAATTTTCAAACAACTAAGATAGAATACAATTAAAGCGCTTACTTAAACGGGCCTTCTTTTTTAAAAAAGGGTAGCATATCGTTTTTTGTTAGATCGATCTAGTAGTGTAATTAGATCGATCTAATATGACTGAATCAAACAGGTACTTTGTATTTTCTCTTGGTAAGGAGGGTTTTCAAAAATAATTGAATAAAGATGAATAGTCATACATCATGTGTCTAAGCAGAATATTAAATCGTGTTTTAATTATCAGAAAGGAAGAAGGTCGATTTTCTGTTGGGCTTTATTCAGGAATACATACTGTCGATGATGTTTGCAGCTTTTTCGAACGGGAAAGACCATTCCTTAAACATTTGAGATTTAGAGTTACATCTTTGGCTGCACGAGTATCAAAAGAAGAGAATCCTTGGTCATATAAACAGGTTAGTAAAACATTAACGAATGTTGTACAAGTAATCCATGTTTGTAAGCGTTTAATTTTTTGGAGGTGTAACGATGAGTTATCCATTGAAACAGAGTACAATGCCAGAACCGCTTCATAAAAAGAAACCAACCCGTGCCCGGTTCATCATGTTGACATTGCTGTTTTTTGGAACCGCTATTAATTATCTGGACCGCACCAACATGGCAGTAGCAGCTTCTGCTATTCAGAATGACCTTGGACTGGATGCGGCGATGCTGGGGCTGATCTTATCCGCATTCGGCTGGACATATGCTTTTATGCAAATACCCGGCGGCTGGCTGATCGACCGTTTTGGTCCGCGGCTGGTTTATGGAATTTCATTGATTATGTTTTCACTTTTTACACTTTTCCAGGGATTCGCTAAAAATTTCGGCACGTTGTTTGGGCTGAGGCTTGGCCTTGGATTTTCCGAATCACCAGCTTTTCCAGCCAACAGCCGGGTGGTAGCAGCCTGGTTTCCTCAGCGTGAACGAGCGCTTGCAACAGGCGTTTATACAGCCGGGGAATATGTTGGGCTGGCAGTAGCCACACCATTTTTATTCTGGCTGCTGTCTTCGTTTGGCTGGCAGTCTATTTTTTTAGTAACTGGGGTGATCGGTATTCTATTTGCGGCGGTTTGGTTTGCATTTTACCGGGAACCAAAAGACAGCAAGTATGTGAATGAGGAAGAACTAGCGTATATTCGGGACGGCGGCGGCCTGGCGGATCAGGCGCCAGAGAGGCAGACAATTACCTGGTCAAAAGCACGGCACCTATTTAAATACCGGCAATTTTGGGGCATTTACATAGGACAGTTTGCCGTGACATCGACTCTTTACTTTTTTCTGACCTGGTTTCCAAGCTATCTGGTACAGGAAAAAGGGATCACACTATTAAAAGCAGGATTTGTAGGGTCGGTTCCGTATATTGCGGCCGGGATCGGGGTTCTCGTTGGCGGCTACTGGTCGGACTGGATGGTAAAGAAAGGTGTATCTGTCAGCAAAGCACGTAAAACACCGGTTATTCTCGGCCTGCTTGGCGCTTGCACAATTATAGCGGCAAATTATACAACTTCTATTGGTTTGGTGATCGCGGTTATGTCATTTGCTTTTTTTGCCCAGGGAATGTCCGCCATTACGTGGACACTTGTTTCCGATATTGCCCCTAAAGAGCTCGTTGGATTAGCAGGTGGGGTCTTTAACCTCGCTGGTAACTTATCAGCGATAGTTACACCGATTGTCATTGGAATGATTGTTAGTCAAACAGGTTCTTTTAACGGCGCTATTGTTTTTGTTGGTGTAGTTGCATTAATTGGAGCTCTTACCTATATCTTTGTGGTTGGAGAAGTAAAGCGAATTGAAATTGAAGAGTGAGGCTATGAAAAGGTGATGCTGCAGATAAGGCATTTGATCAAAGTGGGCCTGCTGCATAGATAAGAAAATGTCATTAAAGGAGAGAGGTTAATATGTCACGGAAAAACTTCGGGCCATTAACGGGTGTACAGATTTTAGATATTTCTACGATGATCGCTGCTCCGTTTGGTGCCACACTGCTGGCAGATTTGGGAGCGGAAGTTACAAAAGTTGAACTGCCGAATAAAGGAGATACGCTTCGTACCGTCGGGCCATGGAAAGACGGTGAACCGCTGCGCTGGCCGGGTCTTGCCCGCAATAAAAAGTCTATTACCCTCAATATTCATTCAGAGGAAGGGTCGGCTATTTTCCTGAAATTAATTAAAGATATCGACATCCTGATCGAAAACTTCCGGCCGGGTACGCTTGAAAAATGGGGACTGGGCTATGATATTTTGAAAGCGGTTAATCCAAATCTGGTCATGGTGCGTGTTTCGGGCTATGGACAAACCGGTCCTTACAGTGAAAAAGCTGGCTTTGGAACACCAGGCACAGCATTCAGCGGACATACGTATATACAGGGCTATCCAGACCGCCCGCCGGTCAGCCCATCTTATTCTCTGCTTGACTACATTACCGGCATTTATGTGGCGTTTGCTGCTGTAAGTGCTCTGTACCACCGGGATACACATGAAGATGCACAAGGTCAGGTTGTAGAGATGGGACTGTACGAATCGATTTTCCGTATGCTTGAGTTTTTAATCGCTGAGTATGACCAAAACGGCAAAGTACGAGGCAGAAGCCCGGGCCTTGCCGGCCATTCAAGCCCAGCCGGCACATATGAAACGAAAGATGGCAAATACGTGGTGCTCGTCTGCAGTACGGATTCCACTTTTGACCGCCTGGCAGCGGCAATGGAACGTACAGATATGCTGGAGGATGAGCGGTACTATACAAATGCCGTTCGCCTTGAGAATGATGAAGAAGTACAGGGAATTGTACGTGCCTTCATTAAAGGATTTACACAAAAAGAATTACAAAAAAAGCTCGATGATTTTGGCGTTCCAGTAAGCCCTATTTTAAGTATCGAAGACATTTTTAATGACCCTCACTATGCGGCCCGCCAAAACATTGTGGAAGTAGAGCATCCGCGTCTTGGCACAGTCAAGGTTCCGAATGTTGTACCAAACTTTTCGGACACACCAGGGGCCATCCGACACCGGGCGCCGGAGCTTGGTGAGCATAATGAAGAAATATTAGGCGGGAAATTAGGATTGTCTGAAGCCGAAATGGCTGATTTAAAAATGAAAGGAGTTATTTGATTCATGACTGATTTACAGATCCCTTCTAAAGCCGTAATTTGTGAAGTAGCGCCGCGTGATGGATTTCAGGCAGAACACGACTGGATACCGACAGAGACTAAAATAGAGATTATACGAAAACTGGCTGAAACAGGCGTCAGGTCAATGGAAATTACATCGTTTGTTCATCCAAAAGCCATTCCGCAATTAAAAGATGCTGAAGAGGTTGTCACACGCACACAGGATTTAACGAATATTAAATTCCGGGCACTCGTTCCAAATACTAGAGGAGCGCAGCGTGCCATTGATGTGGGAATAAAAAAATTAAAACTCATGTTATCTGCAACGGATTCTCATAGTCTTTCGAATGCAAATGCGACAGTAGAAGAAGCCCAGAATGCGTTAGAACCTATTATTGAGTTAGCTGAGAAACATGGAGTAACAGTGGGAGGCTCCATTTCAGTGGCCTTTGGCTGCCCGTATGAAGGAATTGTTCCCGTTGACCGCCTCGCAGCTATATTAGACCGATATAATAAAATGGACATTCGGGAAGTATCACTGGCCGATACAACCGGTATGGCCAATCCACGTCAAGTCTACAATTATCTCGGCCAATTAAGAGAACAGTTTCCTGCGATGACGTTTTCAATGCATCTCCATAATACGCGCGGCATGGCTTTTGCCAATGCAATTGCCGCTTTGCAGCAGGATGTGATTCACTTTGATAGTTCAATTGCGGGGTTAGGCGGCTGCCCGTATGCTCCCGGAGCATCAGGAAACATTGCCTCTGAGGATCTTGTACACGGATTTGAGGAAATGGGTATTGAAACAGGGATTGACTTAGTAAAAATGATTGAAACAGCAAAAGAAGTCCAGCAGCTGCTTGGAAAAACAGACAGCAGCAGTTATATGCTTCAAGCAGGCCCTTGTTCCATGCTTAGTCCAAAACCGGAAGGACAGGTAAAGCTGGGATAAGTCTTTTGTCGGTTCTGCCTCTTCTATACAAGACAAAAAAGCGATTCCACCTGGAATCGCTTTTTTAATAAATATAAAGAATTGGAAAAGCTTTTGATTGAGGCCCTAACGCTCAACCTTTTCCATGTGTTAAAGAAGTAGCCTTAGCGCATAAGCAATGAAAATACTCACACTCATATAAAGTAACGCAAACGGGAGGTTCCATCGCACAATTTTAAATGGATGAATACGCAAAAGGTCCGACAGGATGGAAACTGATAAATTAAAAGGACTGTACATCACAGTTGCCAGGCTGCAGGTGATCAGGACAATGGTAAGTGAAATAGATGACGTATCGGGTAAAGAAGGCCTCAGCAGCTCTCCTAAAAGGGTAATCGAAACAAGCGGGTGAAAGCCGACGAGCGATGTCACGAAAAAGTACAGGCCAATCAAAACATAAAAAACCAGTGTTTGATGAGAAACGCTGTAAAACATATCTTGTAAAAAAGACAGCGTGTTAGATTCCGAAAGCATATTTACAAATAAGCCGGCGCTTAAAAACATAAAGAAGTAATTGGAAAGGCCTCTTGTACGTTCTTTCCAGTGCGGCACCGTAATTTTAAGATACCGTTTTTGTTTTTTAATTAAACAAGCCCATAAAAACGAAATAGGGATAACCACGATTACAACAGAAAGCAGATAGCCTGTTTGAAAGTAATGCTGGAATATGGAGGCCAAGCAGACAAAAAGCAAAAGCATGCCGCCCATTTGAAGCAATTTTCGCGTTACATTTGATTTTTTCTGCATAGAATCTGCGATGTGTAAGCCGAATGTACGGTACTTAAAAAACGAAATCGTATAATCAGCAGCTGTAAAAAGAAAAACAAGCATTAACATGGCCAGAACAATTTCAATGTAAGTTTTTCCAGTTATATCAAGTGATGTAATGACCATGACTTCCATCGGGCTCCATGATAAACAAAGAGCATATCCGCGAAGAAGGCTTTGAGAAAGAAAAGCTTGTGCTTTTTCTCTTGGGAACTGTTTTAAGGTATGATGAAGCGTGTTTTTTAGCAGCGGAATCGTGGCAACGTTTAAAAACAAGCCAAGCACATGGGATACAAGAAAACTGCGCCGATATAACTTCTCAAACCCTTGAACATTCCGGCGAAGCAGAATATTTAGATTCGTATCATAATGTCCGGTTCGGATAATAGAATTTAAAAAAGGCAGCACAAGAAACAGGGACATTACACCGAGCATTGAATCAAAATATAAAAAAAAGTGATACCAGGGAAGATCCTGCATAATAAAAAGCACAGAGCCAATGAGAAAAAACAGGAGCCCAGAGTAGAAATACAGCCCTTTAGCCGCAAATGCAGCTGTCAGTAGTGTTAAAAAGGCTGCCACTCCTACAATATAGTGGAGAAAAGAAGCGTCAAAAAAAACAGACAGAATATAAAGTGCAATCAAGGATGTATAAAGGAGTAAAATCATATTATACCTTCTTTCTAGATCGATCCACTCTATAAACCTAACAAAATTATCCGTTTTCGTCCATGCATTAAAAATTTAATAAAAATTGTATAAAAAGTATTGCATAAAATTTTAAGCTGAGTTAAGATGTTGTTAACGCTTACATAGAAGCGAAGTTATTAGGTCGATTGTTAGATCGATCTAATAAAAAATTTCTATTAGATCGATCTAGTGAAAAAATTATAAAAGCAGGTGACCCGTATGGCAGAACTGAAAAACGAACAAACAGCTCTTATGACAGAACTTAAAAGGGCCCAGCCGTTTGTAAACGGTGAATGGCTGGAAGGAAATCGGGAAGTTATAGAAGTAAAAAGCCCGTACTCCGGAGAGGTCATTGGGCATCAAGTACTCGCAACAATGGAAGATACAGAACAAGCATTACAAGCCGCATTTGAAGCCAAAAAAGAAATTGCGGCCATCCCGGCACATAAACGGGCTGGTATTTTAAAGAAAGCCGCTTTTCTTCTAGATGAGCGAAAAGAAGAGTTTGCAACATTAATTTCATTAGAACTTGGCAAACCACTGAAAAACACGCTGGATGAAGTATCTCGTTCTATTGAAACACTGGAGCTGTCAGGAGAAGAAGCCAAACGGCTGCATGGGCAGAGCATGCCGGGAGATGCTTCAGAACGCGGGGAACAAGCAATCGCTGTGACTTTTCGTGTTCCGGCAGGCGTAATTGCCGCAATCACTCCTTTTAACGCTCCATTAAACCTTGTTTGTCATAAAGTAGGCCCGGCGTTTGCTGCAGGAAACAGTACGATTTTAAAGCCGGCACCTCAAACTTCTTTGATTGCAAGCGCTTTATTGAAGCTTTTGCATGAAGCCGGCCTTCCATTAACTGCAGTAAACATGATTCTCGGTGGAGTGGAAAGTGGGCAGGCCATTGTAAAAGATGATCGCGTGAACATCATTTCGTTTACGGGAGGGACGGTAGCCAGCCGCAATATTTGCTCAATTGCCGGAATGAAAAAAGTGCTGCTCGAGCTTGGCGGAAATGCGGCGACCATTGTTCATGAAGACGCAGATTTGAAACGGGCGGCAGCGATGTGTGCGCGTACCGGGTTCAGCAACTCAGGGCAAAGCTGCATCTCTGTTCAGCGTATTTATGTGCATCAATCAGTCGTTCCCCAGTTTAAGGAACTTTTGAAACACGAAGTAGAAAAGCTGAAAGTAGGCGACCCTCTTGATCCATCAACTGATGTGGGCACGTTAGTCAATGAGCAGGCAGCTGACCGTATCGTTAATTGGATCGATCTAGCTGTAAAAGATGGAGCAGAAGTTGTCTCAGGAGGCAGACAGAAGGGTGCCAGTGTTCAGCCAACGATTTTGCTGAATCCGCCCAAAACAACGAATGTTGTCTGCCAGGAGGTATTTGGCCCAATCGTCAGCATTCTTCCTTATGAAAGAATTGAAGAAGCCATCTCAGAAGCGAATGATTCAGATTTCGGCCTTCAGGCAGGTATTTTTACAAATCAGCTTGACCTTGCCTATAAGGCGGCACACGAACTGGCTGTTGGGGGAGTTGTAATTAATGGAACTTCCAATTTCCGCCTGGATCACTGGCCATATGGAGGCGTGAAAAACAGCGGTATTGGACGTGAGGGCCCGCGTTTCGCGGTTGAAGACATGACGGAATCAAAAATGATCGTGCTTCAGCTTCCGGTGTGAGCCTATGAGTATTTTAGAACGTAAACTCAATAAACATGCAGCGGTGAATAAAATGCGCAGTCTCCATATATCAGGCCCTGGGGAGATTTCTTTACAAGAAAGCAGTGCCCCGGCGCCGAAACAGGATGAAGTAAAACTCAAATTAATTTACGGCGGCATCTGCGGATCGGATATTGGCGTGTATAAAGGAAAGATTGCTCATGCCTCTTATCCGGTTACCCCAGGGCATGAACTGCTTGGCATGGTAATTGAAACGGGAAAAAAAGTGGATATTCCAATCGGCACACGAGTTGTAGTACAGCCAAACTCCTATTGTGGTGAGTGTGAACAGTGCCAAAAAAGCAAAACCAACCTCTGTGCTTTCAAGAAATCTCTTGGCGTCAATATAGACGGCGGTTTTGCAGAAGAATTTACAGTACCTGCTAAGTATATTCTGCCTGTCCCTGATGAATTGTCGGATGAACGGGCTGTGTTAATTGAACCCTTTGCAGTGGTCATTCACGCTTTTAAACGGGCGAACATTACAAACGGCGCTTCAGTTGCGGTCATTGGCTGCGGAACAGAAGGACAGCTAGCCATTGCGCTTGCTGCTCACCTCGGTGCAGATATTACAGCTATTGACATCAATAAGGAAAAATTACAAAAGGTTTCTGCTTACGGTGATATTCAGACGTTTGTTCCATCTGCTGTGCCAGAAAAGATGAAATTTGATGTTGTGATTGAGGCGGCAGGGGTCAGGCAGGCAGTTGAGCAGGCTGTAGATATTGTAAAACCGGGCGGTGAAGTTGTTTTAATTGGCTTAACGGATGAAGCGAAATTGCCGATCCTGAAAATCGTCCGCAATGAAATTTCTATTCATGGAAGCATCATTTACAACTTTCCGACTGATTTCTCAGAAAGTGCAGAATACTTGAAGCTGCCGGAATTCACAATTGATCCTATTATTGCGGATATCATTCCGCTTAAAGAATATGAGCGTGCATACGAAGCGGCTGTCTCAGGGCAATACGCCAAAATTATTTTGAACTTTAAGGAGGGCTTTCATCAATGAAAGAACTGATTTCTCGTCAACTCGTTAAATATTTAGAAGACCGTGGTGTAGAACATATTTTCGGACTGTGTGGGCACACCAATATTGCTGTTTTAACAGAGCTAGAAAAAAGTTCAATTAAATTTGTTAACGTACGCCATGAACAAGTCGCTTCCCATGCCGCAGATGGATATGCGCGTGCGAAAAAGCAGACATCCGTTGTATTAAGCCATGTGGGGCCGGGCATGACAAATGCCGCAACCGGGGTGGCAAATGCGGCGATGGACTGTATTCCAATGGTTGTCATCGCGGGCGATGTGCCAAGCCATTACTACGGGAAGCACCCACATCAGGAGATCAACCTTCATGCGGATGCAACGCAGTACGAAATTTACCGTCCTTTTGTAAAACGAGCATGGCGTGTAGACAGCGCGCACCTGCTGCCAGAAATTTTAGAGAAAGCATTCCAGCTGGCTGAAACGGGCACGCCGGGACCGGTCCTTGTATCCGTTCCAATGGACATTTTTTCAAAAGAAATTGACACAGAGCTGTTTGAAAAACAAAAACACCATACGAAGGCACTTCAAAAACCGTCCATCGATGAAGACACAGCAGAAAGGATTATTGACGCTCTTCTTGATGCGAAAAACCCGGTGGTTTACGCGGGCGGCGGCGTGCTGCTTGCAGACGCAGCAGAAGAATTGGCTGAGTTTATCAATCACTTTGATTTTCCGGTAGCGCATTCACTGATGGGCAAAGGGGCGGTAGCAGACGATAACCCACTTGTGCTTGGCATGACTGGCTTTTGGGGCACCGAGTTTATCAACAATAAATGTAAAGAAGCAGATTATATGTTAGCGCTTGGCACTCGTTTTGCCGAAGCGGACAGCAGCTCATGGGAAGACGAATATACCTTTCATTTTCCGCCAACCAAGTTGATCCAAATCGACATTGAAGCCAGCGAAATTGGCCGCAACTATCCAGTCGAGATGGGTGCGGTGGCAGACTTAAAGCAAGCATTAAGCGTATTGAACCGAGTAGCAAAGAAAATAGCGCCAAAAGGCCGCCAAAATGAAGCGTTGAAAGCGGAGATCGCTGCGAACAAGCAAGCGTTTAAAAACAGCAACGAAGCATTTATTAAAGATAACAGCTTTCCAATGCAGCCTCAGCGGATTTTAGCAGAAGTGCGCGAAGTGCTGCCGCGTGACGCCTTTATTACAACAGATGTAGGCTGGAATAAAAACGGCGTCGGCCAGCAGTTTGATATTTTAGAGCCAGGCACCATTTTTACTCCGGGTGGTTTCGCGACAATGGGCTTTGGCGCACCAGCTGCACTGGGCGTTAAAGTCGCTCATCCTGACCGTGTAGTTGTGTCTCTTGTGGGTGACGGCGGTTTTGGGCAAAACCCGGCGCTCCTTGCCACGGCAGCAGAAGAAAATATACCGGTTATCTGGGTCATTATGAACAATTTTGCCTTTGGTACGATTGCGGGTCTTCAAAAAGCCCATTATGGCACCACACTCGGCACATTGTTCCAAAAAGACGGCCAGCCGTATTCACCAGACTTTGCCGCGATTGCCCGCGCATACGGCATAGAAGGTGTGAAAATTGAAAAAGCAGAGGACTTTAAGCCGGCTCTTGAGGCTGCGATTGCTGCCGAAAAACCAGTTGTCATTGATGTAGCGATGCTGAATAATCCAGTGCCAACCGCAGGACATTGGAACATCATGGATATTTACTCACCAGGCAAAACCGTTCACCACGTGGCGACAAACTAAGCAATATTTACAAAATGTACGATTGGAGGAAGAAAGATGGCTCCACAATTTTCTCTTGCCTACCTGACTGTACTTGGCTGTCTGCCGCCTGAGATGACGTATATTGCTTCAAGAACCGGTTATGATTTTGTTAGCTTTAGACCTATTCACATGGGAGTGCCTGGAGAGCCTGCGGTTTCTTTAACGGAAAGTAAGCTGCTGCTGAAAGAAACAAAGAAAGCGATGGCTGAAACGGGGATGAAGCTGCTGGATATTGAGCTTGCAAGAATTTGTGACCGAATAGAGCCGAAAAGCTATCTTCCTGCAATGGAAGTGGCAGCTGAGCTTGGTGGACGCCATGTGCTTAGCAGCATTTGGACAGATGACCGATCTTTTGCGGTCGAACGCTTCGCAGAGTTGTGCGAGCTTGCAGACTCGTTTGGGCTTACTGTCGAACTAGAATTTGTGCCGATTGCCAGCGTATCGACGCTGGCAGGAGCCGTAGATATATTAAAAGCGGCTAAACAAAAAAATGCCGGGCTGATGATTGATGTTCATCATTTTCATCGCTCCAAAGAAAAAGTGGAGGATTTGGAACACCTGCCGCGGGATTGGTTTCGGTTTCTTCATTTATGCGATGCCCCGGCGGCTATCCCAAAATCCCAGGAAGAAATGACCCGTATTCTTCGAGAAGAACGTTCCTATGTAGGAGAAGGGGGGATTGGGGTGGCGGCTATTATAAACAGGCTGCCGGCCATGCCGTATTCGATCGAATTGCCTCACACCAAACGATTAAAAGAAATGGGTTACGAAAAATTTGCGCAGCAGTGTTTAAAAGCAGCAAAATCCTATTTTTCAAAGCATCAATTGGCGGGGTATCAAGTGGAAAAAACAAAAAAGATTACTTGATTTTCTAAACATGCAGGCAGTTATAGATAGATAGAGAAAAGTAACACTAATAGTATCTCAGGAAAATGGGGTTACCTTTGTAATATCCGTTCAGCATGCTATGAGCGGAAGCGCCTTTTAAAACACAAAAACCATTACAGTATGAAAAGCCGTAATCAAGGCCGGGTTTCCACTCGGTCTTTTTCTTTGCGCAAAAAGGGTATAATGAAACGAACGGAGGAAAGAAAAGGGAAAAAAGTGAGGAGGCCGATGAATGAATCCCCGCACAAAGCTGGAAAAGTTTCTTACAGAAGGGTCCATACCGCAGACGGAAGCCTTTCAATTTTTTGACCAATTGGAAAGTGTCGATCTTCCATTTATGACCGGGTTATGGAAAGGCAGGGAGTTCAGAACGAACCACCCGATGGATGGACTGCTTGAATCCTTGAACTGGTTTGGCAAGGAGTTCATCGATTCTGAAACCGTTCATCCGCTCGTTTTTCAAAAAAATAATGGTGTATTGTATAAGGTCAATCCGGGTTTTATCCCTTTGTCCCTGCCATTTGACAAAATTCCTAGATCCCTGGTTAAGCCATTGTTTTCCGCTGTATCACCCCTTATCGCAACCGAAAAAGACAAAGCGGGAATGCGTATGATGGAGTATAGAGGTGTCTTAAGTGCCACAATGATTTATGATCAGCATGGCATGTATGACATGTTTAGAAAAGTGGATGACCATACTGTGCTAGGTGTTATGGATCTGAAAGGCGGAAAAGAGGAATCCGGATACTTTTTTGTACTTGAGAGAGTATCGAAAGGTAAAGCTGGTCCAAGTTAAGAAGAAATGAGAGACAAGAGTGCCCAAATGCTTTTGTTTAAACAAGAAGGGTCTGTACGTTCAGCTTCTGAAAAATAACAGTCAGACCGTTATTGATTTCATATAGGATACTAATGGCTAAACTCACATACAAGGGGCAGCAAAGCAAAAAGATTTAAAGATTTTATAAACGAAAAGGACAACCATATCATGGCTGGTTGTCCTTTTTTGCGGTTGAAGGATACTTACATAATTATATAGATTTCTTTTCATTGAGATTTCTTTTTACCAGGTACCGTGGGTATAGAGCGAAGCAGCTCAGCTTATATAGAAAGATTAATAATGCGTAAATTTATTTTTTATGCATCTATGCCCCATTAATAAGTGTAAACACAAATAAAGATCATGTTCTTTCTGAAGATTAAGCACTACTTTTCATGAATAAAGTATATAAAAATGAAATAAAAGGTAATAAATAAACGATATTTACATTATATTAATATATTTTTACCTTTACTCAATAAAGACTTAATAATATACCTTTATAGTATTGCTTGTAGCAAAGATAAATACTATTTTGGAGGTTATTCCATTGTTTAAAAAGAAATTAACTAAAAAGCTTATTCCAGTTTGCGTGTTGTCTACATTGGCATTAGGCAGCTTTGCTGGAACGCTTCCAGATACAGATACACAAGCTGCAGAAAAAAATAACAATGCCAAAATTAAAAACGTCATTTTCTTAATTGGAGACGGAATGGGTGTATCGTATACGTCCGCTTACCGTTATTTAAAAGATGATCCTGCTACAAAAGGGATTGTTGAACAAACGGAATTTGACCCATATCTTGTTGGACAGCAAATGACGTACCCAGAAGACCCAGCGCAAAACGTAACTGACTCTGCTTCGGCTGCTACAGCTATGTCTGCAGGTGTAAAAACATACAACGCAGCCATCGGGGTAGACAACGATAAATCTGAAGTAAAAACGGTTCTTGAAACGGCGAAAGAAAAAGGAAAAGCAACAGGACTTGTCGCGACTTCTGAAATTACTCACGCCACACCAGCATCATTTGGTGCCCATGATGAAAACCGTAAAAACATGAATGCGATCGCAGATGATTATTACAAAGAGCTTGTTAACGGCGAACATAAAATTGATGTTCTTTTAGGCGGGGGCCAGTCAAACTTTGTACGTAAAGACGTTGATTTAACAAAAGCTTTCCAAAAAGATGGCTACAGCTATGTAACAAACAAAGAGGAGATGCTGAACAATAAGGACGAGCAGGTTCTTGGTTTATTTGCTCAAGGCGGTCTTCCAAAAATGATCGACCGTACAGAAGACATTCCTTCTCTTCAAGAAATGACTTCATCAGCTATTGACCGTTTAAACAAAGATAAAGACGGCTTTTTCTTAATGGTAGAAGGCAGCCAGGTAGACTGGGCAGGACATGACAATGATATCGTTGGCGCGATGAGTGAAATGGCTGACTTTGAAAAAGCAGCAAAAGCCGCAATCGACTTTGCGAAAAAAGACAAGCATACCCTTGTTGTTATTACAGCGGACCACTCTACAGGCGGATATTCAATTGGTGCTGACGGCGTATATAACTGGTTTGGCGAGCCGATCAAAGCAGCAAAACGTACACCTGACTTTATGGCAGATAAAATTGCAAAAGGTGCAAATGTGGAAGAAACGTTAAAAGCGAATATTGATCAAAATCTTTTGGCTCTAACAGCAGAAGAAATTCAATCGGTTGAAAAAGCAGCAGCTTCCAAAAACGTAACAGAAATCGATAATGCGATTGAAGAAATCTTTAATGAGCGTTCCCATACAGGCTGGACAACAGGCGGCCACACTGGAGAAGATGTTCCAGTTTATGCTTATGGACCTTACAAAGAGCGCTTTGCCGGACAAATTGAAAATACCGACCAGGCAAAAATCATTTTTGATCTTTTAGGTGAAACAGAAAATAAATAAAAGCACCCATTAGTAAAAGCCCCGCTGTTCTTATGACAGACAGCGGGTCCTTTTATGAAGCTGAAGATATAGGGGAGGATTCTTTTGAAAAAGTTATCGTATCTAGGACTGGTTTTGATGCTTCTTGCAGGCTGTTCAGCAGGTGCGGAAACAGAAGACGCAGCTTCTAAAGAACAGGCAGAAACAAAAACAGCTGATCAGACAGAAACAGCAGATTTAGCCACCAATGAAGATGTTTATGTTCCAAGTGCACAGATAACGGATGACATTAACTTAGTAAAGGTCGGCGAGACGGTAACGGATGCAAAAGGAGAATTGACACTCGAAGCATATAAAAAAGTAAATAAAACCGTACAAGTGGGATCTGTTGAGATGCTTATCAAAGATGTGAAAGTGGTCCATTTCGTTCCGGATTACAGCATGATTGACTTTTTCCATGGTTATACACATGATGAAGAATTTGATTTCGTTAAAGTCTCTGTTGAAGTAAGCAACACATCTAATGAGACTGTGCAGTTTACACCGGTCGCTTTTATTCAGACAAGCAAAGGTGAGCATAAAACGTGGGAAGACGATATTTACCTTGAAGAGTTAACTGGAGACCTGGAAGGAAACAATATTAAAAAAGGCAACATGGGCTTTATTCTTGAGGATGGAAATGACATCACTTCTGTCGACATTTTAACAAGTGATGCCGTTCACGGTAATGGAGATGTCATTGAAAAAGCTAAAAAAATAACTGTAGATTTTTAAAGACTATTATTTGTAATACAAAGAACGACAGTGTAGAATAAAACAAATCAAAACACTTTCAAGTTGAAACCGGGCATGTAATTACCTGGAAAACAACTTGGAGGTGTTTTCTTATATAACAGTTTAAAAGAATGATGGGACAATAACAGTAAAGCGAACTCTGCCAGCTGGATCAGCCAGCGTAAAGGCAGTTTATTTAATTTATAAAGACAAAAAGCCAATTGGATATATACCACTACTTGAAAAATGAAAAATAAAATCAACCTGCTGCGTGCAGAACGGGAAAAGGGTCCCTCTACTTTTTGCCAATTTGGTGATACGATAAAAATGCTCGTTTTAAGGAAATCATTCACATTAGGGGAGGATACACAAATGCAGGATTTTGTATTTCAAAACGCTACAAAAGTTATTTTTGGAAAAGGGCAGGAACAAGCAGTGGGAATAGAAGCTGCTGCATACGGCAAAAAACTGCTTTTGCATTACGGCGGGGGAAGCATTAAAGAAAGCGGTTTATACGATAGAGTTATGCAGTCCGTGCGGGAGCAGGGAATCCAGGTTATTGAACTAGGCGGCGTACAGCCTAATCCGAGAGTGAGTCTTGTTCGGCAAGGTATTTCACTATGCAGGGAGCACGATATTGAGTTTATTCTAGCTGTAGGCGGGGGAAGCGTCATTGATTCTGCGAAGGCAATTGCCGCTGGTGTGAAATATGAGGGAGATGTATGGGATTTCTTTACGGGAAGAAGTGCTGTTACAGAGTGCCTGCCGCTCGGTGTCATTCTTACCATTCCGGCTGCGGGAAGTGAAACAAGTAATGGTACGGTTATTACGGCGGAGGACGGCTGGTATAAAAGAGCAACAGGGCACCCTTCGATGAGACCGAAATTTGCCATTTTAAACCCTGAACTTACATATACGTTGCCGGCTTATCAAACGGCCTGCGGTATAACGGATATGATGGCCCACATACTGGAAAGATATTTTACGAATGAGAAAAACGTGGAACTGACAGACCGGCTTTGTGAAGCAACACTAAAAACCATTATTAACAATGCACATGCGGTTTTGGATGAGCCCGAGAATTATCATGCGCGTGCAGAGATCATGTGGGCGGGAACGGTTGCTCACAACGACTGGTTAAGCACAGGGCGTGTAGGTGACTGGGGAAGCCACGACATCGAGCATGAAATCAGCGGCATTTATGACATTGCCCACGGTGCGGGGCTTGCGATCGTATTCCCGGCATGGATGACGTATGTATACAAACATGATCTCAACCGTTTTGCTCAATTTGCGCATCGAGTATGGGATGTAGAAATCGACTTGAATGATCTTGAAAAAACAGCGCTGAAAGGCATCGAAAAAACAAAGCAGTTTTTCCATTCGATCGGCATGCCTGTTTCTTTGAGACAGGTAGACATTGGCGATGACCGCATTGATGAAATGGCGAAAAAGGGCACGGAGAGAGGGCCGCTTGGCAATTTTGTAAAACTGCATGAAGAGGATGTACGAAACATCCTTCGACTGGCCTGGTAATAAGCATGTTCACGGTTGCTTGCCGCCAGCAGTCCTTTTAAACATAAACTCTTAGCAGCTGAATACACTGAAAAGGACTTAAAGCAGGGAAAGCGTTATAGGGGTCGCCTTTAAAAAAATAATAGCACTGCCTATATAAGCAAAACAGACGATGATCGATTGCATTCTTGAAGTTACGTGCTGAGTGTGATTAAACATGTTCGAATCGAATGAGGAGGCACGATGAAAACAGTACCTGGCACGCGGATGGCAGGGAATATCATACTTGCCATCAACACAGCAGCACTCTTTATGCATATTTTGATCGTCTTGAACATCCTGCCGTATGGTTTTGTCTGGGGAGGACGCTTAAAGAGTCAGGAAGATTTCATCATTTTTGAATTGATATCGATCCTGGTACAAACGGCATTTATTTTGATTGTTGCTATGAAATTAGGCTATTTTCTAAAAGGCAGATTCAAGAAAACCGTAAATGTTGGTTTATGGACCATGTTTGGAATTATGGCGTTGAATTCAGCGGGCAATGCTGCGTCCAATTCTGATTTAGAAAAGCTGCTCATGACGCCGCTCACGATCCTGCTTGCGTTATTGGTATTGAGACTGGCTATTGAAAAAGAAAGTGGAAAAACGAACGGATAAAAAAATCCACCAAGGCAGCTTATACCTTGGTGGATTTTTTCATTTTTTTGAAATACATGGGCTCCATATATTCAAGATTCACTCACTCTTAAAGGGTGAGCATCTATGGTTAAAGATTAACCGAGAATGTTATAGCCAGAGTCCACATATACGATCTCGCCTGTAACGCCTCTTGAAAGGTGGCTCAGCATCGCTAAAGTCATATCGCCGACTTCTTCTTGTGTGACGTTTCTTCTAAGCGGTGCCTTTTCTTCGATTTGATGAAGAATCTCATTAAAAGATGGGATGCCTTTTGCCGCTAAAGTGCGAACAGCACCAGCCGAAATAGCATTTACTCGAATATCACTTGCGCCCAAATCTTCTGCTAAATATCTAACAGAAGCTTCAAGCGATGCTTTAGCGATACCCATTACATTGTAGCCTGGAACCACACGTTCAGCACCAAGGTAACTCATCGCGATAATAGAGCCGCCTTCTGTCATAAAAGGTTTTGCTGCTTTCGCTACCGCGATTAGGGAATAAGCGCTTGTATCCTGCGCGAACGCAAAACCGTCGCGGGACGTGTCGATGAACGCGCCTTTTAGATCTTCTGCATGTGCGAAAGCGATGGAATGAACAACGCCATGAATGGTACCTGCTTTTTCTCCGATGCGGGAAAAAGCAGCTTGAATGCTTTCGTCACTGTTGATATCACATGGAACAATCAATTCTGCTTCGATGTTGGTAGCAGCTAAAGCCTTTTCTAGTTTCTGAAGTGAACGTTCTTTTCGGTATGTAAAAATAAGTTTTGCGCCCGCTTTGTGAAGAGATTTTGCTACTCCCCAAGCAATGCTTCGCTCATTTGCTACGCCCATGATAACAATCGTTTTATCTTTTAATTTTAATAAATCGTCCATATTTGCCTCCTAAATGCAACCATAATCACTGTATTATATCATATTATCTCATATTATTACCTAGTGCTAAAGAGCTGGTCTTCTATATTTTAAAATTAACCTGGTTTTTAGTTAAACAAATGATAAGGATCTTTGGAACTTTTCTATCGAATAATCAATTCTAAAAAGGAATGACCATAAAGGTATAACTTTAAGTTATACCTTTATATCGATTGGTCAATTTTTCTGATGTCCTAAAGCCGCTAAAATAACTACAAAGAATGTTCTTTTTGTAACTGCTGCCAGACTATATCAAAAACGTGGCGGCTATTTGCAAAAAGATATAGTTTTCTGATCAGCTCTTTGTTTTCTAATTGAATAAACTGCAGATTTTTGTAAGACAGATGTTCAATCATAAGCGCAGGAAGGTAGGTAATCCCATATCCTTTCATCACATAATCAATAATAGTGTGATAGGGCATGCAAACAATTTTCACTGGGTCGATGTTCTTTTCTTTTATAAATAACTGAATATTACGATACAACTGACTGTCTTCCGGCGGCAAAACCTGCGGATAATTCAAGCAGTCTTTTATATGTATAGATGTTTTTTCGGTTAAAGGATGCCCTTTAGGCACCACGGCCTGGAACTCTTCTTCGTAAAGAAACTTTGAAAAAAGACCCGGGTAGGAAGCGTATTCCTGCACAATCGCAGCATCGATCCTCCCTGATTCAAGCATGGGAAGAAATTCCCTGCATTCTTCCCGTGTCACCGTAAAATCGATTTTAATCTTCTGTTCTGCTTCTAACTCAGGAAGGTAATAGGTGGCCAGAAAAGGAGAGACGCCGAAGCGGATGTTTTTAATTACACTGTGTTCCTTCATTTTATTTTTCAGAGCAAGCAACAGGGGAGAAATATCTTCATACAGGTTCCTTCCTTTGTCTGTAAGCTTCATCCCTTGATGAGAGCGTTCAAACAGCTTATATCCAAGTTCGTTCTCAAATAACTTTATTTGTTTGCTTAAAGCAGGCTGCGTAACGTGAAGATGATGGGCTGCCTTGGTCAACGTGCCGTATTCTGCCACAGCAACAAAGTATTCGATTGATTTAAGATTATTCAACTACATACACTTCCTTGAAATGGGGCTTTTATATATGGCTTATTATAGCTTATTACTCCTCTCCATCCTATTTGAAGTCATTGGGGTCACTTTTCTTAACCTGGCGGATGGATTTACTGTTTTTGTGCCAACTGTTTTAGCGATTTTCTTTTATTGTTTATCTATTGCAATTTATATTTTCATCACGGCAAATCGCGAAGTAGGGATTGTGAATGCTGTTTTTGCAGGAACTGGAACAGCTTTGGTTACCCTTCTGGGGATTCTCTTGTTTCATGAGAGTATATCCGCGGTTAAATTACTTGGCATTGGTTTAATTGTCGTAGGTGCCGTGGCTATCAATACGAAGCCTGGAACAAAATCATCACTGGAAGGGGAACGTTTATAATGGGGTATGTGTTTTTGGGCCTGAGCATTTTATTGGGTGTTGCAGGCCAGCTATGTGTAAAGATGTCAAATGGCTTTAAAGTAATCAAGCCGACAATTGGTGCTTTTGGGCTGTTTATTACATGTATTTATTTTGTGTCATTATCTGCCCGATATTTAGAAGTAGGCGTTGTCTTTGCGGTTTGGGCGGGGCTGACGATTGTAAGTACCACATTAATTGGTATTTTCGTATTTGGAGAATCGCGGAGCAGAAGGAAGATTTTTTCCATCTTATCGATCCTGGCGGGTGTTATTTTGCTGAATCTGGTGTAAGATAGATATTGTGCGTACAGTCCAAAAGTAAAAAAGTAGTCCCGTTTAAAGTGAACAGCATCATGACCGTAAATCTGTTAAAAGGGATTTTGACGATTCGTTTAAGCCATTTAGATTTTGCATTCACCGTAACGCAAAGAACGCTAAATGTGTTAGTGAACACAAACATTGTAAGGAGATTAATATGTTTGCAGGTTTATACGATTTAATTTTTGCAGCAGGAATCACAATTTTAATTTCATGGAATCTTGTCCTATTTATCATTCAATTTTTTAAGGAATGTAACACAGGAGGGACATTAGAAAGGATCAGCGCTTTTATTCTATTGCTATTTATGTACGCAAAACAGGGTGTACTGGCGGGTTTTGGCGTTGTAGCACTAGCTTTGAGCACAGCAGTCGTCCAGGAGAATTCAATCGGTAGCTGGATCATTACTCTTGCTGTCCTTGGGTTCTCAGGGCTAATTTTATTTCATTTCTATCCCCAATTTGTTGAACTTGATGAATCTAAGAAAAAGCGGAAATAGATCTTACAGTTAGAAACTGTTTTATTTTAACCGACTTTATTGTGATACAGTGATAGAAAAGCCAGTTTTATAGGCTTTTCTTTTTTTGTTTGGCTTACTATACTAATTTTTTAAAATTAACAGGTTATTATATCGAAAGAAAGCTTGGTGTTATTTTCCGCTCGTTAAGTATGCAGCGCGGGCATAACCGAGTTCAACCATTACAAAATAGAGGTGTAGAAATGAAGTTAGATGAGTTTACAATTGGACAGGTGTTCCAAACGAAATCATTCAAATTAACAAAAGAGGATATTATGAGGTTTGCAGGTGAATTTGACCCCCAATATATGCATATGGACGAGGAAAAAGCAAGTCAGGGAAGGTTTAACGGAATTATTGCTTCCGGTATACATACGCTGGCCATTTCATTTAAGCTTTGGGTTGAAGAAGGATTCTACGGTGAGGATGTTATTGCTGGAACACGGATGAATAACATTAAATTTGTAAAACCCGTTTATCCTGGAGATGAATTACATATCATTGTTGAAGTTATAGATAAGCAGGCAGCAAAAAAGGAAACGGGTATCCTTACCGTATTGTTATCTACTTATAACCATAAAGAAGAAAAAGTTTTCGAGGGTGACTTATCTGTCTTGATAAAGCGATAAAGGGCTAGGGAAAGTAAGTTAGACGAATTTATTTATGGATGACCATCTTGATTTATGGAATTTTGTAACTTTGTTTCCCGGTACATTCTTCAACGAACGAGGGTGTCAGCTCAACAAAGAACAGCTAAAGGACCCTACAAGGTCCTTTTTCTTTTGCTAAACAGTCAAGATAATTATGTAACAGAGCCTATTACTTACATACAACAGCGCATAAAGTGGGGGGGTGAAAAATGATAAAAGTGGATGGTTACACGGCTTAAGGTTTAAAATAAAATTAGTGATAAAAAGGTTTTGATTGTTGCTCTTTTTTATATAAACAATGAAAAAGGACATCAGGGAAGAAGGGAACATACATGGACTGGAGACCGGACCGGACGGATAAAAAACCGATCTACAAGCAGATTGCAGATTACATAGAGCAGGGAATTTCTGAAGGCACATTTTCACCTGACAGCCTGCTGCCCTCCGAACGCGCCTTGGCCAGTGAGCTGCAAGTGAACAGAAGTACCGTTGTGGCGGCTTATGAAGAATTACAGTCTTTAGGTGTGGTTGAACGAAAAAAGGGAAGCGGCACCAGAGTCAGTACAAACATTTGGGGGATTGCCCACAAGCGGGTCCCGAACTGGGGCCGCTATGTAGAAGACGGTTCTTTTTTACCGAATCTTCCTATGGTTCAGCGTATCCGCACAGAAACATACAAAAACGATTTGATTAATCTGGCCAGCGGCGAACTCACTGCGGCGCTGTTTCCGAATACCGAATTTCAAGAGATTCTTTCCCGCCAGCCTTTTACTGGTTACCTTGGTTATGATCATCCGCAAGGAAACGAACCCTTAAGGGAAGCCATCTGTGCTCATGTTGAAGAATACAAAAGGATTAAGGCGGACCCAGCCTCTGTTTTGATTACTTCAGGTGCCCAGCAGGCTCTCCATTTGATTATCCAATGCCTGCTCAAGCCCGGAGATGCTGTCGCAATAGAGGATCCCTCTTATTGCTATTCTCTGCCGATTTTTCAGTCTGCCGGCTTAAAGACGTTTCATCTGCCTGTCGATGAACAGGGCATGAATCCTCAAAATTTGGTGGATCTTCATAAAAAGCATAAGATCCGGATGGTTTTCTTGAATCCAGACCACCAAAACCCGAGCGGGGCGGTCCTGTCTCAGGCAAGACGCCGGAAAGTGCTCGAGCTGTCAGCCGAATATGGTATTCCAGTTATTGAAGATGATCCGTACAGCTTAACGTCTTTTAGTGGAGAAGTGCATCCGACGCTGAAATCAATGGATGAGAACGGAAATGTGCTGTATGTGAGTTCATTATCCAAAATTGTCGCATCAGGGCTTCGGATCGGCTGGGTGATTGGCCCAAGCACGGTTATTCAGCGGCTCGCTGATGCCAAACAGCAGGTTGATTTTGGCCACAGTGTTTTTCCACAATGGGTAGCGAAAGAATTTCTAGGATCAGAGCAATTTCACGATCATATTGCAACGTTGAGGGGAAAATTAGAAGCGCAAAGAAATGAAATAACGTCAAGTCTGACAAAGATTCTAGGAGACCAAGTGGAATTTTTCGTGCCGCAAGGTGGTATCCACTTATGGTGCAAATTAAAAGAAGAAGTCGATGAATATGGGCTGTTAAATGAGTCTATGAAAAGAGGCGTCGCTTTTGTGCCGGGCAGTATTATGGGTTCAAAAACAGGTTATGTCCGATTCACATTCGGGCGGGAAGAACCCGAAGCCATCCGAAAGGGAATTGGACGGTTTGCGGAAGCTTTAAAGGCGGTTCAATCCTTGCCGCAAACATAAACAATCCAATTCTTTATATTGGATGGTCTAAAAAGAGATAAATTGGCTGGTTCTTTTTTGGGGAAATCTAGTATGATAGTAAACAGAGAATAAAAGGCACCTTTATGTTTAAAATAAAAATGGAGATGATGAAGATGTCAACGACTGCTCTGCTTTTAACAGTGGTATTCGGTCTGTTTAAAATATTAGTAACATGCCTTCCAACTGGCGCAGTGGAACGGCTTATCCGTAAGTATGAGATGCATGCCAAACTCAGTGAAGAAAACACGTCCATTACGCTTGATGGGACACGCCTGGAAGGCGAAGAAAAAGCACAAGTGATTCAACAATTTAATGAAGCGTCTGTTTTAAAAAAATATTATATTTTTCCGGGGAATGAATCTTTGTTTCTGCAACCGGAAAACGGCGGGATTCCATTTGTAGTCGATACGAAAAGGGGCCGCAATGATGTCCGGTTATTTGTCTACCGCTACGAGGACCATGTTGATGTGGTGAAGCAATATAAGAATAAAGTCATTGCCTACAGTGTATTTTCCGATGACCTTCAAAAGGGTTCCATGACTGCAGCTGGAGATCTTGTTTAAATATAATCTTCAGAACAAAGCACTTTTTAATCAAGAAAATAACACCTTTCAGTTGAAAAGGGGTATTGTATACCTAAAAAGCAGCTGAAAGGTATTTTTGTTTTTAAGAGACGCGTTCATTGGAGATAATGAACTTATGAGAAGGTAGACGAAGTGCAGATTTTTTCAACACGCTGATTAAAGGAGGTAAAATGATGCCGAACATAACGGTAGTAGGAGAAGGTACATTTGAAGTGGAAGCAGGGAAGAAGCTGGTGCTGGCGTTAGAAGATAATGGAGTAGGAATTCTTCACCGATGTGGAGGAAAAGCAAGGTGTACAACCTGCCGGGTAGAAATTTTGGAAGGCGATTTTGATGATTTAACCAATATCGAGAAAAAAGCGTTTGATGACAAAGGACTGGTGGAAGACAATATCCGCTTATCCTGCCAGGTCCGTGTGAATGGAGATATGACGGTTCGCCCTGTTATGACCGTGCAGAGTTCTGGCATGGATCCGGGTCCAAGACCCGCCGAGTAAACAGCATGGATACGCAGGAGAGAGTAGAAGAAAGAACCCTTGCTGACTCTTTTTGACAAAGGCTCCATTAAAGTAGACCGCTTTTTTAAGTGGTCTTTTTTATTTCCGCTAAAGCGGGGGTTTTAATACGGAAGAGAACTGCTTTAGCTTAGCTGTTAGAACGCTGGATAAACTTTATCCGGAATCGGCTTTTGTGAATAACAGCTTGATGCCAAATCCAACTAATACGATTCCTGTTGCTTTCTCCGTCCAGCTTTGCACAGCAGGGGACAACAGCCATTCGCGGATAAAGTGGAGGCAGAAAACATACACCACAAACCAGACAATAGACAGCAGGGCATACGTACAGCCCATCAGAAAAAGATCTATCATAGCACGATCCGAACTCGTAACAAATTGAGGCAAAAAGGTTAAAAAGAATACCGCTACTTTTGGATTAAGGAGATTGGAAAGCAGACCTTCCCGAAAAGCGGATCTTTG
This sequence comes from Domibacillus sp. PGB-M46, assembly GCF_022668875.1. Classification (GTDB taxonomy): domain Bacteria; phylum Bacillota; class Bacilli; order Bacillales; family Domibacillaceae; genus Domibacillus. The sequence goes on along the minus strand of NZ_JAKGCR010000020.1, from coordinate 40,500 downwards.
TTTTGTAGGCCCTCGCTTTTCTTGTGCAGGTTCTTTTTTCTTCGGCAGCAAAGCAGTGACCCCCAGATAAATTAAATACACAGCACCGACCCATTTAATCAGGCTAAAGGCAATAGCAGATTGTACGAGGAGAGCAGATAAGCCTAATGCCGCTGCAATTGTGTGGCCAAGAGAACCGGCTGTAATCCCTGCCGCCATCTGAAATCCGGCTTTTCGCCCATCAGCCATTGTACGCTTTGTAATCAGGGCGGTATCAACCCCTGGACTCATTACTACAAACAGCGTCATTATGATAAAAGCAAGCATGTAGCCCCTCCATTAATTGTTCATTTTCATTAAATATGTTAATTTTAATTTAACACAGGTAAAATAACTTGTTCAATAAAAATTAAAAAATTAAATATAATTTAATAAGAGGTGCATCATGAACCGATCTTCCATTGGTCAAAAAGTAGAAGAATTAAGAAAAAATTTGGGTCTTTCTTTAAGGGAATTGGCGAAGCGGGCAGAGATTACGCCTTCAATGTTAAGTCAGATTGAAAAAGGCGGTGCCAATCCATCCATTCACACACTGAAATCTCTGTCGAAAGTGTTAGATGTACCGGTTTTTACATTTCTTATGGAAGAGATTAATGCAAAAGAGCTGATTGTAAGGAAGGAAGACCGCAAGCAAATGGTGATTGACGGACTTCATTATGAATTGGTTTCGCCTGACTTTACGAGTCAGCTTGCCACAGCCATAATGCGCTTGGCCCCCGGCAGCCATTCATCTGAAAAGCCGCTTTCTCATAAAGGGGAAGAAGTCGCGTTTGTATTAAAGGGACCAATCGGTTTAACGCTGTTAGGGGATGAATATGAGCTGCAGACAGGCGACAGTGTTAAAATTCCAGCCCACACGGAGCATAGGTGGACAAACGCAGCCAGCCATGAAGTCAGTATTTTATTTTCAGTGACACCTCCTGCTTTTTAACTCAACATAAAACAAAGCGGTACTTATTCGCCGCTTTGTATATTATTCGAAAATAAAAAGAGATCCCTTAGGCAGCGGGCATCCCGCCGGTTACGCTATAGATCTGGCCGGTAACGTAGCTGGCTATCAGAAGCTAAGAATACATATACGTCTGATAGTTCTACCGGCTGTCCCGCGCGCCGCAGCAGGGTAGGCGGAGTTCCTTGACCGAACTTTGGAATGTTTTCGGCCGGCTGTCCTCCAGAAATTTGGATAGTTGTCCAAATGGGCCCGGTGCAACGGAGTTTACCCGGATACCTTTCGAGGCCGCTTGTTTGGCGAATGCTTTTGTAAAGTTCATAATCGTGCCTTTCGTTGCTGCATAGTCTAACAGCATCGGTGACTGATTAAAGGCTTCAACAGAGGTGGTTGTAATAATCGATGCTCCTGCTGATAAACGAAGCATCGCTGCTTTTACGGTCCAGTACAGAGAAATACGTTTGTTTCGAATGTCGCTTGGATTTGTTGAGTCGAAAGATCCATAATGTCTTCTACAGTCTGCTGTTTACCAGCAACGAGCGCCAGGATATCTCATTCGCCAAGCTCGCTGTTGGCTTCTTCAACCATAAATCCTCGCTGCGCAGATCGCCCGGGATTAGAACTGCTTTCCGGCCTTCTTTTTCAATCAGCTTTTTAACTTCTTCTGCATCCGGCTGTTCCACAGGCAGGTAGTTGGTCGTAACGTCTGCACCTTCGCGGGCATAAGCAATCGCAGCCGCACGGCCAGCCTCTAACAAGCGCTTTTTTGCCTGTTAATCTGCCAGAGCCTTTATAACTGGTTTCGCCGCAGTCAGGCAGGGGGCTCATTTCTTATTGAAGGCTGGGCGGCTCCTGATACTGTTCCGGAAATTCACCGTTAAAGTGCGGTTTTAGTAGATTTTTAGCCATTCGAAAAAGATTTCATATGTATAACCTATAGTTGTTTATACTGGTGTATATTGACTTTTAGGAAAATAGTAAATTTCATTTCTCAAAGTACATACTTGAGAAGAAACATAAGAGCATGTTTCGAAAAGTCAAAACATGCCCTTTTACTAAATATAAAAGAAAAGACCGTATTTATAAGCTGGCTAAAACCGCTCCCAGGATGGTAATGATTCCGCCAGCCAAGGTCAGCCCTGATATTTGCTCCTGCAGCAGCAGAACTCCTAAGAGGACCGTCCAGACAGGAAGCAGGTTAATATAGGGGGCTGCGCGTCCGGCCCCCACGATTTTTACGCCTGCGTTCCAAGCAAAATATGCTGCTACGGACGCAAAGGTACTCACATATACGATACAAAGCCATGCAGTTGGCGTCATATGAATCGCTCCTGTATCCACTGTTCCGATACAGCTGACGGCACTGAGCAGGGTACCGTAAAAAGCGGCTCCTGCTGTCATAGTCAGCGGGTCGATCTGCCTTCCGTATTTTTTGCCGAGAACGGTATACATGCCCCAGGCCACACAGGATAAAAGGATGGCGGCTTCGCCCGTAATTGACCCTTCAGAAGAAGCTCCCTGTTTGCCTAAGACAAGCAGAATCACGCCCAATATGGATACTACTGCACCAATCCAGGCCTTTAGCTTTATGTTCTCCTTAAGAAAGAAGGGGGTGAAAAATAAGATGGCAATGGGAATGCCTGCTGAAATCATGCCCGCCTGTGAGGCACTAATCGACTTTAATCCTATGTAATTTAAGGTGGAAAAAGCAAAGATGCCCAAGAAGCCTAATATGAAAAATTCTTTCCATTTTGCGATGAGAGGAAGCTGTTTTTTATTCAGTGCTAGTAACCCCCAGAGAATTAAGGTTGAGATAGCCCAGCGTATCGTATTCAATAGTGTTGCGGGTAAAGCAGGCCCTAAGTAACGGCCGCATATATAGTTGCCTGCCCATAGAAGGGTGGCGATGATCAAGAGTAAAATACCTTTTTTCATTCTGTTGATCCTTTCCTGCTTTGTTCTGGATGAGAAAAAACCGCTAAAAGGAGATGTGAAGAATCATAAATCATTTTTCACCCATGTTTTGTATTATATGTACAGGCCAGTTTATAGCCTGATTTGCAGGTCCGCAATGGAGTACAGAACCGCTCTGCCGGCGATTTTAACCCGGTCACCCTCCAGCTTGCAGTATAATGTTCCGCCCCGTTTGGAAAGCTGCCTTGCTGTCAGTTCATGTTTGCCCAAACGGTTTGCCCAGAAAGGAATGAAGTTGCAATGAGCAGAGCCGCATACAGGATCTTCATTGACATTTAACTTTGGAAAAAAGCTTCGGGATGCAAAATCATATTTTTCACTTTTTGCCGTAATGGAAACACCCACTCCGTCCGGCAGTTCTTTTAGTTTAGAAAAATTGGGTGCTGCGTTTTGAACAGCTTCTTCACTTTCGAGGACAAACATCAAATCGCGGCTTATATACGTTTCTACAGGCGTCACACCAAGGGCTTCTATCATTTGCTCTGTTAACGGGACCTCTTCCGGCATTCTGCTTGGGAAGTCCAGCTCATATAGGTCTCCTTTTTTCTCTACTGCCAGCTCTCCGCTCATCGTCTGGAAGGTAAGCCGCTCTGCATCATGTTCATAATAATTCGCAATTACAAACGCTGTGGCAAGTGTCGCATGCCCGCATAAGTCAATTTCTTCAGATGGGGTAAACCACCTTAATCGATAGCTGTCTCCTTCTTTAACAGCAAAAGCGGTTTCTGAAAGGTTGTTTTCAGCTGCAATGTTTTGCATCAGACCGTCAGAAATCCAGCTTTCCATAATACAAACCCCGGCAGGATTCCCTTCAAACAACTTCTCTGCAAATGCATCTACCACGTAGTATTTCATTGTTTCAGCCTCCTTGTCTTTATTTTGATTGATTACATGTTTAACTGTAGCACTGCAGGTATAAGGCTTCAATAGAGTAATGGCAGGCAGGAGACTAAACGTATTTTTTGAAAATGCAAGCTATTAAAAAGTTTTTTATCCTACTTCCATTTAACTCCACTAGTTCTAGCATTCTTTCAGTATCGTAAATTAGTTCGCACTTACAGGAAAAAAGACCTTTACAAACAAATGAAAACAATTTATGATATGCATTATAATTGATAATGATAATCATTGTTGAAGGGGAAAAGGAGAAGGGTCATGAAAAATTGGTTCACTTTAATACTTGTTTTATTAGTTGGCGTACTTGCTGCATGTAGCAACACGGAAAAAGAACAGGGGAACAGTAACTCAGAAACAACAGGATCCGATGTATTAACGATGTCCTGGGCAAAAGATATTGGCTCGGGGAATCCGCATGTATATGCAGAGAACGAAATGTTTGCGCAGGCAATGCTGTATGATCCACTTGTTACATATGGTAAAAATGGCAAAATAGAGCCGGCACTTGCCACGTCTTGGGAAACTTCAGAAGACGGTAAAACGTACACGTTTAAGCTGCGTGAAAATGTTCTTTACTCAGATGGCACAACCCTTACGGCTGAAAACGTTAAACGAAATTTTGATGCCGTACTTGAAAACAGCGCTGCTCACAGCTGGCTCGAAGCGGTAGCGATCATCGACCACGTTGAAGCAGTAGATGAATTAACCGTAAAAGTTCAGTTGAAAGAAGCATATTATCCATTCCTGCAAGAACTGACGTTAATTCGTCCATTGCGTATGCTTGCAGACAGCGCTTTTCTAGAAGATGGAACAAAAAACGGAATCAAAGCGCCGGTTGGGACAGGCCCATGGGTTTTAACAGATTATAAAAAAGACAGTCACGCAGAATTCTCACGTAATGAAAACTACTGGGGAGAAAAGCCGAAGCTTAAAAAAGTAATCGTCAAAGTGATTCCAGATTCACAGGCACGTACGATGGCTCTTCAAAACGGTGACATTGATTTGATCTTTGGCAGCGGCCAGCTTGCTCCGATTGAATATCAAACACTGGCACAGAGCGGGCAGTATGAAACAAAAATTTCAGATCCGCTTTCAACGCGCATTTTAGCGATTAATTCGACATACGGCGCGACAAAAGATAAAAATGTAAGGCTGGCACTGCAGCACGCACTTGATCGGAAAACTATTATTGAACATGTGTTAAACGATCTTGAAAAAGAAGCACAGTCTTTATTTGCGCCTGGTTATCCGTACAGTGATATTTCACTTGATCCTTATCAATACGATACAGACAAATCCATCGAACTGTTAGAAAAAGCCGGGTGGAAACTTGAGCCTGGCAATGAGTTCCGCACGAAGAATGGCGAAACGTTAACATTGGTGATGCCTTATAACAGCAATGAGCAAGTGGATAAAGCCATTGCAGAGTATATACAAGGCGCATGGCGTGAATTAGGGATTGATGTACAATTAATCGGCGAGGAATGGCAATTGATGATCGCCCGGGCAAAAAAAGGGGAATTCAATTTAATAGCCAACGATACATGGGGCGTTCCATATGATCCTCATATGTATATCCGTACAATGGCCGGAGAACAGCAAATCGGATACTATGCACAAAAAGGAATCCCGACATCTGATCAGCTGACAGACAACATTTCAAAAGTTATCCGTTCAACAAATGAAGAAGAGCGCCGCAAATTATATGAGAACATTTTGCAGACTATCCACGAGGAAGCAATTTTTATGCCGATCTCTTACCGGACCAATTATTTAGCAGCCAATAAACGTGTTCAAAACTTATCATTCTCTATGCAGCAATACGAAGTGCCGCTGAACACGTATGAGGTGAAATAACACATATGAGCGTTTTTTTGTTAAAGCGGGCGGGCAGCATGCTTGCTGCTATTTGGGGTGTGACGCTGGTTTCTTTTTTCCTTATTCGCCTCATACCCGTCGATCCGGTAGAAGCTTATTTTGCGATTAATAATCTGCCTGTAACAGAGGAAGCAATTGAAGAGATACGAGAAGAGCAAGGGTTGAATAAACCTTTGCTTTTTCAGTATGGATTGTGGCTGATGAATGCAGTGCAATTGGATTTTGGTCAGTCTTTTCTCACAAAAACACCCGTGGCGGAGGAGTTGCTGAGCCGCTTTTCAGTTACGCTGGGCCTTGCTGCAGCCGCTTTTTTTATCGTTATCGCAATTAGCGGCATTATTGGTATTTGGTCGGTAGTGAAGCAGGGAGGTTTGGTGGACAGGTTTACACGTGCTCTTGTCTTCGCTACTGCGTCTATGCCAAGCTTTTGGCTGGGCTTTGTTCTTGTTTATGTGGTGTCTTTAAAATGGGGTATACTGCCGTTGATGGGCTGGGGCACAATCGAACAGTCTGTTTTGCCGGCATTCACATTGGCTCTCGGTTATATTCCTTATTATATTCGGCTGATCCGGACAAGCATGCTGGAAGAAATAGAAAAGCCGCATATCGCTTTTGCAAGAGCGCGCGGAGTAAAAGAATCTATTATTATTCGCAGACACGTGCTTAAAGGAATACTGCCGGCACTTTTTACTTCACTGGCGATGACTTGCGGAGGGCTTTTGGGCGGTGCTGCGATTATTGAAGCGGTTTTTGCGATTCCTGGTGTGGGCCGTTATCTTGTGGAGTCTATGGCAGCGAGAGATTATGCTGTGCTGCAGGGTTTTATTTTAATCATTGGCACATTGTACGTCATATTTAATTTTCTGGCGGATTTGCTTTGCGCAATCGTAGATCCCCGGGCACGTTTAAAGAGAGGCGACATATGATGAAAAAATCTGTTCCATTAATCATCAGCAGCATGATCGTTTTACTGCTTGTTAGTACGGCTGTTTTTGCACCGTGGCTGGCACCAAATGATCCGTATGCAACCAATATGGCAATGAAACTGCAAGGCATGTCGGCCGCTTACCCGTTTGGCACCGATCATTTAGGCCGTTGTGTATTATCACGCCTCATTATGGGAGCGCGCGTTTCTTTGTTTACGGCACTGGGGGTCCTCGCTGTGACGCTTGTACTGAGCATGGTTGTTGGTGTTGCAGCAGGATATTTAGGCGGGATAGCGGATCTTGTTCTTATGCGTGCCTGCGACATTTTAATGGCCATTCCGCATTTTATTTTTGCTCTTGTTATTGTAGGAGCACTAGGCGGCGGCGTTTGGAATATGTTTATCGCCATCATTATTGTTTCCTGGGTAGGGTATGCGCGTATTATTCGAAACATGGTACGGGGCTTGAAAGAAAGTACATACGTGCAATATGCAAAAATGACTGGCGTTCCCACTGTGAAAATCGTAAAGCGCCATATTTTGCCGTTTGTTTTTCCACAAATCCTTTTATTGCTGTTAATTGGGACAGGCAGTACAGTTTTACTGATTTCAGAATTGTCTTTTCTGGGGCTGGGGGTAACAGCGCCAATGCCAGAGTGGGGCATGATGATCAGCGAGAGCAAAATGTATTTAAGCAGCAATCCGATGCTTATGTTTGTACCAGGGGCTATGATCTCGTTGACGGTCCTTATCTTTGATTGGTTTGGTGATACATTACGCGATGCCATAGATCCTAAAATGAAGTAGAAAGAAGGAAGAAGCATGCTGGAAATACGGGATTTATCCGTTTTTATCCAAACAGATAATAGTGAAAAAGAAGTTGTCTCACATGTGAATTTTACTGTTCCCCAGGGGAAAATTGTTGGGATCGTCGGAGAAAGCGGCAGCGGAAAATCCATGCTCTGCAATGCAATTATGCAGCTGTTTCGCCAAAACCGGCGTTACACGGGTGATATTATATATAAAGGTACCTCTTTATTAGCAAAAAGTGAGCGGGAAATGCGTCATTTGCGTGGGAAAGAGATATCACTTATTATGCAAAATCCAATGGCCATGTTTAATCCTATCGTAAAAATTGGGGATCATTTTGTTGAAACATTACAATCTCATGAACGCATATCCAAACATCACGCACGAAAGCGGGCAGCCGAACAGCTGGCCCGTTTTCAATTGCCGGAGGACGAGCTGCTGGATCGTTATCCGCATGAACTGAGCGGCGGAATGCTGCAGCGGATCATGATTGCTCTTGCAGCTTGTATGCAGCCTAATTTATTAATTGCCGATGAGCCTACAACAGCACTTGATACGATGACACAGATGGATATTTTGGATGAACTGCTTCATTTTCATCAAAAAACAAAAACAAGCATGCTTATTGTTTCGCATGATCTAGGCGTTATTGCGAAAATGGCAGATTTCATAGCGGTGATGCGCCGGGGGGTCGTTGTAGAATACGGTCCGGCAGAGTGGGTACTCGCACAGCCGGCGCACTCCTATACACAAGCATTACTGGCTGCAAGAGACGAGCATGGAGACCTTGAAAAGTTAGCTGATTCTTGGGAAGGAACGACAATAGGGCCGCTGTATGAGTATAAACCTGGCTGCTGGGTTAGAGAAGAGGGATAAGAATGCTGGAAATAAAAAATGTTTCAAAAAGCTATCGAAAACAGGGCTGGTTTGGGAGAAAAAAAGACATTCAAGCAGTTAAGAATGTGAATCTAAAGCTGAAAGAGGGCATTTGCCTTGCTCTTGTCGGGGAAAGTGGCTCAGGAAAAACGACACTTGGAAAACTAATTCTAGGCATAGAAGAACCGGAAGCCGGAGAAATCCTGTTTAAAGCGCAAAATATACATAAAGCTGAGGCAGGCGTAAAAAAGCAGCTGCGTAAAGAATTACAAATTGTATTCCAGGATTGTTATAGTGCAGTGAATCCGCGTATGAAAATAAAGGATATTATAGCTGAACCGATGCAAGTTCATTTATCGCTGTCAAAGGAAGCTTTACAGCAGAAGGTTGAAGAATTATTGGTACAGGTCGGCCTGCAAAGGGCAGACGCGGCAAAATTTCCGCATGAGTTAAGCGGAGGTCAGCTGCAGCGTGTAACCATTGCCCGTGCCATTTCCACTGACCCGTCATTTATTGTATTGGATGAATCCATTAACAGCCTTGATCTATTGGTACAAGTCAGCATATTAAAGCTTTTAAAAAGCCTTCAAAAAACACAGAACCTTACCTATCTTTTTATCACTCATGACTTACATGCTGTAAAATTGTTTGCTGATGAAGTCGCAGTTATGGAACAAGGCGAAATTATTGAATATGTAGCGGACATAAAGGAATTATCTCGTATGGTGCATCCAACTAGCCGGCGCTTGCTCGATGCTCGTTTATCCATTAAACGTGATGCCTCTATTCAAGATTCACGCCAAAAGGAGACTGTATCGTGAAGTATCGGCCGTTATCAGCACAGATGGCAAAACTCTACGCACTCGCTGCGTTTTTCTTTACAGCAAATTCGGTATTAACGATTATTTTCCCTTTGCAAGCAGCAGAAAGAGGCTATGAGGAAGCGGAAATTGGGATCATGATGGGATTGTATATGCTTGTCTGTATGTTTTTACGTCCCTGGGCCGGGCAGATGATCGAAAAACACAGTTTATTTAAAATTATGCAGTGGCTTTTGCTCGTTCACGCGGCTGCACTTTTGTTATATGTATGGATTGGGCCGGACAGTTTGTATATTGTGCGTGTGCTGCAAGGAGGAACAACGGCGTTTTTCTCCATGTCCATGCAAATAGGCATTGCTGAATTATTAAAAGATCAGGACCGCGGGCAGGGGATGTCCCTTTATTCTTTATCCACCGTTCTGCCGGGGCTTTACGGACCAGCGCTGGCACTACTTTTATGGACAAGCTTTGATCTTGTTTACTTATGGGTATTCATTCTTCTTTTAGCGATTTTTCCTTTGTTATTTTTTATAGGATCTCCGTTGCCTAAAAAGAAGAAAATTGGCTCTTCTTTTACATTCCGTGAAATGGCTGCAGCAATCAAAGAAGCGCGCAGTCAGCATGGTTTAATCCTGTCATCCATCGTGATGCTTATCGGAGCCTGTGTTTTTGGAGCCATCACAACTTTTTTGCCGCTGTACATGCTGACGACAGGAACGGGAAATCCGGCTTTTTATTTGTTCCTGCAAGCCATTGTGGTAGTCGCAAGCCGTTTCTTTTTCCGCAAGCATATTCCCTCAGATGGAAAATGGCATCCAAAATTTATCTCCCTTATACTAGTCAGCTCTATAATTGGTACAAGCCTGCTGGCGATCCTTCCAGTGGCAAGCATATTTGCATATAGTGCTGCCGTTTTTAACGGATTAGCAGCGGCCATGCTGTATCCAGCTTTAACGACCTATATTTCCTTTGCAGTGCCAAAGGAAACAAAGCATATTTTATTGGGCATCTTTTTAGCCTCTTATGATTTAGGCTTTTCGCTTGGGGGTCTTGTCATGGGATTTATCGTGCAGTTAACCTCTTATTCATTCATGTTTGCTGCCTGCTCCGTGATTGCTTTATGTGCTATTGTGATAATCTGGATTCCATTGGAAAATAAACTGAAATTTGCGATGAAAAACGAATAAGAGGGCTTGTTCCAGTTTATGGCTTTGAATATATGTCTGGTTGAGGTGGACACTCAGCCCCTCCGCAAGGACATTATGTTATTCAGATAATAAAGAGCGATAGAAAAATTATTCGCATAATAATTTTTCTATCGCTTTATTGGTTTGAATGTTCCGATAATTACAACATTTTTTAATAATGTAAATAGTATTGTAATATATCTCAAATTAATTATAATATTATTTATGAGAAAGACAGTTGTCCTTTTGAGGTGGAATGATAAAAGAGCCGCTCGCTAGGAGCAATTTTATAAATTTATTTTAAGATAATAGGAGGAACATCTATGAAAAGTGTACTGCAGAAGTGGAATCAGGTGAGCCTGGTTAAACAAATTCTGGTCGGTTTGATCATCGGTATTATTCTGGCTGTCACTATTCCAGAAGCAGCAAAACCAGTGGCCATTTTAGGCACTTTATTTGTCGGTGCTTTAAAAGCCGTCGCGCCAATACTGGTACTTGTGCTGGTTATGTCGGCCATCGCTCAGCATAAAAGCGGCCACAAAACCAATATGAAGTCGATTATTGTCCTATATCTTTTAGGAACATTTTTGGCAGGCTTAATCGCTGTTATTGCAAGTTTTATTTTTCCTGTCAGCTTATCGCTTGCAGAGGGCGCTGAAGGAGTCGCGCCTCCCAGCGGTGTAACAGAAGTATTGAAAACATTACTTCTCAATGTTGTCGATAATCCGGCAAATGCTATTATGAATGCGAACTACATCGGCATTTTAGCTTGGGCGATTGTTCTTGGTTTGGCGCTAAAGAATGCCGCTGACACAACCAAAACGCTCATTTCGAATTTTTCAGATGCCGTATCGAAAATCGTGGCGTGGGTGATTAAGTTTGCTCCGCTGGGAATTATGGGCCTGGTTATTGAATCGATTACAACAAATGGCCTTGAATCGCTGCTTAGCTACGGAAAACTGCTTGCTGTATTGATTGGCTGTATGGTTTTCGTAGCGCTCTTTGTGAATCCAATCATAGTGTTTGCAATGATCCGCCAAAACCCTTATCCGCTTGTATTTAAGTGCTTAAAGGAAAGCGGCATTACTGCATTCTTTACACGCAGCTCCGCTTCCAATATTCCAGTTAATATGAGATTGTGTGAAGATTTAGGTTTGGATAAAGACAGCTATTCCGTATCTATTCCGTTAGGGGCAACGATCAATATGGCAGGTGCGGCTGTGACGATCTCTGTTTTAACGCTTGCGGCGGTTCACACGCTTGGCATCGAAGTAGACATTCCAACGGCAATCATCCTAAGCATACTTTCCGCTGTATGTGCTTGCGGTGCTTCAGGGGTTGCCGGTGGGTCCTTATTACTGATTCCGCTGGCGTGCAGCTTGTTTGGAATTCCGGCTGATATTGCGATGCAAGTCGTTGGGGTAGGCTTTATCATCGGCGTTTTACAAGACTCATTTGAAACGGCGCTGAACTCGTCTACAGACGTTCTGTTCACAGCAGCAGCTGAATACAAAGAGTGGCGTAAAAAAGGCAAAAAAATAGTGATCCGTAAAGCAGGATAAGGAAAATTCCGTAGTCTGCGATTGAACGACCTCTTCAACTGTTAGTTTGACAGTTAGAGAGGTCTTTTTTATAGAAAAAATGATTATTAAAAAAACGATGGTCAGGAAACAATTTTTTAACAGCAGCAATCCTGACAAGCAGATTAAGCCAGGCTCATGAAGAGGAAAGACTTTAAATACGCCAAATATGAGACACTAGACGGGTCTACTAAAAGCATCTTTGTCATCTAGTTAGTCTGCGATAACAGTTAGCTGCATCGAATAAAGAACTATTTTCTTTACAAGGAGCTGTCGTATGTTTAAGAAAGTAAGGTGATCATTCCGTATTAACGACATAAAAAAGGCTGCGGGATGACTTCGCAGCAAAAGGGTGGATTTGTAATATTGAAGTTAAAGACCGCGTCCCAAATCATTTATCCGCTGCTGTAGAAAGTTAAACGAATAACAGTAAAAAACGGCCTGTGCGGCCGTTTAATCAGGTATAAACTGAATGAAGATTAAAAACGGAAAAGTCTAATGTATTTTATGCAATTGCGGCAGAAACGTAAAAAAACAGCTGCATGGAATGACAGATACTTCTCGAATAAGAAAACAGAAAAGGCCGAGGAAAATTCGTAGCAAAAGCAATCAGTATGTAGAAATCAAGAGGTGGCAGGTTAACGCTTTACCCACTCTCTTGAAAAGATAAACCACTAAAAAGAAAAAATTTATGTTGCAGTACCAATACCGTAATCAAAATCAGGCCGATTTGAATGAACCGGGGTATTAAACGACTGTGGTGCATCATAAGTACGCCTTCCACTGGCTGGACACCTGCAAAACAGATGCCTGTGAAAAGATCAGAGGGATACCGGGAACTTTCTGTTTCCGCCATACTGATGCTTTAAAAAAGACACTTATTCAGCAGCTTCTTTCACCTCATTATTTAACTTCTCATATATTGCTAACGAACAAGTATCAATGTCATGATGTTTTTCGATTTCTCCGCTGCTTATATGTTTAATGATGAATGTTTTGAATTGATTACAATATGTCAGAGACAGGCCGCTAAAGTTATGCGTGATGTCACATTCTCGATATTGTAATAAGTTTTTCATTAACGCTTTTAGTTTGTTAATCTCCTGAATTTTCTCTACACTCATTTTACAATTCCTCTTATATAGGTGTATTTTTTATTATTATAGCACACATACGTTCGTAATAATTGTCTTTTTCATGTAATATTTTTTATAAAAGGCATAAAATTATTACATGAAATTTAAATATGGTGTATGAAATGTTTTGATCTGCCAGGTGAAGTGAAAACCATTTCATAACTCTTCATTTATGGTTTTTAAAAAAAATAACTGGCTTATGATCTAAAAGAGTAGCTTAAAACTTATTAAATAGCTTATAATTATCAGAAAACAGTGGATATTTCCTTCTATAAATAATTATAATAGATAATGATATAGTTAGAATTGAAACAGAAAAGGTGTGTTTCTAAGTGGCGCCTTGCTTTTTGTAACATCTAAGGTTTTACAAATACAGGGGATAAGGAAGGTAAACATGAGCAACAGAGAAGCTAAAACAGACGTTATCTTAATTGGTGCTGGAGTCATGAGTGCAACTTTGGGAACAATTCTGAAAGAATTAGTACCGGACTGGAACATCAAAGTATTTGAGAAGCTCTCAAAAGCAGGAGAGGAAAGCTCTAACGAATGGAACAATGCGGGAACGGGGCATGCGGCACTGTGTGAGCTGAACTACACGGTCGAGAAACCGGACGGCTCTGTAGACATCAGCAAAGCCATCAACATTAATGAACAATTTCAAGTTTCCATGCAGTTTTGGTCTTACCTTGTAAAGAGCGGGCTGTTACATAATCCAGAGGACTTTATTATGCCACTGCCCCACATGAGCTTAGTGCAGGGAGAAGAAAATGTAACGTTTCTAAAAAAGCGTTTTAAAGCGCTGTCAAATAACCCGCTGTTCCAGGGGATGGAGTTTTCCGAGGATCCTAAAAAACTGATGGAATGGATTCCGCTTATTATGCAGAACCGCGCAGCGGATGAACCGATAGCGGCAACTAAAATCGACTCTGGCACAGATGTCAACTTTGGCGCTTTAACGCGCATGCTGTTTGATCACTTGAAAAGCAAAAACGTCGATGTACACTACAACCATAGCGTGAATGACCTTAAACGTACGAGCGACGGCTCGTGGGAATTGAAAGTGCGGAACCTTGACAGCGGTACGGTTGAATCCCATACGGCGAAATTCGTCTTTATCGGAGGCGGCGGTGGAAGCATACATTTACTGCAAAAATCCGGTATTCCGGAAGGGAAGCATATTGGCGGATTCCCGGTAAGCGGAATCTTTATGGTGTGCAAAAATCCGGACGTTGTGGCACAGCATCATGCAAAAGTTTACGGCAAAGCAAAGGTAGGCGCTCCTCCAATGTCTGTGCCGCATCTTGACACACGATTTATCGACAATCAAAAATCACTGCTGTTCGGGCCGTTTGCCGGCTTTTCACCGAAGTTTTTAAAAACCGGTTCAATGCTTGATTTAGTCACTTCCGTAAAACCGGATAATCTCTTAACGATGTTATCGGCAGGCGTAAAAGAGATGGCATTAACGAAATATTTGATCCAGCAGGTCATGTTGTCAAAAGAAAAACGCATGGAAGAGCTGCGTGAGTTTATCCCGAATGCCAAAAGCGAGGATTGGGATTTAGTCGTAGCGGGACAGCGGGTGCAGGTGATCAAAGATACGGAGGCCGGCGGCAAAGGAACACTGCAATTTGGTACGGAAGTCGTCAGTGCGGCTGATGGGTCGATCGCTGCATTGCTTGGCGCTTCTCCGGGTGCTTCTACAGCCGTTCATGTCATGCTCGAAGTGCTGAGAAAATGTTTCCCTGAACAAATGAAAGAATGGGAACCGAAAATTAAAGAAATGATTCCTTCTTATGGCTTGTCGCTAATGGAAAACCCAGAGCTTCTGCATGAAATTCATGCTTCAACAGCGCAGGTACTTGGTTTAAGCGAAAAAGAAGCGGTCCATAGCTAATTCTTCGGGTATAGAAACAAAGGCGTTAAAGGGTTAATACAAGCTGGATTTTTCATCAAGGGTGTTCTTTGACTCCACCTGGCTGCTTATGCCAATTAGAGACTGGCTAGTCCGTCCAAGAAGCGAGTGCGTGCTTAACGAATTTGTTCACGCGTACACAAACCTGTACGGGTATGGGACACTTCGCTCGCCAGCACAACCGTAAAGTCAGATAAAGCATAATAGAACATCAAACCTTTAATCTGCTGTGGATTAAAGGTTCTTTTTTATGATTTACAGTTTGAAAAGCAGCTGTAAGAGATCGTTATTTATGTTAATGGCACAAAAAAGCTACGGAACTTAGCGGCAAGAGGAATAACTAGGCAATCGTGAGAAGTCGTAATTACCACATACTGATATGCTTCAAAATAAGCACCAAGAAATAATGATTAAGATTGCAAACGCAATATATGAGAGGGTAAAGGCCTTACTAAGGAATGTGGGAAGCGCAAAGTTTCTGCAAAGCATCAAAGCTAAAATTTGTTCGTGAAATAAACGTGTTTAAAAAAAGCAGGGAGTAATAGGAATTTTCGGCTTCAGTGGCTAACGGGGAGCTGCCCGTTAAAACTTTGTCCTCAAAAATGCCGTCTTATATGACTAGCAGGTTTAAGAAAATGGCCAGCGTTAGTCCTTGTATATAAATTTGCGCTCTGTATAGTTTCCATTTTTTATGAAATCTATTTTACTATAGCTGTTTGAGAAATATGGAAACGCCTTATTGCCGCATTTTTTTTGGTCTTTAATAATGCTGCCGTGGATCACCAGATAATCATGGTTATTAAAGGCTCTCTTTATTGAGAAGGGTATTTCGAAACCTTCTTGTTGATCTTCTAGTATTTTAATGGCCTGTTCTTCATTATCTAAAGCGTTTTCAAGAAGATCGGCTAGTTCTACTTCAACGTCGTCAATAAAAGTATAAGGGTCCCCTATATTCATGCCTTCGTGTGAAGCAATAGATTTAAATTTTTTTACATAATTCTTATCCATCATATTGGCAGGCTCCTCTCAGTGCTCTAATAGTTAGTCCTCGAATCCAGTAAGAACGAAACAAAAAGCCCGTTTATCATCTTTTGTAAACAAAACATTTTAAAGAAAGTCCACTTATATAGTGGTCTTTTTATATTTATACCACCGTCTTAAAAAAACGTAACATTCTTTCCTTTTGTTCATGTCAAATTTTTAGAAATAGCTCGCTGGTGAATATGTTGATTGAGCAGTATTCATGCCATTAGGAAGGTGCTTGAATGGAATTCCATCATTAAGGTCAACAATGTAATTTGGGCTTAAGTGGTACCGGCGTCTGAATTTTGGGTAGTCAAGTACTGAAAAAAAGGATATAATCAAATTAAATTTATGCCTATAAATATAATACATTATTATGAATTAAATAAATTGGTATAAAAACGGAGGATTTGAGATGAAGTTTCCACACGATTTTTTATTTGGAGCAGCTTCTGCTTCTTATCAGGTAGAAGGAGCATGGAATGAAGATGGTAAAGGGTTGACTAACTGGGATGTCTTTTCAAAGATCCCAGGAAAAACATTTGAAGGCACAAACGGTGATGTAGCGATCGATCATTATCATCGTTATAAAGAAGATATTGAATTAATGGCCGAGATGGGACTTGAATCGTATCGGTTTTCTGTTTCGTGGGCGCGTATTTTGCCAACAGGAGACGGGGAAGTAAATGAAAAAGGCTTGGAATTTTACAACAATATCATCAATGAATGCTTAAAATATGGAATTGTCCCGTTTGTAACGCTATACCATTGGGATTTGCCGCTGACGCTTGAAGAAGACGGAGGATGGACAAATAAACGGACAGCAGAAGCATTCGTCAAATACGCAGACATTTGTTTCCGGGCATTCGGTGATCGTGTTAAACATTGGATTACATTCAATGAAACGGTAATGTTTTGTGGATTAGGTTATTTAAAAGGTGCGCACCCGCCTGGTATCCAGAACGATGAAAAAAAGTACTTTCAGGCAACGCACTATGTGTTCTATGCTCATGCAAAAGCGGTAGAAGTGTATAAACAGCTGAATCAATATGGTGAAATCGGGATTACGCATGTATTTCTGCCAGCTTACAGCGTAGATGATCAGGAGGAAAATATCATCGCTGCCAGTCATGCGAATGAATATGAAACATTTTGGTACTATGACCCGATCTTAAAAGGTGAATATCCATCTTATGTGACAGAGCAATTAAAAGAAAAAGGCTGGACGCCAAACTGGACAAAAGATGAGCTGGATATATTAAGAAGAAATGCAGGAAAAAATGATTTTATCGGTCTTAATTATTACCAGCCGATTCGTGTAGAAAAAAATTACGAAGCGGTTTCATCCGTGGAGCATTCAAGAGAAACCTCCACGTTGGCTCCTGGAAACCCATCTTTTGATGGCTTTTACCGGACAGTGAAAATGGAAGATAAAACGTATACGAAATGGGGCTGGGAAATCTCGCCTCAAGGATTTTTAGACGGTCTTCACATGCTAAAAGACCGCTATGGTGATATTAAAATGTATGTAACAGAAAACGGCCTTGGAGACGAAGATCCGATTATTGAGGGCGAAATCGTGGATGTTCCGCGTATTAAATATATTGAGGAGCATTTAAAAGTGATTAAGCGTGCCATCGCGGAAGGTATTCATTTAAAAGGGTATTACGCATGGTCTGTCATTGATCTGCTGAGCTGGCTGAACGGGTTTAAAAAGCAATACGGATTTATTTACGTTGATCATAATGATGCTCTAAACCGTAAGAAAAAACTGTCGTTTCACTGGTACAAGCAAATCATTGAAACGAGAGGAGAAGAGCTATAACAAAAAGAAAACCTCTTGATTCCAATCAAGAGGTTTTGTGTATAATAAAGGCAAGTATGTATTGAACGAATGATAGGGAGATTATATGGCTGTAAAATATAAAGAAATAGCGGACCGTTTAGAATCGGACATTCGGGAAGGAAAGTTTGGTCAAACGAAAAAACTGCCGACAGAAGATGAATTGATAAAACAGTTTGAAGTGAGCCGAAATACAATTCGAAAAGCCATTCTTCAACTGGTGAACCGCGGCTATATCTATCAAGTGCAGGGCAGCGGGATGTTTTTAAGAGAAGAATCCGGAACAGATTATATCAATCTGGGGAGCCTTAGAGGCTTAACGATAGATTTGGCTTCAAAAACCATTGAAACAAAAATTCTAGCTTTACAGGTAATAGAGGCGGATAAAGCAAAAGCACAGCAGCTGCGCTGTGAAGAAGGCACAAAGCTTTATTATATTAAACGGCTGCGCGTAGTCGATGATGAACCCTTCTCCATTGAAATCAGTTACTTTAAAAAAGATATGGTACCATACTTAAACGAAGAGATCGCTACAAAGTCTATTTATAGTTACCTGATAGACGACTTAAAGTTAAACATCGGCTTCGCGGACAAAATCATCAACTGTGAAAAAATTGATGAAGCAAGTGCAAAATTACTTCAGGTGAATCCACAAGAACCAGCTCTGATTGTTGAAAATACAGTGCACTTAACGAACGGCACCATTTTTGAATGGTCCCAATCCATTTTTCATTATCAAAAAGCAAAAATTTTAAATCGAATTAACTTTAAATGAAATAAGATTAAACCGGTTAAGACTTATATTCTTGACCGTTTTTTTATCATTTCCGGAGAGAATACACCACTTCAATCGTTAAATAAGTGGGCGGAAGTTCAATTGGATCCTTAAGATTAATTTCGATTTGTGCCTAATTTAAAATAATTTTGTTTATACAGTTTGCGAATGGGTAGAGAATTAGTTAAAGAGAAGTTTAGTAGCGTGACGTGTGTTGTGACAGAGGCAGCGGGTACCTATTTTGCACAACAGGAGGATGCTATGGAGAATGCAAAGAAAAAATTTATCACTCCGACAGAAGCCATCAAAGCGGTAAATGAAGGAGCCATTGTTCGATATGAGAAAAAGGATGGCTATTCGGAAATTAAAAAAAAGAAAAAGAAATATGCATTTACCGACAATGCTAATGACAAACCGCCGCTCACTTATTATGGAGACATGCGAAACCTTAAAAAAACAGTGAATGGCCCGGATTGCAGGGAGGCCCTTTACCTGATAGAAGTCAAATAACCGGAATATGTTTTATTTTTCAATGATAGATTTGAGTGAAAGGATATAATAACATATTCTTGTTAATATCGTTTTTTAAAAGAGGCAGCCAAATAAATGAGGGCACTGAAAAAGTTCCTCTAGTTTTAATTAAGCCAGGCATTCGACGATTCTATCGTCGAATGCCTGGCTTTTTTCCTTTAAGTTTAACGGAAGCTTTGGACTGCGTTTAGCTGACGGATTAATTACAGGTGACACGTCCACTGTATCATTGTGGGTAAAACCAGATCAAATCACTGAATTTACAACCGCGTTCTTTGGCGCAGAAACCTCTAATCATTGGATCAGTATTGTACCAAAAACCTCCTGGGGAAATACAATGGTTTAGTCACACAATGGCGACACTTGGTATGATGCCGTGACAGATAAGACCATCCCGGCAGGTGAGTGGACACATCTGGCTTTCACGGTCAATGAAGGAAACGCTGTTCTTTATATCAATGGTCAAGCAAAATATACAGGAGGAAGCTTTCCACATGTATTTACCTCCATGGATGCCGTGTTTGGCTTAGGTGTTAACTATTGGGACACTCCTTTCAAGGGGTTAATGGACGAGGTGCGTATTTATGATGGATTAGCTCTTCCGGCAGAAGAAGTACAGTCTCTTTACGAAAAACCTGCGGAATCGAATAACAGTTAATGAGGGTTTGAAGAGGGATTTTGCAGATAAAGCTGAAAACGTCCATATGGTAGATTCTTGAGCCGCATGGACGTTTTTAGGAAGAGGAACTTGGGATAAGACCATGCAAGATCGCTTGTTAACGCGGTCTTTTTATTTTTGTTTTCATATCACTTTAGCTTATTTCTCTGGAAAGGAAAAACAGCCATTTTAAGAAAAATGACTGTTTGCCTGGATAAAGAACTGTGACTGCTGGTAGTTATAGGTCACTTTTGAGAAGTTAAATGGCTGTCCGTTCGTTAAATGAAAAACACTTTCCACTAAAAGCTTAGGGTCTCCATTTTTTAAGCCTAAATACTCCGCTTCTTCCTCGTTCAGTTTATCTACATGCAGGTATACATCTGAAAAGCCGACCTTTAATCCCAATCCTTCTTTAATGTAGTTAAAGATCGATTCGGTCACAATTTCATTATTTAAATACGTCACGATGGATTTATTATAGTAGGATTCTTCTAAACATAGCGTCTGCTCCTGAATATAACGGACCCGTTTAACATAATACACTTCCTCATCAAGTCCAATATTTAAATTATGGGCTGCTTCTTGGGTAGGTATTCTGACTTCTAGTTCAACCACTTTAGACGTAATTTTATAATCCTCTAAATCCTTTTTAAACCCCTGGTTAGACAGAAGGCTGATATAACCTTTTCTCTTATGCCTTCTGACAAAAATGCCGCTGCCCCGAACCTGAAAGACAACTCCTTTTCTTTCTAATAGATCTAATGATTTCGTAATTGTGCTTTTGCTTACTTCAAACTGTGCCATTAATGTTTCTAAAACAGGCAGTTTGTCTCCCTGCTGAAGCGCATGATCTTCGATGTATTTTTCAATTTCCGCTGCGATTTGCTGGTATTTTAGCATAGTCCGTCCTCATTTATGTATTGATATTATTCACTTTATTTATAACAACATTATAGCATAAACTCATGAACGACCATCCTTTTAAATTATTTATAAATAAAATTTTTATCTGGGTATTGAAAAATTAGACCGGTACAATTATAATGAAAGCGTATTAACAAAACAAAACGCAATTAAAGGAGGGTTTCAAATGTCCGGAAAAGTGAGAGATTATTCTCAGCTTGCAAGAGATATTTTAGAAGCAGTTGGCGGAGAAGAAAATGTCCTTGGAGCGACACGCTGTGCGACACGGCTAAGACTAGTGCTGAAGCGGTCAAATCCAAAAGCAAAAGATAAAGTAGCATCCATGCCAGGCGTGATCACCGTAGTAGAAAACGGCGGCCAGTTTCAAGTTGTCATTGGCCAGCACGTAGGGGAAGTGTACGAGAAGTTTGCAGGGCTGGTAAACCTGCAAGCAAGTGATGTACAAACTGAAAACAAAGGAACGGTTGTAAACCGTATTATTGCAACAATGTCAGCCGTATTTGCACCGTTTATCTACATTTTGGCTGCAGCGGGTATTTTGCAGGGTGCGCTCATCATCATTAATTTATTGTTTCCCGGCTTTGCTGAAACAGGGACTTATCAAGTATTTAGTTTTATTTCATGGGCACCGTTTACGTTCCTGCCGATTTTTATCGCAATTACAGCAGCGAATCATTTTAAAACCAATTTGTATATCGCAGTTGCCTGCTGTGCGGCATTAGTAAGTCCAACATGGGCAGAAATCGCAGCTCAAATTACAGAAGGAAACAGCATGAATTTCTTAGGGCTTGCGCTGTCTCCAACGACGTATACATCGTCTGTATTGCCGCCGCTATTTTTAGTATGGATTTTGTCTTACCTTGAAAGATTTTTAAACAAGAATATTAACGAAGTTGTTAGACCATTACTTGTTCCATTCTTATCCTTGGTCATTATGGTTCCGCTCACAATTCTTTTAATCGGCCCTGTTACAACAGCGGGTGCGACTGGAATTGCAAACGGATACAACTTCTTAGCTGAAAATGCACCGGCTGTAGCAGGAGCCATCATCGGCGGATTCTGGCAAGTGATCGTAATCTTCGGCGTTCACTGGGGCATTACGCCAATGGTACTGGCAAACTATGATTTATACGGACGCGATTCATTCCAGGCGTACCAAACGATCGCCGTTATTGCACAAGTCGGTGCAGTACTGGGTGTGATCTTAAAAGCAAAAAGCCAGGAAACACGCAAAGTCAGTGTGTCAGCTGGTGTAACAGGACTATTTGGTATTACAGAGCCAGCCATTTACGGGGTAACATTACGATTTAAAAAGCCATTTATTTTCGGATGCATTTCCGGTGCAATCGGTGCGGTTGCCGCAAGTTTCTTTAATCCATATTACTTTGCTTATGCAGGACTTCCAGGACCGCTCACGATTGTAAACGGAATTAATCCAGAGTACCCAATGTCTATCTGGGGGATTTTACTGGGTGTTGCGATTGCGATCGTACTTCCTATCATATTGATTCAAATCTTTGGTTACGGTGAAGATACAGCCAAAAAAGCAGACAATGAACTTGCAGCAGAAGAGGGACAAAAAGAGGTTTCAGCGCTATCAACTAATCCTGATAACAATGAAGAAGCAATATACGCTCCATTTAACGGCAAAGTGATCCCGCTTTCTGAAGTGCCGGATGAAGTATTTAGTTCAGGTGCTATGGGTCAGGGGCTGGCGATTGAGCCGACAGACAACAAGCTGCATGCTCCATTTGATGGAACGGTCGTGATGGTGGCACCAACAAAGCATGCAATCGGCCTTCGTTCAGAATCAGGAGTTGAATTGCTTGTCCACATTGGCCTTGATACGGTTAACTTAAATGGAGAGCCGTTTGAATTGAAAGTGGCCGATGGCGACAAATTCAAGAAAGGCGATATGCTGATCCAATTTGATAAAAACTTCGTTCACAGCAAAGGGCTGACAACGATCACACCAATCATCATTACAAACTCAAGTGCTTATCAAGAAGTAATCGTTGAAAACATCCAAACAAGTACATTAAGTGACAGACTGTTTACGGTCGTAAAATAAGGAGGAAAAACAATGACAAACATGCCAAAAGACTTTTTATGGGGCGGCGCACTAGCCGCCCACCAATTTGAAGGCGGATGGAATCAAGGCGGAAAAGGGCCAAGTGTCGTAGACGTAATGACAGCAGGCGCGCATGGAGTGCCAAGAAAAATTACCGACACGATTGAAGAAAACGAGTTTTACCCAAACCATGAAGCAATTGATTTCTACAACCGCTACAAAGAAGATGTTGCCCTGTTTGCGGAGATGGGATTGAAATGCCTGCGCACATCAATCGGCTGGAGCCGCATTTTCCCAAAAGGAGATGAAGCGGAACCAAATGAAGAAGGTCTGCAATTTTATGATGATCTATTTGATGAGCTTCTAAAGCATGGCATTGAACCGGTGATTACCCTGTCTCACTTTGAAATGCCGCTTCATCTGGCACGGGAATACGGCGGATTCAGAAACCGAAAAGTGGTTGAGTTCTTTGCCAAGTTTGCTGAAGTATGCTTTAAGCGTTATAAAAACAAAGTGAAATACTGGATGACGTTTAACGAAATCAACAACAAAATGGATGTCCGCAATCCGTTGTTCTTATGGACAAACTCTGGCGTGATGGTTAAAGAAGGCGAAAATGCAAAAGAAGTCATGTATCAGGCTGGGCATCATGAGCTGGTTGCCAGTGCACTAGCAGTCGCAAAAGGGAAAGAAATTAACCCAGAGTTCCAAATCGGCGCGATGGTGTCTCACGTACCGATTTATCCTTACTCATCTAATCCGGAAGATGTGATGCTGGCGGAAGAAGAAATGAGACAGCGTTATTTCTTTGCGGATGTACAAGTGCGCGGCTACTACCCAAGCTATGCGCTAAAAGAATTTGAAAGAGAAGGCTATAACATTCCGTTTGAAGACGGAGATGAAGAAATCTTGCGCAAGGGTAAAGTCGATTACTTAGGTTTCAGCTATTATATGTCGACAACAGTTAAAAGCGATGTAGAACAAGACAATACAGGAGATATCGTAAACGGCGGGCTACCGAATGGCGTAGAAAATCCTTACATCAAATCAAGTGACTGGGGCTGGGCCATTGATCCAACGGGACTGCGCTACACATTGAACCGTTTCTATGACCGTTATCAAGTTCCGCTCTTTATCGTCGAAAATGGATTTGGTGCGATTGATACAGTAGAAGAAGATGGATCTATTCATGACACACAAAGAATCGATTACTTGAAATCACATATCGAAGCATTGGAAAAAGCAGTGACATACGATGGCGTTGACTTGATGGGCTACACACCATGGGGAATTATCGATATTGTGTCTTTCACAACAGGTGAAATGAAGAAGCGCTACGGCATGATTTATGTGGATCGTGACAACGAAGGAAACGGTTCAATGAAGCGTCTCAAGAAAGATTCATTTGAATGGTACAAAAATGTCATTGCGACAAACGGCAAACAGTTAGAGCCTGTAAGCCAGGTGAAAAAATAATGGCCCGGAAAAGAGAGGAACGATGAGTCTTTTCACAATCATTGGTATTTTAGGCGCCAGCCTGACCACTTTATCCTTTTTGCCTCAAACGATTAAAACACTCAAAGAAAAAAATACAGAAGGCATTTCCCTGCTGATGTACAGTATGTTTGCAGCAGGACTGGCTCTTTGGGTAGTATACGGGATTTTCACGAACGATCTGCCAGTTATACTGGCCAATTCCATTACCTTATTTTTCGCCTTAATTATTCTGGTACTGAAAGTAAAGTATAATTAAAAAAGAAAAGCTGGACTTTTGTCCAGCTTTTCTTTTTGTTTTCAGCAGCTTATTCTTCACTTTGAGCCCGCTGAGGGGAACGTTTCAAGACATCTCATGGATTTCTTTTACGCGTTTATCACTCGGAAGTAGCCACGTTAACAGGCCGAGCAGCGGTAAAAAACTGCAAAACAGCATCACAAACTGAAGGCTGTATACATCGGCTAACTTGCCAAAAATCACTGCACCGATGGCTCCCATACCAAAAGCGAGGCCTACAATTAATCC
The DNA here is from genome assembly GCF_022668875.1 of Domibacillus sp. PGB-M46. GTDB lineage: Bacteria > Bacillota > Bacilli > Bacillales > Domibacillaceae > Domibacillus. The sequence goes on along the minus strand of NZ_JAKGCR010000020.1, from coordinate 15,668 downwards.
TGAAACAAGGCCTATCTTACCCGGAAGCAGTTCCTGTGCATACACAACGGTCACACTAAAGCTTGATTGAATGATAAAACCGGCCAAAATAAGCAGCGGCGCAGTTAATACAAGAGAAGCATGGGGCAGGAATAGAGTGAACGGCACGGCGCCGAGCATAGAAAAAAGCAAAATATTTCGTTTTCCGAAACGATCGGCTAACGGACCTCCGAAAAACGTGCCAAATACGCCCATTATCATAAATAAAAATACATACAGCTGCGCACTTTTGATCGATAAATCAAATTTTTCGATAGCGTAAAATTGAAAATAGTTTAAAATGCCAGCACTATACCACGAGCGGGCGAACACTAGAAAGATCAAAAGGCTTATAGCAAATATAATTTCTTTGTTTATGGCAAGGTCAGACGCTTGCTTTTTGTTAACATGCTTTCGGACAGCTGCTTCTCCTTTGTACCACTTGGATACACCATATAAAATCAAAACACCAAGACCCGCCAACAGAACGAACCAAATCGTCCCAAACTGGCCAAGCCCAATAAAAATAAACGCGGTAAAAAGGGGTGCCATCGATTGGCCGGTATTGCCGCCTACTTGGTAAATAGATTGGGCCAGCCCTCTCTTTGCTCCTGCAGCCATGTACGCTACACGGGAGCCCTCCGGGTGAAAAATAGCCGATCCAAATCCAATAAACAGCACCGAAGCCAGCACGAAATAAAAGTTTGGCGCCACGGCCAAACCGACCATGCCGATCATACTTAAGCACATCGAGATAGGCAGCAGGAAGGGAGACGGCCGTTTATCTGCCACGACGCCAAATACGGGCTGCATAAGGGATGAAGTCATATTCAGTGCAAAAGCGATCCAGCCGATCTGTGTATAGTTTAGATTCATCGACTTTTCAAGAATCGGGAACAGTGCCGGTACAACCGACTGCATACAGTCATTTAAAAAATGCCCTAAACTGATGGCAAACAAAATACGGTACATGGTGACGGGCTGTACTTGCTGCGGTTTTGCCGCTGTGTGCATATATAATCTTTCCTTTCATACAAGAATGGCTTCGGAAACAATTAATGATTAAATTTCGGCTGGCCTTTTAGCATAATCATTGTTCTTCTAGCAAACTTGGAAAAGCACCTCTAAATTTTACCATAGAGAAACATGGGTAAGTAGGAGTATTATAAATTCTCTGGTTTTTGTGGTTAGTGACATGTTTGTCAGGCTGAATAGATATAGAATCAGCAATATATGATAAAATAACAGCAACAAGAAAAATTTAGCGAAGATAGAGGGATAGAGAGAAAATGAAAAAACAAGCAAGTATGAATGGACCAGAGGAAGCAGCCGGACTATGATGAAACAAGTAATTGTCTACTCAATGGATGACTGTGTGGAGTGCGAATTTGTAAAACGGGTGCTGACTGAAGAAAAAGTACCGTTTGAAGTAAGGGACGTACGGGCAAGTGAGAAGTACCAGCAGGAAGTAGAGGAATTCGGCTTTTTAGGCGTGCCGGTGACCGTATGGGAAAACCGCGCTATCAAAGGTTTTACGCCGGAATTGCAGGAAATTATCGATCGTGCCAAAAATGGTTAACAAATAGATGGAAATACAAAGGTCCGCCTGTGTGAAGCAGGCGGACCCTTGTATTGAAGTTTGGAAAATCTTTTACTGCTCTTTCTTCATCCGCTCTCGAAGGCCGGCTGAAACGCCAGTGCCGCTTTCCATCGGTTCATGCAGAGAACCTGGGCTTGGAGGAGCAGGGGGAGCGTCTTGAATCACGTTATTTAAATACTTGGCATTCAAGGTTTCGGTCAATCCCGGCATCAAGTTGCTCGAAATCGAGGATCCTTTTGTTTTTACACCTACTTCGACGCTTTCCTGCGGGTTATCCAATAAGTCTAAAATGGCACTTACTACATTTTCTGCATCGTCCATCGGTTTCATTTGCGCCTTATGGCCAGTGTAATTTCCAGCATGATCAAACCAAGGCGTATCGGTCGCCCAGGGATGGACCACACATACATGAATGTCCTTAAAGTTTTCAAGCTTCATTTCTTGATAAAGCCCGGCGCTCAGCCCGGCTACTGCATATTTCGTCGCTGTATAGGCGGTGTAGTACGGAAAAGCGATTTTACTGGCTACGGAGCCAAGGTTAATAAGTGTACCTGACTTTTGCTTTTTAAATTGGCGCAGGGCATAATGGCTGCCATACATAGTGCCGAGTATATTTGTTTGAACAATCTGCTGCAGATCCTTGGTTGGAAGTTCCGTATAAGGGCCAATTAATCCGACGCCGGCCATGTTCATCCACACGTCAATACGGCCAAATTTCTCCATAGCCGTATCAAACAGTTTCTTTACATCTTCTTCTTTTCCAATATCCATCCTAACAGCGGCTGTATTTGGGCCGAATTCTTCCGCAAGTTCTTCAAGCAGCTGCGTACGGCGGGCACCCAGTACAAGGTTTGCTCCCTCGGAAGCAAGCCGGCGTGCGGTGCCTTTTCCAAGTCCGCTCGAAGCGCCGGCTATGACAACCGTTAATCCATCGCGAGATTTCTTATCTGCCATATTCCGTTCCTCCCTATGTGTTCAAACTCCATAGTTTCCGTTACCCGTTTAGTATTCAAACTAACATAACGATCAACCACGTTTTTGCCAAACCCTGTTTTATTCAAACAGAAGAGAGGAGGGAAGGAGGCGTGCGCAGGTAATTAGATGGCGTTGGAAGAAACAAGCTTCTTAGGAGGAGAAACCGGCTGGGTGAATCCTTCACCGAATACTTCCGTCGCCTCACATAAAATAATAAAGGCATGCGAATCAATATCTTGAACCAGAGCTCTTAATGTCGCGATTTTTGACGGAGCCAGCACCGTCACCATCACGATTCTTTCGTTATTCGTGTAGCCGCCTGAACCAGAAAGCTTCGTTAATCCCCGATCCAATTCGGTTAAGATAGATTCGCTGATCTGCTTTTCAAATTCCACTGAAGAAATAATATATGCCACTTTAGAGTTTTTCTGCTGAACCCGCAACGCATAATCCATCGTTAACCGGGTGACAAATGCGCCGACTAATGCGTACAATGCTTTTTCCGGAGAAAAAACGATTCCTCCTGCAATCATAACCGCTGCATCCATCACCATAATGGATGTGCTATGTTTGATTGCTTTTTTCTTATGCAGAATTTGCGCAATCAGGGTAAACCCGCCCGTGTTTCCTTCTGCCCGGAACACGACGGCCAAGCCAAGCCCTACCCCTAAACCGCCATAAATTGCCGCAAGTAGAGGATCATGTGTAAGCGGAGGGATTTCTTTTGTAACATAAACGAAAAAAGGAATTAAAAGAGAACCAATAATATTTTTTAAAATGGTATGAAGGCCTAAAAAGCAGCTGCCGCCAATCAGCAGCACCAGTGTGGCTGCCCAGAGAATGATAGCTGAAGAAATATGAAATACATCACCTAAAACAAGAGATGCACCGGTTAATCCGCCAGAAGCAATCTGATTCGGACTTTGCAGTAAGTTAAAACATAGGGCAATGATAAAGGTGCCTAATACTAAAAATGAATATTGCTTAACTTGGTACAACGTAATTCGTCTCCTTTCACTTCGGTCATTATAGAGACAAATTCATTTTCATGCAATGAACTGCATAACCGCTTTGCTGTTTTGATCCTTTCAAGCTTTATCGCGTTAAATAAGTAACATATTGAGACTAGCCATCAAATATACAAAGCGGTTACGAATAGGTCTATCACAATCTACTTAAAAGATTTTAGGAAAGCGGGCTTGACCGTGTTAAAATATATCGGTCATTGTTTATGCGATAATGATAGAGGAAAGATGAGCTAAACAATATTTTATTTAACATACTAAGTATAGCTTTCTAACAGAGATGGTAAAAAGGGGACAAAAATGGAACTGACATACGATTTAACAAAAGAGGATTACCTGGCTTTCCAGCTGCATGCTGCCAAGCAATCGGAAACGGTAAAACGTGCTTTAATAATGCAGCGTCTGATGGGGCCTGTTCTTTTTTTACTGTTTGCGCTGGTTGTTTCCTGGGTGACAGAAGAATGGCTGTCAGGGCTTTTTATTACGTTTGCAGTGGCTTCGGTCTTATGGGTTATTTTGTATCCTAAGTTCTTTTACGGGCATATAAAGAGAAATGTAAGTAAAATGTTAAATGAGAGCAGAAATGATAACATGTTTGGACTGCATACGCTTGTAATGGATAGAAAAGGTTTTACCGAGAAAAACCGTGCAGGCGAGAAAAAAACAAACTGGTCTGGTATTGAGCGAGTGGAGGAGAATGAAGCGTATTTTTTTCTTTTTATCAGCATAATGGAGGCATATATAGTTCCAAAACGAGTTTTTGAAAATGAGGATAGACAAGAAGAATTTAAGACATTAGTGAAAAGCGTGAATTTTATTTAAGCAAGAAGGGAGCTTTTATAAAAGCTCTTTTTTGTTCCTTGTTTAAACTTTTTAGCGAAGTCCAAAGAGTGTCAAATATATCTATTCATGTTTGTTTTCATCATTGTAAATGTATATGTGTATACTTATATACAAAAATATATGTATACATATATTTTTGTATATGAAGAGGAGAATATAATGTTTTTGTTTTTAAATGCATTGCGCGCCTGGTTTGAAGGTGCCTTTGGATCCGAAGCGTTCTATAATGAAGACAAAGGGGGAAGACGATGGGATTTTTCGGCGGCCAAAAGAACAAAGAGGTAAAGCAAAAAGTGCTATGTTCTGTTTATGATAATACACGAATCACAGACCAGGAGATTGAAACAATGTCCCATGTCCTAAATGATCTTCTCCGGCAGCCATTGAATGAAGGCAGGGAAATTATTTTCTTGTGTGTTGGATCAGATCGGTCGATTGGCGACGCGCTGGGACCTTTAGTAGGAACGATGTTAAAAGAAAATACTTCTTACTGTATTTACGGTACACTCGAAGAACCGGTTCATGCGTTTAATTTAGAAAGTACATTAAAAGCCGTAAAAAGGCGGTTTGGGCAGCCGTTTATCATTAGTATCGATGCGGGGCTCGGAGAAAAAGAGCAGGTAGGGGCGGTTTTGTTGAAGGAAGGGCCTCTTCTGCCGGGCCAGGCATTGAAAAAAGTGCTGCCGGCAGTAGGAGATTATCATTTAACCGGTGTTGTGAATTACCTCGATCCGCTGCCAGCCGCGCAATTTTTAAACGATACCCGCCTGCATACGGTGATGAAGCTGGCCAAAACAATCGTACGTGTTATTACACACAATGAGGGCTGCTCTTGATGAGCAGCCCTCATTGTTTATTAAAAAATAGAAATTGCTCCGGTCAGCACCGCGACTACAATGACGAAAAGGGAACAAAGAATGGACCATTTAATGGCATACCGCTGAAATTCTCCAAGGTCTGTTTTCACCATGCCAACTAGCAGAAGGGTAGAAGCTACAAGCGGGCTTAAAAAATGAACCGGCTGGCCAAGAACGGAAGCCCGCGCTACTTCAACAGGATCGATTCCGTAAGCGGATGCGGCTTCTGCTAAAATGGGGAGCACACCGAAATAGTAAGCATCATTTGAAAGTACAAATGTAAATGGCATGCTGGTTAACGCCACAACAAGCGGGAAGAAAGATCCTAAAGATTCAGGAATAATGGCTACAAGTGAATTGGCAATGGCATCGACCATTTTGGTTCCTTCAAAAATACCAGTGAAGATGCCTGCAGCAAACACAAGCGTTACTACCGTTAAAGCATTTCCGGCATGTGCCAGCATCCGTTCTTTCTGTTGTTCTAAATTCGGGTAATTGATCATGGAAGCAAGCACAAAACCAATTAAGAACAGTACGGGCACCGGAAGAAGCCCCATCACTAAGATCACCATAACCGAAAGAACCAGCAGCAGGTTTACCCACACTAATTTCGGGCGCTTAATATCTTCCTGCAAAGCATAGGCTGCTGCTGCTTCGGAAAGAGAAGCCTGATTCTGCGCAGCAAGATCAATTTCAATAACCCCAATGCGTTCACGTTCCTTTTTACCTAGAAGAAAAGCAATGCCGATCACACAAGCCATACCGCCAAACATCGTTGGAAGAAGTGGAATGAAAAAGTCGCCTGCATCAAGACCTAACGAGGTAATGGCTCTTGTGGCAGGACCGCCCCATGGTGTCATGCCGCTCATAATGCTTAAAGAAAGCAGGGAAATCGTCGCCAGCACAAGCGGCTTCATCCCTAAACGTTTATAAAGCGGAAACATAGCTGAGATGGTAATCATATGAGTCGTTGTCCCATCTCCATCCAGTGCAACCGTCAGTGCTAACACTGCGGTTCCAATTGCGATTTTAACCGGATCCCCTTTTACAATCTTCAGCATTTTCTGAATAAGAGGATCAAACAAACCCGCATCAATTAAAACACCGAAAAACAGGATAGCGAATAGGAGCAGGGCGGCTGAAGGTGCAACCGTTTTCAATCCCTCCATCATCATGTCCCCAAGTTTGGAACCGAACCCGCCGATCACCGCAAAGAGGATAGGCACAATGGTAAGAGCCGCAACCGGAGTTAAACGTTTAGCCATAATTAAATACGTGAACACAACCACCATGGATATACCGAGTAATGTAAGAATAAAAATCCCTCCTCATAAAGTAATCGCTTACAAGTTAAAAGGCCGTATAGGATATGCTCTGTATTCAGCGTAATACAAAGAAAGAGATAAAGGAAATACATTATTTTTTAAATTTTTAATAAAAATTATTTATAATCTAAAACGCAGGAGGTGTTCCTGCGCTTTGAATATGATTATATATTTTCCTTTTTGTTCAAAAAATCGATAAAGGTTTTGACGGTAGAAAGCCGCAGCGCATCCTGGCTGTACATAAGCCAGGTATTTCTCAGGACAGGCTCTCCGTTTTTAAAAGACAATCCATATGTATGAAGGTTGTCTGAAGGCTGAAGACAGATTTCTGGCAGGATCGATACGCCAAGCCCCTGCTTGACCATTTCTTTGCAGGTTTCCTGCCGGTCGTTTTCCATCGTTACTCTCGGCGGATCCGGAAAGCGGTCATGCCACCAGTCATTCATTAAGTTTTTCAGGGAACTGTCCGTTTTATAATTGATAAACGGAAGTTCAGGCAGGTCTTCCAAATCAACGTCTTCTTTTGAAATTAAACAAAGCCTCTCTTTATGGAGCAGTGTTTTAATGCCGTACCACTCATAGTTTCCGCGTAAAATGCCCAGCTGCACACTGGAGGAATTTAAAAGGTGCATAATGTCCGTGCTCCATCCCGTGTTTACACTGAACTGAACATTTGGATACTGGGCGGAGAATTTTTTTAAAATCTTCGGCAGTTTATACTGGGCAAAATTGCTGGAAACGCCAAGGCGAAGGGTACCTCTTACTTCATTTTGCATATTCAGCATGTAATCCTTTGTTTTTTGCAGTTTTTTGATCATTTCTTCTGCATAATCGGCCAAATAAATGCCTTCGGATGTAAATTCAATGCCGCTTTTTATTTTAAAAAACAAGCTTGTGCCAAATTCTTTTTCTAGATTTTTTAAACGATAAGTGAGAGCCGGCTGTGAAATGTATAAACGTTCAGCAGCCCGGCTGAAATTTTTCTCTTCATATAATACCCGAAGAGCCACCCAGTCTTTTTCATCCATTCCCGTCCGCCTCCATTTTTAGTTATAAATTTTTTTTTGTTTTTACTGAAAAAATTATGTATTTCATTTATCAGTATCTTTATCATACTATACACTTATCGAATGTGAAAAGGTGGTAACGACGATGAAAGTACCTGTAGTGATCATGAGAGGCGGTACAAGCAAGGGGGTTTTTCTGAATCATCAGCACATGCCGACAAACCCGGCGCTTTGGGAAGAATTCCTGCTTGATGTGATGGGAAGCCCGGACCAGCGCCAGATTGATGGATTAGGCGGCGCTAACTCTTTAACAAGCAAAGCGGCCATTATTAAAAAATCTGACTCTCCTAAATTTGATGTGGAGTATACATTTGCGCAGGTCAGCATTGATCATCAAATGGTGGATTTCAAAGGGAACTGTGGGAATATTTCATCGGCTGTTGGGCCGTATGCGATTGAGCAGGGGATGGTTCCGATAAAAGAACCGGTCACAACCGTACGGATTTACAATACAAACACGAAAAAGTTAATCATTGCAGAAGTGGAAGTGGAAAACGGACAGGTAAAAGCGGAAGGGGATTGTTCTATTCCAGGTGTTCCGGGTACGGGTGCACCTATTTACTTGTCGTTTACGCAGGCAGAAGGCGCTGTGACTGGAAAACTATTTCCAACAGGTAATCCGATTGATATGATCAAAACGAGAGACCGGCTTATCCCAATTTCTATTGTGGATGTAGCCAATCCGCTTGTTTTTGTCCAGGCACAAGACATTGGCCTTAAAGGTACAGAATTACCGGCTGATTATACAGCGGACCAATTAAAAGAATTGGAAGAAATTCGTTCTATTGCAGCTGAAATGTGTGGATTTGCGGATCGTAAAGAAGCGACTTTAAAGTCGCCAGCTGTTCCGAAAATGACGATCGTGGCAGCACCAGCTGATTTTACGGACCGTACAGGGGTGCATAGAAACTCAGCGGATATGGATATTATCATTAGAATGATGTCTATGCAGAAACCACATCAGGCACTGGCCATTACGGGTGCCATTTGTACAACAGCTGCTGCCTTCCTTGAAGACACTATTCTGTCAGACTTGATAAATATTAAACAGGAAGTGTTCCGGCTGGCTCATCCAGCAGGGATTATGGAAACGAAAGTAGATTTTGTTGCCGGGCATATCAGTGCCATCAAAGTAGTCCGCACGGCAAGAACAATTTTAGAAGGCAATGTGTTTACAAAAAAGAATTATGCACTTTCCCACCAGCTGGCGTAACCTTCGTTTAAAGCCTTTATAAGTGATAAAAAACAGTAAGCAGGAGGAAAGCTGGTTAATTTTTAACTAAATATTCAGGAGGAATACGTCGATGTGGGTGATCACGCTTTATTCTAAAGAAGCAATTAAAATGTTTGAATTTGATACAGAAGAAGAGGCAGTAGAAGCTTGTGAAAACATGGCCGGCCATGCAGTTTTATCACATGTGATTTATTACAATGATCCATGCTTTGCATCGTAAAACGGGAAGCATTCTGGAGTTATAAGGGGCATCTGTGACTTAGAAAGAGTTTGAGTGGACCAGCGACTAGCTGCATACTTGATTAAATAAAGACAGGAGCATTCGTGCATATGAACCTAGATAAATCATTGGCAAAAGCAGTGGTTGAGATTAATCAAACTGCCAATGCATTTCGGTCGAGTATTGTGATTTGTACAGATGATAAGCATATAGATGCCAAAAGTATCCTTGGCCTAACTTACAGTGTGCTGAATTCTAAAACTTTTAAGCTGGAAATACATGGACCGGACGAAGAAAAAGCCAAAATAGCCATGGTGCGTGTATTTATGAGAAATGGCCTGCCTGCTGAAACTTTATAGGAGAGTACGCGATACAAAGAAAAAAGGTACTTTCTTCAAAAATAAAAAAGCAAAAAACAACCATCCGAGTCTCCTGCTGGAAAATGCGGATGGTTGTTTTGCATGATCAAGATTCTACTGGCTGCCTGCTGGGCATATAAAGAGATTTATCCTCTACTTTGTGCGTTATGATCGCGATCACTGTGCCGAATAAGATCATTCCGGCCGCAATCAGTGTAATCCACGTATAGCTTAGGCCGCTGTTTAAGAAAATCGTCCCAAGTGTGGCACCAATGCAGTTGGCCAGGTTAAACACAGAGGCCGCAATAGTTCCTGATAAGGAAGGGGCTTCCCGTCCGGCGATAATGATTTTTGAATTTAAAAGCGGTGTTGTGCCGAACGTTCCGGCGCCAAACAAAAAGCACATAGCGAAAGCAAGCACGTAATACGGAATCAGGAATGTGAACAGCGCTAAAACAGCCGCTAAAATTACGAGCGCTAAAATAAGCCGCTCTGTTAAATGGACTGCTGGAATTCTGCCGGAAACAAAGTTGCCGGTTACGGCACCTAATCCAAAGAAAAAGAACCCAATCGTAATGCTGCTGACCCCAAATCCAGATAGTTCCCTTAGCATTGGTTCCAGGAACGTGTAGGCCGTAAACACACCAGAAAAGCCAAATACAATAATAGCAAGCACAAGCAGTACATTTTTGTTTTTAAAAATTTTCAGCTCTTCCTTCAGTTTAGGCACGACCACATGCTTCTGGTTCGGTGTGGTGAGCATAATGCCAAGCAGCGACACTACACCAAGCAGTGTAATAAACCAGAAGACATAGCGCCATTCAAAAATGCCGCCGATATATGAGCCAGCCGGAACACCAAGCATAATCGCAATGGTCAGGCCGCCCTGTACCGCCGCAATCGCACTCGGCTGTTTTTCCGGTTCGGAAATGTAAAAAGCCACCGACATGCACAGCCCGAAAAACGGTGCGTGCATCGAGGCGGATAAAAGCCGGGAGGCAAGCAGTACCTCAAACGTTGGGGCAGTAGCCGCAATGATATTACTGATTACAAAGATGGCCATCATGCCTATCAATAAAGGCTTTGGGGTCATTTTAATCGTGATGATTCTAACAAGAGGCCCAAAGATGGCAACGCTGATCGCATACACACTTAACAGCAGCCCGGTCGTGGCTACTTCTACGTGTAAATCCTTTGCAAATTGGGTGAGCAGTCCGGTCACTACATATTCCGTCATGCCGATCGCAAATGTGCCAATCATAAAAACCAGTAAAACCACCGTTCTAGAATGCTGTAAACGGGTCATCGATTCACCCTTTCTTTTAGCTTAAAAAACTATACTAAATCATTTTAAAAAAAGCTTCTACACAATTTGCATAAAGGAGCAAAAAGAGGTGCCTTTTAAGAAAAATTGATAATGGAAGTCAAATTCTTATCGAGCAGAACGCCTTCCAGCAGCAGTTTTTATTCAATTAAATATATTTCTTTATTTCTCCGTATAGAGGGAAAAGCCGGAACAAAGAAAAAGCGGCTGTCTAGAAACAGACAGCAGCTTGTTTTAATCCTGTTAAGCCATCGACTGACACTTGCCAGGCGTGAAGGAAAAAGTCTTAAAAGCAAACGTTGATAACTTCTAAACATGTGTTAAAAAAGTGTATTGTTTATCCAGCGTTATTTAGAGCGGGAATAGGTTTGAATATAAAAGCCATTTGTTTCTGACCATTCTCCGTAAAAGATATCTTTAATTCTGTCATAGTTTTCTTTCTTTAATTCACGAAGAAGCCATTCTTTTGTTTTACCAATCGATTGAAGTTCTTTCACTTTAATTTCTCCTTCTTCAATCACTAATGTAGAAGGAGCATCGTCTTCAGGGATAAGGCCAAGTATATCGGGAGTGACACTGTCGGATTTTGTATGTAGTTTTACACTGATGTCTCCGCCGGGCTCGAGATAAAGGTCACGTACTTCCCGTAATGTGAAAACGCCTTGTTTTCGAAGCATGGTTCGCAGCTGTTCTAAATCTAAGTGATTCTTTTTAAGCTGTTTGTGATCCAGCTTGCCATTGCGGATAATAAGAGAAGGCTTCCCTTTGAGCATTTCTTTCACGCCATCTTTTTTCTGCCCCAATACTTCGATAGCATAGATTGATACTCCCCATACAGCAACCGCAAAAAGAATCTGCCAGATGGATACCTGCTGATCATAAATACCCTCTTCTAAAATGCCGCCAAGGACAAGGGCATATACAAAATCAAGAGGTGTCACCTGAGACATCTCTTTTTTTCCAAGGAGCCGTGTTACGACAATTAAGCCAATCAGCCCGATTACGATTTTAAGGGCTATTTCTGCATAGATCATCTTATCACCTCACCCTTTTTTTCTTACTCTCCCGTTTAGCAGGCAATTAAACCTCTAATTGCCAAAAAATTATTGGTGGATGGTTTAATCTTTAAAAATTTTGTTTAGTCAAAAGGAAAAGAATGATTCATAAAACCTCGTTTTTTGACAAAGGAGTAAGGGTATTTTTAAAGATACGAGGGAAAAACCAAATAAGAATGGCATTCTTTACTTTAAAGGCTTCTTACGGACTTGCAATATTTCTGCCGCGTAACGTTCAGCTTTTAAACGATTAAGCTGGTTTAACAAGTCAGGAAAATTTTATATAAAAGGTGACAGTCATCAGCATGAAAGCGAGGGGGCAAAAGAAATAAAACGAACAGGAATTTTTCTCTAGGGGGTACAAATTAAAATGAAACACATATTTCATTCTTCACAATGGCAATGGTACGAATTAAATCTGAATGATGGAAATATAGAAGAAAAGGTTCCTAATACGGATACTATATGTAAAGAGTGGTTGAAAAATCTCTCGAAAGATCAAACAAACGCCATCGATATGGATACGGGCACAGAAGGCAAAGAAGCTTTCTGGGGATCTCTCGTATATGTGCAGAGCGCCAAGGAAGAAGAAGATAAATCGGTTTTTCATTTTTATTTAACGAGGGAACAGCTGATCACGGTTGATATTGATTTTCTTAAGCTGGATCATGTGAACGTTAAAGCAATGAGGGAAAAAATGCATGAAGCTCAAAATCCCATTGAAGGGTTTCTTGTTTTGGTCAGCCATATTACTTCTCACTTTTTAAAGAAAATAGATGCTTTTGAATTAGAGCTTCATGATTTATTTTGGAAAATAAAAAAGCGGAATAATATCAAAATACTGGACCAGGTTGCCCGTGCGGATCAAGAGCTGCTCATCTGGAAAAATCTCATTGTTCCGGCCATGGAAATCCGCATGGCTTTAAAAGAAGCGTTTGGAGAAGAAGTGACAGGAGGGAAACAATATAAACTGGCCAAAAACCGGCTTGAACGGGCCATGTTTCTTGTAAGAGCGTACGAAGAAGAAATTGATTCCCTGCTTGATTTTGAAAGCCTTGTTTCTGCCCACCGAGGTAACGAAATTACGAAAACACTGACCGTTATCACGACCTTATTTGCTCCAGCCACAGTACTTGGAGCGGTGTGGGGGATGAACTTTAAACATATGCCCGAGCTGGAATGGAAGCTGGGCTACCTGTTTGCAGGCGGCTTAATGGTCATCAGTACGCTGGCAATCTATTGTTACTTAAGAAGAAAGGGATGGATGGGCGACATTTTAAGTACGAAAAGCAAAAAATCCTTTTTCCAATAATGGCTTCTCTTAATAGAAAGTATAAAACCTTCTCATCGTTCGAATATGCTTCTCTTCAGGTGAAAAACTAACCAAGATTCAGCTTGCAGGCACGATCCTTATTAAGAGGACAAAGTCTGCAAGCTTTTTGTATAATAGAGTTGGACCATTCTTGTAAAAATTTGTGTGCTGCCTAATAACTGAATTCCTATTTTCCTATTTTCCTGATTTCTAATGACTAAAGCTTTTTTTGAAATCGCTTTAAATATAAAAAGCAGTGCAAAATTGAGAAACGGAAGTAAGCGGCAATCATGTTGCTAGATACTCATTGAAATTATCAAATGTTTGAACAGGAGAGCTGCTTTCATGAATTATAAAAAAATATTGGTCCTTGCCCTTCCCTCGATTGCTTCTTTCGCGGCCATGACCGCGACCGGCACGATCAATTTAATTATGGTTGGAAACCTGGGTGCTTTAGCCATTGCGATTGTTGGTGTCTCTAATATCATTATGTACAATGTATGGGCATTGTTTTCCGGGATTGGCCATACTGTAAATTATCTTGTAGCCCAGCACTATGGATCCAATAACATGAAGCGAGGCGTAAACCAGACAGCAATTGCTCTTTATTTATGTGTGATCGCCAACATACTCGTTATTCTCACTGGTTTGTTTGCCTCGGAAGCCATTTTATCCTTAATGGGTTCTTCAAAAGATCTGATCAGAGAAGGAACCGGCTATTTGACGGTCCGTTTTTTGGCGATGACCGCAACAGTGTTTACTTTTGTACTGCATGGCTTTTTCCGGGGAATTGGTGATACAAGAACCCCCATGGTTACATCCCTCATCGGGAACGGAGTCATGGTGTTTTTTACGTACGCGCTGACTTATGGAAATGCAGGATTTCCTGAAATAGGCTTGATCGGGGCTGCCTGGGCTGTATTAATCGGAGAATGTACAATTTTTCTTTTTTCTGCCTACGTTTATTTTATTATCCTGCATAAACGCTATCGTACACGCTCAAAAGCGAGGGTGGACCGTACGGATTGTACGTTAATTGCTTCAGAAAGCGGAAAATTAGGGGCAGAAGAATTTTCAAAAAGTATGGCGATGTTTATTTTTACGATTTTTGTGACACAGCTGGGCACGAATGCGCTGGCATCTAATGAAGTAGCTTTAAGTGTCATGAGTTTTGGATTCATGCCGGCTTTTGCTTTTGGTACGACGGCCACCATTTTAGTCGGCCAGGATATTGGCCGCGGAAACCCATTAGCGGCAAGAAGGATGGGGACAGAAACGGCTATTATTGGCAGTATATTTATTTTCATTCTGGGTCTTCTTGAATTTATATTTGCGGATTCCATTATTGGGATGTATACAAACGACCCGGATGTACATGGGCTTGCTGTGCAGTTAATTCAAATTTCTGCTTTCCTCCAACTGTTTGATGCGTGGTTTAACTTTTACGCAGGCGGCCTGCGGGGTATCGGCGACACCACATTTTTGCTGAAAATTTCACTCGTCTTGTCCTGGCTGTTTTTTGTGCCGCTGACATATATATGTACGAACCTTCTTCACTGGGGAAGCATCGGTGCCTGGCTTGCGCTTTATGGATTTACTACAGTTATTGGCATTGCTGTTTTGATCCGCTTTTACCGGGTGGACTGGCTGGCCGTTGAAATGAAGTCAGGACACATGCATGGGCATTCAGCGGGCCATGCAAAAGAATAATGAAGAAAAAGGTTTTTTATCACGCATGAAAATTGTAATGTAAATGAGCAAAGTTGTTTGGAATATCATCAATCATAAAAAGATGTGAGGCGCTGCTTCTTCTTAAAGAAGAAATAGTGCCTTTTCAGTTTATGTACAATGAAAGAAATGCATCATCTTTATTACAATTCCTGTCCATCATTTTTAAGAACTGCATACTGAATTAGAATGCCACCAATCCGCAAGCTTATCCTGGATGCTTATAGGTGCAAAAATGAAATTCAGGAAGTAAAAACAACGAAAAAATCGTTGATGTAAACAAAATGGTATGGTATATTTTTAAGCTTCGCTGACAAAGTGGTAAAGCAAAAGAAAGATAATTTCTATTTTAAGATAATTATTTTCAAGGGATGGTATTGACTTTTTGTTTGGATGTTGTTACATTTTTCACTTCTATTGTAAGAGAATCCAGCGAAAAAAGATAAGTTTACCTAGTTAAATGATGATTTATTGAGATAATATTCTCGATAAAAGTTTTTTGACTTAAAACATTCTGTATGATATGATTATTTAGCTGTCGGAAATGACAGCAAAGAGAATTGATCTTTGAAAACTGAACAAAATAAACGTCAACGTTTTAAGAATTAAACTTCTATAGAAGATGCCCGTCATCTTTATAGAAACAAACGAGCAAGTCAAATTTTTTTGGAGAGTTTGATCCTGGCTCAGGACGAACGCTGGCGGCGTGCCTAATACATGCAAGTC
>NZ_JAKGCR010000001.1 GCF_022668875.1 Domibacillus sp. PGB-M46 | reverse complement strand
CTGTAATATAGTATACTTTTCTTATATTAACACAAAATACAACAAATTCATGTGAAAAAAAGGACATATTTCATCATTTATTTATAAAATTTTACATTTAAAGGAGTCCGGTTATGAACAAGAAAATCACATCATTTATCGTATTTATAACTATATTAGTTATTTCTCTTATCCCTTCTTTCGATTCGCCTCAGGCAGCACCGTTGATTGACAACCGTGCCTGCAGCCCTGATCGCGGTATTGACTTGTCACTTGTATTCGATAATTCTGGCAGTATGCTTACTAGCGATCCGCTCAACATTAGACTGACAGAAGCAGAGAAGCTCATCCAGGGCCTACACTCATATGATCGGTCATCTGTCATAAAATTTAATAGTGAAGCACAAAATCTGCAATCTTTCACAAGCAATCGCTTTTTGATTGAAAGCGCGTTGGACAAGCTTCTGCCAAATGGCGGAGGGACGGATATGAGCACAGCAATGAAACTGGCACTCAGCGAGTTTGATAAAAACAGTGAAACAAATCATAAAATTATGATTATCCTGTCGGATGGAAAGTCAATCAATAATTCAGTCTCTCTTAATCTGGCTGATGAAGCTTATGCAAATGATATTCGAATTTACACGATCGGCCTTGGAAATACAGAAGACATCGATGCTCCTGTATTGGCCCAAATTGCCCAAAAAACAGGGGGGGAATACTTCCATGCTGTGAATGCTTCTTCCCTTACAAAGGTATTCACCGGTATCCAACAATCTGTAGAAGATATTCGTGAGCCCAAGGTATACAGCAACTGGACGCTGGCGAAAGACCTCCATATGACAGGTGATCTTGTTTTGGCAGAAAACATGAAAATGGACTTGAATGGCTACGATTTAAGCGTTGATGGTGATCTTGTTCTTTTATCCTGTTCGGAACTTCGGGCAGTAGACGGAACCATTACTGCAGGTAATTTAGAACAGGAGTCAGGATCTTCCATTCAGTTAAACAACAGCAACATAGCGGTAGAACATACCTTTGTCCAGGACGGCTTTTTGCGGGTGAATGGTGAAGCGGATGGCTCTGAAATTAGTGTGAAAGATGAATATAATCAAAAAATCCGCGGTGGACTTGATTTAAATGGCTTTGACATGAAGGCTGGCCGTTTTATTCAAGAAGGGAACATTGACTTTGGCGGTGGAAGTATAGTTGTACAAAATGATGCTGTGCAAAAAGGGTTCATAAATGTAAATAAAGGCTCCTTTGAGATTGGTGGAAACCTGACAATTAATGGCGGCCCGCTGGTAGATGATATGTTTCAAGAAAACAAGTCACTGAACATAAATGGCGGCTATGTGAAGGTCGGCTCTGAGGAATCGATGGCTGTATCATCGGCAAAGGGCAACGTCATTCAGGAAAGCGGCCAGTTGTACGTAAATTATGGAATCGTTGATATCTTTGGGGACTACTTAATCAAAGACGGCTGGCTGACAATGATCCACGCAACAATGGATACATCGTCGGAAACCATGTTTATGAATGATGGCGATTATGTTCACGTATATGGTGATTTCACCACACAGAGTCCACGCAGTCATGCAGCCCGGACATACAGCCAATTAGGCGTACCAGTAAATGACCAAGGACATTTAACAAACGGTATTTTGCGTGTGGATGGAAGTTTTCGCCAGATAGGCAATAAGGAGTATCATACCTCTTATAGTGACCGTTCACAAAGCTATTCAAAAGACTACAGCCGCTTTAATTTCGCGGCAGCCGGCAAGCATAAAGTGATTCTCACTGGAAAAGAAGCGATTGAAATGAATGGGTCAGGCTCGACCTTTCAGATATTGCAGCTTGAAGGCCGGCTTGGTGATTACCAGCGGGGCGGTGTTGTCCGGTGGGAAAAACTGATTGAGACAGAACGCTCTGACAATACGAATCTAAAAAGCCTATTAATCAATGATATTCCCGTACACCAATTTAGCCCGGATGTATTAAATTACATTCATACAGTACCAGCTTCAGGAGTCACCGGCCCGCTTGAGCTGTTAAAAGTTGATGCCCAGGCGGAAGACCGTTTCAATGCTTCGGTGCAGATAACGGGCAATGCCCTTGGACCGGATGGAACAGCGCAGGTGAAAATTTTGGTAACCGCCCATGATGGAGCAGCTAAGAAGCTGTACACAGTCAATGTAACCACTGGAAGTGCAATTTACGGTAAAGTAACCGGCATTTCTCTTGACCGCGATGAGCAGATTTTTCTTGATAACGGCGGCACATTTAGCCCGGCAAAAACAACTATTGGACATACCGTTTATCCAACAAATGCTTTTAACCAGGAAGTTACCTGGACAAGCACGAATCCGTCCGTTGCCATTGTCAGTCCAGCTGGCATCGTAACACCGATTAAAGCAGGTGAAACGACTATTACTGCTACGACGAAAGACGGGAACTTTACTGATTCTGTAAATGTGCAGGTGAAAAAGCCATTTGATCTGCTAGAAGGTATTCGAACGATGGCCGACTTTGTATCGGATACAGATCGATACAATAAAATTATGGCGCTTTATGATCCATCTAAAATTGGCTTTAATGTGCCAGGTCTCTACATTAAGTCGGTGCAATTCACCTCAGCCGGATCATTTACAAGCGGACGGATTAATCCCGGGGCGGGCGTCAGTCGTATGGAAGTAAAGATAAACGGTCAACAGCTGCCAGCGCCAATCCTCTCGTCTGGTGAATACTTGTTTACTCGTGCGGGTCTGAATTACGGAGACTGGATTGAAGTGATCGCATACAACAGCGCAGGTGATGAGCTAGAGCGGATCATGACGCCGTACCCAATCAACTACACAAACGCAGGAAGCGGAATAGTCCCGCCGGGCTTTTACCCGCTCGACTACTTGCTGACACATCCGCTTGTATTCGAGCAGATTCTTGATACGTACGCGCTGGATGAACTTCGGTTTACAGCAGAATAAGCGGTTAAAGCAAGAAGTGACCGCTAGGGCTCGTCATTCGACCGATAAAACGGATTGATCTGCCCGGTCACTTGCCTTACTTTAGCAGCCGTATGGTGCGAGGCTATCCCATCAGTCAGTGAAAACTGCCTTTTATGGGATAGTCTTTTTTCTTTTTTCGGGTTCATCGGCCGAAAAAATTGAAGTAGAAAGGGGTGGGAAGTGCAATGGCCGAGCTTCCCACTTTCCGGTCGTTGCGCAGAGAATCTGGTCCATCTGAAGAAATTCCGGCAGACCACACAACTTTTCCGGTCAATTTGGCAAAAATTATTTTTTCAAGCACCCCTCCATATTAGCCGAATGCTATTGTAAAAAATGAAAATTCGGATACTTTTAACGGGAACTTCGTATTATGAGAATAGTGCTAATTTAGCAGCACTAAAGAAAGATATAAGAATTATAGGGGGGAGGAATGATGCAGAAGCTTCTTACAGGGTTGGGTATTTCGCGCATGGTTGTTCTACTAGTCTTTTCCAGCGCTTTTTCGATGTCAGGGACACAAAGCACTGTGGCTCAAGAAATTCAGTGGCAAGAGATGGAAGGCAAAACGACGAAAGAACTCGATAAAACGTGGACAATCAAGTTTACTACCAATTTAGATGCGTCCAGTATTAATGAGGATAATTTGTTTATCGTGAACGCAGATGGAGAAAAAGTTGAAACGGCTTTTACCGTTGATGAAAATCTGGTAAAGGTCTCACCAAAAGCTGATTATGTTAATGGTCAGTATACATTGTACATTAGTCCCGACATTAAATCAGTTAAAGGAAAAGCGCTAAAAACACCGATCAAGTTTCCGTTTTTAGTGGATGCGGATGTAATCGGAACACCGGTTATTTTCCCATCGAATCAAATTCCTATGAACTTTGCCGACGGCGGATTCCGCCTTGCGGTTGAATTGACAGCAGGCACCAATAAGCTGAAAGCATACGAAAATGAACTCAAAAAAGGAGCCCCATGTTGAAAAGGGGCTCCTTTCTTTCATTTATTAAAGAAAACGTGCAATCAAATCAGACTGCCATTTTGCTTTTGCTGCTTCGTATTGTGTACGGTATTTTTCAGCAGACTGTGTGCTGTAGCCGTTTGCTGCCAGGTCAGCAGTCAAACGTCCATAAATTTCATTAAAAGAGGCATCTGTTTCAGCTTCAAGGCTAGCGGCAAGCCCCATGTACTTCGGTGCCACTACACTGAGTTCTGCACCTGCATCAAGTTCTGCTTTTGCCTGGCTTGCCAAGCTGTTCAGCTTGCTGACCGCTGATGACTGCAGTGCCGCAAACTCAGCTGCATACGGAGCTTCAATCGCTGCAACATCTACCGGATCTGGATCAGGAGTTGGTTTTGGATCAGGAGTTGGCTCCGGCTCAGGTGTTGGTTCGCCTGTACCTGGTTCATAATTCAGCGCGTTATCCAAGAAGATGGCCATTTGTCCACGCGTTACAATACCGGATGGATCATATTTTCCATCCCCAATGCCGGTTGTAATACCCGCGGCAGCAAGCGCGCGAATGTATGACGCTGCACCGTGTGCTGGTGATACATCAGTAAATGGCATATCAGCGGATGCCGGCAGATCAAAGGCACGTGTTAAAATAATCGCCATTTCAGAGCGTGAGAGCGGGCGGTCTGGATAAAAGCGGCTGTTTTCACCAAACACGCCAAGTTCCATCAATTTCGCTACATAAGGATAGGCTTTCGATGTTTTTGGCAGGTCTGTATATGTTTTTGTGGATGTTCCCACTGTTACGCCAAGCGCGCGCCCGATTAAAATGGCACTTTCTGCGCGTGTCACAGCTTGATATTGTTTAAACGTCCCATCTGGAAACCCTGTAATGACTTTTGCTTCAGACATTGCTTCAATCGCTTCATAAGCCCGGTGGCTTGATTTTACATCCGGGAAATGGGCAGCTGAAACGGAAGAAGCGAAAATGGATGCTGCCAAAACAGGTGTTAAAGTAGTGACTGCTAGTTTTTTACGAAGTGTCATAGATATTCTCCTTTTGAATTCAATTATTTTCCGGCGACTTTGCTGAGCAACTCATTTTTCCGTGCTTCTTTTGTGGCTTCGTACTCGGTTTTATATTGTTCGGCATGTGAAGCACTGAAGCCATTTGCTTTTAACTCACTCGTTAATCCGGTATAAAGCGAGTTAAAAGCCGCATCTGTTTTTGCTTCAACACCTGAAGCGGCTCCGCTGTATTTTTGGTAGAAATAAGCAGGATTGACCGTTTCGCCAGCGGCTTGTTTGGCTCCGTATTCTGCTTTTGCCTGGCTGATCAATGAATTAAGCTGAGAATCTACTTGACCTTCCAGCGAAGAAAAAGATCCGGCATAACGGGACTTAATCGTATCGACGGTCACTGCTCCGCCGGCAGATCCAGAATTGTTATTTGCTGTTCCACCCCCGGAACCGCCAGCCGAATTGCTGCTGCCTGAGGATGTCCCATTGCCAGAACTGCCAGCTGAATTCCCGTTGGCTGAAGGTGTGCCGCTAGAAGAACCACCTGCAGGAGCGGCTGTATCAGCATTTCCTCCAGTTGTTCCGTCCGCGGCAGCCCCGGCACTGCCCGAAGCTGTATTGGCTGCTCCAGGTGAAACAGCTTTCGTGTACTCCGGAGAAGAAAACCATTCATCCGGACTCATTGTACTGCCATCCTGAAGGATAAAGTTCCCCCTCTTATCGACCACCACCAGTCCTTCTTCATCTTTTTGCACACCTCCAGGAAGCGGCGTTGCTTCCGGATATGCAATGGAATAGGGATCTTCAATGATTTTGTCTACTTCTTTGTCGGCAACGTCGTATTCTTTTACATTTGTAAAATAATAGACAGCGCCAGCCCCTGCTACAACCACAAGAAGCAAGACGAGCAAAGCAATTTTAATAAACTTTCTCAAACACTACCATCCTCCACTAGTTTTTGAATTATTTTCATTATAGCATGATTGTCTGGAAGAATATGAAGAAATATATCGTAAGTTGGAGAAAAAAGCTTTAAACGTATCAATGTTAAAAGATAATATCCGTAAACGAAAAAATGTTGTCTCGCTTTGCAGGTGCCGCCTGGCAAAACGAAAGGGAATGCAAAAATCTGGATCACGTAAGATGGGAACGTATTTTGGATAATTATGTTAAATTTTCATTAATATATTTATTTATCTGTAATAAATCATTCACAGCCGTATCCCGGCACCTTCCATCCTCCCTCCGCCTGAAAGAGTTCCACTTTGCAGACTTTTTGGATATATGTGATTCATATAGGAATAATTTGTTTTATTTTTTAAATGTCAAGTTAAAATCTACAAATTTACACTAAATATACGAAATTCATGTTAAATCTGACAAATTCCTATGCTATAATGTCCTAGACTACTTACATATCAGGAGGCATCATATGGAAGAAACAATCAGCCTGAAGGAACTCGCTGAAACCTTAAAAAAAAGGCTGAAACTTATTGTGCTGATTACGATAGCAGCAGCACTCATCAGCGGCATTATCAGCTACTTTGTTATAACTCCTATCTATCAGGCATCTACCCAGCTTCTTGTCAACCAAGCCAAGAACGAACAGCAAATGTACAATCCAGCTGAAGTACAAACGAACTTGCAGCTGATCAGCACATATAACGTCATTATGAAGTCACCGGCTATTTTAGAAAAGGTAGCAAATAATTTAGACCTTGATTTAACACCGGATCAGCTTTCGTCGAAAATTACCGTCGCAAGCGAACAGGACTCCCAGGTTGTAAATATTACCGTTCAAGATGAAAGTGCGGGCATTGCAGCAGATATTGCCAATGAAACGGCGCGCGTTTTCCAGGCCGAAATCGTCAAAATCATGAACGTCGATAACGTCAGCATCCTTGCCCCGGCAGAGGTCGGCGAAAACCCGTCTCCTGTAAAACCGCAGCCGCTCCTAAACATTGCGATTGCAATGGTCGTCGGCTTAATGGCGGGCGTGGGTCTTGCGTTCCTGCTTGAATATCTGGATAACACGATTAAATCCGAACAGGATGTAGAAAAGCTGCTGGGTCTTCCGGTACTGGGCGGCGTCACAACGATCGACGCATCAGGCGGCAAGCCGGGGGCAAAACCATCCAACTCTAAAAAAACAGCCGTAAGAGGTGAAACTGTTGGCTCTTAAGCGAAACAAGCAAAAGCCGGCCGCGCCGGGTGCTGCGAAACGAAAGCTCATTACAAATACCGATCCGAAATCCCCGATTTCAGAACAATACCGGACGATCCGGACAAACATTTTATTTTCTTCAGTGGATGAAACCCTTCGTACGATGCTTGTCACATCAACGAGCCCGGGCGAAGGAAAATCAACCACAGTGGCAAATCTTGCCGTGGTGTTTGCGAACCAGGGCAAGAAAGTACTCATTATTGACGCCGATATGCGTAAGCCGACCATGCACTACACATTCGGCCTGCAAAATACAGTCGGTCTTACAAACGTGCTAACCAACCAGGCGACGCTTCAAGAAGCGTGTGTGCAAACCAACGTAGAAAACTTATCCGCGCTGCCATCCGGCCCGATTCCGCCAAACCCGGCTGAACTGCTTGGATCTTTTGCGATGAAAGAATTTTTGGCAAAAGCACAGGAAAACTTTGATTATATTTTCTTTGACACGCCCCCGGTACTGGCTGTGACTGATGCGCAGGTGCTCGCCAACCAATGTGATGGCACTGTGCTGGTTATAAACAGCGGCAAAACGGAAGTAGAAGGCGCACAAAAAGCGAAAGACTTGCTGCAAAGCGCCAAGGCAAAATTGCTTGGTGTTGTACTGAATAATCGTAATATGAAGGAATCTGCCTACTATTACTATTACGGTTCTGAGTAATTTCATTATTTTTGAGCATATTTTGAAAATTTGTATGTTATTTCCGTTTTGTATGATAAAATAAATCGGATTCAAATAAGAAGGGAGTTGCTGCAATTATGATTGATCTTCATTGTCACATTTTGCCGGGGTTTGATGACGGTGCCAGCGAATTAACCAAAAGCCTGGAGATGGCCCAAGCCGCGCAAGAAGAGGGGATCATCGCGATTGTCGCCACTCCCCATCACCAAAACGGCAAATACCATAATGAAAGATCTGCTATTGAACCTGCCGTAGCCGATTTAAATAAACAAATACAGCAAATGGGGCTTGATATAACGATTTATCCGGGGCAGGAAGTCCGTTTGTACGGCGAACTTCTCGAAGACTACCAAAACGACCGGCTGGTGCCGGTTAATCATTCTGCCCATATGCTCATTGAATTTCCGTCCAGCTCTATTCCCGCTTTTACAGAACAGCTGCTGTTTGACATGCAGCTAAAAGGCATCACCCCCATCATTGTTCATCCAGAACGAAACGCAGCTATTTCGGAAGACCCGAACAAGCTGTACAAGCTCATCAAAAACGGGGCGCTGTCTCAAGTAACTGCGGCATCTGTGAACGGTCAGTTCGGCAAAAAGGTAAAAGCTTTGTCGATGCAGCTGATCGAAGCCAACTTAACCCACTTTGTCGCCAGCGATGCCCACAATACAACATCACGCGGGTTTGGTCTTGTGCAGGCTTATAACGCGATCGACCCGGACTACGCTGCATACTTTCAGGAAAACGCAGAAGCTGTGTTATCAGGCAGATACATAGAAAAAGAACCGCCGCATCACGTTGCCCGTAAAAAGAAATTCCTCGGACTGTTTTAATACTTGAAAGTAACCTAAAAGTCTTACTGTTTATGAATCGTCAATCAGGTAATGTCTCTTCTACCTTTATCAAAGGAGGCACTCGGCCGCGCGGTGGTGTTCCGGGAAACGGAACGCTTAGACGCCTGTCGTCAAGCGCGCGGTGTGAGGGCGGGTTCAATGCCCATTTATTTAAATAAAAATAGAAAAAACGGCTAATAAAAGCGCATTCACAGCAGTGTGTTTCTATTAGCTGTTTTTACGTGTTGTGTTTGAGACATCAAGACTATCAAATGAAAGAGGTGCAGCTTATTGGCTTATCAGCGAAGAATATCCTTTTTAATTGGACTTGATTCAGCCATTGTTCTGTTTTCCATCTATATCGGTTATTTTATTTTACATCCTTATATGAATATTTACAGTCCGAGTACCCTTCTGATCAGCTCACTGACACTGCTTGTGAGCCATCACTTATTTGCAGCGATTTACCGGCTTTACCACAAGGCATGGGAATATGCGAGTGTCCGTGAGCTGATTGCGATTGTTAAAGCGGTCACTTTTTCTATTGCTTTAACGGCAATCGTGCAGTTAGTCGCTTTTCATGACGTTTACTTTCGTGTACTCATGATTACATGGATGCTTCATGTTTTGTCTATTGGCGGATCCCGTTTCACCTGGCGCTTTTATCGGGACAACTACTTACT
Organism: Domibacillus sp. PGB-M46; assembly: GCF_022668875.1. Taxonomy (GTDB): domain Bacteria; phylum Bacillota; class Bacilli; order Bacillales; family Domibacillaceae; genus Domibacillus. Next base: position 420,939 of record NZ_JAKGCR010000001.1, on the reverse strand, counting down.
AAAGCCAAAAGTGAACCGTAAGCGTACCATGATCGTCGGCGCGGGGTCAGGCGGCTCGATTGTTGTACGCCAGCTGCTCAGCAAAGACTCAGAATTCGAACCGGTTTTATTTGTAGATGATGATTTGAAGAAATTGCGTCTGCAAATTCATGGTATTACCGTTCTGGGCACGACGCGGAATATTCCTTATCTAGTGGAAGAGCATGGGATTGAACATATTATTATTGCGATTCCATCCCTAAACCGCCAGCAAATCAAAAACATTTATAATCAATGTGCCAAAACAGAGGCAAAAGTGCAGATTATGCCGCTGATTGAAGATGTGATCACCGGACGGCTTTCCGTCAGCCAGCTCCGTGATGTTGCGGTAGAAGACTTGCTTGGACGCGAACCCATTGAGTTGGATATTGAAGCCATTGCAGAAACGGTTACAGGCAAAACGGTTTTAGTGACCGGTGCAGGCGGCTCAATCGGCTCAGAAATCTGCCGGCAGATTTCCGTGTTTCAGCCGAAGAAACTTGTGCTTGTCGGCCACGGTGAAAACAGTATTTACCAGATTGATATGGAAATGCGTAAGCGTTATAAAGGGTTGATTGATATTATACCAGTCATCGCTGATGTACAGGATCGTGAGCGTATGTTTGATGTGCTTGCTGAACACCAGCCGGATGTAGTGTACCACGCTGCGGCACATAAGCACGTTCCACTGATGGAGTACAATCCGAAAGAAGCAGTAAAGAATAATATTTTTGGTACAAAAAACACAGCTGAAGCGTCCGCAAATGCAAGAGTAAAGAGATTCGTTCTTGTTTCAACCGACAAAGCGGTCAATCCAACGAACGTGATGGGGGCAACCAAACGGGTCGCTGAAATGGTTATCCAACAGTTGGATCGGGAATTTCCAAACACGACCTTTACTGCCGTCCGGTTCGGCAATGTACTCGGTTCACGCGGCTCAGTCATTCCGCTATTTAAAAAGCAGCTTGTAGAAGGTGGTCCTTTAACTGTTACACATGAAGATATGACTCGCTACTTTATGACGATTCCAGAAGCATCCCGATTGGTCATACAGTCCAGTGTCCTAGCACGCGGCGGCGAAATCTTTGTACTCGATATGGGTGAACCGGTCAAAATCGTCGATCTGGCCCGCAACCTAATCAAGCTTTCCGGCTACACCGAAGAAGAAATCGGCATTCACTTCACCGGTCTGCGGCCAGGGGAGAAAATGTACGAAGAGCTCCTTAATGAAAACGAAGTGCATCCTGAACAGATCTTTCCTAAGATTCATATTGGAAAAGCCGGAGTGGTTGAAGGGGAAGTTCTTTGGAAATTTGTTAGCTGTCTTCCTCAGAAAGGAAACAACGAACTGCGGGATAACTTGATTGAAATTGCCAATACGAAAGAAAACCTAAAAGCCGTTATGGAAGAAGCGGTTATATAATATAGAGGAAAGACGACAATACAAAGGCGGAAACCAAATGAAAAAAGTAAAAAAAGCGATTAAGATAGGATTACTAAAACAACAATTGAAATGGCGCTGCAGGACTAGGTACTGAAAGGAGATTTATATCGGTATTTAGAAGAAATAATGAACGAAATGAAACTAAAGCAGCAATAAACAAAAGCCCTATCCACTGAGCTAAAGCAGCAAGGATAGGGAGCTTTTTTTATGGAAGTACCCAGTAGATTGACTAGATGTTATGACATATATTGCTTAGATAAATTTAGTGATTTAGTAGCTCATTGGAGTTCAATAATTGGGCAAATTCCAATGAAGTCCTAATTCACTGAAATATTACCTTAACAAAGGAAGGAAGTCTTATAGATGGTGTCGACTAAAGTGAACGATAGAATATTTCTTTCATCGCCACATATGAGTGATGAGGGCTACGAAATGGAATATGTACAAGAAGCTTTTGATACGAACTGGATTGCACCCCTTGGTGAAAACGTAAATGGATTTGAAAGAGAGCTAGCTGCAAAAATCGGCTCTACAGCAGCTGCCGCACTCTCATCAGGAACAGCTGCCATCCACCTGGCTCTTAAAGCAGCAGGAGTGGGAGAAGGGGATGTTGTTTTCTGTCCAACCCTTACCTTTTCAGCGACGGCAAATCCAATCATCTACCAAAACGCGATTCCGGTTTTTATAGATAGCGATTATGAAACATGGAACATGAGTCCGAAAGCCTTAGAAGAAGCGTTTGAGAAGTATCCAGAAGTGAAGGCAGTTATAGTTGTTCACTTATATGGCTTGTCTGCAGACATGGATAAAATAATGGAGATTTGTAAGAAACATAATGTAGCGGTTATAGAAGATGCTGCTGAGTCTTTAGGTACTTACTATAAAGGTCAACATACAGGGACTTTTGGAGATTATGGCATCTTCTCTTTTAATGGAAATAAGATCATCACAACTTCTGGTGGTGGAATGCTTGTTTCCGATAATGAAGAAAGAATTGCGAAGGCAAGATTTTGGGCGACTCAATCAAGAGATCAAGCAAGGCATTATCAGCACAGTGAATTAGGTTTTAATTACCGGATGAGCAATGTTGTCGCTGGAATTGGCAGAGGACAGCTAAAAGTACTTGATCAACGAGTTGCTAAAAAGAAATATATTTTTGATTTTTACAAAAGGGAGCTTGGTGAACTAGAAGGTGTACAATTTATGCCTGTAAATGATTGGGACCAGCCAAATTTTTGGCTAAGTTCAATGACAGTAATAGATAAAGTAAAACCAGTTGATATTATGGATGCTTTGGAGCGGGAAAATATAGAATCAAGGCCAATATGGAAACCGATGCACATGCAGCCTTTCTTTGAGAAATATGATTTTATAGGCACTAAAATATCAGAGAAGTTGTTCGAAAATGGCGTTTGCCTGCCGTCTGATACGAAGATAACAGATGAGAATTTACAGAGAATTGTAGACATTATTAAAGGATTGTGGAGATAAAAGGTGAGAACTACAAACTTATTTATTAAAAGACTAATTGATTTAGTAGGAAGTTTGATCGGAATAGTTATAATATCTCCAATTCTCATTATTATAGCAGTCGCAATTAAAATAACCTCAAAAGGACCTGTGCTTTTTACCCAAGAAAGAATCGGGAGAAATGGACAGGTTTTTAAGATCTTTAAATTTAGAACAATGGTAGTCAACGCCGAGAAGATTGGCGATGGTTTAAGTGTGAAAAGTGAAAACGATAATAGGATTACTAAAATAGGCAAAATGCTTCGCGCGACCAGTCTTGATGAATTACCTCAATTATTTAATGTGATAGCAGGGCAAATGAGTCTGGTGGGGCCCCGTCCACCAGTGACATATTTTCCGTATGAAGGATTTAGAGAATACCCTGATTGGGCAAAAAAGCGATTTGCGATGCGTCCAGGAGTGACAGGTTTAACGCAGGTAACAGTGAGGAATTCAGTCAGTTGGGATGATAGAATTATTGTTGATAATAGATATATTGATAATTTTAGTATATGGCTTGATATTAAAATTTTGTTTAGTACAGTATTTAAACTTTTTAAGTCTGAAAACATCTATATGAAAACAGACAATAAAAATAATAAAAAATCTGGATAAATTAAATCTATAAAATAACAATAAATCACAAAATGAGGTGGAATTATGATTAAAGGAGAAAAGGTTTATCTTCGACCTATTCTTAAAAAAGATGTTACATTTCTGAATGAATGGAAAAACGATGAAGAAACTTATCGGTATTTAGGTGGGGGGTTCATGCCTACATCCTTAGACCATCACGAAAAATGGCTGGATTCCTTAATAGATACTTCAGGTAACAATAAGCGTTTTATCATTTGTGATAAAAATAGCGCTCCTGTTGGAATGGTTGGCTTGTACGATATTAATTGGATACATCGTACATGTGAAATTGGTATCTATATTGGCGGTGAAAATGTAAAAGGAAAAGGTTATGGCAAAGAATCATGCCAATTAATTGAGCAATTTGCAAAAGAGTACCTTAACCTCAGAAAAATTAAGTTGAATGTTGTTTCCGAAAATGAGTCAGCTATACATTTGTGGGCGGCACTAGGATATGAAAAAGTTGGGGAATATAGAGATGAACGCTTCATTAAAGGTAAGTATAAAAATCTAGTGTTAATGGAGAAGTTTATTTAAAAAGAGAATCATTTCATCAGATTTAATTTGGGGGAACTGAGAAAATGAATGAAGATTCAAATATTTTAATACTAAGTTGTGGAACAAGAAACAAAATCGTGCAGTATTTTAAAAAAGAATTATATGGTAGAGGTATAGTGGTAGCTGCAGATTGTAGTGAATTTGCCCCGGCTCTATATGAAGCAGACAAACAGTTTATAGTTCCGCAAATGAGTGATGAGGGTTATCTAGATGTCATTCTCTCTATTTGTAAAGAAAATAGTATAAAAGCTGTTTTATCTTTAATTGATCCAGAGCTTAGCCTCCTTGCAAAAAATAAGCAATCATTTTTAGACATTGGAACGATCCCGATTGTTTCGGATTTTGAAGAGGTTGAATTATGCTTTGATAAATATAAAATGTTTGAATTTTTAGTTCAAAATGGTTTTCAAACAGTCAAAAGTTATATAGATAAAGAAAAATTTTATAACGATATTGAAAATGGCAATATAAATTATCCGGTATTTGTAAAACCTGTGACAGGCAGCGCAAGCATTAATATAAGTAAAGTGAATTCAAAAGAGGAAATTGAATTATTATTTAGCCGTTTCAATAACTTAATGATCCAAGAGTTTATGCAAGGGGCTGAATACGGTGCCGATGTTTACGTTGATATGATATCAGGTAAGCCAATTGCAATTTTCATAAAGGAAAAAATTAAAATGAGAGCTGGTGAAACTGATAAATCAGTATCTATTAAGGACAAACAGCTCTCTGAATTAATTATAAATTTTGTGAAAAAGGCTGGGTTTAAGGGTATTATCGATATTGATATTTTCAAAACGAATGACGAATATTACATCTCTGAAGTTAATCCGCGCTTTGGAGGTGGTTATCCTCACGCATATGAATGTGGAATCAACGTTCCGAAGATGATTATTAATAATATAAATGGAGATACATCTGAGGGTGTAATTGATCAGTATGATGAAGGTATTTATATGATGAAATTTAATGAGATTAAAATTCATAAGAAACAATAATTTTTCCAGTATCATACTGATAGTTTGGTGAGGATGGTAGAATGAATATTTTATTTTTATCAATTGGTAAACTGAATAACATAAATGATAGAGGTTTGTATACAGACTTATTACGACAATTTAGGGATAATGGCCATAATGTATATGTTGTCACTTCACGAGAAAGAAGGTTAAACAAAGACACTGAATATATAAATGAGGATGGAGTACATTTCCTTAGAGTTAAAATTGGTAATATAACAAAAACTAATGTGGTGGAGAAGGGGATCTCAACGATAAGAATAGAGAATTTGTTCTTAAAAGCTATTAAAAAATATATAAAAGATATAAAGTTCGATACAATTATCTATTCAACTCCGCCCATAACATTTGGAAAAGTGATAAGATTTATAAAAAAGAGAGATGGTGCAAAGTCATATCTTTTATTAAAAGATATTTTCCCGCAGAATGCAGTAGATTTGAATATGCTTAGCAAGAAGAGTCTTATATACAAATACTTTAGATTTAAAGAGAAGAAATTGTATGATCAATCAGATTTTATTGGGTGTATGTCACAAGCAAATGTAGATTTTATTTTAAAAGATAACCCAGAGATTTTTTCTCAAAAAGTAGAAGTATGTCCAAATAGTATAGAACCTTTAACAGTAGAAAAAAATGAAACAAAGATCATGGAGATTAGAAAGAAGTATAAAATCCCCTTAGACAAAACAGTGTTTATATATGGAGGAAATCTTGGAAAACCTCAGGGCATTGACTTTTTAATTGAATGTTTAAGAGCTAATAAACATGATGAAGATGTTTACTTTGTTATAGCAGGTTCAGGAACAGAATTTAATAAAATTAAAGCTTATTTTGATAACGAACAGCCAATTAATGCACAGTTGTTTAGTCAATTACCAAAGGATGATTATGAAACCTTGGCAAATTCCTGTGATGTAGGATTAATTTTTCTGGATAAAAGATTTACAATACCCAATTTTCCTTCCAGACTCCTATCCTATATGCAAGCGTCAATGCCGGTTTTGGCAGCTACAGATATTAATACCGATATTGGCCAAGTAATAGAACAGGGCAAATTTGGTTATTGGTGTGAAAGTAACGATGTTCAACAATTTAAAGAAAAAGTTAAGCAATTATGTAATGAAGAACAAAGAGAGCAAATGGGTGAAAACTCTAGGTTATATTTGGAAGGGAACTATACTGTTAAGCATTCGTATCAAATAATAATGAATCATTTTAAATAACAAGAAAGAGGTAATTAAATGTTTAAAGATAAAACCTTATTAATTACAGGCGGGACAGGTTCCTTTGGTAATGCAGTAATGAAACGATTTTTAGATACAGATATTAAAGAGATCCGTATCTTTTCAAGAGATGAGAAGAAGCAGGATGATATGCGCAAGGTATATAAGGATGATAAGCTCAAATTTTACTTAGGTGATGTACGGGACTTGGCTAGCGTAAAAAACGCTATACATGGAGTTGACTATGTTTTTCATGCAGCCGCCCTCAAGCAAGTTCCATCCTGTGAGTTTTTTCCAATGGAAGCTGTTAAAACAAATGTAATTGGAACAGATAATGTATTAACCGCTGCAATTGAAAGTGGCGTAGAGAAAGCAATTTGCTTGTCTACAGATAAAGCAGCTTATCCAATTAATGCGATGGGCATTTCTAAAGCAATGATGGAAAAAGTATTTGTGGCGAAAGCAAATACAGTAGATCCGACACGGACATTAATTTGCGGTACACGCTACGGAAACGTTATGGCATCTAGGGGTTCTGTCATTCCTTTATTTATTGAGCAAATTAAAAATGGTCAGCCATTGACCATTACAGATCCTCAAATGACCCGTTTTTTAATGAGTCTTGAGGAAGCGGTTGAACTGGTTGTTTTTGCGTTTCAAAACGCTGAGGCCGGCGATATTATGGTGCAAAAATCACCAGCTTCAACAATTGGAGATTTGGCACAGGCGATTAAAGAGCTATTTAATGTTGATAATGAAATTAAGGTAATCGGAACTCGCCATGGTGAAAAATTGTATGAAACGCTTCTTACAAGAGAAGAGCATATAGTCGCACAAGATTTAGGCGGATTTTACAGAGTCCCTGCCGATAAAAGAGACCTTAATTATGATAAGTATTTTGTACAGGGGGATAAACAGCTTTCATCAGAAGAAGAATACAACTCTCATAACACGCAAAGACTAAGCATTGATCAAGTTAAAGAAAGGCTGCTCGAGCTTGATTATGTTCGAGAAGAACTGAAAGGCTGGAATCAATGATGAAAATACTCGTTACTGGAGCAAAAGGGTTTATTGGCAAGAATCTGATTGTAGAATTAAAAAATAGAAATTATACCGAGATCTTTGAATATACAAAAGATCTCGGTATTGCTCAGTTAGAAAAGTTCTGTGAAGAAGCGGATTTTGTTTTTCATCTAGCGGGCATTAACCGGCCGAAAGAGCAAGCTGAATTTATGGAAGGCAACTTTGGCTTTACGGCTACGCTTCTTGATGTACTAAAGAAATGTCAAAATACTTGTCCGGTTATGGTCTCTTCTTCTATTCAAGCAGAACTAGATAATCCTTATGGTAAAAGCAAAAAAGCAGGAGAAGATTTGCTGTTTAATTATAGTAAAGAGACTGGAGCAAGAGTGCTTGTTTATCGTTTTCCAAATGTATTCGGAAAATGGTGCAAGCCCAACTACAACAGTGCAATCGCAACATTTTGCAATAACATTGCTCGCGATTTGCCGATTACAGTAAATGACCCTTCTGTTACAATGAATTTAGTTTATATTGATGATGTAATAGAAGAATTGATCTGTGCATTAGAAGGCAATGAACATGAAGCAGGAAAGTTTTGTGAAGTACCTGTAGTTCATACAGTACAGCTTGGAGAAATCATTGCAGCCATCGAATCATTTAAGAAAAGTCGTGATGAACGTTCAATTCCGGATATGTCAAATCCATTTATCAAGAAATTGTACAGTACATATTTAAGCTATTTACCGGAAGATAAATTTAGCTATGATTTGAAAATGAATGTTGATCAGCGCGGCTCTTTCACTGAATTCATTAAGACATCGGACAGAGGCCAGATTTCGGTGAATATTTCGAAGCCAGGTATTACAAAAGGGAATCACTGGCATCATACAAAAAATGAAAAGTTTCTTGTCGTTAGCGGCAATGGAGTTATTCGTTTTAGAAAAATTGATTCAGAAGAGCTAATTGAATATTATGTGAGCGGGGATAAGCTTGAAGTTGTCGATATCCCAGTTGGTTATACACATAATATTGAGAACCTTGGTGTATCAGATATGGTAACAGTAATGTGGGTAAACGAAATCTTTGATCCTGAAAAGCCAGACACAATATTTTTGGAGGTTTAAGTAATGGAAAAGTTAAAAGTGATGACAGTAGTAGGAACACGTCCGGAAATTATTAGGCTATCGGCAGTTATAAACAAACTGGAAGAATCAGAGGCAATTGACCACATTCTTGTTCATACTGGCCAAAACTATGATTATGAACTGAACGAAGTTTTTTTTAAAGATTTTAATCTGAAAAAACCAGATTATTTTCTGAGTGCAGCCACGGGTACAGCTGTCGAAACGATCGGTAATATTTTGATTAAGATTGACCCGATTATGGAAGAAGTGAAACCGGATGCTTTCTTAGTACTTGGTGATACAAATAGCTGTTTATGTGCTATTGCAGCAAAACGAAGACAAATTCCAATTTTTCATATGGAAGCGGGGAATAGATGCTTTGATCAACGTGTTCCAGAAGAAACAAACCGGAAAATTGTAGACCACACAGCAGATGTCAATTTAACGTACAGTGATATTGCAAGAGAATATCTTCTGAGAGAAGGATTCCCAGCAGATAGAATTATTAAAACAGGCAGCCCAATGTTCGAAGTGCTTGAGTCACGAAAAGAAGATATTGAGAAGTCAGATGTGTTGAAAAGACTAAGTATCGAAGAAGAACATTATTTTGTAGTTTCTGCTCATAGAGAAGAAAATATTAATTCAGAAACTAATTTTCTTAATCTAATTAACAGTTTAAATGCGGTTGCTGAAAAATATAATATGCCTGTTATTATAAGTACACATCCAAGAACGAGAAAGATGATCGAAGCAAAAGGGATTAGTTTTCACAATCTCGTACAAATATTGAAGCCATTAGGATTCAATGATTATGTTAAACTTCAAATGAGAGCAAAAGCGGTACTCAGTGACAGCGGAACTATCAGTGAAGAATCTTCTATTCTTGGATTTAGAGCTTTGAATATTCGTCAGGCGCATGAAAGACCAGAAGCTATGGAAGAAGCAGCTGTTATGATGACCGGGCTTAAAAAAGAAAGAATTCTTCAAGGGTTGGAAATATTAGAACTTCAGGAAAAGGAAACGCTACGACTTGTCACAGATTACAGTATGCCGAATGTTTCAGATAAGGTATTAAGAATAATTTTATCATATACTGATTACGTAAATAGAGTAGTGTGGGAGAAATCAGTTTGATGAAAGACAACAATAAAATCAAATATCCGAAAATATTAGTTATTAGTAACAATGTATTTAGTGAAACTAGTAATAATGGAAAAACTTTAGCTTCATTTTTTACTGACTTTCCATCAGATAACATAGCACAATTATACTTTAATAATGAAAGCCCGAATCATGATTATTATAATCAATATTTTCGCATCACAGATTCAGAAATGATAAAGAGTTTTGGCTCAAAAAATCATCCTGGAAAAGTTATGAAAAGAATAAAAAAGAATGATTTGGAAATTAAAAAGGATACTAGTGGTGCTAATTATACATCAAAAATAAAAAAATATAACTTTTTTCGTATTGGCAGAGAGCTCTTATGGATGAGCAAAAAATGGCAGACTGAAAATTTAAATGAATGGCTCGATAAATTTTCTCCAGACATCATATTTTTCTGTGCGGGGGATAGTGGTTTTGCCTATAATGTTACAGAATATATTCAAAAAAAGTTTAACAGTAAATTAGTAGTGTATATAACAGATGATTATATTTTACCGAGAAAAACTTTATCCCCTTTTTGGGGAATTAGAAGAAGATATATTTATAGTAAAATGAAAAAAATTGTTCAAAAAAGTGATTTATATCTAACAATCTCTGAAGAAATGAGAAAAACTTACAAAAATTTATTTGGAATAGATAGTAGTTTAGCCATGAATATGACTGAATCGCTAAAACAAGAAGGCAATTTAAAAGAAGACGAAGGTACTATTTCGCTTGTATATGCGGGCGGCTTACATTTTAAAAGATATGAAACTTTAAATTTAATTGCTCAGGCTATAAAAAAATATAATGCAGAGTTTAAAGAGAAAAAAGCTATATTGAAGATATATTCAGGATCAAAACTAGATGAAAAAATGCAAAATCTTTTAAATATCCCGGGAGCTAGTGAGTATTGTGGCAGTTTAAATTCCAAAGAGTTAAAAAGCGTTTTAAACCAATGTGATATTCCTATTCACGTTGAATCTTTTGATAAAAAAAGCATAGAGTCTACTCGTTTATCGTTATCCACCAAAATACCAGAATACTTATCTTTAAAAAAGCCGATCTTAGCAGTAGGACCGAATAAAATCGCCTCAATGTCATATTTAGAAGACTGTGCTTTTTGTATAACTAATCCTGAAAATTTATATGAGAAACTAAAAATTTTATTAAATGATAGAGAGCTAAAAAACAATTTATCAAGAAAAGCATTAGTAAAATATGAAAAAAAACATCAGAAGGAAGTCGAGTTGAAATTACTCGTCGATAAGATTATTAATGTAAATAAATTTTAATACATTAATTTATTAATTAAAAAGGCGAATGTTAATGAAAAGTGGTGCATTATGAATTTTAAAAAAATAGTAGCTGGGTTTTATGCAGCGTATACATTGTATGTTTTTCTACTCATTGGAACCACTACTATGGATTTTCTTAATACTTCATTAGCTTTAATATTTATGTGGGTTAATTATGCTTTTTTCTTGTTGGGCTATAACCTTAAAAAGAGAAGTAATTTATCTTATGCAAAAAGCAAAAGGGAAATATGGATGTTGAAAACTAACAAGTTAGTTTTATTAACTATTGCAGGAACTTCATTAATATTTTCTGTAGCTGTGGTTAATTACTATACAGGTCAAACACCTACAAGCGTTATTGAAAATTTGACTAATAATGTGTCTTTATATTATGAATATCAAAATTATTTTCAAGAGCAGCAAAGAAATGTATTTACTATTACAAAAATTCCTTTTATTTTAATGATATTTATTGTGAAAATTATACTGTTATACAGTTACATTGTTTTTTTTATTAAAAAAGAAAAAACTTCATTATTTGAAAAAATTTATCTATTGCTAATTACCTGTTCCTTTATTTACATTGGGGTTGGCAGAGGCACAAGTTTTGAGTTCTTTGAATTATTGATATTAATTATATTTATACTTTTTTCTACGAAAAAAAAGAGTGGAAACTTAATGAATGTGAAATCTTTGGTTATTGGTTTATTGTTAAGTTCTCTAGCGGTATATATCTTTATCTCTGGAATTAATGCACGAGGAGTTGAATTTGATCCTTCTATAATAAGAGCTGATGTTAATTATGATCCTCAAGGCTGGCTGCCAACTATATCTTCTTCTTTAGCAGTAATTGTATTCAGGTTATATGCATATTTCGGTTTTGGCTTTTTTTATATCTCTATTTATTTGACAGAGACTTGGTTTGCATCTATAAATAACTTTTTTATGGGTCTCTTTCCATGGGGGTATGAATTGATTTTAGGCAATAGTGTACAAGATATTATGGGACGATTAGTAGACGTAGGTGTGAAATGGCATCCGGATTTTTCAGTGTTAATTAATGATTTAGGATATGTTGGAATGTTAATGATATGTCTTTTTATTGGCCTTTTTTGTGGATATTCTGCTAGGTTTGATGAAAAAACTCCAATTGTCGAATTAACGAATTACGTTATTTTGTTACAGATGATATCCCTGCCGGTTGGAAACTTTCTATTTACATCAAGTGCCAATCAGTTGATTGTTTTCTCATTATTGATATATTGGATTTGGAAAATATTTATTAATCGTAGATTTGTAATTTAAATATGTGGTTAAAGAAATGATGATGATTAATGAAAAAAACAGCTATACTAATAATGTTAATAACTATCCTATCGAAATTGCTTGGATTATTAAGGGATGTTATTCTTTCCTATTTCTATGGAGCTTCAAGTATAAGTGATGCTTATTTAATTGCTTTAACTATACCTGGAGTAATATTTTCTTTTGTTGGTGTGGCTATAACTACAGGATATATTCCAATGTATAGTAAGATTCTAAAAGACTCTGGGGAAGAGAAAGGACTTGAGTATACTAATAATATTATTAATTTAATGCTTTTTTTATCTACATTTATTGTTATTTTCAGCTTAGTATTTACTGATAATATAGTTAGTTTTTTTGCTTCGGGCTTCCAGGGAGAAACATTAACTATAGCTTCAATATTCACAAAGTTTACTATCATAGGTGTATATTTTACTGGCTTGGTATATGTATTCAGCGGATATCTTCAACTAAAAGATAATTATATCGTTCCTGTTTTAATAGGTATTCCTTTAAATCTTATATTTATTTTTTCAATTATATTAAGTTCACAGACTAATTTATTTATCTTAGCAATTGGTACTACTATAGCTTATTTATTTCAATTTCTTATTTTGTTGCCGTCTATTATTAAAACAAGATATAAATATAAATTTTATGTAAATGTAAAAGACGAAAATTTTAAGAATATGATTTACATCGTATTGCCAGTGATTCTAGGCACATCTGTTAATCAAATTAACATATTAATTGATAGAACATTGGCCTCCCAGTTAGTGGTTGGAGGGATATCTGCCTTAAATTATGCTGATAAGTTGAATTTATTTGTGCAAGGGATAGTTGTTACCTCTATAGTTTCAATGACTTTTCCGCTTATGTCTAAGATGTTTGTAAACGATGATAGAGAAGCTTTCAAAAGGACAATATCACAATCTATAATAATTGTTAGCTTGTTAGTTGTTCCTGCGATTTTCGGCTTTATGTTGTTTTCTAAACAAATAGTTTCTTTTCTATTTGGTCGAGGAGAATTTGATTCAAGAGCAATCCTGTTAACTTCAGAAGCTTTGTTTTTTTATTCAATAGGAATGATTGGTTTCGGGTTACATCAGGTTTTATCTAAAGCATTTTATGCTATGCAGGATACCAAAACCCCTGTGGTGAATGCAACAATAGGTTTAGTTTTAAATATTATATTAAATTTGGTGTTATCAAGGTTTTTAGGTATCGGGGGTCTAGCCTTGGCAACTTCGATTTCCTCACTGGTCACAGCTATTCTCTTATTTCTTAGTTTAAGAAAAAAGATAGGAACATTTGGAACAAAGCATATCTCTCTTTCATTCTTAAAAATTCTGGTTGCTTCATTTCTGATGGGGATTTTTGCTAAATTATCATTTAATTATTTAGTGATGGATTTTAGTCAAGATATATCCCTTTTCTTGGCGATTTTGATTGGAACTATCTCATATATTATAATTATCTACTTTATAAAGATAAAAGACGTGGATCTATTTTTGATAGCTGTTAAAAATAGAATTAAACTGATATTTCGTATGTCCTAGTTAGATTTTGTTTTGTTCGAACCTGAAGTATACCATAAATGAGAAACTAATTTTGGTAAGAGTGTTTATTAATCTAGAGTCTGATACATAGAATTGTCATCTTTGCATCAGAGCGTGCCTTGAGTGACCATTAAATATTTATAAAGGTGGTTATTATAGTGAAACTTTAGGGCAGAGTTTTAATAGTGAAAAAATAGCTCACTTGGCTAACCTGCCCTCTTTTCGTTTGAAGGGAATAAGATTATTACTAAGTTCGGGCAATGAGATGTTGGTGTCTAACAGTACAGACGAGTTTCGAAAAGCTCGCATGATCCGATAACAATCACCAGCCATAGTAGAACAGTCTAAAGTTACCGAATGAGCAATAAAGGCTCTGGAAAAGGTGCCGAAATTGTATAAATTTAACCCGGCAATTTTGTATGAAAATACCCGGCCTTGACACCTGTTGGTATAAAACACGCAGAAGGTATTAAGGAGATGTTAGAAGTGGCTGAAATTCTTAAGTTAACAAGAAATATTGCTTGTACTCAGGTGTTGTCATACCTAACATTAAAATAGTTCTCTCGCTATTTGGATAAGTACTATTCTCAGTGTTTTTCGGGTATAGTCATACTAAAAACAATAGGAGGTACCCTTTATGACGACAAAATCTAATATACTGTTGCCGATTGAAGGACCGTTTGATATCTTGAGTAAGACCACAGATGCAAAGTTCATTATAGATGAAATCTAAATCGAATCTTCAACAGCTCGATGCCCTGCTTGAAGAACGCTGTCACACTGCAAGCATAGTCGATACGTTGGCGAGATAAAGGATCTTCCTCTTGGTGAACGACCTGTCTGCTTTCATCTTCACCTTCACAAATGGTTCTGCAGGAATTCGTCTGCGCTCTACCTATATTTTCATGGAACCATTTTCATAGGTGTCTCTTTACCATCAAATGACGATCCGGTTTAAAAACATGCTGTTGCTACTTGCTTTGTTGATGGACAGCTTTTCTTATGAGAAAATGTGTAATGGTATTCGTAACCCGACGGCCGTGATATGCTTCTCTGTAGTATGCTGAAGTAATTGGGACTAGAACTCTTAACTCCTTCTTTTTTTCTTAGAGATTGATAGTTTCGCCTTCATGAAGAGGAAAACACATGGAAAGATTATTGTTGACCTCGCTACATAGAAACTACTTGATATCTACCGACCGGAATAAAGGAGTTGTGACTGCATGGCTTAAAAAGCATTCTCACATTCAAGCTGTAAGCCGGGATAGCTCCAAAAGCTGTGAAAAAGCGATTTTAGTTGCTAACCCTGAGATCTCACAAACCGGCGATAGATGGCATATTTTAGAGCACCTTTTTGACGCTGTTAGAAAGGCGTTGTTTGATTTGGTTCCTTCTCAATGGGAATCACTGAACTCTGAAAGAGAGTTTCATTATGAAATCCGTGCGTCTGCCGCTCCTCTTTGAAAAACGAAACAGCTCACCTTCGGATATCTCGAAATGAAAAACAAGTCTTCAAAATGAAAAAGTTCCCGAAATGATCGTTTTCGCCCGCTGATCCAGTGGGTGTTCTAAAAAGAAAAAAGTATCGAACAGATTGAAATAGCTTACCAAAAAACAGCTTGTTCTTTATAAAGAAGAGTATCGCTTAGTATTCATCAATTGTCCGCAAGAACCATTCCTATTTAACAGTTATCCTTCTACCGCACTTGCCTCATATAGCCACACGCTGCTTCAGTGGCTTTAGTGTATATCTTAGAGCCGTTTCGGCTGATAATTAAATCACTAAATGCTATTTCAGCTATGCGGCCACATCTTCCTTATTTCGAGTTTTTTAAAAATTTATATACATAAAAATAACATGGAAAATATCAGTTCTAATATTCACTTGAAAAATAAAGAATTTGAAACATAAGCTTATTAGTTACTCCTTTTATTGATTTGATTAAACAAGTAAAATGGTGTTGCTTAAGTAATTCTGTAGGCCTCTAGTATTTTGGGTAATGATGGAAAAACTTTTGTTTTATCATGTAGAATGATAGAGAAATGATTGATATATAATTTTAGAAGAGAGGGGATACTGTGAATCGTAGAAAATTCTTATTAAACTTTTTCTTGTGGATTTTGTCATTCATTTTTGGTTATAGAATTGGAGAAAATGGCTCAACCATAATTTCAGATAAAGACAAAAACTTGCTTCCTGGAGAAATGGGAATCTTAAATAAACAGTTGGCTGAAGTTGAGAGGAAAATAAGTGGCTTTTATAACGTAAAAAATTTTCTCTGTGACGATGGTCAATATGTAAAAGGTGATGGTTTACATGATGATACGACGGGGATACAAAGAGCATTAGATAATGCTAGGGGTTCGTTATTTTTTCCTAAAGGGATTTATAGGATTACGGGTACGGATGAAGCTTGCCTTTACTTAAAAAACAATCTTGATATTATTGGTTTGAGCAAAAGAGATTCAGTAATTAGAGCAGATAGTATTGGAAATGAAACTAGTGTAATAAAAATTGCTATAGAAAACAACTTTGGTTTTCAAGATGTTCGTAATTGGCAATTTAAAAATATTTCAGTTGTCATAAATGGCGGAGGCAAACACTCTTTATTAATAAAGGGTGGGATGCAAATGTTAACTTGTAACATTGAAAACAATGATTTAACTGGGAATCTAAATAACGATGGGTATGGTATTTATATAAAAGATAATTTTGCACATTCAAAAATTTCGTTGAATACTTTTAATTCAATTTATTTGAATTGCTATGACGCAAACTTAATTGAAAAAAATATATTTATGAATTCAAAAGTTGCTGTCACTTTTGATCTCATAAACGGAGTTAGAAATAACACAGTTCGTGATAATACTATCGTAAATCGGGATGGTGCAGTCCATATTATTAATGGCGATGTGATTCGTATTACAAATAATCAAATTGAACTAGCTCAAGGTCAAGGAGTAAGTGAATCACCCACTCGTTCAATGATATGGATTCAAGGCGTTAAGCGTACCTGTAAGAACATTGTTATAGAAGATAACAATTTTGGTGGAGGTACGTCTCTTGACTATCTAATTTATATTGACAATGCACAGAAAGCAGTCATATCTAAAAATAATTTTATTTCTACAAATTTAGCGGAAGTTTTTTTTACGGAGAAATCTAGTTATTGTGTTTTGAAACAAGATAATTTGACGAATTCTACACTACCAAATCCAAGAACAAGAACAACTTTTAAAGCAAAAGTTGTCGACAATGGGATAGGTAATGTGGGTGTATTAAAGGATGGGACACTTTTAAAACACCAAAATAACTGGAAGGGAGGAAATTTTTATAAAGATGAAAATGGAATGGTACATTTTTATAGTACGTTAAATGGGGGAGCAACAGCTTCTGGAACAATTTTTGGCATATTACCAGAAGGTTTTAGGCCTTCTGACGACTTGAGACTTCCATTTGCCTGTAGTGACGGTTTAGGTGTTGTGCAGGTTAGTACAGATGGTGTAATTAAGGCAGTCACTTCCGTTCCTTCTAATTTAGGAGTTACTATTCAAAGTTTTCCCTCAGGGACAACAGAATGAAAAGTTATGAATCTAGTGTTAATATCCTGAACACAAAAAAATTAAGTCTGTTAAAAGGAAAATATTAATGGGAGCCTGTGTCGAGAGAAACTAGTCTGGAAATGAGTCAATATCTTTGGGAGCATTAAATAATGCCTACTTAAAAAATAGGTGTGCATTATTTGACGCTAACTCTGTAGCTATGGGGATTTAATTTAGCCTGGCCGTTTTAAAGCAGCGGGGTCACTTTTATAGAGTGTTTGATTATTAACAAAAGAAAAGGCGAGATATAATGCTGAAAAGGATAAAACATAGCTTCCTTGCGGTTATTTGCTTAGTGTTGTTGTTTCCGCTGGCGAGAATGTTCCTTGTGGTGGACGAAGAACCAAAACAGGAGGACGTGATCATTGCTCTGAGCGGAGATGTAGGCCGTCTTGAGAAAGCAGCAAGTTTGTATCATGAAGGCTATGCGGATAAAATAATACTGTCGCTTGCCAATGCATCGGGAATGACAGTGGAAGAAGCAGTGGCATCCGGTGTGCCTGAACAGGATCTCATTTTGGAGGAAGAGGCTACAAGCACGTATAAGAATGCGCTGTATACGAAAGAAAAGATGGTAGAGCAGGGTTTTGATTCGGCTATTGTAGTGTCGTCTGATTATCATATGCGGCGGGTAAAGCTTGTGTTTGAGCAGGTATATCGTGGTAGCGGAATAGAGCTAAAGTATGTGTCTGCATTGCGGAATAGGCAAGATTGGTACAAGGATAAGGAGAATATTCTTTTTACAGCGAGTGAATTTTTGAAGCTGCCGGGGTATATGCTGCAATTGTATAAGTTTGTTGACTTAAAGGGATAACTAATGTGAAGAAAAATGGATCGGTGCGAAATATTGTAAACGTTGTATACAGAACGAGCGGCCGTACCGTATTTTTGGACAAGTCTGCTCGTGCCGGAAGTGTGTATACGTATGGCGTAACAGCTTTGTCCGCTACTGGTGTAGAGAAAAGCAAAGAAGCGTTCGTTGTGAAAGAAGAAAACAACCTTGATGAAGTGCACCCCAATTGTTAGATACCATCTAACAATTGGAGGTGTATTTTTTATGGTTAGGTTTTCAATAGAAGACAAAATGAACGCCGTATGGCGTTATGAATCAGAACCAGAAGGCGTTAAGCGGATTGCAAAGTCGTTAGGAACGAGCCATTCAGTTGTTCATAATTGGATCAAACAATATGAAAAGTATGGAGAGAAGGCATTCGAAAACCGCTATACAACTTATTCCCTACAGGATAAACTAGATGTACTCAATTATATGAACGAGAATGGGGCTTCGCTGCAGGAAACTGCTATCCTATCCGGTTTGCCATTTCCTCTCCAGGTTTAATTAGTTCCTGGCGGAAGCTGTGGGAAACAAAAGGAGTAGATGCCCTATTGACAAAGAAAAAAGGGGCGTCAATCCATGAAGAAAGAAAAAACCAAAAAAGAAAAACAGCCCGAAGTCTCGTTAGAGGCTTTACAGGCAGAAAATGAACGGTTGCGCGCGGAGAACGCCTACCTAAAAAAGTTGAGAGCCTTAGTTCAGGAACGGGAAGTATTCGAACACAAGAAAAATCGAAAATAGTGCGTGAACTAAGGGGACAATTTGCTTTTAACTTACTTTTACAAGTGGCAGGACTTGCCCGCAGTACTTACTATTATTGTTTAAACGCCTCCCGGCGTCCTGACAAGTACAGCCATCTGAAGATGTTAATTGAAAATATTTTTCATGCACACAAGGGGCGTTATGGATACCGTCGCATCACACTAGAACTTCGCCGACGTGCCTTTAAAGTCAATCACAAAACCGTTCGCCGGTTGATGAATGAATTGGGGATGAAGAGCTTAGTACGCATGAAGAAATATCGCTCATACAAAGGGAAATTAGGCAAGGTTGCCCCTAACCTTCTCAAGCGTGATTTCCAAGCATCAAGACCCAATCAGAAATGGGTGACGGATGTAACCGAGTTTCATCTCTTCGGAGAGAAGCTTTACCTGTCTCCGGTACTAGATCTCTTCAATGGCGAAGTCCTTGTGTATAATATCGAATCCAAGCCTGTTTATCCACTTGTCGGAAAAATGATCGAACAAGCCGTGACACACTTAAAAGATGGAGACGAAGTCATTCTCCACTCAGATCAAGGATGGCATTATCAAATGAAGCAGTACGACCATGTACTAAAACAACATGGCATACGTCAAAGCATGGCCCGTAAGGGAAATTGTTTAGATAATGCCGTTATGGAAAGCTTCTTTAGGATATTAAAATCGGAACTTCTATATCTACAGAAGTTTAAAAACCTTGCTCATTTCAAAGAGGAACTCGAAGAGTATATCAATTACTATAATCACAAATGAATCAAGACAAAATTAAAGGGCATGAGCCCGGTGGAATACCGAACGCATGCCCTAGAGGCTGCTTAATAAATTATGTGTCTAACTTTTTGGGTTCACTTCATGACGGTGCTTTTTACGATATTACGTCTTTAAACCGTGCATATAAAGAAATTACGTACTTGGCACAGGGGACTATTGCGAACGGGGGTACGAACGGCTATTTTCACCCGGGACAGCCGGTTACGCGTGCTGAAGCGGCAACAATGATTGGCCGGGCGTTAAACCTGGACGGCACCCAAGCAGAAAAGCGCCTTTAAAGACGTGAGTGCCGGCATGTTTGCATCAGGGTATTTTGAATCTGCGGTAGATAAGAAGATTTTGTCGGGCTATAAGGGCGGGACCTTTAAGTCTTATGGAAACATCACACGCGGTGAAATGGCGCTGATGATTAGCCGGGCATTCGGATATGAGTATGGAAATGCTGCCTCCCAAGCGCAGCGGGCACTTATGACAAGAGGCATTGCACAGGGAATGACGGATGGCCAGTTTGGCTCACAGCTTAGCATCATTCGTTCTGACTTTGCGGTCTTTTTAGCGAGGGCACTTGATCCAACATTGCGCATCGGAAGTGAAGCGGCTTCGGTTGAAGAAGAGCGTTTAGAAAAATAATCAAACAAAGGGCTGCCGGGGGTTTCCTCGGCAGTCCTTTAGCCTGCTTCATTATGGTTATGCTGTTTTATAAATGGTAGATATGATTTGATAAAACGTGTAACTATCTGCCCCTTTTCTCTGTAATAATAGTATTTTGTTATAAAAAACCGCCGCTCCATCCGAATGTGAAGGTGACACGGGCTCAATTCTCTGCTTTTCTGGTAAGAGCGTTAAATGATGACTTTAAAGTAGAGTTACCGTCAGTCCCTGTGGGCTATGTAAAGGATAAAAAGTAAAACCTACTATTATGATTCCGATGATATGGACAGCTACTCGTATAAATTCTCAGGCAAAAAATATTTTGAATGGAATCTGTGGAACGTATGAAGGAATGAAAAATACGAGATTACGTCTACGACAAAAAAATTACAACAAAGGCCGGAACATTCCGTAACGTCATCGAAGTAACGTAGATGATGGCGGCGTGGATTACTATGCGTCAAACGTTGGTTTGATTAACACGATTTTTGAAGGCATCACGAAGGTGGAACTCGTTAAAATTCAGTAATCAACAGCTGTGAAAAAGCAGAAGGGCGGTGTTCCTTCTGCTTTTTGTTTTGTTTTATACACAAGTGAACAAAAAGGCAGGTAAAGGGTTTTCCAGGGGCGGGTTTCCTGAAAAATTGCATCCGAATTGTGCTATAATGAAAGGATGGAAGAACAAGCTTTTATATGTAATGAAGCAGGTGAACCAATGATTCAAACAAGCTTGAAAATATACAGGTGTCCATTGACGCTGACGAATAGAGCAAAAGATAAAATGCGGGAGCTCGGGCTGGAGGAGCGCTCGTTTTTTTCGTTGGACGCATCTTTTACCGTTTATATAGAAAAGTATCCGCCGTCTGCGGACCGGCTTCTTTCTGTTGCCCTGTTTTTTGATAACCAGGCAAACAAACGGCTGGCAGCAGCGAGCAACAACGCGGTCATTGTGCTGCACTGCGTGGCGGAAAAAGACCGGTTTATTGCAACAAATGTAACGGCGCGTGCCCCTCATACGCCGGTGCAGACGAACTGGCGCCGCCCGGCTTCCATTGCCTTTCAGGAAACACGGCGGGAAATGCCGCTTGATCTGATTCGTGCCATTCACGGCATGCCGGTCGCAAAGGAAAGCTCGGAGTATGTGAAAAAGCGGATCGCCAGCTGGGAAGGCTATTTGACGATCCAGGAGCGGGATGCCGATATTCCTGACATCACAGCGGGCTACGCAGGAATGACGTTTAACGGCGACTTCAGCCGGGTGACGCTGAACGGCTGCCGGCTCAAGGAAGAGGAATGGAAGCTGCTCAAAGACTTAAGTGTGAAGTTTAGAGGAATGGATCAGGATGCTGGCAAAGTGCTGAGGGCAAACCGCGGCGCCGGGACGGTCGAAATTGAATTGAGCGGCCCGATGGCGGAACGCGCGCGGAAGCAGCAGTTTACTACGGCACAGAAAGAAGTGGTATTCAGCAACTTTGCCACACTGAGCCAGGTGAAGCGGCTGCGGCAGGGATTTAAGCATTTAGAGGACGGGCTTGCGGCCAATCCGGATTTGGAGCGGATTTTATTTGAGAAAAAGCCGCCGCTCAAGCCGCCGAAAAAGCTTGGCAGCCTGCAGTTTCATAACCGGCTGAACGAGTTTCAGCGGCGTGCGGTAACAGGTGCGATGGAGGCGGAAGACCTGTATGTGATTCAGGGACCGCCGGGCACGGGAAAAACAACCGTCATTTCGGAAATCTGCCTGCAAAATGCACGGGCAGGGCTGCGTACATTAGTTGCTTCCCAGTCCAACCTGGCGGTAGACAATGCGTTAGGGCGCCTGTTAGCCAATAAAGACACCCGTATTCTCCGGGTTGGCCGCACCGAAAGCATTGAAGAAGAAGGCAAAAAGTTTATCGAAGAGAACGTTGGCCAGTACTGGAAGGATCATACGCTTCATGAAGTATCCGCCCAATTTGATGCAAGAAAAAAAAGAGAAGCAGAGCTTGAAGCGGAGTGGGCGGAGAATGAACGGGAGCAGGAACAGCTGAAGCCTCTGTTGGCTCAAGCAGAAGCAGCTGTTGCCGAAAAAAAACGAGCAGCGAGCTTATATGAAGAAGGACAGTCCTTTCTCCAAAATGAACAACAGCGGCTTCAGGAAGCAGAAGCCGAAATCCAGACGCTGCAAAAGCGCGAGGAAGAAATCGAACAGGCTCTCCGTATATTAATAACTTCTATTGAAAAGGGTGAAGCCTTTCTGGCAAGTGAGCCAGGGCTTGACGACATCCAGCGGGAATGGGAAGCTCTTCAAAAAGAAATCGAAGCCCTTCATCATGCAGTAGCCTGTGAAGAACTCCAGGAAGAGATCGAGAGAAAAGGACGGGCACTTCAAGAGGCAGCCGCCGAGGAAGAGCAGTATCTTCAAATGCTGCAACAGGCAGAAGCCGTTTATAGAAAAGCATCTGATGTGAAACGAATCGATGCGTTAAAGTGGCTGATGCTGGAACAAAATATAGAACGGTCGCCGCGCATCGTACAGCTGCTGGAAGAACTCGATCACCTTCGCGGAGAAATGAACCAGCTGACGAAGCTGAAGGCATACAATGACCAGTTAAACAGGGCTGTTTCTTATATGGAAGGGCTGCTCGCTAGATATAACATGCCTTTTGGAGAGCTGCAGCAGCGTGCCGGCCAAACGTCTTCTTCCCACTCCGCAGAGGAAATCGACGGGTTTTTAAACCGGTTAAGAGCCGCGTTAAAAAGCGGGACGAATATCGATTCAAGGAGTGGAGCCGCATTTTTAGAAGGGCTGTACGTACGGCGGCATTCAATCTGGCGAAGAGCGAAGCGATTCAAGCCTTTTGAAGAATACAAGCAGCACGCACAGGATGCTTTTCTGTTTTTAAAACGGAATGTGCTCGAGCAGCTGCGCCGAAAGCAGGAGGGGGACAGAGCGGCTTATGAAGCACTGCGACAAACCCTCGACGGGCAGCGGGAAGAGCTTGAAGCACTTGAACAGAAGTACCGGCAGATGGTGTCACTGGGCGAGCCGATTCCAAATGCGAAAGCAGTACTTGGCCAGCAGGAAACAAGAGCGCTTCTTTTAGAAAAGAAAAAGCAGAAACTCGAAGAAACGAAGAAGCGGTTGGAAGAGAACCGGCGTGAACAAGCACAAAAAGCTGCGGAAAGAGATGCAGCAACGGAGAGCCGTGCGCAAGCAGAAGCACAAATAGAAGCACTGCAAAATACGATTCAAGAAAAGAATGAAGAATTGACGCCGCTTCAAGCGATTTTGAATACGAATCCAGAAGCGGAACATGAAGAGCTGCTAAAGCAAATGGCGAGTCTTTCTTTTACGCGGGAATCACTCAAGCAGGAACGGCAGCGCCTGCCGCTTTTCCAGTCCATTCAAGGGGAATGGCTGTCTCTTCTCCAAGAAGCGAGCGATCACGATCTGGATGAAATCCGCAAGCTGTATGTAAAGCATGCGAATGTGATCGGCACCACCTGTGTGGCATCTGCGCGCAAGGATTTTATCGACAGCTATCCGGTTTTTGATGTGGTTATCATTGACGAAGTGTCAAAAGCTACGCCGCCGGAGCTTCTTTTGCCAATGCTGAAAGGAAAGAAAGTTATCCTGGTTGGTGACCACCACCAGCTGCCGCCGCTTTTAGGAAACGACACGCTGGAAGAAACGCTGCAGGAGCTGGCAGAAGAAAAGGAAGAGTTCGCCGGCAAAGCGGAGCTGAAAGGGCTGCTTGAGGAATCACTGTTTGAGCGTTTGTTTAAAAGCGTGCCGGACACGAACAAAACGATGCTCGCCATCCAATACCGCATGCACGAAAACATTATGGAAACCATTACGCCGTTTTATGAAGGTGAAAAGGACCGGCTTCAATGCGGCCTGCCGGACTCGGATGCAGCGCGCGACCATCTCCTGGAATCGCCGCTCATTCGCCGGAACAATCATTTGCTGTGGCTCGATATGCCGAATGAACCGGCATTTTTTGAAGAACGCATGAAAGGCGGCAAAAGCTTGTACAACCCGGCGGAGCTGCGGGAAATCGGTTCTCTGCTGAAAGAACTGGATGAAGCAGCGGCGCAGGCGATAGAAGCCGGCCGAATGAACGCGGAGGAAAAGAAAAGCGTCGGCGTGATCAGCTTTTACGGCGAACAGGTGAAAAAGCTGAACCGTCTTATTGAACAGGAGTTAGGGCTGCAGCACCTGACGATTCGCACAGGAACAGTGGACCGGTTCCAGGGCATGGAAATGGACGTCATTATTTTGAGTATGGTACGCAATCATCAAAACAAGCATGACGATATCGGCTTTGCCCGCGATTACCGCCGTCTGAATGTTGCCCTTTCAAGAGCGAGGGAGCTGCTTGTGTTGGTCGGCAGTACGAAAATGTTTACCGAACGGACGAAGCAGGCTGCGACAAGAAAGATGTACAAGCACGTATTAGAAACAGCCGGGCGGCAAAACGGCGTACGCGTGCTTGAAGAAAGCAGAGGATAAGCAGAATGAAGAAAACAATCGAAAAGCTGCGCGCAAACCTGCTCGAAAACCCGGCAGTGGAAATCAAAGAGTCAGCCGTATGGCAGCTGCCGGTCATCACTTATGCCGTCACGTTTAAACGGGTGAAGCGGCTGAAGATGGATATTTTAATGAAAATGCTGCTGCTCGCGTTTAATCAAACCGATATCCGCCGGGCGGCAAACCTGGCTGAAATGCTGCTCGTCGAAGAGCTGTTTATTGAAGATTTGATTCAAAAAATGCTGCGGAGCGGTTCCATCCGGATGGAACGAGAAGGCTACAAGCTGACCGAACGAGGCCAGGCGCAGCTGGCAGAAGGCATTGTTGAAGAAGAGATGGATGAGGAAGAAACGACTCTTACCTACAGCCCGGTTCACGACGAGTTTTGGCCGGCAGCCGAAGAGCAGGAAGAAGGAGATCCGCTTTACCGCTACCCGGCCGAACGGGAGATGACAGCGGAGCGCTTCTTGCAGGCACTAGCGGAAGAAGATACGGAACGGGCAGACGAAGAATTTCAAACACCAGTATCAGAAGTGACCGATTTTGAAGAACGGTTTACTTCACACGTTTCCTGCCTGGAGTTTCGGCTGTATAATAAGGAGCAGGATATTTTTTACGCACGTGTCTGGAATACGCATCTGGAGCGCTGGGACGAAGCGCTTGAAAAACAAATCGAAGAACAAGAGCGGCTGGAATGGCGCGAAAAGTGGCTTCCGGCTGACGAGTAAAGAGGGTGTCTTTAAGACAGCCCTCTTTTTTATGGCCGGAAACTAGCATGTATGGCCGGAAAAAGCGGA
Organism: Domibacillus sp. PGB-M46; assembly: GCF_022668875.1. Lineage (GTDB taxonomy): Bacteria > Bacillota > Bacilli > Bacillales > Domibacillaceae > Domibacillus. The sequence continues at coordinate 395,143 of NZ_JAKGCR010000001.1, read as the reverse complement.
TCAGGGCCGGATTATCGTCCGTAATGGCCGGAAAAAAGAAAATCCGCCCATCCCGCAAGCTTTTCCGGCCCAAACAAGGAGGTTTCTATGCCTTACCTTGTAATAAACATTTGAGTATAGTACCGGTTGTAAACGCCAACGCCGATTTCTTTAAAATCCGGATTTAAAATATTGCTTCGGTGCCCGGGACTGTTCATCCAGCCTTCCATCACGGCTGCTGCATCCGCATAACCGGCGGCAATGTTTTCGCCAGCGGTTATATAATGAAGTCCAAAGTCTGTTAACATATCAAACGGGCTGCCATATGTCGGGGAGTTATGGGCAAAATAACCCCGGTCGTGCATATCCTTTGATTTCGTCCGCGCAACAAAGCTGACATCGTTTGCCAGTTTCACAGGGGCTAGGCCGTGTTTTGCCCGCTCCTCGTTTACTAGCTGTCCAATCGCTTTTTCAATGGCATTCGGAACAAAGGAAGGATCAATCGTATCGTTCGGCTTTTCATCTGTTCCTAAGAAGTTATCAATATTTAGCATGAAAATGGCCATCTGCCCGCGCGACACAATGCCGTCCGGGCTGTACTGGTTACTGCCTGTGCCGTTTGTCAGGCCATTGGCTGCAAGCGAATTAATATAGGAAGCGTAAGGATGAGAAGAAGGTACATCGGTAAACGGCACATCAGGGGTTCCGCTTAATCCGAGTGCTCTCACAACGGTGCGGGCCAATTCTGCGCGTGTTACCTTTGCGTCCGGATAAAAACGATTGCCGAGTTCGAATACATTCTGGTAAGCATAGTAGGCGATATACGGAAAAGCGGCCTGGCCCGGGGCAACATCAGAATACGGAAGCCTTGCATTTTGATAGCCGTCAATGCCTTGAACACGCCCTAAAAAAATCGTACTCTGGGCGCGGGTTACCGGGTTGTTCTGGCGGAATGTTCCATCCGGGAAACCGGAAATCAGTCCGCGGGCGGCCATTTCTTCTACCGCTTCATACGCTTTTTCATTTGGATGTACGTCCGGGAAGGCAGTGGCCTGGGCTGAATGGCTCCAAAGAGAGACAGTTACAAAAAAGCTGGTCAACAAAGCAGCGAATTTCTTCATTTTATTCCCTCCATTCTTTTTTAGCCTATTCTATAAAACTATACCTCGTTCCATAAATTTGTAAAACTCATCCAGTTCATAAAGTAGAAGAATTCTATTTATTTTTTTAATCCTTTATTTACTTTTAAAAAAATCCGCCGATAAACCTGGTAGGGTACAGCCGTAGAAATGCGGTGCCACAAAGCTACAGGGGCTAAAGCGATGTGCCAGGCCAGCCAGCTGCCATACCCTAAAGACCGAAGGAGGAACAGGGAATGAAGAAAAAATGGACACCAGCCGTTGCAGCCGTGCTTGCAGCAGGCGTTATGTTTTCGGGAGAGGGAATCACATTTGCGGCTCAGGTGGAAAGCACGCCATACAACGCGCTTGCGAGCAAAAAAGAAAATCAGGGACAAGCGCAGCAGTTTAAATCAATCGATAAGCAGCTTGATAAAATTGAAGAAAAACTGCTTCAATACAAAGAAAAAATGAACAAAATCAAAGAAGAACAAAAGCAAGAAGAAAGCGATGAAACGCCAGCAGAAACTCCGGTAGAAGCACCGTCAGAAGAGGAAGCCCCGGCTGAAGAGGAAACTTCAGCAGAAGCACCATCAGAAGAGGAAGCCCCGGCTGAAGAGGAAACTCCAGCAGAAGCACCGTCAGAAGAGGAAGCTCCGGATACTGAGGAAATCATCACAGCCAGCACCAACTCTGCTGAAGAAACAGAGTTGGCGGGAGAAGAAACTGGAAACAACGACAATTCAATCTCAGAAGAGGATAAAGAGGAAAAAGAAGTAGAAAAAGATTTGGAAGGTCAGTCGGGCTACCGTGGGAAATTCCAGGCACTTGAAAACCGCTTAAATGCTCTTACCAAACAAGTAACGTCTCTTTCATCAAAAGGTGCTGATACAGAAGCCGTTGCTGAACGTCAAGCTCGTATTGCATCCCTAAAGCAGGAGGTTCAAAGTGTACTAGCTTCTATTGGCCAGATTGAAGAAGAGATTCAAGCTGAAATCAAGGCTGATAAAGCAGTAAAGGAAAAAGCGCCGAAAAAGGATATTTCGCTTACAAAAGGCTGGACAATTAAGTTCAGCAAGAGTATTGATGCAAATACACTATCAACGCTTGATATTGTCGTCATGGATGCAGAAGGAAGCCTTGTAGAAACCACATTCACATATTCAGAGGAAACAAAATCGATTACCATTACACCACTTCATCCATACCAAAAAGGTACAGTATACACGCTTTACATTGGAAAGGATATTCAAGGTACAGATGGTGTTCCATTAAAAAATACAGTAAAAATGGATTTCACAACAGAAGCAGATGCAACTGAAGCAGCCAGCGTAAAAGCAGCGGGATTTTCTGATGTACCAGACCGCTACCAGGAGGCTGTGCAGGCAATGGTAGATCAGGGTATTACATCCGGTGTTGGCGCTGGCAAGTTTGGGGTCGATCAGCAGATTAAACGGATTGATGCAGCGGTCATGCTGGCAAAAGCGTTAAAGCTTGAGCTTGACGCGGCACCGGATTCAGGATTTAAAGACGTGCCCAAGCGTGCCCAAAAAGCGGTAAATGCGCTTGTGAAAGCCGGTATTCTTTCTGGCAAAACAGCCACCACGTTTGGCGCAGACCAAACACTCACACGTGGAGAATTAGCGATTATTTTAACACGTGCATTCAAGCTGTCTGGTAATTCAGAGACGCTGACGTTCAAAGACGTACCAGCACGCTATGAAGCATCGGTAAAGGCGATGGTCGCAAACGGTATTACAAAAGGAAAAACAGCTACGGCTTTTGGTACGGCAGATCCCGTTAAGCGCGGAGAGTTTGCGGTACTCTTCCATAACATACAGGCTGCTGAATAAGATATAAAAGCCATTTGAAATTTAGTAAGCATGAAAAAAGGAGCTATCTAATATGAGACAGCTCCTTTTTTGCTTGTTTTTTAACCTTCATCAATTCAGAAATCGTTTTTCCATTGTATGTTTGTTTGATAATTCCTGTATTTGGCGCATAGTAGCTGATAAAGCCTTCGCTTGCTTTAATAGTGACAACGCCGATGCTAGTGATTTTATACGTGATTCCATCATCCCGCGTTTTTCCTGCCTTAATTAGTCTGTGTAGTATTCAGACTCCCGCCAGTCTATCTAAAACCCTTTATTGTTTCCATCAAAAGGTAGGTTGCTGCCGGTAGAGGTTTCCTGCCACTCATCCCAGCCATTGTACTTGCCTACATACGTGCTTTTAAATATCTCACCCTTTGTTTTGTATATTTTGTATAGTTACATCTTCGTTTTATTCATTGAGTAGCTGTACATGCGCAGGCACTTCGATGAAACACAGCTGCATTTTCCTTTAAAGCCCATTTGGCTCCAGCCGATTTTAGACAGTGAATAAAATGACACAGACATATTATTTTTCGGTGAACGAGTAACCTTATAGCCCGTTCCTGGGCCGCTTCGGACATTCAGTACACCGCTATTTATGCTGACGTGGCCGACCTTTGCGTTGGCTGCGGGCCGAATGCAGCGGAAAGATTCAAAATAAGAGCCAAAGCAACACAAACAAGTTTTTTCATCCTTCCTTCTCCTTTATTGAAAATAGGAATATGGTACTGCGTCAAAATCAAAAAGTTCTCAAAAAAAGAGAACAAAACAATGGTGAGGAGTTTTTCCTGTTAAAGGTAACTTAGGAATGTAAAAGACTTTTTAACAATTTGATAAAGGAAAAACAAAACAAGGGTTGTCAGCCAATTTGTTCTAAATAAAGAAAAATCGTAGACGTTTTGTTCTTTATAAGATACTATTAGTTCTGTCATTTTTTTGAAAGAGCAATTTGTTCTTTATACATAATATAACCAGCCAGTAAGTGAAAAGAATTCCATTAAAAAGAAGGCTCTTTTCATACTCAAAAGATAGAAGCTGAGTTGTGGGAAAGGGGTAAAATGATGAAAAAAGTATCACGATGGTCAATAAGTGCCATTTTAGTTGCGTCAGCTGTATCTGGAAATCTGGGAACAACAGCCCAGGCTGACGATACTCATTTGATGAATGATGATTTTGAAGGAGCATCCTGGTCTCTAAACCCGACAGATGCAGCAAGTACCAGCTTAGGCTCCTACAATGTATTAGTAAGCAGCAATAAAGGAGCAGCATGGATCTATAATCCACAAGATAATTATGCACAGATTACAAGCGATCCGCTGCGCGAAGGCAATCGAGCGATCAAGCTGTATGACAATCAGGATGGGGCAGCGGACAAAGGCGGAGCGATCCGCATCTACAACCGCAGCTTTACTCCACAGACAGCAGGGAAAACGGTTATCACGGAGTTTGATTTTATGGCGGAAAAAGTGGGTTCAAGCACCCGGTTCCGCTTAACAAACGCAGGGATCAACACGGCTCTTGCCTCACTTGAATTGGACGGGAAAGGGCTTGTTTATCGAAAAGCAGATGGAACAACCGCTTCTTTGCTGCCATCTATACAGGCCGGCACATGGTATCACGTAAAACTCGAAGTAGATATGACGCGTGAAGTATACAGTGTGTTTGTGAGCGGAGGAGGCACAGCCGAACTGCGCGGCGAGCCATTCAACCAGAAAGTCACGGACTTTGGAAATATTGATATCAATACCGGAAACAGTTCGGTCTCAACACTTTACGTAGACAATATTCAAGTGTACAACCCATCCATTGTGCCAGCGGCGCCGGCAGGGGTAACTGCTGAAGCAGGCAATACGCAGGTGAAGCTTTCCTGGAACCCGGCAAGTAATGCTTCTTCCTATACGGTGAAAAGAAGCACATCGCCAGATGGATCTTATACGACGGTTCAATCGAATATAACCGATCTGGCATTTCGCGACACAGGCTTACAGAACGAAACAACCTATTATTATAAAATCAGCGGCGTGAACTCGGTCGGAGAAGGGACGGGATCGGCTGCGGTCAGCGTAACACCATCTTCTGCTGTTCCATTGCCACAAGCACCGGCAGGCATTTCCGCTTCATCAAGAAATGCATCTATTAACCTGTCATGGGAAGCCGTACAGGGAGCGGATTCTTACACAATCAAGCGCAGTACGTCACCAGACGGGCCCTTTGTGGAAGCTGCTTCAAATGTTACGACCCCCTCTTATTGGGAAAAAGGTCTTAATAACGACACAGCCTACTATTACAAAGTGCAGGCGAATGGCATAGGCGGACAGGGATCAGATTCAGAAACCATCTCTGTTATGCCGGCCACCCCGCAGCCGCACCCGGCAAACGTGACGGCTCAATCCGGAGATCAGCGGGTGGACCTGGCCTGGAGCCCGGCTGACTCGGCTGATGCTTACATCGTAAAAAGAAGCACAACAGACGGCGGACCGTATACAACGCTAGGCAAAACAAGTTCGTTGTCTTATTCGGACACAGAGGTTCAAAATGGCAGCCGCTATTACTACGTTGTAACAGCCGTTCATGGAACAAATGAAAGCATGATTTCAGACCAGGTAAAAGGAAGACCGGAGAAAGAAACAGCCGGAGCGCCAAAAGCGCCAGCCGGTTTCAAAGCGGAAACGGGTGATCAATCTGTCGAATTAACATGGGATAAAAGTGAAGGAGCGTCTTTTTACACGGTGAAAAGAAGCGAAGCGAGCGGTGGGCCGTATACAGCAATAGCCGAAAAGCTGACTTCTCCTTCTTACACAGATCGTGAAGCTGCAGAAGGAAAAACGTATTACTATGTCGTGTCGGCTTCGGATGAAAAAGGGGAAAGCCGCACGACGGATGAGCAGGCAGCAGAAGCCGCTCAGGTGATCCAGGTGGCGAAAGACGGAACAGGAGACTTCGATACAATCCAGGGCGCTGTTGATTCTATTCCAGCCGACAACTCAAAGCGTGTGGTCATCTCCATTAAAGACGGTCTTTATAAGGAAAAAGTAGCTGTTACACAGCCGTACGTAAGCTTTACCGGGGAAAGCCGCACTGGAACAATCATTGAATGGGACGATTATGGCGGCACAAATGGCCAGTCCGGAAATGTTGGCAGCACGTTTAAAAGCCAGACGGTCGGCATAACGGGCGATTATTTTACCGCATCCAGCCTGACGATTTTAAACAGCCGGGCGCCTCGTTCTGAATACGGGACGGCAGTCGCGCTATCGGTGAAAAGTGACCAGGCGGTATTTGAGCAAGTCAATATCCTTGGCCATCAGGATACTTTATATACAGGCAGCGGCAGACAGTACTACCGTGATGCTTATATCGAAGGAGACGTCGACTTTATCTTCGGTGAGGCACCGGCCGTTGTCTTTGACAGAAGTGAAATACGCAGTGTAGGAACGAACGGGTATGTAACGGCAGCCGCCCAGGCAAAAGAAAGTGATCCGGGTCTTGTCTTTTTAAACTCCCGTCTGACAAAAGCGGATTCCGCGACAAAGGTGTACTTAGGACGACCATGGAAAAACTATGCCGACACTACATTTATTAACACATGGATGGATTCTCATATCATGGCGCAGGGCTGGTCAGAATGGTCCGGCAAACTGAACCATGAGCAGGCGAGCTACGCGGAGTATAACAGTACGGGACCAGGCGCTAACGCCAAAAGCCGTGTCGGCTGGTCGAGGCAATTAACCGCCGCCGAAGCGAGCGAATTGACTGTTCCGGGTATTTTTGAAGGCTGGAACCCAGCCCAAAAAACCGTGCCGCATTATATCAGCGAGCAAGCAGAAGTAAAACATGAAGTAAGCTTTTATGCAGACAACGGTTCCGCTGTTCAAACACAAACGGTCCATGATCAGGAAACAGCGGTAAAACCAGCTGATCCAGCAAAAGAAGGCTACACATTCGCCGGCTGGTATACAGATGAACAGGGACAACATGCCTTTGACTTCACACAGCCAGTTACAGAAACCCTTGTTTTGTATGCCCAATGGACAACAGACAGAGAGCCGGTAAAAGTGGAAGTGACAGAGGATATGCTCGATCAAACGGGCAATACAATCGAGCTGGCGGCGCCAAAAGCAACACCAAGAACTAAGTTCATATTTACATCTGCCGCATGGGATATCATTAAAACGGCTGAAAAAGATGTAACGCTGAACATAAACGGGGCTGCTGTCACGATTCCAGTGAAAAGCCTTCTTGCCATCAGCGAGGCTACAAACGATAACACAACCGTCACCGTTACCACGGAAGAAGCGCAAGATGAGAAAACCGATGCCGTATTTACATCAAACATCCTGAGCATCGAGGTTGCAGACAGCCAGACAAATCAAACAGTAACGTCTGTCAGCGAACCGATGCGTATTGCGATAAATATGGGGGGCCATGTGTCCGCTGCTGCGCAGGAAGCCCAGTTTGGTGCATCATATAATGAAGAAACCGATCAATGGCAGTACGCAGGAGGCAAGCTTGAAGACAGCGAATGGGTGATCGAAACAAGAAAGCTGACGTCTTTCGCTGTCCTCCAAAACAGCCGGACATTTGATGATATTCAGTCCCATTGGGCGAAGACACCGATTGAGCAGCTGGCTTCCCGCTTTATCGTCTATGGAACATCGGACACGGCGTTCTCGCCGGATGAATCCGTGACGCGTGCGCAATTTGCGGTATTGCTTGCCCGAATGCTGAATATCCCAACAACCGAATTGACGGGTACATTTAAGGATGTAACCGCAGGCCAGGCATGGTCTGCCGCTTATATTGAAGCCGCAGGGAGAATGGGCATTGTCAGCGGCTTCCCGGACGGCACCTTCCACCCGGGCCAGGTGATCACACGCCAGGAAATGGCCGCTATGATCGTCCGTGCCATGAAAGTAGGAGATCCGGACGTAATTCAAAGCACAGAACCGCCGATTGTCTTTAAAGATGCGAGTGGGATTAGCCCAAGATTCAAAGAAGAAATCCAGATCGCTGCCCGTGCCGGCTTGATCAAAGGCCGCAACAATGGAAACTTTGATCCGCTTGCAAACGCAACCCGGGGAGAAACAAGTGCGATTTTATACCGCATTTTAACAAAGCAATAAGCATGGATTGAATAAACAAAAAGGAGCTGCCCTTGTCGGGACAGCTCCTTTTTGTTTATTTTGTTGTGATCTTTATCAATTCAGAAATGGTTTTTCCATTGTAGGTTTGTTTGATGAATCCAATATTAGGCGCGTAGTAGCTGACAAAGCCTTCGCTTGATTTAACGGTAACAACGCCTCTAAACTTACCGGCTGCCGTCGTCAGAATGCCGCCGGTGCCCGTGATTTTATACGTCACCCCGCTGCCTTCAAGTCCGTCATCCCACGTTTTTCCTACCTTAATTGGATAAGCAATTTCCATATAGTATTCAGATTCCCGCCAGCCAATATAAAGCCCTTTGTTGTTTTCATATAAAAGGTAGGTGCTGCCGGGGAATGTTTCCTGCCACTCGTCCCATCCGTTATACTTGCCTACATACGTGCTTTTAAATGTCTTGCCGTTTGCTTTGTATGTGTAGACTTTTGTTTTGTCCATCAAGTAGCTGTACATACGCAGGTACTTGGATGCCACATAAGCGCGCTTGCCTTTAAAGCCAATTTGGCTCCAGCCTGACTTCGACTGCGAGTAAACAGACACCGACACATTGTTTTTCAGTGTACCGATGATTTTGTAGTTCGTTCCTGGACCGCTCCGGACATTCAGGACGCCGCTGGTAATACTGACATAGCCAACCTTTGCACTCGCGGCCGCTTCAGACTGGGCAGGATGAAATCCAAACAGGGCAGAGACCGCTAAAATGAAAGCAAAAGCGAGACAAACCATTTTTTTTCTGTTCATCCACTGTTCTCCTTTACGGTTGATAGGTACAGTATACGTGAAAACAAACGAAAAGAGATCAAAGAAATAAAAGAAATTCACTCCATTAGAAGCTGGATAAAACGACAAAACATCCAAAAAACGGATCATCAATAAAAACATTCATTCGGGAATGGCATTTACAGCCTTTTTATCTATATATAATAAAAAATGATATGTATACTATTCTTCAAAGTCATCTAGTACTCTCTGAGATAAAGGGAGGAGAAAACTGGATATACAAAGGTAACAAAATGGCGCAGATCCGAGAACGATTCTTAATGAAAGCTGATTTAATAGCAAACATTGAATAAGATAGAAAAGAAGCGGCCTTGGTAAAAGGCCGCTTCTTTTTCTATTCAATTCAGCGAACAATTATTTCTCGTTTTAATCCATACAGCAAAATATCAACAATTTCCTTCGCCAGCTCAGGCGCTGTTTTTTCGCCTGTCCATAGCTTTGTGATTGTCAGTCTTTCAATCATGCCGACCAGCCCGCCGGCAACAATGCTCATATCTACATTCGTGTGAAAATACCCAGCCACGCCCTTTTCTGAAAGGTTGGCTTCAATTTTTGCAGCCATCTGTGTTTTTACCTCCGTTGCAGATATAGATGTGCAAAATCCAATCTGGGCAAGGCTGCGATAATCCACAAAAAATTGAAGTATCTTCGTGAGAGCCTCTTCGATTCGGTCAGGAAGCGCTGAACCATCGACTCCTTCGTCCAGCAGGCTGCCAAGCGTGAGACAGGAGATTTTTGTACGAAACAAGTCTTCCAGCTCCTTGAAAATGGCTTCCTTGCTTTTAAAATATAAGTAAAATGTCGGTTGTGTTACGTTCGCTCTCCGTACGATCGTACTAATTTTTGTTTTATAGTAACCATGTTCTGCAAATTCATCCGCAGCGATTCGCAATAGAAGGGCACGGCTCGCTTCTCCGTCAGAACCTTTTTTTCTTCCTCGTTGCGCCATCTCTTTCTCTCCTTAATTGCTTTCTCTTTTCTCTAGTACATGCACAAATATCATACAATAGAGGATTATTTATTACAAACTGGTATTAAAAGGGTTTAGGAACCGAAAAATGAAAATGATCAATACATAAAACCATCTCTTCCGGATATTAACAGGATAGATATTACCAGTATGGAACAAATGTCTCCATGTAAGATCAGTTTTTATCCTTGTTGATATGGATTGTAGAAAATTACGACAAAAATGAGAATAAGAGTTTTTTAAAAATATTAAGGAATAAAGGGTGTGTAGATATTCTTTAAATAAGCCTTAGCAAGGAACGGCACGGTCGCATTATATTGCTGCGGGCTCTTCTATAAAACGACCCCGTCACAATTTGTCGATAGAAAAAGATGGCTTTTTCTGATTTTTGTAGGATAATAGACTTATATTTTTCTCGGCATCAAACTAATAGATCTAGTATTTCTGCACATATTATGAGAATCCATCAGTAAAGTATTGTATTCATAAAAACCGTTTAAATAATTTAACCTTGTGATTCTTTTCTTAAAAAGTGATTTGTCTTATTTTCTATTTAGTTTGTTCTCTATAAAGAACTATGGTGGTACAATAAAGATACGATACAGAACAAAAAGCGAAAAGGAGATTATACCGACAGTGGAAAGGAAAGAAATCAGGTGTCAGACAGGTATACAGTAGCAAGAAATGTGACTGTACTTGTCAAATTTTAAACACATTTGAAGCGTTTATTCGCTTTTTAAAATTATTTTTTGGGTAAAAAGAATCATAAGCTTGTATATTCTTAAACATGTATAATTAATATATTTTTTATTCAAGAGAAAGGCAGATGCAATGATGAAAGCAGCATTTGGGGAACGAGAAGCAATTCAGAGCCGGCTTCAGCAAATTGACCAGACAGAAAGAGAAATTAAACGGCATTTTGATCAGGAGCGAAAGCAGTTGGAATTCAGACTGGAGATGATTGAGCTGCCAAATGCCAGAAAGAGAGCCGGCAGTATAAAGAAACGGCAGCGGTCAGCATATGTAGGTTATTTGCAAGAACTGATTGTGGCGTATTTAAAACAGGAAAAACGTCCTGTCCGCGGTTTTGCGGTTCAGCAGTTTGTGAAAGACCAGACCGGCCACCATATTGACAATATGAGCGCATTTATGAATGCACTGATGCCAAAACACGAGGAGGTCCGCAAGCTCGGGCGTGGCTTGTATGTGTACGAGGAGAAAGCGCTGCTGCACGTGTAGGGTACAGAAAAGTAATCCTTGTGATGGAGAAAAGTGCACAAAATGAGAGTATATAGTTGCGAAACAACAAAAAGAAATTTATTATTTTTAAGTAGCATAAATAGACCTAAAGTCGCTCATTTATAGTATAATATGGAACAATATGAAAGGTTAATAAATATCATTGGTCATTTCCTAGGAGGGAACGGGATCTATTTTGAGCAGAAGATTTACCGAACAGCAGGCGATTAAAACGAGACTAAACCAAATTGATAAAGCCGAAGCACAGGTGCTAGAAGTATTGCAGGAAGAGCGGGACACGCTTTTAAAAAGGCTGCAAGAGCTGGAAAACAGTGAGGGCAGAGAAAAGGAGCATGCAGTAAGCCGCCGTCCGAGAGAAAATGTGCATGAGCTGCGGGAGATAGCCGTTGCTTATTTAAAAGAACGAAAGGAACCGGTTCGTGCAGTGGAAATTCAGGAGTTTGTCGAACGAGCAACCGGCAAACGGATTTCAAACATAAGCTCCTTTATGAAAGCATTAGAGCCCGAATATGACCGCGTTGTACGGCTGGGCCGCGGCTTATATATTTATGAATATGGAGTAGACTAAGAAAGCCGCCTTTACATGAGGCGGTTTTTTTTCGTGTTGAGGATCGAGTGGAATGGAAACTTTATATAAATAGTGCGGCGTTGTTTTTTATAAGCGGACTGAACCATTCACTTGTAAGGCAAAATAACTGCCAATAAACCCTTCTTTTCCGGAAAAAGAGCTGTTTATTATTTCCTTTTTAGATATAGCTCTTTGCCATTTTCTAGTTTTTCTTTCATCCTGTGAACGGGTTCTGGAAGTCTTTTTTCTGTGAAATCCTGTATTTACTATGTATGCAGCGTATCGTTCCTAGGGTGGCAGAAAACTAAATTATATTAAATAAATATCATTCAAAACATAAGCGTTTTTTAGCAATATAGGTCAAAAGTGTGTTTTTAGAGAGGGCACAAAAAACCTTTTATGACGCGGTTTGTAGGAATTTTTCGAGTGAATATGCCTGTATTTTTAGCGGTTTTTTCTTTATAATAAGGACACTACGAGCATTGTGCGAAAAGGCAAAATCGTTGAAAAGTGATGACGCAAAACTACAGGGGCTAACGGGAATCTATGCCAGCCAGTTGTCGAATACGATCTCGGACACTCGTATAAAGGAAGGCATTTATTATGTCGTTGTACAGTATGAAAGAGATCTGGACGCCGCTTAAATGGGTAGGCATCAAATTCTTTAAAACGCTGGATGAAGGGGGCTGCTATATAAAAGAAAACCGCCCCGGCATGCAGGGCGGTTTTCTTTTTATACTTTAAAGGTACTCGTTAAAGCCTGCAGCTCTTCGGCCATGGAAGCAAGTGATGCAGAAGACGATGAAATTTCCTGCATGGCGGCCATTTGGTCTTCGGTTGAAGAAGAGACCTGCTGGGTACTGGCGGCCGTTTCATGCGAATGAGAGGTGACGAGGCGAATCACTTCTTGAACCTGCTCGGTGCCGGACTGAAGCTGTTTAACAGAGGCGGAGACCGCGTGGATATGATCCGATACTTCCCGGGCAGCTGCGTGAATGCTTTGGAAAGACTCGCCGGAATGATGAACGGATTCTATTCCTGCTGCGACTTCGCTGATCACTCGTTTCATCGATTGAACCGAGCGGGTGATCTCGGATTGGACAGCGGCAACCAGTCCATTGATCCGGGCAGCCGATTCGGATGACTGCTCGGCTAACGTCCGTACTTCTTCAGCGACAACTGCGAAGCCTTTGCCATGCTCGCCGGCCCGGGCTGCTTCAATCGCTGCATTCAGTGCCAGCATGTTCGTCTGGCCGGCAATCGTCGTAATGACTTCTGTGAATGTGCCGATTTCCTGGGAACGCCTGCCGAGCTCTTCGATGACAGAAGCCGTTTCGTGCACGGTTTCCTGGATGGTATGCATCTGGGTCACGGCTGTTTGAATCGCCGTGCTTCCTTCCTGCGACTTGGAAAGGGATTCACCGGCGCTGTGCAGCATTTGCTTGGATCGTTCGGCGATTTGCCCTACGCCGGCTGACATGCCTCCAACCGTCCGCGACATGTTCTCAACGCTTTGCCGCTGTTCATCGGCAGCTGCTGCCACACTGGCTACCGTTGAGGAAATTTGTTCAGATGCGCTGCTCATTTCCTCAGCATTGGCCGTCAGCTCCTCGGAGGAAGCCGCTACTTGCCCGGTATGTGCAGAGATCTGGGTAATCACATGGCGCAGCTGCCCGGTCATTTTGCTGAATGAAGCGGACAGGCGCCCGATTTCATCCTCGCTGTGCAGAACCGTACCTTCTGTCCGCAAGTCTCCTGCGGCGATCCTTTCCGATTGATCCGCTATATCGCGAAGCGGCTTTAACGTCCGTCTCACGATCCAGATAAAAACGGCAGAAAACAGTGAGGCTATGATAATCGTGCTGATGATCGATTGAATAATATTATCTCTCAGTGACTGCTCGACTTCACTGAGTGCTTTTTCGGCAATAGAAGCATTGGCGAAATAAGGAGCTGTATCGATTTGTGCAGACAGCACGTAAGTTGTTTTTTCATTTTTTACCAAAGGATAAAAAATATCCGCCCTTTGCTGGTTTACATGCAGCTGCGGCTTGCCGCTTTTCAGTACGGCTCCAATATTGTCGTTTTGGATGGTGTCTCCCTGTTTCCAAAGCGGTTTTTCACCCTCTGCCGTATTTGCTGTTAAAACAAGGCCGTCCGGACTGAGCAGGTAAATGCCTTTTATCCCATTTCCCTTATGAATATAGGTTTTTAAGGATGCCTCAAAAATATCGGCATTCATGGCGGCCTCGAGTACGCCGCGTCCATCCGCTCTTGGAACAATCATAAACTTAAAGATTTCCATCGTTTCCTGCTTTAAAATAAGCGGCTCTGCAATAACTGGCGTTTTTCCGTCAAGAACCGAGCGGTACGCTTTGTTAAACGAAAATAAATTCAGCCCAAGTGAGGCTTCCTCCGTAGATTGCGTAAACACCCCCTGCCGGTTTGCCAGGTAAAGATCTGTCATGCCGGTTTTTTTGGCGATTGCTTCAAGATCCGCGTTTGTCAGTCCGCGTGCGGTATCTATCTGCTGAAGAGTATAGGCCGCATTTAACATGGTTTTATCCACCTGCTCTTCAAGCGAGAGGAGGTGGTTTGATATATTGGCCGTTAATTCGGTCAGTTCTTCTTCAACACTTTTTTGAGAGTTTTCATTCATGTGTACAGAAGCGGCATCCATTTCTTTTTTCAAGGACTGGGACTCGATCCATTGCAGAAAACTGGAGCACGCGAGAAGTAAAACAATTAGCACAACAAGCAAACTAATAATCTTTCGTTGTATGGACAAGCAGATAACCTTCTTTCTAACAGTGTACATATAGGTAAAATGACCTTTATTTTCTCTTGAAACTGAGACATGCCTTTAAAAGAATAGTTTAATTTTCCTGGTCAAGCAATACTTTCTTTTGATTTTCTCTTTTTTTTGACTTTTTACATTCTCTTCTGGAAGACCGCTATTCTCCCAATCTGCTTATGCTATACTAGTTTCAAAAAGCAGGGAGGTTTTCCATGAAAAAGGTAAGGATAGGGCTGCTCGCACTGATGCTGCTGTTTCCAACGTGGGCACAGGCGGCAGTTACAGATGAATTTGATGTTTCGAATGGGGTAACGTATACCGAAATTGTAGAGGAAGGAACCGTACCCCAGTCGGTCCGCGTAATGGAAATCGATACGACAGACCCGTACACAAAAGTGCAGGCGGGGGTGCCAAATCCGCTCAATAAGCTGGTGCAGACGTCCAAGCAGGCACTTGCGGCAAGCGGGGAAGGGCATGAAGTGATCGGGGCGATTAACGGTTCATTTTTTAACCGGGAGCCGATGCCGCTTTATTTTGTCGCTATCGACAACTACCTGGTGAACGGCGGCATGATTGAAACAAGCAAAAATGAGTTTGTCAGCGAGATGATCGCCTTTGGCATCAACAAAGAAGGAAAAGGACAGATTGACTCTTATTCTACGACTTTTACATACGCACACAATGGAACGACCGGAATGATGGCGGGCCATAACGGGCAGCGCTACCCGAATACGACGATGGTGTATACACCTAATTTTTCATCCGGTGTAACGACGACCAATCCGTACGGCTATGAAGTGATCGTAGCCGGAGCTGGTGATCCGTCGCTTCAGTTTGGCGGCACGTTAACCGGGAAAGTAACGGGCTTTCGTCCATATGGTCAAACGGCAGGGGCGGTGATTCCGAAGAATGGCTTTGTTCTGTCCGCGCATGGAACCGAGACAGAAGCACTCCGCAGCATGAAAATCGGCGATACCGTATCCGTGTCGGTCGATGTGGATGAGAAATGGAAGGGAGCCGATTTTATGATCGGCAGCGGGCCGCTGCTTATCAAAGGCGGGAAAGTGGCGCTGACGATGAACCCAAACAGCCCGAAAGCACGGGAGCGGGCGCCGCGTACGGCTGTGGCGATTGATCAAACGGGCGAAAAAGTAGCGTTTATTACGGTCGATGGACGCCAGCCGGGCTACAGCACCGGTATGAGTTTATCCGAATTTGCCGCCTATATTCAGTCACTCGGTTACGATCGGGCGCTTAATATGGACGGCGGCGGCTCGACCACGATGCTTGCGCGCGAGCCGGGTGATTTTACAGCAACGATTCAAAACAAGCCGTCTGACCCATGGGGCGAGCGGCCGGTATCAACCTTTTTAATGGCCATTACGACTGCGCCAAAGGGTGTGCCGACAACCATCAACGCCAGCCTGTTATCGGATGCGCCGCTTGCCATCGGGGAATCGGTTGATGTGAAGATTGAGTCGATCATCGATGAATACGGCAATCCGGTGAAAGTGGATAATGTGACAATTACATCTGATCTTGGAACGGTATCCGGCACAACCTTTACGGCTGCTCGATCAGGTTCTGGATTTGTTTCGGTTAAAAAAGGAACAGCCGAGGTAAAGCTGCCGATTACCGTTCAAGCGCCGCCGGAAAGCCGGGCGAGTGTGCTTGATTCATTTGAAGGCGCCGGCTGGTCGGTTCCATCTGTCAGTACGTTTTATTACGACGGAAGCCGCTCTCTGAAAGTAGACGGCACGGTTCAGCCGGTCCAACCGATCGCGCTATCTGGCAGTCCGTCATTTGTCAGCCTGCGTGTATACGGACAGACGGACGGGGCGGAAGTGACCGGTACGTTCCTTGATGCAAAGGGAACGGCTCATCAAGCGTCTTTTGGAAAGGTAACATGGAACGGCTGGAAGAATGTACGCGTACCGGTGCAGGCAGGCTGGACGAAGGTGTCCGCTCTTTCCTCCTCGAAGCCGGGCGTTTATGTGGACTCCTTAAAAGTGGTCTACGGCAATTCATATAAAGAAGAGTTATTCCGTGATGTGCCGGCGGGCTTCCGGGCGGAAAGCGATATTGCGTCACTTGTAGACCGGGCCGTGATCAGCGGCTTTCCGAACGGTACGTTTGGACCGCAGGAAACCTTAACGCGCGTGCAGGCGGCGATCATGCTGCAGCGTGCGATGAAGCTGCCGGCGGATGGTGTGAAAGATCCAGGCTTTTCCGATGTGCCAAAGACGTATATATCTTATGGAAGCATTGCCGCTGTCACACAGGCCGGCATTATGTTTGGCCGGACAGACGGCACGTTTGATGCACAGGCAAAGCTGACACGGGCTGAAATGGCTGCCGTTTTAGCACGGGCGCTTAAGCTTCCAGAAGCGAACCGGAATTATTTCCCGGACAATAATGCCGGCACGTTTGCGTACAGCTCCGTGAATGCACTCGCTGCATCGGGTATTACGCAGGGCTTCCCGGATGGCACGTTCCGGCCGGGTGAACCGATCAAGCGTGCTGACTTCAGTATCTTTTTAAACCGGGGACTGGAAAAAACAAATTAACGTTATGTTGGGCCGGAAAATACTTTTTTCGACCCAGACGAAGGAGATTCCGGCTCAACTGTGACAATTCCGGCCCAGGAAGCGGCTTATCATTAAAAAAACGGGCTTATCCAGCTGGATAAGCCCGTTTTTGTTATTCAAACCGAAGCGCGTGGCTCGGTTTCATTCGTGCTGCTTTGAGAGCAGGATAAATGCCGAACAAACCGCCAATCACAACCGTAGAACCGAGAGCCAGCTGGATGGCCCAGAGAGGAAGCGTCAGCGTAAACGCCTCAATGTATTGATTCCATAGTTCAATAAACGCATAGCCGAGCCCAGTGCCGAATAATCCGCCAATCACACAAAGAAGGAGGGTTTCAAAGAAAAACTGGGCCATAATTTCAAAGGTGGTGGCGCCGATCGCTTTGCGGATGCCAATTTCCCGGGTGCGTTCCCTCACAGACATCACCATGACGTTCATAATGCCGGTACCGCTGATAAACAGCGCAACAGCCGTAATACCGAGCAGCATGACTTGTAAAATCACGGTCACGTTATCGATGGCCCCAAGCATTTGATCCTGCTTGACCACACTAAAATCGATTTCTTTATGATTTTGTTTGATCGCGGAGAACACCGCACCATCTACTTCATCAATCACCTCGGTGCTGTTTGCTTCGACGATCATTTTGTTAAGATACTTCATATCCGTGTTGGCCAGCGCCGTTTCAATCGGCATAATGACGTTATTATCAGTGCTCGATCCAAGTGTGGCATTCGGCTTTAGTACACCAATGACGGTGTATTCCTTTTCGCCGATTGTGAGCTTTTGGCCGACCAGCGTCTTTTCTTCGGCAGACACAACGGTACCTGCCATCAACGAATCGAGGGCACGCTGCCACCACGTTTTCTCTTGAGGAGCCGGGATTCCCGTGCTTCCAGACTGGGGTTCGGCTGCTTTTCCGAGCAGTGCATCGTGAATATTGCTGCCAAGGACAATTACATTTTTCTTCGACTGCTGTTCTTCCTCTGTAAAAAAGCGTCCTTCTGCCAGGTCAGCGTGCTGAACACGGCTGTATTGATGAGTGCTGCCGACGAGAACAGCCTGGACGTTTTGCTCTTCATATACTGCTTTCGAAACGGTTTCGAGCTGCGGTATGACAGATTTTACATTCGGCACTGCTTCTACCGCTTTGGCATCTTCATACGTTAACGTGCTGGGCACGCTTGTAATGCCGCTTAAAAAGTCTTTCTGCCCATTCGCGGAATCCAAGACGCGGCCTGGCATCACGAGAATTTGCTCGGCGCCGAGGCTGCCCATCTGTTTCAGCAGCGTATCCTTTACGCCTACGGCAATGGCAATAAGGACAATCACCGCAAAAAGACCAATCACAATGCCCATCATGGCGGACAGGACACGAAATTTATTCGCCCAAAGACCGAAGCAGGCGAGCTTTAATGCATTTCCCAGTCTCATGCGAGTGCACCATCCTTTAAATGAATGACCCGCTGCGCACGGTCTGCCACTTCCTGGTCATGGGTAATGACCACAATTGTCGTGCCCTGCTGATGAACGCGGTCAAACAGCTGCAAAATCGTTTCAGTTGTTGCTTCATCCAGGCTTCCCGTCGGTTCATCCGCCAGCAGAATCGACGGCTCATTCACGAGCGCCCGTGCGATCGCAGCCCGCTGCTTTTCCCCTCCGGACAGCCGGGAAGGCTTTTGCTTTTTTTTATCGGCTAGTCCTACTTCCTCTAGCAGCTGCAGAACCCGCGCTTTTTTTCTTCCCAGTTTTTTTCGTCCGTATGTAAGGGGGAGAAGCACATTTTGATAAACAGATAGATTCGGAATAAGCTGAAACTGCTGAAAAACAAAGCCGATTTCGGTGTTTCGAAGGGCAGTCCGTTTCGACTGCCGCATTTTATGAACAGGCTTGCCGGCTAGTATGTATTCACCTGAATCAGCGGAGTCGAGCGCGCCGAGTATATTCAGCAGTGTGCTTTTTCCAGAGCCGGATTTTCCCATGATGGCGACATACTCTCCTGGATCGATCCGTAAGTCCACACTATGCAAAATGTCTTGCCTGCTGCTGCCGGTTTGAAATGCTTTTTGAACACGGCGAAGCGTAATCATGTCATAACCTCCTATAGATTCTGTCATGCTAGCATGCTAGCATAAGTGTTATAAATTTCCCAGTCCTATCCATCCTAGTTCATAAAATATGGTATAATCGTTTATTGGAGACTATTATACTAGTAACTGGAGGAAGTTGTTTTGAAGAAATATCATGTACTAGCTGCTGTGCTGTTGTTTTTCACACTCGCGGCAGTGTTCAGCAATACAGCCAAAGCAGCCGAGCCAATGCCGGCAAAGGTCATTGCCTCTTCTTTATCGGTACGGGAGAATGCAAGCCCGCGTGCGAAAATCATCGGGTCGCTGGCCAGACATACTGCTTTATCCGTTTACGGGCAGGCGCCTGGCGGATGGTCGGAGATCCTCTTTCAAAACCGCAGGGCATACGTCCCGTCCAGCCAGCTGAAAACGGCAAAATCGACGATCGTGGTTACGTTCGGCGACAGTAATACGCAGGGAACGAACTGGAAGCAGAATCCGTCTTATCCGCAGGCGGCAAAATGGGCTGCAAAGCTCGGGCAGACGTATACCGTTGTGAATTCAGGGATTGGTGGTGACACGTCGGTAATGGGACGTGACCGTTTTCAGCAGGATGTGTTAAACAAGCGTCCGGATGTGGTTACCATTATGTTTGGAACAAATGATGCCGTGATCCGGTCCAACGGGCAGGCACGCGTTTCCAAGGCAAAGTTTGAGCAGAATATCCGCTACTTTACCGATACGCTGAAAGCGAAGAAGATTCGTGTTGTGCTGATGACGACACCGCCTGTTGTTCAAGGAGTGTTTTATAAACGCTATGACGAGAAGCTGTACCAAAAATACAATGGCGCCCGGCAGTGGAATGATTCTTACAATGCTATCATCCGCAAAGTGGCCAAGGAAAAAAAAGTGACGTTGATTGATAACTATCAAAACATGAATCTGGCAGCCGGTGGCGCGACCGATCAGAGGTTGATCCTATCGGGGTTAATCGACTCTTCGGGCACGCATTTAACGCCAAAAGGCGCTGATATGATTTATCAGTCTGTGAATCGGGTGTTAAGCCGTTAAAAAGGGGGTGTCTCTAAGCTAGGAAACTGGCTGATGAGACAGTCCTTCTTTTTATGGCCGGAAAACAGCACGCAACGGCCGGATTTTTATACGGGATGGCCGGAAAAAGTTGATTATGGCCGGATTATGGGCCACTAAGGCCGGAAAAAAGAGAATCCGGCCCGGCTGCAGCACTTTCCGGCCCTGATTCTTATTTTTCGGCCCAAAAAAGAACTAAGCCTTTACTTGTAGTTACATTTTCATGTGAATGCAAAAAAAGATAGAAAACGAGCTTAAGTTCGGTGAAGATTCTCCGATATAAAGATAGGCAGTTTCGACTGCTTTAATTTGAAAAGGCAAATCTGTAGAAATGCAGAGACGCAAAGCTATAGGGGCTAAGCCGTTTGGGTATGCCAGCCAGCTGCCAGGGAGGAAATTCATCATGAAGAAAGCTGCAGCTAGTTTGTTAGCCACTGGTTTGCTTTTTGCTTCTTTTGGTCCAAATGCTGCGTTTGCGGCGCAGGAAGAGGAACAAAATGTCATTGTCATTTTTGATGAAAAAGTAGATAAAAAGGCGATTGCACAGGCGGAAGGGGAAATTGACCAGACGTTTAAGCAGCTGCCGATCGCTTCTGTAACACTTCCAGCAGATGAAGTGAAAGAGCTGAAGCAGGATAAAGATGTGGTTCGTGTAGAAAAAGATATTACGGTTCACGCATCGGCCGACACACTGGATTGGGGTATTGGCGCCACCAATGTACCGGTTTCATGGAATGCAGGCTTTACGGGCAGGGGTGTAAAAATAGCGGTTGTAGATACAGGAGTAGCCGCGCATCCGGATTTGGCAGTTGCTGGCGGTGCGTCTTTTGTTTCTTACACAACGTCCTATCAGGATGATAACGGGCACGGCACGCACGTAGCCGGCATTATCGGGGCAGAAAGTAATGGCTTCGGCACAAAAGGAGTGGCGCCGGATGCAGATGTGTATGCCGTTAAATCATTAGAAAAAAGCGGTTCAGGCAGTTTGTCCAGTATTTTAGCCGGCATTGACTGGGCGATTACAAATAAAATGGATATTATCAATTTAAGTCTTGGCACGCAAACAAATTCGGCCGCTTTCCAGGCACTGGTCGATAAAGCGTACGCGAGCGGCATTTTGGTCGTAGCGGCGGCAGGAAATGACGGATCGGCTTCTGGAACAGATGACACCGTTGATTATCCGGCACGCTATGACTCGGCGATTGCGGTTGGCGCTGTAGATTCTTCTTTGAAACGTACGTCTTTTTCTTCTACAGGAAGCACGGTTGAAATTGCTGCGCCGGG
The DNA here is from genome assembly GCF_022668875.1 of Domibacillus sp. PGB-M46. Taxonomy (GTDB): domain Bacteria; phylum Bacillota; class Bacilli; order Bacillales; family Domibacillaceae; genus Domibacillus. The sequence continues at coordinate 373,606 of NZ_JAKGCR010000001.1, read as the reverse complement.
ACAAAGCATTGTTTCTACTTATCTGAATAACGGATATGCGCGTATGAGCGGTACATCGATGGCTGCACCGTACGTATCCGGCGAGCTTGCGCTGTTAAAGCAGGCGAATCCGACGGCCGATGCTGTCCGGCTTCGGACGATCTTAAAAGACACAAGCAAGGATTTGGGCACAGCGGGAAGAGATTCTTGGTTTGGCTATGGATTCATGCAGGCACCGGCGAGTGCTGCACCGCAGGCAGCCCAAACGGCTCCAGCTGTGAGCACAGTGGTTTCCAGCCTCACAGCCAGTACAACGTTTATTGCCGGAAAGCCTCAGGATACAAAAGCGGTTCAGTTAACGGCTGTACGTGCAGACGGAAGCAAAGTGGATATTACAGAAGCGGCACAGTGGAAAACAGCTAATAGTAAAGTAGCGACCGTTAACCGTGGAATCATCACAATTCAAAACTATGGCAAAACAACCGTTTCCGGACTATACGGCGGCAAAACGGTAAATATTACGGTAGACGCCAGCGTGCGCAGTTTAAGTGTCAGCACAAAACGTGTAGCCGGAAAACCGGGAACGGTACAAAAAGTAGCCGTTACGGCTCTTCTGTCCAGCGGGCAGCGCGCGGATGTGACGCCGCTTGTTACATGGAAGGTGCTGAATCAAAAAGTTGCAAACGTATCAGGCGGAGTGGTTTCCATTTCGCAGTATGGCAGAACGTATGCCGCTCCTTCTTTTATGGGGAAAACAGTGAATATTTTAATTGAAAGCAAAAAATAAACCATTACCGCTATTGTGATAAAAACAGTGGAAGCCCGGCCGCCAAGTGCCGGGTTTTTTTGAAAGCAAATTTTCTTTTTAGATGAATATGTCAACTGAACGGTCATAAAATCTGACAATATACATTTTTCAGAAAACACTTGTAAAAGGTGTTTCGATTCATTAAGATGAAAGTGTCAAATGAATATACGCGGATGACGGCTGAGGGAGAGTGCATACATGCCGCCGACGGAGCAAGTTTCAAAAGCCTTGAAACGAATCTCTCAGGTACAAGGACCTCAATCGGACGCAACTCTGGAGAGAGCATGGCGCATAGTCATGCCACCAAAGGGGAAAATCCAGCTTGGATTAAGCTCTCAGGTAAACGGACAGAGAAAAGGATCACACCTTTTCTCTGTCTTTTTTTTGGACCAAAATGATCAATGGGGGTGCTTGCAGGATGGAATGGAAGAAAACACCGCTTTTTGCTGAATACAAAAAGTACGGCGCCAAAGTTATTGATTTCGGCGGCTGGGCACTGCCCGTGCAGTTTTCAGGTATATTGGCCGAGCATAAGGCGGTAAGAAGCCATGCCGGGCTGTTCGATGTATCGCACATGGGAGAAGTACTTGTAGAAGGCCGAGGAGCGGAAAAGTATTTAAACCGCCTTCTCACCAATGATGTGACGCTGCTTCAGGCAGGGGGCGCCCAATATACCGCCATGTGCTATGAAGACGGCGGCACAGTCGATGATTTGCTTGTGTATAAGAAGTCAGATGAAGCCTTTATGCTCGTGATAAACGCCGCCAACATCGAGAAAGACATCCAGTGGATGAAGCAGCATCCCGCAGAAGAAGTGACTATGACCAATCTATCAGACGAAACGGCGCTTCTGGCTGTGCAGGGGCCTGCTGCGGCCCAAGTGCTTCAGCCGCTTACGGACACGGATCTTTCCGCTATCCGCCCGTTTCATTTTGTAGATTCCGCTTCTGTAGGCGGTGTGGAAGGCGTGCTTATCTCCCGCACCGGCTATACAGGGGAAGACGGGTTTGAATTGTATGTGCCGGCAGAAGGAGCCGTTTCCCTCTGGCAGCGGCTGGCCGGGGAAGGAGTTCCTTTATGCGGTCTTGGTGCGCGGGATACGCTGCGCTTAGAAGCACGGCTTCCGCTTTATGGCCAGGAGCTGACAAAAGAAATCAGCCCGCTTGAAGCAGGCATCGGCTTTGCTGTTAAAACAGCGAAAGAAGCGGCATTTATCGGACAGGAAGCGTTGAAAAAACAAAAGGAAACGGGACTTTTGCGCAAAACCGTCGGGATCCAAATGATTGACCGGGGCATCCCGAGAACCGGGTATCGCATTTTATCTGAAATGGGCGAGCCGATAGGGGTTGTTACATCCGGCACCCATTCGCCAACGTTTCAAAAGCCGATCGGCCTCGCGCTTGTTCAGTCAGGTTTTTCAGGTCTTGGCACTAAATTTTTCGTAGAGATCCGCGGGAAAAGAGCAGAAGCCTTCGTTGTCCAAACGCCATTTTATAAAAGGGAGAGAAACGCATGACATCCACATTCCGCTACTTGCCTGATACAGACCAGGACCGCAAAGAGATGCTGTCGTTTTTAAACGTTTCATCTATAGACGAACTATTTTCTGATATGCCAGCGTCCATCCGCCTCGACGGGGAGCTTGCCATTCCGGATGCACTGCCGGAGCCGGCTCTATGGAAGAAGATGAAAAACATGGCGAGCAAAAATGTGGAGCTGCCTTTGTTTCTTGGAGCGGGTACCTATGATCATTACATTCCGAGTGTGGTCGGCCATATGATCTCCCGTTCGGAATTTTACACCGCATATACCCCATACCAGCCGGAAATTTCCCAGGGTGAGCTGCAGGCTATTTTTGAATTTCAAACAATGGTATGTGAGCTGACAGGAATGGATGTAGCCAATTCATCGATGTATGACGGCTTTACCGCTCTTGCAGAAGCCGCATCACTCGCAGTGGGGCATACGAAAAGAGGGAAAGTGGTTGTGTCCCGCGCCGTTCATCCGGAATCCCGCGCTATTTTGCAAACGGTGGCAGCCGGTCCGGGCTATGTGGCAGAGGAAGCCGCTCTTTCCAAAGACATAACGGATCTCGACGCGCTGGGCAAACAAGTGGATGGCGACACAGCTGCGGTTATTGTACAATACCCAAACTTTTTCGGATCGATTGAAGATTTACAGGAAGTAAAAAGGATCACAAAAGCGCACGGTGCCCTTCTGATTGTGAGTGCCAACCCGCTGGCGCTCGGCCTGCTCGAGGCACCGGGCCGGCTTGGGGCCGATATTGTTGTCGGCGATATGCAGCCGCTTGGTATTCCGATGGCGTTCGGCGGTCCGCATTGCGGCTACTTTGCCGTTACAAAGCCATTGATGCGCAAAGTACCGGGCCGGATCGTCGGCCAGACAACCGATGAAAATGGAAACCGCGGTTTCGTCCTGACGCTTCAGGCTCGCGAGCAGCATATCCGCCGTGAAAAAGCGATGTCCAACATTTGCTCGAACCAGGCGCTGAACGCGCTGGCCTCGGCTGTTTGTATGGCAGCCCTTGGCAAAACCGGCCTGCGGGAGATGGCTGTCTTAAATCTGGAAAAAGCTGATTATGCCTGTAAGCTGCTGCAGCAAAAAGGCTTTTCCGTCCTTAATCAGTCACCCTTTTTCAATGAATTTGTCGTCAAGCTGCCGAAGCCCGTTGCGGGCGTTCAAGACGCACTGATTGAAGCGGGATTTATCGGCGGCTTTGACTTAGGACTAGACTATGGGGATCCGAACGGGATGCTGGTCGCAGTGACCGAGCAGCGGACAAAGGAAGAGATTGAGGCATTTATTCATGCGCTGGAGGGGATTGTGCAATGACTACCTACACAGATCTTATTTTCGAAATCAGCCGGCCGGGACGCATCGGCTGCAGCCTGCCGGAACGCGATGTAGACGCGGTAAACCTGTCGGAGAAGCTGCCCGCACATCTTATTCGTAGAGAAGCACCGGAACTGCCGGAAGTTTCAGAGCTGCAACTGGTTCGCCATTATACGTCCCTGTCGAATAAGAATCATGGTGTGGACAACGGCTTTTACCCGCTGGGCTCCTGTACGATGAAGTACAATCCGAAAATCAACGAAGATGTAGCAAAGCTTGACGGCTTCGGCCGCATTCATCCATACCAGCCGGAAGCAACCGTGCAGGGAGCGCTTGAGCTTTTGTATGAGCTGCAGGAGGATCTGGCCGTGATCACCGGCATGGATGCTGTCACGCTCCAGCCGTCTGCCGGTGCCCAAGGAGAGTGGGCGGGACTGATGATGGTAAAAGCGTACCATAAGCAAAGGGGAGAAAAGCGGACGAAGGTACTTGTGCCGGATTCTGCTCACGGCACGAACCCGGCCAGTGCAACCGTTGCCGGCTTCCGCACGGTGACCATTCCGTCTAACAAACATGGCCTTGTCGATGTGGAAGAGCTGAAAAAGCATGTGGATGATGACACCGCAGCCCTAATGCTGACGAATCCGAACACACTCGGCCTGTTTGAAAAGGACATTGTCGAAATTGCCCGTGTGATTCACGAAGCGGGCGGCCTGCTTTATTATGACGGAGCCAATGCAAATGCGATTTTAGGCAAGACGACGCCAGGGGAAATGGGGTTCGATATCGTCCATCTAAATCTTCATAAAACCTTTACAACACCGCACGGCGGAGGAGGCCCGGGTGCAGGCCCGGTCGGCGTGAAAGAAAAGCTTATTCCTTTTCTCCCGGTACCGCGTGTGGAGAAAAGAAACGGCCGCTTCCTGTTGAATAGGGAGGAGCCTTTGTCCATTGGGCGGGTGAAAGGCTACTACGGCAACTTCGGTATCCTCGTGCGTGCGTATACGTATATTCGGACGATGGGACCAGACGGGCTGCGCCAGGTATCGGAAAGTGCGGTGCTGCATGCCAACTACTTGCGTAAAAAGCTGGAACCATACTTTATCTCGCCGTACGAGCAGGTCAGCAAGCACGAGTTTGTCTTATCGGGTTCCAAGCAGAAAAAGCTTGGTGTCCGGACACTTGATATAGCGAAACGGCTGCTTGATTTCGGCTATCATCCGCCGACCATTTATTTTCCGCTTAATGTGGAGGAATGTTTGATGATTGAACCAACTGAAACAGAATCAAAGGAAACGCTGGATGCTTTCGCGGACGTGATGATTCGCATTGCACGCGAGGTAGAAGAAGATCCGGAAACGGTGCTGAATGCGCCGCATACAACGGTTATTGGCCGGCTTGATGAAGTGAAAGCAGCACGGAAGCCGGTCGTCCGCTACGAGCGGGAAACGGTTCAGTCATGAACATTGTGCTGACGGATGCCGCCCGCCGGCAGCTGCTCGCCTTCTCGCCAGCTGAAGGACATGTGCCAAGAATTGATGCGGAGATGTCAGGCGGATGCGGCGTCTCCGTCCGCTTTTCTCTTGTCTGGGAGGAACCGCGGCGAGGGGATACGGTTGTCCCGCTTGGCGATGATTTGTTTCTTTATCTGGACCGATTCACAGAAAGATATTTAGAAGAACATACTTTAATAGATTACCGTGAGACGGACGGATTTATTTTTGGAGATAGACTTGATTCAAGCTGTACAACATAAGAGGTGGCATAAGCCATCTCTTCAGGCTGTAGAAAAATTATATAGATGGCCGTTCACATGAATGAAGTGGATCGGCGGCGTCCAGGCAGCTCCGCTTTCCACGGGGCAGGCGCTGGGCCCGGCTTCGCCTGGCGGCTCCACCGGTCTCAGCTGCCCGCTAGTCCCATAGGAGTCTGCGCCGCCCTCCCGCCGCCAAGTGGGTTGCAACGAGATTGTATAGTATAGAGCTGATAAGGTCGTATCTTTCTGTTTAAAAAAGAGAAGTTTCTATTTGGTCCTTGTGTATTGATCTTCAAAACCACTTAGTGAAGCCTGCCGGACGAAGACTCCTGCGGGAAGTACAGTGAGCCGGGAGACCCCGCAGGCGCAGCCGAGGAGGCTCCTGCACTGCCCGCGGAAAGCGCAGTCCGGCAGGATTCACTTATCGGCCCTTTTTTAAAAGCGAAAGACTTTGTCCACACACTAAAGAGATGGCATAGGCCATCTCTTTTTATACTGATTTCAGAATGTCAGGTTGTTAGTCTTGCTACGGTATCTAGTTATTTATAGGTCTATCTTCCTCTTTTTTATTTTTTGAGATTGAAAACGCTTTCCATTGGATATATATATGTAGTTAACATCCTTATGAAAGAAGGTGGCTTTAATGGGGGAAAGAGCATGGCCGTTTCATTCATTTACAAGCGTTATTCAACCGAAGCAAAGTTCAGAAGATATTTACGGAAAAGAATATGTCTATTCGCCGAAACTGTTTTCGCATGATTATGAGCACTTTGGCGGCGATTTGCTTAGTTTAGAAGCGTTAACTGGACGAGAATTGAGCGTGGCTGGAGAAATGCCCGTCATCTGCCATGAAGGTGCTGTAACCCCTGGAGCCGTCCGTCTGCTTGAAAAAGCAGGACTGAGGCTGCCATCCGTTCGTTATACGTATCGCACTGATCAAGAATATGTATCTATTTTAAATAAACTGTCTTTACAAGGAAAAAAAGTTATTTTCCAATATCCACATCCCCCAGAGGACGCCCCTGCTTCTCTTTATTGGGTAGATCCGTCTATTATTGCGTATTTAAGCGATAAACGAAGTATTCCGGCACTCGTACCAGCCGAGCATGTTCCGCCAAGACGGATGGTCAGCCTAGAAGAACTGCTGGAGGATACACCTCCTATGCCATTTGTTTTGAAAACAGGAGATGGACGCCCAACCTCCGGCGGCTGCGGGGTGCTTTTAATTGAAGAAAAGCAGCAGCTTTACGAGATTAGTGAAGACTTTGGGGATTTATCTATGATTATCTTGGAAGAATTCATTGATTATGACCGTAATTTCGGTTTTCATTACGTGGCTGACCAGGACGGGCGCGTGCGTTTTTTAGGAAAATCTGAGCAGGTGGTCAATGAGGATAATTGCTTCCGTGGCAGCTGGGTCAGCACAAACGCCGAACCGTTCGAGCGTGTGGTTGAAGCAGGTCTTCGGGTAATGGAAAACATTGCAGCAACAGGCTACGTCGGAGTTGCCGGCTTTGATGTGCTGATGCGCGGTGATGATTTTTATTTTATTGACTTAAATGTTCGTTTTAACGCTTCCTCGTGCGCCCTTATGCTGCATGAAGAGGTGTTGAATGTATATGGGAAACCGACGATTCGTTTGTCTTCTCTGGAATGGGATGGACCATTTAATGAAGGGCTTGCTGTCGTCGAAAAATACATGGATCTTGAACAATTTGTGCCGCTCAGCCTGCTTGATGCTGCTTATGTAGGAGGAGCTGTCGGATCTTCTAAAGTAATTGGCCTTGTCATGGGCCGTGATGAAAGAGAAGTAGAATCGATTTTAATGCATATGGAAAAGGACCGTTTAACAAGAAGGGAATAAAATAAAAAGCTGCTCCTAGAGGGGCAGCTTTTTAAGTTAAATCATTATCTGCTATATACCTATTTAAAGAAAAAATGGTGTGTTATTTTATATTACTTTTTAATATTATTAAATTCTAGTATATAGTTAAATAGCTGTAATAAAAAAGAACTAACCTCATATACTACTTTATATAATGTAAAGAGGGAAAATATATACTTCCAAGGTCACAGTATGGCAGGAAGGGGGTTAGACAAGTGGAGCGTAAAGCTACTATTATCGCAGTCGGCAAAAGGAGCTGTTTCTATGCAGCAAAAAACAGTAAATAATTTTCAATACTTTTAATCATTTATCCATCCCATTGATAAGGTAGTTTATCAAATTCAATATAAAGAACATGCGGAGAGGAAATAATTGTCCGATATCATTGGTAAAACAATCATTATTTGTAAAATATAAATTCTTTTTCCCATTAACGGACTTCTTTTGTTATGGTACAATCATACATAATTGTTCTTTTTAAAGAACAAAAAGGAGGATGATCCTTTTATATTTTGCCCGCAGCTATTTTAAAGACTACTATTTATAAGGCTACAAACAAAGAATAGTATGATTAGAAAAGAAAAAAGAATGTAACCAGCTTGATAAACACTTCACTTATTGTTTACTAGGCACAGGTATATGAAAAGAATGATGTTCTGCCTAACGCAAGCAGACATCAGCAAAAAATGCAGAAAAACGTGATATAAAAAGGATAGTTTGAGGGTAAAAAGGATTATTCCAAAAAGTATTTTAAAAATTCAGATAAAATGGTACAATCGATGTACGAGAATAATCATAGGAGACAAAGGCAAACTTATCGAGAGGTAAGGACGCAAAGTTACAGATCCTAAAGCAATTGTGCTCGGATGGCTGTGCTGCCGGATGCGGGAGGAGAAGCTTTCATGGAAAGGCTTGATATTCGTACCGACGTTGAGGATGAATGGATTGGTCTAATGTGGGAGGCAAAACAATTAGGCTTATCGATTCAGGAAATTCGTGGATTTCTGCAAGCGGCGCAGCAGCAAGAAACGAAAGAAAGTTAACACATACAATCTGAGACCTGCACATATGATAAAAGCAGCTGCTCTAAAAGAGTCAGCTGCTTTTTTATCGGACAAGCAAGTGTACACTATTTCATTTTCTGCCGTTTTCGAAATGCAAGAAACTCTTTGAACTGCTCCTTGCTGACACCGGATTGCACGGCTTCCCGGGCCAGCGTTCTCCATTCTTCATTTAGTTCTTCTTCAATCGGCAGGCCGTGATGGTTGATTAGCTGGTGAACTGGCACCTCAAGTTCTCTGGCTATTTTTTGCAAAACTCCAATCGACGGGTTTGTTTGGATTCCCCGTTCAACAGATGAAATATAGGATGTTGTGATGCCACAGCGGCTGGCCAATTCAGTTAGGGATAATTCTTTTTTTAAACGAAAAGAACGAATGCTCTCGCCAATCGACATGTGTATCTCCTGCCTTCTTTCATATTTTGAAGCTTGATCCGTACAAAAAATGAATACTGAATCAGTTATCTAATTCATTTTACTATATATGGATTTAATTGTATAATAAGTCGGCTTATAATTAGACATTTCTTTCCTATTCATGTATTCTATTCATTTATCAATGGTTTCCACAGCTGGACATGTTCACAATGAGGTGGTTTAGTGAAAAAAGCAATGCGTATTGCCGTTTTAATTGTGATTGGTGCCGTTATTTTTAACTTCTCGTCCCAAACCTATGAGGAACAGTCCCTCGTGCCGCAGCTTGAACGGCTTCTTCCAGGAGAGCCGTTTGCCGGGATTCTTGCGCCAATCGAAGTATCATACTGGGGAACTCCTATTTCTATTGAAACAAAAGGGTACTATTATTTTCTTGAATTTTTTATTCGGAAATTTGCACACCTTTTCCTGTTTGGGTGCTTAGCCGCAGCGCTGTTTCATGTACTGGCACTGGCCCGTCCAAGACGAATTTGGCCGGTATTCTGCCTGTCTTTTGCTGGAACGGCTTTGTACGCGCTGCTCGATGAGTATCATCAGCTGTTAACAGGTGGACGGACGCCAATGTTAAAAGATGTAGGGCTTGATATGGCCGGCGCGTTCTTTGCGCTTGTTTTGTCAGCACTTCTTTATAAAATTCGAAAACGGAAAGAAAAAAACCGGCTCTCTTAACAGAGCTGATTTCAATGTGTAGATAAAGTCTTTCGCTTTTAAAAAAGAGCCGATAAGTGAAGCCTGCCGGACTTCGCGCATCCTAAGGCAGTGCGGGAGCCTCCTCGGCTGCGCCTGCGGGGTCTCCCGACTCACTGTACTTCCCGCAGGAGTCTTCGTCCGGCAGGCTTCACTAAGTGGTGTTAAAGGCCAATGAGCAGAACTGAATAGACATTTTCTCTTTTTAAACGGAAAAATACAGCCTTATTCGCTTTGTACAATTTTGGCGCCTGCCCCATGGAAAGCGGAGCTGCCTGGACGCCGCCGATCCATCCCATTTATGTGCACGGTCATCCATATCAATTGTCTACAAGCTAAAACCGGCTCCCTTAACGGAGCCGGTTTTTAAAATGCAGTTTTTAAAATGAATTTTTTTCTTCATACTCTGCACGGAGCGTATTGTAAAAGTGAGCATATGTGACGCTCATGTAAGGGGCAATCCACAAAAAGCCGATAAAAAGTGTGACAACTCCGAGCAAAATCCAGCCGATAAAGGAAAGGCCAAGAACCAATGCTTCGGCTTTATGGCCGTCCATCATCTGGCGTGATTTTGTGATCGCCTGAAGAGGAGACAGCTCCGGTTCATCACGCAAAATATAATAGGTCAGCAGGTAAGAAAAGGATTTAATAACGCCAGGCACAATGAATAGAAGAGTCCATAAAAATAAGAACAGGCCTTGAAGAATCGAGACAAGAATGCTTTTGCCAAACATCGTTTTGTATGGTTCAATCAAATGCCCGAAGCCGATTTTTTTGCCGCGTGACAGATCCACCCATGCCCATATCAGGCCAATGGAAACCGGAATCAAAAGAATGGAAAGTAACAGGATCAGCGGATCTTTCCATGTAAACTCATACTCGTCAGGATTTAAGACCAGATCAGGCGCACCGAACAAAAGGGTAGCCACTACAAAAAGGCCTATCGCTATCAGCCAGTTCCCGCGAAGAGAGTCACGTGCTTTTGCCCTTAGTTGACTGTAATACATCGGGATTCCACCTTTCTTCTTTTTTCTACGTATAGCCATGCAAAAAGTTTCATGTTGTTTGAAAAATAAGCCATTTTTTCATCTTGACCCTTGTGAAAATGTGTCGTATGTTGGAAGGCATGAAAGAAAAATCAAAAGGAGAATGTGGATTGGAAAATCGTAATTTAGTGTATCCGAAAGAAACTCTTTACTTTATTATATGCTGCCTGGTGAGTATAGGATTTTATGTGGCATTATTTTTTTCCCTGGTCCTCATCCCGATTGCGGCCGGCTTGTTTTTACTGTCTTTATTTTTTCACGCTGTAATGATCGGTTCTATTCGGGGGAATGGCGTAAAAGTAAGCAAAGAGCAATTTCCCGACGTATACGAGCGAATTGATGCATTGTCGCTTGAGATGCGGGTGCCAAGAACTCCCGATGTGTATATTATCCAGTCGGAAGGAGCGTTAAATGCCTTTGCCACACGCTTTTTCGGCAGGGACGTTGTTGTCCTTTATTCAGAAGTGTTTGAATTGGCCCGCCAGCAGGGAGAAAAAGAGCTGGACTTCATCGTTGCACATGAGCTGGCTCATATTAAACGGCGCCATTTGTGGAAAAGCTGGCTGACACTGCCGGCTGCGTGGGTTCCATTTTTAAGCAATGCCTACTCGCGTGCAGCGGAATATACGTGTGACCGCTATGCTGCCCATTTTATTGAAGATGGTGAAGCTGCCAAGCGCGCCTTAACGATTTTAGGCGTTGGAAAAATATTGTACACTGAAGTCAATGAAGAAGCGTACGTGAAACAAATCAAACAGGAAACAAATCCATTCGTCTGGCTGGCCGAGAAGCTTTCCACGCATCCGGCACTGCCGAAGCGAATCCAGCAGGTCGGCCAGTTTTTGCGCCTGCCGACAGCAACGGATTACCGTACCCCAAAAGGAAAAATTATTGTGGGTGTTGGTGTGCTTACAGCTGCCAGTATTGCTTTAGCGGCTGGAGGAGCGTATGCGGTTGAGAAAATCGATACATCCAGCTGGTTTTCCGATCTGGCAGAAGAAGCCCTTATGGAAGAAGATATAGCAGCAGATGGAGAAGTGACGGGTGAGACGGATGTGATGCTTGCAGCCCTGTCAGGGGATACCTCTTCTCTCGAGCGCCTGATCGACGAAGGGGCAGACATTCATGCATTAAACAGTAACGGTGAAACAGCGCTTCATTATGCGACTGGCAACGGACAGCTTGAGACGGCTGAAATGCTTTTGGAAGCAGGGGCAGACCCGACTACAGAGGATAATGCAGCTTATACACCGCTTTGGAACGCTTATAGTATGGGGGATTCCGACATGGCCCGCCTGCTGATCCGATATGGAGCAGATCCAAACCAGGAAGACATGTATGGAGACACAGTGCGGGAAGTAGCGGAAAGTGATGAAAACGACGTCTTCTTAACAATCTTTGACGAGGAAAAGCCGGATGCCAGCCTTGTTAATTGATGCAGACGGCTGTCCAGTTGTAGACCGGGCCTGCCAGGCTGCAAATGAATATGGCCTGCCGGTTGTGTTGATTTGTGACACTTCTCATGAAATGACCCGGCCTGGCGCAGAAACGATTATCGTTTCAAAGGGAGCGGACGCGGTTGATTTTGTGCTGGTGAACCGGGTTCAAAAAGGAGATGTGGTGGTCACACAGGATTATGGCCTGGCTGCTATGGTGCTGGCCCGCCAAGGATATGCGATTGACCAGAATGGACGTGAATACACGCCGGAGAATATCGATCAGCTTCTGCTCAGCCGCCATACAGCGAAAAAAATCCGCCAGGCGGGCGGGCGGTTAAAAGGTCCTTCGAAAAGACAGGAAAAAGACAATGAACGCTTTTCGAACGGACTAGCTCTTCTTCTCCAGCGTATTATGAGCAAATAAAAAGCAGCGGGTCTCTGAACCGCTGCTTTTATTTATTCATCCGCTTGTTTTTTCCACTTTTGAAATTCTAAGAATTCCCGGAACTGCTCTTTGCTGATGCCCGATTCCATTGCTTCTTTCGCCAGGTGTACCCACTCCGCATCGATCGACACAGAGGACTGGTGCGGCTCAGTAATCAGAGACTCCACTGATACGTCCAGAACTGCCGCAATTTTCGACAAAAATTGGATAGAGGGATTCATCTGCAAGCCCCGCTCTACCGAAGAAAGATATGACTTTGCTACGGCTGCCCGCAAGGCCAGTTCGGTCAGGGAAAGCTTTTTTTCCATGCGTAACTTTCGGATACGTTCTCCAATCGACATCCTATCACCCTTATTCGTGTTTTCCTCTTTATTTTTAAATAGTATCAAAGAATTCGCTTCAATTATACAGATGAACAAAAAAAAGCATAAAATTTAGTTAATGGGAAGGGAGTGCTGCTTATCAGAAGCGGAGAATAGTCACAAAAAGAGCCGCGCCGGTTTAGTTTGCGGCTGCGGCTAGTTTTCGCTTATAGACCATTTTAGACAGGGACACACTCACCTCATACAGCAGGATAAGCGGAATAATAACCAGGACGTCTGATAAAAAGTCAGGCGGTGTAATTAAAATCGAGACGACAATCAGGGCAAAGTACGCAAACTTGCGTGTTTTTTGCAGGTTATATGGATTTAAAATGCCCAGACTTGTTAAAAACATCATAACGACTGGCATTTCAAATAAAACGCCAAATGGCAATGTCATATGAAGCAGAAATTTAAAATATTTTTCAGTTGTAAAAAAAGTGGCAAACAAGTCGCCTGACAGTGACATTAAAAACGACAGGACAATAGGAAACAAAACGAAATAACCGAACGACAGGCCGGCTATAAACAAGAAAAACAGTGCCGGAACATAAGTAACGGTTACTTTTCTCTCGATTGGTGAAAGTGCAGGCCGGACAAACAGCCATGTTTGATGGGCTGCGACCGGTATGGTTGCTGCACCGGCTATAACGGCTGCGATCATCACATACACCATAATGATGTCACTGGGACCGAGCAGCGCAAGCTTAAACGGGAGATCTTTTACAATGTACGCGTAAATGTCCTGAACAAATGTAAAGGATACAATGAAAAAAACGAGAAAGGCGGCAACAGTAATAATAAGCCTTTTGCGCATTTCTTCAAAATGCTCAAGTGCTTTCATATTTTGATTTTCCACGATAGGACCTCCAAAAAAAGCCGCCCCGCAGCAGGCGGGGACAGCCGAAATGGTTAAACCAATGTTTTTTCTTTTTTCTTTTCCGTTTTTTCTTCGTCATCCGAGACAAGTTCACGGGTAGACTTTTTAAATTCTTTCAGCGTCGAGCCGAATGCACGGCCAATTTCCGGGAGCTTAGACGGTCCGAAAATAATTAATGCGATGACAAGGATTAAAATTAATCCGGGTACTCCGATATTTTGCAGCATAAAACATCCTCCTTAATATTTAAATCCAGTAATCGCGACAACAGATGGGCGCGGCTGGTTATCGCCTTTACGGTGTGGCCACATGCTCGTTGGATTGTTGATGTCTTCTGTTTCTTCGCCTGGGTGCTGAACAGCAAGGAACAGCGTTGTTTCATCGTCTGTAAAGCAAGGCCCTGTTAATTCTGCGTCAATTGGCGCGGATGCAAACTGGTAGGCTTCGCCCATTGCTGCCCCGCTTGTTGGAATAACGAAGACGCCGTTATTTTTAAATGTTTCAAAAACACCTTTGTTCATTGAACCTGAAGACATATCTGTTACAGTCCAAAGGTTGCCTTCGCTGTCGAATGTTAAGTTATCTGGCGCGCTGAACCCGCTCTGGCGTCCACCGCAAGCGAAAATTTCAAAGTCGAATGTCAATGAACCAAGATCATCGTTTGTTTCAAGGAAACGGGTAATGTGACCATGAATATTGCCGTGTTTTGCATTGTTTGTGTGTGCAATAAATACAGACTTGTCAAACGGGCTGATTTCCACATCTTCTGGACGGTCTGTAGGTGTTGCTCCCAAAAGGATCGCTGCATCATGAGCATGAACGAGGACGTCAGCCTGCGTCTGGAATTTAGCAAGAATATCTGCATTTCCTTTTGCAGCCGCCCGGACTGCTTCAATGGTTAAAGCAACCCAAGTTCCTTTGCCCAGGTTTGCTGCATACAGTGTACCTTCTTCAAGCAAGTCAGAATTTGCTTGCTTGCGAGATTCAACATATTTGTTTTTACTAATGAATTTGTATACACACGCATCTTGTTTGTCGTCACCCATATAAACGACGATACGTCCGTCATTTGTTAAGCCCATTGCCGCGTTTTCATGGTGGAAACGGCCAAGCGCAGTATGCTTGCGCGGTGCGAAGTTTGGATCAAATGGGTCTACCTCAAGGATCCAGCCGTAATGCGTTTCATTTAAAGAAGCGGCCTCTGACGTGGATTCATAGTTTTCTTCTGCAGACAAAACCGTGTTCCAAAGTGTTTTTCCGCCGGAGCAGTTTGCAAATGTGCCCTGGACAATGTCTACACCGCCAACTGCTTTTGATCCGCGGGCAGGGCCTGTTAAACGGAATGGTGTCAATCCGGAAATCCGGCGGGCATATTTTGATGACGTATCCATTTTCCAGACGCCGTCTTCATCCTGGCGAATTTCAATAATGGAACCGCCTTGGTTATATAAAAGCTTTTGAATTTGGGAAGCAGAATATTTGCCGTTTACCGGAGCACCTGTTACCCACAGATCACTTATGTATTCATGGTTAACCCATAAAAGTCCGTGCTGATTTGAGTTGTTGATTGGGAAAAACACGGTAAAGTCATTGTTGTAGCCGAATGTATCGCCAGATTTATTAATAACGTCTCCGTAAGATGCAATTACATCGTATTTATAGCCGCGTGGCAGAACAAGCTCGTCTTTTCCGGATGCTTCAATTGGTGTGAACTTTACGCCCGACACTTTTTTCTTGCGTCCGAACAAATGAGAAGCTGCTTTTGTCCCTTCTGCCTGTGTTTTCGGCGCGAATGCACCCAATCCGGCAGATGCAACGGTTAAAGCGGTAACCCCTGTACCAACATATGTTAAAAATTTTCGTCTGTTTAAGTCTTGCGACATACCTGAACCCACCTTTATGTATTTTTGTTCCCCAGAGTTATGGTAGTAAAAAAGTATGAAGTGAATGTAGAAAATTTGTGTGAATTATGTAAAAGATTATTAAGTTTGTAAAAAAACTTGAAACCATTTCCTTCTTCGGTTCGTAGAAAGAAACAAAGAGGTGATCGATAAATGAAAGTATTTATTGGATCTATTATTGTGCTTCTTCTGATTGGGGCAGGCATTTGGCTTATGTTATCGCCCATGTTTAACAAAGTCGGGGAAACAGCAGACAAAGTAAAGAACAGGTTAAAGGAGGAAGAACATGGAGAAACTGACACCGAAAAAGAGAAGTAAGGGCCCAAGTAGGAAGGTATTGGGTGGTTCGCTTGTTGCTTTAGCACTTATTCTCGGTTTAGCTCTTTTATCGATGTTTATTGAAAAAATTCCAAATGGCTATGTAGGGGTTGTGTACAGCCCGAACGGCGGTGTGCAGGAGGATACACTAGGGCAGGGATGGCATGTTGTCGGCTTATTCGATAAAGTGACGATTTATCCGGTCCGCATGCAGACTGTGAACTATAAAGATATACAAGTAGCAACATCTGACGGCAAAAGCGTAACCGTTGATTTTGCCTACAACTACAGCATCCAGCCGGATAAAGTAGTAGACGTGTTTAACCAGTTCGGCCCGATTGAAGTAGAGCAGATTGAAGATTCGTATTTGCGTACGCGCTTATGGGATGCAGGCCGAAAAGGCATTGCCAAATACTCGGTTATTGACACATATGGGGAGAAGTCATCGGAAGCGGCGGTAAATGTACAAACGCTGTTTGCGGAAGATATTAAAGATTTAGGATTTGTTGTTGATAATATGACATTAGGTGTACCAAAGCCGGATAAATCCACCCAGGCGGCGATTGACAAACGGGTAGAAGCCGCCCAGGAGCTTGAAAGAAAACAAATCGAGCTGAAAATAGCGGAAGCGGAAGCGCAGAAAAAGAAAATTGAAGCGCAGGGTATTGCCGAGTACAACCAAATTATTAAAGCGTCCATTTCACAGGAAGTCATTCAAAACAAATGGATTGAAAAATGGGACGGTGTGATGCCGAAAGCAACCGGATCAAACCAGTTAATTTCCATCCCGCTGGATGAAGCAGCCTCCAGCCAGCCATAAGCCAAAAGGGTCTTACTGTTTATAGTAAGACCCTTTTTTTGAAAAATCGTTCATGGTTTTTGCTTTCTTTTATGGTAAAATTGTCTAGTGAAAACAAGTGAAGAGAGCTGGAGGACAGAAAAAATGAAAAAATGGTTAATGCTGCTCACGGCGTTGTTTGTAGTCATTGGTATCATGCAGCCTGCTCAGGCCGCGGCAGAAACGGCTTTTTATACAAAATCCGCGGTTGCACACACAGATGGAACCACTACACCGGTTTATGCACTGAATGAGCCGATGACCCTTCAAATTGACTGGGTGTACAGTGGGGAAGAGCCTGCTCTGTACAAAGTGCCGACTCCTTTTTACATTAGTAAGGACGGGGAAGAGCCGCTGAAAACATCGTCTGGAGAAACGGTTGGAACATTGAAGATGAACGCCGCGGACAATACCGCTATCGCTGTGCTGGAGGAAGATGTACAGTCAGGTGCAAAAGGAACCGCTAAAGTTCCAGTTGTATTCAAGGAAGACAAGCTGGCGAAAATAGGCGCCTACGGTGTAGCTTTTCCGACCGGCGAACAGCTTTCCTTTACGATTACGGAGGAAGCAGGAGGAGCCATCAAAATGGTGGCGCTGGATGCCAAGTCAAAAGAAAAGCTGGCTGGTGCTTCGTTCACGATTGTAAACGAGGGAGGAAAAGTAGTTGCTTCACTCAAAACGAATTCAGCGGGGGAAGCATCGGTGCCTAATCTGCCGTTCGGTACATACACGGTCACTCAAACAGCAGCACCCGATGGCTATGCGGTTCCGCTAGAGCCCTGGAAGCTGGATTTGAACACCGTCCTTGTGACAAAAGAAATTATGCATGAAAAGTCTACAGGATTAACGGGAGCTTTAAACATTACAGCTGTTGAGAAAGGAACGGCTGTACCGATTGCCGGAGCTGAATTTGAGCTCAAAACGGAAAATGGCCTTTATTCAAAAAAAGTGGTGACGGATGAGAAAGGAAAAGCTTCGCTAACCGGTCTTTCTTATGGCACTTATAAAATGACCCAAACAAAAACAGACAGTGACTACGTGCTGCCGACGGAGTCCTGGACAGTGACGATCGGCCGTCAGACACCGGTAGAACAAAAAGTGGAAAACAGCCTCGTGAATGCTTATGGCGCCTTAAAGGTTACGCTGACAGATGCTTCATCCGGGGCGGAGCTTAAGGGAGCGGAATTTTCTCTTTATGATGAGGAAAAGGAGCTCGTTTCCAAGGTTGTGACAGATGACAACGGAGTTGCTTCTTTTACAAGTTTAAAAGCGGGAAGCTATAAACTGGAAGAAACGGATGCACCAGATGGTTACACTCGCTCAACGGGCCAAACAGATGTCACGATCAAAAGCGGTGAAACAGTGGATGTAGAAATGGAGAATACAAAAATCGCGAAGGCTTCTTCCACAACAACCTCTGTAAAAACAAAAGCAGCCGGAACCGGAACGCTTCCACAAACCGGAGATGAATCAGATGCTCTGTATCTGTTTGCCGGCGTACTGCTTGCAGCGGGGGCCTGGCTGCTAATGAGAAAAGGAAAACGTGCGTGAAGATAAGACAGGTTATCGGCGTGCTTTGTATTCTGACAGCGATTGTGCTGATCGGGGCTCCTTTTTTAAAGTATGAACTGCTTGAAGCCAAATCGAGCCATGTAACGGCTCAATCACTGACACCGGAAAAAATCGAGCAAAACAACAAGAAGCCTGCAGAGTTCGATATGGAATCCATTGAACCGCCTTCTGTTATGGATACAGTCGTAAAGGAAGCCAAAGCAGACGAGGAATCGGTTGTCGGCCAAATCCGGATTCCTGCAGTAAACATGGATTTGCCCATTTTAAAAGGGACGACGAACGAAAATTTAATGGCCGGCGCCACAACGATGCGGGAAAATCAATGGATGGGCGTTGGCAATTATCCGCTTGCCGGGCATCACATGAATCGGGAAGATCTCCTGTTTAGCCCTGTTTTGAAGGTGAAAAAAGGCGATCTCATTTATGTAACAGATTTAACGTATGAATATACGTACAGCGTCACCAAAATAGAAGTGGTCCATGAAAGCAGGACAGATGTGATAGAGAATACAATTGAACCGAACATCACACTCGTCACTTGCTATAATTCTGACGATCGTACAAAGCGGTTTATCGTAACCGGAGAACTAAAGGAAACCCATGAATATAAAAAATAAAGGCGCCTTTTATAGGTGCCTTTATTTTTTTTGAGCGAAGAGAACAAAATAGTAAATTTTATGATCAAATGTTGCATTTTTCCATAAGTTCTGTATTATTTATGTTAGTACAGTTAATACGGTTTGGGGAAAAAGGAGGACGGCGATGTTTACGATTGACACGAGAAGCCGTGTGCCGATATACGAGCAGCTTACAGAAAAAATAAAAGAATTAATCATTCGCGAGGTCATGAAGGCAGATGAGCAGCTGCCTTCAGTCCGTATGCTGGCGCAGGAATTGACCATCAATCCAAATACAATCCAAAAAGCGTATCGGGAGCTTGAGCGGGAAGGATTTATTTACTCTATTCCGGGCAAAGGAAGCTTCGTATCGCCGGTTAAAAACGAAATCAATAAGGAGCGGGTGGAGATGCTGAAACACGAACTTGAACGGATCGTCGGTGAGATTTTGTACCTCGGCGTGCCGAAGGATGAAGTGATCAAGCTGATTGAAACGATACAGGAGCCGGAAAGGGGAGCAGACAAAAATGATTAAAGCGGATCATCTGTCAAAGCGGTTTGGCCGTTTTGAAGCCGTAAAGGATGTACAGATGCATGTGAAGAAAGGATCGATTTATGGGCTGCTCGGCTCCAATGGTGCGGGAAAAACGACACTGCTCAAAATGCTGTCCGGGATTATGAGAGCCGACCAGGGCAGGGCTGTCATCGAAGAAAAATCGATTTTTGAACAGCCGGAAGTGAAAAAACGGATTTTATTTATCCCGGACCAGCCATACTTTTTTCATCAAACTTCACTGTTTCAAATGGCCCGCTTTTATGCAGCGGTTTATGACCGGTGGAATGAAGAACGGTTTCAACAGCTGTATCATCATTTTAATCTGAACCCAAAAGCAAAGCTTTCACGTATGTCTAAAGGGATGCAGCGCCAGGCCGCTTTTATTTTAACGCTCTCGGCAATGCCGGATGCGCTTATTTTGGACGAGCCTTTTGACGGGCTGGACCCGGTTGTGCGCCAGCAGGTTAAAAATCTCCTTATTCAAGATGTCAGCAGCCGTTCTATGACGGTTCTTGTTTCCTCACACAACCTGCGGGAAATGGAAGACTTTTGTGATGCCGTCGGTGTTATGCATAAAGGAAGCCTTTTGTACGAGCGTGATTTAGAGGAGCTGAAAACCGATGTGAGCAAGCTGCAGGTGGCATTTAAAAAGATGCCGGACGAGTCGTTCATTAAAGGCATGGATGTGATGCATTATGAGAAACGGGGCCGGGTGCTGACCTGTATTATTCGCGGAAATGAGGGGGACATTGACCGGCATGTACGCTCTTATGAACCAGCCATTTACGACGTGCTGCCGTTAACACTTGAAGAAATTTTTACGTACGAAATGGGGAGTGTCGGCTATGAAATCCGGAATCTTATCGTTTAATAAAGGGCTGTTTCTGCAGCATATGCGCTCTGTGTTATGGATCGGCCTGTTTTTTCTTTTGTCACAGGTTGTTCTGCTGCCGCTTGGCATCTTTGTCATTCTTCGGGATGACTGGAGCGTAAAGCCGTTTTTAGAAGCGAACACCGGCAATGTACTGCTTGCGATTTCTTTTTCGGTTCAATATATAACGTATATGGTGTTCCCGGTTTTAGCCGGTATTGTGTTAACGAGCTACATGACCAAAAAAAGCTCATCTGATTTTATGCACAGCCTGCCGTTTAAGCGCGAAACACTGCTGACACACGTATATGCAGCGGGAGCCGCCGCTCTTGGCCTGCCTATTTTAATTAATGCTTTGATCTTGCTGGCGATACGGCCGATGGTGAAGCCGATTCACTATACAGTGGGAAATATTGCGGAATGGGCTGGTGTTTCCCTGTTTGTCGTTTTGTTTATGTTTATTACCACTGTTTTGATTGGCTTGTTTATCGGTCCGGCGATTTTGCAGGGGATCATGGCTTACGGGATCTTTGTATTGCCGGCTGCGCTTGTTTTCATGACGCTGACCAATGCCCGTTATTTTATCAACGGGCTGGCCGTAGATGCTTATGCGTCTAAAATTATGGAGGACGGTATTTTCTTAATTCGGGCCGCGAGCTATGAAACTCGCCCGTTTACCGGCACAGAGTGGGCGGTCTACCTGGTGATTGGGGCGTTCATGATAGCTGTTTCCTATTATGTATATAAAGTGCGGCCTGCCGAAGCGGTAGATGAAACGATCGTATTTCCGTTTTTCAGATGGGCATTTATTTTCGTTTTAACGTTTGCAGCGATGCTGATTGGCGGTATGTATTTTGCGGAGCTTCTTGGTGCTACATCCGGATGGATGATTGCCGGTTATGTGATCGGGGCAGCTGCCGGCTATACACTATTGCAGATGGTTGTGCAAAAGTCGCTGCGGCTTACATGGCCATGGAAGGGATTTGTTTCCTATGCCCTGCTCGTTTTGATTTTGCTGCTGCCGGGAGCGATGTTTGCCCGATCCTACGAAAAAGCAATCCCGAATGTGAATGATATTGAAAAGGTGTATATTGGCGATCAGACAGAGCCTCTTTCAGGCCTGTTTTATGAGGAAGAGCAGAACAAGCTGAAAAAAGCGGACGCTGGCTTTATGGCAGGCAGGGATTCTGTCAAGCAGGTGCGCCAGGTGCATCAGAAGCTGATTGGTATGCGAAGTGACCGAAACGGTTATACCGTCAACATTACGTATAAGATGAAAGACGGTAGCCGGGTGCTGCGTCAGTATTCTGTATCTACAACTGAAGCGGACAAAGCGACAAAGGAACTGCGAAAAAATGTCGAGTTTATTAAAGCATCGGCGCCTATTTTTGCCCTGGCACCAAAAGCGGCGGTCAATTACCTGACGGTTTATAACAATGCTGCCGAATCCCAACTGGCAAACGTCGCGGATAAGAAAGCCGTTGAAGCGATTCGCGCGGCGATTGAAAGAGATGTATTGTCAGGAGAAGCAGATATGTTCAGCGCGAACAGCCATTCAACTGTCGGATCAATCGATTTTTGGGCGGGAAAAAACAATGGCGTCAGCTTATACAGCAACGTTCATTTAGATGATGAGCATACGATTGCGGCCATCCGGAAATATGTTCCAAACGGTGAGGCATTTGCTTCTGCTTCAAGCGTTGACAAGGCATTCATTGTGAACGCAGCAAGCGATGGAGAAAAGGAAAAGCTGAATCAATTTATTTGGAACAATGAAGGCCAGGAGCCGGATTGGAGCAACATGCCGCTAAAGTACAAACAGGTAACAAGCAAGGAAGAAATCCAGCAGCTCATGAACCCGGCCTCCTTAAATAGAAATGGGGACCAGCTGCTTGTGATTAAATGGAAGGGCGGAATTAACCACGCTATTATTTCAGCAGCCGGTTTAAAATAAGAACGATAAAAGCAGCCGCGCGTTATGCGGCTGCTTTCCTTTATTGGTTTAACAAAGTTTTCCAGGATTCAGCGTGATGAACAGCAACCTGGCAGCCGCATTCATTTTCGAGTGTTTCCAGCTCTTTCTCGAAGTAGGCTGCGCTTTTTCCGGAAAACGAAATACCGCCTGCTTCCGGATTTGCAATCGTTTCCACTGCAATCGACACGTTCTTTTCGAGCGAACGGCCAAGCGCACGTTCTTTGGCCGAAACATCCATAATTTTCGCGGCACTGTCGCGGTACGCCATAATCACCGTATAATCCGTATGCTGAATCACAAATTCTGCTAATGTTGCTCCAGTAGAAGCGGACACTTCATCGTACCAAAAAGGAATATCGGCTCCGAATGTCCAGCCGCTGTCTGCTGCCCGCTTGATCAGCCTTTCGTACCGATAAACCGCCTTTTTCTGATCAGTTTTCCATTCACTGGACAAATATGGTTCAATATCAAGGTGAATACCGTCCCAATCCAGCGGACGTATCCGATCCAAAAATGTGTCCAGATCTTTCTCCGTATATTCGGGTGATCCATCGAGCGCGTGAACCCGCATACTCTGCTCGTGCGCTTTCTCAATAAAAGATTGATAGACGGAATCTGAAACAGAAGCGTCAATTTGGACATATACATCTCTTACACTTTGTTTCTCAAAGAAGGACAGCATTTCTGTTGAATCTTTGAGCGTATGGGCATTCCATATCCATGTAGCTCTTTCTTTTTTCGACAATTCGCACCCTCCCCAAAAAAACGGAATGAAGGCCAAAAGTATTCCGCCAAACACAAACATGCGCATGAAAAATCCGCCACCCTATCATGAATGTAGTTACAATGAGTATAACAAACAGGGAACTTCTTTTTCATTTGAAGGAACGATTCATTTTCCGCTGGATTCTCAACGCTTTTCCGATATAATAGAAAAGATGCATTTTCAGGTTTACACAATTCTTTTACTATAAAATATGATAGTATAAAAATCTACGAAATTGGAAGGAAAGAGGACTTTTCAACATGAAGAATGAGAAGACATTTTGGCTGCTGGCCCTGGCTTTTATTATTTGGCAGCCGGTTATTGATGTGCTCACAAGCGCATCGCTGCTGCTGCTTAACATTAGTTTAACTGTCGGTGTAATTGTCCGCGTGCTGTTTATGGCCGCTATCGTATTGATGCTGTTATGGAAAGCGCGGCGAAGCGGGCTGGCAAGGAAGTACATTCTTTATTTACTGGCCGTTGCAGCCGTCATCGCTATTAACATTGTGCTGAATATGAACGTAAAAGATCCTTATTACCTTGGGAGCGAATTAAAGTTTTTCAATAAGATTGTATACTTCCCAATCCTGTTTACGGGCTTTAGCGTTCTGTACCTTTATTTAAAGCGGGAGCAAGTGCCGTTTAAAGAAAAAACCACTTCTTATTTCTTGTACGCCTCGCTGATTATCAGTGCCGTGTTTCTTGTTTCCTTTGCAACAGGAACAAGCCTGTCGAATTACTCCCATACGAAAATCGGCTTTACCGGCTGGTTTTATGCCGGAAATGAAATTGGTGCCATCATGGCGATCATTCTTCCGGTGACGGCCCTTTACGCAATTGAGAAAACGAATCGTGTAAAAGAGTGGCGTTATTGGATTCCGTTTGTGCTGCTGGCTGTTTCGATGCAGTTTCTTGGAACGAAAGTTGGCTATGGCGGTATCGTCGTTGTGCTGCTGGCTGCTTTTTTCTCTATGCTCATTTTGCATTTCACCAAAGAGCGTTCGGGAAAAACGCGTTCCAATATGCTCATTTCGCTTGTGCTCATTGCGGTGCTCGCTGTGACAACGCCAGTTACGCCTGTGTTCCATAACATGTTTGCACACTTAAGTTTATTAAACATTGACTTCAGCAAGGAAAAAGAAAAAGAG
Organism: Domibacillus sp. PGB-M46; assembly: GCF_022668875.1. Lineage (GTDB taxonomy): Bacteria > Bacillota > Bacilli > Bacillales > Domibacillaceae > Domibacillus. Next base: position 349,409 of record NZ_JAKGCR010000001.1, on the reverse strand, counting down.
GTTGATCCAGATACAGGTGAAGAACTGCCCGATGAAGAGCAGGACGACGAGCCTGAGATTACAAATGAACAAGTGCAAAATCTTGTATTCAGCAGCCGGGAAAAATATTTAGCTGAAATGAAAGACCAGTTTGCTGAAGCACCGGTTTCACAAAAGCTTTTCGGTATGGGATTTGCCGGAAACTATGAAGAACCAGAGCCAGGCAAAACACCGAGAATGATCGAGATGGACTTTTTTGATCTCTTTTTCTCACTTGGCATCGTCGGTTTCCTGACAATGATGTCATTGCCGCTTTACTATGCAATCCGTTTTGTGATTCACTTTGTCCGCAACATTAAACAAACCTTCACGCCGGTTAACACTATGTACGGAGTTGCCTTTATCCTTGGCATCGGGATTAGTGCAACGGCAGGGCATGTGTTAACGGCTCCTGCCGTCTCTATCTATGTAGCAGCCGTTATGGCACTGCTTATGGTGCAGGAAGGCATTATAAAAGAATAAAAGAGCAGGAAAACCGTCCCGGCATCAGCCGGGACGGTTTTTTTGAATTATAAACGTAATGTAACGATTTGTTAAAGTTTTTGTAATATTCTTGTTTTTGGGTTAAAGATCACCTATCCTTTGAATTAAAGGTTTTTATTTTATAAGGGGGCAGGTTCATTGAAAAACAAACATAAGTTTATTGCGGCAGCGTCTGTAGCATCTATTGGTGTATCCGCTGTTTCGGTTTCGGCTGCATCTGTTTTTACAGATGTACCGCCGCATTATGAGGAAGCAGTTCAATTTTTAACAGAAAACGATATTACAGCCGGCTATTCTGCAGGCAAGTTTGGTACATCTATGTCCATTACACGCGTAGATGCAGCCATTCAATTGGCAAAGGCGCTTGGCTTTACAGAAGATGATACATATAAAGACGCAGGATTTACCGATGTACCAGAGCGAGGTCAATGGGCTGTAAATGCGCTGGCCGAAGCCGGGGTTACAGCAGGAAAAGCAAAAGATAAATTCGGTGCGTTTGAACCCATCACACGGGGCGAAGCTTCCTACTGGCTTGCGAATGCGTACGGGCTTGAAGTAGATGAAACGGTAACGGAGACGCCATTTACGGATGTGAACGAACGCTTTGGCCCTTATGTAAACGCCCTTGTTGAATCTGGTCTTTCTCTCGGCAAAACGGATACCACTTTTGGCGCAGCGGACAGGCTGCTCCGGGGTGAATGGGCGTTATTTCTCCACCGCGGATCTCAGCTGCCGGAAGAATTCCTGCTTTCTCTTATCCACACGAACGATACACATGCACATATTGAAAATGTCGCACGCAAAGCAACGGTTGTAGAAGCGCTGCGGGAAGAAAACCCGTCTTCTCTGCTCGTTGATGCCGGCGACGTGTTTTCCGGCACCCTTTATTTCAATCAATTCAAAGGGCAGGCTGATCTTGATTTTATGAATATGCTCGGCTATGATGCCATGACCTTTGGAAACCACGAATTCGATCTTGGCACAGGGCCGCTGGCTGATTTTATCAAAAATGCGAAATTCCCGTTTGTATCGGCGAACGTAAACGCGTCGGCGGATGCGCATCTTTCTTCTTTGATGAACGAAACGGTGACGGATGAACCGATGGACGGACGGGTATACAACGGCATTATTAAAGAAGTAGACGGCGAGAAAGTCGGCATTTTCGGCTTGACGACGGCAGAAACACAAACGATTTCATCTCCTGGCGACGACGTTGTGTTTGAAAACTATATTCAAGAAGCGAAAAAAGCGGTAGCGTCCTTTGAAGCAGCAGGAGTGGACAAAGTTGTAGCCCTGTCCCATATTGGCTTCCGCGATGGCGGCGGTGATAATGATGTTACGCTCGCAAAAGAAGTGGAAGGCATTGATGTGATTGTCGGCGGCCATACGCATGACAAGCTGAGCGAGCCGTATATTGATGAAACAGGAGCAGAGCCGACCGTTATCGTGCAGGCCAATGAGTATAACAAGTTTGTCGGTACACTTGATGTAATCTTTGACGAAGAAGGGGCCATAACGGAGTACGCCGGCGAACTGATTGAAGTCGATCAGAAAAATGAGGATGGCACCTATGTGTTTGAAGAAAATGAAGAAGTGAAAAACCGGCTGGCAGCCGCTTATACACCGGAAATTGAGAAAGTAAAAGCCCAGGTAGTGGGTTCAGCTGCGGCTGCTTTAGATGGCGAGCGGGCGAATGTGCGCACGAAGGAAACTAATCTTGGCAACCTTATTACGGATGCCATGCTTGCAAAAGCCAAGACGATTGATCCAGATACCGTCATTGCACTTCAAAACGGCGGAGGAATCCGTGCATCAATCGATGCTGGAGACATTACAATGGAAGAAGTGCTTACCGTGATGCCGTTTGGCAACGCACTCGCTATCATGGATTTAACAGGAGCAGAAATCAAAGCTGCACTTGAACACAGCGTCAGCCTGGCGCCAGAACAAAACGGCGCGTTCCTGCAGGCGGCCGGCTTGAAGTTTACGTATGACTCCTCCAAAGCGGCAGGGTCCCGTGTAACATCGGTAGAAGTGAATGAAGGCGGCGCGTTTGTTCCGCTGGATGAAGCGAAAACGTATACTGTGGCAACAAACACCTTTACCGCAAAAGGCGGCGATAACTTTTCAATGTTTAAAACAGCGTACGATGAAGGCCGTGTGAGTGAGCCAGGCAACGTCGACTGGGAAACCTTTACCGATTATTTAAAAGCGAATCCTTCGGTTAACACAGCGGTTGAAGGGCGTATTACGGATACAAATACAGCACAATAAGGAAAGAATATGTCCGGGCCGCTTGTGAGCCCGGGCATTTTTCCCGTTTTCACAACGAAATTCTGATTATTTCTTCTTTTTTCGCATGAACGGTGGTATAATTCTTTGGATAAAGCGCATTTTCGTCAAGGAATGCAAACCAGCAAGGAGTGGCAGACATGATCGTATGTAAATTTGGCGGCACATCCGTTGCCAGTGCAGAACAAATTAAAAAAGTAGCATCTATCGTAAAAGATGAACCGAAGCGAAAGGCGGTTGTTGTATCGGCACCCGGTAAACGTTTCAGCGAAGATACGAAAGTAACGGACCTGCTAATTGCGCTTGCGAATGCCTCTTTGCAAAAGCAGGACGCGGAAGCGGAACTTAAAGCCGTTGTTGACCGTTATGCAGACATCGCTCAAGGACTCGGTCTTGATGATACGATTGTTTATATTATTGAAGAAGATTTGCGCGGCCGTTTAACAGAAAACCGCGATAACCCGCCGCTTTTCATGGATCAGCTGAAAGCAAGCGGGGAAGATAATAATGCAAAATTAATTGCTGCGTATTTCACAAGCATCGGATTAGATGCGGAGTATGTAAATCCGAAAGAAGCAGGCTTAATTGTAAGTGATGAGCCGGGCCGCGCACGTGCACTTCCAGAAGCTTATGAAAATCTGGAAAAACTTCGTGAAAACGGAAAGATTGTCGTATTCCCAGGCTTTTTCGGTTATACAAAAGAAGGCGTGATGATGACATTCGCCCGCGGCGGTTCGGATATTACCGGTTCGATTTTAGCCGCTGCCTTAAAGGCAGAGCTGTATGAAAACTTTACAGATGTTGATTCTGTTTTTGCAGCGAACCCGAATGTTGTGGACAATCCGGCTGAAATCAAACGGATGACATACCGTGAAATGCGCGAGTTGTCATATGCCGGCTTCTCTGTTTTCCATGATGAAGCCCTTATGCCTGCATTCCAGCATTCGGTGCCTGTTTGCATTAAAAATACAAACAACCCATCCGCACCAGGTACAATGATTGTAGCAGAGCGTGAATACACGAAAAATCCGGTTATTGGGATTGCAGCAGACACTGGATTTTCTACTTTGTACGTAAGCAAGTATTTGATGAACCGTGAAATCGGATTTGGCCGCCGTCTCCTTCAAATTTTAGAAGAAGAAGGTGTATCATATGAGCATACGCCATCTGGCATTGATGATTTGTCGGTTATTGTAAGAAGCCACCAGCTTACACCAGAAAAAGAAGAGCGCATTTTAGCTCGTTTCCGCAATGAACTGGATGTAGATAAAGCAAATGTGGAGCATGGGTTTGCGATGATTGTGCTTGTCGGAGAAGGTATGCATAATACGCTTGGCCTTTCTGCACGTGCCACATTGGCTATTTCCCGCGTTGGAGCAAACATTGAAATGATCAACCAGGGCTCTTCGGAAGTCAGCCTTGTGTTTGGTATTCAAGAAAAAGATACAAACAATGTATTGCGTGAGCTGTACAAAGAGTTTTTCAGCAAGAGTGCTGTTCTTCAATAAAAGAACATTTCAAACCCCGCCAGCGGCTGGCGGGGTTTTTTAACTTGTCCATACGAAAAAAAGACCCTATGCAGGATCTTTTTTATGACGGATTAAAGTTTATCAAGAATGCTTTTGCCAGACATACGTGTTCTATGGGAATCACTGTATGATTTACGCAAATTGTTTGTTCCTATGCGGTTTTTAACTTTCGGGTAAACGATTGGAGCGATAATAGCACCGTACTTGATCAGCTTTTTCAAATTCATTTCTGTCATCTCCGTTCTCAAATGTTCATTACATTACTATACCCATTTAAAGCATGTTGAAACAACGTTTTCATTATACCACATTTCCTCATTTTTTCTAAGAAGTTCGCACGTATTGCTTCTTCACATGGTAAAATGGATAAAACGAGTACGGGAGGAAAAAAAGTGAAAAAATACATATCAGCCCTTTCAGCCGGCGTATTGGGCATGGGCATTTTTCTTGTGCCGCCAGCAGACGCAGCTGCTTCGAAAATAGACTATGTCGCTTTCGGTGACTCTATTGCGGCCGGCCAGACGCCTTATAAAGTGCCGGTTGGAACGAGCTACACCGATTTAATTGCAGCGGAGCTGAAGGAAGAAGGCGTACTCTCCTCTTTCACGAAAGAATTTGCCGTTTCCGGTGAAACGAGCGCCCAATTTTTAGCGAAGCTGTCCTTAACGGATGTACAGGAAGCGGTTCGGCAGGCAGAACTGATTACGATCTCAACAGGTGCCAATGATCTGCTTCAATTAGCGCTTGCCGGAAATACAGATCCTATTAAGCTGTTAGAAGCAGTCGCACAGGTGAACCGAAATCTCACAGCCGGTATTGGGCAAATTAAAGCATTGAATCCAACGGTCGATGTGTATGTGACAGGCTATTATTTTCCGTTTCCACGTATGGAAGAAGGACAGCAAAAAGATCACTTAAAAGAATTTTTTACACTTTTTAATACGCAATTAAAAACGACCGCTCAAAAACAATCCGCAACGTTTGTTGATGCCTCTGCCCAGTTCGGTGAAGAGTATTTGCCAAACCCGAGCGATATTCACCCGAATACAGCCGGCTATCAGCTGATTGCCAATCAATTTTTCACGGTTTGGAAGGGAGCGGCGAACCCGGATCCGTTTTCTGATATCACCGCTGTCGGCTCCCAAGCACGCCTGGCCATTATGAAACTGGCCGAGAATGATATAATTAAAGGAAATGCGGATGGTACGTTTGCCCCTAAAAGCCAGATTACCAGGGCGGAAGCCGCAATTATTTTAGCGCGTATTCTTGGCAAAACGGAAACAGCGCCGAATCCAGGGTTTTCAGATGTTTCTGCGCACATGAAATCTTATAGCGCGATTGCACAGCTTACTGAAGCGGGCGTTTTTGCGAAAGCGCCAAGATTCAATCCGGATCAGCCGCTTACACGGGCCCAGCTAGCACGTATATTAACAAAAGCATTGAATCTGAAAGCAGGTGCGCCTGCCGCTTTCACAGACGTTCCGGCTTCCCACTGGGCAAAGACTGAAATTGATGCTGTTTACGCAAACGGCCTGATGACCGGCGGTGCCTCTGCTAGATTTCTTCCAGAAGCAGGCATTACCCGTGAACAATTTGCCATGACCATTTTTAATGTGTGGAGCAGCAAGCAGCCATAACAGCCCAAAGAACTGCCAGGCGGCGGCAGTTCTTTTCTTTTGCACGAATAGATTAAGAATACAGAACATTTCGAGCCGTTTTTTTAACTGTACATCTAGGATACAATATGCTAGTATTTACAACGTGAACAAACACAATATATAGTATGCGATGGAAAATGGGTACCAGTAATGGTATAAAGGGAATCCGGTTGGATGCCGGAGCTGTCCCCGCAACTGTAAGTGCAGACGAATGCCGGGCCACTGCGAAAGCGGGAAGGCGGCAGGAGGAGGACGCACGAGCCAGGAAACCTGCCTGTTTTTCTGTAAGCACCACTTTCTTCGGGGGCTGAGAGGTGAAGATGGCGAAACTGTGCCATTTTTCACGTTTACCCACCCAGAGCGCGGACTCAGTCGAAAAAACTTGAGCGATCGCTCTTTTTATTTTGCTCATATTAAAAGGAGGACATACTTCATGACCATAACTACTGCTTCAGGCATTGATCAACTTTTACATACGCTGACAACTGAATTCGGCGAAGAAAAAATCGGACCGCTTCTCCGCGCAAGCGAGCGATGGACGGCAAAGCGCCCGGATGCGGATATGGATGCCTGGTCGAAAGCTATGACGCTTGAAGCGCTCAGCTTTATGGATGAAGAAGAGCCCTATTGGACGTTTGTAGCGGCACGTATTTATTTGCATCAAACATACCGTGCGATTGCAGCAAAAAGAGGCGTAGAAGCCAAGGACGTTTATACGGCTTTTGCTGACTATCTTCACCGCGAAACGGAAAAAGGACTTTATGATAACCGTCTGATCGAAGCTTATACAAAAGAAGAGCTTGAAGAGATCGGCAAGCTTATTCAGCCAGAACGCGACCAGCTGTTTACATACATTGGACTTAAGATGCTGATGGATCGCTATGTGGTTCGTGATTTTGATAAAACACCAGTTGAGCTTCCACAGGAACGCTGGCTGACGATTGCCATGACGCTTATGCAAAACGAAACAGAGAACCGTCTGGCGAAAATTGCCGAATCTTACTGGGCAATGAGCAATTTGTACATGACCGTAGCAACACCAACACTATCAAATGCGGGTAAACCGTACGGCCAGCTTTCAAGCTGCTTTATCGATACCGTGGATGACAGCCTGCAGGGCATTTACGACAGCAACACAGATGTTGCAACGTTATCTAAATACGGCGGCGGCATCGGCGTTTACATGGGTAAAGTACGCAGCCGCGGTTCTTCTATCCGCGGATTCAAAGGCGCATCAAGCGGTGTTCTTCCATGGATTAAGCAGTTGAACAACACAGCGGTCAGCGTTGACCAGCTTGGCCAGCGCCAGGGTGCGATAGCGGTCTACTTAGACGTTTGGCACAAAGACGTTTTTGCTTTCCTTGATTTGAAATTAAACAACGGTGACGAGCGTCTTCGTGCGCATGATATTTTCACAGGCGTATGTCTTCCAGACTTGTTTATGGAAAAAGTAGATGCGCGTGAAGAGTGGCACCTGTTTGATCCGCATGAAGTTCGCACAGTTATGGGCTTCTCGCTTGAAGACTTCTACGATGAGTCGCGCGGCAAAGGCTCATTCCGTGAAAAATATGAGCAGTGCGTACAAAACGAGCAGCTTTCCCGTGAAACGGTACAGGCGATCGACATTATGAAACGCATTATGCGCTCACAGCTTGAAACAGGCGTACCGTTCATGTTCTACCGTGATGAAGTAAACCGCCGCAACCCGAACAAGCATGAAGGTATGGTTTATTCTAGTAACCTGTGTACTGAAATCTTCCAAAATATGAGTGCAACAGAATTCCAATCTATTCAGCTTGAAGACGATGTGATTGTAACGCGCAAAAAGCCGGGTGACTTTGTTGTATGTAATTTGTCTTCTATCAACCTTGGTAAAGCGGTGCCGGCAGATGTATTGGAACGCTTGATTCGCGTACAGGTGCGCATGCTGGATAACGTGATTGATTTAAACATGATTCCAGTACCACAGGCAGAACGGACAAACAGCCGTTACCGCGGCATCGGCCTTGGCACATTCGGCTGGCATCACCTGCTGGCGCTGAAAAACATCCGCTGGGAATCAGATGAAGCTGTTCAGTATGCAGATGAGCTGTACGGAACAATTGCCCGTCTGACGATTCAAGCGTCTATGGAACTGGCAAAAGAAAAAGGGGCTTACCCATTGTTTGAAGGATCCGACTGGCAGACAGGTGCTTATTTTGATGCACGCGGCTATGAAGGAGACGAGTGGGAAGCACTTCGTAAAGAGGTGCGGGAAAACGGTATGCGTAACGGCTATTTAATGGCAGTCGCGCCAAACTCCTCTACATCGATTATTGCCGGAAGCACAGCGAGTATCGATCCGATTTTCCAAAAGAGCTACTCTGAGGAAAAGAAAGATTACAAAATTCCTGTAACCGTACCAGACTTAAACCCGGAAACAACATGGTTCTACAAATCCGCTTACTTTATTGACCAGCACTGGACATTGCGCCAAAACGCTGCGCGCCAGCGCCATATTGACCAGGGTGTTTCGCTGAACCTGTACGTGCAAAACACAATTAAAGCGAAAGAATTGCTTGATCTGCACCTGGCCGGCTGGAAACAAGGATTAAAAACAACATATTATGTTCGTTCCACATCTGTGGAACTACTTGAGTGCGAATCTTGCTCAAGCTAAGGAGAGAACACCATGACACTTATTGAAAAACGAAAATTAATGGATAAAGAAGCACCAAACCGTTCGACGGCCATTGTAAATGGCCGTTCATCCAACGTTTTAAACTGGGATGACGTTAAGTTTGATTGGGCATATCCAAAGTATAAGCGGATGCTTGGGAATTTCTGGACTCCGTTTGAAATTAATATGAGCAATGACGTGAAACAATTTCCGAATCTCGAAGACAGCGAGCGGGAAGCGTTTTTGAAAATTATCGGCCTGCTTGCCCTCTTAGACAGCATCCAAACAGACTATGCAGGGAAAGTAGCTGACTACTTAACGGATTCAAGCTTGCAGGCGCTGATGATTATTTTGGCGCAGCAGGAGGTTATTCATAATCATTCTTACTCTTACGTACTGTCCAGCCTTGTTCAGAAATCAAAGCAGGACGAAGTATTCGATTACTGGCGCAGTGAGCCGGTTCTTGAAAAACGCAATGACTTTATCGTAAAAGGCTATCAGTCCTTTGCGGAAAACCCAACCGTGGAAAATATGCTGGAGTCAATCGTACACGATGTCATTTTGGAAGGCTTGTTTTTCTATTCAGGCTTTGCATTCTTTTATCACCTGGCGCGCCACCAGAAAATGGTCGCTTCAAGTACAATGATTAACTACATCAATCGTGACGAACAGCTTCACGTCGACTTGTTCGTGAAAATCTACCAGGAACTTTTAAACGAATATCCGGAGCTGGATACACCGGACCGCGCAGAAAAAGTACAGGCGATTTTCAAAGAAGCGGCTGAGCTTGAAGTGGAATGGGCACGTGAAGTCATTGGAGATAAAATTGACGGGCTTGATGTAGAAGATGTAGAAGCATATATCTACTTCTACGCCAATGTGCGCTGCGCACAGCTTGGCTATGAAAAGCCGTATCCGGATTACCGCAAAAATCCGCTTAAATGGATTAAAGCATACGAAGATGTGGATTTGGGTAAAACGGATTTCTTTGAACAGCGTTCGCGCCAATACGTAAAAGTAAACGTGCAGGATAACGGGTTCGACGAACTATAATAGATCAAAAAAGCTTCCGCCCGGGAAATCGGGCGGAAGCTTTTTTATTGACTTCTTTACATGATTTTTACATTTTATTTATATCCTCCATATATTCTTTCGCTACACTGACAAGAGATATTTATTTAGAGGAGGATCAGCATTCATGAAAAGAAAGCCTTTTTATTCCCTTGTGCTCGCCAGCAGTTTATCCGTTTCATCTCTTGTGACGCCGCCACTTGCTGCTTATGCAGAAGAAACACCTTCTGCGCAAGCGGTTACTATATCGCCCATCCTCATTACAGAGCTGCTGCCGAACAGTGACAACCTGAACGGATCAGACGCCTATGAATTTATTGAGCTGTATAATAACAGTACCCAGCCGTTTAGTTTAAAAAATTATAAACTGGTGTACGGCTATCCAGACGGAACAGCAGCCGATTGGGTATTTAAGGAAGATAAAGAGATTGCACCCGGCGAAACGATGGTCGTTTGGGTAAAGCTTGAAAACAAAGCAAACGAATCTCTTACATTAGCGGACTTTAATGCTGAATTCGGCACATCTTTAACAGACGCCCAGTTTACATACATAGAATCTGCCGGAATGGCAAATGGCTCCGAGCGAAGTCTGTCAGTTGCAGACACGGCCGGCAACTTATTAACAACTGCTGCTTATACACCAAATGAAGTAGAATTAAACAAAGGAATTCAATTGAAGCCAAACGCGGACGGGAGGACAGCGGACGTTCTTACTTCTTCAGAACCCGCAACACCCGGCACACTGATAGAAGGGCAAAGGCCGGAAGCCCCAACCGAAGTAGATACGATAAAGCCGGTTATTACCCATACGCCGGTGGAATTGGTTGAAGCCGGTCAAGATATCGTAATCCGCGCTTCCGTCACAGATGAAACAAAGCTGGACAGTGTGAAAGTAGTGTATCAGCCGTTAGCAGGCGGTGACTGGCTTGAAGCGGATATGACAGCGGGAGAAGACGGATCGTATGAAGCCGTTATTAAAGCGTCTCAGCTTTTATCAGACCACTTCATATACCGGATTGAAGCGTTTGACGGCCAAAACAGGGCACAGACAGAAGACATTGCCATTCAAGCGGCGGAACCGGATTACGATCCGCAGGCTGTCCCGGATCTGCTTGTAACCGAGATTGTACCGGATTCAGCGAACATAGCCGGCCTTGATGGCTATGAATTTATTGAAGTATATAACAATACGGATAAACCTATTAATTTAAAAGACTATACCATCCGCTACCGGTATCCGGCTGACGGACCGGAAGGAGACTTGATCTGGAGGGCAGACAAAGAAGACCTGGTGCTGCCGTCCGGGGAAACGATGACGTACTGGATTAAAAACAGTACAAATCAATCCAAAACCGTTGCCGACTTTAATGCTCATTATGGAACAAACCTGGAAGAAAACAAAGACATTGTCCAAGTTCAAGCAGACGGCATGGCAAACGGAAGCGCCCGGGTCATCTCCATCGCGACAAACACAGGGTTCGACATTTCAACAGCGGCTTATTTGGATCAGCCTAATGTGGATGACACGGTGGCAGACAGGGGTATTTTGTACTCTTTTCCGCGTGAAGCGGGAAGCAGGGAAATGTATAAATACAGTGCGGGAAAAGAAGCAGCTGCACCTGGAACTGTCGAAGCGGCCCAGGTTCCTGCTGTAAAAAAGAAAACGGCATTGGACGAAACGGAACCTGTCGTAACAGATTTAACAGAAACAGCACCGATTTCAGCCCGGCAAAATATAACGCTGTCATTTGATGCTGCAGACGATCAATCCGTTAAGACCATGCGCTTGTTTTACAAAACAAGCGAAACGGATGAATATAAGTCGGTCGATTTAACCGAGAACTTTGATACCGGCTTGTTTTCCCAAACCGTGTATTCACCTGATCTGCTCGGCAAAGAAAGCCTGCAGTACTATGTAAAAGCATCTGATGGAGCGAACGAAATCGAAACAGATGTGAAAACGATCCAAATTGAAAATGATATAAGCGCAGAAACAGGGTTGAATGTAGAGGATGGTTCTCTGCTCAGCAAAACGGCTATGCTTAAATCCTTTGGCAAGGAGTCCGCGCTGTCTGTTGACGGACGGGATGTGACAGGTGAAACAGAACCTTCCCTGCCGGCACACGCTTACTTTGCGTTTGATGCTAAAAAAGTGAATTTGTATTTTAAGAACGGTGTAACGATCGGCGACGAAACACTGCATATTTTTGATGATACGATCAATGCATATGAAACGATTACCGTGCCGGTTGACCCTTCCCGGTTCAAGCAGGGAGAAGGAACGACGATGTCTATCCGTGCGGGCACAAAGGTATCGCCATTTGATACGAATTCCGAAGAAAACCGGGATGATTTTTACGTGAAAAATGTGCGTCTTGTGCTTGAAGACGGTACGACACTGTATGATCCGGCTTACAGCGACGCAGCTAAAGAAATTTCAGTCGGTGACGGAGCAAGTGCCAAGCCGGTTGTGGATTTTACCTTTGATGTGCCGGATGAAGCATTTACCGCGAAAGCTTACCGATGGGATACAACGGCAGTGGAAGACGGCCCTCATCTGATCGAATCTTCTTCGGCTCGTGCAGAAGTTCAAGTAGATAACAGCGCTCCTGTTATTATTCCTTCAGTTGAAGAAAACCGGGAATATAAAGGAGAATTTACGATTAATGCAGAAGCAGAGGATGCTTCCGATGTGGAAACATTAACAGCCCATCTGGATGGCGAAGAAATTTCTCTTCCGCTTGACACGTCATCAGCGAAGCTGCCTCCGGGAGCGCATACTGTTCAATTTAAAGCAGTGGACCGGGCCGGCAACGAAGCCGAAAAATCGGTTGCTTTTACGGTAGTGGAAGAGCAGCCATATGCGCCGGAAGCGGTGGCACCTGCAGATGGACAGACGAATGTAAACGCGAATAATGCGGGCCTGGAGGTAAAAGTCACCGATCCGACGAAGGATACACTCGACGTGGAATTTTACCGCGGTTATGAGTATGCGGCAAATGATGCCGGCGTGCGTGTATTCCAAAACAATGCGGATCAGGAGCCGCCGAAAGAACTGGCGCCAGCGGGTGAATCGGCTGTTTCGGATAGGGATAAATTGGCGAAGGCGGACGGCCAGTATGTAGAAACAAAGTCTGTTGAGAAATTTCCGTACCACCGCTTTGAAGTCGCCGTGGATGAAGATGTAGATGAAACTGATGAGATGGCGCTTCATTGGGAAGGGAAATCGTTAATTGGCCGGAAAGTGTCCATGTATGTATGGAACTATACTGCTTCCAAATGGGAGCTTGAAGAATGGAAAGTAGCAGAAGATGACCAAAACTTCACCCTGACCGGACAAGTAAAAGGGCTTGATTACGTAAAGGACGGCAAGGTGCAGGTAATGGTGCAGGATGAGATCGCTTCTACGCCGGAATTTGATTATTCATTTGTTTGGATGTCAGACACCCAGTATTATTCGGAAAGCTATCCGCATATTTTTGACCGCATGACCAAGTGGGTTGCAGAACAAAAAGAAGCGCTGAACTTAAAGTATGTGTTCCATACAGGTGATCTTGTCGATGAAGCGGATCAGCCGTATCAATGGGAGCATGCGGATACGTATATGAAAACACTTGATAACGCTAAAGTTCCATATGGCGTTCTCGCCGGCAATCACGATGTCGGCCATAAAACAGGCGATTACAACGAGTACAGCAAGTATTTCGGGGAAGCAAGGTTTGCCGGGAAGGATTATTACGGTGAGTCCTATAAAGACAATCGGGGCCATTATGACTTAATCAGCTCGAACGGCAATGATTTTATTATGCTTTATATGGGCTGGGGTGTGGACGAGGAAGATATTGCCTGGATGAATAAAGTGCTGGCCGAGTATCCGGATCGAAAAGCGATTTTAAGCTTCCATGAGTATTTGCTTGTGTCAGGCAACCGCAGCCCGATTGGCGACAAAGTGTTTGAGGAAGTGGTAAAGCCGAATAAAAATGTCGCAGCAGTTCTATCCGGCCATTATCACGACAGTGAGACACTTGTAGATCAAATTGATGATAACGGCGATGGCACACCGGACAGAAGTGTCTACCAAATGCTGGCCGACTATCAGGGCGGGCCGGAAGGCGGACAAGGCTTTCTCCGTTTAATGAAAGTAAATCCGATCCAAAATAAAATCTATTTACAAACGTATTCGCCTTACCTCGATCAGTACAATTATTACAGTCCGGTCGACTATCCGGGCAAGGACGAATTTGCGATTGACGTAGATTTAACACCAAAGGAAAAAGTGGTCGCAACAGATTTCTTTAAAGCGGAAGTGTATACAGACCAAAAAATCGGCTCGCAATCCGGCATAAAAGATGGTGAAACAGCAAAAATCTCCTGGAAAGACCTCCAGCGTTCGACCGAGCATGGCTGGTATGTGAAAGTAAAAGATTCATTTGGCGGAGAAGCCCAGTCGGATATTTGGTCGTTTGCAACCGGCTCACAAGGCAGCGGAAACGAAGAAGGTGACACGCCAGCGCCGCCGGCATCAGATCTGCCGATTATAGAGGTGACTGATTCGATGATCGAAAAAGGACAGCAGCACTGGACGTTAACTGCAGGTGAAGAAAGTGTTGAATGGAGAATGCCGTTGTCCATTATCGATTCCGCTGTTCAATCAGCGAAGCCGATTTTTATGCAGACAGCTGAAGGCAACGGTGTGCTTATTCCGGAGAAAGTTCTTCTTCAACTGCAGGCAGCTGGCCAGGAAGCGGTCTCTGTTTCATTAAATACACTTCAGGCAAAAGATGTTTCACTCCCGCCTGGGCAGGTACACAGCAGTGTGCTCGATGTAGCGGTCAAAGCAGGGGAGCATGCATTTGTAACACTGGAGGCTCCAGTCGAAATCAAATTGAAACTAAAAAAAGCTGCCAAAGAGGGCAAAACAAACGGTGCTTTTTACAATGAATCCGCGAAACAATGGGAGAATGCCGGCGGGTATGAGGAAAATGGATATTGGATTTTGCCATCTTCCGAGCTCTCCACTTTTACCGTTTTGTCTGACAATGCGATGAAAGCCAAAAAAGGAAAATAAACAAAACGCCGGAGCAAATGCTCCGGCGTTTTGTTCAGCGTGGACGGTATACTTTTGCGGCCCTGCGCTTGTCCAAATATTTTTTTATAATCGGATAAATGATCGGGCCGTATTTCATGCCCATTTTAATTAAGTTTGTCATACTTCGTGATGAACGAGCCATAATATTTTTCACCTTCCCGTTTCGATTTAGTACTACAAGTGTACCCGAACCCTGGATTATTAAACATTCAAGCGGGAAAGCTGATATAATGAGAAGCAATGAGAATTTTGGAAAGGACGTGCGTGAATGGCTCTAGAAGCTGGAACGATCGTAACACTGCGTGTAAAAAATAAACAAGAATATGGCTGGTTTCTTGAAAATGAAGAGGAAGAAGCCGTACTCCTTCATAATAGTGAAATAAGAGACGGTTTTGATCCGAACGAACCGATTGAGGTGTTCCTTTATCAGGACCACAGCGGCCGGCTTGCATCTACGATGGACCGTCCGCTTATTACGCTTGGCGAATATGGCTGGGTGGAAGTTGTTGGAGAAGAAATAAAGCATGGCGTGTTTGTGAATATCGGTATTTCAAAAGATGCACTCGTGTCAGAAGATGACCTGCCGTATAAATTTGAGGTGCGGCCGATTGCAGGCGACAAGCTGTACTGCACACTTAAGCTTGATAAAAACGGCCGGATGTTTGCAAAGCCGGCAACAGAGGAAAAAATTTGGGACATTGCCAAGCGGGCCAATAAAACCGACTTAAACAAGGACTTTACGGGCAGAGTCTACCGGACAGGGAAAGCCGGTACGTGGATTATTACCGATGACTTGCACCGGGCATTCCTGCATCCGACTGAGCGTGAGGATGAACCGCGTGTCGGGCAGGAGGTTACAGGGCGCATTATTGCAGTGCACGACGACGGCTCGGTGAATGTTTCCCTTTTAGGGCGGCGTGTGGAACGGCAAAAAGATGATGCAGAAAATGTCTATGACTACTTAATGAGCCGCGGCGGCCAAATGCCATATTGGGATAAAAGCCTGCCGGAAGAAATCGAAAAACGGTTCGGCATCAGCAAAGGAGCGTTTAAACGGGCGCTCGGCAAGCTGATGAAAGAAGGAAGAGCCTATCAGGAAAGCGGCTGGACCTACGCCGGCACAAAACAAAAAAGCGAATAAAAAAGACGCTGCCTCACTTGGCAGCGTCTTTCTCATTAATCATGGTCGTTTGATAAATTCAATTTTTTAATCAAGGCAAAGAACAAGCTTAAAATAATCGCGACGACCGTTGCCAGTGCCATTCCTTTTAATTGCAGGTAGCCCCATGTGAACGTAGCGCCTGATAAACCAATCACAAGTACGATCGTTGTTAAGATCATGTTTGTTGTTTTAGAATAATCCACCCGTGAATCTACAAGCATGCGCAGGCCGCTCGCTGCAATAATACCGAATAGAAGCAGGGAGATGCCGCCCATAACCGGACCCGGAATCGTTGAAATAAGCGCAGCAAGCTTGCCGAAAAACGATAGCAGGATTGCCATAACCGCTGCACCGCCGATGACCCAGACAGAATACACCTTTGACAGAGCCAAGACACCGATATTTTCACCATATGTGGTGTTTGGCGTTGAGCCGGCAAAACCAGAAATGACCGTTGAAATCCCGTTTCCGAATAAAGAAACACCGAGACCTGGTTTTTTCATTAAATCACGGTCTACGATATTTTGTGTAACCACAAGGTGCCCGATGTGCTCCGCAATGACGACAAGCGCGGCAGGAGCAATAATGGCAATGCTCGACCAATGAAACTCCGGCGAATAAAATTGCGGGAGAGCGAACATTTTAGCTTCACGAACCGGTGTGAAATCCACCATTCCAAACATCGCCGCAATGATATAACCGGCAACAATCCCAACCAGAATCGGAATAATTTTTAGGAAGCCGCGGAACATGACGTTGCCAATAACTGTGATAAGAAGCGTCAGCATGGAAACGATAATTGTATTGCGGTCTGGTGACCAATCCGCTGAACCGTCCGAGATAATGCCCGCCATCTGTGCAGCTGTCGGCACAAGCTCAAGCCCGATTACGGCTACAATGGCGCCCATCGCTGCCGGCGGAAAGACCACGTCGATCCAGCCGGTGCCGGCCAATTTAATAATTCCTGAAATGAGAATGAAAATAAGGCCGACGACAATAAAACCGCCTAATGCCTGCTCGTAACTGCCGCCTTCAAGTACTAAAAAGACAGGCGATAAAAAAGCAAAGCTGGATCCGAGGTAAGCCGGAATCTGGCCTTTACAAAGAAAAATGTACAATAATGTACCGATACCATTCATTAATAAAATCGTCGCTGGGTTTACACCGAACAAAACCGGAACAAGGACCGTTGACCCAAACATGGCGAATAAATGCTGCAAGCTAAGCGGAATCAGAGCCGGAATTGGCGGCCGCTCGTCAACTTGGTAAGTACGCAAATGATCTTCCTCCTAAATACACAAATTGTAGTCATTATACTTCAAAAATCGTCATCTGACTACAAAAAAAGAACCTGAATATCAGGTTCTTTCAGACTGCAGACAAATGATATGGATGACCGTGCACATAAATGAAGTGAATCAATCGGCGGCGTCCAGGCAGCTTCGCTTTCCATATATACCGGTTTTACCAGGGTGAAAAAGAGCTTTTGACGATAAATGCTGTAAGGGGCTGTTTAATGAAAAAATGTTTCATTTTATGACAAGTATTTCGTTTTTTGGCGACTCTGCTCTCCTGTTATCCATTCGCGGTTTCAACCACCGGCGGGATCCTCTCTGGTGCTGGCTGTCAATAAGCAGGACAGCTTGTCTTTAAAAGCGAATGAATGTAAGAAAATTTAACAAAACGTTCGGAAATGAAAAGTGTGTACATACGTAGGGTTGTAAGCGGTAACAATCTAATATTTCCTTGAAAATGAAAGGAAGGAGCCCTTGATAAGTACAGGATGTTATTTTATAATTCGGGTATTGATAAAGTAGTAAATTTTCAGATTATCGAAAATAACACGAATGAAGGAGTAGTATGATGACACGAGTTTATAATTTCTCAGCAGGTCCTTCCATGTTGCCTCTTGAGGTACTCCAAAAAGCACAAGCCGAACTGACAAATTACGCAGGTTCCGGCATGGCGGTGATGGAGCTGAGCCATCGCTCGAAATGGTTTACAGAAATCATTGAAACAGCGGAATCCGTTCTTCGCAAGTTGATGAATATTCCGGACAACTACAAAGTGTTATTCCTTCAAGGGGGCGCTTCCCAGCAGTTCGCCATGGTGCCGATGAACTTGTTTTCCGGCAGCAAAAAAGCGGATTTTGTGAATACAGGCTCCTGGTCGAAAAAAGCAATTAAAGAAGCAAAAAAATACGGGGAAGTACGTGTTATTGCATCTTCTGAAGATAAAAACTTCAGCTACATCCCAACCGTAACAGCGGATATGATCGATCCAGAAGCGGATTTCGTTCATATCACAACAAACAATACAATAGAAGGAACAGTTTTCGAACAGATTCCGGATACAGGCAATGTGCCGCTTGTGGCAGATATGTCTTCCAATATCTTATCAACGGAAATTGATGTGTCAAAGTTTGGCGTTATTTACGCAGGGGCGCAGAAAAATGTCGGCCCGGCCGGCTTGACGCTTGTGATTATCCGTGAAGATTTAATTGGAAAAGCGGATGATTCTGTTCCAACCATGCTGGATTACAAAACGCACGCAGACAGCGAGTCGCTTTATAACACACCGCCAACGTTTGCGATTTACATGGCGAAGCTTGTATTTGAATGGTTAGAAAGCTTAGGCGGTATCAAAGCAATGGAAAGCATCAATCGGGAAAAAGCGGCTATTTTGTATGACTATCTTGATCAATCGGCTATGTTCAGTTCACCGATTGCCAAGGAAGCTCGTTCTCTGATGAACATTCCATTCGTATCAACAAGTGAAGAACTAGACGCACTGTTTGTGAAAGAAGCAAAAGCAAAAGGCCTTGAAACATTAAAAGGACACCGTTCAGTTGGCGGCATGCGTGCAAGTATTTATAACGCTATGCCGGTTGAAGGCGTCAAAGCACTTGTCGCTTTTATGCAAGAATTCGAACAGACTCATTCAGCGGAAGGGAAGTAACGAGACGTGTATACTATTAAATCCATGAACAATATTGCCGATATCGGCATGAACGTATTCCACAATGCAGATAATTTTCAAGTAAACGACGATACAAACACACCAGACGGCATTATTTTGCGCAGTGCCAACCTGCATGATACAGAGTTCAGCGGCAGTCTTAAAGCGATTGCCCGCGCTGGTGCCGGTGTAAACAATATTCCTGTACAGGAATGCACAGAGCGCGGCATTGTTGTTTTCAACACGCCGGGTGCCAATGCCAATGCCGTAAAAGAATTGATCCTGACAACCATTATGGCTGTTTCCCGCAACTTGTTTGACGGCGTCAGCTGGACAAAAGAGCTACAGGGCCAGGGAGAAGCGATTCCAAAGCTTGTTGAAGCAGGTAAAAAACAATTTGTCGGCCGTGAAGTAAAAGGCAAAACGCTTGGCGTTATCGGTCTTGGCCATATTGGGGCCTTGGTTGCGAACAATGCGCTTGATCTTGATATGGATGTAATCGGCTTTGACCCGTTTATTTCGGTTGACACTGCCTGGAACCTTTCTCGTAACGTACAGCGCGCTTTGACAATTGAACAATTGTTTGCGGCGAGCGACTACATTACAGTGCACGTGCCATTAACGGATAACACACGCGGCATGTTCAACAAAGAAGCATTTTCTATTATGAAAAATGGTGCTACTATTTTGAACTTCTCACGCGGCGAGCTTGTGAACGAAGAAGATATGCGGGCAGCACTTGAAAGCGGCAAAGTCGGCAAATACGTAACAGACTTCCCGAACGAAAACGTTATTGGCATGAAAAATGTTGTTCCGATTCCTCACCTTGGCGCCTCTACAACAGAATCAGAAGAAAACTGTGCCGTTATGGCAGCACGCCAAATGAAAGAGTACTTGGAAACAGGAAATATTAAAAACTCCGTGAATTTCGGCAACGTAGAAATTCCGTTTACCGGCAAACGCCGTGTGACTGTAGCACATAAAAACGTGCCAAACATGGTCGGCCAGATCACAGGTGCTCTTTCTGACTATGACTTGAATATTGCGGACATGGTAAACCGCAGTAAAGGTGACTACGCGTACACATTGATTGATATTGACAATCAAGTAAACGGGGATGTGATTCCTGGTTTAACAGAAAAGCTGCTTGGCATTTCTGGCGTGATCACAGCGCGTATTATTTAAAATGAGAAAAAGAGATTCCGGGTTTTTACCCGGAATCTCTTTTTGTGTTGGAAAAAAATAAATTTCAAAACTTGAAAAAATTTGAAACTAATTGGCACTTTTTCCTGTATGATGAAGAGAAGGAAAATGTAAATGGGGGATCTATTTTGAAAAAATGGCAACAAATGATCGCTGCAGCTGTGAGCGCTTCACTTCTGATGCCGGGAGCCGCTTTGGCAGAGGTGCCGCCAGCTGACAAAGAAGCACAGTATAAAGCAGCTCAATCGGACAAGCAGGTAACAGATTCGCAGACACTGGTCATCAAATATTCAAAAGCGCTGCCGCAAAGTGTACATAAAAAAGCAGGTGTGTCTCTTGTAAAACGTCTGTCCGGCTTGAAATATGACGTGGTGCGGGTGCCGGCGTCCAAAAAGCTGAGTGACGTGATCAGTGTTTATAAAAATCGTTCAGAAGTAACAGCGATTACACCTAGCATTCAATACAAAGCATTTGCCGCTAAACCGGATCCAAAAGCGGCGAATATGGATCACCTAGCCATGCTGAATATAGGAAAAGCTCTTTCGTATGCAGGGAAAAACAAAGTCACTATCGCGGTAGTGGACGGCGGGGTGGACTATAAACATCCTGAATTAAAAGCAAATTTATTAAAGCCGTTCAATGCGGCTAATCCGGCGCGAAATCCGGTTCGTGACCTGCATGGAACACATGTAGCAGGCATTATCGCTTCTGCGAAGGATAACGGTCTTGGCGGATATGGCGTGTTTCCGAATGCAAACATTTTGCCGGTTGATGTATTTAACGGTTCTATGGGAGCCAATGACTTTACGATTGCAGAAGGCATTACCTACTCTGTCGACCAGGGAGCAGATGTAATCAACCTGAGCCTTGGCGGCTTTATGCCTTCTCCTGTTGTAGAAGAAGCGATTCAATATGCCATTGATTCCGGGGTTGTGGTCGTTGCAGCGGCAGGCAATGAAGCAACGGATCAATATTCTTATCCGGCTGCTTATCCGGGGGTTATCAGTGTGGGGAATGTCAATGGAGCCAAAACGTTATCTGACAGCTCTAACTACGGTTCCTCTGTTGATGTGGTAGCACCGGGTGAAAACATTTACAGCACCTCCTACAATGCAGAGGCAGGATCTAAATTTGAACGGCTGACTGGTACTTCAATGGCATCGCCGATGGTCGCAGCTGCAGCGGGACTCTTAAAGTCTAAGTATCCAAATTTAACAGCTTTCGACATTGAATATATTTTGGAGCAGACGGCTGCAGATCTTGGTGAAAAAGGCTACGATTTAACGTATGGAAACGGATTGATTAATCCGCTCAATGCGCTGAAATTTGATACGAAAAAGCTTCCGGAGCGCCCGGATGTATCCGGTGAAACGATCTTGAAAACAGCTAGAGAAATTAAGTCAGGAAAGCAGTCTTTTACCGGCGCTTTCAAATCACCAGAGACGATTCACTGGTTTAAAGCAAACGTGACAGAAGGCCAGCACGTACAGACAGTGCTGAACGCAAGCAAGGGATACGATTATGCAATGGAGCTCTATTTTGTATTGGAGGATGGAGATCCCCAGTATCTTCGTGATGTGGACCAAACAACAGCAAGCGGGCAGGAAGGTTATTTATACACGGCCAGCGAAGCGGGCACACTGGTCATTGGCGTAAAGGACACAAACGGCAATTACAGTGCAGCCGGCAAATCTGCTTTTACGCTTCAAGCTGAAAAGCGAGGTCCGATTGAACCGGATCAGGCAACATATGAAAATCCAATTGCGATTACATCTCTTCCATATACAAAAAATAATTTTACACTTTATAGCGGTGAAGAAGGCGTGCCGGATTCAGACTTCTTTACTTTTTCAGTAGAAGAAGAAAAGTTAATTTCGCTTTCCGTCTCCGCTCTTCCCGGGGTAAATTCAGCTATCAATGTTTATGTTGCGGAAGAAGGAGAAGAATACAGCATTGCAGACGGAAACAGCCAGCCGGCCAATAAAGGCGAAACCGTTTCGTTTCAGGCTGTTCCAGGAATGAACTACCGGATTGAAGTGACAAATGGCGCATTTAGCGAAGATATTTTCCTGGATTCCCTTTTAGACCTTTTATCTTTGGATATGTCCATGCTTGAAGAACAAACAGCCGGTGAATCTGCTCAGCCTTACACGTTTAAAGTAGAAGAACGAACTATTCCGGCAGATGAAGACGGACTCCCGGAAGAAAGCACGCTCGAAGATGATTTAATGGATGGAAGTGTCACGCCGGCTGAATACGGCGAAATGAAAGAAGATGAGCTGATTGACGGCGGCGAGGGAGGCATGGAAAGCAGGGGAATTCTCGAAAAAGCCATTCCGTACACGCTCGGCAGCAGCAGGAAAGGATTCTTCCAGTCGGGATATGACGAAGACTATTACCGCTTTACACCAACGGCAGACGGCATTTACTCATTTAGTGCCAGCCAGGAAAACGAACGAAATGCTTCCGCGACGCTGTTAGAAGCAGATTCTGAGACGGGTGAGCTGATCCCTGTTTCAGGCAGCGGCGGTGAAACGGATTTGATTGCGGCCCTTCTCGGCGGCTCGATGGGATCAGGAAATATCAATGTCGCCCTTACGAAAAGCAAAACGTACGTTATGATGGTTTCGAGCAATGCGGAAAACGCATCCGCCGATCCGTATACACTCACATCAAAGCGGATTGCAGATGTACCGCCAGAAAAAGATGCCGATTATAACCTTCCTGAAGAAGGGCAGAACTTAAAAGCCGGCAAAGCGGTTCAAAACTACTTTGTTCAATCGGGAGATGTTGATTACTATTATTTTATGAATGAAGGAAAACCGCGTGTTTATACGCTTGATATTACAGCGAGCGCTCTGACTGCTGCACAAAAAGCAAGCATTCCACTTCAGTTGCGCCCCGGACATATTTTTAGCGGTGCGGTGTATGAAGATGTAAATGGAGATAAAGTGCTTGATGAAGACGAATTGAGCCGGGTTACACCGTTTGGCCCGGAGCTATTTTCGATGATGATTACCGAAACGGACGTACACACATCCTTTGCAGCAAAGGAAGATACCGGCTACTTTATTGAAGCAGCTCCGTTTCTATCAGCTGGCCCGAACCTTCAGCCGTATGCAGTAAAGGTAGGAGCAACGTACAATGAATTTGCGGACGGCGACGCGAAAGTGGTCAATCATGTTCCAACCAAGCCGCTGCCGCTTAAAACGACAGGCGGGAAATACGGAGCACGCGGCTACTTTAATAGCGGTGTATCGTTTGGAGATGTAGATCACTTCGTTTTAAATCTGACGAAGCAGGGCACGGTTTCCCTTGCGTTCTCAGCCGGTCAAAACCTGGATGGCGTGATGGCCGTATATAATGCCAAAGGAGCGCTTGTTGCGTCCTTTGACCAGTACGGTAAAAATGATGAAGAACTGGCATCACTGAATTTGCCAAAAGGAAAATATTATATTGAACTGAGTGAAGCGAGCGGCACTGCCTCAACGGCACCGTACCAATTAATTGTAAAAAAATAAAAAGCAGAGGGCTCAGCCCTCTGCTTTTTTATGAATCTGAATTCGTTTTATGTCACTGGATCGTTTCATTTGCCAGCATCAGGCCAACCGAGTTGTTTTGCTGCCAGATGCTTGAGAAATAAACAATCGGAACAGGGCGGCTGCCAACGTATGGCGACACTTCAATTGTCAAACCCGGCTTTTGCTCGTTTTGAATAAACCAGTCCGTGTAGCCGCCGCCGCTTGGGTTAGACTGTGGGGCGACTAAGCTGTAGCCCGTTTTTTGGCTTACCCGCTTTGCTACAGCCAGGTCACGTGATTTACGGGCACCTGACTGGTAATAATGCCAGTAAATAATTTGGCCGGAGCTGTGATAAGCTGCGCTCGCTTTAAAAGAATGCTTGAGCGTGAAGTCATACATCGCTTTTGATTCGGGTTCACTGAGCGGGCTTGGACCTTTATAGTTTTGGGAAGAAGGCTTGCCAGGGTTACAGCAGATGTTACGCCAGTCTGCCGGGTATTGACGGTTCAAATCAACACCGCGTATATTCGCTTTCCAGGCAGAAAAATTCGTACTGCCGCCGTTTAACTTCAAAATGGCGTCTTTGTTTTTCGCACTGCCCGCTCCGAGCTGTACGAGAGAAACGCCGTCCGGGTTCACCATCGGCACCATATAAATAGAAGTTTTCTTTAAAATGGACCGGGCTGGATAGCCATTCATAGAGCCATTCGTTTGAAACAGATGAGCGTATTGATCGGCCATTTCCATTACTACGTTTGTTGTAATATGCTCACGCGCATGATGCGAGCCGTTAAGGAGCACTTCTTCTTTGCCAGTGCCCAGCCGGAGAGCATATAAACTACGGCCGTCCACCGATTTGCCGATCACCTCTAAGGAAGCGATGTCCGAATGCCAAAGCGCAAGCTCTTTTAAGTCCTGCACCATTTGCTCATACGTCATCGTTTTAAACGGGTTTACATAGTTGCCGGTATACAAGGTCATATCTGTTTTAAGAATATAAGCTGTCCGGCCGCCAATGTCGACAATGTAATAATCACGGTAAGCGGCGCGTGTTTGAAGCAGGGTGCCTGCCTGCAGGCGGCCAAGTGATGTTAACCGGCCGTTTTTCGAATAAAGCAGGTCGACTGTTTTCCGGGTAATCGCCCGGTTTTGAAATACATAACCGGGCTGTACGCCGCCAGCGAGAGATGCTTCCGGCAAGTATGTAACAGCTGTTTCGGAAACATAAGCGGTTGTATTACCCAATACGAATGAAACGTACCCATTTTCCGTGCCCGTTTTTTTAAATATTTCTCCTGTTAAAAGGCGCCCCGTTTTCACGTAAGCTCCATTTTTCTTTTGAAATAATTCTGCATCGTGTTCGAGTCGAATGTAAGAGCCGGATGCCTCTGCTTGTCCATTCTCTTCTATTATTAAATCTTCTTTTGCAATAAAGCCATTGATCCCCTGCCAGGAAACACGGATTCTCGTTTCCTGCTCCTCTATTACTTTTACATTTGTGCGGGCGGGAATCGGTGTAAGCACAGCCTGCTGTTCAGCAGAGGAAGGCGGGGTGTAAATGGTTGTATCCACTTTTGTCAGTAAATATGAAGCAGCCTGTGCAGCAGTGGATGGCAACAGGGCGCTCAGGAGAAGAACGATGAGAGAAAAAGACAGCCATTTTTTCATTATAACCTCCAATTTATATAATATTTACCTCTATTTTAACAGGTTTGGAGAATGAAAGAATGCTGATTTGCAAATAAAAAAGACGCTTTTAAAAGCGTCTTTTTTAAGATAAAAAGCCCATAAGCGCGTATTTTATTTTTTCGGTACGAGACAGCTCGTTCCACGGTTTCTTTTTTATATGGTCGGTGTCAATCGGCGTAATAAAAGGGCCGTGTTTCATCACGAGGCGGTACGGATCAATCACGATCGCTTCACCATCTTCTACGCCTTTGGTGACTTGATACACACCATCCACGTGAAGGCCGGTTTCAATACGCCGGCGTTCAAGAAGACCTTCTTGATTCAGAACAATGGCATATGATTTTTGATTTTTTCTTAAAATAGCCGTGTTTGGAATCGTAACCACATCCGGCTGTTCATCCGTTATGACTTTCACACTCGCTTTTAAACCGGGATACAAATCACTTGATGCAGCGCCGCTCAGCTGAGCAGAGTATGGATATAAGCTTGCTCGTTTTACAGACGGCTCTTCTTCGGGATACGTGCTGACAGAGCTAAGCGATCCACTGAACTGCTCGAGAGTCGTATCTACAGTGACTTCAACCCGCTGATCTGGCGCGGACTTTGCCATCTGTTTTTCGTCAAACACGCCTTTTACAGCCGGTACCGATGAATTAATGATCATCACCGGGTTGTTTAAGCTTGTATCAATTTTTTTCACATAGCCTTCGTTCGTGCTTTTTACAGTTAAATTATCTTTTTTCGCTTCCTGAGCGGCAATAAGCGTATCGTATTTTTTTACTTCTTCCTGCAGCTTCTGCTTTTCGGTTTCCTGCTGCAGGATGCTTTCTTCTACTCCCGTGCTCGCATCACCGCTTTGAACGATCGTCGTGTCGCCGTCACTGTCACTATCCGAAGAATCGTCCGTATTGGCCGTTTCATTTTCCTCGTTCTCCGCTTCGGACAGGAGCAGGCGCAGCTGGCTTAGTTGATTGTCAATCAACGAGATTTGCTGCTGAGTCTGATCTTTTTCGGCTGTTAAGCGGGCGATTTCATCCTCTATAACGTCCGGTGAATATTGAAATAATGGAGTGCCGGGCTGAATGGCTTCGCCTTCTTTAACAAAAACCTCTTCAAGCGACCCTTTGCTTTCATCAAAATAAATCGGGTACTCGTCAGAAGGAACGACAACGCCTTCTGCAGAAAACGACTCCACCACATCTCCCGTCTCAGATCGGTCCCAGTCGGTCAGCCATTCGCTTCGGACGGCTCTGCTGTCTTCCTTGAAAATTAAATATAAGTTACCGGCAATCACAACCGCGCTGGCTGCAAGCCATACTTGCTTTTTTATTTTTTTCACTGTCTTCACCTCTTTTCATTAAAACAAGTTTTCCACTTGGATCGATGTAAACAATGTCGCTAAAATCCAAAATGCCAGGCCTGTCAGAAAAACCATCAAGAAAACGAAAAGAGGTTTTCTAGCTTCTGACGCCCGCAGAAAACGGTATTGAATAGATAAAATCCAAACTTGAAAAATCGTAATAAAGCTGAAAAAGCGAATGGCCATTGCATTGTCTGTGGCATATTGTGCGACAACCCCCAGTGAGAAAGGCGACGAGTCACGCGGAATAGAGAAAAACACATTCCAGACCATAAGCAGGGCAAACTCAATTAAATAGATTGAGAAAGTAATACACTGCAAGGCGACAAGCTTTTTAAACTCTAATTCTAAGAATGTCCAAAAAAGAAGAGCCGGAACAAAGATATAGAAAAGAGGAAGCAGCAGTCCGGCAAGGCCAGCGCCTCCGGTAAATAGCAGTTTCAGCCATTCATATGTATACATATCGGATTCGGCCATATAAGCAGATATGCCTTCGCTTTGTATGCCTAATGCGCCGGCAAGCAAAGACAGAAGCACACTGATCAGTAGTAGTAGTGAAAACTTTGTCCATAAACCGCGAGTTTTTTCGGCCTGTGACAGCTGCGCGAGTTCATGGGAAGTGCGAAACAGCCCTTTTAAAAGCTGAAGCCGATAAGCCATTTTCAAATCTCCCATCAATTAGAATAAATAAAGTCAATTCTCATTATATACAACTATTGATATATGAACCAATAATATTCTAACATTATTGGTCTATTTTCAATTTGTCAGAATTATTAAACGATTGAAATGTGAATGTAATATAACGAACATCCTAGTGTAATAGTGTTGAAACAGAACCGTGTTACAATCAATCTCGTGTTACAAAACTAGGGGGTAATGATACGTGAAAAAAATGGCCATGTCTTTTCTTGCTGCAATGATGATTTTCTCAGCTTCTGCGGCACAAGCAGCCGCGGCAACTCACACAGTTCAAAAAGGGGACACGCTTTACGGTATTTCAAAACGTTACAGTACGTCAGTGGATCAAGTGAAGAAGTGGAACAACCTTTCCTCTAATACCATTAAAGTGGGACAAAAGCTTTCAATCGGCAGCACGGCAGCCGCAAGTTCTTCATCGGCACCGGCGCCAGCATCAAAAACAAGCAATGTTAAAAAAGAAATTACCGTTAAATCAACTGCTTATACAGCTTCTTGCAGTGGGTGCTCCGGCATCACCGCAACAGGCATTAACTTAAAGAAAAATCCAAACGCAAAAGTAATCGCTGTGGATCCGAAGGTGATTCCACTTGGCACAAAAGTATATGTTGAAGGATATGGAGAAGCTGTTGCCGGCGATACAGGCGGCGCGATTAAAGGGAATAAAATTGATGTTCATGTGGCTACAAACCAGAAAGCAAAAAACTGGGGTGTACGTACAGTAAAAGTTAAGATTTTAAAATAATCCAAAAGGAAGCTGGTGGAAATCAGCTTCCTTTTTTGTTTTTTTATGGAGTCTTTATGTCAGGGTTATTACGAATTCAAGATAATGGTCTCCTTGTAACATTCGCGTCACATTTGTACATCGAAGCGTAACGTCCTTTTAAAAACATTACATGGTTTGGCGTGTTACAATGAATCTCGTTAGGCCGGAGAGAGCCGGCTGGTCAAGAGGAACCGAATCCTCAATCGAGCGTTTATCGCGCTTTTATATAAATTAGCCGCTGTCCCTACAGTCACGGAGAAATACAGCTTTAAAAACTCTTGCGTACGTGTGCTTCGTCACACCGGCAGGAACATTCCAGGAGGTTTTTTTATTATGAAAAAGCACATCATGGCACTAGCAGCAACAACAGTAATCGGCGGAGGCGCATTCGGCACCGCAGCATCAGCTAGCTCATATACAGTACAACAAGGCGATACACTATGGAGCATTTCTCAAAAAACAGGTACAACTGTTGAACAATTAAAAGCAGCAAATGGCCTTTCTTCTAATATGATTTACGCTGGATCGACTATTCAAACATCTGGTTCAGCAGCTGGAACAGCTCAAGCTTCTTCAAACGGTACATACACTGTTAAAGCAGGCGACACACTATTTAAAATTGCTACAGCACACGGTATTTCAGTAAGCTCGTTAAAAGCTATTAACGGTCTTTCATCAGATATGATCTACCCGGGTGAGCAGTTGTCAACAAACGGTTCTTCCGCACCTGCTCAAGCAGCACCTGTACAGCAGGCTTCAACACAAGCAGCTGCTGAGCCGGCCCAAGCATCAGCACCACAAGGCAAAACAATCACTGTAACGGCAACAGCATACACAGCACAATGTGCAGGATGCTCTGGTGTAACGGCAACAGGTATTGACCTTAACAGCAATCCAAACAAAAAAGTCATCGCTGTTGATCCGAACGTGATTCCGCTTGGTTCACGCGTATACGTTGAAGGCTACGGTGAAGCCGTTGCCGGTGATACTGGCGGCGCAATTAAAGGAAACAAAATCGATCTTCACGTGCCAAACAACGATGCAGCATACAGCTGGGGCGTACGTACAGTTAACGTAACGATTCTTGATTAATCATTATATACCCCGTTTTTTTAAAACCGGCCGCAATATAGGCCGGTTTTTTCATTCGTTCGATTTGAAGCATGGCGGCAGGATTAGCTTTTGATCAATGAATGTGTATCATGTCTAGCTCCAGTCGGCCAGCCCCTCGGCTATAAGCCATCCCGTCTTTGTGGCAAAAAGCGCCACTAAGCCGGTTTGTCTTATGTCTGCCGGGCCTGAACGGCCGACTTTCGCTTTTCTTTTATGCAAATGAATCGTTTTTGGGGGTCTGCCCGTATATAATAGAAGAAAGAAGAAATGAGGAGTGAGCATGAAACGGTATAAGCATTTGGCAGAAAGTGTCCGGTTTAATCGGCATGGCGGTCACTGGCGTCCGGTCATCACCAGTCACGGAGAATTAACGTTTGCAGGAGAAGGCAGAAGTGCGGTCGTGTTTCGCATTGAAGGAACGGATCGGGCACTTAAAGTGTTTTATCCAGATAAAGTGCATATTGCAAAAGAAGAAGCGGATATTTACCGTCTTCTTTCAGGTGTTCCCCATTTCCCTCATTTGCATGAAGCCGGCGGCACCTATATTGTGATCGACTGGGTAGAGGGCAAAACCTTTTTTCAGTGCCTCGAAGAAGGGGTGGAAATTTCTGCCCGCCACATCCGTGAAGCGGACCAGGCGCTTCAAACTGCACGAAAGCGCGGATTAAATCCGTCAGATGTTCATTTAAGAAATATTATGATTACAGCAGAAGGCAGCACGATGATTATTGACGTAGCCCGTTTCCGCCAGACGAAGGATTGTATGAACTGGGAAGATATTAAAACGGCTCATTCCGCTTTTTATATGAAGCCCTTTTTTCCAAAGCGGTGGCCGAAACCGCTGCTTAATATGATTGGTATTTTGTATAAAAAACGATTGCTGCCGGTTTCCCGGACTGCCCACGCAAAAAATCCGCAGTGACTTCGGTCTACTGCGGATTTTGCTTATGATTCGCCCTTTAATGCATGTCTGACGCTTGCAGCCAGCGCTTCAGCGCCGATTTTGATAATACGCCTGTCAAATGTCATATGCGGATGGTGAAGACCGGGTGTAAGTCCTGCACCAAGTCCCATCATACACGCTTTTATATGGGGGCGTTTAATGGTATAAAAGTGAAAGTCATCGCTGCCGGATGTGATGAGTGGGTCGGCCAGTGCTTGTTCACCGCACACTTCAATGATTCCTTTCCGTAAAAACGCTTCTGCTTCTTCAGAGACTTCAGCGGCCGGGGTAAAATCCATCCATTCATAGTCAATCTGCACTTCATACAGCATACTGATTTGTTCAATTTTATGCTCGACGGCTTTTTGAAGATCGAGCAGCACTTTATTACGCTGTGCACGGACATCGAGTCCGAACTTCCCCGAACCGGGAATGATATTTAAGCTTTGTCCGCCGGCTTCAATGTGCGTCATCTTAGCAGAATACGGCTCAAAAGGCGAGAAATTGATGGTGTTAAGCTGACGGCTCAAAGAAGACATCACCTCAATGGCATTCACTCCCTGGTGCGGCCGTGCGCCGTGTGCGTCATCACCAATCACTTTTCCGTGTAAAAAAGCAACAGCCCCGTGGTGAACAGACGGTGTAATTTTTCCGAAAGGCACCTCTTCAATAGGGCGGAGGTGAATACCGAACAAGTAATCAACATCATCAACCACGCCTTTTTTAACCATTTTCAGTGCCCCTGTGCCCGTTTCTTCTGCGGGCTGAAAAATAAATCGAACGGTGCCGCCGCCTTCTGTTACCTGATCCTTTAATGTTAAAATCGTGCCAATCACGATCGACATATGGGCATCATGCCCGCATGAATGATTAGCGCGAAACTCTCCGTCTACCTGCTGCCACAGAGCATCAATATCGGCGCGAACCGCCACAACCGGCGAACCGCTGCCAATTTCCGCAATTAATCCCGTACAATCGTCAAATGTATAAGAACGAACGCCTTCTTTTGTTAGAAGCTGTGAGATATATGCGGTTGTTTCTGTTTCTTTCCAGCTGATTTCTGGATGCGCATGCAAATGTTCGAAAATCTCAAGAAGTCTATTTTCAAATGTTAATTCCGTTTGAGCCATCGCAAGCCCTCCCCCAGTCATTCTTTCTATTAGTATAAGCGAAAATAAACCTTTTGGCTTGGCAAATAACTGAAAATTCTTATCTTTTTCCTTTTCTCATCAAAAAGCTGATAAAAACAGCAGGAAGTGCCACGGCTGCCATGCTTAAAAAAGCAAGTCGGGGTTCTATATCGTATAAGAAGCCTGCTCCAAATGTTAAAACAGCCGTACTCAGCCCCATTCCAAGTGAAGAATAAACGCCCTGGGCGGCTGGAATTTCCGAAGAGTCGAATTCTTCATTCAGCAGCCGGATAAACGCATAATGTGCCAGCCCGAATGTAAAAGCGTGAAAGACTTGGGCAAAAATATAAACAGGGACCGAAGGGAAGATAAACATGAGAGCCCATCGCAAAACCGCTGCCAGTGCTGCCCACATAAACATGGAACGGACAGAGACGCGGCCAAGGAACCGGTCGGCTGCCATGAAAAAAAGAATTTCGGCTGCAACTGCAATGTTTAAAATAACCCCTGTCCAAATATTGTTTACCCCAAGATATTCTAAATACAGCACCCCATAATTATAATAAGCGGCATGAGCGCCTTGAATGAGTACGCAGATGAGGAGCGCGGTCATAAAACGGCGTGATCGAAACAGCTGGCGAAGCGGCACATGCCGCAGGTCTCCGCTTTGCTGGAGAACAGATGGTGTGCGGAAAGAAGCCACAGCCGCTGTGAAAATAAGACTTCCGATTAACATATACAAAATCGCTGTATTGGTAAACATAGCAGTAGCGATGCCGATTAAAAAAACAGATACGGTGTAGCCGATTGAACCCCAGGAACGGCTTTTTCCATAATGAATGTGTTCTGTTTTCATTAACAGGGCACCCGCACTGTCGGCCATTGGCATAATAATCGGGTAAATCAAGCTGAATACAATCATCACCATCAGCAGCGTCATGTAGCTGGAAGCCGGGATAAAAAGAATGGAAAGAAGGGCTGCAAGTATAGAAAACCATTTGAGAAGCGTGCCGGCTGGAAACTTGGCGCTCAACGCCGGATAAAGAAAAAAGGTAGAAGCTGCACGGATAAACAATCCAATCGCAATAAGCGTAGAGGCGGTTTCAACAGGCAGCTGCTTTTCCGAAACAAGCCACGCGTTCCAATAGGGCATAAAGATCCCCCATGAAAAGTAAAAAGCAAAAAACATTAAAG
Organism: Domibacillus sp. PGB-M46; assembly: GCF_022668875.1. Classification (GTDB taxonomy): domain Bacteria; phylum Bacillota; class Bacilli; order Bacillales; family Domibacillaceae; genus Domibacillus. The sequence goes on along the minus strand of NZ_JAKGCR010000001.1, from coordinate 316,850 downwards.
ACAGCCAAAACTGTGAAGTAAAAATCATCGAATCTTCCTTTATTTTGTCAGTATTTATCCATTATAGCGAAAATATGATTTTTTTTGCACGAAAAGAAAAGAATCTTTCTTATGTCCTGTTTCTTTTTAACAATTGGCTTTTTCTGAGGTTTTTTGAAGGATATTGAAAAGTGGTGTCGAAATAGGAAAAAGGGACGACTAAGACGAGAAAAAGGAGAATCGGATGGAGAAACCAAATGAAGCAGTGGAAAGCTCGCTTATTTTTGTCAATGGACGGAAAGACGACTGCATGATTCGCTTTATGACGGTTTATCAGGAAGGACTCATACTCGATGCCGAATTTACCCCGTTCGCCCAGCCGGCTGAAAAAGAGTGGCATCTTGGCGAAAAAGGGGCCATTAAAATGATTGTGGCCCACAAGGGAGTGTGGCAGGAGGTCATCATTGATTATAACCTGTCAGAAGGCTATTTATATATTACAGCTGTGACAGCATCCTTTTTATCAAAATCGGTGATGATGTCAATTGCCAGGCGTTTTTATATTCGCCGGGGGGAAGCTGTTCAATTCTTATCAGCCCGTGCCCTCCTCCATCATACAGAGGCACAGCCTGAACGCTGTCTCCTGATTGATATTCCGATTCTTTAAAAAACGGCTCTTTTACGGCTCTTTTCAAAAGAGCCGTTTTTTTCTGCTATACTAGTAGAAAAACAGGGGGGAGCGGAATAATGAAGCGTTTTGCAATGTTTTTGGCAGCGGGTTCAGCTGCGCTCATCAGCGGCTGCGGCGGACCGGAAGCACCGGAAAGTGAGCTGGAAGCGTATGTGAGTGAATGGCAGGACAACGATTATGGCGGGATGTATGAACACTTTACGCAGGAAACTAAATCGTCTATGACGAAAAAAGAGTTTACGGAACGATATAAAAATATTATGTCAGATATTGAAATGGACAAGCTTCAAGTAGAGCTGCCAACAGAAGAAGACGTGAAGATGGACAATGATCAGACGGCACGGCTGCCGCTTCAAATCCAAATGGAGACCATCGCCGGACCGGTCTCATTTAAAAAAGAAGCGGTAATGAAGCTGGAAGAAACAGATGAGGGTGAGGAATGGCTGATTGACTGGGATCCTTCTTTTTTGCTACCTGATTATGATGAGGGGGACAAAGTACGCATTCAAACGCTTGAAGCCCAGCGGGGGCGTATCTTTGACCGGAACGGCAGCTCGCTTGCCGTCAACGGAACAGCGGTTTCGATTGGTGTAAACGCCGGCGCCATTGATGAAGCAGGGAAAGCGCAGCTGGCTAAACTGCTTGGCTTAGCAACAGAAGATATAAACAAGCAGCTCGGCCAAAGCTGGGTGCAGGACGGGTACTTTGTTCCGCTTCAAACCGTCGCTTCATCCAACAAGGAATTGATCAAAAAAGTGTCAGCTGTGAAAGGAGCGGCCACAGCTTCCAAAGCAGTCCGTGTTTATCCATACGGTGCAGCTGCCGGGCATTTAACCGGTTATACAGGTGAGATCAGCGCAGAAGAGCTGAAAGAAAACAAAGGGTACACACAAGGTGATCAAATTGGGAAACGCGGTCTGGAGCAGCTGTTTGAAGAGCAGTTGAAAGAAACGGACGGCGTGCAGATTTTTATCGAAAAAGAGAAAGAAGAGCCGGTGGTTATCGCGAAGAAGGAGCCGAAAAACGGCCAGGATGTAAAGGTAACCATCAACGCAGAAATGCAAAAAACACTGTTTGAACAAATGGAAGGAACAGCCGGAACCGCTTCGGCTCTAGAACCGGCTTCAGGAGATGTGCTGGCGCTTGTTTCCTCTCCTTCTTTTGATCCAAATGAATTTGCCCGGGGCATACCCGCAAACCGGTATACCGAGCTTCAAGATGATCCAAAGCAGCCGCTCTTGAATCGCTTTGCCGCGGCTTACTCACCGGGTTCCACCATGAAGCCGATTACAGCGTCCGTTGCGATGAAAGCGGGCAAGCTGGATCCGGCGGCCGGTAAAACGATTGAAGGGCTTCAATGGCAAAAGGATGCATCGTGGGGCAATTACCGGGTAACCCGTGTCAGTGAGTCGGCGGGTCCTGTAAATTTGGAATCCGCTATCGTGGCATCTGATAATATTTATTTTGCGATGGCGGCACTTGATACGGGAGCAGATGGAATGAGAGCGGGGCTCCAATCATTTGGATTTGGCGTGGAGTATCCGTTTGCTTATCCGGTGCGTGAGTCGCAGATCTCAAATTCCGGTACGTTTGATTCAGACATTTTACTGGCTGATACCGGCTACGGCCAGGGAGAAGTACTGACATCAATGACGCATCTGGCCAATGCCTATGGAGCTTTTTTAAATAAAGGGACGATGATGAAGCCGCTCCTGCTTCTTGATGATGAGCCGTCTGTCTGGCAGAAAGAACTTGTGACAGAAGAACAAGCATCCATCATTCGAAAAGGACTGCGCGGCGTAGTAGAGCGTGGAACCGCCCGTGCTGTGAATATTGAAGGCATGGCCATCTCCGGCAAAACCGGCACAGCTGAAATCAAAGAGAAACAAGGAACGACTGGAAAAGAAAACGGCTTATTTGTTTCCTATGATGCAAACAACCCGTCTTTTGTCCTTGCGCTGCTTGTGGAAGACGCGGCGGAAGCGGGTGGAAGCAAAGAAGCGGTCGACAAAGCCCGTGCTTTTTATGTAAAATGGAAGACGTATCGTAAATAAGAAAATATAGGTTTTTCTCTAGATCATTAGACTGAAAGAATAAAAGCTTACCAGAAGCGATAAAAAGTTAAGAAAACTAGACGATAGAACTAGAGAGTAGATACGGAGAGTAGAGGAGCGGTCCAATGAATAAAACGGTTATTTCTTTAACAGCTGCAGCATTTATCGCAACCGGTGCCGCGTCGGCTGCGCACGCTTCAGAACTGTACACAGTGAAAAAGGGTGACACGCTGTTCAGCATCGCCAGCCAGTACAAACTATCAGTCGTTCAGTTAATGGAACTAAACAATCTTACGTCAGATGCGTTGTCCATTAATGACCAGCTTATCGTTTCCCATACGGAAGAAAACGTTCAGGTAGAGTCGAATGAGGTCAAAGCAGAAATGGCGGAGCCGGCAGCAGCTGTGTATACAGCTGCCGCTTCATCCTACACCGTTCAAAGTGGGGATTCTCTTGGTCTGATTGCTTCCCGCTATAAAACAAGCGTTTCGGCTATAAAACAATTAAACGGTCTTTCAAGCGATGTGATTTATGCAGGGCAGAAGCTGAAGGTGAGCGGAAGTGCTTCTTCAACGCCGGCCAGCACGTCCAAGCCGTCGACTTCAACTTCAACGAGTACATATACTGTACAGAGCGGGGATTCTCTTGGTCTAATTGCTTCCCGCTATAAAACAAGCGTTTCAGCTCTGAAGCAATTAAATGCTCTTTCAACGGATGTGATTTACGCAGGTCAGAAGCTGAAGGTGAGTGGAAGTGCCTTTTCTTCAACGCCGGCCGCTAATACGGGCACGTCGAAGCCATCAACTTCAACCAGCACATATACCGTACAAAGCGGAGATTCTCTCGGACTCATTGCTTCCCGCTTCAAAACAACGGTCTCATCACTAAAGCAATTAAATCGTTTAACAACCGATGTGATTTACGTTGGACAAAAACTGAAAGTAAGCGGCAGTGCCACTGTTACTCAAAGTCCGTCTTCACCTAATCAACCATCGTCTCCCGTGTCTAATGGTTTATATGTTGTGCAAAGCGGAGATTCATTAGGCGCGATTGCTTCAAGGTATGGAATGACTGTGGCGGCACTGAAACAAATGAACGGCTTGAAATCGGACGTTATTTTCGTTGGACAGAAATTAAAGATAGCCGGCAGCGCGGGTATTGGCAAGACGCCGACACAGGTAAGCAATCCCGCTTCTTCCGGCGGCTACAGCGTCAACACGCTGATCAGTACAGCAAAGTCCTTGATGGGCATTCCTTACGTATGGGGCGGTGCATCCACTTCTGGCTTTGATTGCAGCGGTTTTATTTATTATGTGTACAAAGCAGCAGGCAAAAGTATTGCCCGGACGAATACAGAGGGCTATTACAGCCGGTCCTACGAAGTTTCCAGTCCAGCTGTAGGGGATCTTGTGTTTTTCAGCAATACGTATAAAAAAGGCATTTCCCATATGGGGATTTATATTGGCGGAGGGCAGTTTATCCACGCGAGCTCTTCGTCCGGCATTACCATTTCAAGTTTAAGCAATTCTTACTTTCAACCAAGATTCACTGCTTTTAAACGATTCTACTAAAAAAGCGGTCCCATATAGGGACCGTTTTATTTTCGTTTTGAAAGAGCGTTTCGCACATCCTGCAGATGCTGGTCGATATTTTCTTTTGTTACATAAACACCAAATGAGCTTTCAGCATCGGGACCCGCATCGATCCGTTTGGCGATTTTTGTGCCGGTTTCCGGATAGAAGTGGTGGCCATCAAAATAGTTGTTTAAATCGTTGGTCACTTCATTCGGATACATAAAGTTATAAACACCACCGTACACATCTACCAGGTCACGCAGCCATTGTTCATAGTCTTTAAGATGGCCCGTTTCAACAAGTGCATCAAACAGCTCCATTGAAATCGGCGTCGTATAAATGATTTTTTCTACATTCGGGTGGCGTTTGTTGAATATCGTTAAATATTCCTTGTATCTCGGGTTATACACATAGTGGCTTCCATAGAATTCTTGTTTAAAGCGATTGATTTTTTGTGCTGTTTGTTCTTCACGCTCTTTTTGGGAAATTTCTTTGGCGTCCGCTACATTTTCCCGATTATATACACGTTCAAGCGATACCTCATTTGTGATAGACATACGGGCGTCTTTCAGTGAATACTTCAGCGTATCAAGCGACAGTAAATTTTTAAACCGGTACAGCGGATCTTCAAACTGTTTTTCATAGTTGGTCAGTGAATAGGGCTGGCTGCTTTCCTGCACAGACGATTTAAAGAAATCGAGTCCTAAAATTACGCGCTGGATCGGCTGTTCACTATGTTTTTCCGCGAAAGCCAGGAAAGTGTCGTACTCGCGAATCGACATATTACTGACGGAATAATTGTATACCTTCATGCTTTTAAACTCGTGCTGATCGATGTAAGTAGACCGGCTGGAACCGAGCAGGATCGTATCATAGGAAAAGGGCTGAAAGTAAATCCGATTTGTTTTTTGCTGCCGTTCATTAATCACATCCTGGCGGTCATTCCAGGCATGCTTCGGGCTGAATGTCCAAAGAGGGTCAATCAGATAGTTCAGGGCAGCAAGCGGCACAATCGCCAAAAAGAAAAGAGAAAAAAAGATTGCCAGAAATCGTCTGGACTGCTTCACGTATATCACACCTTAACGTTAAAATAAAAACTTGCATACTACTTCCTTGCAGGCAGAGTCTAAGGAAAGAAAATTTCTGTTTATCTATTAAAATGGATGATTGCGTTAACATAACGGTTAACGACAGCCTTAATCATACTACAGCTCTCATTTTTCGACAATAAGCCGTGAGGCCGCTTCAATTATGAAAATAACAGTTGTAAGTGCAAAAAGATATGATAGAATGGACTTATAGTTTCCGTTTTGTATGTAAATAACTCGTTTTGCTAGAACGTGGTTGGTACAAGCTGTGAGCATCTGTCCGGTATGGCAGGTGCTTATTTTATTGCACCTCACTAAAAAAGTGCGCTTATCATCAGTCCAGCTGACGATAAGCGCACTTTTTTTATTTGCTTACCCGAACACTCCATTTGGAGAAATCGGCATTTTCTTTTTGGACAAGTGAGGCCGGAAAAACAAATGACCACGGCTTTGTTGTATTCGCTTTTACTTCAAAATCACCGACGTTGAATTGGCCATGGGCAACAAGGTCGCCGGCTGCATCAAAAAGCTGCAGCGGCAGTTTTTCGATATTTACATTGCGTTCATACCCATTTCGGATCAGCAGAGAAATCGTTAAATCTCCATTATCGAGTGTAGCGGCGCTTAATCCCGTAAAATTAAGTTCATTTTTAGCGGGATTTCCGAGCTTCTCCACAATACGCTTCAGATTTTCTTTTTGCTCTTCGGGCAGGGTCTTGTCCCATTTTTCATCAAGATCAAGCTTATGCTTGCGCGATGTTAAATCAAACGCAACCGACCAGTTTTCCTTGCCCAGCTCAACCCGTGGGTCAAGAGACGCAGCAGGAAAAAGAAACGTCCACGGACGGCTTGAGTCAGCCGGCAGTGAGCCGAGATCTTTTAAATTAAACGTATCCCGCGCTTTGAGTTCATTTTTTTCATTCAGCAAAAGAAGAGGGACCTCGCCGAGTGTAATCTCCCGCTCAACGGTATTGCGGACAAAAGCGGAAACCGCAATGCCATTCGGCTGTTCGCTCCACTCAATGCCGGAAAGAGACAGCTGGTTTCGTTTAAGCGGCGGCAGTTCGTTATTTAAAAAACGCAGTACATACATTTGCTCTTGAGTAACCGTCTGGGACGGATGAAGCGACAAGTCTGTTGTTACTTCCTCAGTGCCGGCTTCTGTTTCTCCGCCAGTGACATCGGCGGCAGAAACAGAAGCTTCACGTCCATCATTTTTTAGTGTATCGTCATTTTTCCCTTTTCGTTTAAAGAAAGAAAACATCGGTTAATTCTCCTTTTTCGTTAATTCCGTCATTAAAGCGGCCGTTTTGGCAGAAATAGAACGAAGCAGGTCGCGGTAAGACGTTTGGAAAAGCTGTAGTCCTTCACGTGCATAAATGCGCATCGGATCTTCCTGCTGGTAATGGCGCAGGCCAATGCCTTCTTTTAAGCGGGTCATTTGTTCCAGGTGGTGAACCCAAGCGGCATCCAGATCGGCTGTCATGATCCGTTTAATGCCTTCATCCCAGGAAGGATCATATTCACTGTTTACCCAGGCGAGATAGCCAGATAAAACAGGTTCAACTGTACGCTCCACTTCTTTTTTGCTAGAGACTTCTTCCGGAAGGGGAATCTCGCGTCCGCCAAACATCGCTTGAAGATGACCGGAAAGAATGTCGAGCGCCCATTCTTCGGGTTCTGCTTCCTCGTGGCAATAGTGGTCGATTTCTTCCTGGACCGAACGCTTAATCATATCTGCAAGACGATCCTTTTGAGACTCGTCATCAATAATGGCGTTGCGCAGTCCGAAAATAACACCGCGCTGCTCATTAATAACATCATCGAGTTTTAAGTTATACTCGCGAATCGAATAATTAGAGCCTTCGACAATCCGCTGAACGCGGTCCACAAATTCGTGTATTTTTTTATTTGTAACAAGACCCTCGCCGTTTGTCTGTATCTTTTTCTCAAGCTTTGCTAAATCATCCTTTGCAAAACGGCGGAACATCGCGTCTTCCAGTGAAATGATAAATTCACTTGACCCAGGGTCACCCTGGCGCCCGGCCCGGCCTTTGAGCTGGTTGTCGATGCGGCGGCTTTCATGTCGCTCAGTGCCGATCACGTGAAGACCGCCGAGTTCCGGTACGCCTTCCCCAAGCAGAATATCGGTGCCGCGTCCGGCCATGTTTGTCGCAATGGTAATGTGGCCGCGCTGGCCGGAACGGGAAATAAGCTCCACTTCCTGCTCTACACTTTTTGCGTTTAACAGCTCAAAAGACAAGCCGGCATCTTCAAAGTGCCGGGCGATTTTTTCGGACTGCAAAATAGAAGTGGTTCCGACTAATACAGGCTGTCCGCTTGCATGTCGCTCAGCCGTTTCTGCTGTGACAGCGGCGTATTTTTCCTCTATTGTCCGGTAAATGCGGTCAGGCATGTCCACACGCTGCACCGGCCGGTTGGTTGGAACCGGGATGACCTGCATGTTATAAACATCGAGCAGTTCTTTTTCTTCTGTTTTTGCCGTACCGGTCATGCCCGATAAGAATGGATACATACGGAAGTAGTTTTGAATTGTAATGGAAGCCTGTGTTTTGTTTTCATCCGTTATTTCCAGGCCTTCTTTTGCTTCAATCGCCTGGTGAAGGCCGTCTGACAGCGTTCTGCCTTCCATCGTCCGGCCGGTAAACATATCGACGAGGAGAATTTTTCCATCTTTTACGATATAGTCCACGTCTTTTTCAAACATCACGTGCGCCCGGACCGCCTGAATCATATAGTGATAAAGTGTTTGGTGTTCCAGTTCGTATAAATTATTAATGCCAAACGCTTTTTCGACTTTTTCAATCCCGCCGTCAGTTAAGCTGACCGCTTTTGTTTCATCATCTAAATGATAGTCCTCATCCCGGACAAAACGCTTGGCTACACGTGAACCGATGTAATGAAGGTCAGCGGCAGGCGGCATTTTGCCGGCAATAATAAGCGGTGTTTTGGCTTCGTCGATTAAAACGCTGTCCACTTCGTCAATAATAGCGAAATGGTACGGACGCTGAACACGCTGAGAAGGGTGCCAGACCATGTTGTCACGCAGGTAATCAAATCCAAATTCTGTTCCGACTCCGTATGTAATGTCCGCATTGTAAGCTTCCTGCTTTTCTTTAGGGTCCATAAGGGGCACATTTAAGCCAACGCTCAGGCCGAGAAATTCATGAAGCGGTCCGATTTTGTCACGGTCGCGTTTCGCCAAATATTCATTTACGGTAATCACGTGAACGCCCTTGCTCTCAAGGGCGCGCAGGTAGCTTGGCAGGGAAGCGACGAGCGTTTTTCCTTCGCCGGTTGCCATTTCCGCAATGTTGGCATCGGATAAAATCAGGCCGCCAATGAGCTGAACATCGTAATGGCGCATGCCAAGAACACGTTTGGCCGCTTCGCGTACAACGGCAAACGCCTCTGTTTTAATGTCTTCAATGGAAGCACCGCCGGCAAGACGCTCTTTAAATTCTGCTGTTTTGCCGCGCAGCTCTTCGTCTGTTAAGCCCTCAACGGCTGCTTCCTGCGCATTGATAGCTGTTACAAGTTTTCGGTATGTTTTTAACTGCCGATCGGCAGCATCTTTTTTTCGAAACAATGAAACCAATTTATTTCACTCCCCAGAATACGTCCATGGGCCCGTCTCATGCGGTTTACAAAGGCATGATAGCTGGATGCCGTGCATGCAGCTGCCCATCCTTATCTTAACAGAAGACAGCATGAAAGAAAATATCAGGTCTTTTTCATGTTTATGGTGGATATAATGATGGTTTGGGCTTATAATGTTGAAATTGAGGGCAAATAAAAATAATGACGTTCATCATATACACTATGCTTCTGGCCAACAGAGGGAGGATCTTATGGTTGTTGCTTTTATTATCTGTGTACTGGCTTCTCTAGCCATTACACCATTTGTGAAAAAATTCGCTATCGCCATTGGAGCTGTTGACAAACCAAACTACCGGAAAGTGCATCAGCGTATTATGCCGCGTATGGGCGGGCTGGCCATCTTTATCAGCTTCTTGATTGGCATGCTTGTTTTGCGTCCGGACGCACCGTACGATCTGCCGCTGATGAACCCCGCTATTATCATTGGAAGTTTTATTATCATCCTGACGGGCGTGTTTGATGACCGCTTTGAGCTTTCCGCAAAAGTGAAGCTTGCCGGACAAATTGCAGCTGCTCTTGTGGTCGTTGTCTATGGAGATGTCCGCCTTGATTTCTTTAACCTGCCGTTTGGCGGGACCATTGAATTCAACAGTTTTTTAAGTATTCCATTGACGATTATCTGGATTGTGGCGATTACAAATGCCATTAATTTAATTGATGGTCTGGACGGACTGGCAGCCGGTGTTTCAACGATTGCTTTGTTTACCATCAGTTTTATGGCCTTTTTAAAAGGCGATGTGTACGTTATGAGCATCGCGCTTATTGTGGCGGCCAGCACAATCGGCTTTTTAAAGTATAATTTCCATCCTGCAAAAATCTTTATGGGAGATACGGGCGCGCTGTTTCTCGGCTTTATTATTTCCGTCGTATCCCTGCTTGGCTTTAAAAATATCACCGTTGTTTCCTTGATTATTCCGATTATCATTCTGGGTGTGCCGATTTCGGATACGATTTTTGCGATTATCCGCCGGAAGCTGAACAAGCAGCCTATTTCTGCACCAGATAAATCGCATCTTCATCACTGCCTGCTTCGGACAGGCTATACACATAAACAAACCGTTTTGATCATTTATATGATCGCGATGATGTTCGGCCTTGCAGCGATTATTTTCTCAATGGCCACGCTATGGGGTGCCATTATTATGATGGCTGTGATTACCATTGCCATTGAAATTTTCGTTGAAAGCATCGGGCTTATCGGCAACGACTATAAGCCGCTTTTGAACTTTGTCAGAGGCGGAACAAAAAAGAATATGTAATCAGTAAAAACCGCTGTCTATAAAGACAGCGGTTTTTACGTGAACAAAGCAAAACAACAGAGAGCTGTCGCAGTTCAAAAAATCCGCTGTCTTAGGATAGCGGGTTTCAGACTGTAGATAAATGATATGAATGACTGTGCACATGAATGGGATGGACCAGCGGCGTCCAGGCAGCTCCGCTTTCCATGGGGCAGGCGCTGAGCCCGACTTCGCCCGGCGGCTCCACCGGTCTGAGCTGCCCGTTTGTCCTATAGGAGTCTGTGCTGCCCTCCCGCCGCCAAGTGGCTTGCGACAAGATGGTATAAAGCGAATAAGGTCGTAACTTTCTGTTGAAAAAGAGAAAATGTCTATTCATTCCTTGCTTATGGATCTTTAACACCACTTATCGGCTCTTTTTTAAAAGCGAAAGACTTTGTCTATACAATGAAAACCCGCTATCAATTAGGATAGCGGGTTTTCTTTTATTCTGTGCTGTATGATTCCTCTTCGGATTCGCTGTCTTCATCTGAATCATCGGATGGCTCGATATCAAGATGGCGCTGTAATTTGCCTTTGACCACTTCAAGTTCTGTTTCATCCGCCCGGTAAATATAAGCACCTGAAGGCAGGAAGTCGTCTGCTCCTTTAAGCGCAAGGGACTCATAATTTAAGCCTTGGTCAGTTTCTGCGTACGTAATGAGCGATTTCATTTCACTGAACGTCAGGTTTGTCCGCATGTTGGAACCAACTGCTTCTAGTAATTCATCATATTTCGTAATGGAGTTAAAGGAAGTCGCTTTTTTCGCAATGGCCTGAAGGATCTGCTGCTGGCGTTTGCCGCGCTCAATATCGCTGTCGGCATGACGTGTCCGGGCCACCGCTAATGCTTCTTCTCCGTTTAATGTTTGAAGTCCTTCTTTAACGTACGTATAGTGGACGTCGCTTGAATCTTTTTCTCTAATGTCGTACGGTACATTAAATTTAATGCCGTCTAATGCGTTGACGACGTCAACGAAAGCGTAGAAGTTTAAGCGCACGTAGTAGTCGACTGGTACATCAAGCAGTTCCTCAACCGCTTCGATCGTAGCCGTCGGGCCGCCGACAACGTGTGCATGGTTAATTTTATTGTAATCATCTTCTTCGGGGATGTATGCATACGTGTCACGTGGAATACTAAGCATTTTAATCGTTTTGTCTTTTACATTTAACGTAGCCAAGACAAGTGCATCTGTCCGGGTATTGTCCCCATATTTCCGTTTGTTATTGTCATCAATTCCCATAAACAAAATTGAAATATTATCCTCAAGCGGATGAACGTCCGCATCACGCAGGGCCGATTTTTCGCGTCCGTCCGTCATATAAGAATCTGATACAATCGTTTCGGCTTTCTTATAAAGAAAAGCGCCGTAGCCTGCACCAGTAAAAACAACGAGCAGCACCGGAAGAAAAAGCGTAAAAAATAAAATACGGCGTTTTTGCGTTTTCTTTCGGCGCCGACCCATGCGTTGATTGGGTGAACTCATGTATTTATCTCCTTTTAGATGTAATATCAAATTTTAAACCATCTACTATTTTACTATGAAAGGATAAGTTCATTCAAATTTTTTTAAAATTCGACTTCTTTTTCCATGTATAAAACGTCGCCTTCTTTGAAAACAGCCTGCCCGTTTGTCAGTTCCGTTATCCATCCGCAAAAAGCGCCGGCTTGCCCTTCTTCCACAAACACGTCCACCTCTACGCCTTCCGCATAACGGATTTCTTTTAATTCATAACTGGAGGCACGCAGTTCGTTTTCAATTTTGCCAAGCCATGTATAATCAATCGAGGCTGTCATAACCTTCATAAGACGGCGTTCGACAATGCCGGCTGCATTCAAGCCTTCAGATGCGGCTTTGCCGTATGCGCGGATCAGGCCTCCCGCTCCGAGTTTAATGCCGCCAAAGTAGCGTGTCACTACGATCGCTGTATCTTTCAGTTCTCTTTTTTTTATGACTTCCAAAATAGGCAGGCCGGCAGTGCCGGACGGTTCGCCATCATCGTTTGCTTTTTGAATGTGGTCGTGCTCGCCAATCATATAAGCAGAGCAGTTATGCGTTGCATTCCAGTGCTGTTTTTTAATTTGGTCAATAAACGCGATCGCTTCCTCAGCAGATTCTACTCTCGCGGTATGTGCGATAAAACGCGATTTTTGAATGACAATTTCATGAGTGCCGGCTGTTTTCACCGTTTTGTAGTAAGATAACAAAAAAATTCCTCCTTATTAGGTTTAAAAATGAGAAATAAGGGTATTCGGTATTGATAGTTTATCGTAAAGGAAAAAAGTCCGGATGAAAAGAGACATGCTTCGAAATACTTTTAAACGAATCGTAAATAAACTTTAATGTTCGTTTCCTCCTGTAATGATATAATGAGAATGTCCTTTCCGTGTGAGATTTTCACCGGGTCTTTTTTGAGTGATTTAAGGTAAACTATGCATTATTTCCACCATCAAAAGATATAGCTGTGTGAAATAGGTGCTGTATCTTTTGGACAGGTCCCATTCATTTCATTTGGAAGGAAACCGCTTATGTTAATGCGAAACTCGGATACCAAACTTCTTGATACAATTTTGGATAAAATGGTGGAAACCGTTGATCAAAGCAAAGGCCAAATTTTTTCAATTGCTGAACAAAGCAGGGTTGATTATGAAGCCCTATTGAAAGAGCTCCAGCAGATCAAAAGCCAAATTCATTCCTCCATTGTAGAACAGGAAGCACTGGAACGAAAAGTGAAAATGGCACGAAAGCGGCTTTCAGAAGTAAGCCGCGACTTTTCTGTACATTCAGAGGAAGTTGTGCGCAAGGCCTATGAACAGGCTCATGATTTACAAGTGAAGCTGCTCGTTTTGCGGCAAAACGAAAAGCAGCTCATAGACCGCCGCAATGAACTGGACCGCCGGCTTTTATCCGTACATACAACGATCGAGCGGGCGGAACAGCTTATTTCACAAACCGCTGTTGTCCTGAACTATTTAACCCAGGATATGAAGGCGTTCGGCCGGGCGCTTGAAGATGCCCAGTCCAAGCAGGCTTTTGGCCTGCAGGTGATGGAAGCACAGGAAGAAGAACGAAAGCGTTTATCCCGCGAGATTCATGACGGGCCGGCTCAGATGATGGCGAACGTATTAATGCGTTCCGATTTAATCGAGAAGCTGTACCGCGAACGGGGCGTGGAAGCGGCCTTCAAGGAAATTCGCGATCTGAAAAAAATGGTCCGCTCCGCGCTGTATGAAGTGCGCCGGATTATTTACGATCTGCGTCCGATGGCGCTCGATGACCTTGGCTTGATTCCAACGCTTAAAAAGTATTTAGCTACTGTCAGCGAATACATCCGTTCTCAAAACGCTGCGCCGGACATCACGTTTTCCAACATCGGTCTTGAAAAACGGCTTCCGTCCAATATGGAAGTAGCGCTGTTCCGGCTGATTCAGGAGTCTGTCCAAAATGCATTAAAACATGCAAATGCAACTGAGATTCAAGTAAAACTGGAAATAAAAAAAGAGCAAGTATTAGCTGTTGTGAAAGACAACGGCAAAGGGTTTGACGTGAACAAGAAAAAATCAGGCTCTTTTGGCATAATGGGAATGAAGGAGCGAATTGACCTGCTGGATGGAGACATTACGATTCGGTCGAAACCAGCTGAAGGAACAGTCGTTTTAATCAGCGTTCCAATCATTGAGCAGCCATTGACTTAGAGGAGGAAAGACGATGACAACGAAAATTGTTATTATTGACGACCATCAATTATTCCGTGAAGGGGTAAAACGTATTCTTGATTTTGAAGAGTCGTTTGAAGTGCTTGCAGAGGGAGATGACGGAACGGAAGCACTTTCGCTCGTTGAAGAGTACAACCCGGATGTTGTCATCATGGATATTAACATGCCGGAAGTGAATGGAGTGGAAGCAACACGCAAGCTCGTAGATAAACACCCGGACACAAAAGTCATTATTTTGTCGATTCACGATGATGAAAACTATGTAACCCATGCCCTTCAGTCCGGCGCACTCGGTTACCTGCTGAAGGAAATGGATGCAGAAGAGCTCGTAGAAGCAGTTAAAGTGGTGGCAGATGGCGGATCATATCTTCACCCGCGTGTGACGCACAACCTGATTGCGGATTACCGCCGTCTTTCAACAGATGACGGAAAAGGAAAAGGGTTCCAACAAACAGAGGTTGTCCGTCCGCTTCACCTGCTGACACGCCGCGAGTGCGAAGTACTTCAGCTGCTGGCTGACGGAAAAAGCAACCGTGGTATCGGGGAAGCTCTATATATCAGCGAGAAAACAGTTAAAAACCATGTGAGCAACATCTTGCAAAAAATGAATGTAAATGACCGCACACAAGCGGTTGTAACAGCCATCAAAAAAGGCTGGGTGGAAGTTCGCTAAAAAACTAAAAAAGTCCCTTGATGGGGCTTTTTTTTTAGAAGAACGGCGGATAAACGAGAGGCGGCACCTATTCACCACGATAACCGGGCACTCACCACCCTTTCTTTTGCTGCATACACTACAAGCGAAAGGAGCGATGAAGATGAGTCCGTTCAATGTACGCCCGCCTTATTATTATCCGTATCCGCCATACCCGCCGTATTATCAGCCTCCTTATTACTATGGCGGCTACCAGAATCCATTTTTAGGTGGATTTTTCGGCGGCTTAACAGGAAGCTTATTGACGCCGATTTTCTACGGCCGTCCGCCCTTCAGACGTTATTATTGAAAAAACGGCCTGCGCTGGTTGAGCGCGGCCCTTTTTTCTTTTACAATAAAAAAGAAATAAGGATCAAAGGCGGGAGGTGCGATGCCGCATTTCTTTTGGACAGGCCTTGGAAGGATGTGCACGGACGGTGAACCATAAATGGACAGCTGCTCTTTTTTTAACCGGTGTACTGCTCACAGGATGCGGAGAGAAAAACGACCGGGCCGCTTACTCAGCAGAGGACGGTGAATCAAGCCGCACCGGGCAGGAAACACACGGAACAGCCGAAACAAAAGAAAGTGACACAGTGCGGGCGCCTATTGAAGAAGCAAGTAATATTCCCCCCGAGGAAAGGGCGGCTATTCTGGCTGCGCTGAACCAGCAAATCCAGTCATTCAATAACAAAGATCTTGATGGCTATATGGCGGCTATTTCCAAAAATCCGAAGTCATTTGACTATGATGAAGAAAAAGCGTATGTACAAAAAGTATTTCAAACATTTGATGCTGTGATGGAGCCGGCAAATATAACGATTATCCAGTACGATCAAACGGCTCAAACCGCCAACGTTTTCATGAATATGAAATCGACGTCGAAGGATATCAAAACAGGCAAAGAAGTCAGCCAGACCACCCGGCAGATGATGGTATTTCAAAAAGAAGAGGGAAGCTGGAAGCAAGTTTCCCTTTTTGCGATGGAATGATATAGTAAAAAGAAAAGAGGTTTTTAAACATGACAAAAGAAATGAACGTAGAAAGCTTTAATTTAGACCATACAAAAGTAAAAGCGCCTTATGTCCGCCTTGCCGGCGTAAAAGAAGGCCAAAACGGGGACAAAATTTTAAAATACGATATTCGTTTCTGCCAGCCGAACAAGGAGCATATGGAAATGCCAGCTCTTCATTCATTGGAGCACATGATGGCGGAATTCAGCCGTAACCATTCGGATAAAATTGTTGACATCAGCCCAATGGGATGCCAGACAGGCTACTACATCGCTGTGATCAATCACGAAGATTACGATGACATTTTAAACATCCTTGAAAAAACATTACAAGACGTGCTGGAAGCGACAGAGGTGCCTGCCTGCAACGAAGTGCAGTGCGGCTGGGCAGCAAGCCACAGCCTGGAAGGTGCAAAAGAAGTCGCGCGCAATATGCTTGCTAAACGTCAAGAATGGACAGAAGTATTTGCCGGGTAAGCCGTGGGCTGACAAGCGGATAAAAGGAATCGCCTTTTATCCGCTTTTTTTGTTTTGCAATGAGTGAGCGTACGAAAAATCGGAAGGAAAGGCTTTTAGGCGGAGGGCAGGCATGTTTCATTTTCAAAACGGGGAGGTTTTTCAATGACCAATGAAACGGTGAATCGGAATGTATGGCAGCGCTTCGTGAGAGAAGGAGTGCTCGATACGGCACGTCTGCAAAAACGGATCGAAGAGTCCTGGTATTTATGCCAGAGGAGCGGGGTCAATCCATACGACGGCAAAGGAAGCGACATTTTAACACCGGATCAGCTTCGCACGCGGCTGGAGAAAAATGACCGGCTTGCTTCGATTGCAGCTCCCATTATGGATAAAATGATCACTTCAATCCGCCAGGCAAACACGATCATCCTGCTTATTGATAAGGACGGCTACATTTTAGCAGCGCGCGGTCCGGACCCGGCTTTAAAGCAGGCCTCTAAAATCAATTTTATTGAAGGCTCCAGATGGACAGAAGACGTCGTTGGCACGAATGCAGTTGGAACCGCTCTCAGAACAGGAGAAGCCATTACAGTGGTCGGCACAGAGCATTACTCGGTCGCCTCCCAGCACTTTTCCTGCTCAGCGGCTCCCATCCACACGCCGGACGGTACGCTTTTAGGTGTATTGGACATCACAAGCCCTGTGGAGGATTCCCGTCATGAACATATGCTGGCGGCTGTATGTGCCGCTTCTTTTGCGGTCGAGCAGCAGTGGGCAGCGATGGAGAAAATGGACGAACAGTCGCTTATTATGACGGCCTCTTTTTATCGCCAGCACCCCGCTCCGATTGCGGCGGTTTCTGCATCCGGTTTGGTTATATGGATGAACGACACGATGAAAGAGAAGTGTCAAATGACCTTGCCGTTTCCGCTTGAGGATCTGCCGGACAGGGCCTGGGTACAGGATGTTATGCGGGATGTATTCGATGAACCGCGCTCCTACCAAATTGGCCGCCTCGTTCAGTTTTCAGCTGCAAAAAAAGCACCGGCTGCGCCCGGCTGGATCAATACCTTTCATTACAGTGGGGTCATTGGTACAGCAGAACCATTCCAGCATGTGCTTTGGCAGGCAGAACGCGTTGCTAAAACAGACGCAGCCGTGCACATTCACGGTGAAACCGGCACAGGAAAAGAAATTTTGGCGCGGGCTATTCACGAAAACAGCAGCCGCCAAAATGGTCCGTTTATTGCCGTAAACTGCGGTGCCATCCCGCCTTCGTTGATGGAAAGCGAGTTATTCGGCTATGAAGGAGGCTCTTTTACAGGCGCAAGCAGAAGCGGCCGCCGGGGGAAAATCCGCGATGCGGACGGAGGCACGCTGTTTCTAGATGAGATTGGTGATATTTCAGAGCAAATGCAGATTTCATTGCTGCGTGTTTTGCAGGAGCAGGAGGTGATGCCGGTTGGTGCCTCCAAGCCCGTCCCCGTTAATATTCGGATTATTACTGCTACCCACCGGAACTTAATTGACCTTGTAAAGAAAGGACAGCTGCGAGAGGATCTTTTTTACCGGATTTATGTGTTTCCATTGAGTCTGCCGCCGCTTCGCCACCGGCTTTGCGATCTTGAACGTTTTATCCAGGACTACCAGAAACGGACACATTGGAAAGGAATGGTTCCGGCATCTCTCCTGCATGTTCTGAAGCAGCACTCATTCCCGGGAAACTTCCGCGAGCTGTTTAATATTTTGGATCGTATTCGTATTTTGTATGGCGATGATGTGCCAGCGGATTTATCGCCGGCGGACTGCATGATCTCATTTGAGACAGAGGATGAGAAACAATGGACAAGCCGCCAGGAAATCGAACGGGAAGAATTTATGCGGGTATTGAAAGAAGCAAAAGGCCATGCTCCTACTGCAGCAAAACAGCTTGGAATGCCCCGCAGCACTTTTTACCGGAAGCTGAAACAATATGAGATGAATTGAGACATGGTGGGACAGCGGCGGGAAAAATGATGTTTTGGGTTGGGATATTCCTTTATTCGGGTGCCCTTTCGAATTGGCACGATGTTTGCATTAAAGATATAGAAAGCGTTTTCTATTTCATTTATCAATGAAAGGGAGAGGGTACCAGTGTCACAAACGCAAACAAACCAGCCGACTATTTCGAAAGAAGAAGCCACATGGATGTTCGAAAAAATGCTTGAAATACGCCACTTTGAAGACCGGGTTCACGATATTTTCGGAACGGGGATTCTGCCTGGCTTTGTTCATTTGTATGCAGGGGAAGAAGCGATTGCAGTCGGCCTTTGCTCTCATCTCGACGATAAGGATTACATTACAAGCACCCATCGCGGCCACGGCCACTGTATTGCCAAAGGCTGTGATTTAGAGGGCATGATGGCAGAGATTTACGGAAGAGCGACCGGGCTCTGCAAAGGCAAAGGCGGCTCGATGCATATTGCTGACGTGGAAAAAGGAATGCTCGGGGCGAATGGAATTGTGGGCGGGGGATTTCCGCTGGCTGTCGGGGCCGGCTTGACGCATAAATTGAAAAAAACAGGCGGCGTGGCGGTTTGCTTTTTCGGGGATGGCGCCAATAACCACGGAACGTTCCATGAAGGCATTAACATGGCAGCGATCTGGAACTTACCGGTTATTTTTGTCGCGGAAAACAATGGATTTGCGGAAGCGACGCCTTTCCACTACGCTTCCAGCTGTAAGTCGATTGCTGACCGGGCCATCGGCTATGGCATTCCAGGCGAAACGGTAGACGGAAAAGATGTGATGGCGGTGCGGGAAGCTGCGCAGCGGGCAGTAGAGCGGGCCCGGAATGGCGAAGGACCGACATTAATCGAATGTATCACATATCGGAACTACGGCCATTTTGAAGGGGATGCCCAGACATATAAAGGCGAAGAGAAAGTCAAGCATCTGGATGACCTCGATGCCATTAAAAAGTTTTACACATACTTAACTGAGCAGGGGATTATGACTGAAGCGGAGCTTGACCAAATGGATGACGATGTGCGGAGAGCCGTGGATCGTGCCGTCGAGTTTGCGGAAAGGAGCCCATATCCGCTTCCAGAGCAGCTGATGGAAGATGTGTATGTATCGTATAAAACAGATGGGGGTGCTGCACGATGACGCGTCAAATCACTTTTTCACAGGCCGTAAACGAAGCAATGGCTCTTTCGATGAGAGAAGATCAAGATGTGATTCTGCTCGGTGAAGATGTAGCGGGCGGAGCAGCGGTAGACCACCTGCAGGATGAAGAAGCCTGGGGCGGCGTAATGGGGGTTACAAAAGGGCTTGTACAGGAATTTGGCCGGGAGCGGGTTATTGATACACCGATAGCGGAAGCGGGCTACATCGGTGCAGCGGTGACCGCAGCTGCTACCGGAATGCGCCCGATCGCCGAGCTGATGTTTAATGACTTTATCGGTAGCTGTCTGGATGAAGTGATGAACCAGGGGGCTAAGCTGCGCTACATGTTTGGCGGAAAAGCGAAAGTGCCGCTCACCATTCGGACGATGCATGGTGCAGGCTTCCGTGCCGCAGCCCAGCATTCTCAAAGCTTGTATTCTTTTTTTACGCATATTCCGGGCCTTAAAGTCGTCATTCCATCCACTCCGTATGATGCGAAAGGGCTTCTTCTCGAATCTATTTTTGATGATGATTTGGTCGTCTTTTTTGAAGACAAAACGCTGTACACGATGAAAGGGGAAGTGCCGGAAGGGTCATACCGCATTCCCTTTGGAAAAGCCGATATTAAGCGAAAAGGGGAAGACGTGACCATTGTAGCGATCGGCAAAATGGTGCACACCGCCATCAAAGCAGCGGCGGAGCTGTCTAAGAATGGAGTAGAAGCCGAAATTATCGACCCGCGCACTCTGTCACCGCTTGATGAGGATACGATTTTATCGTCGGTTGAAAAAACAGGGCGGCTTATTGTCGTCGATGAAGCCAATCCGCGCTGCAGTGCGGCAACCGACATCGCTGCTCTTGTGGCTGACAAAGGATTTGACTATCTGGATGCGCCGATCAAAATGGTCACTGCGCCGCATACACCGGTTCCATTCGCTCCATCTTTGGAAGACATTTATTTGCCAACACCAGATAAAATCATCAAAGCCGTTCAGGAAATGACCGGCAGCGAATTGGTGATATAAAGGGGGATTAGCGATGGCTGTAAAGTTGATTATGCCGAAGCTCGGTATGGGGATGGAAGAAGGAACGATCGTTGAATGGCTGAAGCAGGAGGGTGATGAAGTAAAAAAAGGGGATTCAGTCGCCGTGATCAGCTCAGATAAAATTGAGAAAGATATAGAAGCGCCGGCAGACGGGGTTTTGCTGAAAATCGAGGCGTCTCCGGATGAAGTGGTAAAAGTCGGCGAAGCGATCGGGTTTGTCGGTGCAGCAGGAGAAGAAACGAAAGCGGTAAACGCATCTCAAGCCGAGCTTCATCAGGAAGCGCCGGATATGCCGGAAGAAATACCGGCTTCGATTGAACAGACACCTGAGCCGGCCGCCGCAAAAGTGCAAAGAAATGGCGGCAGAACCCGTATTTCACCGGCTGCCCGCAAGCTTGCCAGGGAACATGATCTGGATGTAACCGGCATTCCGGGAACGGGGCCGAATGGGCGGATTACCCGGTCTGATGTGGAACGCCACTTAAACCACAATACACAGCCGGCCGCCGCAACCGTTCAGCCGGCGCCGGAAGCAGACGTAGAGCCGATGTCTTCCCGCTCTTCTGCATCAGGCAAACCGCTTGCCGGTATGCGCAAGGTGATCGCGGAGCGCATGTTTGACAGCCTGCAGACAACCGCGCAGCTGACCATTACGATGAGGGCAGATGTAACGGATTTAATGACGATTCGCCAGCAGATGAATGAGTCGCTGGCAGAAAGCGGCGTGAAGCTTACGCTGACTGACTTTGTTGCGAAAGCGGTTATCGCTTCGCTGAAAAAGCATCCGGAAATGAACGCGACCCTTGAGAATGGCCAGCTTGCCCTGCACGACCGCGTCCATCTCGGAATCGCAGTAGCACTGGATGGCGGCTTGATGGTGCCGGTAATCAATGACGCGTGCCGCCTGTCGCTGAGAGACTTATCCAGCCGGATCCGCTCCAACGCGGACGACGTTAGAGGCGGCCGTATCCAGGCGGAAACGTTAAAAGGCTCAACGTTTACAATTACCAATCTTGGAAACTACGAGGTGGAGTTTTTTACACCTGTTTTGAACCCGCCAGAGATCGGTATTCTAGGCCTCGGCCGAGCGATGCCGGAAGCAGTATTTATGGGAGATGAACTGCAAAAGCGGCACATTCAGCCGCTCAGCCTGACATTCGACCACCGTGCGATTGACGGCTCCCCGGCAGCCGCTTTCCTGCAGACGCTAAAAGGAATGCTCGAACAGCCGTATCGCATGCTGGCGGAATAATCCGAAGCGGGATACATCAATCGAATCAAACAATCCCATCGATACTTTCCAGCAAGAAGCCTGGTGAATGGATAAGTTAGAATGCAGAAAGGGTGTCTCTAAGACGAAAAATCGGCTTATGAGACACCCTTTTTGTGCAGTTAGACTTTCAGGATGAACAGCTCGAAAAAAGAGAATTACAGTGTTTTTCGGTCCTTATTCCGATTTTCTGGGTTGAAAAACAGACGTTGGGACTTTGCTTTTCCTGCCGGGCGCCGCTCAATCGTGAACAGGACAGCTGCTAAAATACAAAGAATGCCGCCAGCCTGCCATATCGTCAGCTTGTCTCCAAAAAGAAGAATGCCGATCCAAATGGCTACCACGGGTTCGGCCACTGCTAAAATAGCTGCACGGCCGGATTCCATTTGAGAAAGACCCGCGGTGTAGAAGCTGTAAGCAAAAACCGTTGATAACACGGCCAGGCCAAACGTATTCCAAAGAACCGCCGGCTCCAGCAATTGCGCTTGATTTGCCGCAAGCCCCGACATCGGTACGACGCAGAGGGAGGCCGTCAGCATCGCGTAAGCCGTGATGGTAACAGAATGATAGCGATGGGCGACAAATTTGCCGAAAATCGAATACAAAGCATAAAAAAAGCCGGATAAAAGCCCAATGAAGATGGTGCCGGGAGACATGCCCGCGTCGCCGGACGGCACAAGCCCTACCGCAAGCATACAGCCGAGCACGGTTAACAAAAGCGCAACCGCTTTGCCGCCCGTCATCGGCTCTTTGAAAAAAAGGCGCGACAGCAGCACAACAAAAACCGGCCCGGTATACAAAAGCACAACAGCCAGGGAGTTGGAGGATCGTTCCATTACAGTAAAAAAGCATAAATTAAAAAAGACAATGCTGACAATGCCGCAGCCCGCGAAAAAAAATAAATCGCGCAGCTGAATATGAAGCAGGTTACGCTTAAAAAGGAGCAGAAAAAGAAAGAGTACCAAAGCGGAACCGAGTACACGCAGCGCCACCACATCGATAGGCGAGAAACCGTATGTATAAAGTCCTTGCACAAACAAACCAATCGTGCCCCATAGTGTGGCACCCGTCAAAACAAGCCATGCAGATTTCATGATCATCCCTCCTCCTCTTTATCTTACCGGAAAAGGGGTGCAAAACAACCTCTATTGGGCTAAAATGTAAGGGATATGAAAAAATGAAAAAGGCAGGTATAAGCAGATGAAGACGGCCATTTTGACCGACAGCACCGCTTATCTTCCAAAAGCGCTGCGCGAGGAGCTTAATATTTTTATGATTCCGCTCAGCGTTATTTTTGGTGAGGATGTATATCGTGAAGAGCTCGATATCACAATGGAAGAGTTTTACGGAAAAGTGAATGAAGGAGGCAGGCTGCCCACCACCTCTCAGCCGGTCATCGGCCACTTTGTTGAGCTGTATGAACAAATTGCCAAGGAGTACGATGCAGTTATTGGCATTTACTTATCAAGTGAACTGAGCGGCACCTATCAGTCATCCATTACCGCCGCAGACATGGTAGAGGAGTTAGATGTGTATTCATTTGATTCGGAAATCAGCTGTGCACCACAGGCTTTTTACGTGCTGCGGGCGGCAGAATTGGTCAAAGAAGGAAAAGCGCCGGATGCCATTTTGGCTGAGCTGGCCGAAATGAAAAAATGGACGAAAGCGTACTTTATGGTAGATGATTTAAACCATTTAAAGCGGGGAGGACGTTTAAGCGGGGCACAGGCGCTGATTGGCGGCCTGCTTCAAGTAAAACCGATTCTCCATGTGGAAGACAAGCGGCTCGCGCCATTTGAAAAAATTCGAACAAGCAAAAAAGCGCTCAAACGCATTGGTGATTTGTTCGGAGAAGATTATGGGGGCGGAGACACGCTGCAGGCATCTGTCATTCATGCGAACCGGGAGGAAGAGGCCCGGAAATGGACAGCGGAATTAAAGCAGCAGTTTCCGAAAGCCGAAATCAGCATTTCAAGCTTCGGCCCGGTCATTGCCACACACTTAGGAGAAGGCGCCTTGGCGCTCGGCTGGACGAAAAAAAGAACGTCCGAGTGATAAGTGGTCATCAACTAAAAAGAAAAAGCGCTCCAGCTCGAAGCTGGAACGCTTTTTTTATTTTGGAACGGAATTCAGCACATCTGTGATCATTTGCATTTCTTCTCTGTCGATCCGTTCTGTGCTTGCCGCCCGTGTACCGCTGATCAAGTCGCCGAAGCCCTGTTCATTCAGCTTCTTCACCACTTCATCGATAAATGGACGGTTGTTTTCGACAAGATACGTTGTTTTTGACCGTATCATTTGATCAAACACAGCGCTGCGCGGCATATCGATTCGCTCCAACGCTTCCTGGTTTAACAAAAGATCCAAAAGCGTTAAAAGCTCGTAGTCATTGCCGGCAAAGGTTAAATCAGGATTGACCTGATACCAGAAGTCGCCTTTTCGGGTGCTGTCGGTACGAATCCATTTTGGATATAAATTCTCAATACCGGCTTTGAATTCGCGCATCGGCCTCAAATACTTTTCATCACCGGTCTGCTCATAAGCGACGATCAAGAAACGCATGCCGCCTAGTGCGTGGTTCAGTGATGAATGTGTCTGCTTGGAACCAGGTTTATAGTAATCTGAAATCATATAGCTTGATGCGGTTACCGGAATGATATTGCCGAGTGATTTTTGGTTTACAAGGAAGTTCGCATACGTTAAGTTGTCATCTTTTAACGCTTCAATGCCAAGTGCTTCGCCTGTGTTTTTCAAAAACATTGCGGCATTTTCATTTAAACGCGTATCCACATATGGTGCTGTCGTGCCATATGATTTTTTCAGCCACGTGCTTGTATATTCTGTGTAGAAAAGCGGCTGGGTTCCTTTCGTTACTTCACCACCGGAGAATACATCCAGATCCGCGACTCCATTCAACACAAGGTCATATAAATAACGGTCGTTATGTTCCTGGTAAGCCGTCAAATAAATTCCAGCCTGCATCCGGTTGATGCTGCGTCCGTAGCCCATTTGATAGCCCGGTTCGATCGACCAAGGCAGCTTTGTATAGGCACCGTCTGCTGTGAGCCAGTTATTGATCGAGATATACTCGGCAATTGTGCGTTTAAACCATTCATCGCGTGTAGATGAGCTCTGGAACAAGGACTTGTCCGACACAAGCGCCCATGAATCTGAAATGGCGTTGCCTTTTACCGTTATGTTCATATTTGCCGTAACGGTATTGCCGGCCTGCTGAACGTCATAACCTGAATACTCTTGATCAAGCACACGAATGCGGGAAACGGCGCCGTCTGTATATTTCTGTTCTTTCGGAACAGCTACATAGTTTTTGCCCATCATGACTTCGCCTGTGACCGCCGACCCTTTTTTAGCAGAAAGCACGCCGATTGGGTGGCTCGTTTCATCAATGCCAAATACGTCATGGTGTTCACGAACAACGGTACCCTGATCGCTGTATTTAGCAAGTGAATAGTTATCAGACTGTGAAAACGGCAGGGAAACAGTAGCGGAATATGTATTGTCCGCATTGTGAGTAAATTTCGTGAAGACGAATGTATCGCCGTTTGTCAGCTTGCGAAGGGTTACACGAAGAGATCCGAGTGGTTTAGAAGCATAACCCATATGGTAGTAATAATGATAGTCTGTTGATTCAATATGCTTGTCCGTTTCCTGGCGGTCATATGAAAGCGGCACGCCGCGTGAATTCATACGAACCTTTACATATTGATAATCGCTGATCGGAACGATTACTTCCTGATTATCAGCCGGTTTTGGCACTTCAATCGGCTCTTTAACGGTGCCAAGAAGTCCAAGCTTTGTCATCATCCGGTGAATAAATACAGCTGATTCGCCGCGTGTTGCTATTTTCTTTGGCAGGAATGTATTATCTGCCGTTCCATAAATCAGTCCGTAATGCGTCATTCGCTCAACCGATGCATACGCATAAGCGCCAATTTCTTTCGCATCTGTGAAGGTTAACGGTGTACGCTCCATGTAATCGCCTTTATACTGCATGGCACGATCCAGCATAACCGCTACATCAGAGCGGGTAATGGCCTCGTTCGGGAGCGCTTTTCCTTCGGTTGTCCCCTGGATGATACCGGCTTTTTTCGCGGCGGCAATTTCAGGGTAAAGAGTGCTGCCAGGACCCACATCCACAAAAGCAGAATCGCCGGCAGGCAAATCAAGCGCCCGGGCAAGATACGCCAAAAACTGGCCTCTTGTTACACTTGCATAAGGACGAAAGGTTCCATCCTCATAACCCGCAATGACACCATCTGCCACAAGATCCTCGATCTCTTTTTTTGCCCAGTGGCTTGAAATATCGCTGAAGCTCTGTGCTGACACGTTAACCGCGAATAGGATCACGAGTAAAAGTGCTGTCAGGCTTCCTCCAATTTTTCGCATAAAATCCCCTTTCTTTTTTGTTTCAATGTTACAAAGAAAAGTATAACATACCGGAAAAATGACCCAATGTTAAATTATCATGACATTCTGATAACGGTTGTAATATTTATCCAGATAAAGTATACTGGGGCTGAAAGGATGTGACTTATGAAACATGCTCACTTTTTTTCAGGCCGTGAATTGACAGATGAAGAAATTCCCATTCTCTCCGATGTTCATTCTCTCGCTGTCCGCCCCGGCTTGTCCCGCCCGCTTCTTTGCCACCGCTGCGGAAATACCTCGAACTTCTCATCCCATCCATGTGCCCGGTGCGGCACCAACTGCGCGTACTGCCGAAACTGCATTCAAATGGGCAAAATCTCATCCTGTACAACTCTTTACCGCTGGATTGGCCCGAGCCGGCGCATCCGAAGCGAGCCGGAGAGATGCACTGGTCCGGCACACTGTCAGCCGGCCAAAAGAAAGCTTCCCGGCATGTTCGGCATGCAGTAGAAAATGATCTTGAACACACGGTCTGGGCCGTTGCCGGTGCCGGGAAAACAGAAGTGTTATTTGAAGGTATCGCCCAAGCCCTTCAAAATGGAAAACGTGTCTGCATGGCGGCACCAAGAGCCGATGTTGTCCGGGAACTGGCTCCGCGCCTTCAAAACGTGTTTCCCGATACGCCGCCTGCCGTACTGTATGGAGGCAGTCCAGACCGCCATACGTATAGTCCGCTTGTGATCTCTACGACCCACCAGCTGCTCCGCTTTTTTGAAGCGTTTGACGTCATGATCCTTGATGAAGTCGATGCTTTTCCGTACACGTTTGATGCTTCGCTTCAATTCGCCGTTCAAAAAGCACGCAAACAGAAATCCTCTCTTATTTATTTAACAGCTACACCCGAACCATCCTGGCAGGAAGACATCGACTCCGGCAGGCGGGAAGCGACCGTGATTCCGGCCCGTTACCACCGCCATCCGCTGCCTGTACCGGAGATGAAGTGGTGTGGAAACTGGAAAAAGTCGATTGTTCCTGCATCTGTTTTGGATTGGCTGAAAGAAAAGGAAAAAGCACTTCTTTTTTATCCTCATATTGAAACGATGGACAAAGCCCTTTTGACATTAAAAGAAGTAGATGCACGTATCCAAAGTGTGCATGCCGAGGATCCGCTCCGCAAAGAAAAAGTCGAAGCGATGCGCAGAGGGGAAATACCGGTTTTGCTTACCACAACGATTTTGGAGCGGGGTGTGACATTCCCTGGTGTAGATGTAGCAGTAGTCGGTGCAGAAGACCGGATTTTTACGGAAAGCGCCCTTGTACAAATAGCCGGGCGTGCCGGACGAAGCGCCGACTGCCCAACCGGCATTGTGACCTTTTTTCATTATGGAAAAACAAACGCCATGGTGCGGGCCATCAGCCAGATTAACAGGA
Source organism: Domibacillus sp. PGB-M46 (assembly GCF_022668875.1). Classification (GTDB taxonomy): domain Bacteria; phylum Bacillota; class Bacilli; order Bacillales; family Domibacillaceae; genus Domibacillus. The sequence continues at coordinate 289,346 of NZ_JAKGCR010000001.1, read as the reverse complement.
TGAACAAGCTTGGAGAGGAAAGGGGGCTGCTGGATGTATGAGCCGGTGCCTGCTTTGTGAAAGTGAAACAGCGATTCAGTCATGGGCTGCTTTTTTCGGTGCAAAGGCTCCGCTGCTGTGCGAAAATTGTTCCGCGCCACTCAAAAAATTAACAGGGCCTTTTTGTAAAATCTGCTGCCGGGAAATGAAAGAAGCTGGGGTCTGTCCGGACTGTGCTGTATGGGAGGAGGGCATCTTTCATTCTAACCATTCTTTCTATCAGTACAATGATGCCATGAAGGAGCTGATCGCCCGCTTTAAATACCGGGGAGATTATGCACTGGCGGACCTTTTTGCACAAGATATCAAGAGGATGGCCAGTCGATTGGAGTATGACATCATCTGTCCGGTCCCGCTGTCTCTTTCGCGTCTTGCAGAGCGGCGCTTTAACCAGTCAGCGGCGCTTATTGAGCAGGCAGGGCTGCCGCAAACCGCGCTTCTTGGGCGGCGTGAATCCGACAAGCAGTCTAAAAAAACACGTGCCGAGCGGATAAACGCTGAGCAGACGTTTTATCCAATTGGAGATGCAGCAGGGAAAACCATTCTTATCATTGACGATATTTACACGACCGGCGCAACCATGCGCCTTGTGTCCGATGCACTACAAAAGGCGGGCGCCGTATCGGTAAAAAGTATCGCGATTGCCCGCAGCGGCTCTTGACAATTTGGGATCCCGCGCCGAAAATAAAGCAAACGAATGACAACATGAGGTGAATGGGATGAACGAAATCGTTGACTGCCCGCGCTGCGGTGCATTATATGCTAAAAATGCCTTTCGTGATGTATGTCCAGCATGTTCCCGATCAGAAGAAGAGCTTTATCAAGCTGTTTATGCATTTTTAAGAAAAAGAGAAAACCGTGCCGCGACGATAGAGCGCGTTATCGAAGTGACCGGTGCAACACAGGAAATGATTTATAAATGGCTAAAGAAGGGGCGCCTTCATGCAGCGCAGTTTCCGAACCTCGGCTACCCGTGTGACCGCTGCGGCGCGATTATTCAGCGCGGCAAGCTGTGCAATAAATGTATAGAGGAAATTGAATCTGACCTAAAGCAGCATGACCGCGAGCAGCAGTTTGCGAGTGAGCGCCAGGAGGACCACCAGAAAACCTATTTGGGCAGACGAAATCATTAAACCCGTCTTTTGGCGGGTTTTTTTGATTCGAAAATTACACCAAATTCCTCACTAAACATTTCCGCCATTTTGACGATATAATAAGCACAAGAACAAAAAGAAAGCGAGGATACGGAGATGAAAATTAACCATACACCTGGAGTAAATGGAATCAATCCGTATCAGAAGCAGCTAAAAAAAGTAGATGCGGCAAAAGCAGCCAGCCCGGCAGCCGGCGATAAACTTGAAATTTCAAGCGCCGCCAAAGAGATGCAAGATTCATCCAGAATATTAGCTGAACGCCGCGAAAAAATCGCGCTTCTGAAGGAAAAGATCGCGGATGGCACATACAAGCCGGATGCAGATGCAACCGCCAAAGCCATGCTCGACTTTTACGGAAAGCTGTAACTGTCACCGGATCGCCCACAAACTATTGTTGGGCGGTCTTTCTTTATGTATAGACCAAGGAAAGGAGACCGACTGATGAAGATTCAGCCACAACTGGCACCCTCACCAAGTCAAACAGCGCCCGCAGCCGTTCAAGGGGAAACGAAAGCTGCGCCAGCGTCAAACACAGCCCCCGCCGCATCCGCGCCGAGTACGGACAAGCAGCCTGCGGAGGAACTTGCGGTATTTACCCAAAAAGGAGTTACCCTTACAAAAGAAGCCGCACAGGCTGTTCAAACATTTATGGAAACAGCACCGGGAACGGAAGCGGACAAGCTTGCGACAGTCAAGGCTCTAGCGGACAAGGGTATCGTGCCGTCTGAGTCATCGCTCAAAGCGGTTCATGCTGCACTGACGGGTACACCGTTTGGCAGACAGGCAGCCGAGTGGCTGGCGCAGTCGGGCATCGAATTTCCGGAAAACATCCGCGCGGCAATCGATAAAGCACTGCAGCTTGGACGGACGCAAGAAGCCATTACTGCCATAAAATCTTCGCCGCTTCCCGAGCAGGTTGTGAAGCAAATTGAAGTATTAATGAAGCAGACAAGCTCGCCTGCCCAATTGGTACAGGCATTAAAAAACCTGGCGGCAGGGCAGAATCTCCCGGCCGCCCAGCTGATCGAGCGGGCAGGCGCTATTCAGGCAGAAACGATTCAAAACACGGCTAAGCAAAAGCTTGGAGAAGCACTAAACGCACTGTTAAAGCAGCAGCCTGCCGATACCCTCCTTCAAGCGCTCGCCCAAAAGCTCGACCAAAATGGTTCCCTGGAGGAAATTGTCCAGGCACTGCGCACCTCTTTTACTGGAAACCGTACCGCTGTTTTGAAACCCGTCGCACAAGCCCTGCAGATGGCTGACCTGGCAAAGGAGCGAGTAGCGGGAACCTTGCAGCCGTCAGGCATTGTCTTGCCACAAACAGATAAAACGGAGCCGTCTCTGCCGCAAAGAGTAGCCGCTATGATCCAAAAAGAACCATCTTTTGAGCGGGTCGCTGCCTTTGTAAGAGATACCCTGCCGGAGTTGGGGGACACCGTCGAGCGGGCAGAGACACTGGCTGCATCAGGAAAAGAGCTCGCCGCACGCGGTGAATTAATGAAAGCCGTTGAACCGCTCATCCCGCCTTCTGTTGCAAGTGAGAGGGCCAGCCTGCCGGATGATTTATTTGCTCACGTGCCTCCCGCTTCCAAAACCGTTGTGATGACGACGATTACCGAAAAAATGTCCCAGTCGGCGATTGATTTTAAACAATTCAAGCGGGATATTGTGCGCAATCTGCAAACCGCCGAGCTGCTCGTTAAAACACCGCAGCAGGCGAAGCCGGTCGTGGAAACGGCCATTAAAACATTGGATAACGCCATTTTAAAGGGCAGCTTTATGCTGTTTACCGATATGAAAACAGAAAAAGAGCTGATGCAGGCATCCCAGCAGCTCGCAGATGCACGCAAGCTGTTGGCTAAAGGTGATACGCAGGCCGCAGCTCGGATTGTATCAGAGGTAAAGGTGCTGATCGATAAAATAACCTTTAAACCGTCCGATGCCCGGGTTGTCCATATGGCGACACAGGAGCTGGCCGATACGCCGCAGCGCCACTTGGCCGGCGCGATGGCCGGTCTTTACGATACGCCGGGCCCCCGCAGCGCTTTTGAACTGGTCCGCGCCGCTGGCTTGAACTATGAGCATGAGCAGTCCGCCGCTCTGTTAAAAGGAAAAGCGGAAGTGCCGAATGCCGTGAAGCAGGCACTGCTTGCCACGATGGGCAGCCAGTCCGGCGATCAGGCCGCTTCAAACTTAACCGGCCAGCAGCTGTTAAGCAAACCAGAAACCGGTCTGCAGTCGATAATGATGTCTCTGCCGTTTTTACTGGGCGGCCAGGCGGATAATGTGAATGTTTTTATCCGCTCAAAAAATGGCGGCCAGCAGGTGGACTGGGAAAACTGCTCGCTTCACTTCTTGTTTGAAACAAAAAAACTGGGACCGGTCGGCATGACGATCACAGCTGCCGACCGAAACCTTTCTTTAAAAGTACAAAACGACCAGGAAGGCTTTGAGCAAAAAATGGCGCCGCTCGCCGCCGTGCTCAAAAACCGGCTTTCCGATATCGGCTACCGGGTTGGAGCGGTTCAGTTCGGTCCGTTTACTCAAGAAGAAAAGGGCGGGACAGCCGCGAAGCAGTCCGCCGCTGCTGCTTCCACGAAAGGGTTTGATTTAACGATATGAGTTATTACAACCAAATAAAGCGCCGGAAAGTAAATGGCCCATCTGCCGCGGTGATCCGCTATGAAGAGGGAAATGCGCCAACAGTCGTCGCGCAGGGAAAAGGCGCGCTCGCTTCAAAAATTTTGGAACTCGCCAGCCAGCATGGCATTCCGATGGAGCAGGACTCGTCACTCCTGTCAGAGCTGATCGATATTGACCTGGGTGATTCCATCCCGCCTCAATTGTATTCGGTCATTGCCGAAATGCTCATTTTAATCGAAGAAATGGAATCTGCGTATTAAAATTCGGCAAATGTTGCCGATACACTCACATGAGGTGACAAAAATGATCACAAAAGAAATGATTTACCAGAAAACGCCGCAGCAAATTACAGCCCTTTTATATGAAGCAGGACTGACGCAATTTGACCAGGCGATCGCTTTTTTAGAAGAAAAACAATATGCAGAAGCCAACAAGGCGATGCAGAAAATTAACGATATTACGGAGCGGCTCGGCGCCGGCTTGAACTATGAAGCCGGCATTATCGCCGACCAGCTCGATCATGTGTATAACTTTATTGCCGACACCGTTATTCAAGCGAATATGTACAAAGACGCCGAAAGGCTCCAGCAGGCGCGCCAGCTTTTCGAAACGATTGCGGAGGCGTGGAACGAAGCGTCGAAAACAGCAACGGCCAAGCCGGCTGCACGCAAAACAAATGCATACGAACAAAATATCTTTGTTGAAGCCAGACCGGCCAATACATTTGAAACGGGGAATTGATCAATGAGAATTAACCATAACATTCAAGCATTGAATGCTTATCGCAATTTAAACAACACGGCCAATACAACCGCTAAAAGTCTAGAAAAATTGTCATCAGGCCTTCGTATTAATCGGGCGGCGGATGATGCAGCAGGACTTGCCATTTCGGAAAAAATGCGCTCGCAAATCCGCGGTCTTGATATGGCAGAGCGCAATTCACTCGATGCGATTTCCCTGATTCAAACAGCTGAAGGTGCGCTTGCCTCGACGCATGACATTTTGCAGCGGATGCGTGAGTTGTCGGTACAGGCGTCAAACGGAACACTTGAAACAGCGGATAGAGACGCCATTCAAGAAGAAATTAATGCACTGACAACAGAAATTCAGCGAATCGCAGATACAACAGAATTCAACAAGAAAAAGCTTCTGGATGGCAGCTTTGTGAATGTTGATTTCCAAATTGGAGCTAATAATGGACAAATGCTAGGTCTTTCGATTGGAAATATGGCTCCAGGTGCGCTTGGGATTGCCGGTCTTAACTTAGCAACCCCTTCAGGGGCGCAAACAGCCATTTCTACATTTGATACAGCTATAGCAACTGTTTCTAAACAGCGCAGCCAACTCGGTGCCGTTCAGAATCGTTTAGAGCACACCATTACAAACCTTCAGACAGCAAATGAAAACTTAACAGCTTCAGAATCCCGCATTCGTGATTTGGATATGGCGAAAGAAATGACGAACTTTACGCGAAACAACATCTTAAACCAAGCGGGACAGGCTATGCTCGCACAGGCGAATCAGCTTCCGCAGGGTGTTCTGCAGCTTCTTCAATAATTAAACGGGGTGAATCACGATGGAAGTACAGCGCGTAAATAAAGTTTCCGCGTCCCGGATCGAACGGAAAGAAGAAACGGCGAAAGCATCCGTCACGTTTACGGATGTGATCGCAAACAAGCGCCAAAATGCCGCACTTGAGAAAATGAACGGCATGATGAAAGATATCGAAACGCAGGGCGAAAAATTGGCCGAGCACCGGTCGATTGATGACCTGCGAAAGTATAAAAAAATGGTCAAAGAATTTATGGAAGAAGCCGTGAACAGCGGGCTGCAGCTAGAAGATCAGCGCGGCTTTAACCGCCGCGGCCGGACGAAGGTATATAAAATAGTGAAAGAAGTAGACAGTCGTTTGACCCAGCTTGCCAATGACGTCATTAATAAAGAGAAATCACAGCTTGATATCTTAAGCAAAGTCGGCGAAATTCAAGGCTTATTAATTAATATTTACACATAAGGAGTGGAGCGTCATGCTTATTAAAACGCTCGAAAAACAGCTGGCGCTTCATAAAAGCCTGCTTAGTTTGGCTCGCGCCAAAAAAGACGCCATTAAAGAAAATAAAATGGACGAATTGAACCGAATTATCCGCGATGAGCAAAAGCATGTCAGTGCGGTATCGATTCTTGAAAAACAGCGTGCTTCCCAGTCAGAAGGAACGGTTACAGAAGAGATTCCAAACCTTTTAAAGGAAGAACAGGAGCAGGCCGCATATCTTCGTGATGAGCTGCTCGGTGTATTGCTGGAATTAAAAGAAGCCAATGATTTAAATGCCGCACTGCTGGATCAGTCGCTTCAATTCGTTCATTTGCAGCTAGACTTGCTTGCCCCGCCGGATGCGGGGAATTACGCGCCGGATGGTGACCAAAACGAACCGTCTTCCAGGCCGGTATTCGATTCGAAAGCATAGGAGGGAAAAACATGCCATCAACCTTTATGGGACTTGAAACAGCGAAGCGCGGTATGTTTACACAGCAAAGCGCTCTTTATACAACCGGTCATAACATTTCCAATGCCAATACACCGGGCTACTCGCGCCAGCGTGTTAATTTCCAGACCACCACTCCTTACCCGGGAGTCGGATTGAACCGCCCGGAAATTCCCGGCCAAATGGGAACGGGAGTAGAGACCGGCTCGGTTGAGCGTGTTCGGGATGGATTTTTAGACGTCCAATATCGCACAGAAAACAATAAGCTGGGCTATTGGAGTGCGCGCTCAGATGCACTGATTAAAGTAGAAGATGTTTTAAACGAACCGACCGATGAAGGACTTGCGGCCGTAATGAGTGAAATGTGGCAGTCATTGCAGGATTTATCCACTACGCCTGAAAACGAAGGAGCGCGCGGCGTCGTCCTGGAACGGATACAAGCTGTAACCGACACATTCAATTATCTCTCGGATTCATTGAACTCGGTGAAGAAAGATTTCGGAAATCAATTATCGGTAACAGCGCAGGCGGCTAATTCTGTAATCCAGCAGTTATTTGATGTAAATCGGGAGATTGCTAAGATTGAACCAAACGGCTATTTGCCGAATGATTTATATGATCGCCGTGACGCCCTTGTTGACGAGCTTTCACAATATATGAATATTAAAATAAGCACGGTGCCAAGCGGAGGAAATGCCTCTAAAATCGCGGAAGGCATTTATGAAGTGAAACTGATAAATGCGGATGGAACAGAAGGAGAGCCGCTGCTGACAAAAGATACATTTAAGCAGCTCAGCTTTACGCAAACAGGAGCGGTTACAACCGATTTATCAACAGAGTACGTAAGCGACATCGACCTGGTTGAGTTTAACCGCGATGGGGAAACTGGACAAAGAATCACGCTAGATATTGCGGACGCAGGAGCGGTTGTATTTCCACAAGGTGAATTGCGCGGCCTTATTGAAGCTTTTGGCTATAAAGAAAACGGCGCAGATCCAAATGAAGCAGTCAAAGGGATTTATTCCACCCGTTTAGACAGCCTTGATAAACTGGCATATTCTCTCGCTAAAATGTTTAATGGGATTCATGAGCAGGGGACAGATTTGGATACAGCAACATCACCTGTTAATGAAGTATTTGATCTCGACGATTCAATGTCAGAAACGAACTATGCAGGAGCCGCAAGTATCATTCAACTGAATTCATCGTTTACAATGAAAGACCTTGCTGTTTCGATGAATGGAGATGCGGGAGATGGCCAAAATGCATTGAATCTGGCCAATGTCGGATCGATGCTGCTGAATGCCTCGCCGGTGACATTACTCGGCACAAAAGCCGATGGTTCAACAGTCTCCTACTCACTGCCAGCCCTTCCGATTAAAAGCGGATCGCTGAATACTTTTTATGAGTCGGTCATCGGCCGTCTCGGCGTAGATTCACAGCAGGCGCAGCGAATGGAGTCGAATGTTTCTGTTTTAAGAGAGTCGGTTGAAACAAACCGCGCTTCCGTGTCCTCTGTTTCTCTTGACGAAGAAATGACGAATTTAATTAAATTCCAGCAAGCGTATAATGGCGCGGCCCGAATGATTACAATCGTGGATGAAATGCTGGATAAAGTGATCAACGGAATGGGCACAGGCGGCCGTTAAAAAGGAGTGAAGGAACATGCGTGTAACGCAATCCATGCTGACAGGCAACATGATGAAAAATTTAACATCCAGTATGAATCGGCTTGACACATTAAATACGCAAGTGGCCACACAAAAAAAAATCAGCCGTCCGTCTGATGACCCGGTAGTGGCCATGAAAGGCATGAATTACCGCCGAAGCCTACAGGAGGTCGAACAATTCCAGCGCAATTTCAGTGAAGCGTACAACTGGGTGGAAAATTCGGATGAGACACTTGACAAAGCAAAACTTGCTATGGACCGTGTCCGTGAGCTGCTCGTGCAAACGTCAAACGATACGTATGATGCGGAGCAGCGCCAGTCAGCAAAAGCGGAAGTTGACCAGCTGAAAGAGCATTTAATTGAGCTGGCCAATACAAAGTTTGGTGAAAAATATTTGTTTAATGGGACCAACACACTGGAGCAGCCGGTTGATGAAGAGGGAACAGTGGCAGCCACAAATAAGGGGAAAGTGAAAATAGAGCTTTCTGAAGGGGTTTATATCCAAGTCAATGTTGATGCTGGCAGTGCTTTTTCTCAAGCCTTGTTTGATGATATGGACGCTATTTCTAAGGCGATGGCTGATCCGGCTACCACTGGGGAACAGTTAAGCGCCTTTTTAACAAACATTGACTCTCGTATTACCGAAAACACAACAGCACGTGCCGAAATTGGCGCCCGATTTAACCGGATCGAACTCATGCAGTCCCGCCTCTCCGAACAGGAAGTTGTGGCATCACGTATTTTGTCCGATAATGAAGACGTTGATTTTGAAAAAGTAGTGACAGAGCTGACGGCACAGGAAACGGTTCACCGCGCTGCTCTTTCTGTCGGCGCCCGGATCATTCAGCCGTCATTAATGGATTTTCTCCGCTAAATAAGGAGGGCGTTTAAATGAACATGCCAACGATACAAATCAACCAGACCCGTGCCCAAATTCAAATTTCGTCCACACCGGGCCGGCAAACGATTCAGCAGGCACAGGCGACGGTTGAACTGAGCCAGCCGCGTCCGGAAGTGAAGCTGTCCATTACGCCAGGCCGGCTTTCGATTGACCAGACAGAAGCATGGGCAGACATGGATCGGAAGAACATTTTTAGACGCACCCGCGAAGAAGCGGCAGAGGGGCGCCAAAAGGCGGCAGAAGGAATTGCACGGCGGGCGGCGGAAGGACGCGAGCTTGCAGCCATTGAAAAAGACGGCAACCCGATTGTCAGCCAGGCAATGCGTAATACAACACGAAACTATCAAACAGGCATTGCCTGGATTCCATCACCCGGAAGTGTGAAATTTCATTACCAGCCCGGCACTGTAAAGGCAGATGTTAATGTGCAGCCCATTGTCAACAACTCGCACGCCAATAAAACAACCGTCACCTATCAGCCTGGCGGGGTGAATATTCAACTAAAACAAAAGTCGTCTATTGACTTTAAAGCAGTCGATAAAACCATTTAACAAAGGATGATCAACATGAAAATCCAAACGAAATACCATGGTGAAACAGAAATTTCGCAAGAAGATATTATTTCTTTTTCAAACGGCATCCCCGGCTTTGAAAGCGAAAAAGAATTCGTTCTGCTGGGTTTTCCCGACAATAATGTCTTTTACACGCTTCAATCGGTTTCTACACCGGATTTAAGCTTCGTTGTAACGGATCCATTTTCCTTTTTTATTGACTACAACGTGAAAATTGACGACGCGACTATTGATGCTCTTGCCATTGAAAAAGAAGAAGACGTCAAGCTGCTGAACATCCTGACGGTGCGCGACCCATTCGAAGAAACAACCGTCAACCTGCAGGCGCCGCTTGTCATTAATAAAAAGAAGCATAAGGGGCGCCAGGTGATTTTAATCGGGACCCCATACGAAACACGCCACAACCTGTCTCAAGCAAGGGAGGCGTAACGGATGCTCGTCCTTACACGAAAACCGGGTGAATCTCTGATGATTGGTGATGATATTGAGCTTACTGTTGTTGCCGTCTCAGGTGACCAGGTAAAGCTCGGCATTAACGCGCCGAAACACATCGACATCCATCGAAAAGAAATTTACGTCCAGATCGGCAGCGAAAACAAATCCGCCTCTGCCGGCGTAACGGATTTATCCGGCCTTTTTAAACTCCCTCCAATGAAATAATGGATGGGAGTTTTTAATTGAGTAGTTTTCCCTTGAGTGCAGCAATCATGCCCAGCCACCTGTCAAGTAAAAGAGCAGCAACCCCTATGCCATTCTCATGAATACTTTTGCTTTCTATTACCAATCGTCTTTCCTTTTTATTTTCTCTCCATCTTGTCAAATGTTAGAGAAACAAGTAAATAAATACTTCATAAATTTGCCGGAAAAATAATAAAAAACAATTGAATATCTATTAAACATTTCCTCAATAGGACGATAATAGTAGTGTAAGCAAAAAGGAACAGGGCGGCCGACCTGGAACGGATTGCTGAACAAAAGGAAATCTGTTCACACGGACGTGAACAGCCACACTCAAGGAGGAAAATAAAATGATTATCAATCACAATATTGCAGCACTTAACACACATCGTCAGTTGGGTAGTGCTTCAAATGCCCAAGCTAAAAACATGGAGAAATTATCTTCTGGTCTTCGTATCAACCGTGCTGGAGATGACGCAGCGGGTCTAGCCATCTCTGAAAAAATGCGTGCTCAAGTTAAAGGATTAGATCAGGCGTCTAGAAATGCGCAAGATGGCATCTCATTAATCCAAACTGCTGAGGGTGCTCTAAATGAAACTCACAGTATCCTTCAACGTATGCGTGAACTATCTGTTCAATCATCAAATGAAACAAACACTGCTGATGACCGTGGTGCTCTTGACAAAGAGTTCCAACAATTAAAAAAAGAAGTTACTCGAATTGCTGACCAAACAGAATTTAACACAAAAACGTTGTTAAAAGGCGGATTTGGTGCTTCTTCTACTGAAGGCGCAAATATCGTCGCTGGTAAAGGGGTTACAGATTATAATATTGGTGGTGCAGGTGTTGGTACTGTTGCTTTAACTTCTGGAACAGGTACGAACTCTGGTGTGAAGTTAACTGCAGTTTTTACTGATGCAGCTGGAAATTCTACAACTCAAGTATTAGATGATGTAGCAATCCCAACAGGTACAGATTCAAGCACAATTAATTTTGATAAACTTGGTTTCTCATTTACAGCTAATAGTTCATTAGCTACAGGAAGTTTTGGGGGCGCGGCTGATGACACGATTACAATCTCATCTGCAGCATCTAAATTTCAAATTGGCGCAAATGCAAACCAAACGATTGATTTGTCTATCAACAACATGGATGCTACTGCTCTTGGGGTTAACGACGATGATATTTTAACTAAAGATAAAGCACAGTTAGCAATTACTGCTTTAGATAGTGCTATTAAATCAGTTTCAACTGAACGAGCAAATCTTGGGTCAGTTCAAAACCGATTAGAACATACAATTAATAACTTGGGTACTGCTGGAGAAAACCTAACAGCTGCTGAGTCTCGTGTAAGGGACGTTGACATGGCGAAAGAAATGATGGCTCAAACGAAAAATTCTATTCTTTCTCAAGCTGCTCAGGCAATGCTTTCTCAAGCTAACCAACAGCCACAAGGCGTGCTTCAACTTCTTCGTTAATCTTCACCCCGCGGCTTAGATTAGCTGAAAAGCAAGAGACTCTGGATTTTTCCAGAGTCTTTTTTATATGAAGCAGTAAAAAGCTGTTTGACAGGGAGAAACTAGATGGCTAAAAATCATCAAGACTATAAAAAGTTTCTTGAAGAACAGATCGAATGGTGTCAGGAACAGGATCTCATCTTAGAAGAGATAGAGTCAAAGCTTCTTGAAATGAAAGAGATAGCTGAATATGCTCTCAAACGTGAGCTAACCCCGTCAGAAGCTGGCAAGCTGAACGGTCAATTAAACGACTTAAAAAGTAAAATCCATTCCCTAGAAAAAAAGTTGCACTCTGACGTTCATTAGGAAATCGATGTCAGTCTACCACTCTGCCAAAATGTAATGCGATAAAGAGTGAAAAGAACAAAAAGATCAATATATATTATAATTCTGAATCAATATTAAAGCCCTTATTCCCTCGCTGGAATAAGAGTCTCAGTATTATTTTTAACACCTCGAATTTTACTGGGTTAGTAGATAACCCTTCAGGGTATTTATTAGTTATTTATACCTATATAATTTAATGACGCGATGATTATAATAGACTTATATCACAAAAAACCAAGTGAAAAAGGCAAACCATGGGAAACGATGGGACGCAAAGCCAAGGGCCTGTATCATAATGACTATTCATTATGAATGGCAGCCGGTTGCCGCAAGGGATCATAGTCTTATAGACCAATGAGCCTTGTTAAGGTTCATTTTTTATTTGGTTTTTTTAAGAAAGGTGAGGCTTTTGTATGAATAAATCGGTGAGTCAGAAGTTGTCTGTTCTGTCTGTTCTTTTGCTTGTGCTTCAGTTGTTATCTCCTGCGTTCAATGCTCAAGCAGAAGCAAACAGCAGTATTTTGCCTCCAAGTAATCTGACGGCGCAGATGGTTACGCCGGATGATGTTAAGTTGACATGGAGTACAGTTTACGGAGCCACAGGCTATAATGTTTATGAAATTAAAGAAGGGCAGATCCTCCTTCTGGGAAAAACAACGGCTGCCAGCTACAGTTTAAATAATATGGCAGAAGGCTCGTACCGTTATGTTGTTTCGACATTAAGTGCGGAAGGAGAGTCAGGTCCCTCTGCACCGGTGACAGTGGACGTTGTGTATCCAAAAATGGCTGCGCCTGAAACTTTGACACATACAGTCAAAAACGGCAATGACCTTGTGATCAGTTGGGGTGTGTCTTCTTACGCAGAAAAATATAACCTGTATGAGCTTTCTGCAACGGGCGAGAAAACATTATTATATTCGGGTACAGCACGTACATTTACGGTAAACAGAGCAACAGAAGGAACCCATTCTTATGCGGTTTCTACAGTGCATTCATTATATGGAGAGTCGGCTCTTTCCAATTCGTTAAAAGTAGATGTGGTGTACCCGGTTTTAGCAGCGCCAGCTAATTTTGCTTACACCGTGGCGAATGGAAATGACGTTACGCTTAAATGGGCGGCTGCTCCGTATGCGACAAGCTATAAGCTTTACCAAATTGTTGATGGACAGCCAGTCTTAAAAAATACGGTCACAGCCACAGCTGTCACACTATCGAACGTTGCGGCCGGTACTTATGAGTACGAAATTCGTTCTAACAGTGACAGATTTGGGGAGTCAGCAGAGGGAAGCAAGCTTTCTGTTACAGTCGGTTCTATCACAATGGCAGCACCGGGCAGCTTTACTTACAAGCTTCAAAATACGAATGATCTTACTTTAACTTGGGGAAGTGTTCCGTACGCCAACAGCTATAAAGTGTACCAAGTGGTTGATGGTGAAAAAGTGCTGAAGAGTACGGTAACTGGCACGAGTACAACGTACACAAAATTGCCGGCCGGTGATTACACATATGAAGTATATTCATTCAGTGACCGCTTTGGCGAATCGGCAGAAGGCAGCCGTGTTTCTTTAACAGTTGAAGGTGTGGCCATGGAAGCACCGGCAAATGTGATGCATAAAATTCAAAATGGCAACGACATTGTGCTAAGCTGGAATGCTGCAGCTAACGCGACAAGCTATAAAGTATATCAAATTGTTAATGGCCAAAGAGTGTTGAAAAGTACAGTAACTGGCACGGCTGTAACTTACACAAATATGCCGGCCGGTGACTATATATATGAAATTTATTCGTACAGCGACCGTTTTGGCGAATCAGCAGAAGGCGGAAAGGCCGCTTTTACGTTAGAACAAGTGATGATGGCAGCACCCGCAAACTTTACATCTAGTGTACAAAATGGAAATGATATTATTTTAAATTGGGAAAGCGTCCCGTATGCCGCAAGTTATAAAATCTATCAAATTAACGCTTCAGGACAGAAAACATTAAAAAGTACTGTAACTACGACAACAGTAACATACACGAATCAGCCAGAGGGCGAGTACAAATATGAAGTTCATTCCTATTCCAGCCGGTTTGGCGAGTCAGCGGAAGGAAGCAGTTTGTCTCTCAACCTAGTTCATCCAGAATTAAAAGCACCGGCTAATGTCAAGGAAACGATCAAATCAGATACCTCTTTTGCATTATCATGGGATGCGGCAGACTATGCGGCAAGTTATAAAGTATATCAAGTTGTCGATGGCAAAAAAACATTAAAGAGTACAGCAACAACCACAAATGTTACGTACACAAATATGCCATCAGGAGAGTACACATATGTTGTCCATTCCTATTCACCGCGATTTGGTGAGTCGGCAGAAGGAACACAAGTAACATTTACGCTGGCTGGTCAAACGATGAAAGCCCCGACAAATGCAGCTTATACAGTTGTAAATGGTAACGATATTAAACTTAGCTGGACAGCAGCAGAATACGCATCCAGCTACAAAATCTATCAAGTCATTGATGGAGTGAAAGTACTGAAAAATACGGTGGCGGGTCCGGCTTATACGTATACAAATATGCCAGAGGGCGAGTATAAATATGTGATTCACTCTGTTTCTACTCTTTTTGGAGAGTCAGCTGAAGGAGCGGAAATTTCTTTCACGCTCAGCCATCCAGTTATAGAAGCGCCGGGCAATTTCACGTATAAAATCCAAAATGGCAATGATGTGGTATTGAGCTGGAGTGCGGCAGAATACGCGAACAGCTATAAAGTTTACGAAATAATTGACGGTGAAAAAGTAGCGAAATACGTAGGAACAGCTTTAACTTTCATGCTCAAAAATGTACCAGCCGGTGAACATACGTACGTAGTGGACTCTGTGAGCACGCGTTTTGGTGAATCGGCAAAGAGTAGCAGTGTCACATTTACGATGAATGAGTATAATTTGCAGGCACCTGAGAATTTCACATACAGTGCGGCAAATACAAGTGATATTACACTAAAATGGAATTCCGTTCTGAATGCGACAAGCTATAAAGTGTATCAAGTGATTAATGGAGAAAAAGTGCTGAAAAGTACAGTAACTGGTACGAGTATAATTTATGCAAAAATGCCTGCAGGTGATTACACTTATGAAGTGTATGCATACAGTGACCGCTTTGGGGAGTCTCCAGAAGGAAGCCAGGTCACTTTTAAAGTTGTTTATCCTGACATACAGCCGCCAAAGGATCTTTCTTTTAAAGTACAAAATGGAAACGATGTAGTATTAAGCTGGAGTGCAGCAGAGTATGCGAACAGCTACAAAGTGTATGAGATAGTGGATGGCCAGAAAGTCTTGAAAAGTACAGTATCTGCATTAACTGCAAACCTGGTAAATGTACCAGCCGGTGAACACACATATGTGGTTCACACAGTCAGCAGCCGCTTTGGAGAGTCAGCAGAAGGAAGTATTCTCTCCGTTACAATGAATGAATATAATTTAGATGCTCCGTCAAACTTGACCCATAAAGTTCAAAATGGTAACGATATTGTTTTGAATTGGGAAGCTGTAAGTTATGCGAACAGTTATAAAGTTTATGAAGTGGTTAACGATCAAAAAGTGCTAAAAAGTACGGTTTCATCTTTAACTGCAGCACTAGTCAATGTTCCAGAAGGTGAGCACACCTATGTAGTTCATGCCTATAGTACCCGGTTCGGGGAGTCACCAGAAGGAAGCAAAGTAAGTCTGGATCTTGT
Organism: Domibacillus sp. PGB-M46; assembly: GCF_022668875.1. GTDB lineage: Bacteria > Bacillota > Bacilli > Bacillales > Domibacillaceae > Domibacillus. Next base: position 273,647 of record NZ_JAKGCR010000001.1, on the reverse strand, counting down.
GTTCCCGGAAATGGCGGCACCAGAAAATACTGTTTATACTGTTACAAATGGCAACGATATTACATTAAAATGGAATACGTCTGCCTACGCGAATTCTTACAAAGTGTACCAGGTGATTGACGGCGAACGAGTACTAAAAAGTACCGTAACTGGTACCACTGCTGTGTATACGAATGCACCGGAAGGAAATTATCAGTATGAAATTCATTCGGTCAGCTCGCGGTTTGGTGAATCGGCAAAAGGCAGTACAGTTTCTTTTGAACTGACTCATCCAGTTATGCAGGCACCGGGTAATGGAACCTATACGATTACAAACGGAAATGATATTACGCTTAAGTGGAATGCTGTGACTTACGGGAACAGCTATAAAGTTTACCAGCTTATTGATGGTGAATTAGTCTTAAAGAAAGCATTGGCGGGTACGTCTGTAACATTTACGAATATGCCGGAAGGGGATTACACATATGTGATCCATTCTGTGAGCACCCGGTTTGGTGAATCTCCTGAAGGGGCTAAAATCAATTTCAATTTAACCTGGCCGACCGTAGCACCGCCGCCTCTGACAGGAACCATTTTTAATGTAAATAACATTACGTTAAACTGGAAATCTGTTCAGTGGGCAAATGAATATCGCGTGTATCAAATTACAAATGGTGAGAGAAAGCTAGTCTATAAAGGCAACTCACTTACACAAAAAGTCTATAACCTGACAGAAGATACGCATTCTTTTGAAGTAACAGCCTACAGCACACGCTTCGGTGAATCGGCGCCTTCTGAGCAGATTAGGGAGAAAATTGTGTATCCAGATATGCAAGCTCCGGAAGCGACTCTGACGTTAACAAGTGAGACAAGCGCACGTATCGTTTGGGATTTTGTAACGTATGCGAATGGCTACAATATTTACGAGCTTATTGACGGGAAAGCAGTATTGGTAGCGGAAAAAGTAAATAACCTATCTTACACTGTTTCTAATCTGTCATATGCGAATCATGAATACTTTGTTACTTCTTATAGCAACTCGTTTGGCGAATCTGACCGCTCAAACGTTGTACTGGCGAAATTGATTGTCGATACGGAAGCGCCGGTTACGAAAGCGGAAGCGCCAGCGGGCTGGACGAATCAAAAAGCTTCTGTTACGTTGTCTGTAACAGACAATGAAACAGGCGTCGCTGGCACATACTATTCAGTAGACGGCAGCGAATACAAAGCGGGTACTTCTTTCACAATTGAAGAAGAAGGCGTGCACAACGTTTCTTTCTACTCGGTTGATAAAGTGGGCAACAAGGAAACCGCTCAAACGATTGAAGTGAAGATTGACCAAACGTCTCCTGTGACAAAAGCGGAAGCGCCAGCCGAATGGAGCAAAGAAAATGCGACTGTAAAACTGGCAGCCGCTGATGAAGCAAGTGGCATTGCACGAACGTTCTATTCTATTAATAGCTCTGATTATACAGAAGGTACAACGGTTACAGTTGAAAAAGAAGGCGTACACAGCATCTCTTACTTCTCTGTCGATAAAGCAGGAAACAAAGAAGAAGCAAAAACGATTGAAGTGAAGGTTGATCAAACAGCTCCTATTACAAAAGCGGAGGCGCCGGCAGACTGGAGCAAGGAAAATGTAACAGTGAAACTGGCAGCATCTGATGAAGCGAGCGGCGTAGCGCAAACCTTCTACTCGATCAATGGCGCTGACTACACAGAAGGCACATCTTTCACTGTGGAGAAAGAAGGACTGAACAAAGTTTCTTTCTATTCTGTGGACAAAGCGGGTAATAAAGAAGCCGCCCAAACGGTTGAAGTAAAAGTCGATCAAACGGCACCTGTTACACAGTCTGATGCCACAGACCAATGGCTGAAAGACGATGCTGTGATTCATTTAACGGCAACAGACCATGCAAGCGGTACGGCGAAAACGTATTACTCAATCGATGGATCAGTGTACAAGGAAGGCACAAGCTTCACGATCAGCAAAGAAGGCATCACTGCTGTTTCTTTCTATACGGTAGACCAAGCTGGAAATGCGGAGGAAGCCAAAACAATCGAAGTGAAAATCGATAAAACGGCTCCAGTGGTATCTATGAATCTATTAGAAGAATACGCACTTGGCGCTTCGTTGGATTTGACTTATAAAGCAGAGGATACAGCATCTGGCGTCGCAGTTGAAACGTTAACTTTTAATGGCCAAACATATGAAAATGGCGATGACGTTACACTAGGCCAGCCGGGTACTTACACAGCGTCTGTGACGGTTACAGACGAAGCGGGCTGGACAACAGCAGTTGAGAAAACCTTTGTTGTATACATTCCAGCTTCTATTGATGTAAACCCAGGTGTGATCAAGCAAAATACTGGGGTGATCACTGTACAGGTGACAGTGCCGCAAGAATTTAATCCAGCCGGGTTCGATCTTAGCAGCGCCCAATTAAACGGCGTTTCAGCTAATAACGGAACGAACGGACTGGAGCAGCAGGCGAAAAAAGGACAATTCAAGTTTAACAGGGAAGAATTTTCTTGGAAGCCTGGAACTGCTAAAGCAGAATTCCGCGGCATGCTGAATGGTTACCTTGTTGTCGGAAGCAAAAACGTCGAAATTAAATAAGTATATGTGAGGTCCTGGCTCAGCCAGGACCTTTTTATTTAGTCTGCGGCTCGGTCCTTTGATCGTTTCCTTGAAACCGGGCTGTTGCCAAAAGTGACACAATGAGCACCAGCTCGAACAAGTTTGTCACAGCTCCGCTTGCCACAGGCAGCTGCACAGCACTCCCCACAATCATTACAAGCGAACCAATGAAGAACCATACCCATCCTTGCTTTCGCCATACCACAATAGAAGCAGCCAGCAGCACAACGGAAACGACTAAGACCATAAGCGGCGGACCATTCGATGGTTCGGCGTTTGTATAGCTTAAAGTTCCATATTCCCACCTCGGCTGGAGCGAAAGGCCATGTACTTCTGTGAGGAATTCAAGCAGCACAAGGGCTGCAGTTAAAGCGATTGCCGCCCAGCGAAACCAGACCGTCTGTGCCCAGGAAACACCTGCTTGCTTTAAAGACATCCACGTATACAAAACGAGCAGTGGAGTAAACAGAGCATGTAGCCAGAATCGGGCAGCATTCAGGACTTCTAATACAGTACCTTCACCAATGAAGCGCCCGGCAGCAATGATTCCATTATCATAAACAAGCCCGGCGATAACAGGCAGTAGAAGGGTTGCGCTTACGATGCACCTTTTCCTAAATAGACGCAGGGCGAGAGAGAAAAGAATAAGATACGCAGCGGCAAAACAGCTGAATAAAAGGGTATCCATATAATCTCCTTTTTCTTTTATGTTTTACCTTTCCCTCCAAATTCAAACTATCTCGCTTTAACGCTTATGTGCGGTAAAGCATTAAAAATTTTCGTTGCTTTATATCAGAATATTGTATACAATTTTAACAACATCAAGAGTAAGGAGACTGGCAGAATGAAAGATTTTTTCAGTAAGCTGTTAACAGGCATGAGTATGGGGATTGTGGTGGCATTGATTCCAAATGCGCTGCTTGGGGAAATTTTAAAGCTGATCATTCCGCATGCTCCAGCGCTGCAGGCGGTTTTGGATATGACGGTTGTAGTGATGAGCTTATTGCCAATTTTAATTGGCGTGATGGTTGGGATGACGTTTAAATTAACACCGATTCAAACGGCGAGTGTCGGCATTGCGGCGATGGTTGGCGGCGGATCGGTGCAGCAGACGGCCGAAGGATTGTTTGCCTTGAATGGCATTGGTGTTGTCATCAACACTGGCTTAACGGCAGCTTTAGCGGTTCTGTTTGTACAGTGGATTGGTGGGCGGTTAAAGGAGTATTCGATTTTATTGATGCCGACGCTTTGTATTTTGGTGCCGGGTATGATTGGTGTAATGACTCTTCCGTATGTGAAGTCGTCAGCGGGCGTAGTGGGTGTGGCAGTGGATAATGTAACGACATGGCAGCCAGTGTTAATGGGAGCGATTATTGCGGTTATTTTTTGTGTCATTATTTTATCTCCTATTTCAACGGTTGGTGTTGCAACAGTCATTATGCTGTCGGGGGTTGGATCAGGTGCAGCAAACCTTGGCGTTGTAGCGGCAGGGGTCGGATTTGCGATTGCCAGCTACCGGGCGAATTCATTAGGAACGGCACTGGCACATGTGCTGGGTTCACCGAAAATTCAAATGCGTAACTTTTTTATGAAGCCGAAAATCGGGCTGCCAATGCTGATTACGGCAGCTATCTTAGGCGCGCTGGCGGGCATGCTGAATGTGCAGGGGACACCGTACAGCGCCGGATTTGGATTGTCCGGCCTGGTTGGTCCGCTGAACTACATTCACCTGGCGGAGGGTGGCTGGTCGGCAAAAAATGTATCGGTCATGCTCAGCTTGTTCCTGGTGCTGCCGGTCGTATTGAACCTCGGCTTGATTTATGTGTTTGCAAGAAAATTAAAAATGATCAAAGCAGATGATTATAAACTGCAATTTGATTAAGAAGGAAGCGGCCAAATGATTGGCTGCTTTTTTATTGTAGGCAAAGGAGCACAATGGTATGCTTTTGGAAAAAAGGGGGGCTGCGTATGATTCATCTTGTACGCCACGGAGAATCAGAATGGAATGCGCTCGGACGTCTGCAGGGGCAGATGGATATTGGGCTGAGTGAAGAAGGAAGAAAACAGGCAGCCGCGCTCGGCGGTTATTTTGAACGGGAAGGTATTTCTTTTGACTATGTGTTTTCAAGTGATTTGAACCGCGCCTTTCAAACCGCGAAGCTCGCAACAGCCTGGATGCCGGTAGAATCGATTACCGCAAGCCGGCTGCTCAGGGAGCGATTTTACGGAGAGCTTCAGGGACAGCTGCTCACTGATATCCTAACGCAAGTGCCAAACTATGCGGATAATTTCGGCATTCCGATGACACATGGCATGGAATCGATAGAAGATATGCAGGAGCGGATGGTAAAGGTACTCACTATGATTTCGAAAGAAACAAATGGAGCGCCTGCTCTTGTCGTTACACATGGCGGCGCCATCAATGCTTTCGTTCATAAGCTGACAGACGGGCAGGCCGGCACCGGGCAAGGCAAAATCGATAATACGTCCATCACAAGAATTGCCTGGAACGGTAAAAAGCTGTCGGTGGTATCGGTCAATGAGATACCACATTTAAAAGAGGTCCGGGATACATTTGAAGGGTAAAAAAGGATATCTTCCTGGAAGATATCCTTTTTGTTCTAGTTCGATAAAACTTTTTAACTATTACTATATCACTGAAAAGGGAATTATAGTATAATTTGGATGTCCGTTGCCGGGGGGCAGAACGAACGGAAAGAGCCGCCGGTCCAGCTTTTGCTGGCTGGCGGCCATAAAACAGGAAAGAGGGGTTCAAGTGAAAAAGTACTCATTTATGACGATTTTAGCAGCGCTATTGATTGGATTGTCAGCAGCACAGGCAAACGCGGCGACTTTTACGGATGTACCGTCAACACACTGGGCTGCAAAAGAAATTTCCTATTTGAGTGACCGCGGCATTATTAAAGGCGGCTCGAATGGAAAGTACAATAAAGACGCTTCTGTTACAAAAGCGCAGGCGGCTGCGATTTTGGTGCGGGCAAAAAAGCTTTCGCTCACAAACGTTCCGAATCCAAAATTTTCGGACGTCCCAACGTCTCATCCTTTTTATAAAGAAATTGCCGCAGCGGTAAACGCAGGCTGGTTTTCAAAAGGAGCATCGTTTCAGCCGGATAATCAGCTAAAGCGGGTAGAGATGGCTAAAATTACACAGCTGGCTTTTGGCATTAAGGGATCCGTACCGGTGCAGTGGGAAGACATGAACGCGTCTTATTCCGGTAATACATACATAACGCCGCTTCTGGCAAGCGGCATTACATCCGGCTATACATCCACAACGTTTAACCCATCCGCCAAAGTCACACGTGCCCAGTTTGCGGTATTCGTGGCCCGTGCGATGAATGCGAACTTCCGTTTAAAAGTGGTGAATTATCCGAAACGGGCAGCAGCGGATATTTATTACCCTCAATTTGCAGATACAACGAACCAGCATAATTTTTCTTACTTGAACAGCTACTTCCGCGAAGCAGGAGCCGATCTTGTAGCAGAGCGGAATGAGATTATGGAGCTGGCTCAAGAAGATGATTATCTGGGTGAATACTATGAATTTGTTGTGGACTACACGGTGCCGCGGGCTGATTTGAATTATATCAGTGTGTTGTTTGAAAGCTTCGAGTATACAGGCGGTGCACACGGATACGAGCAGCTTTTTGCGGATAACTATGATGTAAAAAGCGACTCGTTTATCTCACTGGATGATTTAGCTACTCAGTATTATTACGAAGATAACGTGATCGACCGGATAAACACACAGGCGTATGCGATGCAGAGCAGAGGGCAGCTTACATTCTGGGACGGACTGTACAGTTTAGACGAGCATCAGTATCAGTTTTACATGAAACCAGGCGGCTTCGTGATGTTCTTTAATCCATATGAATATGGTCCATATTCAGACAGCATTCGTCAGTTTACGATGCCATACTCATTAATCCGTTAATGGAAAAAAGCGTTCAGGATACAAGTTCCTGAACGCTTTTTTATTAAGCTCTCACCCAGTGGGCAATCGTTTCGATATCAGAAGGCTTCGTGCGGCAGCATCCGCCGATGAGCTGGGCGCCGCATTCGTGCCAGTGGCGTGTATGCTGGCTGTATGCTTCCATGTCCGGTGCGCCGGACCATGTTTTCGTTTCAGCGTCATACACTTCGCCAAGGTTTGGATACACCATAACGGGCTTGGATGATGCTCGTTTCATTTCTCTAATAAGTTCGGGCATGAATTCCGGAGCGGTGCAGTTTACACCAATCGCTGCAATTTGGGAAACAGGCTCGAGTTCCCGGGCACAGTCCGCGATTCGTTCCCCGCTGCTAATATGCTGCCCGTCTTTGGCGCTGAAGCTGATCCAAGCATACGTCTCCGGGAATTCTTCCTGCAGAAGGCGTGCCAGTGCTTTTGCTTCCGTGAGATTCGGAATCGTTTCACAGGCAAGCAGATCTGCACCTGCTTCGATCAGTGCTTGAATGCGCGGACGGTGGAACTCGATCAGCTCTTCCTCTGTCAGCTTATAGTCACCCCGGTATTCGGAGCCGTCTGCAAGAAACGCCCCGTAAGGACCGACAGAAGCTGCAACGAGCGGCTTCGGCCGGCTCGTTTTGTCATCAAGCGACTGCCAGAATTCATCCCGTGTCTGGACAGCAATGCGCACTGAAGCCTGAATGACACTAATCGTTTCTTCGGCAGTAAGACCATGCCGGGCAAACCCATCAATGGTCGCCTGATAGCTTGCGGTAATCGCGCAGTCTGCTCCAGCCTGAAAATAGTCAAGGTGCACCTGTTTAATGAGTTCCGGCGTTTCCATTAATACGCGGGCCGACCAAAGGCTGTCGTTTAACTGGCAGCCATGGCGCTCAAGCTCTGTTGCCATCGCACCGTCCAGCACGATCACCGGGAACTCTCTTAAGATGGATTGAATCGGATTCATGATGCTGCTGCCTGCTGGGCTGCTTTTTGTAAAACGTCTGTGTCCGGCTTTGTGCCAATCCATTTTTCATAGATTTCAGCATACGTGCCGTTTTCGATAATTATCTTCAAGGCTGCATCGAGGTCATCCGCGACTTCGCTTCCTTTCGGGAACATGAAACCGTAAAACTCGGAACCGAATGTTTCCGGGTCTGTCAATGTATTGTACTTCTCGTTCGGATTGTTTTTCATATATTCTGTGACAACTGTATTATCGGCTACAGAGGCCTGCACCGCGCCGTTTTTCATTGACATAATGGAAACAGCGTCGCTTTCATATTTTTTTAAGTTCGGGCTGTTTTGGCCCATCACTTTCTCGGCGGCAATCTGGCCTGTTGATGCGTTCAGGACACCGACCGTCATGTTTTTCAAATCATTGGCGCTGTCCACTTTCGTTTCTTCTTTGGTCATAATCATATGAGTAGATTGATAGTAAGGAGAGGAGAAATCGAATGTTTCTTTCCGGTCATCGCTGATTGTAATCGCGCAGACGGCAAGGTCAAGCTGTTTCTGGCGCGTGCTTTCAAAAAGGCCATCCCAGCCCATGTTTTTAATTTCGTATTCGTAACCGGCTTCTTCCATCACAGCGTCTACGACATCAATATCAAAGCCGACGATTTCTCCTTTATCCATGTATGTAAAGGGAGCGTAGGCGGCGTCTGTGCCGACCACCAATGTTTTCTTTTCAGTCCCGCTTCCACCGCCGCTTTCTTCTTCCTGGCTGCATGCAGATGTAAAGGCAAGAACGGCTGCCAGCCCTGCACCTAATAATCCTTTTGATGTCCATTTTCTCACTGCTTGTTCCTCCCAATCTCTTTTTATATGTATTATTCTCGTTAATCATACCTGAATACTATGAATTTAACAAAGAAAATTTTGGATTTTTGATAGAAAAGAAATACTGTAAGAAGAGAAGAGTATCGATTTCCAAAACAACGTCACTTTTTCATAACAATAAAAAAAGACTGCCGAGGGGGCAGTCTTTTGATTCTTACGTAAGCGCGTGATCGGCGCGGATTTTTTCGAGCAGCGCTGCACAGCCGTCCAGCACAAGGTCATACGTTTCTTGAAAGTCGCCTGTGTAGTACGGGTCGGGTACGTCTTTTTGATGCTCCGTTAAATCTAGAAAGCGGATGATTTTCGGGTGATCCGGCTGGCCCAGCATGTCACGAATGTTGGTGATGTTGCTTTCGTCCATGCCAACGATATAGTCGAATTTCTCAAAATCAGCTGCATCAAGCTGGCGGCCGCTAAGGCCTTCTGAAGAGATGTTATATTCCTTCAGCTTGGCCAGTGTCCCTTTATGAGGAGGAGACCCGATATGCCACGAGCTTGTTGCAGCAGAATCCACTTCAATACGTTCGTTCAATCCTTCTTTTTGAACAAGGTCGCGGAACATCGCTTCGGCCATCGGTGACCGGCAAATGTTGCCGAGACAAACAAATAAAACGCGAATCACAGCGTTCACTCCTTTTTTCTTCATTATAGCATTAACGGAGATCCCGCTTCATCAGCTGCAAATCGATATACAGCTGGCAGCGTGTATGAAAGTCATCGAAGTTAATGGATGTCAGCTCGTCAATTTGCCTCAGCCGGTATTTAAGTGTGTTTGTATGAATAAAAAGCTCCTCTGCTGTCGGCTTGATCCGGCAGTTATTGAGCAGGAACACTTCAACCGTCCGAACCAGGTCAGAGTGGGCGTCGGCGTCTTTTTGACGGAGCTTGAGTAAATCTTCATTCACATAATGCGTGCTCAAGTGATATTGTGCGATCGTCTCTAAATAACGAAGAATGCCGAGGCGGCTGTATTCAGGTTCCATCTCGCTGCTGTCATGCAGAAAAGCAGCCGTCCGGCATACTTCAAGCGCTTCAAGATAGCTTTTTCTGAGCATCGCCATGGAAGAGTACGCATTGCCAATGCCGGAATAAAGCCCATGCTCCTGAAATTGGCTTCTCACCGTCCGTACGAGCACACGGGCACTGGCTGGCAGTTCTTCCGATGGTCCGCCGAGCAGCACGGTGACCTGCAGGTGATCGGTGAACACATGAGCCGGCTGGTCCAGCGTATTGGCAAAAAGAGCGATCGTTTCGTACAGGTCATCGATCGTTTCTTCTTCGATCGAATCAAGCAAAAAAACCGTGACAATAAACGAAGAAGGCAGCGCAATATTTAATTGCGCCGCTTCCCATTTCATTTCGCTGTCGGTCTGGTAAGACTGATGAATAAGCTTGCGGAAAAAATCATTTTTTCGTTCATCACGCCGCCGTGCCAGCTGATTTTTCTTGTGAAGGACCTTGCCGATATGAAAGGACACATCGTGCAGAAAGGCGAGCTCCTCCTCCGTCAAAGAAGGTTCTGTTTCCTGCACCCAAATGTAGCCGAGGATGTGCTCTTTAAAACGGGCGCTGACCACAACGCGCTGATTCAGCCCGATTTCCTGCATTTCCTTTACGCGAAAAGGTTCCCGCATCGACTTCAGCTGATCGACAATGCCTTCATCCATAAACGTCTTCAAAATAGAAGTCGTCCAGCTTTTTGAAAAAATCGTCTGCTGATTAGCCCGGTCAAACTGCTCAATGTAATAGGAGCTGTACGCTAAAAGAGAAAATCGATCGTCTTCAATCACGACCGGTTTTTTCAGCACACCTCTGATCACATCGGTCATTTCGTTTAAATCGGTTAATGAGAGAATTTTTTCAAGCGGCTGGGTTAAATCCATGACGGATCCTCCTTATTTTGATTCGTTTAACGTGCGTTCAAATTCATCAAAGCGCTGAGCCGTTCCTTCAGACGGCTTTGTCAGCAGGCTGACGACAACGATCGCCAGTAAGCTTGCGGCAAAACCAGGAATCATTTCATAAACGGTTGCTGACCAAGGAGTTTTCGTCCAAACGATCACTGTAACGGCACCGACGATCATGCCGGCGAGCGCTCCCCAATGGGTCATCCGTTTCCAATACAAGCTCAGCAGGATCGCCGGGCCGAACGAAGAACCAAAGCCTGCCCATGCGTAGCCGACGAGCGCCAAAATGGTGGCATTTTGTTCCCATGACAGGATCAAGGCAACGATTGAGACAATTAAAACGGCCAGGCGTCCCAGGAATACAAGCTCCCGGTCCGAAGCATCGCGGCGGAAAAATGTTTTATATAAATCTTCCGTCAGCGAGCTTGATGTAACAAGCAGCTGCGATGAAATGGTACTCATAATGGCAGCCAAAATAGCGGAAATCAGGAAACCGGTAATGATCGGGTGGAACAAAATATTCCCCAGTTCGATAAAGATCGTTTCCGGATCACCGATTTTCATATTGTTGCTTGTGTAATAAGCAAGGCCGACAAAACCGGTTACCATAGCGCCGACAACAGAGAATATCATCCAGCTCATGCCGATGCGGCGTGCTTTTTTAATTTCTTTTACCGATGTAATCGCCATAAAGCGGACGATAATATGCGGCTGGCCGAAGTAGCCAAGCCCCCAGGCAAAAAGAGAAACAATGCCGATAAAGCTTGTCCCTGTAAAGATGTTTAAAAGAGCCGGATCTACCGAACGGACCGTATCAATCGAAGGGCCAATCCCGCCGACATGCATAACCGTCACAATCGGAACGAGCACAAGTGCCAGCACCATAATGATACCCTGTACAAAGTCGGTCCAGCTTACCGCTAAAAATCCGCCAAACAAAGTGTAAGCAATCACGACACCGGCAACAATCCAAAGGCCGATATGATAATCAAGACCGAACGTCGTCTCGAACAATACGCCTCCGGACACCATGCCCGATGAAATGTAAAATGTGAAAAAGACGATAATGACAAAACTGGAAACGAGACGAATAATTTTTGACCGGTCTTGAAACCGATTTTCAAGATACGATGGAATGGTAATAGAGTCTTCCGCAATTTCCGTATACATACGCAGGCGGGGTGCCACGTACAGCCAGTTTGCCCAGGCGCCCAGCGTTAAGCCGATCGCAATCCATGAAGCGCTGATGCCGCTCGCGTACATGGCACCGGGCAGGCCCATCATCAGCCAGCCGCTCATGTCAGAGGCGCCGGCAGAAAGGGCTGTAACCGCAGGGCCGAGTCCGCGTCCGCCGAGCATATAATCAGATAAATTCGATGTTCGTTTGTATGCATACCAGCCGATTAAAAGCATACCGGCCATGTATACAACGATGGAGACAATTAACGAAGTGTCGACCACGTAAATCCCTTCTTTCTATGCAAAATAGTCATGAAGAAAAAGTAAGGCATCGTGCAGTGGGAATCATGGTCCCCTTCAGTTGGGTCACGCTGAAAGGGTCAAAAACGATTCTTTATTAAACAAGAGGCGTCTCTTAAGCTAGCGTGGCAGCTTAAGAGACAGCCTCCTTTTTAAAGCATTTCGGATGTTGTTTTTGCCTGCATGTGAAGCTGGAGATAATCCGGGCCCCCGGCTTTTGAGTCGGTGCCGGACATATTAAAGCCGCCAAATGGCTGGTAACCGACAATCGCGCCCGTACAGCCGCGGTTAAAGTACAAGTTGCCAACATGAAATTCTTCACGTGCTTTTTCCATGTTAAAGCGGTTTTTCGTAATAACCGCACCCGTTAAGCCGTAATCGGTGTTGTTCGCAATTTCGAGTGCTTCATCGAAATCCTTCGCTTTCGCAAACGCCACGACCGGGCCAAAGATTTCTTCCTGCATCAAACGGGCATTTGGCGCTACATCAGCAACAATCGTTGGCTGAATAAAGTAGCCTGTTTCATTGTCGCCGCTTCCACCCGCCACAATGCGTCCTTCTTCTTCACCAATTTTAACATAACTCATTATTTTGTCATATGCCGATTGATCAATAACTGGTCCGACAAAATGGTTATCGACAGGGTTGCCGACAGTCAGGTCATTTGTCAGCGCAATCGCTTTTTCGAGCACCTCATCATATACGTCTTCTACAATGACTGCACGGGAGCAGGCGGAACATTTTTGTCCGGTAAAGCCAAATGCAGATTGGACGATGGACTGGGCAGCAAGGTCAAGATCTGCTTCTTTGTCTACAACGATCGTATCTTTACCGCCCATTTCAGCGATCAGGCGCTTCATCCATTTTTGACCTTCGCCGACTTTGGACGCCCGTTCGAAAATACGCAGGCCAACGTCACGTGAACCTGTAAACGTAATAAAGCGGGTTTGTGGATGATCCACAAGGTAATCGCCGACTTCTGCGCCGCTGCCCGGTACAAAGTTCACCACGCCCGGCGGGAGGCCCGCTTCTTCCAGCACTTCCACAAAACGAGCTGCTACAACAGGCGTTGTAGAGGCCGGTTTTAGAAGGATGGTGTTGCCCGTTACAATGGAAGCAACGGTTGTACCGGCCATAATCGCAAATGGGAAGTTCCACGGTGAGATGACGATGCCGACACCAAGCGGGATGTAGCTGTACCGGTTAAATTCACCCGGACGGCTCAGTACGGGCGCGCCGTTTTTCAGCTCAAGCATTTGCCGGCCGTAGTATTCCATAAAGTCAATCGCTTCAGCGGTATCAATATCCGCTTCGCGCCAGGGCTTGCCGGCTTCTTTTGTTAAAAGGGCAGAGAATTCGTGGCGGCGTCTGCGGACGATTGCCGCTGCTTTAAACAGGACATCTGCACGAATTTCCGGGGTCGTTTTCTTCCATGTTTGGAACGCTTCAGATGCTGCCTGCATCGCTTTTTCAGCAAGAGCCTGGTCTGCTTTCGATACGGAGCCGATCACCTGATTCTTGTCAGCCGGATTATAAGAGACAATTTTATTTTCTGTCGTAATGCGTTCACCGCCAATAATAAGCGGATAATGGCCGCCGAGGCTGCTTTCTACTGCATCCAATGCTTTTTTGTATGCAGCCTGGTTCGTTTCTTTTGAAAAATCAGTAAAAGGTTCGTGTTTGTATGGAATCATGAGGTTCGCTCCTTGTTATTTATTTTTTCGTCATGCCTTTAAAAGCAAAGGCGATATTTGCCGGCCGTTCCGCCAGCCGTCTCATAAAATAGCCGTACCAGTCCATGCCGTATGGCACGTACACACGGACGCGGTAGCCTTGTTTCACTAGTGTCTGCTGCAGGGAAGTGCGCATGCCGTACAGCATTTGAAATTCAAACTGTTCAAGCGGAATGTTGTGCTTGCGCTGCATCGCTTTTGTAAATTCGATCATGTTTTCGTCGTGTGAAGCAATAGCTGTGTAGTTGCCAGCCAGCAGGCTTTGTTCGATGAGTTTCATATAGTTTGTGTCCACATCTGCTTTGTCCGGATAAGCATGTTCCGGGCTTTCCTTATAAGCGCCTTTCACGAGGCGAAGGAAAGGATTCAGGCGGCTGAGTTCTTTTAAGTCCTGCTCAGTCCGGTATAAATAAGCCTGAAGTACAGTACTGACATTTTTATATTGCTTCTTAAACTGCTTGAATAACTCAAGCGTTGCACCGCATCGGGTAACATCTTCCATGTCAATAGTAACCATGATATCGAGTTTTTCTGCTTCATCTAAAATGCGGGTCATGTTCGCGACAACCAGCTCCCGGTCAATATCAAGGCCCAATGATGTCATTTTTAATGAAACGTGAGAATCAAGTCCTTCTCTATGAATCATGCGAATTGTTTCTATGCACTCTTCTGTCCGCTCAGCTGCCACTTGTGGGGAATCAACAAATTCACCAAGGTGGTCAACCGTTACCGACAATCCCTGCTCATTTAACGCCCTGATATAAGAGATGGAGCTGGCAAAGTCCGTGCCGCCAATGATTTTACCGGCCGCAAAGTTGCTGCCGCGGCTTTGTGCCAAATGATTTAATGTTTTATTTTTAGAAAGAAAAAGAAAGAAATCTCTCGTAACCGCTTCCATAAAAAGCACCTCCTAAAAGGAATGTTATCTTGTTACTAGTGTATGCGGATTTGATTTCAGGAACAATGTTCACGGAAACTAAAAATGTAAACGCTTCATTGTCGGTAAGTGACAATAAAGAGGTATCTTTTTTATAATGTCTAGCTCCAGACGCCACCAGCTCGAGGGCTCGCAGGACATGAGTCACAAAAGTGTTGCGGCACGATGCCGCGTTCTTAACTTTTGTTCCACAAGAAAAGCTCTTCTGGAGGCACAAAACGCCTCCGTCAGTACCCATCTTATGCTTGTCGCTTAAAGCTAGGCGTCCTACGCTTTTCTTAAATGTGCTAAAATGAAAGAAAAACAAAGAGGTGTTTGCATGCTGGAAGAGGCACGCAGCTTTTTGCAGTCACATTTCGGCTATAATTCATTCCGGACGGGCCAGGAGCAGGCAATAACCAACGTATTAAGCGGTGAAAATACGATTTGTGTAATGCCGACAGGCGGAGGAAAGTCGCTCTGTTACCAGATCCCGGCGCTTGTGCTGGAAGGAACAACGATTGTGGTCTCGCCGCTTATTTCCCTAATGAAGGATCAAGTTGATACGCTGCTTGCGGCAGGAATCCCGGCGGCGTATATTAACAGCACGATGACGGGCACAGATATATATGAAACCATCAAAGCAGCGCGAAACGGGGAATACAAGCTGCTTTATATAGCGCCAGAAAGGCTTGAGTCGTATTCGTTTATTGAAGATTTAAAGGAGCTGACGGTACCGCTGATCGCTGTGGATGAGGCGCACTGTATTTCACAGTGGGGACATGATTTCCGGCCAAGCTATCGCCATATTCAGCGGATGACCGAGCTGTTTCCAAATAATCCTGTTGTGCTTGCGCTGACTGCAACGGCTACGCCGCATGTGCGCGAGGATATTTGCCGTCTTCTTTCTATCGAAGAGGAAAATACGGTTATAACCGGATTTGAACGGAAGAACCTATCTTTCTCTGTCGTTCAGGGACAAGACCGGGACAGCTTTTTAAAAGACTATTTAAAGAAAAACGAAAAGGAATCAGGCATTATTTATGCCGCGACCCGGAAAACGGTCGACGGGCTGCATGAACGCCTGCAGCGGGCGGGTATTTCCGTTGCCCGTTATCACGGCGGAATGAGCGATGTGGAGCGGGCACGGGAGCAGGACCGGTTTTTAGCAGATGAAGCAACCGTCATGGTCGCCACCAATGCATTTGGGATGGGGATTGATAAGTCCAACATCCGCTACGTCATTCATTACCAGCTGCCTAAAAATATGGAAAGCTATTATCAGGAGGCCGGCCGTGCAGGGCGTGATGGCCTCGACAGTGAGTGTATTGTGCTTTATTCGTCGCAGGATGTACAGACACAGCGCTTTTTAATTGACCAGGCGCTTGAACGCGACCGCATTCCGCAGGAGCTTGAAAAGCTGCAGGGCATGGTGGATTACTGCCATACAGAAAAGTGCCTGCAGCAATTTATTGTGGCGTATTTTGGTGATCCAGGTGCCAGGCCGTGCGGCCGCTGCGGCAACTGCACTGATTCACGCAATAGTGTTGATGTGACAAAAGAAGCGCAAATGGTGCTTTCCTGCGTGATCCGGATGGGACAGCGGTTCGGCAAAGCGATAACAGCGCAGGTACTCACGGGGTCACGCAACAAAAAACTGATGGAGTTCGGCTTTGACAGCTTGTCCACTTATGGCATTTTAAAGCAGCAAAGCGTGAAGGATGTCACTAACTTTATTGAGTTTTTAATTTCGCAGGAGCTGATCGGCGTTGAACAAAAACAGTTTCCGACCATTTTTGTGACAGAGCAGGGACGGGAGGTTTTGCTGGGCAGGGAGACCGTAATGCGCAAGGAAGCGGTACAAACGAAAAAAATTGCCGCAGACGACCCACTGTTCGATGTGCTCCGTGCGCTTCGCAAGAACATTGCGGAGGAAGCGGGCGTACCACCATTCGTTATTTTTTCTGATAACACACTTCACGATATGTGTGCCAAGCTGCCAATGGATGAAGAAGATTTTCTTTCCGTGAGCGGTGTCGGAGAAAGCAAAATGGCGAAATACGGAGCTGCATTTTTAGCTGCGATCAAAGCGTACACAGAAGAAAATCCGGACCGGCAAAGAGACTTGATCACTGGGCCCGCCGCAGCTGCTCCAAAGAAAAAATCGGTTAACTCCTATGTAGATACACTCGAGCTGCATCAAAAAGGAATGGCCGCTGAAGCGATTGCGGCGGAACGAAACCTGACAGTCGGAACGGTCGAAAATCATTTGATTCAGTGCATGGAAGAAGGGCTTGATGTGAATCTCGATCTGCTTGTGCCGGTTCATTATCACGAAGTGCTTAAGCGGGCTGTTGAAGAAGCAGGAGCGGACCGGCTGAAGCCGATTAAAGAGCAGGTGCCGGAAGAAGTAACCTATGGCATGATCAAAGCGTTTTTGGAGATGCGGAGGCGGAACCATGTTTGAGGTCAAAGCGTTTCCTGAATTCTCCTGGTCGTTTTCACGGCATAAAATGCTGATGACATGTGCGCGGAAATATGCGTATGAGTATTATGCCAGCCATAACGGCTGGCTGTATGATGCAGATGAAGCAGTTAAGCATGTGTACCGGCTGAAAAAGCTGAAAAATGTGCCGATTGCATTTGGGCAAATTGTGCATGAGCTGGCAGAACGAGCGCTCCGTATGTTTCTTAACCATGGCTATGTGATGACGGAAGCGGAGCTTGTGGGAGAGGCAAGAAAGATGCTGAACCAGGCGTACCTCGATTCCCGCGACCGGAAGCAGCAATGGCTGCAAAAGCCTGCCCGTTTTCATATGCTGTACGATATGTATTATGAAGGCGAGCTGAACCGGATGGAAGCAGAAGAATACCGTCGCCGCCTGCCCATTGTATTTCAAAACTTTCTGGCGAGTAAATCCTTTGGCGATATTACCGGCCGCCCTCAGACGATGCAGTTTCAGCAGGCGGAGGAATTCCGCTTTATGACTGTTGACGGAGTGAAAATTTTTGTCGTGATGGATTTGTTATACCGCGACTTAGAAACGGATAAGTGGGTCATTGTCGATTGGAAAACCGGTAAAGAAGCGGAAGATGACCGGAGCCAGCTGGCACTTTATGCGTATTATTTGATGCAAAAATACGATGCACGGGTGGAGGATATTCAAATCCGCAACGAATACGTGCTGACCGGCGTACAAAAATCATACACGCTCAGTGAAGGAGACATTGCGCTCATGCTGGAGAAAATGAAGCAGAGTGTCCACATGATGCGCCGCTATCAGCTTGATATTCTATCCAACGAGCCGGCTGAACTCGATGACTTTCCGCGGACTTCTTATGAGCAGCGCTGCCGGATGTGTAATTATAAAGAGGTTTGTCTTGCACCGTCTTAGACGGTGTTTTTTGTTTTAAAAAGAGGGACAGCGGCAAAATAAAAGTATACCGAGTAAAGGAGTTTTGCCAATGAACGTTTTAAACGGAAAAAAATTGGCCGCCAGTGTCCTGCTGCCTGTTGTCGGCGGATCGATCATAGGTGCAGTCGCCAATCGAAATACGAGAGAAGATTACCAGCAGTTGAAAAAGCCGTCCTTTTCACCGCCGGGCTGGGTATTCCCTGTTGTATGGACCGGGCTTTACACAGCCATGGGCATTGCGAAATACCGGGCATCCGTACGGAAACCGGCAACAGCGCTCCCTTACAACATTCAGCTTGGGCTGAACTTTTTATGGTCTTTTTTGTTTTTCCGGTGGGGGCTGCGCGGCACTGCTTTTGTAGAAATAGCCCTTATGCTCGGCGCCATTACATGGACTACTTATGAATTTTACCAGGCTGATGCTGTAGCAGGCACGCTCATGATGCCGTACGCGGCCTGGGTTGCATTTGCGCTTGGGTTGAACTATTCCATTTGGTCGTTAAATAGGGTTCATTCATAATAGGTGAGTTTTTTTCTTGATTGATTATCAGTTTAATATTAAATTGATTATACCAAATGAGAGGAAGTGAGACGGATGCAGAAACGGGAGCGGATGATCAGCATTCTGGCCTGGTTTCGGCTGTCACGCTTTTACAACGAAAGCATACGCAAGTCTAATCAGCATTTAAAAAAGTGGGGACTCTCCGCTGCACAATTTGATGCGCTGGCTCAAATCAGGGCGAGTGGCCGTATCTGCCAGCAGGATCTGGCGGAAAAGCTTCTGGTCACAAAAGGTAATGTAACGCATATGCTCTCGAAAATGGAAAAGCTGGGCTGGGTCACAAGAGAGCGCGAATGGAAAACGAAATATATTACGCTGACCGAAGCCGGAAGATCACTCTTGGATGAAGTGCTGCCGGTGCAGGAGCAATTTCAAGCGGATCAATTCGGAAAGCTTTCAAGAGAAGAAAAAAAACAGCTGCTTGAGCTGCTGAAAAAAATCCAGTCGTAAAAGGGAGGAAATGAAAATGGAGTTTAAAGGCATTCATCACGTATCAGCCATTACAGCGAATGCGGCACGAAACGTGACGTTTTACACGGAAGTACTGGGGATGCGCTTAATTAAGAAAACGGTCAATCAAGATGAAACGTCGATGTATCACTTGTTTTACGGCGATGAAAGAGGAAACCCGGGGACGGAGCTGACGTTTTTTGAAATTCCAATGGCCGCCCCGAACCGGAACGGAAACAATTCTATTTCGGGTCTTTCTCTGCGCGTGCCGAACGATGCAGCACTTGATTATTGGCAAAGCCGGTTTGACGAATTTAGTGTTAAGCATCAAGCTATCATTGATCAAGGCGGCCGGAAAGCACTCCCTTTTCAGGATTTCGAAGGCCAGCGGTTTTTCCTTGTGTCGGATGAAGGAAACGAGGGTGTTGCCGGCGGTATACCGTGGGAGAAGAGCCCGGTGCCGGCTGAGGTTGGGATCATTGGGCTCGGACCGGTTCATTTAACTGTGCCTGCTGCAGAACCAACTGTTGCTGCGTTAACGGAGCTGATGGGATTCCGCGAAGCGAAGCGATATCCATCGCCTGTAGAAGGGCAGCCGGACGTTATTGTTTTCGAAACAGGTGAAGGCGGCACAGGGGCAGAGGTGCATGTGGCAGAGCGAAACGACCTTGCGCCCGAGCGGCCGGGACGCGGCGGTGTTCACCATGTTGCTTTTCGGGTGGAGGATGAAGAAGAACTGCGCCAATGGATCGCACGTGTTCGTGAAGCGCGGGTCGGCAATTCTGGATTTGTGAACCGTTTTTACTTTAAATCTCTTTATTTCCGCGAACCGAACCGTATCCTGTTTGAAGTGGCTACCGATGGACCCGGATTTGATACAGATGAAGAGCTGGAGCACCTCGGTGAGTCGCTCGCACTGCCGCCATTTTTAGAGCCGCAGCGTGAACAGATTGAAGCGCGTTTAAAGCCGCTGCCAGTTACATTTTCATGATGGAAAAGCCTTTCTTCCCCTGCATGCCGGGAAGGAAGGCTTTTTTGCGTATACAAGATGTCAATGTTTTGCAAAATCAGACGAATTGTCCAAATTTTGCTTAACAAAAAATAGAATACACCGATATAAAGAAAAGAAAATGTGCATGAAGGGGGCAAAATGATGGTTGATCGTATAGGCGAAAGCACAATACCCGCGATAGCCAAACCAATTGAAGCAAATGAAACAAAAGCAGTGGAAGCAGAGCAGAAGCCTGCAGCAGAGGCGGCTGAGCCGAGCACTCCGGTAAGGGGGGAGGAGCTGCAAAAATTTGCGGATCAGGTCAACACGTTTTTACAGCCGACCCAGACGCACGTTCAATTTGAATACCACGATGAACTGCAGGAATATTACGCAGTGATCGTAGACAACAACTCAGATGAGATCATTAAAGAAATTCCATCGAAAAAAATATTGGACATGTATGCGGCAATGACCGAATTTATGGGCTTATTCGTCGATAAAAAAGCGTAGGGAGGACAAGGCTATGGTGCTTCGCGTAGGCGGAATGGCCAGTGGCATGGACACTGAGTCGATTATTAAAGACTTAATGAAAGCAGAGCGGATACCGCTTGATAAATTAAAACAAAAGAAACAGACCCTAGAGTGGCAGCGGGACGATTATCGGGCGATGAATACGCTTTTACTTGATTTTCGGACCGAACTTACACAAATGAAATTAACGTCTAAATACCGGTCAAGTTCGGTGACAACCTCAAACGAATCAAGAGTTACTGCGACAGCTGCTACCTCTGCTGCCCAGGCTTCTTACTCGATTTCAGAAGTGGAACAGCTTGCTTCAGCAGCTTATCGTGTTGGAAGCAGTGTGTCATCATCTCCATCAACGCCGGTAGTCAAAGTAGACGCATCTAAAACACTTGAATCACAAAAAGCAAGTTCATTAAATAGCTTAACTTGGCAGCAAGGTGCAGTGGGCAGCCAGTCGATTACAAGCACAGGTGGAAACTCTGTTGATTTTAAATTAAATGCTGGCGAAGCAATTAAAGAAGATAGTTTGGTCACTCCAGCAGAAGAAAAATTCTCAAAAACAATGTTTGTAAGTGTGGATGGGAAAAAGTTCAAAGTGGTAACGGATGCTCCTACAGCTGGACAAAATGAAGTTCAATATGATCCTACTAGTGGAAAACTGAACTTTGCAAGTGGTGAGCTGGCCGCTAATGCTACAGTAAAGGTAGATTACGTTACAAATAAACGAGTCCAACAAACTACTTTAACAGCAGCTGTATCTACATTTCAACTGGACAGAAAAGAAATTAATCAAGCAGATTTTAAGTTGAAAGTTGGCGTAGACACTTTTTCAATAGAATCGGCAACAACGAATGAAAAAGGTGAGAGAGTCGCTCAATTATCTAGCGGAAAAGGGACAGTAAATTTAACTACTGGCCTTGTAACATTTAGTGGGACGCCCATACCAAAAGATACTGTTATCACAGCAGAGTTTAATCAGAATTATTCGGATCTTTCCATTAAATCGTATACCTCTAAAGGAGAAGTAACGGAAAACTTTTTTATTCAGTCTTCAGATTCCCTAAATCAAGTGATAAGTAGAGTGAATAATTCTAATGCAGGTGTTTCCCTTGTGTATGACTCGTTTTCTGACAAAATGTCGATTACAAGAAAAGAAACCGGGAACTACAACGGCTTAGAAACTGATAAGGAGATGCAAATATCTGGTGGTTTTGACAGTGGCGTACTTCATCTAAGTAATGCTGCAGAAGCGGGTGGGGAAAATGCTAAATTTACGATAAATGGTCTTAAAACGGAAAGACAGTCTAATACATTCGAAATGAGTGGCGTTTCTATTACTTTAAAAACAGAGTTTACTACGGCAGATGGCCCTGTTAATCTTTCCGTCAGCAAAGATTCCAATGCAATCTATGACAATATTAAAGGATTTATCGATAAATACAATACGTTGATCGTTGCCATCAGCAAGAAAACATCAGAAGAGCGCTACCGTACGTATACTCCGCTGACAGATGATCAGCGTGAGCAGCTTTCAGACAAGCAGCAGGAACAGTGGGAAGAAAAAGCGAAAAGCGGTTTGCTTCGCCGTGATCCCCTCTTAACGGGTGTTTTAAACTCAATGCGCAGCAACTTCTCGCAGCCTGTCTCAAACAGTGAAACAAGCGCGATGTATCAGCAGCTTGCTACTATTGGAATTACCACTACAGCCAATTATTTAGAAGGCGGCAAGCTTGAAATTAATGAGGCCAAATTAAAAGAAGCGATTAATACTAATCCAAATGCGGTTGAAGCGCTGTTTAGAGGAGGTAGCGATTCAAGCTCTGTCGGTGAGAAAGGCATTATACACAGACTATACGAGACAGTTAACGGCACGATGGATAAGCTTAAGGAGCGTGCTGGTAATTCATTTTCTACAAGTCAGCAATTTACACTTGGCCGTCAGCTTTCTACTATCGACAATAGTATTGACCGCTTTGAAGACCGCCTGATTCAAGTAGAAGATCGTTACTGGAAACAGTTCACAGCAATGGAAAAAGCAATGCAGCAAGCAAATTCGCAGTCTTCTTACTTGATGCAGCAATTTAGTATGTAATATAAAAAAGGAGTGACCTTTTAATGGCAATAAACAATCCACATCAGGCCTATGCCAACAACTCGGTTAATACCGCATCGCCTGGTGAATTAACGTTGATGTTGTATAATGGATGCTTGAAATTTATTCATCTGGCTGAACGTGCGATGAAAGAAAATAATATCGAACAAAAAAATGTAAATGTGCAAAAAGCGCAGGCCATTATCCGTGAACTAAGCATCACCCTTAAAACAGATACAGATTTAGGCAAAAATATGCTCGCCCTTTACGAGTTTATGAATGAACGCCTTATCCAGGCAAACATTAAAAATGACCCGGCTATCTTAAAAGAAGTAGAAGGATTTGTCATCGAATTCCGCGATACGTGGAAGCAGGTTATCCAAGAAAACCGCCGCATGCATCATGTTGGTGCGGGCGGCCGGGTGTAATGACGCCGGTTCATGACTGTCATAAAATGACGAAAAGGCTGCTTGATCTGCTTGAGGCAACAAATGAGGATCGTGACAGTCAAATTCAAGGTGTTGAAGAGCTGCTGGACCAGCGCGGTGACATTCTTCCAAGTATTCAGCCGCCTTTTACGGAGGAAGAGCAAAAGCTTGGACATGAGATTCATTTAATGAACCAGGAAATTGAGCAGCACCTGCAAAAGCTGAGCCGGGCTGTGAAAGAAGATTTACAGGAAGTCAAAGTGAAAAAGAAAACAATGAGCAAGTATTCCAATCCGTATGAAGCGCTGCAGACAGATGGTGTTTTTTACGATAAACGCAATTAATCCGGTGCCCCTAAAGCCCGGATTTTTTCTCGATAAAAGTTTTTTGAAAATTCGACAAATTTTTTCGTGGATTAAGAAGGATTCTAAAGGGTACATAAAGAATATAGATATTATAGCAATTAGTTGAAGGAGGAGTTCTAGCATGATGAACTATAACATTCGCGGTGAAAATATTGAAGTGACTCCGGCTATTCGTGAGTATGTAGAGAAAAAGATCAGTAAGCTCGAGCGCTATTTCACCGAAACTCCTAATGCGAATGTGCACGTGAACTTAAAAACGTACAATAACACAAACGCAAAAGTAGAAGTGACGATCCCGATGAAAAATCTCGTTCTTCGCGCAGAGGAACGTAATCCGGATCTATATGCAGCTGTTGATTTAATTACAGATAAACTAGAACGCCAGATTCGCAAACATAAAACGAAAGTAAACCGCAAGTTCCGTGAAAAAGGCGAGCCGCAGGATTATTTCGCGGTGCAGGCTGACAGCGCGGCTGTAGAAGAAGAGCAGGACGATCTGCAGGTTGTCCGGACGAAACAAATTGACTTGAAGCCAATGGATTCAGAAGAAGCGGTTCTTCAAATGAATCTGCTGGGCCATAACTTCTTTATTTACACAGATGCTGAAACAGACGGCACAAATATTGTGTACAAACGAAGTGACGGCAAATATGGCTTAATTGAAACCAACTAATCTTTTTCTTATATATTAAGAAAACAGGCTGATAACATAATTTTCTTTTAAGGAACAAAGCGAGTGACCATACAGATTATGAGCATCGGAGCCGGCAGATACCAGCAGCCGAGCATGTATTAGCATCCTAGGAAGTCCGCAGAATACGCGGGCTTCTTTTTTGTAGGTGCGATTCATGATATGATAAAGAGCGTGACTTTGCACGAGGAGGAAAAAAGAACATGTCAATTGGACGAAATGATCCGTGCCTATGCGGCAGCGGAAGAAAATATAAAAAATGCTGCGGAAAAAGAGAAGGAGCGGCCATTGTACCGGTTTTGGTAGAAGAAGCAAGTGCGATTCAGCGGGAATTGATTGATTATGCAATGGAAAATCATTCAGCGATGCTGAAAAAAGAGTTTCAGCCGCTGCTTCGGTCAAATGAAACACTGCGTCAAAATGAACAGGTGTTTCTTGTAACATTTGAAATTTGGGCGATTTTAACCCGGACGATTAAAGAAAACGAGACGATTTTAACGAAATTTGTGAAACGTCGTGTACCGTCTATTTCACGTCAGCGCACAGCGGAAATTGTCTCTTCGTGGGTAGATTACCGCTTTATGACCGGAGTGATCGAATCATGCGACGGACCTGTCTACAAGGTGCGTGATATTTTAACAGACGAGGTTTATTCTGTACGGGCACTCCGAAGTGTTGATCTTGTCGGCGCGTTTGTGACCGGAGCACTGCTGCCGCATGAATCTGATTATACGTTTTTTATGACAGATTTCCATTTTGAAGCAGCACATGCAGAAGCGATGGCAGCTGCTGTCCGCAATATGTTTAATGAATCTGCTTTTGAAGATACGCAGGACTTTTTCATACATAACTTTGTCAGTGTAATGGATACATTGTTTGCCGTGTATGAAAAAGGGCATGCCGCTGTTGATCTGACGACATTGATGTGGGCAAAAGAAGCGCAAAAGGAAACAGCCGCACATATGGAAACTTCGTTTGAACAGGAGCAGTATGGGCAGCCTGTAGCCCAAATGGCCGTGCTTCTTTGGAATTACTACTGCTCAAAGGAAGATCCGGCAGTCCGGAAGCCGGAAGTCTTTACCGCTGCCATGATCGCTCTTCTTCAAGCGCACGAACTGCTTGATGTAAAAGAATCAAAGGCAGCGATCGCAAGCCGCTATGGTATTTCTGCTGCAACACTTTCAAAACGGCAGAAGGAAATGGAAGCTGTACTGGAAGAAAAATTGCAGGCAGCGGGAAGCGGGCAAAAATAAACCATATGAGTGTACGCTCACCTTCAGAAGTGGTACTATTAACTAGGAAAAATGCGAAGGTTTTGCCCTGTTGAACCTGAAAAGGAGCGTTTAAGATGGGTTTATTAAATAAAGTGTTTGATGCGAATAAAAAAGAAATAAAAAAACTTGAAAAAACAGCTGTAAAAGTGGAGGCGCTGGCGGGTGAAACAGCGGCGCTTTCCGATGCAGCGTTAAAAGATAAAACAGAAGAATTCAAACAGCGTTATCAAAAAGGCGAATCGCTTGATGACCTGCTTGTAGAAACGTTTGCTGTTGTACGGGAAGCCGCGAAACGTGTGCTTGGCCTTTATCCGTACCGTGTTCAGCTCATGGGGGGAGCCGCCCTTCATGATGGGAATATCTCTGAAATGAAAACCGGTGAAGGAAAAACGCTGACGGCCACAATGCCGGTTTACTTAAATGCGATTTCCGGCAAAGGCGTTCATGTTATTACCGTCAATGAATACCTGGCATCCCGCGATGCGGAAGAAATGGGCCGTCTTTACGAGTTTCTTGGCTTAACAGTCGGCTTGAATTTAAACAGCTTGTCGAAAGAGCAAAAAAAAGAAGCGTACGAGTGTGACATTACGTACGGAACAAACAACGAATTTGGCTTTGACTACCTGCGTGACAATATGGTGCTGTACAAAGAGCATAAAGTACAGCGTCCACTTCACTATGCGGTCATTGATGAAGTGGACTCTATCTTAATCGATGAGGCGCGGACACCGCTGATCATTTCCGGACAGGCAGCCAAATCAACGCAGCTGTACATCCATGCGTTTTCGTTCGTCCGTACGCTGAAGGAAGAAGAAGACTTCACGGTTGATATTAAAACGAAAAGCGTGCTGTTAACCGAAGAAGGAATGACGAAAGCGGA
Source organism: Domibacillus sp. PGB-M46 (assembly GCF_022668875.1). Lineage (GTDB taxonomy): Bacteria > Bacillota > Bacilli > Bacillales > Domibacillaceae > Domibacillus. Next base: position 247,503 of record NZ_JAKGCR010000001.1, on the reverse strand, counting down.
AAAAGCATTCGGCATTGAAAACTTGTTTGACTTGAAGCATGTCGGCTTAAACCACCATATCACACAGGCGTTAAAAGCGCGTGTGACGATGCATCGCGACGTAGATTACGTTGTGCAGGATGGGGAAGTGGTCATCGTTGACCAGTTTACCGGCCGCTTAATGAAAGGGCGCCGCTATTCTGACGGGCTTCATCAAGCCATTGAAGCAAAAGAGGGCGTTCAAATTCAAAATGAAAGCATGACGATGGCGACGATTACATTCCAGAACTTCTTCCGGATGTATGAAAAGCTTTCCGGCATGACGGGTACGGCCCGCACGGAAGAAGAAGAATTTCGCAACATTTATAATATGCGCGTAGTGGCGATTCCGACAAACCGTCCAATTGCCCGTGATGACCGCGCCGATTTAATTTACGCAACGATGAACGGTAAATTTATGGCTGTTGTGGAAGATATCCATGAACGCTATCAGAAAAAACAGCCGGTTCTAGTCGGGACAGTGGCGATCGAAACATCTGAGCTTATTTCAGCCCACTTAACGAAAAGGGGCGTTCCGCACAACGTACTGAATGCGAAAAACCATGAGCGGGAAGCGGAAATCATCCAGGATGCCGGACAGCCGGGTGCTGTGACGATTGCGACTAACATGGCTGGACGCGGAACCGATATCAAACTCGGTGAAGGCGTCAAAGAGCTTGGCGGCCTGGCTGTTATTGGGACGGAGCGCCATGAATCACGCCGGATTGACAATCAGCTTCGCGGACGCTCCGGCCGTCAGGGCGACCCGGGTGTCACCCAGTTTTATCTGTCAATGGAAGATGAACTGATGCGCCGCTTCGGATCGGATAATATGAAGTCGATGATGGCCAAGCTTGGCATGGACGATACTCAGCCTATTCAAAGCAAGATGGTATCCCGGGCGGTTGAATCTGCGCAGAAACGAGTAGAAGGCAATAACTTTGACGCGCGGAAACGTCTTCTTGAATATGATGATGTATTGCGCCAGCAGCGTGAAATTATTTACAAGCAGCGTGATGAAGTGCTCGAAGCAGAAAACCTGCGCAGCATTCTGGAAGATATGGTGAACAAAACGATCGCGGCGACGATTGCGGCGCATGCGAACGATGAAGAAGCGGCCGAGCCGTATGACGCAGAAGGCATTGCCGACACGGTAAACGCGAACCTGCTTGAAGAGGGAGCGATATCAGCGGATGAACTTCGCGGCCAGGATCTGGATGCAATCAGCCGCATTATTTCCGACAAAGTTACGGAACGCTACAATGAGCGTGAAGCACAGCTTGGTGCCGAGCAAATGCGTGAATTTGAAAAAGTTGTACTGCTTCGCGCAGTCGATTCAAAATGGATCAACCATATTGATGCGATGGATCAGCTTCGCCAGGGGATTCACCTGCGTGCTTACGGACAGATTGATCCACTTCGCGAGTATCAAAACGAAGGCTTTGCCATGTTTGAGCAGATGATTGCTGCCATCAACGAAGAAGCAGCCAAGTATGTTATGAAAGCGGAAATCCGCAGCAACCTTGAGCGCCAGGAAGTAGCAAAAGGCCAGGCGGTTAATCCGAAAGAAGAAGAAGCACCGAAAAAGAAAAAGCCGCTCCGTAAAGCGCCGGAAATCGGACGCAATGAGCTGTGCCCATGCGGCAGCGGTAAAAAGTATAAAAACTGTCACGGACTTCAAGAGTAAAAAACAGGATGCGCAAAAACGAATCGCTTTTAAGGTGTGCAGCGGGCGGCAGCATTGAAGGCAGGCGTTTGGCAGCGGACTGGGTGCGGTTTTTTCCGCACCTGCACTCTTTTATTACATTAATTTAGAGGTGGACTAGATGGAACTATTTGAAATTCGCAACACGCTTGACAATTCAGCCGAGAAATTGGCGGACTTCAGGGGGTCTCTTTGACTTAGAAAACAAAGAGGCACGAATGGCAGAGCTTGAAGACCGTATGCTTGACCCTGATTTCTGGAATGACCAGCAGGGTGCACAGGCGGTTATTAATGAATCAAACGCGCTCAAAGAGCTTGTGAATGAATACAAAGATTTGGTGGAAACACAGGAAAATCTTGAAATGACCCACGAGCTGTTAAAAGAAGAGAACGATGCGGATTTGCATGAAGAGCTTGCGAATGAAACGAAAGAATTTCAAACGCGTCTTGACAATTTTGAGCTTCAGCTTTTGCTGAGCGAACAGCATGATAAAAACAATGCCATTTTAGAGCTTCACCCAGGTGCCGGCGGAACCGAGTCACAGGACTGGGCATCGCTTCTGCTGCGGATGTACACACGCTGGGCAGAAAAGCGCGGCTTTAAAGTGGAAACAATTGATTACCTGCCGGGCGATGAAGCCGGCGTTAAAAGTGTAACACTCCTTATTAAAGGCCATAATGCCTACGGTTATTTAAAAGCGGAAAAAGGCGTTCATCGCCTTGTACGGATTTCACCATTTGATTCATCAGGCCGCCGCCATACTTCTTTTGTATCGTGTGAAGTCATGCCGGAATTTAATGAGGAAATCGAAATCGAAATCCGGACAGAAGATTTGAAAATCGATACGTACCGGGCAAGCGGCGCCGGCGGTCAGCACATCAATACAACGGATTCGGCTGTTCGGATTACCCACATCCCGACAGGCGTTGTGGTCACGTGCCAGACAGAGCGTTCGCAAATTAAAAACCGTGAGCATGCAATGAAAATGCTCAAAGGGAAATTGTACCAGCGCCGCTTAGAGGAGCAGGAAGCAGAGCTTGCTGAAATCCGCGGTGAACAAAAAGAAATCGGCTGGGGAAGCCAGATTCGCTCGTATGTATTCCATCCGTATTCCATGGTAAAAGACCACCGGACAAGTGAGGAAACAGGAAACATCCAAGCGGTTATGGATGGCGATTTAGACGCATTTATTAATGCGTACCTTCGCTCCCGCCTGTAAAAAGAAAAAACCACCAAAACCCATGCGGTTCGGTGGTTTTTTTGTTAATTCGACTTTTTTTCGGCTTTTTCCGCCTGTTCCCAGTGGGAAAGAGACGGGTACGGGTCAAATGCCCATTCCATCCGGCCGTTATATTTGTACATCCCATAATGAAGATGAGGCGGGAACTTGCCGGCTGTGCCGGGCTTACCATAGCCGGAACTGCCGACGTAACCGACAACCGTGCCTGGTTTAACAATCATGCCTTCTTTTATTCCTTTTTCAAAGCCCGACAGATGGGCAAAATAATGGTACACATTATGGACATCCCGGATGCCGACCCGCCAGCCGCCATATTCATTCCATCCTTTTATTTCAATGATTCCGTATGTGGTGGCCCGCACCGGGACACCATAAGAAGCAAACAAATCGGTTCCTTCATGCATCCGGCGCCCGCCCCAGCCGCGTTTGTCCCCCCACGTGCTGCGGTAGCTGTAGTTATACCCTAAAGGAAGAGGGAAAGCATGGCCATCCAGCTCAATTGTATCGAAGTGGCGGTACAAAGCCGCAATCGTCATGATCTGTTTCACCGATGCATCTTTTTTATAATAATCCTTCAATGCCTTTTTAATATCCGATTCCAGATAGCCGTTTTTCGTTAACAGGGTCGCCATTGTAAACAACACATCATCCGGATCATTTGGATCGGCTTTTCCGTCCTGATCGCCATCAAGCCCGCGGCCGCCGAAAAAAGTAATCACGGCGGGTGTGGTTGTTTTTTTCAGCGGGTTCAGCCGTCCAGCCCAGGTGCTGCGCGGAAAATGAATGCTGATTGTGCCGGTTCGGTCAGGCAGGTCATCACGGACTGCTTGAATATTCCGCTCGAATTGGTCAACAGCGGCTAAATAATACCATGGCACCAGCGTCTGCCGCTCCATTTTTTCGTAATATGCTGCTCTTTCCTCTGTAACGCGCTGTTCCGCGGAAACAGGCATGGCGCTTAAAAAATAAAGGATGAGGCATGCCATCGGCAGCCGGCTCCACTTTGACATTTACACCCCTCCGTTTCTTTACAGCTATATCGTGCCCCAACTTTCTCTCCGTTTGTCCTGTTACTTCTTGGATGAATAAATATGGCTTTTTTTTGTCACGCTATCTCTGTTCAAGCAAAAAAATGTGACAGCAACAGAGAAGGACGTGACAACATGGCAGATCAAAAAAATTTAACACAAGAACAGACAGCGTATCAACAGCTGCAAAAAAAGAGGGAAGAGAAACGTCCGGTTGCACGAAACTGCCTGCATGCTTTTTTAGTCGGCGGTCTTATTTGTGTAGTCGGCCAGGCCATTCAATACTTTTATATTTTCTTTTTTAACTTTACGGAGCAGACAGCCGGGAACCCGACGGCCGGCACGATGATTTTTATTGCTATGCTCCTGACCGGGTTTGGGGTTTATGACCGGATAGGTCAATTTGCGGGAGCTGGCTCTGCTGTACCGCTGACCGGATTTGGCAACGCGGTGATTTCAGCTGCTATTGAGCATCGTTCTGAAGGATTTGTGCTTGGGGTCGGCGGCAATATGTTTAAACTGGCAGGATCGGTTATTTTATTCGGGGTGTTTTCAGCTTTTATCGTCGCCACTATTAAAATTTTATGGATTCAATGGGGTGGTTTGTGATGCAGATGGGACAGCGCACATGGGTATTTGACCAAAAACCGGTGATTGTGGCAACTGGAACCATAGGCGGTCCATTTGAAGGAAAAGGCCCGCTGGCGGATGATTTTGATATGCTGCACGAGGATTTATGGCTTGGGGAAGATTCTTATGAAAAAGCCCACCGGCTCTTGTTTGAGCAGGCGTGTGAAACCGCACTGGCAAAAGGAAGACGCCATAAAGAGCAGGTGCAGTATATTTTAGGAGGCGACTTAATTAACCAGATCACACCGACAAGCATGGCGAGCCGGTCGATTGGCGCGCCCTACCTTGGCTTGTTCAGCGCCTGTGCCACGTCCATGGAAGGACTGGCGCTGGGTGCGATGATTATCAATGCAGGCGGTGCGAATTATGTAATCGCCGGTGCTTCAAGCCATAACGCGGCTGTGGAAAAACAGTTTCGCTATCCAACGGAATACGGCGGTCAAAAGCCGCCGACGTCTCAATGGACCATAACGGGAGCAGGAGCAGCACTTTTAGGAAATGAAGGAAGCGGCCCGCGGGTGACTTCTGCAACGATTGGGAAAGTGATCGATATGGGCCTGACTGATCCATTTAATATGGGCGGTGCGATGGCTCCGGCCGCAGTCGATACCATTGAAGCGCATTTAAAAGACCGCGGCGTTGATCCTTCGTATTACGACTTAATTGTAACCGGTGATTTGGGCCGAATCGGCCATTCTGTTTCCATGGACTTATTCAAGAAAAATGGCACGCCTGTTAAGGAAGAGCAGTACAAAGACTGCGGCATTATGATTTACAACGAAAGCCAGCCGGTTTATTCAGGCGGCAGCGGCCCGGGCTGTTCAGCTGTAGTCGCGTACGGCCATTTATTGAACGAGATGAAAAAAGGAAAAATCAACCGTATGCTCGTTGTAGCAACCGGTGCCCTTTTATCGCCGCTTACGTACCAGCAGGGTGAATCCATTCCATGTATCGCCCACGCCGTATCGATTGAGGCCGAAGGGGAATGAAAGTAACAAGTGAAATGGATCAATGCCTGGCCAGCTTAAGAAGCATCCAGTCAAGCCTTTCGACACTTATCGTGCTGTCAAAGCGGGAAGAGTCTAAAGAGGAGCTGTATGAAGCTATTCTGGCTGTCAGGGAAGCAGCGGACGATGTACAAAAACGGTTAGAGACGTATTAAGAATGGCGAAAAAGGAGGTACAGCCATGCCGGATTGGTTAGATGTTACCTTTCGCGCCGTACTGTTTACAGCAGTGTTGTTTCTTATTACGAAAGTTTTGGGGAAAAAGCAGCTGGCCCAGCTGTCTTTCTTTGAATATGTAGCAGGCATCACCATCGGAAGTATTGGCGGAGAAGTGATTATGGGACTGGAACGAAATGTGGTCCACGGGGTGGTTGGTCTTGCTGTGTTTACGGTAATTCCCTTTTTAACGGGCTATATTTCATTGAAAAGTCGAAAGTTCCGCAGGTTTGTGGAGGGAAAAGGTGTCATTTTTATTAAAGAAGGAAAAATACTGGAAGAAAATTTAAAAAAAGAACGGTACACCATTGATGAACTTTCCGAACTTCTCCGGCAAAAAAATGTGTTTCAAGCCGCAGATGTAGAGTTTGCGGTACTGGAAGCATCAGGGGATTTAAGTGTCCTGCTAAAAAAAGAAAACCAGCCGTTAACACCTGCGATGCTGGGACTCTCGGTCCGCCCGGAAAAAGAACCGCAGACCGTCATTATGGATGGCCGTATTCTTGACGACCCGCTTGCCGCTCTCCGGTTAAATAGAGGCTGGCTTCATGAAGAACTCCAGAAGCAGGGAGTAACCGTTGATAACGTTTTTCTTGGACAAGTGGATTCAACTGGCCAGCTGACCGTTGATTTGTTTGACGACCGCCTTCAAGTTCCTCCAATAACGTAGCTGTAAGAAAGCCCCCGGTGTATCCACACGCCTGCCTTGATGAAAAGCAGGGAATAAAACTTGCTTTTTCGTCATAGGCTGCCGAGTTTGGTATACTTACGGTGAGTTTTTATCGAGAGAAGGGGGAACAAGGCAATGAAGTGGAAAAAGTCACTGCTGGCACTGATGCTTGGTTCATCTGTTGCACTGGCTGCATGCGGCGGCGGAGAAGATGCAGCGGTCGAAGAAACAGAAGAACAAACACCGTCCACAGATGAAGGAACAGGTGAAACAAGAGCTTCTGTTGGAGAAGAAGTGTATACGCAAAGCTGCTTAAGCTGCCATGGCGAAAATCTCGAAGGTGCATTTGGGCCGGAGCTGAGCAATATTGGGTCGAAGATGAGCAAAGAAGAAATTTTAAACGTGATTGAAAATGGGCAGGGGCAGATGCCGAAAAATGTAGTGGAAGGCGAAGAGGCGGAGGCAGTGGCTGCCTGGCTGGCTGAAAAAAGATAACACTAAATGCGGAACCGGCATATGCTGGTTCTTTTTTTGCATAAAATACTGGTTTTGCCTCATCCTACTGAAAAAAGGGGCGAGGCATTATGCCATTTTGGCGGCAGGATAAAGGCGGTGTATTTAAGAAATCAGCATCCGAAAACGCAGCCGCGATCACAGCACTGACTGACTCAAGTGATATCAAACAAAGAACATTCTCTTACGGTAAAGCACAAGGAATCCTTTTATATGTAGAAACGATGGTCGAAGCGGTCAAGGTTGAAAATCATGTTCTTCAGCCGTTAAAAGAAAATGGTTCAAAAAAGCCGGAAGCAGCCTTAACAGTGATCGAGTATGAAGAAGCGGCAGATCATAATGATGCATTAAGAGGGTTATTGAGAGGGAAGACCTTGCTGTTTATAGAAGGAAATCCAGCCTGTCTGCTTTGCCGAACAGAAAGAGACACGGGGCGCGCCATTAAAGAGCCTATGAATGAAAAAGTGGTACGAGGTGCTCATGACGGCTTTGTTGAAGACATTTCAGTTAATATCTTTTTGGTCCGCAAACGGGTTGAAAGTAAAAGGCTGACGGTTGAATATTTAGAAAAAGGAAACAGAGCCAATACTTCATTAGCCATTATGTATGAAAAAGACATTGCCAACCCGGAGCTTGTCCAAAGAATCAAAAAAAGGCTGGAATCTATTAATGCAGAGATTATCTACAATGCAGGCCAAATCGAAGAATTGATTGAAGATTCCACGACGTCCCCTTTTCCTCAGATGTTGAACACGGAAAGACCGGACCGGGTCGCGGCTAATTTACTGGAAGGGCGTATTGCCGTTTTCATAAATGGCGATCCAACCTGCTTGATCGCGCCGGTTTCCTTTTTTTCCTTTTACCAGTCTCCGGATGATTATACGTCACGGTCACTTGCCGGGTCTTTTTACCGGATGATTCGCTTGTTTTCCTTTTTCTTCGCGATTCTTCTACCGGCTTTTTATATTTCAGTGGTCAGCTTTCACTCCGAAATTGTGCCGAGGGATTTAATTTTGCAGCTAAAGGGCTCCGTGGAGCAAGTTCCATATCCGGCTTTAATGGAAGCTCTGTTTATGGAGCTGACCATTGAACTGATCCGGGAAGCGGGGATTCGGCTGCCGACGCCGATTGGACAGACAATCGGGATTGTCGGTGGTCTTGTTATCGGGGATGCGGTTGTAAGTGCAGGGCTCGTTTCGAACTTTACGATCATTATTGTAGCCTTAACTGCCATTTCTTCTTATGTAGTTCCCTCAATCGAAATGAACACAGCCATTCGCCTTCTTCGATTTCCTTTTATGGTGTCGGCATCCCTGTTTGGATTTTTCGGTATTGTGTTTGCGCTTATGATCCTCTTAATTCATTTGTGCAAGCTCAAGTCTCTTGGAATGCCGTATTTTTCACCGCTTGCGCCACTTCGAGTAAAGGATTTAAAGGACGTTTTTATAAGGAAAACGTGGTGGAAATTAACGAAGCGGCCATATGACAGCAAACCGCAGACGCTCAAAAGAGAAAGCAAAGGAAGACAGTGGGTGGAAAAATGAAAAGAGAAGCAAGCATTTCGACCTGGCAGCTCTTTTTTTTCCTGCTTCAAACGCAGGTAGGGGTAGGAATCTTAACTCTTCCATATGAAGTTCACCAAGCTGCCGGGAAAGATGGCTGGCTGTCCATTTTACTGGCTGGTTTTTTCATACAAACAGGGATCTTTATTATATGGATCCTGGCTTGTCGTTTTCCGGAAAAAACATTGGCTGATTTTTTACCGCTCCTTGTTGGACGCGTTTTAAGTATCATTATTATAGCTTTTTACACACTCTTTTTTTTCGTGGTTGCCAGCCAGGTTTTAGCGATTTTTCTTTCTATTACGGTAAAGTGGGCATTTCCACGTACGCCATCTATTGTTTTTGCAGTCATCATTACGGCTCTTACCATTTATTTGATTCAGGAAGATGTGCGCGTCATTGCGCGGTTTCACGTATTGATGTCTTTTTTGCTTCTCGGCGTGCTCCTGGTCTTTCTTTTAATGTGGAATCACTTAAACGTGTACTATTTGCTTCCGGTAGGTTCTTCGGGTTTTAAAGACATTTTGTCTGGTTCCCCAAAAGCTCTTTTTGCGTTGAACGGTATCGAAATTTTGCTCTGGCTTTTTCCGTTTACACAGGCGGAAAACAAAAAAAAATGGATAGCTGCTGCAGGAGCGAGCTTGGTTGTTACGGTCATTTATACATTGCTGGCGCTTTGTGCATTTGCTTATTTCAGCGCCGTTAAGTTAACACATGTACCAGAGCCGGTTCTTTATATGATTAAATCGATTGAACTCGGCATTGTGGAGCGGCTCGATCTTATTTTTCTTTCTATTTGGGCTGTGTTTTCCATTACTTCTTTTATGAGCTATTTGTATATAGCAGCAATGGGTGCCGCCAAAATGGTGAATGCGAAGCACCATAAGAAGTCTGTTTACGTTTTAGGCGTATTGATTGTACCGCTGGCTGTTTATACGAGTAATGCGGAGACCATTAAAATCCTCGGCAGCATCACTGGAAAAGCCGCTATTGCTTTTCTATTTGCTATTCCGTTGTTTTTGCTCCTTGTGGCTATTATCAGAAGAAAACGGGAGGGTACAGGATGAAAAAATGGTGGACGATCATTCCTCTTTCTCTGCTTTTAGCAGGCTGCTGGGATCAGAGGTCGGTTAAAGATCTGAATTTAATATTTGGCGTAGGCATCGACAGGGAAGAAGAAAACAATCTGACGCTGACGGTCGAAATTCCTCAAGAAAATCAAGGAACCACCAGTGGAGGGGGCGGGACCGAAGGGGCGACCCAGCAGGCTGCCCAAAGCTTAGTCATGTCGGAAAAAGGGCAGACAATTCGGGATGTGGCGTTTCAACTGGACCGGCGTATTGATGGCGCACTGGATATTTCAAAACTAAGTGTATTAATGGTCGGAAAAGAAAGTGCGCAGCACGATTTATACGCTCTGCTGGACGCTTATTTTCGTAACCCTATTAGTCCCTTGAACGCCAAACTTGTAGTCGTAGACGGGCGGGCGGATGAATTTTTCCAGAAGGATTTCAAGGGACAGACGCTTTACAGCGATTATTTTTTTAAGCTAATTGAAACAGCTGAACAGGAATCAGCTATTCCCGTCACAAATATGCAACTGGCCTGCAATCTTCTTCTAGATGAGGGAAGCGATGCTGTGATTCCTCTTATCTCTTATAATGAAGAGCAGAGGGCAGCTGAGATAAACGGAAGCGCCCTATTTAACGGGCGTTCGATGAGCGGAGAGCTGACCACCGAAGAAGCCTCTGCATTTTTGATCATGGATAATCAAACACAACAGGAACTGCCGCTTACATTCCGTGTAAAGGGAGAAGAGGATATCTCAGTCACGCTTATAGATTCAAAAGCAAAGCTGAAAGTGAGTGTGCCAAAAAATGGAAGCCCGGCGGCAACTGTGTCTGTAGATATGAAGGTGCAGGCAATCGAGTATCCTCCTCAGGGCTTAAATAAAAAAAAGGTGACGAAAACCTTAGACCAGCAGCTGACAGAAGAAGCGCAAAAACTCCTTCAGCAAACCGTTCAAAAAATGCAGGAGGCCAATTCGGACGCGTTAGGCATTGGACGAAGAATTATTGCGAAAGATCCAGACACCTTCAAAAAACTCGACTGGGGAGAAGTATACCCCGATATGGATATAAAAGTTGAGACAAAAGTAAAAATTGAAAGAACCGGGGCGATCTTTTAATATATACAATTCCACTCTATTATCTTTCAGATACCTAAAGCGCTTATTGGATAAGCGCTTTTTTTGCTGTGTTTCTGTCGAAAAATGTTACAAAAGGAAACGAATCTGTAACATATTCTTTTCATTATGACAAAACAAACAGTGCTATAATGTTTTGTGGACAGGCGGAGAGGGTACATAAACCGCCCGAATTAACGAAACCAGGTGATGAAATGATTGACATGAAAGGCGTGACGAAAAAATACCCAAATGGGGTCACAGCGCTGTCAAGCGTTGACGTCACAATTAAGCAAGGCGAATTTGTTTACATCGTCGGTCCGAGCGGTGCCGGAAAATCGACGTTTATTAAATTAATCTACCGCGAAGAAAAGCCGACCGGCGGAACCGTAACAGTCGGCGGGGTAAACATTGCAACCTTAAAGCGGCGGTCGGTGCCGGCGCTGCGCCGCAAAGTCGGCGTTGTCTTTCAGGACTTTAAGCTGCTTCCGCTTCTTACTGTATACGAAAATGTGGCATTTGCGCTTGAAGTAATTGAAGAAGAGCCGGCTGTCATCCGGAAGAGAGTGATGGAAGTGCTCGATTTAGTCGGGCTGAAGCATAAAGCGCGCATGCTGCCGACTGAACTGTCCGGCGGGGAACAGCAACGGGTGGCCGTTGCCCGTTCGATCGTCAATAATCCGAAGGTGGTCATAGCGGATGAGCCAACCGGGAATCTTGATCCGGATACATCCTGGGATATTATGCGCCTTTTTGAGAGAATTAACGAGCGCGGCACGACAATCGTAATGGCAACGCACAATAAAGATATCGTTAATACGCTTCGGCGCCGGGTAATTGCGATTGAAAACGGACGGATTGTCCGTGATGAACAGCGGGGTGATTATGGTTATGAAGCCTAGAACCCTGCGCCGCCATTTCAGGGAAAGCTTTAAGAATCTCCGGCGGAACGGCTGGATGACGTTTGCCGCTGTTTCAGCGGTTACAGTGACGCTTTTGTTAACCGGTATTTTTCTGGCGATTATGCTGAATTTAAATAAAGCGGGAACGGATATTGAAAATGATGTTGAAGTTCGTGTTCATATAAAGCTTGATACGACAGAAGCTGAAAAAGAGCAATTAAAGAAACAGATTAGCAGTCTGCCGGAAGTTGAGAGTATTGCGTATTCGTCCAAGGAGCAGGAACTGCAAAACTTGATTAAAGATATGGGTAATGATTATGCGCTTTTTGAACAAAGCAATCCGCTGTATGATGTTTATATTGTAAAAACAGCGCGTCCGCAGGATACACCGGATGTAGCACGGAAAATCGAGCAATTTGCCCAAACAGAAAAAGCGGTATATGGAGAAGAGGAAGTGAAAAACCTGTTCAGCTTTATGAAAACAGCGCGCAATATCGGTGCTGTCCTCGTAGCAGGCCTTCTGTTTACTGCGATGTTTTTAATCTCCAATACAATTAAAATTACTATTTTTGCCCGTCGGAAAGAAATTGAGATTATGAAACTTGTTGGAGCGACAAACTGGTTTATCCGCTGGCCGTTTCTGTTAGAAGGATTGTGGATCGGCCTGCTTGGCTCCATTCTTCCGATCGCAGCGATTGCAGTTGGATACTATTATGTGGAGCAGGCCCTTTCTGCAAAACTCGCAGCTCAGCTGGTAGATTTTATCGGCTATCTTCCACTCGTTTTACCGGTTACGGCACTCATGCTGGTGATGGCTGTGTTTATCGGCATATGGGGCAGCTTCCTTTCCGTCAGACGGTTTTTGAAAATATAAAACAAGCATACAGGGATGAGAGGGGTCAATTCGTTGAAAAGAAAATCGTACGTGGCGCTTGCGGTGGCGGCGTCCATTGGATTCAGTTTTACGGGAGGTGCTTCAGCAGAAAGCTTATCTGATTTGCAAAAGCGCCAGCAGCAAATTGAGTCACAAAAATCCGGTCTTGAACAAAATATCAATGAAAAAGAGAAAGCCATTTCCAATCTTCAGAAGGAGCAGGACAGTATAAACGCGGAAATCCGTAAGCTGGATGGGGCGATTACAGATTCCGAGTCAAAGATCCGGGCGAAAGAGCAGGAAATTGCCGGTACAAAAGCAGAAATTGAGCGCTTGCGGGCGGAAATCGAAGAGTTAAAGGTTCGCATTACCGAGCGTACAAAAGTATTAGAAGACCGTGCCCGCTCCATTCAGCAAAGCGGCGGATCGGCCAGCTACATGGAAGTACTGCTTGGAGCAGAAAGCTTCAGCGACTTTGTCAGCCGTGCAACAGCTGTTACAGCGCTTGTCAATGCAGATAAAGAGATTTTGCAGGAGCAGGAGCGGGACAAAAAACAGCTTGAAGCCAGTGAGCAAAAAGTAAAAGAAGAGCTTGCAAGCCTGGAAAACATGCTGGCAGACTTGCAAACAATGAAAGCCAAGCTGGAAAAACAGCGTGCAGCGAAAAATGAAGTGATGAAAGGCCTTGTTGCGGATGAGCATGAAGCGCATGAGCAAAAGCTCAGCCTTGAAGAAGAACAAAGCCTGCTAAGTGCGCAGGAAGCTTCGATTCAAGCAGCCATCAAAGCAGAGCAAGACCGTATTGCCGAGCAGAAACGTCTAGCGGAAGAAGCGGCGAAAAAGAAAGCGGAGCAGGAAGCCGCCGCAGCGGCAGCAAAAGCAAGAGCAGCTGCTTCAAAAGCCGCCGCTTCTGCTTCTTCGTCAGCACCGGCTGCTCAAGAACAGCCATCTGCTCCAGCAGCAGAGCCAAAGCAGGAGGTTCGTTCCGCAGCCACTCCGGCTGATGCAGGAGGCATGTTTATGCGTCCGGCTGAGGGAACCTTTACGTCAGGATACGGCATCCGTTCACTTGGCGACCATAAAGGTGTAGATATTGCGAACAGCGAAAGTGTGCCGATTGTAGCCGCTGCAGACGGCGTAGTGAGCCGCTCTTATTATTCAGATTCGTATGGAAATGCGATTTTTATCTCGCATTCTATCAATGGACAAGTTTATACAACCGTTTATGCGCATTTGTCTGAGCGTGTTGTACAAGGCGGCAGCGTATCAAAAGGCCAGGTGATTGGCTACATGGGTAACACAGGCCGTTCCTACGGACAGCATCTTCATTTCGAAATTCATAAAGGCCCTTGGACATTGGGTAAAGAAAACGCTGTTGACCCGGCTCAATATATTGACCTGTAAGAAAAAGTGCTTGTCTTCCCTGCTCAAAAGCAGGAGGGGACGGGCACTTTTTTTTTGATCTAGGCGGCTTGCCCTTCCGGCTTCTTCCTTTGTGCATACGCTGTAAGTGTAATGGACAGGGAGGTGGAGAAACATGGGCGAATACAAAGAAAACGGGTACGGCAGCGGATTCGCGCTTGTAGTCGTATTGTTTATTCTACTTATCATCGTGGGCGCAGCATATGTTGGCTGGGGATTTTAATGCAGGAAAGCCGCTTTATAGCGGCTTTTTTTTGTTTTTCTGCTGTTTGCAGATAAGTAGCGGAAAACGGTCATATGATATGATGGAAGAAGTGGGGAATGATCAAAATCTGCTGGAGGAGACGCATATGCGCAAGAAGTGGCTAGGCATCGCACTGCTCATTCTTTTAATAGGGCTGGCCGGCTTTCGGTTGTATGAAGATCGTAAAGATGTAACGGATATCGGTGAAAAAGGGCTGGCCGTGACAAACGACAAAAACGGTATTGCAATCGGAGAGAAAGCACCAGACTTTCATTTGGAAACAATAGATGGGGAAAAGGTGAAGCTGTCGGATTACAAAGGGAAGAAAGTGTTTTTAAATTTTTGGGCAACATGGTGTCCCCCGTGTAAAGACGAAATGCCTCACATGCAGGCCTTTTATGAGGAAAAGCCGGACAATGTTGAGATACTGGCCGTTAATATAGAAGAAAGTTCGTCTAAAGCGGGGGAATTTGCCCATCAATACGATATCACGTTTCCTGTGCTGCTCGACGAAAGCGGTGCAGTAACAGAAGAGTATGATGTGTATACAATCCCTACTACATACGTGCTTGATGAAGAAGGCACGGTATCCCAAAAAATCGTTGGTCCGATGGACGAACCGATGATGAAAGAGCTAATCCGCTAATCCGCTCATGTGAGGGCGGATTGTTTTTGTGCAATTTTCGGAATATAATGGACAGATGAAAAGGAGTGGACAACAATGGATTCTTTTAACACAAAAGCATTACATGGCGAAAAGCTGCCGAAAAATATTCAAAGCAAGGTTACGCCGATTTACCAGACATCTGTGTTTGCATTCAACAGCTTGGAAGAAATGGAAGGCTATTATAATGGGGAATCCCCTTATCTGTATACACGTGTCGGCAATCCTAATGCAGATGAGCTGGCCAATATTACAGCACGTCTTGAAGGAGCACCAGAAGGAGTAGCAGCGTCATCTGGCCTTGGTGCGATTACAGCTGCAGTTCTGGCTGTGGCCAAAAGCGGCGATCACATTGTAGCCGCGCAGGATGTATATGGCGGCACGTTTTATGCGATGAAAGAAGAGCTGTCGCGTATGGGCATTGAAACTTCGTTTGTAGATTTTGAAGACCTGTCAGCTGTGGAAGCGGCCATCCGTCCGGAAACGGTTATGCTGTATACAGAATCAATCACAAACCCGTTTTTGCGTGTTGAGAATATAGCAGAAGTATCGGCTCTTGCCAAGAAAAAAGAACTTGTTTTAATGGTAGATAATACGTTTGCCACTCCGTTTTTAATCAAGCCTTACGAGTTAGGTGCAGATCTCGTGGTTCACTCAGCGACAAAATATATCGGCGGACACAGTGACGTGTCAGCAGGTGTTGTAGTTGGAAAGGAAGAATACATACAAGCAGCGAGAAGTCGTGTTGTGAACATTGGCATGAACTTAAGCCCGTTTGAATCATGGCTCGCATGCCGGGGAGCCAAAACGCTTGGCTTGCGGATGGAGCGCCAGGCTGCCAATGCAGAGAAAGTGGCAGACTGGCTCCGTACTCATTCAAAAGTAGAAAAAGTTTTTTATCCAAAAGGCGTATCTGAGCGGGGAAATGGAGCGATCGTTACGATTGACCTGGCGAAAGATACAGACGAATTTGCTTTTTTCCGCTCACTTGGCTGGATCGGGATTGTTCCGTCGCTTGCCGGTGTAGAAACATCTGTTTCATGGCCGTTTGGCACTTCCCACCGTTCACTTAATGCAGAAGAAAAAGCAGCCGTCGGTGTTTCTGAGAAAACCGTTCGTATTTCAATTGGTATTGAAGAAGCAGAAGACATTATCGGTCAGTTTGAAAAGGCGCTCAGCGAAGCTTGATGAAAAAGCGCCATAAGTCTGTTAACGATTGCAGAAGCTTTCTGATACAATAGAGAGAAAGACTTTTGTGCAACGCTCTGGAGGGACTTTTATGGCTTTGGACTGGCTCATGCAGCTCATTACGGCTGCAGGAAGATTATTGCTTCACCCTGTCTTTTATTTTTCATTTGTTCTGGCTTTTGTAGTCGGCATGTTTCGTGTTACGCGTGAACGCAAGGACTTCGGTACACGCGTATATGATATATATCAAGAAATCCGGTTTATTTTGCCATCGAGCCTGGCAGTAGGTCTCGTGCTGTCTATTATTTCTCTTGGCCTTGGCCTGGCTTTACCGGCTGACCTGCTCAGCTTTATGGCAGCGCTGTTTATTATCTTCAGTATTGGCGGCTTTTTTCTGCTGTCGCCTGCCTGGACCTTAACAGCTGCTTATGCTGTATTTATTCTGGCCGATTACGCGGGATATTCATTTATTTCCTATGAACCTTTGAAAATAGAAAGCATTTTATCTATTCTAGCCCTTATCACGGCACTTCTGGTAATAGCCGAAGGGGTGCTGATTCATAAGCGCGGTTATCAGGGAACGTCGCCGCGCCTGGAGATGAGTAAGCGCGGACAAAAAACGGCGGTTCATCTGGCGCGGCGCCTTTGGCTTGTTCCAGTATTTCTCCCGGTTCCGGGAGCCCGCCCGCTTGAATCATTTGCAAATTGGTGGCCGGTAATCCCGATTGGCGCCGAGCATTACTACCTGATCTTATTTCCGTTTCTAGTCGGCTTTTCAATGACTGTGCGCAGTACACTTCCAGCGCTGGCTGTACAGGCGACGGGTAAAAGTGTTATTTGGGCCGGTGCTCTGACATTGCTTATTGCGGCCGGTTCTTATTGGTTATGGCAGCTGTCCGCGGCCGCTGTTTTATTCGCAGCTATTGCGCGCATGGCAATTACCCGCCGGCATTTCAGCTATGAAAAGCACCGTCCGTACTTTTTTACAACCCAGCCGAAAGGAATCATGGTAGTGGGCGTTCTCCCGGGAGCGCCTGCTCGAAAGATGGGGCTGATGATTGGTGAAATTATCACAAAAGTAAACGGGATACCGGTAGGGACAGAAACAGAATTTTATAAAGCGCTGCAGAAAAATGCTGCTTATTGCAAGCTTGAAGTGATTGGCACAAACGGGCAGGTTCGATTTACGCAAGGCTCTATTTATGAAAATGAACACCATGAGCTTGGCCTGCTATTTGCGCCTGAAGAAAAAGAATATCTGGATGACTCCGTGTTTTCTGATTAAACGCCCTTTTCGAAGGGCGTTTTTATATTGCAAAAAAACAAATATATTATATAACACACATTGACTTATTATATCTGTTATAATACAATAAATATACAGCAACACATCAACCAAAAATCACAAGGGGGACATGAACATGATGCCGTTAGAATTTTACCGTAATATCCCGGGGAAAGAGTGCTGCCAGTGCGGAGCACAGATAACAGAGCAGCATGAGTCGTACCATACGGAATGTGAACGCTGTTTAAGTAAAGTAGAAGAGTAACTTTTTCAGAGAATGTAATCGGATTCAATACAAAAATCCACCTGTTGTTCCATAACAGAGTGGATTTTTCTTTTTTTTCTGTTTATTTGCCGTTACAATAGTCATCATACCTTACAGAAAATGAACAGGTTTCTTCATTAGAAAAGGAGTGGGTATCATGGGGGTACATACATACTTTAAAACACTATCAGATCTTGAGCATTTATACCGCCTGCCGGGGAAGTTTAAATTTCAAAGCCATAATGTGGCGGCTCATTCATTCAAGGTTACAAAAATCGCTCAATTTTTAGGCACAGTTGAGGAAATGAAAGGCGCAACAGTGGACTGGCGGTCTTTATATGAAAAAGCACTCAACCACGATTATGCGGAGTTGTTTACCGGAGATATTAAAACGCCGGTGAAGTATGCGACAACAGAATTAAAAGAGCTGTTTTCGCAGGTAGAAGAAAAAATGGCACGCCGCTTTATTGAAGCAGAATTTCCGCCGGAGTTCCATCAAGCCTATTTTAGGCGTTTAAAAGAAGGGAAAGACGGCACGCTTGAAGGACGCATTTTGTCAGTAGCCGATAAAGTGGATTTGCTGTATGAAGCGTATGGAGAAATTTTAAAACGAAATCCAGACCCGCTTTTCTTTGAAATTTACGAAGAAGCGCTCAATACGATTTTAAAATTTCAAGATCTTCATTGTGTACAGTATTTTATCGACCATATTATGCCGGATATGCTGGCTGAGAAATTTATGCCGCACAGTGAGCTTCGAGATTTAACAGAGCGCATTATTAACCGGTCATAATAAAATCCAATCTTTCCGAAAAAAGAAAAATCCAGTATGATAAAAGAAAAAACTTGGGAGGGCATGATGGTGGATCAGCTGATTCTGGCAATGTTTATGCCGGCTTTGCTTGTTTTACTGTTTTCACGTGTAACATACAACCAGTTTCTTGGCGTTATTTTGACAGTCGCACTGATTGCCGCATCTGCCTATAAAGGATATACCCATACGTGGGAATTGATCGTAATGGACGCTTTTTCTATTACAGCCGGCCTTTGGCTGTCTAACCGAATGATGAAACGGCTGAAGGTAAAGCTGAATTGACACCGAAATGGATTCGGTGTTTTTTTTATCGACGCAAAAACACGCATTCCGAACAGGTGTGTGCTTTTTGTTGGCTTTTTTTGTTTCGATCATGATAAAATGGGAAGTATAAAAGAAAGAAGAACGGATATAGACAGGGGGACAATGCGTTGGCGCATGAATTTAACTTAGTTTCTAAATATAAACCGGAGGGCGACCAGCCGGCAGCCATTGCAGAACTTGTCGAAGGCATTCGGAGCGGCAAAAAACATCAAACGCTGCTTGGCGCGACAGGTACAGGGAAAACATTTACCGTCTCAAATGTGATTCAGGAAGTGAAAAAGCCCACGCTTGTCATCGCCCATAACAAAACGCTTGCTGGCCAGCTTTACAGTGAGTTTAAAGAATTTTTCCCAAATAACGCAGTGGAATACTTCGTCAGTTACTATGACTATTATCAGCCGGAGGCGTACGTCCCGCAAACGGATACATTTATTGAAAAAGATGCCAGTATTAACGATGAAATCGATAAGCTGCGCCACTCGGCAACGTCTGCCCTATTTGAACGCGATGATGTCATTATTATCGCGTCTGTGTCGTGCATTTACGGCCTCGGTTCACCGGAAGAATATAAAGAAATGGTGATCTCGCTCCGCACTGGCATGGAGGTGCCGCGAAATGATTTGCTTCGGCGCCTTGTTGACATTCAGTATGAACGAAATGACATTGATTTTAAGCGCGGAACGTTCCGGGTTCGTGGAGATGTAGTGGAAATTTTCCCGGCTTCAAGAGACGAGCGGTGTATTCGTGTTGAATTTTTTGGAGATGAAATTGACCGCATTCGCGAAGTGGATGCCCTGACCGGAGAAATCATGGGTGACCGCGAGCACGCCGCTATTTTCCCGGCCAGCCACTTCGTTACGAGGGAAGAAAAAATGAACATTGCCATCGGCAACATTGAGCAGGAGCTGGAAGAGCGCCTGGCAGAGCTTCGGGCAGAGGAAAAGCTTTTAGAAGCGCAGCGTTTAGAACAGCGGACCCGCTATGATCTGGAAATGATGCGGGAAATGGGCTTTTGCTCAGGAATTGAAAACTATTCGCGCCATTTAACACTTCGTCCGCCGGGCTCAACTCCCTATACATTATTGGATTATTTTCCGGATGACTTTTTAATGGTCATTGATGAGTCCCATGTTACGCTGCCGCAGGTGCGCGGCATGTACAATGGCGACCAGGCGCGCAAGCAGGTGCTTGTTGACCATGGGTTCCGCCTTCCATCCGCGAAGGATAACCGGCCTCTTACTTTTTCGGAATTTGAAGAGCACATCAACCAGATTGTGTACGTATCGGCAACACCAGGTCCATATGAGCTTGAGCAAACGCCAGAAATGACACAGCAGATTATTCGCCCGACTGGCCTGCTTGACCCAACCATTGACGTCCGGCCGATTGAAGGGCAGATTGACGATCTGCTCGGCGAAATCAATGAACGGATCGAAAAAGACGAGCGCGTACTGATCACAACATTAACAAAGAAAATGTCGGAAGACTTAACGGATTACTTGAAAGAAATCGGCATTAAAGTGCAGTATTTGCATTCGGAAATTAAAACACTTGAGCGGATTGAAATTATCCGCGATTTGCGCCTCGGCAAGTATGATGTTCTCGTCGGAATCAATTTGCTCCGGGAAGGACTCGATATCCCGGAGGTATCGCTGGTGGCTATTCTCGATGCAGACAAAGAAGGGTTCCTTCGCTCCGAACGGTCGCTTATTCAAACCATTGGCCGGGCTGCACGTAATGCCGAAGGAAAAGTCATTATGTATGCTGATAAAATGACAGATTCCATGACAAAAGCGATCGAAGAAACAAAACGCCGCCGTGAAATTCAAGAAGCGTACAATGAGAAGCACGGCATTACGCCGATGACCATTCAAAAAGATATCCGTGATGTAATACGTGCCACACAAGCAGCGGAGGAAACCGAAACATACGCTTCAAAGAATACCGGCCGAAAAATTTCAAAGCAGGAAAGACAAAAACTTATTACGAAATTAGAGGCGGAAATGAAAGAAGCAGCGAAAGCTCTCGATTTCGAGCGCGCTGCCGAGCTTCGTGATGCATTGTTTGAATTAAAATCAGAATAGAGGTGCCCTCATGGCCATTGATCATATATCTGTAAAAGGGGCACGTGCCCATAATTTAAAAAATATTGATATAACCATTCCGCGTGACCAGCTGGTCGTATTGACCGGCTTGTCCGGATCGGGAAAATCATCGCTTGCCTTTGATACCATTTATGCGGAAGGACAGCGGCGTTATGTAGAATCGCTGTCTGCCTACGCCCGCCAGTTTTTAGGGCAGATGGATAAACCGGATGTCGACTCTATCGAGGGGTTATCACCGGCGATTTCCATCGATCAGAAAACTACGAGCCGCAATCCGCGTTCGACCGTAGGAACCGTAACAGAAATTTATGATTACCTGCGTCTTTTATATGCACGGGTTGGGCGGCCTATCTGTCCGATCCACGGCATTGAAATTACTTCCCAGACGATCGGCCAGATGGTCGACCGGGTCATGGAGCTTGAGGAACGAACTAAAATTCAAGTGCTCGCCCCGGTTGTCTCCGGCCGTAAAGGCACACATGCGAAAGTGTTTGAGGACATAAAACGACAAGGGTATGTCCGGGTGCGTGTAAATGGAGATATGCGTGATTTAGAAGAAGAGATTGAACTGGAAAAAAACAAAAAGCATTCGATTGAAGTGATTATTGACCGGATCGTCGTAAAAGAAGGGGTGGAAGCGCGTCTGGCGGATTCGATCGAAACGGCTCTTCGTCTTGGTGAAGGAAATGTCATCGTCGATGTAATCGGTGAAGAAGAAATGCTGTTTAGTGAGCACCATGCCTGCCCGCATTGCGGATTTTCGGTTGGGGAACTGGAACCGCGTATGTTTTCATTTAACAGCCCATTCGGCGCCTGCCCATCCTGCGATGGGCTGGGCATGAAGAAAAAAGTAGATGCAGATTTAGTGGTTCCTGATAAAGACCTGTCTTTAAACGAGAATGCGATTGCTCCATGGGAACCGATCAGCTCTCAATATTATCCGCAGCTTTTAAAAGCGGTTTGCACGCATTATAAGATTGATATGGATACAGCGTGGAAAGAACTTCCAGAAGAGCATAAGGATAAACTTTTGAATGGTTCTGGAAAGGACCGCATCCGTTTTCGGTATGAAAATGACTTCGGGCAGATCCGGGACAACCATATCGTCTTTGAAGGTGTACTCAGCAATGTAGAGCGCCGCTACAAAGAAACAAGCTCGGAGTATATACGGGAACAAATGGAAAAGTATATGGGTGAATCGAAGTGCCCGACTTGTAAAGGACAGCGGCTGAAAAAAGAAAGCCTGGCCGTTAAAATTAACGATTTAACCATTTCTGATACGACTGCTTTTTCCATTCAAGAAGCAGCTGACTTTTTCAAAGATATTGAGCTGACTGAAAAGGAAATGCAAATTGCCCGCCTTGTACTGCGGGAAATTTGCGAACGGCTTGGATTTTTAATTGATGTCGGCCTTGATTATCTGACATTAAGCCGTGCAGCCGGCACACTTTCCGGTGGAGAAGCGCAGCGGATCCGGCTCGCCACGCAAATTGGCTCACGCCTGACCGGTGTACTGTACATTTTAGACGAACCTTCTATCGGCCTTCATCAGCGTGATAATGACCGCTTGATTCGCACGATGCAGAATATGCGCGATATTGGCAACACCCTTATTGTTGTTGAGCATGATGAAGACACCATGATTGCAGCCGACTATTTGATCGATATCGGCCCGGGCGCAGGTGTTCACGGCGGCTCGGTTATTGCGGCGGGCACACCGGAAGAAGTAATGAAAAATGAAAAATCACTCACCGGCCAGTACTTGTCGGGCGATAAGTACATTCCTCTTCCGGAGGAGCGGCGCAAGCCGGATGGCCGCTGGGTTGAAGTCATTGGCGCGAAAGAAAACAATTTAAAAAATGTAAAAGCAAAATTCCCGCTCGGTGTATTTACAGCTGTAACAGGTGTATCAGGTTCAGGAAAAAGTACGCTCATTAACGAGATCCTTTATAAAGCACTGGCGCAAAAGCTGAACCGGGCAAAAGCGCGTCCAGGCGCCCATAAAGAAGTGAAAGGAATCGATCAGCTCGATAAAGTCATTGATATTGACCAGTCGCCGATCGGCCGCACGCCGCGTTCCAACCCGGCCACTTATACGGGTGTTTTTGATGACATTCGGGATGTGTTCGCGCAGACAAACGAAGCGAAGGTACGCGGGTACAAAAAAGGCCGTTTCAGCTTTAACGTAAAAGGCGGCCGCTGTGAAGCATGCCGCGGAGACGGCATCATTAAAATTGAAATGCATTTTCTGCCGGATGTATACGTACCGTGTGAAGTATGTCATGGCAAACGGTATAACCGGGAAACGCTTGAAGTAAAATACAAAGGCCAAAGCATCTCAGATGTACTTGAAATGACCGTTGAAGATGCGCTTGAGTTCTTTGAAAACATTCCGAAAATCAGCCGGAAGCTTCAAACCATTGCAGATGTCGGCCTCGGCTATATTACGCTTGGACAGCCGGCCACTACCTTGTCCGGCGGGGAAGCGCAGCGTGTTAAACTGGCATCCGAGCTGCACCGCCGCTCGACCGGCCGCTCGTTTTATATTTTGGATGAGCCGACCACAGGCCTGCATACCGATGATATTGCCCGGCTTCTTCAAGTA
The DNA here is from genome assembly GCF_022668875.1 of Domibacillus sp. PGB-M46. Lineage (GTDB taxonomy): Bacteria > Bacillota > Bacilli > Bacillales > Domibacillaceae > Domibacillus. The sequence continues at coordinate 224,037 of NZ_JAKGCR010000001.1, read as the reverse complement.
CTGCAGCGCCTCGTTGATAATGGCGATACGGTGCTGGTTATTGAGCACAATCTTGATGTGATTAAGGCGGCCGATTATCTTGTCGACCTTGGTCCTGAAGGAGGCGATAAAGGCGGAACGATCGTAGCATCCGGCACGCCTGAAGACATCGCCGCGACGAAGGAATCGCATACAGGTCACTATTTGAAGAAAATTTTAGAGCGTGATCGTGAGCGTATGGCTGTCAAAGCAGAATAAAATGAAACCTTTTGATAGAGCGTTCGTATATACGAATAGAAACGAAAAACGGGAGGTTTACATTGATGAGCGAAGAAAAACTGCGCATATTAAAAATGGTTGAATCCGGAGTGATTTCAGCGGATGAAGCAGTTAAATTGATTGAAGCCTTAGAGAAGGGCAGCACCATCTCAAGCGAGAAAGAAACGCGTTCTTCTGCAGCAAAAGAGGAAGAGAGCTCGAAAGGCTTCAATCTGGGCGGCCTTTTTGAAGAACTGGAGAAGTTCGGTCAAAAAATGGCCGGCCAGCGCCCGACAACCGAAACCGTTACTCAGTCAAAAGACAAGTTATTCGAGTTTATGCAGTCAGCTGTTAAACGATTGAAAGATGTAGAAATGCCGTTTGTCGGAAAAGGAACTGAATTTACACATGTTTTTCATGAGCAAAATGTAACGCCGCGCCGTTTAAAGCTTGAGACAGCGAATGGATCCGTTACCGTCCGTCCATGGGATGGCGAAGGTGTAAAAGCGGAATGCCATGTGAAAGTATTTGGCGTTTCTACGGAAGAAGAAGCAAAACAGTCCTTTTTGAAAAACAGCATTTTTTATGCCCGCGAAGATAAACTGTCTCTTTCAGTCGGCTTAAAGCTGATGAAAACAGATATTACGCTTTTTATCCCTTCAAAGGAACTGGATGATGCATCGGTGAAGCTGTTTAATGGTGCCTTTGATATGAGGGATGTAGAAGCAGGGAAGCTTGAGGTCCGTTCCGGAAACGGGAAAATAGAATTGAAAAACAGCCGCATTGCGGTGATCGAAGCAGAAACAGGAAACGGCCCGATCCGCCTGATTGACTGTGAAGGAGAACGGGCAGAGCTTAATACGTTTAACGGTGCGATTCATATGGTCGGCACCTATCGGTTTGCCGATTTGCAGACGTTTAATGGCAACCTGCTATACGATGCGAAAAGAGATCAGGCCGAGGCAGTCCGCGCTGAATCCATGACGGGAAATATTGAACTTTACGTACCGCAGGATCTTGCTGTAAAAGGAGAGATTCGCACAACCGCAGGCCGGCTGACGCTGCCGGAAACAGGAATGGGCCATGTTTCAGAAAAAGATGAGCGCATCCAAAAATCATTGAAGTTTGAAAGTGAAAACGTGATGGGTGACCGTCAGCTCATGATTGATGCTGAAACGAAAACGGGCTCGATTACACTGCGGATGTCTTCATTGCGCCAGACACCGCCGCCAGGCTCGGACGAGGATTCGTTTGGGGAGGGCATTTAATTACTAAAGAAGCAAGGGAGTTTTCAGAATGGGCTGGATAGCAGGCGTGCTTATTAATGCCATTTTGCTTGTTGCATTGGCAGGCTATTTTCCAGGGCTGCATGTTGATAGTTTCTTCTATGCAGTTATTGCCAGCCTGGTATTATCCGTTTTAAACCTTATTGTCCGGCCGGTGCTTGTGATCTTAACACTGCCGATCACGATGCTTTCACTTGGGCTGTTTTTATTTGTCATTAACGCTATTACGCTTCTGATGACAGATAGCATTATGGGCTACGCATTTGAAATTGAAAGTTTCGGGCTCGCGCTTGTGATCGCCATCATTATGGCTTTGGTCAATATGATTTTGCAATCGACCATTTTAAGAAGAAAATAAAAAAGCAGGAAGCAGTCGCTTCCTGCTTTTTTAACTACATACAGGTCAGCCGAATCGCTGACGCAATCGCTCTTGCGCACGTTTTTCGGTAATCCGTCCTTTGCAGCAGGAACGCTTCCGTTTTATTGGTCATAAATCCGGCTTCAATTAAAATAGCAGGCATTATGGTTTTTCGCAGTACATAAAAACCAGCTGTCTTTACTCCACGGTCACGCCGCCCTGTTGCCAAAACAAGCTCCCGCTGTACGGCTTGTGCTACAGCCGTGGACTGGGGCGGCCGGGACGTATGAACGTAGGTTTCAATGCCATTTGGTTCTGTCCAGCCTGTGCCAAAAGCGTTTGCGTGAATCGATACGTATAAGTCAGCACCAGCCCGGTTTGCCCGCTGCACCCGTTCTCTGAGGGAAAGATCGATTTGATCATCATGAACGAACATTGTGTCCGCTGGCAGCTCATCACGGAGAAACAGGGCGGTTGCCCTATTAAACTCGAATTCTTTCATTCCGCCAGGCGATCGTTTGCCCCGGGTTGTCGGGCCATGCCCTGCATCAATGGCGATTTTCATATGAATCACTCCTTTCGTTCTTTATGTACAGGAGAACAGGGAAAATCGATACCGAAACGTCTGTTTTAATCAGAAACATGGTACAATGAAGGCAATTCGTTTTGGTGAAGAGGAGGGAATACGATGCCAAAAGTGCGTGCAGTTGATCTTTTGGAGAAATTCGATTTAGAGCTTGTTAGTGGTGAAGAGGGACTTCATCGCCCTATTAAATTAAGTGACTTATCACGTCCGGGTCTTGAGATAGCAGGATTTTTTGATTATTATCCGGCAGAACGCGTACAGCTGATTGGTATGACCGAGCTGTCTTTTTTTCAGCGGCTTAACCCCGAAGAAAAAAAAGAACGGATGGATAAGCTGTGTGACTATGAGACACCTGCTATTATCGTTTCGCGCAATTTAAGTGTACCCGTCGAACTCATTGAAGCATCAGAAGCTTATTCAGTGCCAGTTATGCGCTCGAAAATGACCACGACTAAATTTTCGAGCCAGCTGACCAATTACCTGGAATCCATGCTTGCACCGACAACGGCTATTCATGGCGTTCTCGTTGATATTTATGGAATCGGCGTATTGATTACCGGTCAAAGCGGCGTCGGTAAAAGTGAGACAGCGCTTGAGCTTGTAAAGCGCGGCCATCGGCTTGTGGCAGATGACTGTGTAGAGATCCGCCAGGAAGACATTGGGCGTCTGGTGGGTAATTCTCCAGAATTGATTGAGCATTTGCTGGAAATTCGCGGGCTGGGCATTATTAACGTCATGACACTTTTCGGGGCAGGAGCCGTTCGTTCACATAAAATTATTACATTGAATGTAAACCTTGAGCTGTGGGATCCGGACAAACAATATGATCGTCTCGGCATCGAAGAAGATAAACTTCCTATTTTGGATTCGGAGATTACAAAGATTACCCTGCCGGTTCGCCCTGGGCGAAACCTGGCTGTTATCATTGAAGTGGCAGCCATGAACTTCCGCTTAAAACGGATGGGTGTGAACGCAGCCCAGGAATTCACAGATAAACTGGCCGGTGCCATTAATGATGCTGGAATCGATGATAAGCAGTAAGGAGTGAAAACATTTTGGAATATCCGTTAAATCCAATTGCCTTGGAAATGGGCAATTTTCAAGTACATTGGTATGGCATTATTATCGGAATCGGTATCGCCCTCGGTTTTTATTTAGCTTCAAAAGAAGCAAACAGGCTTGGCCTGCCCGAGGATACGTTTTCTGATTTACTAATTTGGGCCATTCCAATCGCGCTTATTTCAGCACGCGCTTACTATGTTTTGTTTGAATGGTCTTACTATTCACAGCATCCCGAAGCCATTATTCAAATTTGGAACGGCGGTATCGCCATTCACGGGGCGTTGATCGGATCGGTTATTACCGCGATTGTATTTACAAGAAAGCGCCGCCTTTCTTTTTGGAAACTGGCGGATATTGCGGCTCCTTCTATTATTTTAGGGCAGGCGATCGGCCGCTGGGGAAACTTTATGAATCAGGAGGCACACGGCGGAGAAGTCACACGCTCATTTTTAGCGAATCTTCATTTGCCAGAATTTATTATCAACCAGATGTATATTGACGGTGCTTATTACCATCCTACCTTCTTATACGAATCTGTTTGGAATATCCTCGGATTTGTGCTTTTGCTTGTCTTGCGCAAAGTAAACCCGAAACGCGGCGAGCTGTTCCTGTTTTATGTAATTTGGTACTCGGTCGGCCGCTTCTTTATTGAAGGAATGCGTACAGACAGTTTAATGCTTCCGGGTGATTTTTTACGGATTGCCCAGGTGCTGTCTCTGTCCTTGATCGTGATCGCAGCGGCTCTTCTTGTGTATCGCCGCGTTAGATATACGCTGCCGCGTTATGCAGACCAAACAAATGAAGGGAAGATGGCATCGTGAGACAAACAGTTGTCAAAGGGCTGCAGACAGGCTGTATGACAACGTGGAAGCTGGGAAAAGTGATTTTTCCGATTACACTTATTGTCACCATTTTGCAATTTACGCCTGTGCTGCCATGGATCATCCATTTAATCAGCCCTCTAATGGGGATTTTTGGTTTATCCGGAGATGCAGCGATTCCGCTCGTGATTGGGAATGCGCTCAATTTGTATGCGGGGATCGGCGCGATTTTATCGCTGGAATTGACTGTGAAAGAAGTGTTTATTCTTGCGATGATGCTGTCATTCTCCCATAATTTATTTATCGAATCGACCGTTGCCGTTAAAGTTGGCGTGAAGATGTGGATCATTCTAGCGGTTCGTATCGGGCTTGCGATAACAGCCGGTATCGTCATCAACCTCGTCTGGCAGGGCGGCGGAGAGATTGCTCAATACGGTATGGTTCCTGAGGCGGCTGTTCAGCCGGACACATGGGGAGCTATTGTGCTGCTGGGCCTGCAAAAAGCCGTTTTTGGCATTTTGCAGCTGGCTGCGATTGTCATTCCGCTTATGGTCATCATTCAAATTGCCAAGGATTTAAAATGGCTTGATGCGTTTTCCAAAGCGGTCGCTCCTGTTACACGGTTTCTTGGCATGCGGGAAAACACGTCAATGACGCTGGCATCCGGCCTGCTTATCGGTTTGGCAATGGGGTCAGCAGTCATGATACAGGCGGTCGAAGAAGATGGGGTCAGTAAGCGTGATGTAACGCTGGCTTTTATTTTTCTCGTCGCCTGCCACGCGGTGATTGAAGATACACTTATATTTATTCCACTCGGTATTCCAGTTTGGCCGCTTTTCCTTATTCGTGTAACCACAGCCGTTGTGTTAACGATTGCTGTCGCACGTCTTTGGAAGCAGCCGGGTAGGGCAACAAGAAAGGAAGCTGTTCATACATGAAAAGTATTACAACACTGCTGTTTGATTTAGATGGAACGTTAATCAACACAAATGAACTGATTGTGCAATCATTTCTTCATACGTTAAATCATTATTTTCCAAACCAATACGAGCGCGAAGATGTATATCCGTTCATGGGACCGCCGCTTATTGATACGTTTGAAGCGCTGGATAAGGAACGGACGATGGAAATGGTCGATCACTACCGCGCGTTTAACCATGAAAAACATGATGCACTCGTAACAGAGTTTGAGGGTGTGTACGAAACGATCCGCACACTGCATGAAAACGGGTTTAAAATGGCGATTGTTTCAACGAAGATTCACGAAACAGTCCTTAAAGGCTTGAAGCTGACAAATCTTGATCCGTTTTTTGATGTGGTCATCGGGCTTGATGATGTTGAACATGCGAAGCCGCATCCAGAGCCTGTCCAAAAAGCATTGGCTGCTCTTGGTTCGAAGCCGGAGGAAGCCATTATGGTCGGCGATAACTATCACGATATTGAAGGCGGGAAGAACGCGGGCGTTCAAACGGCAGGTGTAGCCTGGTCACTGAAAGGACGCGATTTCCTTAATACGTATGACCCGGATTACATGCTGGAATCGATGGCAGATTTGCTTGATATTCTGCAGGTCGGAGCCAGCCAGAAATGAGACGGACGAAACGGTATACGTTAAAAGGCGGTGCAAACCCGCTTTTTCACATTTATCAAACCGTTTCGTTCTGGAAAACATTCAAAAACACAGCCGTAATTGAAGTGAGCCGTTTTGTTCCGTTCGTTCGCGTGAAAAATGCACTATACCGGCGCCTGCTCGGTATGAAAATTGGAGCAGGAACCGCTTTTGCTTATAAGGTGGTGCCGGATATTATGTTTCCGGAACAGATTATGGTAGGACGCAACACGATTATCGGCTATAACACCACTATTTTGGCACATGAATATTTAACCGATGAATACCGTATTGGCCCCGTTGTGATCGGTGATAACGTCATGATTGGGGCCAACTGCACCATTTTGCCCGGTATTGAAATTGGGGATGGCGCGATTGTATCCGCCATGACATTGGTGAATAAGGATGTACCGCCGGGCGCATTCGCGGGCGGGAACCCAATGATTATTAAACCTGCTTCAGCAAAGGGCTGAAGCAGGTTTTTTGCTATGATGGATTTATTTTTTTGATTTTTTTCTTTTCCGGAGAAGGCGAATCTGCAGCCGGGGTATGAATGAAACAGAGATTCCATTGCTGGAAACAACAAAAGAAGATGAATGATGGATGATCACTGCGTCATGAGTGCCGGACACATGGTTGCTTTTGATACCAAGGCTGTTACCGTCATTTGTTTCAATAGCGGTATGTTCGTTATCGGTTATAGTATTATGGATTATTTCGTTACCGCTTACGTGACCCAGCGTATAAACACCCCGCCCGGCGTTTTGGGAGATATCGTTAGCGCTGATCACATTACTTTCACCATCGGGAATTAATATCCCGCTGCTCAAATGCGGTTTTGAGAGATGTCCGCCGTTAGGGCTGATTTTGTTTCCATACAATGTATGACCGTGGGCACTGTTAAAAAATCGGCATTCATTCGCAGCAGAACATTGCTTTTCATGATCATGCCATTGCGAGAGGAGTGAACGGCAATATCAAACGTCCCGGCTGGAATATCGGCAGTTCCGCCAGTTTCAGAAACACTATCGATGGCTTTTTGTATAGCCGCGGTATCAAGCCGGTTATCATCGGCCTGTGCATCATATTGAATGATATTGACGGTGGTTGCTTCCGTCTGATCAGCCATGAAAGGTAAAGCGAGGATGGACAGGACTAAAAAACTGACCATTCCCGCTTTTTTTTATGTACTTCATTTTCTATATACCTCTGAAATAACAAAAGCTGCTTTCTTTTTAGAAAAGTTCCTTCTCTTTATGCATGATTAAAAGCAGTTTCACATAGTTTCACACAGAATAAAAAAAAAGCCGGCTGGGAGAACATGGCTGCAGCCGTATTTCCTCGGTCGGTCTGAATGACGCTTTTATCCAATTATTTTACTGCTGCAAAAACAAGTTGGCTGTTCATTCCGTAACAGTTAAAAGGAAATTGGTCCAGCAGGTTTGCTTCATCAACATGATAGTGCGAATTTGGGCACCAAAAAGCAGAGGTTAGTCTTATAAATAGCCAGCAGCTTCTAATTGACCAACGCGGGCAGGACAGAGCCGCTTTTGGCAGTAACGCGGGGGCAGAAAAACGGTTTCTTGAAACGATTTTAGCAGCAAATCGTATAAAAAGAAAAGGAGAGTGGCAGGAATGGACATAAAGCTGTTGGAAGAAAACACAGCGATTTTGCGAAAAAAAGAAGGTAAATGGATCGACAAACGGCTTGTTCTCCTAACCGCTGCCCAATTTGCCGCCAGACAGCAGCCAATTAACATAGAAGCGTTCAGGTCACTTTCAGCCCATATAAAAAAATCAGGATCAATGTTTTCTCCCCTTCGAACCATCCATTTTCCAATGGCTGGACTCTTGATGCTTCAAGGCGGCAGTGAAGAAGAGCGGATCGCCGAGCTGCACAGAAAGTATCACATTCTTCGTTCAGCTGGTTTCCGTTCTTCTCCGTACACGTATATTGCCGCTTTTTTAATAGGATCGTCTGTTCAGCCTGAACGGATAAAAGAAATGTACCATACAATGAAAAAGCATCACGTTTTACTTACATCAAATGAAGATTATCCAGCAGCTGCGATGATGGCCAGCCGGCCGGAAAGCATTCAAGAACTCGCAGGTGCCTCGGAACAGTATTATCATTTTTTTCATAAACATGGCTTTTGGAGAGGGAATGATCTTCAATTCCTGGCCAATATGCTTGTAGCGAATGGATTGTTTCGAGAAAGTGCCGCTAATGCTGTTTTACAGATGAAACGAAAGCTTGAGCAAAACGGTATCAAAGTAAAAAGCATGCATTATCCAGCACTTGGCATACTGGCGCTGTCCGGAAGAGCAGAAACATGTGTGCCGGCTGTGCATGAATTAAAAAATTCTTCCGCATTAAAATGGAATAAAGATATGGCTGTCATACTGGCCGCCGTGTTTGTTTCCCAGGAGATGATTCAATCGTCTGCCGGATTAACGGCGGCTGTTCAAGCGATGATTCAATCCCAGCAGGCGGTCATCGCTGCTTCCACAGCTGGTGCAGTAGCAGCTTCTTCTATATCAGGTGAATAAACCGGGCAGCCCCCCGGTTTATTTGTGTTCAAAAAGGGCAGGTTTAAAAGGATGTGGTTCCCTCTCTTCCTGGCTTTCGGTGTAATCTGTCACAGCGGTATAATCATTGATAAACCAGCTCAGCTATGTGGCAAAAAGCGACATAGACCCGGGCTGTCTTATTCTTTCCGTTATCCAATGTCTGCTCTTCACTTTTTGGGCTTGACGTAAATTGTCAGAACCGTTAAACTACTACTAACATATCTTTAGTACATTAGCGAACTAAAGTAAAAATATCTATGATCGGGTGATAAAGATGTCGAAGCTGTTAATGTTTGAAAAGCCAGTTGGAATGCGGGATACGCTGCCGCACATTTATGAAACGAAACGAAAAGTAAAAGAGGCGGCTGAGGGTGCCATGAGAAGCTGGGGCTACCGTTTTATTGAGACGCCGGCACTTGAATATTATGAGACAGTCGGAGACGCATCAGCCATTTTGGACCGCCAGCTGTTTAAGCTGCTTGACCAGCAGGGCAATACACTTGTGCTTCGTCCCGACATGACGGCGCCGATTGCGCGTGTGGCAGCATCGAAATTATTAAAAGAGCGTGTGCCGCTGCGCCTTGCTTATTCCGCGAGCGTATACCGCGCCCAGCAGCGTGAAGGTGGACGAGCTGCAGAATTTGAGCAAATTGGAGTAGAAATGATCGGTGATGAAACGATGAGTGCCGATGCGGAAGTGATTGCGCTGCTTGTATCTGTTATGAAGGAGACAGGTCTTGAGAAGTTTCAATTGTCTCTTGGGCACATTCGATTCACGGACGAGCTATTCCGCCAAATTCTTGGTACGGAAGAGCGGGCTGAACAACTGCGACGCTTCCTATATGAGAAAAACTATGTTGGCTACCGCGAGCATGTCAAAAACCTCCCGCTTTCATCTATCGATAAGCAGCGTTTGCTGCAATTCTTGAACTTGTCAGGCGGTATGGACTGTCTTGACGAAGCGGCAAAGCTGATCGAGGGAAGTGCAGGTGCCGAAGCGCTTGATGAACTCAGAATGGTGTTTGGCCGCCTGCAGGAATATGGCGTGGATGAGTATGTAACGTTTGATTTGCCGCTTGTCAGCCACATGAGCTATTACACAGGTCTTGTATTTGAAGTGTATGCGGACGGAGTGGGAGCACCCATCGGGAATGGCGGACGATATGACGATTTGCTTGGCAAATTTGGTCATCCAGCCGGTGCGACAGGTTTTGGCCTGCGGGTTGACTTTTTGCTTGAAGCCATTGGCCAGCTTGAAGACGAAGCAGGGATTCACTGTGTGCTGTTCAGTAACGACCGGCGTGTAGAAGCGATTGAGGAAGCGCAAAAACGCCGTGCGGCAGGAGAATGCGTGCTGCTTCAGGACGTGGCTGGGGTAAAAGATGTAGATTCATTCACAGAGTCATGCAAAAGTGTAACGTTTTTTGTCGGAAAATCATCAGGGGGGAACGTGTAATGTCCATGCTAACAATTGCGATGCCAAAAGGGCGGATCTTCGAAGAAGCGGCGGCGCTGATGCAGGAAGCAGGCTATAAGCTTCCGCCGGACTTGGATGAATCACGCAAGCTCATCATTGAAGTGCCGGAAGAAAATATGCGCTTTTTCCTGGCAAAGCCGATGGATGTAGCGACCTACGTTGAACACGGGGTAGCAGACGTCGGTATTGCCGGAAAAGACGTGCTGCTTGAAGAAGAGCGGGATGTATACGAATTGCTTGATTTGAAAATCAGTCCATGCTACCTGGCGGTGGCAGGACTTCCAGATACAACACTCAATGAAGTAGCGCCAAAAATTGCGACAAAATATCCAACCGTGGCGTCTGCCTACTTCCGTGAAAAAGGTGAGCAGGTAGAAATTATTAAGCTGAACGGTTCGATCGAACTGGCCCCTTTAATCGGGTTATCTGACCGAATTGTTGATATTGTATCAACTGGACGGACGCTGCGGGAAAACGGGCTTGTTGAATACGAAACGATTGTTGGCATCACATCCCGTTTAATTGTAAATCCAGTCAGCTACCGAATAAAAAACAAAGAGATCTCGAACCTTGTTAACCGCTTGACGGATACAATTGAAGAAAAGGCGGTACGGTAACATGATCCAGATCAAACAGGTAACACCGGGGCTTTCAATCAAACGGTCAGTAGATGCGGGAACAGAAGAACAGCAGCGCATCGTGCGTGATATTATTCAAGACGTTCGTGAAAACGGCGACCGCGCGCTGTTTGCTTATACAGAAAAGTTTGACGGAGCGAAGCTGTACAGCTTAAAGGTCACGCAGGATGAAATTAATGACGCCTATGCTGAGCTGGATGATGAGATCATTAAAATTATTCGTGAAGCAGCAGAGAATATCGCGGCTTTTCATGCAAAGCAAAAAAGAGAAACGTGGCTGTATACAAATGAAGACGGTTCGATCTTAGGTCAGAAAATGACGCCGCTTGACTCAGCGGGCGTATATGTACCAGGCGGCACAGCTGCTTATCCGTCGTCTGTTCTGATGAATGTGATGCCGGCTAAAACAGCCGGCGTGGAGCGGATTGTAATGGTATCGCCGCCGTCGGCAGACGGCCGTCTGCCGGCAGGTGTTCTAGTAGCAGCAGATATTGCTGGTGTAAAGGATATCTTTAAAGTCGGCGGCGCCCAGGCAGTAGCCGCTCTGGCATATGGAACGGAATCGATCCAGGCCGTTGATAAAATTACCGGACCGGGCAATATTTTTGTCGCGCTTGCGAAGCGGGAAGTGTTCGGTGATGTTGATATCGATATGATTGCCGGACCAAGTGAAATTGCCGTACTCGCAGATGACACAGCTTCCGCTAAAGAAGTGGCGGCGGATATGCTGTCACAAGCCGAACATGATACGCGTGCCTCGGCTGTTTTAGTCACGACGTCAGAGGCGCTTGCCAAAGAAGTGGCAGACCAAATCGAGCAGCAGCTTGCGGCATTGCCGCGGCAGGACATTGCACGGCCTTCTATTGAAGAGCATGGAGCGATTTACCTTACTTCAACATTGGAAGAAGCGGTTGAAACGATTAATGCGATTGCGCCGGAGCACTTGGAAATCATGACAGAAAATGCGCTGGAGCTGACGAAAGACATTAAGCATGCTGGGGCCATCTTTGTAGGCCGGTACTCATCTGAGCCGGTTGGCGACTACTTTGCCGGTCCGAACCATGTCCTTCCGACAAATGGCACAGCTCGCTTTTCAAGCCCGCTTAACGTAGACGACTTTATGAAAAAATCAAGCATCATTATGTATAGCAAGAAAGCATTCGACAAACACGGAGCCAAAATTGCCGCGTTTGCGCGACTGGAAGGATTAGAAGCACACGCCCGCGCCATTGAAGCGCGCAGCCAATAAAGGAGAGAGAGCAAATGGGGAATCGAAGTGCAGAGCTTCAGCGTTATACAGGTGAAACGAAAATTGACCTGGCATTCCAAATAGATGGAGAAGGAAAATCAAATATTCAAACAGGCGTGCCATTTATGGATCACATGCTGGATCTGTTTACACGCCATGGCCATTTTGATTTAACGGTTAAAGCAGATGGCGATGTGGAAGTAGATGACCACCATACAACGGAAGATATCGGTATCGTGCTCGGCATGGCGCTGAAGGAAGCGCTGGGCGATAAAAAAGGCATTAAGCGGTATGGAAATTTTTTCGTACCGATGGATGATACCCTCGCACAAGTCGTGGTGGATTTAAGTAACCGTCCTCATTTTGAAATCCGGGGCGCTGACTTTCCATCGCAAAAAGTCGGCACCTTTGATACAGAGCTTGTACACGAATTTTTATGGAAATTCGCGCTTGAGGCTCGTATGAACCTGCATGTGATTATTCATTACGGAACAAACACACATCATATGATTGAAGCGGTATTTAAAGCGATGGCCCGTGCGATCGATGAAGCAGTCACGATTGACCCGCGCGTAAAAGGTGTGCCGTCAACGAAGGGAATGTTATAAATGATCGGAATTATCGATTATGGCATGGGCAATTTGTTCAGCGTATCGAAAGCACTTGAGCGAATTGGCATTCCATATGTGATTAGTGAATCACCAGAAGAGCTAAACAACACAAAAGGCGTTATTTTGCCGGGTGTCGGTGCGTTTAAAGATGCGATGGCCCGACTTCGTGAAACGAATCTTGATCAGTTTATTCATCAGTATGTGGACAGCGGCCGTCCGCTTCTTGGCATCTGTCTCGGTATGCAGCTTTTGTTTGAAGAAAGTGAAGAAAATGGAGAGTTTGAAGGACTTGGCCTGCTCAAGGGACGGATTGTTCACATTCCAGACCGCGATGCGAACGGTGAGCGGCTGAAAGTGCCGCATATGGGCTGGAACAAGCTTCATTTTCACCAGGATGCACCGGTACTTGAAGGCATCGAAGATGGTTATGTATACTTCGTTCATTCGTATTATGCGGACGGAGTAGATGAAAAAGCACTTTTGGCAAGCGCGGATTATGGCGTGCAGGTACCGGCTGTTGTCGGGCAGAAGAACGTGTCAGGCATGCAGTTTCACCCGGAAAAAAGCAGCAAAACCGGTATGCAGCTGCTGACAAACTTTGCAAAAGCGATGGAACGATCGGAGGACATGCTATGAGTTTTACTATTTACCCGGCTATTGATATGCGCGGCGGCAAATGCGTCCGCCTTGTGCAGGGGGACTATAACCAGGAAACGGTTTACGGGGACTCGCCATTTGATATGGCGAAGTCCTTTGTAGAGCAGGGAGCCGAATGGATTCATATGGTTGATCTTGATGGAGCAAAAGACGGCCAGCGTGTAAATGATACATTTGTGATTGAAGCAGCCCAAAAGCTGAATGCGAAGGTGCAAATCGGCGGCGGCATCCGGACGGAAGAAGATGTAAAGCATTATCTGGACAATGGTGTAGATCGGGTGATCATTGGCAGCCTGGCTGTAAAGGAGCCGGAGCTTGTCAAACAGTGGCTTCGTACATATGGAGAAAAAATCGCGATCGGCCTTGATGCAAAAAATGGCTTTGTGGCTACACATGGCTGGCTTGAGACGTCATCTGTAAAAGCGGTAGACCTTGCTAAAGAATTCGCGGAAGCAGGTGCCGAAACGTTTATCTTTACGGATATCGCCAACGACGGCATGCTGTCTGGACCAAACGTAGAAGCAACAGCGGAGCTTGCACGGGAAACAGGAAAAAGCGTCATTGCTTCCGGCGGTGTTTCATCACTGGACGATTTGCGTGCACTCGCAAAATGGAAGGAAGACGGACTCTCTGGTGCAATCTGCGGAAAATCGATTTATACAGGCCGCTTCACCGTGAAAGAAGCGCTGGAGGTGGCGGCCGAATGATGACAAAACGCATCATCCCCTGCCTGGATGTAAAAGAAGGGCGTGTCGTAAAGGGAATTCAATTTGTAGAGCTGCGTGACGCGGGAGACCCGGTGGAATTGGCGCGTGTTTATGATGAGCAGGGAGCGGACGAGCTTGTGTTTTTAGATATATCTGCATCGGTAGAAGGGCGCAAAACGATGGTAGATGTGGTGCAGGCTGTTGCGTCAGAGCTTGCGATTCCCTTTACGGTCGGCGGCGGCATTAACGCTCTTGAAGATATGAAACGCATTTTACGTGCAGGCGCAGATAAAGTATCATTGAATACAGCGGCTGTAAACAATCCGGACTTGATCAATGAAGGAGCCGCATTTTTCGGCTCCCAATGTATCGTGATTGCCATTGATGCAAAATATGATGAATCAATTGGAACGTGGCGCGTCTATACACACGGCGGACGTACGCCAACTGAGCGGACCGTCATTGACTGGGCAAAAGAAGCGGTCGAGCGCGGTGCCGGGGAAATTTTGCTGACAAGCATGGACGAAGACGGGAGCAAGCAAGGCTTTGATATTGCCCTGACAAAAGCAGTTGGTGATGCAGTCTCGGTTCCGGTGATTGCGTCAGGCGGTGCTGGGGGCGCAGAGCACTTTTTGGATGTGTTTACAGAAGCGAAGGCTGATGCAGCGCTTGCCGCTTCTATTTTTCATTATAAAGAAACCGGCGTTGGAGAGGTCAAACAATTTTTGCGAAATGCAGAGGTGAACGTCAGATGATTGACGAAGTGAAGTTTGATGAAAAAGGACTCGTGCCTGCCATTGTACAGGATGCGACGACGTATGAAGTATTAACACTTGCTTATATGAATGAGGAATCTCTAAAAAAAACGATGGAAACAGGCGAAACGTGGTTTTACAGCCGTTCCCGCCAGGAGCTTTGGCATAAAGGAGCGACAAGCGGCCATACACAAAAAGTCGTTTCCATGCAGTTTGACTGCGATAAAGATGCGATCGTTGTAAAAGTGGAGCCGACTGGTCCTGCCTGCCACCGCGGCACAACAAGCTGCTTCGATGAACCCTTTTACGGAGAGGACAATGTGTCACTTCCATATTCCATTCTGCAGCAGCTGGAGCAGGTTATTGCAGACCGTGAGCAAAACCGTCCGGAAGGTGCTTATACAACGTATTTGTTTGAAAAAGGCGTCGATAAGATTTTGAAAAAAGTCGGCGAAGAAGCGGCAGAAGTCATTATTGCCGCGAAAAATCGCGACAAGGAAGAGCTTCAGTGGGAAGCAGCCGATCTGTTGTACCATCTGCTTGTTCTGCTGCGTGAACAGGATTTAGCTTTGGACGATGTGTTATCCGTTCTAGCACGCCGCCACGAAGGGAAAGACAAAGAATAAAAAAAGCCGGCCTTTTTTAGGCCGGCTTTTCATCTGTTTTTCTGCTGGTACGTATGCTATACTACATAAGTTAATCATACAGAACGTACGGAGGATTTTCATGGGAAATGACTCAATGCGCCGGAAACAGAAAGAGAATGTTGTCTCATTTTTTCCGACAGGAGAGTTTTATTATATAAAAGGCATGAAGGCGCTTGAAAAAAGAGAGCTGCCGAAAGCAAAAAAATACCTTTCGCGTGCCATGGATCTTGAGCCGCTGGAACCTGTTATTGCTTGTCAGCTCGCCATTGTGGAAACGGAGCTTGGGCATTATGAGCAATCAAACGGCCTGCTTCACTTTGTACTGGATGACTTGGATCCTCATATGACGGAGTGTCATTATTTTCTTGCGAACAATTATGCACACCTCGGTTCGTTTAAAGAAGCTTTTCGCCATGCACAAATGTATTTGGATTTAGCTGAGCACGGGGAGTACCGGGAAGACGCGGAAGACCTGCTCGATTTGATTACGCTCGATCATGAAGAAGAGTTCGAGGACTTGTCCGAACAGGATGAGATGATTGAAATGCAGGAAAAATCACGATTCCTGCTTGAAAGCGGCCATTTTGCCAAAGCGGCGGAACACTTGGAAGAAACAGTTAAGAAGTACCCGGATTTCTGGGCAGCATACAATAATCTTGCACTGGCCTATTTTTATCTTGGACAATCAGAAAAAGCATACGGGGTGCTTGAGGATGTACTTGAGCGCAACCCGGGCAACCTGCACGCCATCTGTAATAAAATCGTGTTTTACTTTTACGAAAAAAAACAGGAACAACTGAACGATTTAGCAAACCAGCTGGCGAAAATTCAGCCGCTTATCCCAGATCAGCAATTTAAAATCGGTGCTACCTTTGCCCTGATTGGACGATATAAAGAGGCTTACCGCTGGCTGAAAAAACTCCAGAAAAGCGGGTTTGAGGGAGATGCCGGGTTTTACTACTGGCTTTCCTATGCAGCCCACCACACAGACCATCCGCAAACCGCACGCTCGGCCTGGAAAAAAGTATTGCAGGATAATCCGGAAAAAGAGGGACTTGAGCCGTGGGGAGCTGGAAGAGCAGAAAGTGAAATAGAACGTGATCCGGAGGCGATTATCGGCTATTTAAATGGGAAACGGGATGAAGAGCGACTGTTCGGCATTTTCCTGCTTTCGTTAGCGGCCGATCATAAAGAAATCATGACGCATCCGAAGTTTTGTGACATTGAAACACTGCAGCCATACGAAAAAATTTACCTGGCGGACATCCTCGGCATGCCGATCGATCATACGCTTTTAAGTGAAATGAATACGCGTCTTGCCCATGAAACGGCTCTTGTTTTATACCGTCATTTCCGGCCGCTTGGCTCACAGGAAGCAGGATTGTTTTTAATGTGGTTCTCTATTTTCCTGGAACTGCAATATCAAAAAGCAAATATGACGAAGCCAGCGGGTCTTGCCGCTGCAGTAGAATACGTATGGCGCAAACTGCGCAATGAACCGTTTAGTCAGTCGGAAGCGGGGGGGAAATATAGCGTATCCGTTTCAACAGTACAAAAGTACGCTAAATTTATTCGTGAACACCTGCTTTGAGCAGAATAATAGACGGAATAAAGGAATTTCAGTACGATGAAAGTAACATCTTACTTATACGCTTGAGGGTATTTATTTTGATCATAAAGGAGAATCAACTATGACAGCTGAAGAAAAAATTTATGATGTCATTATTATCGGTGCCGGCCCTGCAGGGATGACGGCGGCTGTGTATACATCCCGGGCTAACCTTTCTACGCTCATGATCGAGCGCGGTGTACCGGGCGGGCAAATGGCCAATACGGAAGAAGTAGAAAACTACCCAGGCTATGACCATATTCTAGGGCCTGAGCTTTCAACAAAAATGTTTGATCACGCGAAAAAATTCGGTGCTGAATATGCATACGGCGATATCAAATCCATTACAGACGGCAAGGAATATAAAACCGTTAATGCAGGTTCAAAGCAGTATAAAGCACGTGCAATCATTATTACAACAGGTGCACAATACAAAAAAATCGGCGTGCCGGGTGAAAATGAACTGGGCGGCCGCGGTGTGTCATATTGTGCAGTATGTGACGGCGCGTTCTTTAAAGAAAAAGAACTGGTTGTTGTGGGCGGCGGAGACTCTGCCGTTGAAGAAGGCGTTTATTTAACACGCTTTGCGAAAAAAGTAACGATTGTTCACCGCCGCGATGAACTGCGCGCACAAAAGATTTTGCAGGATCGCGCTTTTGCGAATGAAAAGGTAGACTTTATCTGGAGCCACACGGTAAAAGAAATTAACGAAAAAGATGGGAAAGTCGGCAGCGTAACGCTTGTTTCAACCAAAACGGGTGAAGAGCGCCCATTTCCGGCAGATGGTGTATTTATTTACATCGGTATGGTGCCGCTGACAAAGCCATTTGAAAGCCTGGGCATCACAAATGATGAAGGCTACATTGTAACGAATGAGAAAATGGAAACGAAAATTCCTGGCATTTACGCAGCCGGTGACGTACGCGAGAAAATGCTTCGTCAAATCGTTACAGCTACAGGAGACGGAAGTATTGCTGCCCAAGCAGCCCAGCATTTCGTAGAAGAATTAAAAGAAGAACTCGGTGTAAAAGCGTAACCTTTTCTTTACGTTCTCGTCATCGTTTTGAAATATAAGGGTGGTATAGTAAAGATGTAATCAAACTGCCCCCTGCAGCTTTTTTACACGCGTCTGGTACTCAGTACCAGGCGCTTTTTTTTGAGGTCCACAGGAAGTGGGTCACAAAAGCGTTGCCGCGGGACGCGGCGTTTTTAGCTTTTGATCCATTGTGTGAAAAATTTCTAACCATGTCCAGCTCCGGGCGCCAACGGGCTCGAGGTCATAAGTCAGAGCGGCTGTGTGGCAAAAGGCGCCACTGGCCAACTCCGCCTTATGCTTGTCGCTGCTGGTCAGGCGCCCTGTGCTTTTCTTATAAAAAACACCCGGCAGCGTTGCACTTATTCGGCTGTCACCGTATAATGAAGGAAATATCTGTTGGCAGTTTGACGGGGGTGTTATTGTGCAGCGTGTCACAAATTGTGTACTGATGAGAGATGGGCAGGTTTTATTAATGCAAAAGCCCCGCCGCAATTGGTGGGTGGCGCCAGGAGGCAAAATGGAGCCTGGTGAATCCGTACGGGATGCAGTGATTCGAGAGTATCGGGAGGAAACAGGTTTATATTTGCGCAACCCGAATGTAAAAGGAATTTTCACATTTATTATTGAAGATGGCGAAAAAGTGATGGATGAATGGATGATGTTCACTTTTTTTGCAGACCAGGCCGATGGCAGTCCGCTGACTCACACGCGGGAAGGCGATCTGCATTGGAAGCCGGTTGAAGAATTAAAAGAACTGCCGATGGCAGAAGGAGACCGCCATCTGCTTGAATATATGGTGCATGGGACCGGCCTGCTTTATGGAGCCTTTACATATACACCTGATTTTGAGTTGATCTCGTATCGACTGGACCCAAGCTGATGGAAGAGAGGGGACTAACAATGGCGAATGATGTACAGCTTGTAATTATTACAGGAATGTCTGGAGCTGGTAAAACGGTGGCCGTTCAAAGCTTTGAGGATCTTGGCTTCTATTGTATGGACAATTTGCCGCCAACACTCCTGCAGCCGT
Source organism: Domibacillus sp. PGB-M46 (assembly GCF_022668875.1). Lineage (GTDB taxonomy): Bacteria > Bacillota > Bacilli > Bacillales > Domibacillaceae > Domibacillus. The sequence continues at coordinate 205,091 of NZ_JAKGCR010000001.1, read as the reverse complement.
TTTTAACGTTGATGAAAGATTCGGGGCAAAAGCTAAAAAAAGTAGCCATCGTTATGGACATGCGCGGGCGCGAGTTTTTTGACCATCTGCAGACCGCTCTTGACGAAGCGGCCGAAACATTAAACACGGCACCGAGGGTGTTATTCTTAGATGCAGAAGATGAAGTATTGGTGCGCCGGTATAAAGAAACACGCCGCACGCATCCTCTGTCGCGTGATGATCGCCCGCTTGACGGCATTCATCAGGAACGTGAGCTGTTAAACGACCTGCGCGGCCGTGCAAATATGATTTTAAATACATCCCAAATGAAGCCGAAGGATTTGCGTGAAAATATTATGAGAGAGTTTTCACCAAATAAACAGGCTTCTTTTACGGTAAATGTCATGTCATTCGGTTTTAAACATGGCCTTCCGATTGACGCGGATCTTGTTTTTGATGTTCGTTTTTTGCCGAATCCGCACTATATTGAGCACATGCGTCCACGCACAGGACTTGAAACGGACGTAGCCGAATATGTGATGAAATGGAATGACACACAGAAGTTTTTAGAAAAAGTGACCGATTTGCTGACCTTTATGCTGCCGCATTATAAAATGGAAGGCAAATCACAGCTGGTAATTGCCATTGGCTGTACCGGCGGACAGCACCGGTCTGTTGCTTTAGCAGAGTATTTGGCTAATTACTTTGCAGACGGGTATCAAACGCGCGTGACACACCGTGACATTGACAAGAGAAAGGCCGCAAAAGCATGACGTCCCGGCAGCCGAAAGTTGTCATAATCGGCGGGGGAACCGGTCTTTCAGTCCTGCTTCGGGGGCTTAAGCGCCATCCGATTGACCTTACCGCTATTGTCACTGTAGCAGATGACGGGGGCAGTTCTGGGAGGCTTCGGTCCGAACTAAATATTCCGCCGCCTGGTGATATTCGCAATGTGCTTGCGGCGCTTTCTGATGTAGAGCCGCTCGTAGAGTCTTTGTTTCAGCATCGGTTTACAACGAACAATGAATTGTCAGGGCACGCCCTTGGCAATTTAATGATTGCCGCGCTTTCTTCGATTACAGGCGATTTCGGACATGCAATTCAGGAAATGAGCCGGGTACTCAATGTTCGGGGAAAAGTGCTTCCGGCTGCTAATCAAAGTGTCGTGCTTCATGCGGAGATGGAAGACGGGACGTTTGTGTCCGGTGAATCTAAAATCCCCTATTCCGGCAAAAAAATCCGCCGGGTGTTTTTAACACCGGAGCACATTGAGCCGCTTCCAGAGACGATCCGTTCTATTCGGGAAGCAGATATGATTATTCTCGGCCCAGGCAGTTTATATACAAGTATTCTGCCGAATTTGCTTGTGCCTGGTATAGGAGAAGAAGTGTGTGCTTCAAAGGCAAAAAAAGTGTATATTTGCAATTTAATGACACAGGCAGGGGAAACCCTTGATTTTACAGCATCAGATCATGTCCAGGCGATCTATGATCACTTGAACTGCTCGGTGATGGACACGATTTTAGTCAATAAGGAACCCGTTCCGGCAGACATACAGGAACTGTACAAAGAAGAAATGGCGAAACCGGTCGTATATGACGTGGAAAGGCTGCGGGTGCTCGGGCTGGATGCCATCTTTGATGACATTCTGACATTCGAGAACTCTATAATCCGCCATGATACAGCCAAAGTCGCTGAAATACTTGTGCGCCTCATCCCAAAACGGTAAGCGGGTTCAAGAGAGGAGTGGATGATGGTGTCTTTTGCATCAGAAACAAAAAAAGAGTTAACGACGATTGAAACGAGCGGATGCTGCGCGAAAGCAGAGCTATCTGCCCTGATCCGGATGAATGGCTCCCTGTCGTTTTCAAACCGGCAGCTTGTTGTAAACATTCAAACGGAAAATGCGGCCATTGCCCGGCGCATTTATGTATTAATTAAACGAAATTACGACGCGGCGGTTGAACTGCTGGTCCGCAAAAAAATGCGGTTAAAGAAAAACAATGTCTATATTGTGCGGTTAAAGGAAAATGCACAGGTTATATTGGACGACTTGGGCATTATTGAAGACGGCTTTTCGTTTATTCATCATATTGCTTCACGGATAACGGAAAAAAACTGCTGCCAGCGTACGTATCTGCGCGGCGCTTTTTTAGCGGGGGGCTCGGTCAACAATCCCGAAACCTCGTCTTACCATTTGGAGATTTTTTCTTTATACCAGGAGCATAATGAAGCGTTATGCACTTTAATGAATGAATTTAGCTTGAATGCGAAAACGCTCGAACGAAAAAAAGGATTTATTACGTATTTAAAAGAAGCAGAAAAAATTTCTGATTTCTTTAGTATTGTAGGAGCGCACAGCGCGCTCATGCGGTTTGAGGACGTGCGGATTGTCCGGGACATGAGAAACTCCGTCAACCGCCTTGTAAACTGTGAAACAGCGAATTTGAACAAAACGATCGGGGCGGCTTTGCGCCAGGTCGAAAATATAAAGTTTATTGATCAAACGGTCGGTCTCGGTATTTTGCCAGACCGGCTGCGTGAAATTGCAGAGCTGCGGGTTCTTCATCAAGATGTAACATTAAAAGAGCTTGGAGAAATGGTATCAGGCGCAGCAATCAGCAAATCAGGCATTAACCACCGTCTGCGCAAAATTGATGAAATAGCAGATAAGATCCGGGCCGGTGAAATGGCGGCAGCCGAGAAATAAAAAGGATGTGGCAACATGGCAGAAAAAACAGTACATGTACAATTGAAATCTGGTTTACAGGCAAGACCGGCTGCTCTTTTTGTACAGGAAGCAGCTCGCTTTCATTCAGAAATTTTTCTTGAGAAAGACGGAAGAAAATATAATGCGAAAAGCATTATGGGGATCATGAGCATTGCTTTGAATACCGGAGAAGAAGTGACAATCAGCGCAGAAGGCCGCGACAGTGAGGAAGCAGTCGAAAAAATGGCCTCACTCATCGAACGGGAAGAATGGATATAAAAAAGCGCCCTGCCAATTCGGCAGGGCGCTTTCTTTGCACAATAGACAGAAACTGCATTACAGAAGAATGATTGACATGCCAAAAGAGCGGATGACCGGTCAGGCTGCTCAAATCTTAACCCTGTCATAGATAAAAAAGCAAAATAAAAAAACCAGCAGCTTAAAGAATAAGCCGCTGGTTTTTGGGACGTCCTCGGCAGGAATCGAACCTGCATTTCAAGCTTCGGAGGCTTGCGTGCTATCCGTTGCACCACGAGGACATGTGATTTACGGTACAATTTAAGATTATAGAGTAAGGTTTGAATAAATGCAATAGAAATTTGAAAAAATATTTACAGAAAGAAAAACAGTTTCGTTTAGCAGGATTTTGAAAGGGAAAAGAAGAAAACGTACATAAACAAAAGCATAATGTTTGACCTTCACTGACCTTGGATTGTATGATGGTTAAACAATAAAGCTATTATCCAAAGGAGGAACCACAGTATGAATTTAATTCCTACAGTTATTGAACAAACAAACCGCGGTGAACGCGCGTATGACATTTATTCCCGTTTGTTGAAAGACCGCATTATTATGCTTGGAAGCGGCATTGATGATAATGTGGCAAACTCAATCGTAGCTCAGCTTTTGTTCCTTGAAGCGGAAAACCCAGAAAAAGATATTTCTATCTACATCAACAGCCCGGGCGGCAGTATCACAGCTGGTATGGCGATCTACGATACGATGCAGTTTATTAAACCGAATGTACAGACGATCTGTATCGGTATGGCTGCTTCCATGGGGGCTTTCCTTCTTGCTGCAGGTACACCAGGCAAGCGTTACGCTCTTCCGAACAGTGAAGTCATGATTCACCAGCCGCTTGGCGGAGCGCAGGGCCAGGCAACAGAAATCGAAATCGCAGCGAAGCGTATTCTATTCCTTCGTGAGAAATTAAACGGTATCCTGTCAGAGCGCACTGGCCAGCCGCTTGAAGTCATTGCACGCGACACAGACCGCGATAACTTTATGACAGCGGATCGTGCGAAAGAATATGGCCTTGTAGACCATATCGTTACACGTAATGAAGTGACAAACAAAGAAGAAAAATAAGGAATTCCAAAAGACCTGCTGCAGCGGGTCTTTTTTTTCATGCTGCTAATCTGTATAATAGCGGTAAGGGGGAGATGGGGATGAATATGCAAATGAAGCCGGGACTCTGGCAGCAGCAGACGATGAAGCTGGCCATGACGCAGGAATTAACGCAGGCCATTACATTGCTTCAATATTCAGCACAGGAGCTGGCAGCGTTTTTGGAAACAAAGGCCGTCGAGAACCCGTTTATTCAATTAGAAACGCCTTCATTGAAAGCGCTTCATAAAAAAGAACGTGCCCAGTCAGGAGCAAAAGCGGCAGACGATAAAAACTGGATCGAGCACATTGCGGATTCTTCTTATACGATTACGGATTATGTGCAGGCTCAATTTCAGCTGAAAGAATTATCCGATAAACAAAAACGGATTCTTCGTTTTTTATTAGATAACATGGACGAAAACGGCTATATGACGATTAATAGCGAGGAAGCAGCCGCCTTAACGGGAGAGAACAAAAGCGAAGTCCAATCGGTACTTGATATGATCAAGTGGATGGAGCCGGCAGGAATCGGATCCGGCAGTTTGCAGGAATGTCTTCTTCTGCAGGTGGAACGGCGCCTCGATGCACCTTTTTTAGCGGAAACGATTCTCCGCAGTCATTTTATCGAGTTTGCTAATAAAACATGGAAGCCGCTCGCCAAAAAGCTTGGTGTTGAACTAAAGGACATTCAGCAGGCGGCTGATTTTATTCGAACATTAAATCCAAAGCCGGGGGCTTCTTTCGGAAACGGATCTTCCTGCTATGTGCAGCCTGATGTAGCGGTAACCGTCAGCGGAGAAACGATAGAAGTTCATCTTTATGATGATGATTTACCGAAAGTTATTTTTGAAAAAGAATATTTTAATGAATTGGCTTCGCATGCGGACAAAGAAGTGAAGCGGTTTATAAAAGAAAAAGAAAAAGACTATCAGTGGCTTATGAGAAGCCTTGAGCAAAGACAGCAGACCATACAGCGGGTAGGACTTAAAATTGTAGAAAAGCAGCGCCGTTTTTTCTTTGACGGACCGGGCTCCCTGCAGCCGCTTACGATGAAAGACATTGCTGAAGAGCTGAACATTCACGAATCAACCGTAAGCCGGACCGTACGGGGGAAGTACATGCAGACTCCGTTTGGCACATACGAATTAAAAACCTTTTTCCCATCCGGTATGGCTGCTTCCTCCGAAGAAGGCGAAACGGCCTCTTCCAACCAGGTGAAAATACGTATTCAGGTGCTCGTCTCGGCGGAAGACAAGAAAAAGCCGCTGTCTGACCAGGCTATTTGTTCTGCACTTTTAACAGAAGGGATGGCTGTTTCAAGAAGAACAGTCGCCAAATACAGAGAACAATTAAATATACCTTCTTCAGCAAAGCGTAAAAGATATGAATAAGAGCGATCATATGACGATTTATTTTTATACGAGACCAGGCTGCCATTTGTGTGATGACGCTAAAAAAGTCGTCGCCCCCATCGCACAGGAATTGAATATAGAGATGCTCGAACGAAACATTGATACAAAAGATGAATGGACAGAAAAATACGGTTTAATGATTCCGGTTGTTGAAATGGGGGGAGAGCTTATGGCTTATGGCCACGTGGAACGCCTTTCTCTCTTCACACAACTGAAAGGAAGAGTTAACGAATAATTTAAAAAAATAACGAGCTCTTTTCGTTGATTTTTAAATAATGCCCTGCTACAATGAATTTGTAAGCAGGGAAAAATTTTTTTCGCCGGGGTGGGACATTAAAAGTTTCAACTGGGACGAAAGAGAACCCGAAGACCGAAGAGGAGCGCGGGATATGAAACCGATCTTAAATATTCAACAGCAGCTCGTACCGGACCTGCTTGATATTATGCAAAAACGCTATCGTCTTTTGCAGGCGGTTCGAATTGCCGGGACGGCTGGCAGACGCACGCTTGCCCAGTCACTGAGCATGACGGAACGTGTTGTAAGAAGCGAAGCGGAGTTTTTAAAAGAGCGCGGACTGCTCGATTTCAGTGCATCAGGCATGAAATTAACAGAAACGGGTATGGATGTGGTGAGGGAGCTGGAAGAGCTGATGCTCGAGCTTAAAGGCATTGATTCAATGGCCGAAGAGCTGAAGGCCCGCTACAATTTATCAGAAGCTGTTATTGTGCCTGGCAATTGTGATGAATCGGCATTCGTGAAAAAAGCAATCGGTGAGGCGTGCGTAAGCCGCATAAAGAGCAGGCTCAGCGGTAAAACTATCATCGCTGTAACAGGCGGCTCGACAATGGCGGAAGCAGCAAGAACGATGAAACCAGATTTTGCAGAAGGGAAACAAGTATTATTTGTGCCGGCACGGGGCGGTATTGGGGATGATGTCCGCAATGAAGCCAACACGATCGCTGCATTAATGGCACAGAATACAAACGGGTCACACCGTGTGTTGTACGCGCCGGAGCGAATCAGCCCTGACGTGCGCGAATCTCTTCTTCAAGAGCCGGCGATCAAAGAAGCAGTCAGCATGATCCAGTCTGCAGACGTTGTTCTCCATGGCGTCGGGAATGCAATTTCGATGGCAAAGCGCCGTAAAACACCAGAAGCGGAACTTGCGATGCTGGAACAAAATGAAGCAGTGGCAGAAGCATTTGGCTACTATTTCAACAAAGAAGGCGAAGTGATTCAGAAGCTATCAACAATCGGCTTGAAACTGGATGATCTGCAGCATGCCAAAGTCGTAATTGCGGCGGCAGGCGGCGCATCAAAAGGGAAAGCGATTCGTTCGTATTTAAACGGATCACCAAAGCTCGATATTTTAGTGACAGATGAAGCAGCCGCAAGAGAATTGCTTGAAGATCTATCTTAACGCGAACATCCGGCAGTTCTCATTTGAACTGGCGGTTTGATAAACAATTTCGAGGAGGAAATCACTCATGGCAGTAAAAATTGGTATTAATGGTTTTGGACGTATTGGACGTAACGTATTCCGCGCAGCACTTAAAAATCCGGAAGTTGATGTTGTAGCAATCAACGACCTTACAGATGCAAATATGCTTGCACACCTTTTAAAATACGATACAGTTCACGGCACACTTGACGCGGACGTAACAGTTGACGGCGATACAATCGTTGTAAACGGCGAGCGCGTAAAAGTAACAGCTGAACGCGATCCAGCGCAAATTCCTTGGGCAGCTAACGGTGCAGAAGTAGTTGTTGAATCAACTGGCCGTTTCACAAAACGTGCAGACGCAGCGAAACACCTTGAAGGCGGCGCGAAAAAAGTCATCATCTCTGCTCCGGCATCTGATGAAGATATCACAATTGTTATGGGTGTTAACGAAGATAAATACGATGCAGCGAACCACCAAGTTATTTCAAATGCATCTTGTACAACAAACTGCTTGGCTCCATTTGCAAAAGTGTTGAACGAAAAATTCGGTATCGTTCGCGGTATGATGACAACTGTTCACTCTTACACAAATGACCAGCAAATTCTTGACCTGCCGCACTCTGACTACCGTCGTGCGCGTGCAGCAGCAGAAAACATGATCCCAACTTCTACAGGTGCAGCGAAAGCCGTTTCTCTTGTGCTTCCTGAATTGAAAGGCAAACTAAACGGTATGGCAATGCGCGTTCCAACACCAAACGTTTCTGTAGTTGACCTTGTAGCAGAATTGAAGCAGGATGTAACAGCTGAAGAAGTAAACGAAGCGCTAAAAGCAGCTGCTGAAGGCGACCTTAAAGGTATCCTTGCTTACAACGAGCTTCCGCTCGTATCTTCTGACTACAACGGCTCGACAGCATCTTCAACAATCGATGCTCTTTCTACAATGGTAATGGAAGGCAACATGGTAAAAGTTCTTTCTTGGTACGATAACGAAAACGGCTACTCAAACCGTGTAGTTGACCTTGTTCAATACATCGCATCAAAAGGTCTTTAATTAAAACACACTGATTTTTAAGCTATAACTTGGAAATCAACAGTTCACCATCTATAATGAAAAGGTGAAACGGGGAGCGGGATACAATCCCCGCTCCCTTTTTTTGTGTGTAAGCCGTTATCTGTTCCGCTGCTAAAGCAGCGTCGAACGATGTCGGCAGAATGCTGCACGCTTAGCTTTCGCTTTTCAATTACACTGGGAGGTCTTCTTGATGAACAAAAAGACAATTAAAGATTTGGACTTGAAAGGTAAACGCGTTTTTTGCCGCGTTGACTTCAACGTTCCAATGAAAGATGGCAAAATTACGGATGATACACGTATCCGTGCCGCGATTCCGACAATTGAGTATTTGTCTGAACAGGGAGCCATCGTCCTTCTGGCAAGCCACCTTGGCCGTCCAAAAGGAGAAGTAAACGAAGAGATGCGCCTGACAGAAGCTGGACGCCGATTGGCTGAGCTTACGGGCAAACAAATCGCCAAAGTAGATGAAGCTTACGGCGACAGTGTGAAAGAAGCGATTTCTGGCATGAAAGAAGGCGACATTCTTCTTCTTGAAAACGTTCGTTTCTATCCGGGCGAAGAAAAGAATGATCCAGAGCTGGCAAAAGAATTTGCTTCGCTTGCAGACATCTATGTAAATGACGCATTTGGTGCAGCCCACCGTGCTCATGCTTCTACAGAGGGAATTGCTCATCTTCTTCCATCTGCTTCCGGCTTCTTGATGCAAAAAGAATTGGATGTGCTTGGAAAAGCATTGTCTGAGCCAGATCGTCCGTTTACAGCGATCGTCGGCGGAGCGAAAGTAAGAGACAAAATCGGTGTGATTGATCACCTGCTTGATAAAGTAGATAACTTGATCATTGGCGGCGGTCTTGCGTACACATTCGTAAAAGCTCTTGGTCATGAAATCGGAAAATCTCTTTTAGAAGAAGACAAAATGGACCTGGCAAAAGAATTTATGAAAAAAGCCGAAGAAAAAGGCGTGAAATTCTTGATGCCGGTTGATGTTACTGTAGCAGATGATTTTGGTGAGCATGCAAACACAAAAATTGTACCAATCGATCAAATTCCAGCTGACTGGGAAGCACTTGATATCGGTCCGAAAACGATTGAATTGTATGCAGAAACCATTAAAAACTCAAAACTTGTCATTTGGAACGGCCCAATGGGTGTATTTGAACTTGATAAGTTTGCAAAAGGAACAAGAGGTGTGGCACAAGCACTCGCTGATTCTGATGCGTATTCTGTTATTGGCGGCGGCGATTCAGCAGCAGCGGTTGAAAAATTCGACCTTGCGGACAAAATGAGCCACATTTCAACAGGCGGAGGCGCGAGCCTCGAGTTTATGGAAGGTAAAGAACTTCCAGGCGTTACAGCGCTTGACGATAAGTAATTTTGAAGCAGCAGAAGGGAGATTTATTCATGCGTAGACCGATCATTGCAGGAAACTGGAAAATGAATAAAACGCTTAGCGAAGCAATTGAGTTCGCAAACGATGTAAAAGGAAAAGTACCATCATCAGAACAAGTGGACAGCGTAATTGGTGCGCCTGCTTTGTTCCTTGGACAGCTTGTTGAAGCGGTAAAAGGAACAGATGTGAAAATCAGTGCACAAAACGCTCACTTTGAAGACAACGGAGCCTTCACAGGTGAAATCAGCCCGAAAGCACTTGCGGACCTTGGAGTTGAATATGTGATCATCGGCCATTCAGAGCGCCGTGAAATGTTCAACGAAACAGACGAGTCTGTAAATAAAAAAGCAAAAGCGATCTTTAACCATGGCATGACACCAATCATTTGCTGCGGTGAAACGCTTGAACAGCGTGAAGCAGGGGAAACAAATGCATTTGTTTCAGGTCAAATTAAAGCAGCACTTGAAGGTTTATCAGAAGAGCAAGTAAGTAATTCTGTTATTGCTTATGAGCCAATCTGGGCAATCGGCACAGGCAAATCGTCTTCATCAAGCGATGCAAACGAAGTGTGTGCAGAAATCCGTGAAACAGTTCGCAGCCTTTATTCAGACAAAGCAGCTGATTCTGTCCGTATCCAATACGGCGGCAGTGTAAAACCTGAAAACATTGCAGAATATATGGCACAGCCGGATATCGACGGCGCACTTGTCGGCGGCGCAAGCTTGGATGCGGCATCATACCTTGCTCTTTTGGAGGCTGTAAACAATGGCTAAAGGACCGGTTGCGCTCATTATTCTCGACGGGTTCGCCTGCCGGGCTGAAACGAGCGGTAATGCGGTCGCGCAGGCCAATAAGCCAAATTTTGACCGCTACTGGAACCAATTCCCTCATGCCCAGCTGACAGCAAGCGGGGAAGCAGTAGGTCTTCCGGAGGGCCAAATGGGCAACTCGGAAGTAGGTCATATGAATATTGGTGCTGGGCGGATTGTATACCAAAGCTTAACAAGAATTAACATTGCGATTCGTGAAGGTGAATTCTTTGAAAATGAGCAGTTCGTAAAAGCGGCTGAGCATGCGAAGAAAAACGGAACAGCTCTTCATTTGTTTGGGCTTCTGTCTGATGGTGGCGTACATAGCCATATTGATCATTTAAAAGCGCTGCTTGAGTTTGCAAAACGGCAGGGTCTTGAAAAAGTGTTCGTTCACGCTTTTCTGGACGGCCGCGATGTTGGCCCTAAAACAGCAAAAGGCTACATTGAAGATGTACAAGCGAAAATGGATGAGCTTGGTGTTGGACAGTTTGCGACAATGTCTGGACGCTATTATGCAATGGACCGCGATAACCGCTGGGATCGTGTTCAAAAAGCATATGATGCAATTGCGCAAAACGATGCACCAAAGTTTGATGATCCGCTTGAAGCACTCGAAGCCTCTTACGCGGCGGACGTTGTCGATGAATTTTTTGTACCGGCTGTCATCACCGGTAAAAACGGTAAGCCGATTGCGAAAGTTCAAGATAACGACGCAGTCATTTTCTTTAACTTCCGTCCTGACCGGGCGATTCAGTTAGCGAATGTGTTTACAAACGAAGACTTTATGGGATTCGATCGTGGCGAATTCCGTCCTAAAGACTTGTTCTTCGTCTGCATGACACCATATTCGGAAACAGTTAAAGGCGTTATTGCGTATAACAAAACAGATTTATCAAATACTGTCGGGGAAGTATTAGCCAACAACAATCTTCGCCAGCTCCGCATTGCGGAAACGGAAAAATACCCGCACGTTACGTTCTTTATGAGCGGCGGCCGTGAAGGGGAATTCCCTGGTGAAAAACGAATCTTGGTAAACTCACCGAAAGTGGCAACATACGATTTGCAGCCAGAGATGAGCGCATATGAAGTAACGGACGCGTTACTTGCCGAAATCGAAGGCGACAAACAGGATGCCATCATCCTGAACTTTGCAAACCCAGACATGGTTGGCCACTCAGGACTTTTAGAACCGACAATTAAAGCAGTTGAAGTAGTAGATGAGTGCCTGGGACGGGTTGTAGACTTGATTCTGTCAAAAGGCGGCACGGCGATTATTACTGCTGATCATGGTAACGCTGATGAAGTTGTAACCGTAGAAGGCAATCCGATGACGGCTCACACAACGAACCCGGTTCCGGTTATTGTCACAAAAGAAGGTATCACGCTGCGCGATGGAGGAATCCTAGGCGATTTGGCGCCAACGATGCTTGATCTATTAAACCTTGAACAGCCAGTTGAAATGACTGGAAAAACACTAATTAACCATTAAGGGAGAGAATAAACAATGCCAGTAATTACAGACGTATATGCACGCGAAGTACTTGATTCACGTGGAAACCCAACAATCGAAGTAGAAGTATACACAGAGTCCGGCGCATTTGGACGCGCACTTGTTCCATCTGGTGCATCAACAGGTGAATACGAAGCAGTAGAACTTCGTGATGGCGACAAAGGCCGCTACCTTGGCAAAGGTGTTGAGCAGGCTGTTAAAAACGTAAACGAAGTAATCGCTCCAGAAATCGTAGGCAGCTACGTTGTTACAGATCAAATCGGTATCGACAAAGCAATGATCGAGCTTGATGGCACAGAAAACAAAGGCAAACTAGGTGCAAATGCAATCCTTGGTGTATCTATGGCCGTTGCACATGCAGCAGCTGACTACCATGGTGTATACCTTTATGAATACCTTGGCGGCGTAAATGGCAAGCAGCTTCCTGTTCCAATGATGAACATTGTAAACGGCGGTGAGCATGCGGATAACAACGTTGATATCCAGGAATTCATGATCATGCCTGTTGGCGCGCCTACATTCAAAGAAGCGCTTCGCACGGGAGCAGAAATTTTCCATAACTTAAAAGCGGTTCTTCATGAAAAAGGCTTGAACACAGCAGTTGGTGATGAAGGTGGTTTCGCGCCAAACCTTGGTTCAAACGAAGAAGCTCTTCAAACAATTATCGAAGCAATCGAACGTGCTGGCTACAAACCAGGCGAAGAAGTTAAATTGGCGATGGACGCTGCTTCTTCTGAGTTCTACAACAAAGAAGACGGCAAATACCACCTTTCTGGCGAAGGCGTTGTGAAAACATCTGCAGAAATGGTTGACTGGTACGAAGAAATGGCAAACAAATACCCAATCGTTTCAATCGAAGATGGTTTGGATGAAAACGACTGGGAAGGCCACAAATTGCTTACTGAGCGCCTTGGCGATCGTGTACAGCTTGTTGGTGATGACTTGTTCGTTACGAACACGAAAAAGCTTTCAGAAGGTATTAAAAACGGCGTAGGTAACTCTATTCTAATCAAAGTAAACCAAATCGGTACATTAACTGAAACATTTGATGCGATCGAAATGGCAAAACGCGCTGGTTATACAGCGGTTATCTCTCACCGTTCTGGTGAAACAGAAGATGCAACAATTGCTGATATCGCAGTTGCAACGAACGCTGGCCAAATTAAAACAGGTGCACCGTCACGTACGGATCGCGTAGCAAAATACAACCAGCTTCTTCGCATTGAGGACAACCTGGGTGAACTTGCTCAATACCTTGGCAACGACACATTCTACAACTTGAAAAAATAAGAACAAACGAAAGCCCGGCGGCCGCCGGGCTTTTTTGCGCGTGTGCAGAAAGTATGATATAATTCACTCATCTATAGGTTCGTCTTTGATGGAGGTAAAAATATGTTGCATACAGTGCTTATTGTACTGCTCGTGATTGTAGCAATTGCGCTTATTGCGGTTGTTTTGCTGCAGTCTGGGAAAAGCTCAGGGCTTTCTGGCGCGATTTCCGGCGGTGCGGAGCAATTGTTTGGAAAACAGAAAGCGCGCGGGGTTGACCTGGTGCTGCATCGTTTGACAGTGATTTTGTCTGTTCTGTTTTTTGTTTTAACAATTGCGCTTTCTTACTTTGGTTTATAATAAAAAAGGCGATTCGGCTGAATCGCTTTTTTTTATGCCCCAAAGCCTCCATCATCCGAAAAAAGAAAGGAATTGACTTACATGAAACTAACACTGCCAACTCCATTTACATTCGAAGCGGGAAAACGGGCTGTTTTACTTTTACACGGCTTTACTGGAAATTCATCTGACGTGCGCATGATCGGCCGTTTTCTTGAGAAAAATGGGTATACATCACATGCACCACACTATAAAGGACATGCGGTTCCGCCTGAAGAACTGGTGAAAACGGGTCCTGAAGACTGGTGGAAGGATGTGGAGGAAGGCTATCAGCATCTGCTGAACCTTGGCTATGAAGAAATTGCAGTATGCGGACTGTCGCTCGGCGGTGTTTTTGCACTGAAACTCGGTTATACTAAACCTGTAAAGGGTATTATTCCAATGTGTGCCCCAATGGCGATGAAAGACGAGCAGACGATGTACAATGGGGTTGTGGAATACGCACGCGGGTTCAAGAAATTTGAAGGGAAATCCGCTGATGTTATTGAAAAAGAAATAGAAGCCTTTAAACAAACACCGATGAATACGCTGGCGGCGCTTCGTGAGCTTGTACAAGATGTACGCAGCCATATTGACCACATTTATGCACCGGTTTTTGTTGTTCAGGCACGCAACGACAAGATGATTGATACCAACAGCGCCAATGTGATTTTTGAAGGCGTGGAAACAGACGAAAAACAATTGAAGTGGTACGAAGAGTCCGGTCATGTGATTACACTGGATAAGGAAAAAGAGCAGCTGCATGCAGATATTCTTGCCTTTCTCCAAACGCTTGACTGGACCGTGTAACTTCGCAAAAGGAGGCGGGTTCCAGATGGACCAGCACATAGAGAAAATCGTCGATCGATTATTGACGTATATGAAAGAAGAATCGTACAAGCCGCTCACAGTGCAGGAGCTTGAAGAAGTGCTTGGCATTGAAGGCTCGGAAGGGTTCCGTGACTTTGTTAAGTCGCTCGTGTACATGGAAGAGCGCGGTTTAGTCGTGCGGACGCGCGCAAACCGATACGGCCTGCCGGAGAAAATGAACCTTGTGCGCGGAAAGATTTCCGGACATGCAAAAGGGTTTGCTTTCCTGCTGCCGGATGAGCAGGGAATGGATGATGTATTCATTCCGCCGCATGAAACAAATGGAGCCTTAAACGGCGATACGGCGCTTGTCCGTGTAACGAAAGAAGACCAGAGCGGGACACGACGGGAAGGTACTGTTGTCCGTATTTTAGAACGCGGCCAGACGGACATTGTCGGTACGTTCATCGACAAAAAAAGCTTTGGCTTTGTGGAAACAGACGATAAAAAATTCACTGCTGATATTTTTATTCCAAAAGAAAAAACAGCCGGTGCGATTGACGGCCACAAAGTCGTTGTCCATATCACACGCTGGCCTGAAGGACGCCAGGCGGCAGAAGGCGAAGTAAAAGAAATCATCGGGCATAAGAACGATCCTGGCGTCGATATTATGTCGATTATTTATAAACACGGCCTACCACAGGAGTTTCCGGAAGAAGTGCTGGAGCAGGCGAATGCGGTGCCGGATGAAATTGATCCGAAAGATATTGCGAACCGCCGGGATCTTCGCGATGAAGTCATCGTGACAATTGATGGAGCGGATGCAAAAGATCTCGATGATGCGGTCACGGTAACCAAGCTTGAGAATGGCAACTATAAGCTCGGTGTTCACATTGCCGACGTCAGCCACTACGTAACGGAAAACTCCCCGATTGACCGGGAAGCCTATGAGCGTGGTACAAGTGTTTATTTAGTTGACCGGGTAATCCCGATGATTCCGCACCGCTTGTCCAATGGCATCTGCTCATTGAACCCTAAAGTAGACCGTTTAACAATGTCGTGTGAAATGGAAATTAACGCATCTGGTGAAGTAGTCAGCCATGAAATCTTTGACAGCGTCATCCGAACGACAGAACGAATGACTTATTCAGATGTAAACCGGATTTTGGTTGATAAAGATGAAGCACTGCGCGCTAAGTACGAAGCACTTGTGCCGATGTTTGAGCGAATGGAAGACCTGGCGGCCATTTTACGCCAAAAGCGCACGGACCGGGGTGCCATTGACTTTGATTTCAGGGAAGCAAAAGTGCTTGTAGATGAAGACGGGCATCCGACTGATGTGGTCATTCGGGAACGTTCTGTCGGCGAAAAACTGATTGAAGAATTTATGCTGGCGGCAAATGAAACAGTAGCAGAGCA
Organism: Domibacillus sp. PGB-M46; assembly: GCF_022668875.1. Lineage (GTDB taxonomy): Bacteria > Bacillota > Bacilli > Bacillales > Domibacillaceae > Domibacillus. The sequence goes on along the minus strand of NZ_JAKGCR010000001.1, from coordinate 189,496 downwards.
TTTCCACTGGATGGATGTTCCGTTTATATACCGGATTCACGAAGATCCGAAGGAAGATAAATTGCAGCGCTTTTTTGAGTTTTTGACGAATTTTGGCTTGAATGTGAAAGGGACAGCAAATTCTGTTCATCCGCGTGCCCTGCAGGAAATTATTGAAAACGTAAAAGACACACCGGAAGAAACAGTTATTTCTACTGTTATGCTTCGGTCCATGCAGCAGGCAAAATATAATGCGAACAGCTTAGGGCATTTTGGGCTTGCAGCAGAATTTTACACGCATTTCACTTCTCCAATCCGCCGGTATCCGGATTTGATTGTCCATCGTTTAATTCGTACGTATTTAGTCAACGGTGATCTTACGCCGCAAACACGGGAAAAGTGGGATGCGCGCCTTCCGGAAATCGCTGATCACACATCCAGCATGGAACGCCGGGCTGTTGAGGCAGAACGCGATACAGATGAGCTGAAAAAAGCAGAATTTATGCTTGATAAAATTGGTGAAGAGTATGATGGGGTTATCAGCTCTGTTACCAACTTCGGTATGTTTGTGGCGCTTGAAAATACGATTGAGGGCCTGATTCACGTTTCGTATATGACAGATGATTATTATCGTTATGATGAACGCCACTATGCTATGATCGGTGAGCGGACCGGCAATGTCTTCCGCATTGGGGACGAAATTACCGTCCGTGTGCGTGATGTAAATAAAGAAGAACAGTCTGTCGACTTTGAAATCGTGGGCATGAAAAAACAGCGCCAGCGCCCAGCCGGAATAGAGGGCACGGCGGATAAAAAGCCGCGCGGCCGCGGCAGGAAAGCACAAGCCATTAAACGGGAAGACAAACCGTCGAGAAAACCGGCGCGTCCAGATATGAAAGAGGGCGGCGAATGGTCGAACCAGCCGCCGAAAAAAAAGAAAAAACGTAAATTTTACGAAGGAATTGCGAAGAAAAAGAAACGCAAGTAAGAAAGTGGGGATGAGCCAATGCCAAAGGGAGAAGGAAAAGTGGTCGCGCAAAATAAAAAAGCGCGCCACGATTACTTTATTGAAGAAACATATGAAGCGGGCCTTGTACTTTTAGGAACCGAAATTAAAGCAATCCGGGCGGGGCGAGTGAATTTAAAAGATTCATTCGCCCGCATTCGAAATGGCGAACTGTTCGTCCACAATATGCATATCAGCCCGTACGAGCAGGGAAATATTCATAACCATGAGCCGCTCCGTACGCGAAAGCTTCTTCTGCACCGGAAGCAAATTAATACATTGATCGGTGAAACGAAAGAAGCGGGCTACTCGATCGTTCCTTTAAAACTTTATTTAAAAGACGGATATGCAAAGTTGTTAATTGGCCTCGCAAAAGGGAAAAAGAAATATGACAAACGCGAAGATTTAAAGCAGAAAGAAGCAAAACGCGACATTGAGCGCGCCTTCCGTGATCGTCAAAAGGGTTGAATAACTAGTTTGTTTGTGGTATGATAGATTCTGTCACGATGAAGCAGCTATGCTTCGATACTACTTTGTCAGGAAATGTTCTTAGCACAATCCAGAACATCCTGTTCAAATTTAATCCGGGGACGTTACGGATTCGACAGGGGTAGTTCGAGCCTGGGCTGCGGGCCAGAGGGTCGGCTCTGTCAAAACGCACTTGCCTATAATAACTGGCAAACAACAAACTCAACTACAAGCTGCCTAATTTAGGTTAGCCTGTGCTCCTCCCGCTGTTGTCCGTGCAGTCGGGTAAGGGGCTCACTTTAAGCGGACTACGCTCAATTCCTCCGCCTGGGGATGAGAGAAGAGACTAATCAGGCTGGCCGATCCAAACGCCTGCTGTGCGGCAGTTGGGCCGGCGAGACCGAAATAGTGCAGCTACGCCCGTAGACGCTCAGGTGCCGTTATCTTTGGACGCGGGTTCGACTCCCGCCGTCTCCATACTTGTATGGAGCACCTATGTAGAAAAGCCTTGCGAACTTTCGCAAGGCTTTTTTGTTTTGAAAAAAGCAACCCTGTCCAGTATTGGCAAGACAAAGTGCATATAGTCGAGAGACCGGCATACATTGGTAAAACAATGCGAGGTGATTGGTGTGAAAAAAATCATCATCATCGGTTCAGGCGGACATGCGAGCGTCATTATTGATGCTATTGAAAAAGAAAGAAAATACGCTATATGTGGCATTATTGATACGGTTCGTCCCGTTAACACGAGTATATACGGATATCGGGTAGTAGGAACAGAGTCCGCCTTGCTTAAATTGGGCAAACAGGTATGTGGAGGCATTGTGGCGATTGAAGACAATTGGACGCGGAAAAAAACGGTTGAAACCATTCGTAAACTCGTCCCTGACTTTTCTTTTGTTTCCGTCATACACCCATCGGCCTGCATCAGCAGCAATGTCAAAATAGGAGACGGTACGGTTGTGATGGCAGGTGCGGTTATTAACCGAAATACAATTATAGGAGAGCATTCTATTATTAATACAAACTCCTCAGTGGATCATGACTGCATACTTAGTGACTTTGTCAGCGTTGCTCCGGGTGCGGTGCTGGGCAGGAATGTTAAAGCGGGAAATAGTGCAGTTGTATCGCTTGGAGCCAAGGTCATTCACTCAGTGAGTATCGGAGAGCATACCGTTATTGGAGCTGGATCAACGGTACTGCAAAGCATTGGTCCGTACGGGGTTGCATATGGTACTCCTGCTAAAGTAATTCGAACAAGAAAGAAAGAAGACAGTTACTTATCATAAAGATGGGCAGTTTATTTTGTTATGAAAAAAAGAAATCAATCTGATAAGAAGGGACGATTTCTTTTAAAACGGATTTGACTGCCGTATCGGTTTCTTCGTTTCCCGGTTCGTAAACAAGCTGTTCCAGCCGGTTCAGCCAGAATGGCAGGTCGATCTTTGATACGTTCGTTGTTCTGGCTATGTAGATCAATTGGTGCTTGGAAGCCGTGTGGCCTTCTTCTGTTGTAAAAAGTTCTTCGTACAGTTTTTCCCCCGGGCGCATACCCGTATAGCGGATTTCGATATCTTTGCCTGGTGTCAGTCCTGATAAGGTAATTAAGTTATGGGCCAGTTCGCTGATCTTAACCGGTTTGCCCATATCCAAAATGAAAATCTCGCCGCCTTTTGCAAGCGCCCCTGCTTGGATGACAAGCTGTACGGCTTCGGGAATCGTCATGAAATAACGGGTCATATCCCGGTGCGTGACTGTAACCGGACCGCCGTTTTGTATTTGTTTTTTAAATAAAGGAACCACACTGCCTCTGCTTCCCAGTACGTTTCCGAACCGGACCGCGACAAAGTTCGTTTTACTCTGCTGATTCAATGTTTGGATAATAAGTTCGGCTACCCGTTTTGTGGCACCCATTACGCTCGTTGGGTTCACTGCTTTGTCAGTGGAAATTTGAACGTATGTTTCAACTTCATACTGGCCGGCACATTCCGCCAGATTTTTTGTGCCGAAGATGTTATTTTTAACGGCTTCTGTCGGATTGTGTTCCATTAAAGGGACATGCTTGTGTGCAGCGGCATGAAAGACAACCTGCGGGCGGTAAGTGGAAAAAATATGTTTAAGCCGGTTTTTGTCCTGAATGTCGCCAATTAGTACCTGGATGGGAAGGTGAGGATGAAGCTGCTCAAGTTCTTTTTCGATTGCATATACGCTGTTTTCACCGTGGCCAAGCAGAAGAACTTTTTTCGGCTGAAATGAAGAAATCTGCCGGCATATTTCAGAGCCGATCGAACCGCCCGCTCCGGTAATCAGCACTGTTTTATCCTGTACATAATGAGAAATGCCGAGAACATCCAGCTGGATCGGCGGGCGTCCAAGCAAATCTTCCACGTTGACCTCACGAATCATACTCAATGTAACACGGCCATTAATAATATCTGTAATAGGCGGTAGAATCCGGACAGTGACGCCGCATTTTTGACAGCTTTTTACGATTCGGGTAATATCGCCTCCGGAAGCAGATGGAATGGCGATAATGGCTGTTTCGATATGAAACTGCTCAATGACCCGTTCAATTTCAGCGATTGTGCCGGCAACCGGCATATTCCGGACGTGCAGGCCGATTTTTTCAGGGTCATCGTCAATAAAAGCAACGGGATATAAAAAAGGGACCGTCGATTTTTTCAACTCTTTCACTACTAAAATACCCGCATTGCCCGCGCCGATAATAAGTGTCCGCTTTCCGTTTTTATTGGGAATGCCCTTGTTTTCATTTATAGACCATAAAATCAGCCGTGAAAATAAAAAGGCTGCCAGAGAAACAGTCCAAGTTACAAAAAGAAAAGAAAACGGCAGGGTGGTTACTCTCCACTCCGAAAAAAGAAGATGCAGCATGCCGCCTGTTACGAAGGCAAATGTGAAGCTTTTTCCGATGACCTTTGATTCCCCCATGCTAGCAAAACGCCATAAGTGGCGATAATGGTGAAAAAGATGAAATCCAATCGTCAGTACCACCCAAAACAAGGCGAAGATGTATGCTAGTTGGGAAAATGTAAACCCTCTGCCGTTTTCATAGAAAACAAAGAAGGAAAGCGCAACAGAAAGAAAAAGAATCCCGAAATCCATGAAAAGCGCCAGGGCATATCGTTTCGTTCGGCTCACACCAAAGCCTCCATCCCATACTTTTTAGCTCTTTACTTTATATGAGTTTATGGAATAAGATGTGAGAAAATCGGTGAAACAAAGAGAGGAAAACAGGCTGTTAAATAAAAATCAAACGAAAACATTACTGTTCTTCGTTTGATTTTTGTTATTTTTGGAAAGAAGGAGTACAGGGGTTGTGACGCCGGCTTCTTTTTTCTTTATACATTTCCTGATCAGCCATTTCAAGCAGCTCTTCAAGAGAAATATTCATGCCGGGGTGGTAATAGCAGATGCCGTGACTGGCCGACAATTTGTACGGCTGCCGGGAGATCTGGTGGTTGCGGTCAAACTCTAATTGAATGGCAGCCCAGGCTTGATTGGCCGCTTCCGGCGGCTGATTGGGAAAAAGAATAATAAACTCGTCTCCGCCCATTCGAAATAAAAGATCTTCTTCACACAGAGATTTTTGAATTGCCCGGCAGATCGCTTTTATAAAATGGTCACCTTTATTATGGCCGTAACGGTCATTAACAGTTTTTAATCCGTTAATATCAATGTAGCAGAGTGTAAAGGGCTGGGCCTGGCGGCTGTTTATCAGGCTGGAAAGGACATTCAGCCCTTTTCGGCTGTTCATAATACCTGTCAGTTCATCCAAAAAGGCATGCGCCGATAGTTTTTCTTCTTCCGCTTTAAAGCCTGTTACATCCGTTGTTCCGATTAGGAGGCACGGTTCCTGCAAATAATCAACTAATTCCACACTCAGCATAATCCAAATATCTTTTTTTGCGGGATCGAAATACGGTGTCAAATATCCTTTGATACTTCCTTTCTCCTGTAAAACATCAACGATATTCTGCTCCTCATACGAATTTTTAAAAAGAAGGCCAGCGCCTTTATCGTACAGCTGAGTTCTTTCGTAATAGGCAGATGCCCGCTGATTAAAAAGGATAATCTAATAATCAGAAAGCCGTGCCAGTATGAGCGGGTGCGGATTCAAATCAAATAAAAGGCGAAATGTTTTTTCATTTGTTTGAAGCTGCTGCTGGCTTTCCATCTCTTTTTTTCGATAGAAATAAAAGGTGGACGATAGAAAAAAGCAATGCCGGCTGCGGCGGTCGAATTAATCATATTCATAATCGATGTAAGCGAAAAACCGCCAATTTTCATTAATCCGGCTAGAAACAAAACATGGATGCCGGCCAGCATGACTGCGGATTTTCTAGGAGGAATCGGAAAAATCACAGAAGCTGCCAGTAAAATAATTAAATACGCGTAAATATTGCCGGTTAAAAATTGGCTGTTTAACGATCCGGACGCGCCGATGAAGATATAAAAACAAAAATAGCTATATACGTAGTGCAGCACATCCCTCCTGCCAGACTGCTGGCGCCGGATCAGCCGCTTACGGGCCAGCAAAAAGGTGAGCGACATAAAGAACGAAAGAAAATATAAAAAAGCGAGAATGCCCAAGTTTAATCTCTTTTCTCCCGTTGACAAAAAGTAAAGATCCAAAGCCAAATAAAGCGGGTAAGACAGGACAACCATTAAACAAACAAACCGAAGCCTGGCGAACAGCATTTCACCATGCTCGCGGCAGAACGGCTCATCTTCAGGCCGATCAGGCTGAAAGAGAGCGTTCCATGTATCTTTCTTCATATTATAAATCCTTTTTTACTTGCATTTTACCATAGCTTTACAGGGCATCCTAATGAATTCAGTGCTCTGTTAAATGTGCTTTTCAAATGAAAAATCCCGGAGGATGAAGATTCCGGGATTTTTCATTTGAACTTGTTTTGAATACCGAACCGTGCATTCAGCTGGCCTTTGATCATGCTTCGTTTTAATTTGTCTTGATCTGGTCTTTTCTTCATTTCCTGCCTGATTTCAAATGTCCGGACACCATCTTCCATTTGGTTGGCAATATCCATCAGTGTTTCCACGTCGCCAAAGGAGTATTTTCGCGTGCCTCTTTCTGAGCGGTCAGGGAAAATAAGCTGGCGTTCTTCATAATAGCGAATCTGGCGTTCAGACAAGCCGGTTAACTCGCTCACAATTCCAATTGTAATAACCTTTTTCGTCTTATAGCTTTTCTCTTCATCTGTCATGGAATCACCTCGAAATGGATTACCTGTACTATTATATATCAATCCGTTAATTTATGTAACGATTATATGTTATATTTTCTAACAATTAATTTTTATGTGAGATTATATAACATTTATTGTGACTACTTCTTTTAAGTCTCCTATAATCAACACTATCAACAGCCACCAAGGAGGATGTTCAGATGACAAAAGAGAAAATCGTACTAATCGGAAATGGGATGGCCGGTGTCCGGTCTATTGAAGAAATAATAAAAATTAACCCGGATCGGTTTCATATTACTATTTTTGGAGAAGAGCCTTATCCAAACTATAACCGCATTCAATTGTCAAAGGTCCTTCAAGGAGATACAACGATCGCTGACATTACGCTAAACGACTGGAACTGGTACGAAGAACAAAACATTCAGCTCTATCCAGGTGAAGGGGTAACGCGGATTGATACAGAAACAAAATGTGTTCATACCACAAAAGATCGGACAGTCCAATATGACAAACTTATTATTGCGACAGGCTCGGTTCCATTTATTATCCCGGTGCCGGGGCATGAGAACGAAGGCGTAACCGCATTCCGAGATATTAAAGACTGCGAAAAAATGATCGATGCCTCTAAGCAATACAAAAAAGCATCCGTGATCGGCGGCGGCCTTCTTGGCCTTGAAGCAGCACGCGGGCTCTTGAATCTAGGCATGGAAGTAAACGTCATTCATCTGGCCGACTTTTTAATGGAGCGACAGCTCGATGAAACAGCCGGCAAAATGCTGCAAAAAGAGCTTGAAAAGCAGGGCATGAATTTCTTAATGAAAAAGCAGACAGCCGAGATTTTAGGGGAAAACCGGGTAGAAGGTATCCGCTTTAATGACGGCGAAGAAATTGAAACGGACCTGGTCGTGATGGCGGTCGGTATCCGGCCGAATACATCGCTGGCGAAAGAGAGCGGCATTGCCGTAAACCGGGGCATTCTCGTCAACGATTTTATGGAAACCAATATTCCTGATGTGTACGCGGTTGGGGAGTGTGCAGAACACCGTGAAATTGTATACGGTCTTGTTGCACCGCTTTATGAGCAGGGAAAAGCAATGGCAGCGCACATTTGTGATACACCGGCTCCCGGCTATGCAGGCTCAGTCCTGTCCACACAGTTAAAAGTTTCGGGTGTGGATGTATTCTCGGTCGGTGAGATTGTAGAAGATGAAGAAACGAAAACGATCAAAATGTTTGACGACTGGAAAGGCGTGTACAAAAAAGTCTTAATCCGTGACGGAAAAATGGCTGGTGCTGTTTTGTTCGGGGACACAAGTGAAGGAAACAAGCTGCTTCGCCTGATTAATAAGAAAGCGGATGTAGAGGAATACATTGGTGCGGCGGAAGAAGCCGCCGATGGAGCCAGCCTGGTGGCATCTATGGATGACAGTGAATTGATCTGCGGCTGTAACGGCGTATCAAAAGGCACCATCATGGAAGCGATCAAACGTGATGGGCTGACCACTGTGGACCAGGTAAAAGCCTGCACGAGTGCATCCCGTTCATGCGGCGGCTGTAAACCGCTAGTTGTAGACCTGCTTGCCCATACATTAGGAGATGGATTTGACACATCGAACCAAAAAGAAGCGATCTGCGGCTGTACCACACTTTCCCGTGATGAAGTCGTTGAGGCAATTCGCGAAAAAGGGCTGACTCATACAAAAGAAGTGATGAATGTGCTTAGCTGGGAAACAGACGGCGGCTGTTCAAAGTGCCGTCCAGCACTGAACTATTATTTGGGCATGATTAATCCGAAAGAATACGAGGATGAAAAAGCCTCTAAATTTGTGAATGAGCGGATGCACGGCAACATTCAAAAAGATGGTACCTATTCAGTTGTACCGCGGATGTATGGCGGTGTAACGTCAGCAGATGACCTGAGGAAAATTGCTGATGTAGCAGATAAATATAATGTGCCGCTCATCAAAGTAACCGGCGGCCAGCGGATTGATTTGTTCGGTGTAAAAAAAGAGGATCTGCCAGGTATGTGGGCGGATTTGGATATGCCGTCCGGCTATGCGTACGGAAAAACATTACGAACAGTTAAAACCTGTGTCGGTGAAAGTTTCTGCCGCTTCGGCACCCAGGATTCCATGAGTATGGGCATCCAGATGGAAAAGAAATTCGAGCGAATCGGCACACCGCATAAAGTGAAAATGGCCGTATCTGCCTGTCCGCGCAACTGTGCAGAATCTGGCATCAAGGATATTGGCGTCGTGGGTGTAGACGGCGGCTGGGAAATATACGTTGGCGGAAATGGCGGAACCCATCTGCGGGCAGCTGATCTTTTCTGCAAAGTAAAAACGAACGAAGAAGTAATGGAAATGACAGGTGCATTTATGCAGTATTACCGGGAGGATGCGGTATATCTTGAACGGACGGCGGCCTGGGTAGAGCGTGTCGGCCTTGACCATATTAAAGAAGTTCTGTCCGATAAAGCAACGCGTGATGCGCTGAACGCCCGGATCGACGAAGCGCTGTCTGTCACAAAAGAGCCGTGGAAAGAAGTAATCGAAAGTGAAAAAATCCGAAAAGAACTATATGAAACAGAGCTTGTGAGCACGACAAAATAAAAGGGGGCTGTGAACATGGAAAAAACATTGGAGAAGGTACGGATCGCATCCGTTGCGGATTTACCGGAGAAAATGGGAAAAACCGTCCGGGTGGGAGAGCTGGAACTGGCTGTGTTTAAACTTGGAAATGGCACGGTCAGGGCGATTGAAAATCGCTGCCCGCATAAAGGCGGGGTGCTCGCAGAAGGAATTGTCAGCGGCGAGCACGTTTTCTGCCCGATGCATGACTGGAAAATTTGTACAACTGATGGGAAAGTGCAGGCACCGGATGTTGGCTGTGTGTCCACTTATAAAGCCGTTATTGAAGATGGCGACGTATACTTATTTATTTAAAGAAGGAGGCGGACGAAGATGGGTGTATCGATTGTAGGAGCAGGGCCGGGCGATCCGGAACTCATTACTGTTAAAGCATTAAAAGCCATTCAAACAGCCGATGTTATTTTATATGACCGGCTTGTAAACAAAGAGCTGTTGAAGGAGTCAAAACCATCAGCTGTCCGCGTCTTCTGCGGAAAGTTTCCAGGCAATCATGTGATGACTCAGGACCGTATTAATCGGCTGATGGTAAAGTTCGCTTCTGACGGAAAAAGTGTAGTGCGTTTAAAAGGCGGTGATCCGTTTGTGTTCGGACGCGGCGGCGAAGAAGCTGCTTATGCGAGAAGCTTTGGCATCCCGGTTGAAATTATTCCGGGTATTACAGCGGGCATTGCTGCACCCGCTTATGCAAATATTCCCGTCACACACCGGGAATATGGTAATTCATTCGCCATTGTCACCGGGCATCAAATGGAAGGCAAAGGGGAGACGGATTGGTCGAAGCTTGCCACGTCTGTAGACACGCTTGTGATTTATATGGGCATGAAACACTTAGATCATATTACGAAGCAGCTCATTCACCATGGCCGCAAAGGGGCAATGATGGCCGCGGTGATTGAGCAGGGCACGACAAATGCACAGCGCGTTGTAACAGCGCCGCTATGCCGTATTGCAGAAGAAGCGCAGAAGCAGGAAATAGGCAATCCGGCTGTAATTGTCATTGGCGACGTCGTCAACTGCCGGGAGCAGCTGGAACGTGAAATGGCTCTGGCGGCTGCGTATTAAGGGAAAAGGAATTGACGCGCTTTCTTTCCTCCTGTACCATTATCTTTAATTCAAGATAATAAAAACAGAAAAGGTGGAAGCGCCATGAAACATGTATTTCAAAAAGGATCAAACGACCGTGTCCTGCTTCTCTTACATGGAACAGGAGGAACCGAGCATGACCTTCTGCCGCTCGCTGACAGTATTGATCCGGATGCATCTGTATTGAGCGTGCGGGGAAATGTGCTTGAAAATGGTATGCCGCGCTTTTTCAGACGGCTGGCAGAAGGAGTATTTGATGAGGAAGATTTAGTGTTCCGCACAAATGAATTAAATGAATTTCTAGCCCGGGCGGCACGTGACTACGGGTTTAACCGGGATAAAGTAGTGGCGGTCGGCTACTCGAATGGCGCAAACATTGCCGCAAGTCTATTATTTCATTTGAAAGATTCTTTGAAAGGTGCGATCCTTCATCATCCGATGGTGCCGAGAAGAGGGATCGAACTTCCGGATTTAACAGGCACCCCTATTTTTATTACAGCTGGAAAAAACGATCCTATTTGTCCAGCAAAAGAAACAGAAGATTTAGTGGCACTGCTGGCTGGTGCCGGTGCAGAAACAGACGTTCATTGGGAAATGAATGGTCATATGCTGACAGCTACAGAAGTGCAGGCAGCAGCACAGTGGTTCAAAACCCATCTCGCTTAATTGTTCTAGTAAGAAAAACGCCTTGTTCGCAAGGCGTTTTTTGTTTTATATTATTGTGATCTGTTTTTTTGATTGGCAGAGGATTGAGACAAATCGTTAAGCTGTTTATGCATTTTCTCTACATTCGTAAATTAGAGTTGAAGAATAAGGATGTAGGAAATGAGAAGAGCTGATAAAGCTGCTGTTAAAATTCTAAAACCCAGTTTTCATAAGGTGTTCCTTTTGTTTTCCTTTTCTTAAAGCAAAGTATAGATAGAAGCTTTTTGTATCATTTAAAAAACCATTTTTAACATTAATTGTAAAAATAATAAATTTACATTTTACATTCGGTTTATTAGGTTTTTAAGCCTATTTATCGTAAAAAATAAGCTATAAGATTCATTTTAAAAACAGTTAATTAGGTAATAGGATCTTATAGAAAGCATTATTTCTGTTTTTTTTCTTATTTATCGCGTTTTGACTAAAAAAAGGAAGGGTGGAATAGTAGTCTTATCTTACTAAAAGAGGTGAAATGCATGATTGCGGTGAAATCAAAGCGAATTATGGATGCGCAGGGGCGGGTGGTTCTGCCGAAAGCGGTGCGGAAGGAGCTGGGTATTTCTCCGGAAGACCGGGTACGGGTGGCGGGACAGCAGGATGAAATTACGATTGAGAAATACACAGAGCAGCAGGTGGAAGAAACGCAAATGTGTTATGTAACGGGCGCTGCATCGCCTGACTGCCGTTCATTTAGCGGCGGTATTCATTTAAGTAAAGAAGCGGCCCTCAAGATTCTGGCAGAATGGAAGTCTAAACAGTAATCAATTGGCGTATAGTGAAAAGTATGCTACTTTAGAGAGTGGAAATCTGACAAAGGAGAATAGGAATGGATTTTATCACTCTATTAAAAGCGGTTATTCTCGGGCTTGTAGAAGGAATGACCGAATTTGCCCCGGTTTCTTCAACAGGGCATATGATTATTGTCGATGATATGTGGCTTCACTCTAAAGAATTTTTGGGGAAATATGCAGCTAATACGTTCAAGGTTGTCATCCAGCTTGGTTCTATTTTAGCGGTGGTTGTTGTATTCAGGCAGCGGTTTATTGATTTGCTTGGCTTAAACAAAGAAACACGCGGTAAAGAAAATCGGCTTCGTCTTGGCCAGGTGCTTGTTGGATTGGTTCCGGCCGGGGTTTTAGGTGTTTTGTTTGAAGATACGATTGATAAGTATTTGTTTACAACCGAGACTGTGTTAATCGGACTTGTGGCTGGTGCTGTCCTGATGATGATTGCAGACTTTTACAGGGGCAGAAAGCAGACGGCTAATATAGCTGAGACTGTGGATCAAATAACGTATAAGCAGGCATTTCTTGTTGGTATTTTCCAATGCCTTTCCGTTCTGCTTCCCGGTTTTTCACGTTCTGGATCTACCATTTCCGGCGGGGTTCTTGTTGGCATGAGCTATCGTGCTGCAGCGGATTTTACGTTTATTATGGCCGTGCCGATTATGGCCGGGGCCAGCTCTATTTCACTGTTGAAAAACCTTGAGTATATTTCGAGCTCCGATCTTCCTTTTTATGCTGTCGGTTTTATCAGTGCTTTTATTTTCGCTTTAATTTCCATTAAGTTCTTCTTGAAATTAATTAACCGTATTAAATTAACTCCGTTTGCCATTTATCGTATCATTCTGGCAGCGGTCATTTATTTCGTCTTTTTGTAAGCGGGGTGCATACCCCGCTTTTTTATATGGAAAGAAGTGTTCGCAACGTTTGATTTAAAAGACGCGGGCGTGGTAAACTAACAGCACGAAACCGAACCGCAGGCTGATGTCTGCGGTTTTTTCAGAACGGAGGTCCTTATGAACGAAACAAAAACCGAACAACTCAAGGGCATTACGGCAGGTGTGAATACGGATAGCGAGGGAGATTTTCTATACTCAATGGAAGAGCTCAAAAATCTGGCCGAAGCATGCGGCATTGAAGTAAAGGGGGAGCTGACGCAAAATCTGCCCCGTACACATCCCGCTCTGTATATGGGAACGGGAAAAGTAGAAGAGCTGCAGCATCTTGTCGAACAGATGGAAGCAGATGTCGTGATTTTTGACAGTGAGCTGTCGCCATCGCAAATTCGAAATCTCGAAAAAGAGCTTGATTGCGAAGTAATCGACCGAACCATGCTTATTTTAGACATCTTCGGCCGGCGCGCCAAAACGAAAGAAGCACAGCTCCAGGTGGAGATGGCCCGTCTTCAGTATATGCTGCCGCGCCTGGTCGGCACGTATGTGGCACTTGGGCGTCAGGGGGGCGGCTCTGGCTTTAAGAACCGTGGTGCCGGGGAAACGAAGCTAGAGCTTGACCGCCGGAAAATTGAATCGAAAATTTCTTATTTGCGCAAAGAACTGGCGAAAATTTCGGAGCAGCGGACTGTACAGCGCAGACAGCGCCAAAAAAATAACCTGCCTGTTGCTGCGCTTGTCGGCTATACAAATGCCGGTAAGTCAACTGTTATGAACGCAATGCTCGGAACGTACGGCGGAGACGGAGGAGAGGTTTTTGAGAAAGACATGCTTTTTGCTACGCTGGATACATCTGTGCGCAGCATTGAGCTTCCGGATAAAAAAGAGTTTTTGCTCGCTGATACCGTCGGATTTGTAAACAAGCTGCCGCACCATCTTGTAAAAGCGTTTCGCTCAACACTGGAGGAAGCGGCATTTGCCGATGTGCTTGTTCATGTCATTGATGTATCAAGTCCGCAGTTTGAAACAATGATAGATATTACGGAAAAAACGCTCGCAGATATTGGGGCAGAAAACATGCCGGTCGTCTATGTATACAATAAAGCAGACCGGGCCGGTATCGAATACCCGCAGACAGCCGGTGATTCGGTGTATATATCCGCCAAAGAAAGAGCCGGTATCAGCGAGCTGACAAGTAAGCTGAAAGAGCACTTGTTTAAAGACTATGTCCGCTGCACCCTGCTTATCCCATTCGACGAAGGGGAAGTCGTATCGTACTTTAATGAGCACGCGGCTGTGCTCGAAACAGAGTATGAAGAGAAGGGAACAAAGCTGACGGTCGAATGCCATCGAAAAGATTATGAAAAATTCAAGTCCTTTGTTACCGGCTAACCCACTTTTAAAAACGGTCATCCTGCATAAGATGACCGTTTTTTTTATTTTTTTACCATAAGAAAAAGGCAGATGCGAGGGCAAAACCGGCAATAGCGGCCAGGGCAACCGGATAGCCGTATCCATAGCCGTACCAGCCATAAAATCCGTAGCCAAACCCTCCTAAAAAGCCGGCAGGACGAATCCAAACATGGTCTCTCGTTACGCGGGTAATTCTTCCTGTATGAACTTTGCCATCACGGCAGGTAATTTTCACTTTTTTTCCTGTGTGCTGTGAGCAAAGGTGATAAAAGTGTGCTCGAGACATGATATTCCTCCTTTCTTTGTTTCATAGTTTATGCAGGAGAAAAAGAGATGGATAAACGAAAAGTCTATGAAATATACTTTTTTTCTATAAAGACGGTACGGCTGCTCCAAAATAAACTTATTCATATATATATAAGAAGGACAGTGAAAAAGGAGGCAGCATCATGCCGGTATTAAACAGCAGAGCATGGCTGGATGAGTTTATAAGAGAGTGTGAAAGAAAAAGAAAAAAGGAAGTGTATTTTATTCAATGTGAGACACTGTGCGCCTCACTGGTCTCTTTTTTTCCAGCGTTCAGCCCAGAGGAACTTCACTATCACCTGCTTGCCGCCGGATTGTTTGATCCATCCGAATGGGAAAAAACACGGGACATCGTGGAGGGGATGGATAAAAGCGGTATGTGGGAGCTGGCGGCACAGGAATACAAAGAGCTGCAGCAAAAGTGGAATGGACCTGAAGCACATATTGTTCTTTTTCCGATACGAAAAGCACGCTGGAGAGGCAGAGCGTCTATCTCTAAGAAAAATGGAGCTGCTGTCGGGAAAGTTATTTTTTTGTTTTTGACACCTGATTTACCAAGAGAAGAAGTAAAAGCCCTGCTGGCACATGAGTATAATCATGTATGCTGGTTAGATCATTTCAAAAGAGAGGATCATTCTTTACGTTTAAAAGAGGCCCTTGTTTTAGAAGGAATAGCTGAGTTTGCGGTAAAAGAACTGTATGGGGAAAAGCAGCTCGCTCCCTGGGTGGGTCTGTATTCACTTGAAACGGCAATGAAACTATGGAAAAAAGCGTTTGTTTCTGCGTTGGAGAGTACAGATAAAGAACTACAGCATGATTTTTTATATGGAAAAAAAGATCGCCGCCTTCCCAAATGGATTGGGTATTGTATCGGCTATCATATTGTCCAGTCTTTTTCAGAGCGATCCGGGCCATTTAAAGTAGAAGAGCTATTGCAAAAAAGCGCTGATGAAATCATCGCGGGCTCGATATTTCATAGCTGAATGCAGGCTCGCAAAAAGCAGTCTTCTGTTTAAGAAGACTGCTTTTTTGGTTTTTTTTGAAACGGCATCCACCAGTTGGCTGCGCCAAGCAGTTTCATTAAGCTGGGCACAAGCAGCAGGCGCACGATGGTCGCATCGATCGCAATGGCCATCGCAATACCGATTCCAATTTGTTTTACTGGCACAACGCCGGTAAAAGCAAAAGCGCCGGTAATAGCGATCATAATGGCAGCAGCGGAAGTGATAATTTTACTTGTGCTTGCAAGCCCTTCTACAGTCGCATATGCATTGTCATATGTGTCCATATAAAATTCACGAATGCGGGAGATGAGAAACACTTCATAGTCCATGCTTAGGCCAAACACGAGACTGAAAACGAGCACCGGCAGAATAAGAGAAACAGAAGCTGGTTCCATTCCAAGATGCCCTCCTTGAAACAGCCAGACAAGAATACCAAACGTAGCAGCAAGGCTGAGAACATTCATGATAATCGCTTTGAGCGGAATCAGAACCGATCGGAACGCAATCATTAAAATAAAAAAGGTAGAAATCAAGATAACCGCCAGCACAGGGACTGCTTTATCAAAAATTTCATCATACAGCTCCTGGTTAAATTTAGGCTGTCCGCCAAATGTAATCTTTACCGGCCAGTCGTCTTCGCTCCAGTTCCGAACCACTGTCTGAGCTTCGTCAGAGGCGGCTTCTGCGTTAAGAGAAATGGGAAGCAAGAGCTTGTCTCCCTGAATAAAGCCTTCAATTGCCGGCTCAAGCTTTGCGGCTGTTTGCGGATTTTCAAGAGAAGCCGCAAGTATAGCCGGATCACGCTGGCCGCTTATGGAAAACAAGGTTTCTACACCGCTCACGGTTTCGCTCTGCTTTAATTTCTGTTCCAGTTCTTTCATAACCGTTAATCCGTCTTCATCAAGCCAGCCGTTTTTTCGTTCAGCGACTGCATACACCGTTGAAGCCGTATCTTTCATAAAGTTCTCTTCAATTTTATCGTAAGCCGTACGGGATTCAAACGTAGTCGGCAATGAATCTGCTGCTGGAATGGCCAGGTGCATGTTTTTCCCTGGAATCACCGCTGTGCCGAGCAGAAAAAGAGCAAGCAGCGCGACTAAAATAGGACGCTTCATCACGAATCGGGCAAATAAGCGCCACCGGCTGGCAGAGTTTCCTGAGATACGCAAAATCCGTCCTTTGTAAATCCGGCTGCCAAGAAGCTTTAGAAGCGCCGGAAGCAGTGTCATGGACGCGACCACCGCGACCGCAATAACAGTCATACCGCCAATGGCCACATTTTTAAAAATATCAATGTCGATCAGCAGCACTGAGCCAAGTCCGATAAATACGCACAAAGCGGAAAAAAGAATGGAGTGGCCGGCTTTTGCCTGTGTAATCCCGATCGCTTCATCGATTGACCGGCCACGGGAGCGTTCTTCTTTATAACGATTAATAAATAAAAGTGAAAAGTCAATCGACAGTGCCAGTCCAAGCATTGGAGCGATATTTAAAATGAAGATAGCCAAATCAACCGAGTCGGCTATAAACGATAAAATCCCGAAGCCGACAATAATCGTCATTCCGCCAATCACAAGTGGAAGAATCGAAGCGACCACGGCTCCAAGAGCAAGCAGGAGCACGATAAGCGCCACGGGCAGTCCAATCAGTTCGGCTCGTTTTAAATCATCCTGGCTCGCTTGATTAATATCTTTTGAGATAACAGGTCCGCCTGTCAGCGAGATGCCGTCTTCTTTTGCTAAAATAGCCCGCACGTCATCAATCACAGGATCCATTGGCTTTGACGGATCATCAAAATGAATGGCGGCATAAGCGATGTCCTCTTTCAGCCATTCTTTGTTTTCAAGAGGTGAATCGATGGCAGATGGCGATACAGTCTGGTCAATTTCATCTAAGACAGAGCTAATGTTTGTTTGAAAGGTCTTAGAGGATTCATGATTCCTCTTTTCAAATAAAACAAGCAGGGTCTGTTCTGGAAAATGAAATGTATCATGCAGCGCCTGCTGAACCACTTCATAGTCACCATCTGTCCGAAAACCGTCTCCTTCAAGCTTGGCAGGAAGCTTAGCAGCAAAGAATCCAAAAACAGCCGCCGCAATCAGCCAAAAAATAAGAATCGGTTTCCAGAAATGAATTGCAAACGATTGTTTTTTCATGGAAGCATCTCCTTTTTTTCTTTCTTGTTTCATGATAAAGGAAAATCTGCCAAACGGGAAAACAATTCATTTAGTGAACTTCTCATTGACACTGAAAATCATTATCAATATAATGATAGAGTAAAAAACAATTTCATTTTGGTGAAAAGGAGGGAAACCGTGTTTGTTGAAATGAAAACCATAACGGTAAAACCGGGCACATCCCACTTGGTCGTTGAGAACTTTCAAGGAAAAAATGCCATGGCGGAAATGGATGGCTTTATCGATAAAAAAATTTGGGTCCGTTCACGCAGTAAAGAAGATGAAAAAGTGATTGTGGCGATCCATTGGGAATCAGAAGAAGCCTATAAAGGGTGGAAGAAAAGTCCGATTCACATTGCCGGTCACCGCACCAAACGGGAAAAACCGGATTACATCCTGGATTTTAAAAACGAAACGTTTGTAGAAGCATCATTGCCCGCATCCGTTTAATACGACATATACTTGCACAGACAAGTTATTTCCATTACAATAATGGAGATAAGCTGTTAGAGGTGAAGAGCTATGTATAAGCTGGATGATTCACTCGGATATAAGCTGTTTCAAAGCTCGCGTCTGATGACGAACAGGTTGAATCAGCATTTTCGATCCAATGGCTATCCAATTACCCATGAACAATGGCAATTGTTAAGCCGCTTGTTTGAAAGGGACGGTCAAACGCAGCAATCTCTTGCTGTGTTAAATGAACGGGATGAGCCAAGTGTGTCGCGTCTTGTTGCAAATATGGAACGAAATGGGCTCGTTGAACGGCGTCCGCATCCGACGGATAAACGGGTAAATCTTGTTTTTTTAACGGAAGAAAGCAAGCGGATGAAGGACGATTATACAGCGATCGCTTTTCAAACCATACAAGATGCATCAAATGGAATTGATCCGGCTGAATTTGAACAGTGCCTGCGCACGCTGGATCGTATCCGACGCAATTTGTCGTAGAAAGGATGCCGGTTTCCAATCGGCTTTTATCTTTCGCTTCAATTGAGAATGAATCTCTCTATCACTAACTGCCTGACAGCAATATAAAGGGTAGGGCAAATGAATGAAAAAACGTTACTTAGTATTATTGCTTATTTTATTATCTTTTGCTTCACTGTTTATCGGCGTTACCACTATTTCGCCGTTGGATTTGTTTCGGTTTAGCGATCACCAGACGCAGATTTTTTGGCAGAGCCGGGTTCCACGGCTGATCAGTATTTTAATTGCCGGAGTAACACTCAGTATCAGCGGCTTTATTATGCAGCAGCTGAGCCGCAACAAATTTGTTTCGCCAACTACAGCGGGAACGATGGATTCCGCCCGGTTTGGTATCCTCATTGCGCTGATTGTCTTTACGTCGGCTGGTCCATTTGAAAAAATGGTTATTGCTTTTCTATTTTCTCTTGCCGGCACGTTTCTATTTATGAAGATCCTTGATCGGATTAAAATGAAAGATCCTATTTTTATTCCACTTGTCGGGCTTATGTTTGGAAATATTATCAGTTCCATCACAACATTTTTTGCGTACAAGCACGATTTGATTCAAAACATGTCAGCTTGGCTGCAGGGAGACTTTTCCATGATTACAGCCGGGCGCTATGAAATGCTGTACATAAGTATTCCGCTTGTTGTGATTGCTTACTTCTTCGCCGACCGGTTTACGATCGCCGGAATGGGAGAGGATTTTGCGAAAAATCTCGGCTTGAACTATAAGCAGGCTGTAAACGTCGGGCTCGTGATAGTGGCGCTGTCCACCACACTCGTTGTTCTGACAGTCGGGCTTATTCCGTTTCTTGGTCTCGTTGTTCCGAATATTGTGTCGATTTACCGGGGGGACAATTTAAAAAACAGCTTGTTTGATACCGCGCTTTTAGGAGCCGTCTTCATTTTGTTCTGCGATATTCTCGGGCGAATCATCATTTTCCCGTATGAAATTCCAATCGGTTTAACGGTTGGCGTTATTGGGAGCGGGATTTTTATTTACTTGCTGATGAGGAGACGGGATTATGCGTGAAAAGGGCAAACTGATCATACTAATTTTGCTGTCGGCAGCTTCGATCGCCGGCTATATGTTTATTGAGCTTGGACCTAATTGGGACTATGCTCTGCCAAGACGGGCAGAAAAAATTGCAGCGATTGTACTGACAGGAACAGTTATTGCAGTCGCTACACTGCTGTTTCAAACGGTAACGAACAACCGGATCTTAACGCCAAGCATTATCGGGCTTGACTCCTTGTATATGCTCGTGCAGACAACGCTTGTATTTTTCCTTGGCTCGACCAGCCTGACAGTCATGAACAAGCAGGTGAACTTTGCGATTTCAATCGGCTTTATGGTACTGTTTGCACTTGTGTTGTACCGGCTGCTTTTTCGCAGAGAAGGGCAGAGCATTTACTTCTTGCTTCTGCTTGGTCTTATTTTCGGTACGTTTTTCGGCAGCTTTACCTCATTTATGCAGGTATTGATTGATCCAAATGAATTTCAAATTATTCAAGACCGGATGTTTGCGAGCTTTAACAATGTCCAGACAGAGGTTTTGATGATGGCAGCCGTGATTACTGCCGCTATGCTACTGTATTTAATGAAATTTTTTAAGTATCTTGATGTTCTTTCACTCGGAAAAGAAACAGCGATTAACCTTGGAGTTGAGTACGATTATACGGTCAAACGGCTGCTTGTTATTATTGCTGTTCTTATTTCCGTTGCCACGGCGCTCGTTGGTCCGATTACGTTTCTTGGCTTGCTCGTTGTGAATGTGGCCTATGAAATGTTTAAAACCTACAAACATTCCGTTCTTATTTTTGCTTCGATACTTGTGTCGATTGCGGCGCTTGCCGGCGGTCAAATGATCGTTGAACATGTGTTTACTTTTTCTACGCAGCTTAGCGTGATCATTAACTTTATCGGCGGCATTTACTTTATATATTTATTGTTAAGGGAGAGTAAAAAATAATGGTAGAAGTGCAGTCTGTCTCGAAATCATACGGATTAAAAGCAGTTGTTGATGATGTGTCAGTCAATATTCAAAAGGGAAAAATCACATCGTTTATTGGTCCGAACGGTGCCGGGAAAAGTACGCTTTTATCCATTATCAGCCGCTTGATGAGTGCGGATACTGGTGAAGTGCTGATCGACGGGCAAAAAGTAAACGAAACAAAAAGCAGAGATTTAGCCAAGAAAATGGCTATTTTAAAGCAGTCTAATCATCTAAACCTGCGTTTGTCGGTCCGTGACCTTGTCGCCTTCGGACGTTTCCCTTACTCACAAGGGAAATTAACAAAAGAAGACCACGTTCACATTGACGAAGCGCTTCGTTACATGGAGCTTGAGGAACTGCAGGATCGCTACTTAGACCAGCTGTCCGGCGGGCAAAAGCAGCGGGCGTTTATCGCGATGACCATCGCTCAGGACACAGAGTATATTCTATTAGATGAGCCGCTGAACAATTTGGATATGAAGCACTCTGTTCAAATTATGAAAGTGCTGCGCCGCCTTGCAGATGAACTTGGTAAAACGGTTCTGATTGTCATCCATGATATCAATTTTGCCTCTGTTTATTCAGATTATATTGTGGCCCTAAAAGACGGCAAAATTGAAGCGCAGGGAACGGTCAATGAGATTATTACCACGTTGACACTCAAACAGGTATATGGCATGGATATGTCTATTCAGGAAATTAACAATCAAAAAATATGTGTGTATTTTAGCTGATAAAAGGAGAGCATTATGAAAAAATATTTGTTATTTATCGTTATGGCTGTTTTTGCGGTAATCGCAGCGGCATGCAGTTCATCAACTTCCGGCGAGAAAGCAGAAACAGAGCCGGCGGAGGGCAATGAAACACCAAAAGAAGTAACCGTAACACATGAGCTTGGTGAAACAACAGTGCCGGTTAACCCGGAAAAAGTAGTTGTATTTGATTTTGGTTCACTTGATACAATGGCAGAACTTGGAGTTGAGCCGGCCGGTCTTCCAAAAGAAGGTATTCCGGATTATCTTTCACAATTTGAAGATGAAAAGTACGCAAACACGGGCAGCTTAAAAGAGCCGGATTTTGAAAAAATCAATGAACTTGCACCCGATTTAATTATCATTTCCGGCCGTCAAATGGACTTGTACGACCAATTTGCGGAGATTGCGCCGACTGTTTATCTTGCTGTTGATGAGTCGAACTACATGGAATCATTCAAGAAAAATGCCACAACAATCGGTCAAATTTTTGATAAAGAAGCAGAAGTAAAAGAAAAATTAACAGCTATTGATGAAAAAGTATCGGCACTAAACGAAAAAGCATCGTCAATGAACGAAAACGGGCTTATTATTTTGGCGAATGAAGGCAAAATCAGCGCGTACGGACCTGCGTCACGCTTCGGTATTATTCATGACGTATTCGGTGTAAAACCAGCTGATGAAAACATTGAAGTATCTACACATGGACAAAGCGTTTCATTTGAATATTTAGTAGAAACAGATCCAGACTACTTGTTTGTTGTAGACCGTGGTGCGGCTGTTGTAGACGGAGAGTCTTCTGTAAAACAGGTTGTAGAAAACGATCTTGTAAAGAGCACAAAAGCTGTGAAAAATGATCATGTCGTTTACCTTGATGCAAACGTTTGGTACTTATCAGGCGGAGGCTTGCAGTCTGTTTTAAAACAGGCTGATGAAATTGAAAAAGCGATTAGCAAGTAATTCAAAAACAGGACTGATGCGGAGGCATCAGTCCTGTTTTTTTAATTTAATCGTAAAGGTTGTGCCAAGAGGTGATGTTTCCTTCAGCACCAGGTCGCCATCCATGGCCCGGGCAAGCAGCTGGCTGAACGGGAGGCCGAGACCGAGGCCGCGGACTTTATATTTTTTATTTTCTCCACGATAAAACCGTTCAAAGATCAAGGCTCTTTCAGCATCCGGAATACCAATTCCCGTATCGGCTACGTCAATGAGGGCGTACGATTCATCAATGCGAATTGAAACAGAAAGCTGGCCTTTCGCTTCAATAGCATGAGCCGCGTTGTTGAGCAGGTTCATCATAATCTGCTGCAAGCGGTCAGGATCCGTCAGCACCATCAAGTCCCGCTCATACGGATGAAAATGAATAGGTATGCCGTCCGGGTTACGGGCTAAGTTCCATTCATGAACAATGTCGCCGGTTAGTTCATTGAGTTCATGCGGTGCGGTTGAAACCGGCAGAGCATTGGCTGCAAACGTGTTGAATTCGAGCAGGTCATTGATCATATTCTGCATTCGTTCCGTTTCTTTTAAAGAAATCGCAAGAAATTCTTTCGCTTCTTCCCCGGTAACAACGTCGTCTTTGACAGCTTGAAGCAGGCCGCTGATTGAGGTAACAGGTGTTTTTAACTCGTGGGTGACACCCGCAAGCAGTTCAGCACGAATAGATTCAAGCTGTTCAAGGCGGACAGCCATATCGTTAAAAGATGTGACGAGGTCGTATACTTCCTGTTCTTTGGCCCTCGAAGGCTTAAGGAGTACTCCGTAGTTACCGTTGCGAATTTCTTTGGCCGCGGCAGCTGCTGCACTGATTGGCCGTGCAAGCCGGCGCGATAAAATGTAAATCGCTGCCCAGCCAAGCAGGCCGCTGCCGATAATAAGCATTGCAAGCAGACGGTATTCATCGTTTAAATCGGCAAATTTATCTTCCGGCTGCAGCATGACGACCCATCCGAATGTAATCTCATTTACCATGATTGGTTTTTTGATCAAGTAAACAATGGCGTCATCGTTTAAGGCGGAAAAGGTCTGTACCGAACTGTTTTTCTCAAGTACAGCGGTCGGAAAAGAACTTTCTTTGTATAAGTTGTCGTCACCAGCGGATATGATCACACCATTCACATCCGTAATAAAAATGGAAGGGGGGGATTCCATTTTGTTCAGTTCATCCCGCACATCGAGCATGTCCCGGTCAAGGTAAGAAGATGCCTCAGAGTCATCGCCAGCCTGCTGGCTCCCGGCAATGCGGCCGGCAAGCTCCGCTGCTAAAAACTCGGATACATCGAGCCGGTTTTGAAGAGTCGTGTGCTGGATCCAGACGACCGACAGCATAGCCAGGACAAGCAGGCCGAGGGCAAGGGTAATGGCATAACGGGTTGTCCAATAACGAAGCAGCGAGATGCGCCGTGTTCTATTCCGCCGTAACAAATTGATACCCTAAGCCGCGCAATGTTTTAATTTCCCCCTCAGATGACGGCCACTTTGCCAGTGCTTTCCGGATTCTCTTCACAGATAAATCAACTGCACGATCGCTTCCATCGTAATCATGCCCCCATACCTCATCTAAAAGCTGGTCCCGCGTAAAGGTCCGGTTGGGAGCCGCCGCTAAGAACAGCAGCAAAGACAAGTCCCGCGGTGTTAAGGTAATGTCTTTACTTCCTAAAGAAATACGATGCGCGGTAAAGTCAATCGTCAGGCTTCCGAAGTGCTGTACATTCTCGTCGGTGCGTTTTGAATCGGAACGGCGAAGCACAGCCCGTATGCGTGCAACGACTTCATCGGCGATAAAGGGTTTAGAGATATAATCGTCCGCTCCGCTGTTTAAGCCGTCCAGCCGATAGTTCACATCATTTAAAGCCGTCAGCATAATCACCGGGCAGCTGCTGCTTTCCCGAATTTCTTTTAATACCGCCCAGCCATCTTTTCCTGGCATCATCACATCAAGCAGAACAAGAGAAGGAGAAATCGAATGAAACTTTTCAACCGCTTCCGTTCCATTAAAAGCTTGTACAACATCAAAGCCGGCTTTCGCCACATATACCTTTAATACCTGGCTGATTGCCGGTTCATCTTCTGCAATTAAAACTGTCTGCATGTCTATCTTCCTTTCCTTTGTTAAAGGGTTCGACAAAAAACCGGCCTTGCTTGGCCGGTTTTAATAAAATCCATTTAATTGTTCAGCCGCTGTTTTATTTACTTCCGCAATGGCCGCAATGATTTCTTTTGTGCGCTGTCCTTCTGTTGTTTGGATGCCGAATTGGTCCGCCACATTATGTACGTAGGCTTTATGGGCTTTTTTCACCTGAAGGCGAAGTGTTTTTTCATCTTTGCCAGCCGTATCAAGATGGAGAGCCTCGGCCTGGCGCTGTAACTTCGCCAGACGGACTTTTTTGGCAACTGTTTCCAAATCATCATGTTCATTATAAACACCGAGTGCCATTGCTTGATCTGCAATGATGTCGGCAAAATTTCTTGTGCCTGTACGAGCAACAGACGAGGTCGTTTGTTCTTTAATAAGCTGCGGGGAAGCCGCCTGCGCTGGAGAAGAGGAAACACCGCTTAAAATTGTAATGGATAGCGCGCCCGTCATAACATATGACATTGTTTTCTTCTTCATGATTCTTCCTCCTGTGCATTTCCTTTACTAGATGTTTTTAGTTTACCCGATAATTAAGTCAAGTACATGTCAAATTGAAAACTTTTTAATTTTGTTCACGTTCACAACTATTTTTTTGCAA
Organism: Domibacillus sp. PGB-M46; assembly: GCF_022668875.1. GTDB lineage: Bacteria > Bacillota > Bacilli > Bacillales > Domibacillaceae > Domibacillus. The sequence continues at coordinate 164,346 of NZ_JAKGCR010000001.1, read as the reverse complement.
AATTCTTCTTGATCTTTAAAAACACATCGATTAATATCTAGTTAAGCGCTTACTTAATCAAGAAAATTCAGAAAAGTAATCGTTTTCATATGCAATAGCATGAAGGCAGAAAGAAAGAATAAAACCACTGCAAAGATGTAAGGGACTGATTATTAGAGTGTGCAGATTCCTGATTAAAAGAGTTATGCGGTGAAGCTGGAAGATCTCCTGAGCAAGGCTGCATCAAGCGCAGGAAAAAGAGACACATAGTGTTAGTTGAGAAAACGCTTAACCTTTTTTTCGAAGAAACTGTATGTGCTGTAAAAGAAACGAGCTCGGGATGCAGGGACAAGCAATTTAACACATTCACTTTTTTGAAAACGATTTCATATCGTTTCCATATATGAACAACCTGGGGGAGGAAGAAAAAAATGAAGAAAAAGTTTTTTCTGTTCATGGCGTTGATGGTAGCACTAACAGCTGTATTGGCAGGATGTAGAGGAGACAGTGCTGGCGGCGATGATAAATTAAAAATTGGTGTGGCACTTCCGGACTTTGACGATAAATGGCTCAGCTACCTGCAGGACGGCATGATGGATTATGAGAAAAAAGCAGGCAATATTGAAGGCGTTTATGTGGATGCAATGAATGACGCAGCAAAGCAGATGTCTCAAGTTGAGACGTTTATTTCACAAGGTGTAGATGCAATTGCAATCGTACCAGTTGATACAGAATCTGTAGGCACAATCGTGGATATGGCAAATGCAGCAGAAATTCCAATTGTCGTGGTGAATCGTACGTATGAAGGAATTGAAGATGCAACAGCGTTTGTTGGCGGTAACTCAATTGATTCAGGCATTATGCAAATGGAGGCAGTTGCGAAACTTCTAGGCGGTAAAGGAAACGTGGCCATTATGAACGGCCAATCTGGACAAGAAGCAGAAATTAAACGTACGGAAGGAAACAAACAAGTAATTGAGAAAAATCCAAGCATGAAACTAGTAAAAGAAAAGAATGCAGACTGGGATCGCGCAAAAGGGATGACATTGATGGAAAACTGGCTGCAATCAGGCGAGAAAATTGACGCTATTGTAGCAAACAACGATGAAATGGCGATTGGTGCAATCATGGCACTTGAAGCAGCTGGCAAGCTTGAAGAAGTGACTGTAGCAGGCATTGACGGCACACCGGATGCACTTGAGTATGTAAAATCAGGAAAGCTGAAAATTTCTGTGTTCCAGGATGCAGCTGGCCAAGGATCAAAAGGGCTTGAAATTGCAGCTAAAGCAGCCAAAGGGGAAGAAGTTGAAAAAATGAACTACGTTGAGTTCGAATTAATCACACCTGAAAACGTAGAAACATACGAGAAAAAATGGCAGTAAGAAAAAGCGGGCGGTTTATACCGCCCGGCTTTTATAAAACAAACTTGGGGTGAGGAAAATGACATCTCCGTACATTTTACAAATGTCAGATATATCGAAAAGCTTTCCGGGTGTTAAAGCATTGCAAAACGTTAGGCTGGATGTAAAAAAAGGAGAAGTACATGCCTTGATGGGTGAAAATGGCGCAGGTAAATCCACGCTGATGAAAATCCTGATCGGCATTTATACTGCTGACACAGGAAGCGTCCTATTCGACGGTGAAGAATTGAAGATTAACAATGTCAGTGAAGCGCTTGATAAAGGCATTTCAATGATTCACCAGGAATTAAATCCAGTGCCGGAAATGACTGTGGCAGAAAATATCTTCCTCGGCCGCGAACCAACATACGGAAGAACAGGAATTGTGAACCAAAAGCAGCTTGTGGCCAACACGAGAGAGCTTTTTGAACGCCTGAACATTACAACGATCGATCCAAAAGCCAAAATGGTTGATTTAACGGTAGCAAAAATGCAGCTGGTCGAAATCGCCAAAGCGGTTTCCTACGATTCAAAGCTTATCATCATGGACGAACCCACATCCGCTATTACTGACAAAGAAGTTGCCCATTTATTTGACATTATCCGCTCACTGCAAAAGAAAAACGTCGGCATCATTTACATTACGCACAAAATGGAAGAGCTCAAGCAAATTGCCAATACATTAACTGTTTTTCGGGATGGCCAGTATGTCGGCACAGATTCTATCGCCAATATGTCCCGTGAACGTCTGATTGAAATGATGGTCGGCCGCGAGCTTTCCCAGGTATTTAATAAAGAGCATGCAGACATCGGAGAAGTAGCCCTTGAAGTCAAAAACTTAACAAAAGAAGGAAAGTTTTACGATGTGAACTTTCAAGTCCGTAAAGGAGAAGTGCTTGGCATTGCTGGATTAATGGGCTCTGGACGCAGTGAGATTCTGGAAACGATTTTTGGTGCGATGCAGGCAGATTCAGGAGAAATTCTTGTCGGCGGTCAGTCTAAAAAAATGCGGTCGCCGAAAGATGCGATCAATGCGGGTATCGGCCTTCTGACAGAAGACCGAAAGTTAACCGGCTGCTTCCTGCCGCTCAGCGTACGGGATAACATGATCATGGTCAATATCAACAAATATAAAAAAGGCGGGCTGCTTGACCGGAAGAAAATTGAGAGCGACTGTGCAGACCAAAAGGTGAAAATGAATATTAAAACACCAAATATGGACCAGCTCATCAGTAATTTAAGCGGAGGCAACCAGCAAAAGGTGCTCATTGGCCGCTGGCTTCTCCACAATCCGGATATTCTCTTTCTTGACGAGCCGACTCGCGGCATCGATATCGGAGCGAAAAGTGAAATTTATAACTTGATCTTTGAGCTGGCCAAGCAGGGAAAAGCTATTATTGTCGTATCATCGGAAATGCCGGAAGTGATCGGGCTGAGTGACCGCATTGTCGTCATGAGCGAAGGATACCAGACAGGGGAGCTTGACCGGTCGGAAGCTTCACAGGAAGCGATTATGGAGCTTGCGACACGCGGAGAACTAATGAAACAAAAAACATCGTAAGAACAGGGAGGCAATAGGGATGAGCAACTTATCAACTGTTACGAATAACAATCCAGGTGTAGGCGTTCAAAAAGAGTCAAAAGCAGGAACGATATTCAAGAAATATGGAATGCTCATTATTTTAGTTGCATTAATCGGGCTTATGACGGCGCTTGAACCGAACTTCATTAATTCCAATAACATTATTAACATCGTAAGACAGATGGCGGTCATTGGCATCATCGCAATTGGCGTAACCTTCATTATCATTACAAGCGGAATTGATTTATCTTCCGGTTCTGTCGTGGCATTGACGTCTGTGCTTGTTGCTACCGTTGCACAGGAAGGAACATATCCACTTATTGTAGCTGTCCTTGTTGCCATTGCAATTGGCGCCGGCACAGGCCTTTTTAACGGATTTTTAATCACAAAAGGAAATATCGCTCCCTTTATTGTAACACTTGGCATGATGACCGCGGCACGCGGACTTGCGCTTCTTTACAGCGGCGGACGCCCAATCGGCGGCTTATCGGATTCATTATTGTTTCTTGGACAGGGCATGATTGCCGGCATCCCGGTACCTGTTATCATTTTTGCTATTATTGGCGTGATTTCTTACATTCTTTTAAATAAAACAAGATTTGGTAAATATGTTTATGCGATTGGCGGTAATGAGCAGGCGGCGATGATTGCCGGTGTGAACGTAACAAAAGTAAAAATTTTAGTATACACATTCAATGGCCTTTTAGTCGGTATTGCCGGACTGATTTTAACAGCACGTATTGCTTCCGGGCAGCCGACGGCTGGTAACATGTACGAACTTGATGCTATTGCAGCGACTGTTATCGGTGGCACCAGCTTAACAGGCGGCATTGGTACGATTGGCGGAACCATTATCGGCGCATTGATTATTGGCGTAATGAACAACGGTCTTGATTTAATGAACGTTTCCTCATACTGGCAGCAAATTCTAAAAGGCGTTATTATTACAGTCGCAGTTTATATCGATGCACGCAAGCATAAGAAAAAATAATAAGGCGGGATGCTGACTGAAAAATTTCAGCGTCACATGAAGTGATTCACGGCGTTTCGTGTTACTCTAAGAATAGAATGACACGAGGAGAAACGATGATATGAAACCGACGATTTATGACGTGGCGGAAAAAGCGGGTGTTTCTATTGCTACCGTATCTAAGGTCGTGAACAATACAGGGCGGATCAGTGAAAAAACCCGTAAGCGTGTAACAGAGATTATGAGGGTTCTTGATTACCAGCCGAGCAGTGTCGCAGCGGCACTGACAGGCAAAAAAACATATACCGTCGGCGTGCTTGTTCCTGATATTGCCAACCCGTTTTTTGCGGAAGTGGCCCGGGCACTGGAAAACCGGGCACGGGAATCTGGTTACACACTGATGCTGTGCAGCACGGATTATAAGCAGCAGAGGGAACGAGAATATTTAGAGCTTTTTTCTAAAAAGCAGGTCGACGGTGTGATGGTAGCCATTGAGCCAGAAGAAATGGACCATTTCAAAAAATTTAATGAGCGCGGCGTACCGAGCGTAATGCTGTCTGTGAATCACTTAGACGCTTCAGCCAGTGTGGTCATGACAGACAATGTGCGCGGCGGATACTTAGCCGGTAAATATTTGCTGTCGAAAGGACACCATGAATTAGCCATTATGTACGAAAAGCAGCGCCAATCGGGGCGTTCCCGCTTGATTGGTTTTCAGCAGGCGTTATCAGAAGCAGATGTGATGGCTGAAGAACCGTACGTTATTGATACCCGCTCTGATATTTTGGAAGCGAAAAAAGCCGCGCAAAAGCTGCTTCGTCTCCCGAAAAAGCCAACCGCTGTGTTTGCAGCAACGGACTTGATCGCTATTGTCTTGATCAACGAAGCGAGAGGAGCGGGTGTGCGGGTACCCGAGGATATGTCGGTTATCGGCTTTGATAATACCATTTATGCGGAAATTGCCGATCCTGGGCTTACGACGATTGCACAACCTATTACAGAGCTTGCTCATTATTCATTTGACCAGCTGTTACAGCTCATCAAGCAGCCGGATCAAATTGGACATCGGATTATGCTGGCGCCATCTTTAATCGAAAGAGGATCGGTTCGAAAAATCATCGGCGGTGGACCTTCATCCAATGAAAATTAAAAAGCGCGGACTTTTCAATATTGAAAAGTCCGCGCTTTTTTATTCAAAAAAGGGGTACATTATTTGTACACTTTTACACGCTCATCAAGCGGCGCAAATTCTTTGTCGCCGACTGGCGCTGTTGGTTTGCCGAATGGCATTTGAGCAATGAGCTTCCAGTCTGCTGGAATATTCCACTGGACTGCTGCTTTTTCATCAATCAGCGGATTGTAGTGCTGCAGGGTTGCGCCAAAGCCTTAGTTTTCAAGCGCTGTCCAAACGGTAAATTGAAGCATGCCGGATGCCTGGTTAAACCAAACAGGGAAGTTGTCCGCATAAAGGGCAAACTGCTCCTGAAGGCTGCGGACGATCGATTGATCCTCAAAGAATAAAACTGTTCCGTAGCCTGCCTGGAACATATCCATTTTCTCTTGTGCAGAAGCGAAGCTTTCTTCTGGAACCACATTTTTTAACGTTTCTGTTGTAATGTCCCACAATGTATCATGCTGATCACCAAGAAGAACAACAACACGTCCTGTTTGTGAATTAAAAGCAGTTGGCACATGCTTAACTGCAAATTCAATGATTTCTTGGATTCTTTCATCTGAAGCGACAGACTCTTTTGAAATAGCATAATGAGAGCATTGATTTTGCACAGCTGTGTAAAAATCTGTTTGGATAGAAGTGTTTGACATGGTTTATGTACCTTCTTTCAATAAAATTTAGTTACATTTAGAAACATTGTTTAGAAAAATAAATTAAATTATCTGAGTAACTATATATTAAAAAGTGGAAAGATGTCATCTTTCTTTAAAATGGTGTATACTAAGAATACATAAAAGAGGTGAAAGAATAATGGAGCTTTGTCCAAAAGTAGAAAAAGCAATGCAGTTATTAGGCAAACGATGGACGGGCCTTGTGATTAAACAGCTTTTGGATCGGCCGCAGCGGTTCTCTGAAATTAAAGCTGGATTTCCGATCAGCGGCAAGCTGCTGACAGAGAGGCTGAAAGAGCTGGAAGAGGAAGGCATGGTCACTCGAAAAGTGTATGCAGAAGTGCCGGTTCGGGTTGAATATACATTAACGGAAAAAGGACGCGCCTTAAAAGCCGCTATTACAGAAATAGAGAATTGGGCGCATGACTGGGTTGAATTGGAAGAACACGTATAAATCAAATTTAAGGCTTTCGCCCTGTTTGATCGTTCAGTCCAGCGGGAATGGGACATGTAACATCATAAAAGGAGAAAAAACATGTCCCATGAACAGCAGGCTCTGCTTGAAGTCATGCAGGAAGCCTACTCCCAGAGCGAGCTGCAGGATGCGAGTGTGGATGCCGTCATGACACTTATTATCGAGAAACTTGAACTGGTGATCAAACCAAAGTAAAGCAGGGGGTTCGCTCCTGCTTTTTGTTTTGGCAAAAAGTGAAGGAGCATGTACAATAGATAGCGTGTATTAAATCGGAACTATGTGGATTTGAGAAAGGATTGGCCTATGAAAACAGAACTTTATATAATTGGAGGCTTTCTTGGCAGCGGGAAAACCACACTGCTGTTAAAACTGCTTCAAAAAGAAAAAGAAGCAGGCAGAAAAGTCGCTGTTCTGATGAATGAAATCGGTGCGCTGTCGGTTGACTCGGCGCTTATCGGAGAAAACACGGCTGTGCGGGATATGTTGAACGGCTGTATTTGCTGTACGATTAAAGATGAAATAGAAGTGGAATTACTGGCGCTTTACCGGGAACACCAGCCGGATGTCATTTATATTGAAACGACCGGTGCGGCTCATCCGATGGAAGTGCTCGATGCCTGCATGTCTCCATCCATCGCCATGAAAATTGAGGTGAAAGGCATTTTAACGCTTGTTGACTGTGCCCGGTGGGTGGAGCGGGACCGGCTGCCGATTGCACACCGGAAGCTGATGGAGGATCAAGCACGCTGGAGTGATATTGTCGCACTCACCAAAACAGATTTGGTCGCCGAGGAGACCTTGGCAGTCGTTCGCAGAGATATCCGCTCACTCAATCAGAAGGTTCAGTTAATTGAAATAACGCATGGAGAAGGAGAAGCTGTTTTTGGCAGCGGAAGCCAGCCACAGGAACAGCATCACGCCCGCCATCATCTGCATGTTCGAACATTTGCTTATGAATTTGTGAATCACGTACCGCGCGCTGCTTTTAGAAAGTGGGTAGAACATCTGCCGGATTCGGTGCTGCGCATCAAAGGGTTCATTAAGTTTGAGGATTCAGGAGACCAGCCGGAGCTGTTTCAGTATGCGTACGGCGTTCCGTTTTTTCAGCCGCAGCCGATCAAGCGTCCTACGGTTATAGTTGTGATTGGGGAAGAGCTTCCAGAAGAGGAAATGCGCAGAGAGTTAAATAAACTCGAAGGCGTATTTTAAAAACCGGCCCGTCCACGGGCCGGTTTTGGCTGTTCATTAAGCGGGAAGGTTTTGCAGGTACTCACGTACTTGCTCCGGAGACTTAGCATTTGCACTGTGCAAATGCGCTAATTTTTCGCCGTCTTGAAAAAGAAGCAGGCTGGGAATGCCCATTACATCGTACTTTTGTGCAGCTTCGGGAAAATCATCCCGGTTCAGTTCAAACCAGCGGTATTGGTTGTAGTCCGCTATAATTTCATCAATAAACATATCCATTCTCGTGCAGTCCGGGCACCAGCCGGCGTAAAATTTAATGATGACCGGCTCACTGCCGGCAATAATTTCTTCGAATTGCTCTTGTGTTTGAATTGCTTCCATTCTGCTAACTTCCTTTCTAATTGGTTCATCGACTTTTGCACTCAGCGCATTTAAGTGTGAGGCGCAGAAGCCGGAACATTTTGTTCAAGTTATTGTATCACGGTCCGGCTTAGATTTCTCCTATCTGAATCGTTTGGCTGTTGTAGAATGGAACAATAACGTTATAATAAGAATTGGTCTATTTTTACGAGAAAGAGGAGTTTACATGAATTCTCAACAACAATCAAGCCGGATTGACTACGGATTGATTTTAATCTTGCTTATGCTTTTTGTTGTAAGCTGTGCAGCGATTTACAGTGCACAGACAACAGGTCAATATGGAACAAACTTTGTCGTCCGGCAAGTTATCTGGTACGCGATTGGAATCGGCATTATCCTGGTATTTATCCGGCTGGATTCAGACCAATTTCACGGCATGGCCTGGTATTTGTACGGCTTTGGCATTTTGCTGCTGTTGTTTTTGATTGTAGCACCATCATCTATTGCTCCAACGATCAACGGAGCGAAAAACTGGTACAAGCTTCCGGGCTTAGGAACCATTCAGCCGTCCGAATTTATGAAAGTATTTCTGATTTTAACATTGTCCCGGGTAATGGTGAATCACCATTCTAAAAACCCTATTAAAACGATCAACAGTGATTGGATGCTTTTGCTTAAATTAGGTGCCATTACTGCTTTGCCGCTTGCGCTTGTGGTGCGGCAGGATCTTGGAACGTCCCTGGTTATTATTTCTATTTTGCTCGGTATGATTTTCGTTTCAGGTATCACGTGGAAAATACTCCTTCCTCTCTTTGGCAGCGCCGCTGCTCTGATCAGCCTTGTGTTTTATATGGTACTCTGGCAGCCGGCAGTGTTAGAAAAATATCTTGGTGTCAGGCAGTATCAGTTCGACCGTATTTACTCATGGCTTGACCCATATAACTATGAGAGTTCGATCGGTTTTCACCTGACCCGTTCGCTGCTTGCGATTGGCTCAGGCCAGACGATGGGCAAAGGGTTTGGCTACCGGGAAGTCTATCTGCCGGAAAGCCATACTGACTTTATTTTTAGTATTATTGGAGAGGAATATGGATTTATTGGTGCGTCGGTTGTTGTAAGTTTGTTTTTTGTGCTCATCTATCACATTACAAAACTTGCATTGACCACAAAAATTCCTTATTATTCTTACATGTGCGCCGGCGTTATCGCGATGATTACGTTTCACGCATTCCAAAATATCGGCATGACGATCGGCCTGCTGCCGATTACAGGAATTCCGCTGCCATTTATCAGCTATGGAGGCAGTGCGATGATGGGAAATATGATGGCTCTGGCGCTTATTTTCTCCATCACTTATAATGAGCGTCACTATATGTTTTCATCAGATCGATCGTAACCCGCTTTTAAAGCGGGTTTTTTTTATGAACTTTTACAGTCTATAATTTATAATGAAATCCTAGGAATGGAAGGGAGAAGGTGGAACATGGATAAAGCGGTCACGTCAGGGATTCGGCGCCGTTATCTGCTTTTATCGCTGTCTATTCTGCTAATATTGACAGCTGCAGGAACCGGCGCCTTTCTTTATATGAAGCATTCACAGGATGAATTGCGGGTAGAGCGAGAGAGATTGTACGATAAGCAGGTGAAATTGGAAACGCTGCGCGATTCATTGAATGATATGTTTTTCCGCGCACGCGGTTATGCTGCTTTTCAGTATGAGAAAGAGCTTGATCTTGTCTATAAGGATTTAGACGAGATAAATAATGCACTTGAAGAATTAAAAGATGTCCGTCTAACATCAGAAGAAAAGCAAATGACGGAAGAACTTACGACTTTTTTAGCAAAATATGAGCAGGAAACATTGCCAGAATTGATCCGATTAGTAGAAGGAAAAGATTACGAAGGACTGCGTAGTTTTTCGAGTAACGGGCTTACTGATTCAGTGAATCAATTTATAGCATATGCCAAGCAATATAAAACCAATATTGACGATGAACTTGAAGGACTGTCTACAGAAATGATCGAGCAGGCCAATCAGTTTACATTCGTAATGGTCCTTTTTTTATTTTTACTATTTGTGTTTATTGCTTATTTAATTTGGCGCATGATGAAAGATATTGTCCGGCCGCTTGAGCAAATGAGACAGGCGACAGATGATTTTGCGTCCGGCAAAAACTTTTCGCTGCTGCCGGTGAAACGTAACGATGAAATCGGGGTGCTGTTTTCTTCATTTGGTTCCATGATTCGAACCATTCAAGAAAAAGAAGAAGAATTAACGGCTCAAAATGAAGAGCTGATTATGCACCAGGAAGAATTGCAGGAGCACCAGCATAAAATCGAAGAATCGCTCCGTGAAACGAAACAAACAAAAGAACGGCTGGAACGGTATAACGACTTGAACCACGTTCTTTCTTTTACTTTAAATAAGCAGGAGCTGGCTGATAGTATACTAGAGTATTTGGATTCGATTTATGAATTGGATCTAGGCATGTTTTGGATCAGGGAAAGCGGGGAGCGGGCGCTGAAAGGGATGACAGATGCTTTGTTCGAGGAGTTTTCAACGAACCGAACGGATTATATTGATCAGCGGTTAAAAGAGGATGATTTCTTCACGATAACAAGAGAAGCTTCCCATGAAAAAGGGGTCGCTGCCGATTCTGTTTTGGTGCATGATTATTTTTCTAGCGTAAACAATCCGGAAGGAGACATGGTCGCTCTTTTTGGCGCTTCACGGATTGGCCGCGCTTTTTCCGAGGAAGAACAAAAAGAATTGCGGGGCTTACTAAATCGGGTTGCTTTAGCGATTGAACGTATTCAGCTGTACGACCGCAATGTCAAAGAGCGGATTTTAAACGAACGTATCATTAACAACATTAATGAAGGCATTCAATTTGTTGGCCACGACGGGTCTGTGCTCCAGCGAAACGAAGCTGTTTGTGAGATTATCAGTTGTGGAGTACCGCTTGATGAAACCATTGAAAGAGCGCAATGGATTGATCACCTTGCTAATCAAACAGATGACCCGGATCAAATGAGAGAATTTCTAGAAGGTTGTATTGATAGCGGGGCGCATCATGTGCAGGAGTACCGGTACCGTATTTTAGAGCCGGCAGAACGCGTGATAGAAGTGTATAGTGCTCCGGTTTTAGTAAATGAAGAAAAAATAGGCGTCATTCTTGTTCATCGTGATATTACAAGAGAATACGAAGTCGATCAAATGAAAACAGAGCTCGTCAGCACAGTCAGCCATGAGCTTCGAACGCCGCTTTCAAGTGTGCTCGGATTTACAGAGCTGCTGCTTCATAAACAGCTAAAGCCTGAAAAGCAAAAGAAATATTTAGAAACAATTTACAAGGAAGCGAAAAGGCTGACAAACTTAATTAATGATTTTCTGGATTTACAGCGCATGGAGTCGGGCAGCCAGGTGTATCAAATGGAGCCATTACAAATCAATGAACTGGCGGTAGAAGCGATCGCCCGCTTCCGTACCGAAAGCAGTCATCCACTCGTTATGGTGGATGAAGCGGCTAATGTGCAGGTAGAAGGGGATAAAGAGCGTCTCGCTCAAGTATTAACAAATGTGATAGGAAATGCTATTAAGTTTTCACCGGACGGCGGACATGTAGTGCTGACACTTTCAAATGATGAAAACAACGTAATTGTCACCATTCAAGATGAAGGAATCGGAATTCCGGCTGAAGATATACCGAAGCTGTTTAATAAATTTCAGCGGATTGACAATAGCGCCCGCCGCAAAATTGGCGGTACGGGCCTTGGACTGGCAATTTGCAGAGAAATTATCGAAAAGCATAATGGAACGATTACAATCGAGTCAGAAGAGGGAAAAGGAACAGCAGTCCGTTTTTCATTGCCGCTTCTTTCAACAGGCAGGCATCGAGTTGTACGTTCTGAAGGGAAAGAGAACAGTCCCTCCGTTATGATAGTAGAAGACGATATGAGTCTTGCTCTTTTATTATCGGAAGAATTAAAGATGAGCGGATTTACAGTAATGTATCATACAAATCCATCGGAAGCCTTTGAAGAAGCAAAACGGACACCGCTTGTCGGGATTGTGATTGATCTGATGCTTGGCGACGATCTGAGCGGCTGGGATTTGGTGGAGCTGTTAAAAAGGGAAGAAAAAACCAAAAATATCCCGATTATCATTTCTTCTGCTCTTGATCAGGCCGAGGGCAAGGGGAAATTGCACCAAATCGATCATTACTTAACAAAACCGTATCCGCCGACAAAGCTGTCAAAAGCCGTACTTGGATTTTTAACCGAACCAATACAGCAAGGAGTTATTTTCTACCCGGAGAGAGGTTCCGATCAAGATGAAGATAAATAAAAAATGGATTGTCCTTCCGGCAGTTCTTTTGTTGTTGCTGCTGCCCTGGATTATATGGGAGCTTGGCAGCACGAGAGAAGAAAAAGTTGTCATTCTAGACAAAACCGTTCCGGCCGATAATAAACGGGAGCATCGTGCCCTTACATGGGTACTGAAGCACTTTCGTTTTGAAACGTTTAGCGGAGAGGATGACTACTATGGATACTTTCCCGAAAGAAAAACAAAGGAACAGGCGCTTCCGGAAAAACTGGAGGATGCAGATGTTATTTATGCAGCCGATACATACGGTGTGTATGATAACGAAAATGACTTAGTGTATGGCGGTCTCGAAATGGATGAATGGGAAACGATCAAACAGCAAACGGCTGACCATCCGACCACTTTGATTATGGAGTTTAATACATTTGCTTCTCCAACAAAAGCCGATGTGAAAAAAGATGTGGCGTCTTTTCTGCATACAACACCAACCGGATGGACCGGTCGGGCGTTCAGCGATTTGAGCGGAGAAAATAAAGAGCTGACCGATGGAATTCTCTCACTTTATGAAGCAGGCGGTAAAAAGTGGGCATTCGAAGGAGCCGGCTTTGTGCTTGTGAATGAAGATAAACAAAAAGTAATCGTGCTCTCTGATGAAGAGGGAGAAATAAAAAACGAGCGGTTAACGATGCGCTTTACGAAAGAGGGAAAACGAGTTACAGGCCTCAATAAGGGAGCGCCGTACACGTACTGGTTCGATATAACCGTGCCGGACAATAAAGAAGATATTCTAGCAAACTATCAATGGGATTTATCGGATAAGGGGAAAACGGTGTTAGAAAAGGAAGGAATTCCGCTTTCATTTCCTGCCGTTACCCACCATTCGTATGAACAATCGGATCTCTTTTACTTCGCTGGAGATTTTGCCGACACAGAAGACGTTTCTTCTGTTTATCGGTATGCCGGTTTTGCCTCCATGCGGGCGCTTATCACACCATCTACGCTTTATCCGGAGCAGGCCTTTTTCTGGAAAACATATGTGCCGCTCATGAAAGGTGTTCTCTCAATGGAGAAAAAACCGGAAAAAGAAGCAGTTGCTGTGCCAGTGGAAGAAAAGGATGGCCTCTTTTATATGTCCCGTTTAAACGGAGACCGGTTTGAAGTGTTTCAAAACGGCACATGGAAAACGATGACGGTAAAAGGGGTTAATATTGGAATGGGGAAACCGGGCGCTTTCCCGGGAGAAGCCGCTATTTCTGAAAATGAATACTATGAATGGCTCACGGATATTGGAAAATTAAACGCGAATACCATTCGCGTCTACACCCTTCATCCGCCGGGCTTTTACAACGCTTTAAAGCGGTACAACGAAGAGCATGCGGACAAGCCCATTTATCTGCTGCATGGCGTCTGGATCGATGAAAAACCGTTAGAAGAAACACTAGATGCGTTTACACCGGAAATTACAAAAGAATTCCAGGCGGAAATGAAACGGGTTGCGGATGTCATTCACGGTAATGCGGACATTCCAAAACGGACCGGTCATGCATCAGGAACGTATCGGGCTGATATTTCGCCGTACGTAATCGGCTGGGTGCTTGGAATCGAATGGTACCCGTTTATGGTCGACAACATGAAAACGAAATACACAGATCTTGCGCAGTATGATGGAGAGTTTGTTCAGACAGAGGACGCTGAGCCGATGGAAATTTGGCTGGCTGAGCAAATGGATACGATGATGAAATATGAAGCGGACCAGTATAAGTGGACACGGCCAATGAGCTTTACAAACTGGGTTCCAACAGACCTGCTTGACCATCCAGCTGAACCACAGGAACAGGAAGATCTGGCATCTGTTAATCCAAATATGATCAAGCCTAAAAAGAACAGCAGCTTGTTTGCTTCTTACCACGTGTATCCTTACTATCCGGATTTTTTAAATTTAGAAGAAAAATACTTAACATATAAGGATTCACGCAGAGAAAACAATAACTACGCCGGATACCTGCATGATTTGCGGGCAGCGCACGATATGCCGGTACTGATTGCCGAGTTTGGTATTCCATCGTCGCGAGGCATGACACACCGGAACGCATTTGGCCTGAACCAGGGCTTTATCAGTGAAGAGCAGCAGGGTAAAGGCTTAGTCCATATGTATGATGATATTTTAGCTGAAGGAATGATGGGCGGACTCGTCTTTACATGGCAGGATGAATGGTTTAAGCGGACGTGGAACACGATGGACTTAGATGATCCGGAACGCCGTCCATATTGGTCGAACGCCCAGACGAATGAGCAGCAATTCGGCCTTCTCAGCTTTGACCGCCAGCTTATCCAAACAGACGGAAATACAAACGACTGGAAAGGTATTGAGCCATTCTACAAAGACAATGACGGTTTGTATGTCACGCACGACGAACGCTACTTGTATATTCGGTCTAAGCTGTTAAACGGCAAGATGCCGACGCTTTACTTTGACGTACATCCAAGCATCGGAAGCAACAAGGCAGAAACTGTCACGTTCAAGGAAAATGATCCGGATTTTGTTCTGTCATTTGTCGGGACAAGAGAAGGGAAACTGAAAGTAGACGCGTATTATGACACATTCTTGTATCAGTATGGGTTTGACGTTCCTATGTTAGAGCCTGCACCGAAAAAACCACTAAATAACAGCGGTGTTTTCAACCCAATCCGGCTGGCACTAAGCAGGGAAAATATCCGTCCGGATACAGGGGAAGTGCTGCCTTTTGATTATTATGAAACAGGTGTGATGCGGTTTGGTAACGGCAATCCGGAATCGCCTGATTATGACTCTCTGTCTGATTACTATGTAAATAAAGAAACAGGAGAGGTTGAAATTCGCATTCCATGGCTGCTGTTGAATGTAAAAGACCCAAGCAGCCTGAAGGCAACAGGAGATGTTTTTAAAGAAGGAATAGAAGCTGAGCAGCAAATCAAAGGCATTGGCATTGCCGAGTCATTTGATCAAAAAACAACGGTCCCTGAAAAAGCAGCTTCCAAGATGAATATATATAAATGGGAGGGATGGGATCAGGATACCGAATCAAAAGAACGGCTGAAAGAGTCCTATCATATTGTGCAAAAACGATTTGCCCGGGAAGACCAATAAAAAAGACAGCCCACAGCGGGCTGTCTTTTTTTTAATCCAGAATGCTTTCGATAAGCGACAGAAGTTCAATTGGGCTGAATGGCTTCGCCATAAAATAATCAGCCCCGTAGGACATGGCCAGTTCCCGGTCTGCTTCCTGTGCTTTGGCGGTAAGCATCATGACAGGGGTTTGAACGCCGTCTTTACGGATTTGCTCCAGCACCTCCATGCCTGTTAAATGAGGCATCATATAATCTAAAACAATTAAATCATATGTGCCGGACCGGATGCTGTTCAGTGCTTCCCGGCCGTCTTCTGCCTCGGTAATTTCAAAATCATCTTCAAGCGTATCGACAATTAACATGCGCAAAATATCTTCATCATCTGCCACTAAAATCTTTTTCATATTTGCCTGCCTCCATCTGATTTATGTGGAAATTCCTTTTCGTTTCATATTGCCCCAATTGTGCTTTTTGCGGAAAGCGGCAAAGATTCCCTGGATGCGCCAAATAACCATAAAAGGCCGATACCAAAACGTTTCTGTCAGCGCCCAGAAATAAAGCCGAACCAAGTGGGAAATCTTTGGATATTTATGGAGTGTCATTTCCTCCAGCAGTACAGCCAGCGCAGAAATAAATGATCCATAAAAAATGGTGACTAAAAACAGGGTGCCGGCTGTTTTTGGATCAATTAAGGAAAAAAAGAATCCTCCGAAAATCATAAAGTATCCGCCCAGTTCGAAAACAGCACCTAATAGCTCCACAAGCAAGAAATAAGGCATAGACAGGAGTCCGATTGAACCGTAGGCAGGGTTGAAAATTATTTTTTTATGAGTCCAAAGTGTTTCCCATAACCCGCGCTGCCACCGAATCCGCTGAGAACGCAGAACCTCAAGGGATTCTGGCGCTTCTGTCCAGCATACAGGATCTGGGATATATTCAATCCGCTGCTTGGACTTTTCTTCCCGAAGCAGCCGGTGCAGCCTGACGACAAGCTCCATATCTTCCCCGACTGTTTTCCTGTTGTATCCTCCTGCGCGGATGACCCGTTCCTTATGGAAAACACCAAATGCCCCGGAGACAATCAGCAGGATATTCATCCGGCTCAGCGCAAGGCGGCCGATTAAAAAAGCGCGGAAGTATTCGATGATTTGCATCAGTACAACCGGATGGCTCGGCAGATTAATGGTTTCAACTTTACTCCTTGAAATCGTCGAGCCATTGGCAATCCGGACCGAGCCGCCGGTTACAATAATTTGGCCGTCTGATTCAATAATCGGCTTCATTGTTTTTAACAGTGCATCGTTTTCTAAAACCGAATCACCATCGATGGCACAAAAGTAAGGATAAGATGCCAGGTTAATACCGGCGTTAAGAGCATCTGCTTTGCCTCCATTGGCTTTTTTAATTAAGCGGATATATGGAAAAATAGAGGATTGATAGATCGTTTTGATTTCAGCCGTTTCTAAATAAGCACGAACGGCAAAAGATACTTCCGTCATTTGGAATTCTTCAATCATACGGGCCGAAGTTTGGTCTTTTGAGCCATCATCGATAACAATAATCTCTTTTTCCGGATATTCAAGCGCTAAAAGCGAGCGGACTGTGCTGACTACGCCGACTTCCTCATTGTAGGCCGGAACTAAAATAGAGACCGGAAAAGTCCGCTCATTTCCGGCAATGTCCTCTGTTGTTTCCCGCGGATCTAATTCACTTTCTCTGTATACTTTTCGAAAAGCCAGCCCAAATAAAAGAATATAGCTTAAGCTTGAAAAAAGCATATAAGCAATAATAACGTATGAAAGAATAAGAAAAAATGTATGCATTATCGGGCACCTCCAGGTCGAAATGTCTGCCACTGGGCAGCCATATCCCGGCCGTAGCGGTCAGGGTGATTCTCAGCTAAGTGCGCTAAAATCACATCTCCATCTGAAAAATGAGTATATGCTTCTGCCGCTGAATAGCGCACCCACCAAACTGAATCGCCAAGCAGCGTACTTAAACTCTTTTTGTAGCGGGAAAACTGCATAACACCTGTAATTCGTGCTGCAAACATTCGCTCTGTCCAGAAAGGAGAATCAAAAAAGGGAGCCAGCAAATCTGGTTCCGACAAATACTTCAGCCGAAAGATCGTTTTGAGTGCCTGGATTCTTGTTTCGACTTGAGGGCTGGCCAGTTCTTTTTCTACTTGCGGCAAAAAAGTTATTGCCCCTGAATAAGCAATATAAATGAAGGCAGCGTGTTTGATTGTCTCATTTTCACCTTCAAGCGCTGTTTTTACATGCTCTTCAGCATTCGTTTTATCTAATCGGTGGAGAATATCTACAAACAGCCGAACAGGCGCATTCGAAAAGCGGTTTAACTCATCAATGACAACATCTTCATTTAGAGAAGCCAGTGTACGAATGAGCTGCTGGGTTTCCACGTCCAGTTTCCCGGCTTGCTTCATCCGTTCACGCAGGATAGGTGCTAAAGAGCGCATACGAAAATCCTCAATGTAATGAAGGGTGTTCACTCTCCGCGCCCAGTTGCGTTGATTTAGCACGCGCGTATAGGTTTCTGTTAAAAATTCTTCCGACAGCTGTTGCACTAAAGGAGAGGCACTGCCTCCTCTTGTAAATGCCACATAGCCATTTAACAGCCGTTCCAGCACAACCTGTTGATGAGAAATCGATTTGACGGCGTAAAGAAATCGAGCGTCTGATGGATCCATCATATAGGAAGCAAACGGCTCTGTTAAATGAGCGTACTGGCTTTCAATTTCTTCTTCCAGCCGCTTCCTTTTATGTTTGCGGATGACTAAATAAAGGAGCAGCACCAGTTGAAATAGAAGCAAGATCGCCGTCAGGAGAAGGAAAAAAGGGAGGGTCATTTAAACATCCTCTTTGTCAGGCGCTGTACACGCGCGATCACTTCCTGCGGGTGAAATGGTTTCACAATATAGTCATCCGCTCCACTTTTTAGCGCTAAAACAATATCTGCTTCATTTGTCCGGGCTGTCAGCATCGATATGACAATATTGTCATCCGGGAACCGTTTGCGGACATTTGACAGCACTTCGAGGCCATCCATTTTCGGCATAATGCCGTCTAAGAGAATCATATAATTCTCATCAGCCTTGTACCAATCGGACTCCAGGAATGTAATGCCATCCGGATATTCGTGGACAACCACATCGATTTCATTTGGCTTCCAGCCGGAAAACTGCTTCGACAACATTTTTCGCACAAGAAGGTCATCATCGATAATCATAATATTCAAATGGCGCTTAACATCACCGCTGTCAATTTCATAAATAACTGTTTGGTTTCGGCCGCTTCGTTTTGCTTTATATAACGCCTGGTCCGCTTCTGCCAAAACGGTAGATTCATTGATTCTGTATTCGGCTGCACCAGCAGAAAACGTCACATAAAAAGGATCAAAGCCCGGGAAGGCAAATTCGGTTTCGGCCATTTTAGCACGAATCCGTTCAATTAAGACGGTGCCTTCCTCAGGAGTCGTATCTGCTAAAATTAAGGCGAATTCTTCCCCGCCATAACGGAAGAAATAGTCGGTTTCCCGCTTGAGTGTCAGCACGATAGAGCTGAAACGGCGAAGCACTTCATCGCCTGCAGGATGCCCATATTGATCGTTTACTTTTTTAAAGTAATCCAAATCCAGCATCACAAGCGTAAATGTATGCCGTTTTCGTTCCGATAAAGCAGATATTTGCGTAAGTGTTTGGGTGAACTGGCGCCGGTTGCCTGCACCTGTCAGCTCATCGGTCAGTACGGACTGTGAAACAGCCGATTTGTTTCTTAATCGGTTAGAAATATAAGGGACAAATAAGCTCATATTAAGCGGTTTTTGAATAAAATCCATCGCACCCGTTTCATAAGCGCGAATGGTATTTTCGACTGGATTGTTCGTACTTACCAATGTAATAGGAACATAACGGCTTCGGGCAATATCGCCAATTTGCGCCATTACGTCAAATCCGCTCATATCGGGAAGCTGAACATCGGCGACAACCATATGGGGCTGAAGGGTATAAAAAAGTTCGACTCCCCGTTTTCCATTTAAAGCAATTACCACTTGTATACCATTTTCTTCCAGTGTTTCTTTAATAAAAGAAGCGGATTCTGCGTCTTCATCAATCAATAAAATAAATCCGCTGTTTTCTTCGATGGAGTGAAGCGTACTTTCGGGCTGTTGCACTTCAGGCTGGGCCGTTAATTCTTTTTTATTGAAAAAACTTCTCATTAAAAAAATAAAGTTTTTTAATGAACGAACCGGAATAGTCGCCTCGCTTGCTTCAGAAAGGGTCTCCAGCTGCGATGCACAAAAAGCAGATATTTCTTCCAAGCCAATTGTGCCTGCTGTGCCTTTCATCGTATGTAAAAAACGGTATAAATCCCGTTCTTGGATATGATCTTGTTCAAACCAACTGGAAAACTCCTTTTCCATCCGCTTAGAAAGCATTGCCTGGTAATCGTTGCGGGACATAATAAGTCAATCCTCTCAAAAGTAGTGAAAAGGTTCTGTTCATATTCTGCCTTATTATACTATATGTACCACTCTATCGAGCACATTAAGCGTCTTTCGTTTGAATAAAGAATAGAAAGGGAATGGGTGTGAAAAAACGGGAATAAAGGAGATGGCGTTTTGAAGGCAATCGGCACAGCGTTAATCGGGTATGGATTTTCAGGCTCAACCTTTCATGCTCCATTTTTAAACAAAATGGAGGAGTTTCAGCTTGTCAGTATTTTGTCTTCTAAAAGAGAGAAATTAAAAGAGAGTTTTCCATCTATAGACGTTGTCCAGCAAATCGATGATGTTTTAAATAACGCTCAAGTAGAGCTTGTGGTCGTAACCACACCGAGCAGTCTTCATTTTGATATTACGAAGCGGGCGCTTGAGGCAGGAAAACACGTCATTGTCGAAAAGCCGATGGTACCGACCGTTCAAGAAGCAGAAACGCTTGCTGAATGCGCAAAAAAACATAACGTGATGCTCAGTGTTTTTCAAAACCGACGGTATGACGGAAATTTCCTGACTGTCAGGAAAATGATAGAAGAGGGCCGGCTGGGTGATGTTTACGTGTATGAAGCACACTATGACCGCTTTGAGCCGGTGATTGCCAGAGGCTGGCGTGAAGAGAAAAAGCCGGCTTCCGGCGTTTTGTATGATCTGGGGGCTCATTTGATTGACCAGGCTCTGTCACTGTTTGGGATGCCTGATAGTGTAACGGCAGATATTCAAAAGCAGCGCCCTCAGGCACTCGTAGATGATTATTTCCATCTTGTTTTAACGTACGGAACGAAAAGAGTAATTTTACACAGCGGCATGATTACAGTGGAGCAAGGTGCCAAGTATAAAGTGCACGGTACAAAGGGAACGTTTATGAAGCGGGGGGAAGACCCTCAGGAGAAAGAATTGATAAATGGAGAGTCACTGGAAAGTCCCGAATGGGGAATGGATCGGATTGACCAGTATGGGACGCTTTATACAAAAGAAGGAGATGAAAAAATCGTAACACTTCCAGGTGATTACCGGCGTTATTACAAAGAGATTTATCAATGTATTCGGGATGGAAAGCCGTGCCCAGTTTCGGGAGAGGAAGGCATACAAGTGATCCGCGTCATTGAAGCGGCGCTCGAAAGCAGCCGTGACAAAAGAACAATTGAATTATAAAAACAGGGCAGCATAAGCCCTGTTTGAGACTGACGATAAAGTCGTCAGTCTTTTTTATGAAAGCTTTCACTGCCGAAAACGGGCAGGAGACTTTTCGAGAAATATCACTTAAGCTGGGCAGTCCTGTTTAACCGCACAGGCCGCGCGTCCGCCGCCTTATCGGCTCTCATCCTAACTGTTCACGCTTCTTGCATTAAAAAGAAACGAAAAAAAAGCTTTTGATAAGAGATTTTATTTTTCTACAATCTCTAACAGCCGTAAAGGCTGTTTTTTATTTCACTTTATTGTGAAAAGAAGAGCAATCGTTTGCATCAAGTATTCTTAATTTTCTTTGTATATACAAGAATTGAAAACCTATTAAATTAACATTGAAAGGCTTTACAAAAAATATGCAAACGATTTCTCAAAAAATGTTGACGCTTTCATAGTGAGGGTGGTATAGTGGTTTCAGAAGTTGAAAGCGGTTACCGCTTTCGGCCGAGTAAAAAGACTGCAAAGGGGTAGATGACGTGTTAACAAAAAAAGCATTCGTACTTTCATCGGCATTGTTTCTAGGTCTTGCTGGCTGCTCAACAGCTGAGAAAAAAGAAGAATCATCTGGCAGTTCAGGCGGAGGGGGCGGCGATCAAACGGTCGTAGATATTTTCCAGTTTAAAGTGGAGTTTAAAAACCAGTTTGAGGAACTCGCGAAGCAATATGAAGAAGAACATCCGGAAGTTGATATAAATGTTCAAACAGTAGGGGGCGGGAACGATTACGCTTCGGCGCTGAAATCCAAATTTGCCTCAGGAGACGAGCCGGCTATTTTTAATATTAACGGAGCCGTTGATGTGCAGCAGTACCGTGATAGATTGATAGATGTAAGTGATACAAAAGCGGCAGGTGCAGCGTTGGAAGGAACGCTTGAGAGCGTAACAGAAGGAGAGCAGGTATTAGGTCTTCCTTACAATCAGGAAGGATACGGTTTTGTTTACAACAAGCAAATCTTTGAAGAAGCAGGGGTAGACGCGGATTCTATTAAGTCAATGGAAGATTTGACAAAAGCAGTCGAGACGCTCGACGGCAAAAAGGACGAGCTTGGCATTGACGCTGTGTTTGCTTTTGCTGGAAAAGAAAAATGGACAGAAGGAAACCACGGCTCAAACTCTTTTATCGCAGACGATTTTAATGGCAGCGTAATGGAAGCATTCCAGGCGAAAGAACTTCCATTTACAAAAGCAGAACAGTACAAGGAATATATTGACCTTCAAAACAAATATT
Source organism: Domibacillus sp. PGB-M46 (assembly GCF_022668875.1). GTDB lineage: Bacteria > Bacillota > Bacilli > Bacillales > Domibacillaceae > Domibacillus. Next base: position 142,185 of record NZ_JAKGCR010000001.1, on the reverse strand, counting down.
CCGTACAGCCGGTTTTGAGCCTTGATTACTCACAGCAGGTAGAAGAATTGTTTTCAACAGGCCGCGTAGCCATGATTAAGCAAGGAAACTGGGTATACCCGACAATCGAACAGATGGATCCAGAGCTTGCTGAAAATGTCGGCATCTTCCCAATCCCGGTTGACGGCGAAACCAAAATGCCGGTTGGTGTTCCGCAATACTGGGCTGTAAACAAAAACGCAGATGAAGAAGCTCAAAAAGCAGCAAAAGAATTTTTAGATTGGCTGTATACGTCTGACGAAGGAAAAGAAGCGGTTTTAACACAATTTAAATTTATTCCAGCTTATGAAGGCTATGATGCCGATAAAATTGCTGATCCACTTTCGAAAACTATTTATGAATATGCTGAAGCAGGAAATACGCAAGGATGGGTTTTCCTTGGATATCCAGTTGGATGGAGCGATATTTTAGGGGCACACCTTCAAAAGTATCTTGCGGGTGAAACGTCTTGGGAAGAAGCGATTGAAGCCGCGAAAAATGATTGGAAAAAAGCGCGTCAGTAATTCTATGAAAAGAAAAAAGATAACAGGCAGTTTCGGCTGTTATCTTTTTCTTTTCCCAAATTCAACTGAAATGAGGTTTAGGCAGCATGAGAAATAAAGACTTTATGTTTTGGCTTTTTCTAGCGCCGGTTTTATTCGCGCTTGGCACTGTTGTCCTGCTTCCGCTTATTTACGGCATCGTCTATTCGTTTACGGATTGGGATGGAGTGAATGCGGCGGAATTTATTGGGGTTAAAAATTACGTTGAGTTATTCAGTGATCAAGGATTTTTAAACTCCCTCTGGTTTACATTTAAATTCTCCATTGCTTCTGTTATTGTCATCAACATTATGGGGCTCGGCCTCGCCATGCTTGTTACATCTTACATCAAATCTAAAAATGTACTTCGGACAATCTTTTTTATGCCAAACTTGATCGGCGGGTTGATTCTCGGCTTTATCTGGCAGTTTATTTTCACAAAAGTATTTGATGCGGTCGGCCGGGCAACCGGCATTGAATGGCTGCAGGGCTGGCTGTCTGATTCCCAAACTGGTTTTTGGGGAATGGTCATCCTGATGAGCTGGCAGATGGCCGGCTACATTATGATTATTTACATTGCATACTTGGAAAACGTACCGAAAGATTTGCTTGAGGCAGCACAAATTGACGGCGCGAATGGATGGCAGCGCTTCCGGAATATTACGTTCCCGCTTGTTATGCCTGCCTTTACGGTCAGCTTGTTTTTAACGCTGTCCAATGCTTTTAAAATTTATGATCAGAACTTGTCGCTTACAAACGGCGGACCATTTGACTCGACGAAAATGGTTGCCATGGATATTGTTCAAACGGCCTTCCAATTAAACCAGATGGCAGAAGCACAGGCGAAAGCCGTCATCTTCTTCATCATTGTGGCAATTATTTCATTAACACAAGTGTACATTAATAAGAAAAAGGAGGTGGAGATGTAATGAAAAAGTCAGGGAAACGCTGGACTCTGGAGATTATTGGCCTTGTACTGGCTCTTCTTTGGATCTCTCCTTTCTATCTAATGATTGCCAATGCGTTTAAAACAAAACGTGAAATTTTCACCAATACAATGAAGCTTCCGGAAACATTCACGTTTGATAACTTTGTGCAGGCTTTTGAAGAATTAACCTTTTTGCAGACATTCATGAATTCTGTGCTCGTGACTCTTTTGAGTGTGGCAATTATTTTGTTTTTCTCTGCGATGGCTGCTTATGCGTTATCACGCAACGGAAGCAAGCTCAGCAATATCATCTTCTTCGTTTTTGTGGCTGCTATGCTGATTCCGTTTCAGTCCGTCATGATTCCGCTTGTAACCATTTTCGGAAAAGCCAATGCGCTCAACTTTTACGGACTGATTTTTATGTATCTCGGTTTCGGCTGCAGCTTGTCGATCTTTCTTTACCACGGAGCACTTAAGGGGATTTCCAAGTCGCTTGATGAAGCGGCAACCATTGATGGGTGCAACCGGCTGCAGGTGTTTTGGTATATCATTTTCCCGCTGTTGAAACCGATTACGATTACAGTTGGAATTTTGAATGTTATCTGGATCTGGAATGATTTCCTTCTGCCATCGCTTGTCATCAGCGGAGATGGCACAGATACGATTCCATTAAAGCTGTTCCTGTTCTTCGGCCAGTATACGAAACAATGGCATCTGGCACTTGCCGGTTTAACGATTTCGATTATCCCAGTTATCATTGCGTATTTCTTTGCACAAAAACAAATTATCAAAGGAGTTTCCGATGGAGCTGTAAAATAAAAAGAGCAGCACTCTGCGTATAAAAGCGCTCCAATCGAGACAAAGAAATACAAGATGCCCCCGGGCGGCTGGGAAAGTAAAACGCAGCGGGGGCTGCAGCAGGGCATTATGAGAAACGATATACTTTCTTATTTTTTTTGAAAAATGGTACTATAAACTAGAAAAGGGAGGAACCGGTCATGGCTGTCACAATTAAAGATGTAGCAAAGAGGGCGCAGGTTGCGCCTTCGACCGTCTCCCGTGTTATCGCGGACCATCCAAAAATTACGCAGGAAACAAAAGAAAAAGTAAGAAAAGTGATGCAGGAGCTCGGCTACCATCCGAACCTGCTTGCACGTAAGCTCGTCACGCAGTCCTCCCAAACAATTGGGATTATTCGCAAAACGTCTACGAAGCATTCGCTGTCCGATCCGTTTTTTCCAGCAGCGCTTCAAGGAATGAGTGACCTGCTGCACCAAAAGGAATACAGCATCCTATTGACGTGTGGTGAATCCGATGAAGACATTTATCGGGAAGTTGTGAATATGGTTCAAGGCAAAAGCGTCGACGGCATGATTATGCTTTATTCACAGGATCATGACCCGGTGCTGCAGCTGCTTTTAGAGCAAAACTTTCCGTTTGTTATGATCGGCAAACCGTCGGAGCATACTGACAAGGTCATGTATGTAGATAACGATAACGTCAAAGCTGCACGGGATATAACAGACCATTTGATTCGTGCCGGACATACACATATTGCGTATGTCGGGGGCGATCCGAGGTTTGAAGTGCATAAAGATCGTGAAGAAGGATATAAACAGGCATTAAAACTTGCGAATATTCAATCAGAAGTTCTTTTTAGAAAAGAAATTTCAAAAGAAAGTGCTAAGGAAACCATTGATGAGATGATGATGATGGATCCAAGGCCAACGGCGATTGTGACGACGGATGAACTGATGGCTATGAGCCTGCTGTCTGCTTTATACGAGCGGCGCTTGCGGGTGCCGGATGATGTAGCCGTCACCACTTTTACGGATTCCATGCTTTCCGAGCTTTCGAGCCCGCCGCTGACGACAGTCGATATTCATGCATTTCAGCTTGGCTATGAGGCGGCAAAAACATTGGTAGATCTTTTGGAAAAACCGGACATGATGAAGCGGAATATTTTAGTGCCGACTTCTGTGGTGGTACGGGATTCATGCAAAAAAATATTAGAGAATGGAGCGATTCTATGAATATTACAGTATGGAATGAATTTCGTCATGAACGAAACAAGCAGGCGGTCAAAGAGATTTATCCAGAGGGCATTCATCAAGTAATCGCAGATTTTTTAAAAGAAGAAGGGCGGACCGTTCAAACGGCCACATTGGATGAAGCAGAGCACGGGTTGACAGAGGATATATTGAATCAAACAGATGTACTTCTTTGGTGGGGGCATGTTGCACACGAAGAAGTGAGCGATGAAGTTGTGAAAAAAGTACAGCAGCGTGTACTCGATGGCATGGGGCTCATTGTGCTTCATTCGGGGCATTTCTCAAAAATTTTCAAAGCACTGATGGGCACATCCTGCGATTTGAAATGGCGTGAAGCTGGAGAAAAGGAACGCCTTTGGGTCGTGGACCCTGCACATCCAATTGCAGAAGGAATCGGCGAATATTTTGAGCTGGAGCATGAGGAAATGTATGGCGAACATTTTGATATTCCTGCGCCGGATGAGCTCATTTTCATGAGCTGGTTCGAAGGCGGCGAAGTGTTCCGAAGCGGCGTCACGTACAAACGGGGCAACGGCAAAATCTTTTATTTCCGTCCTGGACATGAAACACATCCTACATACTTCAATGAAAATGTCCAACGTGTCATTCAAAACGCAGTAAAATGGGCAGCCCCGGTGAAACGGGAACGGCCTGTATACGGTAATGCACAACCAATTGAAGAGTTAAGGGGAGAATAAAAAGAATGGGGAAAATTAAGGTAGGCGTCATTGGGTGCGGAAGCATTGCCCAGCACCGTCATATTCCGGAGTACGTTGCAAACGAGCATGTTCAAGTAACAGCATTTTGTGACGTAAAGGAAGAACGGGCCCAAAAATACGCGGAGCATTTTAACGCAAAGGCTTATACAAGCTATGAAGAATTACTTAAAGATGGAGACGTCGATGCCATCAGCGTTTGTACACCGAATGTACTGCACGCGCCTATTACCATTGCGGCACTCCAAGCAGGCAAGCATGTGCTTTGCGAAAAGCCAATGGCCACTTCAAAGAAAGAAGCAGAGGCGATGATCGAAGCGGCAGAAAAAGGCGGTAAAAAATTAATGATTGCCCATAATCAGCGCTTTGTTGCTTCCCACCAAAAAGCCCGGTCTATTATCGAAAGTGGTGTTTTAGGTAAGATTTACAGCTTTCGTACAGCATTTGGACATGGCGGGCCGGAAGGCTGGAGTGTGGATGGAACAAACAGCTGGTTTTTCAAAAAAGAGCTTGCGTTTATCGGGGCAATGGGAGACCTTGGCGTTCACAAAACCGACTTGCTTCGCTATTTGCTCGGAGAAGAATTTGTAGAAGTGGCAGCGTTTGTCGAGAGCTCCGCCAAGGAAAATTCCACAGTCGATGATAATGCTGTCTGTGTCCTGAAATCGGAAAGCGGTGTGATTGGAACATTAGCCGCAAGCTGGGCGTACAACGGCGGCGAAGACAATTCTACTGTTTTTTACGCAGAAAATGGCATCATGCGTTTGGAAGATGACCCGGATTATTCACTCATTATTCAATATAAAAATGGTAACAGTGAACGTCACAGCCTCGGTGCAATCCAGTCAAATGAAGAAGGTAAACAAACAAATTCTCGTGTAGTAGAGCAATTTATTAACAGCATTTTGGAAGATACAACCCCGCCTGTCTGCGGGAATGAAGGCAAAAAGTCACTGCAGGTAATCTTAGCTGCATTGGAATCAAGTGAAACAAAACGAACTGTCCGTATTTAATCAAAGAGGTGACAAACATGACAAAACTGAGAATCGGCATTTTAGGTACAGGGGGCATTGCAACAGAGCGGCATATTCCGGCTTTTAAGCATGTGAAAGAAGCGGAAATCACGGCCGTAATGGATGTAGACGAGGAGAGGGCGAGAGAAACAGCCGAAAAATTTGGGATTGAGCACGTCTGCAAGAGCCTGGAAGAAATGCTTGAAAAAATTGACGCGCTGATTATCGCTACTCCAAATAAATTTCATGCTCCAGCCGCCGTACAGGCACTGAATGCCGGTGTTCATGTCATGTGTGAAAAACCGATGGCATTGAATACAAAAGAGTGTGAGGAAATGGTTGCCGCAGCTGAAAAGTCAAAAAAGGTACTGCTTATTGCCTATCACTGGCGCTTTTTAAAAGAATCACGTGCGGCCAAACGGCTGATTGACAGCGGCGAAATTGGCCAGCCGCTTGTGATCCGCATTAAATCCATGCGGCGCCGTAAAGTACCGGGCTGGGGTGTATTTACAAATCGCGAACTTCAAGGAGGAGGCGCGCTGATCGACTATGGCTGCCACTTGCTTGATTTGGCAATGTGGCTGACCGGCAGTTCAAAACCATTTGAAGTGAGCGGCGCTACTTTTAACCATTTAAGTATGCAAAAAGATATGGTAAACGAATGGGGTACAATTAACCCGGCCACCTTTGAAGTAGAAGACCATGCCACGGCTTTTATCCGGCTTGAAAACGGGGCAGTGGTCATGTTTGAAACCTCATGGGCAGCGAATATTTCGAAAGATGAAGAAACGATCAGCATTTCCGGCACAAAAGGCGGCATTGATGTGTTTCCGCTTCGCCTGAACAAAGCCGAGCATGGCGTGCTAATCAACTCGGATGTCGCATGGATTCCAGAAGAAAAGCCGTTTGCCATTTTGCAGGCGGAACATTTTACTTCCTGCTGCTTTGGAGAAAGCACGCCGCTGACAAACCCAGAGGAATCCATGTACGTATCGAGTATCATTGAATCTGTTTATGAAAGCGCCAAAATTGGCCGCAGCGTCAAAATCAGATAAAAGGGGCGATTCCATTGAAATTAGGTGTATTTACCGTATTATTCTCCAACAAGTCCTTTGAGGACATGCTGGATCATGTAAAAGATGCCGGCCTTGACGCCGTTGAAATTGGTACAGGCTGTTATCCAGGAAACGCGCATTGTCCGCTTGACGAGCTGCTGGAAGATGAGAAAAAGCGTGCCGATTATCTGGAAGCTGTGACGTCACGCGGTCTTACAATCAGTGCCTTCAGCTGCCATGGCAATCCGCTTACACCGGACAAGGCATTCGCGGAAGAATCCGACTCTGTACTCCGTAAAACGATTAAGCTCGCTTCTCTTTTAAATGTGCCGGTTGTTAACTGTTTTTCCGGCACTCCAGGTGATTCCGAGGAAGCTAAGCAGCCGAACTGGCCTGTTGTTCCATGGCCGGCAGAATACCATGATATTTTAAAATGGCAGTGGGAGAAAAAGCTTATTCCATATTGGAAGGAAATTGGCGAAATTGCCAAAAGCCATAATGTAAAAATTGGGCTCGAGCTGCACGGCGGTTTCCTGGTTCATACTCCTTATACAATGCTCAAGCTTCGCGAGGAAACATGTGATGCCATTGGGGCAAACCTTGATCCAAGTCATTTGTGGTGGCAGGGTATTGATCCAGTGGCTGCCATTAAAATTCTCGGTAAAGCAGGTGCTATTCACCATTTTCACGCGAAAGACACGTATATTGATCAAGACAACGTTAACATGTACGGCTTGACAGATATGCAGCCTTACGGTGATGTGCAGTCGCGTGCCTGGACATTCCGCAGTGTTGGCTGCGGTCACAGTGTACAGGAGTGGTCTGATATGATGAGCGCGCTTCGTCTATATAACTATGATTATGTCGTCAGCATCGAGCATGAAGATGCCATCATGTCCATCGACGAAGGCTTCAGCCGTGCTGTGAAAAATTTAAACGATGTACTGATCCGTGAATCTGCCGGTGAGATGTGGTGGGCGTAACAGAAGACGCGAAAAAAGGATAAAATCAAACCGATTTCATCCTTGAAAGTGTAGGAAAAGTAAGGAAGCAGGCTCATCGAAAAAATCTGCCTTTCCAGGAATGCCGCTGGCTGGGAAGCGGATTGGCCTTCTTCGGGTCATGAGCATTCACAGCTGGCAAGTGACGCCGAAAGCGGGCGTTTGTCAACAGCCTGAAGGATGAAATCAAGATGATTTCATCCTTCTTTATTGACCAAATAAGTTATGAAAAAGGGAATGAAACAACGAGTATACACGCATCGTTGTTTCGATTATTTTCATTCTTTCTTCAGTATGATTCTGAATGGAATGGAAAGGCGTTTTTCAGCGAATTTCAGTATAATAAGGAGAAAAGGGCGGGAACGGTTCCCTTCAGCGGATCGCTTCTGCTTATTGAAAGAAGGCAGCCGAGATGCAAAGTATCGATGTAATTTACAAAAGAGCCATTACGACAGAACAGCCTAAACTCGACGAAAGCCGCCTGCATTATTACGATAAACAACAGAACCGCTATATTTCTATTCCAAAAGAGGATGTGTCTGAAAGAGAAGAACAGCTTCTTTCCCATTTTTTTGTTCGAATCCGTGAAGCCGGGGAAGCAAGCCAGTTCTCCTCAGCAGAACAAGCATGGTGGAACTTTCTGATTAAAGATGGGGAATGTCCTGCTTTAAACGCAGACCGGGTCCGGTTTTTATATATGAAGCTGTCAGAGAATGACCGCGGCAGTTTTTTAGAAGCGGCCCATACATTTTTTGACCATGCTTTTCTGGTTGTCTGGACAGGAGAAGCTGAATGCATTCTTATAGAAGAAGAGTCTGATTATCCAATCCAAAAAACAGAGGCGCAAACATTTCTGGATGTGCTCGCCGGGGACTTTTACATAACGGGGCGTCTGTTTATTGGACGGTTTGCACAAGCATCCGCTTCATTAAAAAATCTGTATAAGCAGGAAACGGAAGCGGCGCGCAAAGCGGTCCTGCTTGTTCCAGAGCAGCGGATCACAACGATTGAAACGGTTATTCCTTATCTATTTTTAGCCCAAAGCCGCAGCGAGCTCTCGGAACTGTTTGCGGAGGAATTGAAATGGTTTGAATCAGATGATGATTTGCGCCATACCCTTCAATTATTGATTCAGAATCATCTTAATGTAAGCCAGACTGCCAAGCAGCTTCACCTGCACCGTAACAGCCTGCAATATCGGATTGACAAATTCATTGACAGGACAAGCATTGATGTCCGTTCCTACGAAGGGGCTCTGTTAGTTTACATGCTGTGTTTAATCAGCACGCAAAAGTGAGAAGGGCAACGTGCACAATGAAGAGCGAACGATCTTTGTGCACCCTGTCTATTTTTATTTAGTTTGTAAGCGAATACAATAGATTTAAGAAAACGGTTACAGGAGGAATTGGAGAATGGCTGAACTTCAACTAAACAATATCTATAAAGTCTATGATGGAAATGTAACGGCAGTAGAAGATTTTAATCTTCATATTCAGGACAAAGAATTTATCGTATTTGTCGGCCCGTCTGGCTGCGGGAAATCCACAACGCTGCGAATGATTGCCGGACTTGAAGAAATTTCAAAAGGCGATTTCTTTATCGATGACCGCCGTGTAAATGATGTAGCCCCAAAAGACCGTGATATTGCAATGGTATTCCAAAACTATGCCCTTTACCCGCATATGACCGTTTATGATAATATGGCATTTGGCTTAAAGCTTCGCAAAATGCCAAAAGAAGAAATCAAACAGCGCGTAGAAAACGCCGCCCAAATTCTTGGGCTGACAGAATATTTGAAACGGAAGCCAAAAGCTCTTTCTGGCGGTCAGCGTCAGCGTGTTGCACTCGGGCGCGCGATTGTCCGTGATGCTAAAGTATTCTTAATGGATGAGCCGCTTTCCAACCTCGATGCGAAGCTGCGTGTACAAATGCGCTCTGAAATTATTAAACTGCATCAGCGCTTGCAGACGACAACGATTTACGTAACGCATGATCAGACTGAAGCCTTAACAATGGCAACCCGGATCGTTGTTATGAAAGCCGGAAAAATCATGCAGATCGGTACGCCGAAAGAAGTATATGAAAATCCGGAAAACGCCTTTGTTGCTGGCTTTATCGGATCACCGCCAATGAACTTCTTTAATGCAGATCTTGGTGATGGCTATGTAAGAATTGGTACACAAAGGCTTGATGTGCCAGAAGGAAAAATGCGTTATCTGCGTGATCAGGGCTATGTAGGCAAGCAAATCATTCTTGGCGTTCGTCCGGAAGATATTCATGATGAACTGATTTTCCTCGAAGCATCCCAACAATCTGCTTTTGAAGCAAAAGTAGCGGTGTCAGAGCTTCTCGGTGCAGAAATTATGGTGTATTCAGACATCGCAGGACAGAATTTTGTGGCGCGCCTTGATTCACGTCTTGATATTGCGGCAGGTGAAAAACTGCAGCTGGCTTTCGACATGAATAAAGCACACTTTTTTGATGCTACATCAGAAGTACGAATTCGCCCATAATAACTTTTCAGCAGGAAGCAGCAGATGCTTCCTGCTTTCCTGCTTTAAAGGACGAAGTATAAAAACAGCCCGTTGTATTTCTCAACTCGTTTTTATTCTTTTCTTTGTTTTATTATGATCAATCCAGAAAAAGATAAAAAATAATTAAAAAGATTTAGAAAGCGGTTTCAAAACAAGGGAACCGGGTACTAGATAATTACAGAGGCGGCTAAATGGAAGCTACAAAGGCATTTGAAGCATCCAGGTCGAGTGATCGGATGAAAAAATATTGTTAGCCTTTATTCCATCATCTGTGAATAAGCCATTTTTATTCACAATAGCATGCTCTGTACAGGATGAATGATTTGCTTGAAGCGGCGAGGTTTTCAAAAAACGCCGGCTGAATCCATTTAGCGGTTCCTGCGAATAGGCAGAGTAGACTGCTGGATATAAGCAGATCTTCTCCAGCAAATTCCCGTTTCACAAAGGGAATGGAAGAAGCCTATGCCGGGAGCCTGGCGCAGGCTTTTTTCATTTTGTATACAGGTGCCAGCTGTTCAGCTGGCACATTTTGATGGGTAAACGAAAAGAAACAGGGTATAAACAAAAAGAGTCCAACAAAAGGAGCTATATACATGAAAACAAAGAAAACAGCTGTGATTACAGGCGGGGCATCCGGCATCGGAAAAGCAGCTGCTCTTCGTCTTGCTGCAGACGGGGTTCTGATCAGTCTTGTTGACCTGAACGCTGAACGGCTGAGTGTCGCAGCCGAAGAAATCCGGCTCGCTGGAGGAAAAGTGCTTGTTTTTCATGAGGATATAACCAATGAACAGGGGATGGCACGCGTGATGCAAAAAACCGCCGAAGAAGCAGGCAGTATTGACTGTGTTTTTGCGAATGGCGGCATTTTGGGGACTGTTTCCCCAATCGAGCATTTTACCAAAGAAAATTGGGCAAAAACCCTTGAAAACAATGTGGTTGGCACCTTTGTGACCGTGAAATCGGCTATCCCTTATATGAAAGAAAGAGGCGGAAGCATCGTGCTGACAAGCTCGGTCAGCGGCAGCCACCAGTTTGCTCAGGAAGGGTTCAGCGCGTATAGTACATCTAAAGCTGCCATTGCTGCTTTTTCTAAAATGGCAGCGCTTGAGCTTGCTCAATATCGTATTCGAGTCAATGCGATTTGTCCAGGCTCTATTGATACAAATATTTTTGAGTCGATGGATACATCTGAGCGAATCAAAGACATTCATTTTCCGCTCGATATCCCGAAAAATGCTATTCCACTTACGAAAAAACCGGGCCAGCCAGAGCAGGTTGCCAGCTTGTTTGCTTTTCTAGTTTCCGGAGACGCTTCCCATATCACAGGAACAGAAGTGTATGTAGACGGGGCGGAGACACTTTTAAAGGGATAACTCAACCTCTTCCAGCTTAAACAGCTGAGAGGGGTTTTTTTGTATGGGGAAAAGAAAAAACAAAAAACAAAAAAATATATTCAAAAATAAACAAATATATTGTACAATAAAACAAACATAAATAAAGATTAAGGGTGGAGGAAAACAAAATGGTCAAAAACTTATGGGAGTCCAATGAAGCGGCAGCAAAATCAGGTGTAGAAGAACTGGTTTACCGTTCCAATTTAATCGGTTCTGACCGCGCTGTATGTAACTGGGGCGGCGGCAATACATCTATGAAAACAACCGAAAAAGATTTTCGGGGACGCGATATTGAAGTGATATGGGTAAAAGGAAGCGGTTCCGATTTAGCCACAATGAAAGCAGAGAATTTTACCGGCTTAAACCTGGAAGATATCCGTCCGCTTATTGAGCGCGATGAAATGCCGGATGCAGAAATGGTAGAGTACTTGACGCATTGCATGATCGACAGCAAGCATCCGCGTATGTCGATTGAAACGCTTTTACATGCGTTCCTGCCATTTAAACACGTTGACCATACACATCCAGACGCGATTATCAGCCTTTGCTGCGCGGACAATGGGAAAGAGATTGCCAAAGAAATTTACGGCGACCGTTTTGTATGGGTTCCTTATGTGCGCCCGGGCTTTACCCTATCTAAAATGATTGCAGAAGGGGTAAAAAACAACCCAAACGCAGAGCTTGTCCTTATGGAAAAACACGGACTGGTTACATGGGGAGAAACATCCGAAGAGGCATACAGCCAAACCATCAATATCATTAACGAAGCAGAAAACTATATCCAAAACAAACAAAAACAAACAGAAGCATTTGGCGGCCAGGTTTACGAGTCATTAACGGAAGAGGAGCGCCAAAACGTATTAGCGGCTGTGATGCCAGTGATCCGCGGTGCAGTCAGCGATGAAAAGAAAATGATTCTTACTTATGATGATGCAGAAGATGTGCTCGAATTTGTCAACAGCAGAAATGCCGGCACGCTTTCACAGATAGGTGCAGCCTGCCCGGATCATCTTGTTCACACAAAAATGAAGCCGCTTTATATTGATTGGGATCCGCAGAACGGTACGACGGAAGAGCTGATCGGGAAAGTAAAAGCAGGTGTAGAACAGTTTAAAGCCGAATATAAAGAGTACTTCGAACGAAACAAAAACGAAGGCGATGTGATGTTTGAGGCGGCACCGCGTGTAACCCTTATTCCGGGTGTCGGTATGGTAAACTCCGGCAAAAACATCACAATGGCAAATGTGAGCGGCGGCCTTTACCATCGTGCAATTGCGGTTATGAAAGGCTCAACGGCTCTTGGTGAATTTGTATCCTTAAGTGAAAACGAGTCCTATAACGTAGAATACTGGCCGCTCGAGCTGTACAAATTGTCTCTGGCGCCAGCTGAAGCAGAATTTTCCCGCAAAGTCGCATTTATTACAGGCGGTGCCGGCGGGATTGGCAGCGCGACAGCCCGCCGTTTAGTGTCAGAGGGCGCTCATGTAGTGCTGGCTGACTTGAATCTTGAAGGAGCGGAAAAAGTAGCGGCTGAAATTAATGAGCAGTACAAGGAACAACGCGCGGCTGCTGTGAAAATGGATGTGACCAGCGAAGAGCAGGTGCAGGCGGCTTTTGCCAAAGCAGCCCTTACGTTTGGCGGTGTAGATTCAATCGTGAATAATGCAGGCCTTGCGACATCCAGCCCGTTTGATGAAACATCTTTGAAAGAATGGAATTTAAACATAAATGTACTTGGCACAGGCTATTTCCTTGTGGCGCGTGAAGCGTTCAAGCAAATGAAACAGCAGGGCATCGGCGGCAACATGGTATTTGTCGGTTCGAAAAACTCTGTGTACGCTGGGAAAAATGCTTCGGCTTACAGTGCCGTAAAAGCGCTTGAAACACACCTGGCCCGCTGTATTGCAGCAGAAGGCGGCGAGTTTGGCATTCGTGTAAATTCGGTGCTGCCGGATGCCGTGCTGCAGGGATCGGCTATTTGGGGCTCCAACTGGCGCAATGAACGTGCGGCAGCATACGGCATTGAACCGGATCAGCTGGAAGAGCATTACCGAAAGCGCACAACGCTGCTTGTAAACATTTATCCGTCTGACATTGCGGAATCCATTGCGTTTTTCGCTTCATCCAAAGCCGACAAAACAACGGGCTGCATGGTTACAGTTGACGGCGGTGTGCCGGCAGCGTTTGCGCGATAAGGCTTCATCAGCAGGCAAGGGACTGCTTTATGCCTTAATGGCACAGGCAGTCCGGCTGCTTTTGGCATGAAAGAAGGAGTGATGGAAATGGCGCATATTGCAGTAGATATCGGCGCTTCAAGCGGCCGGCTTGTAGCGGGCGAAATAAAAGACGGCAAGCTTGTGATGAACGAAATTCACCGTTTTGCCAATGGATTTCGGGAAGTAGATGGGACGTGTTATTGGGACATTGATCATTTACTTAATGAAATCATTAAAGGACTGGCTGAAGCGAAACAACGTGGCTATCATTCTGTCACCGTAGGGATTGATACGTGGGCGGTTGACTATGTACTGGTTGATGAAAATGGTAACCGCTTGCAAGAAGTCGTTGCCTATCGGGACAGCCGGACTGAGCAGACGATAAGCAAAATCAGCCGGCATATAAACAAAAAGAGCATTTACGAAAAAACAGGTATTCAATTTTTACCGTTTAATACAATCTATCAATTATATGAAGAAAAACAAGAGCTCATCAAGCGCGCAAAACATATTTTGCTCGTGCCTGATTATCTGGGATACTGCCTGACTGGACGTGCAGTTACAGAAGTGACCAATGCATCGACTACGCAAATGCTGAATGTGAAAACGCGTGATTTTGATGAAGAACTGCTGGCATTACTGTCCATTGAACGCCGCCAATTTCCGCCGTTCGCGGAACCGGGGGAGGAGCTTGGCCCTCTTGCAAAGGAACGTTTTCCAGGAGCAGATCTGCCGGATTGCCGCGTAATAGTCGCTGCGTCACATGACACCGCTTCCGCCATTGCCGGTACACCAGGAGAAGGCGAAAACTGGGCGTATTTAAGCAGCGGCACCTGGTCTCTGCTGGGGATTGAGTCGGCTGAGCCAGTGATCAGTGAGCTGTCTCTTGAAGACAATTATACGAATGAGTGGGGTGTTTTCGGCACATACCGCTTGTTAAAAAATATTATGGGCATGTGGATTATGCAGGAAGTGCGCCGGCATCTCCCGGTTGATTACACGTTCGCCGAGTTTGTAGATGAAGCGAGAAACGTGGAGCATTTCCGCCAGTTTGTCGACTTAAATGATGACCGTTTTTTAAACCCGGCTAACATGGTCGAAGAAATCAAATCGTACTGCCGTGAAACCAATCAGCCTGTCCCGGAAACCGCCGGTGAGCTGGCCGCCTGTGTGTACGGCAACCTGGCTATTATTTATGCCATTGCGATTCGAGATCTCGAAGAAATGACCGGCCAGCGGATTGACCGGCTGCACATTGTCGGCGGCGGAGCGAACAATGAACTGCTTAACCAGCTTACTGCAAATATAAGCGGGAGAACGGTTTATGCGGGCCCTTCGGAAGCAACAGCGGTTGGCAATTTAATGATGCAGATGATCGCTTCAAAAGAACTTGGCAGCCTGCAGGAAGGAAGGGAACTTATTCGAGCTTCATTTCCGCTCCAAATATTTTCACCGCAGGAGCAGGCAGCAAAACGAATAGAACAGTTTAATCAACATCGAAAGGGTGAAAGAGTATGAGCGTAAAAGAACAATACGAAGCAGCGAAACAGGCATATGCCAAGTGGGGGATCAATGTAGATACAGCACTTGAAATATTGAAAAAAGTGCCCATTTCGATTCATTGCTGGCAGGGTGATGATATTGGCGGATTTGAAGTGAACAAAAGTGAATTATCGGGCGGCATTGATGTTACGGGGAATTACCCGGGCAAGGCGGCCACACCGGAAGAGCTGCGGGCAGATTTAGAAAAAGCATTGTCGCTTATTCCGGGTACGCACCGGGTAAATCTGCATGCTTTATATGCGGAAACGAACGGAGAGGCAGTCGACCGTGACCAATTAAAGCCAGAGCATTTCGATAACTGGGTTCACTGGGCAAAACAGCATGGCCTTGGCCTTGATTTTAATCCGACGCTGTTTTCACACGAAAAAGCAGCAGACGGCTTGACGCTTTCGCATCCGGACGAAGAAATCCGAAGGTTTTGGATTGATCACTGCATCGCATCTCGCAAAATTGGTGAGCATTTTGGCCGTGAGCTTGGAACGCCCTGCTTAACGAATGTTTGGATTCCAGATGGATATAAGGACATTCCAAGTGACCGCCTGACGCCCCGCAAGAGATTAAAAGAGTCATTGGATCAAATTTTTGCTGAAGATATCGATGAACAGTACCACCTGGATGCTGTGGAAAGCAAAGTGTTCGGAATCGGCTCTGAGTCTTATGTGGTGGGGTCTCACGAATTTTATCTCGGTTATGCGCTGAAAAACAACAAACTATGCTTGCTTGATACGGGGCATTATCATCCGACTGAAACAGTTTCAAACAAAATTTCGTCCATGCTGCTTTATGCAGATAAGCTGGCATTGCATGTATCGCGACCAGTTCGCTGGGATAGTGACCATGTTGTCATTTTAGATGACGAGCTTCGGGAAATTGCGCTTGAAATTGTCCGTAACGATGCGCTCGACAAAGTGATTATCGGCCTTGATTTCTTTGATGCAAGCATTAACCGTGTAGCAGCGTGGACGATTGGTACACGCAATATGATTAAAGCACTGCTGTATGCGCTTCTCGTGCCGAACGAGCACTTAAAGCAGCTGCAGGAGGAAGGAAACTTCACCGAACGCCTTGCTTTGATGGAAGAGTTTAAAACGTATCCGTTCGGCGCTGTCTGGGATTACTACTGTGAGCAAATGAACGTGCCGGTGAAAGAGAGCTGGCTGAATGAGGTAAAGCAATACGAAGAAACGGTTTTGTCGAAACGGTCACAAAAAGAGCAGGAAGTAAGCAAATAAAACAGAAAAACCAAGAAAAAGTTCTTTTGCGAAAGGCCGCCCCGGAGATGATCTTCCACGGGGCGGCTTTTTCTTTTGCATATCCGCTGGAAAAATGGGGAATAAAACGAGTGAACGGAAAAAAAGGAAGGTGTGTAGCAAACATGTACGAACACTTGGTGTCTTTTAAATTTAAAGAAGAGGTAACAATGGAAAAGCAGCAGGAGCTGGCACTGCAGCTGCTGAAGTTTCAAGGAGAAATCCCGGGTATTATGAAGGTAACAGCCGGCATTAACGCAACAGATGAAGTAGAACAGGCACAAGGGTACACATTAGGCCTGCATGTTACATTTAAAGACAAACAGTCTTTAACAGAGTACCAGACACACCCGCTGCATGAAAAATTTCTGTCCGAAATTGAAGGATTAATCGACAATGTCATCGTAGTGGATTATGAAGTTGCCTGGTAAAAAGCAGCGGTTGCAAATAAACAAAAGAGAAGATGTCTAGTCAATCCTTGCTTATGGATCTTCAACACGACTTAGTGAAGACTGCCGGACTGCCTGTGGAACGCGCAGTCCGGCAGTCTTCATTTATCGGCTCTTTTTTAAAGCGAGAGACTTCGTCTACACACGGAAACTGGTACTTACAACAAGTACCGGTTTTTTTATGGAAAAGATTAGCTGTGCTAATTTGTAAAACAAATGGCATGTCTTCAACAATCAATAGGCATATGCAGGTGGAGGAGATTGAACATAAAAGAAACTGGATTTTGTAAACGTCCGGTTTTTTTGTTTTGAAAGGGTATTCAAAAACAAACAAAAATAAGTTATGATAAAACAAAAAGAAACGGAGTGTAGGCGATGATTCGAAAAGCGACTATGATGACTGTGTATAAAGACCAGTATAAGGAATATAAAAAGCGTCATGATGAGCTATGGCCTGAGCTGGCAGAGGAACTGCGGGCCCATGGAGCGCGCAACTACTCAATTTTCTTAGAGGAAGCGACGGGCAAGCTGTTTGCTTATGTGGAAATTGAGAGTGAAGAAAAATGGGCTCAAATGGCAGAGACAGAAGTATGCCGAAAATGGTGGGCGTTTATGGAGCCGATAATGGAGACGAATCCGGATAACAGTCCAGTGGCGGTGGAGCTGAAAGACGTTTTTTATTTGGCATGATAAAATAAACAAAAACAAACAAAGGTCAGGTGCAAAAGGATGCTGGTAGCAGAGAGACATCAAAAAATTGTAGAGCTGGTGAATGAACGGTCAAGTATCCGCGTATCAGAGCTGAGCGATATTTTCTCCGTCACGGAAGAAACAATTCGCCGCGATCTTGAAAAGCTCGAAAAGGAAGGCAAACTGCAGCGAAGTCATGGCGGTGCGGTCAGCATGCAGGATGAAGAATCGGAAGTGCATTTTTCCGAGCGTGTCATTATAAATGTACAGGAAAAAAAAGTAATCGCACATGAAGCAGCCAAGCGGGTGCAGGAAGGGGACCGCATTATTTTAGATGCAAGCACGACGGCCTGGTATATGGCGAAGGCGCTGCCGAATATGACACTGACGGTTATTACGAATTCGATAAAAGTAGTGATGGAACTAAGTAAAAAAGAACGGATCAACGTGATTTCAACCGGCGGTATTCTTCTGCCAAAGTCATTATCATTTGTTGGGCCGCTGGCGGAACGTTCTCTTGATTTATACCATGTGAACAAAACCTTTTTGTCCTGCAAAGCCGTTCATCTTGATGCAGGTCTGAGTGATTCCAATGAGCAGCAGGCTCTTTTAAAAAAGAAAATGATGGAGCAGTCAGATGAAGTGTTTTTAATGGCTGATTCAAGCAAATTCGGCAAGCGTGCTTTTTCATCGATTGGACCGCCAAATGGTCTTTATGAAGTGATTACAGACAGAGGATTGGATGAAGCCGTAAAAAGGGGATTGGACGAACGGCAGATCCAGGTTGCCATTGTGGAATAAAAAAACAGCCTGCTTTCATAAAGAAAGCAGGCTGTTTGAATGTATTAAAGGGCATTTTCATCCAGGCGTGTATCGTTTTTTTCTTTGGCCATTTTGCGCTGTTTCAATGCACCAGCCAGTAAAATACCTGCTACGACGACAATCTCAAAGCCGTATTTGATGAATGGGTTGGCAAAGTATCCGTTCATAAATGGTTCGCCAACAATCATTTTCGATGCTGTCCAGCCAAGAATCGCTGCCCCAATCATAATGATAATCGGGTAACGCTCAATCATTCTCAAAATTAACGTACTGCCCCACATCACAACTGGAATCGACACAAGCAAGCCGATGACCACAAGCCACATATTTCCGTGAGAAGCGCCGGCAACAGCTAAAACGTTATCAAGTCCCATCAAAGCATCTGCGATGATAATCGTTTTAACGGCCCCCCATAGGGAGTCAGCTGCATTGACTTCATGCTCTTCTTCTTCCACAAGCAGTTTATACGCGATCCACACAAGCAGGATGCCGCCAATCAAGTGCAAGCCTGGAATTTCAAGCAGGTACACGACAAGCAATGTGGCGATTGCACGAATCACAATGGCCCCGATTGCTCCCCAAAGGATTACTTTCTTTTGTTGTTCCTTCGGAAGCTTGCGTGCAGCAAGACCGATCAAGATGGCGTTGTCGCCAGCGAGCACAAGGTCAATCATAATAATAGCAAATAATGCGGTTATAAATTCTGTTTCCATTTGCCCATCTCCTTTTTATTTTTAATCAAAATAAAAGAGACCTCTGCCATAGGTATATGGCAAAGGTCTCGCTAAACACTAAATCAATAGGTCAATAAAGCCGGAGGAATGAATTCCACGTAATGACGACTTTATTTCAGTTTCCTGACGCTACTCCCCTTTACGGATGAAGGCGATATTCAGTTCATAATGCTTGTGGGTTTATTGTAACAGGTGAAGCGCTAAAAGAAAAGATACTTTAAGATTGATTTTTTTATTGAAAGCCATTATTTTTCGTAAAGGCTGATAATGATCCCTTGTTTGTTTATACTATATTCACTTTTCTACAAAAAAGCACTTTTAAAGGGTCCTCAGGATGCTTGACTTTCACTTTTGATCATTTGTATAATATGTTACATAAAGTAACTAAAATAAAAAAGGTAACATAAGAGGAGAATAGAACATGAATCATTTTCATGAAAAACCGCATACGTTTGTTGGAGAAGTGAGTATTCGTGTAACAGATTTGGATAGATCGATTACATTTTATACGCAAATAATCGGCTTAAAAGTGTTGTCACAGTCCGAGGAGCAGGCTGTATTAACAGCGAATGGACAAACAGCGCTGGTAACACTGGAGCAGCCAGAAGGTGTCACACCGAAAGCAGGACGTACGTCAGGCCTGTATCATTTTGCGATTCTGCTGCCGGAGCGAAAAGATTTGGCTCAGTTTTTACGCCACCTGCTGCAAACAGGCTACCGTTTTGGCGCGGCCGACCATTACGTGAGCGAAGCGATTTACCTCGATGATCCTGACGGCAACGGCATTGAAGTGTACCGCGACCGTCCGGCGTCAGAATGGACGTGGAACGATGGACTGGTTGATATGGCTACTGTCCAGCTCGACGGGGACAGTATTCTTGCGGAAAGTGAAGAAGCATTTACGGGTCTTCCTGCTGGAACAATCATGGGGCACATTCATCTGCATGTTTCGAATATTCCGGATGCAGAGCGTTTTTACACGGAAGGTCTTGGCTTTGAGATTGTCAGCCATTATCCTCAGGCGATTTTCACCTCAACCGGCCGATATCATCACCACATTGCGTTAAATACATGGCAGGGGGTTGGCGCGCCGCTTCCAGCCAAAAACAGTGCAGGGCTCAATTGGTATACAATTGTGTTTCCGAATGAGGAAGCAAGAGAAGAAGCGGTGGCACGCCTTCAAAATACAGGTGCTAACGTCGATCAGTATGTAACAGAAGACCCGGCCGGAAATCGGATTCGTCTTCTCGTTTAAAAAGCAGCCGGCCTGCCCCGATTTTATGCAGCAGGCTTTTAATGAGAGACGAAAAACATTTTAGAAACGGAGAAGCTGATACAAACAGTCGCTTCACATATAAAAAACGCGCCGGCAGTTCCGGCGCGTTTACTTATTTTTATGGATTAGTTGACCAAAGTCCCGCTGATTTGATAAATGTACGGCTGTTTAATTTCAGCTGTGCCACGACAAATTCCGCGATGTCTTCCGGCTGCATTACTTTGTCAGGATTGCCGTCCGTCAAGTTATTTTCAACTGCAAGGTCCGTTGCTACTGTACTTGGTGTCAGAGCTGTGACTCGAATATTGTGCTTCCGTACTTCAAGCGCAAGAGATTCCGTCAAGCCAAGCACGCCAAATTTAGATGCGCTGTAGGCGCTTGTGACTGGCGCTCCTTTTTGGCCTGCAGTCGAAGAAATGTTAATAATGTCGCCTGATTGTTGCTCGATTAAATCCGGCAGCACAGCGCGTGTTACATTGTACACACCCATCAGGTTGACATCGATAATTTTTTTCCATTCGTCCGGATCAAGGTCCATAAAACCGCCAAATTTTGCGATGCCGGCATTGTTGATGAGAATGTCTACCCCGCCAAGCTCTGCTTTCACTTTTTCAACAGCTGCTGTTACTTCTTCTAGATTTGAAACATCCGCCGCTGCGAACGCTGTTTTAATTTCTATCTTAGACGGCATCAGTACGGGGCGGCCGCACATATCACGTGTTGACACTTCCGGATTTAACCCGAGGTCCTCTGCTACTGCTTGTACATGTTCTTCTGTCCGTCCGATCAAGCCAATATGTACACCTTCCGCTGCGAGCGCTTCTGCAATCGCGCGTCCGATGCCGCGGCCTCCACCTGTAATAATGGCTTTTTTTCCTTGTAATGATTGTGCCAAAGTATATTCCTCCTCCAATAAATCTCTTCGCTTTATCTTATCAGCCTGCCGCCGAGCGGACAATGGATATGCTTTCTATGGTTTAATAAATGGAAGGGAGGGAATATTGTGGCGCCAATCAAACAGCAGGCTGGATGGCACTTATGTAAATGGGGACCGCCTGTTCTTTTTCTTGTACATAACATAGAGGAATCCTTTGGAATGATATCTTTTTTACGCAACCGGTTTAGTATTGAAGCGGTCACACAGCGTCAATTCACAGCAGCTGTCGTTTTCCTGACTATCCTCGTTTTCTTTCTTGTTGTAACCTTTAGAAAGTCAAAAGCCTTTCTGCTGTTCGTTTATGGGACCATTTTTTTCAACGCTGCCCAGCATATTGTGCTGCTCGCTGTGTTCAGGGCTTATAATCCGGGTGCGGCCTCCGCTTGTGTGATTCTTGTAATCTTTCTTCTTTTTATCCGGCAGGTACGGCCGTTTCTGGAAAGAAAACTTATGCGTTTCGTTCTGCTCGGCAGCCTGCTTACTTATCCCTCTACCACATGGGCAGCCCTATGGATAGGCGGCGTTATTTCACGAATCAGCTCTTATTAACTTTCAAAACGATGGCAACCAGCAGGGCCGGTTTCCTGCCGGATTGCTGGAGGCTAAAACGAAGAACAGAAAGCACTGGATACTCTTTAGTTGCGGGGAGGACAGCCCTTCGTTAAAGTAAGAATAACAAGAAGATGGAGGCAGATGGATGCAGCTCATTGAGTATGCGCTTGTTTTTATCGCAGCTGCGATCCCCTGGATGGAGATTGCGCTTGTGATTCCAGTCGGAATTGTGCGCGGCCTGTCACCTTTTTGGGTCATGCTGCTGGCGTTCACAGGCAATATGATGACAGTGCTTCTCTTAATTGCCGCTTTTTCAAAGGTAGAAGTCTGGCTGAAAAAACGGCTGGAGCGAACGGGCCTCAAAGGAACAAAACAAGCAGACCGTGCGCGCCAAATCATGAATCGATACGGATTTCCGGCGCTCGCACTGCTCGGTCCCCTGTTTATCGGTACGCATATTGCAGTATTCATCGGGCTGTCATTCGGGGCAAGCAGAGGATGGACAACATTGTGGATAACAGTCAGTATCGCTCTTTGGACGCTTATTATTGGCATTGCTACAGTGCTTGGCTTTGACTTTTTTCTTCAACAAATGAAAGGATGATCATTTATGCTAGAGTTCTTGAAATCACATGTTTCCGTTCGGAAATACACAGATGAACCTGTTACAGAAGAGCAGCTTCATGACTTGATCGAAGCAGCTCAAGGTGCGGCTTCATCGCACTTTGTTCAGGCCTACTCCATTGTCGATGTAACAGATGCGGACAAACGGGACAAGCTTGCCGAACTGTCAAAAAACCCGGTTCAAATCAAAGGCGCGGCACGTGCGCTTGTATTTTGTGCGGACTTAAAGCGGCTTGATTATGCAGCCAAAAAGCACGGAAAAACGGTCGAAGCGGGCACAGCCGAAAACTTTATGGTGGCGGTGATTGATACAGCTCTTTTCGCTCAAAACTTCGTTATTGCGGCTGAATCAAAAGGCTATGGGATTTGCTATATTGGCGGTGTCCGTAATAATCCCGGGCCGATCAGTGAGCTGTTAAACCTGCCTGAGCATGTGATTCCGTTATTCGGCTTAACATTTGGCGTTCCGGCTGAACGCAATGAAGTAAAACCACGTCTGCCGGTGCAAGCTGTTTTGCATACGAATGAATACGATGAAGCAAAATATGAAACGATTTTAGATGAGTACGATGATGTGATCCGCACGTACTACGCCAGCCGTTCTACCAACAACAAGTCAGCCGGCTGGACCGAGGGGATGGCCGATTATTTATCGCAGCCGCGCCGTGCGTATATGCTTGATTTTGTTCAGGGGAAGGGGTTCTTAAAGAAGTGAAACATGCGCAATTGGCCCAATGGGTCGACATGGTCAGGTCAAAATTTGGCCTGGAAGACTACACATGCCTGGAGACGTTGGCCACGTATGAAAAAAACGAGTGGAACGAAACCAGCTATCGTTTTACGAGTGAATGGCTTCCCCCGGGACATTCCGAGCGTAAAGAAGACGAAACAAATCCAGAAGGCACGGCTGTTATAGAGCTTGACCCGAAAACAGGACGGCTGACCAATGTTGTGTTTGTGGGCGGACGGGCGCCCGAGCATGGCTTTTCGTTTTTAAGCGGGGACAGGGAAGAAGTCATCCGGTTTATTGAACAGGAAACCGGCTGGACCTATGGAAGCCAGTTTATAGATACAAGAGCGGAGACAGATTCCTTTACATTTGACCTTGCATACAAAGGCGTGCCTGTTACGCCGGGCGGCTCGGTTACAGTGGAAATGGATGAACAAAAAAAGCTGACTCTGTTTTCTGCTTACGGACTTGTGCCGGATGAAGCGGAAGAAGCAGAGTTCCAGCTTGATGCCGCCGCGCTTGAATCCCTGGCAAAAGAGCGGCTCGTATTTGTGGAATACCCGCTTATGAAAGAAGAAAAATGGCTGCCGCTGTTTATGATAGATGATGTGTTTGTCGATAATAAAACAGGAAAAGCGGTTTTACAGAAGCAGGACATCCTAACGTGGAAAAGTGCAAAAAACCAGCGGGTAAAGCGAAAGCTTTTGCAGCTGGGGCCTGCAGAGATCGCTGAAGAAGAACTTCTTCGGTTTCCGCCTCATCCCGACACAAAGCCGTTAACGAAAAAAACGCAGGCAAAAGTACGCGAAGCAGCTACTGCTTTTTTGCAGACGTATGTCCCAAAAGAAAGCGGTGAATGGGCGCTGGCGGACATAAGCCGGACGAATGGCATGGTCAAAGCCAGGCTGGTAAACACAAAAGACATTACCGTCATTCCAAGAATGTACGATGTATTTATTGATCCCGAGTCATATAAAGCCGTTCATTATGTAGATAAAAGCAGCTGGATGACGGATGCATGTGCTGAATTCCAAAAAGCCGCCAAACCAGTGCTTACAAAAAATGAAGCATTTGATAAGATCAAGCCGCACATCACGGTCATACCAATGTATGTGTATAATGGTGACAAGTACCGGCTGAATGGCAAGCTCGATTCACATGCAGCTGTTCACGCAGCCACCGGAGAAGTGTTGTTTTTGTAAAAAAAGCAAAGCTCTTTTTTCAAAAGAGCTTTGCTGAGACTGACGACTTTGTCGTCAGTCTTTTTTTATGAAAATTTTCACCGCCGAAAACAGGCAGGAGACTTTTCGAGAAAAAAGAGCCGATAGGGGAAGCCGGCCGGACTTCGCGCCGGCAGTGCAGGAGCCTCCTCGGCGCACGCCTTGCGGGGTCTCCCGACTCACTGTGCAGCCCGCAGGAATCTTTGTCCGGCCGGTTCCCCATTTGTTTCGAAAAATCAGCAAAAAGCGCATCTCCACCTGCACTTTTACCACTTTGGTGATAGGACAGGCAGGTGTATCTATTAAGCTGTGCAGTCTTATTTAACCGCATATTGGCTCTCATACCAACCGCCTGCACACCTTGCACAAGAAAAGAAACGAAAGAAATCCTTTGACAATAGATTTTATTTGTCTACACGTTGAGCAAAGCTCTTTTATGTGTCTTGTTTTTACTGTTAAATACTTGTTTAAAAAACAGATCATTCCATTTTCCTGCTGTTTGTAAAAAAAATCTAAAAGTACTTCTATAAGTCATAGGTCTAAATTTTTATTCTTAAAAAAGGGAGCATGAATATCTACTTTTTAAACAATCACAACTGTTTTTTGGCTATTCAAATGGCGTTTACGAGATTACGATGATCATTGTAAGTGCTTACATAAACAAAGGAGGGATAAGATGGCCAAGAAGCACAAGAGGGCAGCAGCGGCTGTTATGGGAACGATGCTTGCTGTTTCCAGTGTTCCGCCGCTTGCTGTTATCCAGGCGGAAGAAACAGATACAGTAAAAGAATTTGACTTTGGCACAGCAGACAGCCCAGTGAAAGAAGGAGCCGTGCAGGTAACGGACGGAAGCCTGTATGATGGCAGCACCGGCTTTGGCTTTACAGATGCCGAATCTTTATCTTCTGTAGAACGAACAGGAGAGGATCCGGTTCAATCAGATTTCGTCCGGCCTGGCGCATCCAAATTTCAAGTTGATTTGCCCAATGGTGATTATGCTGTAACCATTACTTCAGGGGACGCATTGGAACAAACAGAAACCGGCGTGATGGCCGAAAGTATTCAAAAAGTACAGAATACGGTTGCGGCAGCCGGTGAGTTTACGGAACGCACCTTTGAAATCGCACTTGTGGACGGCCAGCTGACACTTCAATGGACGGGAACAGCGCCTGTTATCAATGGACTGTCTATCAAAAAACTCCCGGAACGGACAGCGGGAGAAGAGCCGACGGTTTACATTGCCGGTGATTCCACTGTGCAGACATACGACGAATACTGGCGTCCGGAAGCAGGCTGGGGCCAGATGATTCCACGTTATTTTAACGAAGACATTGCTTTTTCCAACCAGTCGATTGGCGGCCGAAGCTCCAAAACATTTATTACGGAAGGACGGCTCGATCAAATTTTGCGAACCATCCGTCCAAACGATTACTTCCTCATTCAATTCGGACATAACGACGCGACCATCAGCCGCCCGGAGCGTTACGCGTCTGTACCTGACTACAAAAATTACCTCAAGACCTACATCAATGGAGCACGCCAGCGCGGAGCCGAGCCAGTTTTAGTCACACCGGTCGGACGCCGTGATTTTCAAGAAGCAACCGGACAATTTAATATCAGCTTCCCTGAATACGTGCAGGGGATGAAAGAAGTCGCGGAAGAAATGAATGTTGAACTCGTTGATTTAAGCGCCCGGAGCGTAGAATATTTTAATGAGATCGGTCCTGAAGGCACGCTTGCTGTTTTCCTGCATACAGATCCCGGTGTTTATCCCGCTTTCCCAAATGGATCACAGGATAATACACACTTCCAGGAATACGGGGCGATTCAAATGGCGCGGCTCGTTGCCGGTGAAGTGGAAAAAAGCAGCAGTAGTTTAAAAGAATTCGTCACATCTGTTGAGCCGCCGGCTGCCGTACCATCCATGCCGAAAAACGTCAAAGCCGGCAATATCAGCAATGCCGGAGCGCTTTTAACGTGGGATGAAACAGAAAACACCGATATTTATAAAGTGTATCGGAAAGAATCAACGGCAGATTCTTATTCGCTGATCGGGACAAGCACACTGCCGCGCCTGACGATTTCAGGCATGGAAGAAGGGAAATCATACAACCTTTATGTGACGGCGGTAAATGCGAAAGGTGAATCCGGGCCGTCTCAAACGATCACGGTGCAGACAAAGCAGGCTGCTTACAAATATGACTTCGGCCTAGCCGGCACACCTGTAGCAGGAGGATATAACGAGGTCAATCTATCGACCGTTTATTCAAAAGAAAAAGGGTTTGGCATTATAAATCCTGCAGGTATGATTGGACGTGACCGCGGTGCAGCAGGAGATGCTATTGTCCGGGACTGGGTCGGTTACTTTAACAGCAAATGGGAATTTGCAGCGGATGTGCCAAACGGCTCTTATTCAGCGAAAGTGTATGTCGGTGATTTAAGCGGAACGGCCCGCACAGATGTAGCCGTAGAAGGCGTGAGCTATGGGACCGTTTCTGCACCGAAAAACAACTATACAACCAAAATCATTCCGGATATTTCGATCAAAGACGGGCAGATGAACTTTGCGTTCAGCGGCGCAACAGGGATTGTAAACGGTATTGAGCTTACCTCGATTTTAACCGCACCATCCCAGCCGCAGGCAAGTGACATTTCTCTTGATCCAGCTGCTCCATCCGTCTCACTAAAATGGCTGGAAGCGGGCGGTGCGAAAGAGTACAATGTGTACCGGACAATGGCCGGCACAGATAAAACAGAAAAAGTGGGTACCGTGCCAACTACAGAATTCACGGATAAAACCGCCCATGTTGGATACACGTACACGTATGCTGTCACAACGGTAGATGACAGCGGGCAGGAAACCGCTCCATCCGCATCAGTAGAAGTATCATTGATTGACCCGAATATACCGGCACCCCAAAAACCAGCCGGCTTGAACGTAACCGATATCGAGAAAAATAAAGTGACATTCACGTGGGATGCTGTAGACGGAGCTTCCTCTTATGCGGTTTACCGTTCAGAGTCAGCAGATGGTAAATTTGAATTTGCTGGTGTTACAACGTCTGCTTCTTTTACAGACAGCAGTGTGTTGACAACGATTCCGTATTATTATAAAGCAGCAGCTGTAAACGCAGGCGGTGCTTCAGCAGAATCCGATGTACTCCAAACCGAAGCTGTAACTGTTTTAAAGCGGCAGGCAGAGTCCTTGAGACGGTCTCCTGTGGCAGTGGAAACAGATGAAGGCGTGTTTGTGAGCTGGCGGATACTGGGCACAGATCCGAAGGACGTTAAGTTTCATGTTTTCCGCAATGGAAAAAAAGTAAACAAGCAGCCGGTTTCCGGTGCGGCGAACCTGGTTGACCCAGATGGAAAAGCAGGTGACACATACGAAATTCGTCCGATTGTCTCCGGAAAAGAAAAAGGCTATGAAACTGTTACGGCAATAGAGAAAAACTATTTGGATATTCCGCTTGATAAACCGGAGCCGGGTGTGACACCGCTTGGTGATCCGTACCAATACCGGGCGAACGACACAAGCATTGGTGATGTGGACGGCGACGGGGAATATGAATATATTGTAAAATGGGATCCGAGCAATTCAAAGGATAATTCCCAGTCAGGCTACACAGGCAATGTATACATGGATGCGTACAAGCTCGATGGAACTAAATTATGGCGTATTGATCTCGGAAAAAACATCCGCGCCGGCGCCCATTATACACAAATGATTGTGTACGATTTTGACGGTGACGGAAAAGCAGAGGTCGCCATGAAAACAGCAGACGGTACGGTTGATGGGCAGGGAAATGTGATCGGACGCGCCGATGCAGACCACCGCAATTCGGGCGGTTATGTTTTACAGGGTGATGAATTTTTAACCGTTTTTGAAGGCGCAACAGGCAAAGCTTTAACGACCATTCCATACACACCGGCTCGAGGCGATGTGGCCTCCTGGGGCGATGCATATGGCAACAGGGTAGACCGTTTTCTTGCTGGAGTCGCCTACTTGGACGGGGAAACCCCGAGCTTAATTATGGCGCGCGGATATTATACACGCACCGTTGTATCCGCCTACCAGTTTAAAAACGGTACATTAACGAAGCAATGGACATTTGATACAAACGAAGGCAAGCAGGATTATGCAGGACAAGGCTACCATGCGCTTAGTGTCGCAGATATCGATGGCGATGCCAAAGACGAAATTGTATACGGACAGATGGTTATTGATGACAACGGCAAAGGGCTTTATACGACAGGCCTTGGCCACGGCGACGCGCTTCATGTAAGTGATCTTGTACCGTCAAATCCAGGTCTGGAAGTATTTGCGACCCAGGAAATTAAAACAGGCCCGTACGGCTACGATATGCGTGACGCGAAAACGGGACGTATTTTATGGGGCGTGAAAACCGGACAGGACACGGGACGGGGAGTTGCAGCAGATATTGACCCGCGTCACGCCGGAGCTGAAGCATGGGCCGTTTCAGGCGCCTGGAACAGCCGTGCAGGCGGGCTTCATACGTCAACGGGAGAAAAGATTTCTGATTCGATTCCATCCGCAAACTTTGCGATCTGGTGGGATGGCGATCTGCTGCGGGAACTGGCAGATCATACGTATAACGAATCAGCTGCAGCCGGCGTCGGTACGATCGACAAATGGGATTACGAGCAAAATAAACTTGTGAATCTACTAACGGCAGAAGGAACATTCTCAAACAATACGACAAAAGGCAATCCGGCCATTCAAGCAGACTTGTTTGGCGACTGGCGTGAAGAAATTGCCTGGCGGACAGAAGACAGCTCTGCTCTTCGTATTTACACGACAACGGATTTAACGGAGCACAAACTGTACACATTAATGCATGACCTGCAGTACCGTCAGGCGGTTGCCTGGCAGAATGTCGGCTACAATCAGCCGCCTCATCCATCTTTCTTCTTAGGAGAGGAAATGGACGGCCAGCCGGAAGCCCGTATTGAACCAACAAAGTAAGGAAAGGAAGCGGCTCAGTGCCGCTTTTTTTCAGAATTATTTTGTGAATAATTTCACAAAAATGTGACATTGCTCGTTTTTGGACAATGACTTTTATATAATGACGTTATAACAGACCATCAGGAGGGAAAAGAATGACAAAGTGGGCATTTGTTTCTGATTTTGACGGCACGATTTCAAAACGCGATTTTTACTGGCTTATGATCGATGCGTATTTTCCGGAAGGACGCGATTTATATCCGAAATGGAAAAGCGGCGAGTGGAAAGACATTGATTTTTTGGCGAAAGTGTTTGGGTCCATTCACCAAAGCGAGGAACAGATTGCAAAAGACATTTTGTCTATTCCTATTGATGAAGATGTACCGGAGTTTGTCCGGTCTGTGCAGGCGGCTGGCGGCGATTTTTTCATTTTAAGCGCCGGTACCGATTACTATATTAAACCAATTATAGAAAGCCGCGGGCTGGAAAACGTAACTGTGCTTTCAAATAAAGGCGTGTACCGCGAGCAAAATATTCACCTTGATATTGATCCGGAGCACTGGAGTTATTCAGAACGGTATGGGATTGATAAAGCGATTGTAATTCAGCGATTGAAGGAAGAATATGATGTCGTTTATTTTGCTGGAGACAGTGAGCCGGATTCTCATCCAGCTGTTTTTGCGGACCGCACGTATGCGAAAGAAGCACTTCCGGCTATATTAGACGAAAAAGGGGTCCCTTATGTCCGTTTTGAACGCTTTAATGATGTTAAAGCAGATTTAATTAAAGAAGGAAGGCTGCCCGAATGAATCGTGCGCTGGCCTATGACATTCATGCCCCATTCTATTAAAAGAACTGATCAGCCCGATGACGATAAGGGGAATTGCAACTGAAATAAGCGGCTCAGAGCACTTGATTTCACACGCGCTTGATCCAATGGACAGAAAAGCCGCAAATGCACGTCATTCAAGTCGATGTCGCTGCTTTACATTATGGCGCTTGTGCAGGAGCATCGGCACGAGTGAATGTACAGGGCATTTTCGCGTAGAGGCTTTTTTGATTATGTAAAAACCATTGGAATGAAGCGGTTTGAATTTCTAATGGCTATTGACCGGGATCCGGAATAAAGACGAGCCGCAGCACGTACTTGCACGAAGAAGCATACAGAGAAAAAGAGGAGCAGGTAGTGAAGCAGAATTCGACATTGAAAGAGATTTTGCATGAAGAGAAAAACGGTTGTTTTTTCGACAAAGATTCTCTATAGTGATGAAGTAATAACATCTGTAAAGACAGGAGAAGGGATCAATGGCAGAAAAAACAATTTCTCAGAAAAAACTGCTTGGCGTTGCCGGGCTCGGCTGGATGTTTGATGCGATGGACGTCGGCATGCTGTCGTTTATTATTGCGGCGCTGAAAGTAGAGTGGGATTTAACGCCGGAGCAAATGGGCTGGATCGGCAGCGTAAACTCTATTGGTATGGCAGTGGGTGCACTTGTATTTGGCATTTATGCTGACCGGATCGGCCGAAAAAATATTTTTATTATTACATTGTTGATGTTTTCCCTGGCAAGCGGCTTATCCGCCCTGACAACGACGCTTACTGTTTTCTTATTATTACGCTTTTTCGTTGGAATGGGCTTGGGCGGCGAGCTGCCGGTCGCTTCTACACTTGTATCAGAAAGCGTTCCGGCGAAGGATCGCGGCCGTGTGGTTGTGCTGCTTGAAAGCTTTTGGGCATTGGGCTGGCTGCTGGCTGCTGTCATTTCGTACTTTGTTATTCCATCCTATGGATGGCAGACGGCTCTCGTCATTGGAGCACTTCCGGCGCTTTACGCGCTGTATTTAAGGCTGAAGCTGCCGGATTCGCCGGCGTTTTCCCCGTCTAAAGCTGAAAAACGGACGATTGGGCAAAATATCCGCGATGTATGGTCGAAAAAGTATGCACGGTCTACACTCGTACTATGGATCGTATGGTTTACGGTCGTGTTTTCTTATTACGGCATGTTTTTATGGCTGCCGAGTGTAATGGTGATAAAAGGTTTTGATTTAATTCAAAGCTTCGGATATGTCCTTGTTATGACTCTGGCACAGCTGCCTGGCTACTTTACGGCTGCCTGGCTGATTGAACGGGCGGGCCGGAAGTTTGTTTTAGTTGTTTATCTGCTTGGAACAGCTGCTTCTGCTCTTGTATTTGGAAATGCTGAATCAACTGCAGTATTGATTGCCTCAGGAATGCTTCTCTCATTCTTTAACCTGGGGGCGTGGGGAGCACTATATGCCTACACGCCAGAACAGTACCCAGCTGTTATCCGTGGTACGGGATCGGGTATGGCAGCTTCTATTGGGCGAATTGGCGGTATTTTAGGTCCGCTTTTAGTTGGCTCGCTTGTTGCCTCCGGCCAGTCAATCGGCTTTGTGTTTGGTTTGTTTTGCGTAAGTATTGTCATCGGCGTACTTGTGCTGGCTCTGCTTGGGCGTGAAACAAAACAAACGGAACTCGAATAAATGTCTTTTATGTTTCACTCGTTCATCAAACCGTAATGTAACTTAACTCCATTGTCACACGTGTGTAACTGCCCAACGCTATACTAACCTCATGAGATTACGTGAGAGGGGCGTATAGCAGAAATGAGCTTTTTTCTTATCATGTTTGTAACATTTATTGTTGCGATTGCGATCGCCAGCGGCGGGCTTCATTTGCTGTTTAAACAGCTAAATCAATATTTAGATCAAAACAAACGTTAATATAAAAAAACCGCCCCATAACGGCGGTTTTTTTCTTTATGCCAGAAAAATAAAAAAGAAGGTAACGAAAAAAACAAGGGCAAACAATACAACGAAAATAGTCCGCTGTTTTTTCTCTGCTTCTTTCATAAAAAGATCTTCAATCGTCATAAAAATAGCGATAACCGCTACAAGCAGCGCGAATCGGCTCCAGCCGCCCGGATAAGCGGAAATTCCGTAAAAAAGCGAAAAAATAATTAATACGATGCGATATATGAGCCGGAATGACCATGTTTTCAATCTATCACTTCCTTTTAGTTACTATTTTACGAAAAGATCTTACATAAGTACAGCTGAGTGGGTAAAATGTCACATATATACGGAAGAAATTGTCCATGTTACAATAGATTGAAAAAACATGTCAAAATGAGGGATCACGCTTATGAACTTGCCAAATGACCTTGTACACCCGAAAGTGGCGTTAACAAAAAATATGGAATTGATAAGTGGAACCCACATTTTATATTTATATGAAAATCAGGAAAAGTACTGGGAAAATATGTTTTCCTTCGCTATAACGGGTTTGGAGCTGAAGCATCAGGTGATCCTGCTTGAGTCGGCAAAAAAGATTGATAAAATCAAACAGCAGCTTGCTCAAAAAGGGTTCTCGGATGAACAAATCACCTCTATTGGATTTATAGACCACTGCCAATTTTATAACACCTATCAATCATTTGAAACCGAAACGGTGCTGCAGGGGCTTGATGACGCTGTTCGTCATTATGTAGCGAACGGGGCACCTATTCGTATATGGAGCCGTGTGATATGGCGTAAAGATGTGGACTGCGATAAGGAAATTCCGCTTTATGAGCAAGAGGCCAACGCCCTTTTAAAACCGTTCCACGTATTCACAGTCTGTGCGTATGATGGCAATGATGTTTCGGCAAACTTCTCTTTAAAACTGATGAAGGGCCACTCGCATATCATGACAGATAACGAGATTACAAATTCACCGTATTATGAAAGTGAACGAAACACACCCTCTCTATTTGTAGAAGACTTTTTGCAGGAAAAAGTCCAGCACTATAAACATTTAATCAACGAAATGCCTGATGCTGTTTTTATTTTTTCGGCTGAGAAAGTGGTGTATGGAAATTATACCGCTTTAAAGATGCTGAATTGCAAAGAAAGTGATTTGCAGCATGCGACCATTTGGGACTTATTCACAAAGGAATATCATCCTCTTATTTACAAAAATACAGAAAAACTTTTGCGAAACGATAGAGTACCGCTTGAGGAAATGAAAATAAAAACGTATGACGGCCAAATTTTAGATGTTGAGGTGGCGACTTTTCCTTTTTCATTTGATATTGAAAAAGATTTTACGGTCATTGCCATTATCCGCAGCATTCAGGATCGCAAAGCTCACCAGCAGCTGACTATTAAAACAGAAAAGCTCAGCCTTGCCGGACAGCTTGCTGCGTCGATTGCCCATGAAGTGCGCAACCCGCTGACTTCGATTAAGGGGTTTATTAAGCTGGCCCGTGAAGACGCCATGCATGATGTATATTACGCGATTATCGAAGAAGAGATTGACCGGATTGAAACGATCGCGAGTGAGCTGCTTGTGCTCGGCAAGCCGATGTCGGTTGAAATTGAAACGTGCGATGCCGGTAAAATGCTGAAAGACGTATCGATGCTGCTTCAATCACAGGCAGTAATGCGGAAAATTGACATTCAATACAGTGACATAGAACCGAATTGCTTTGTTCGGTGTAATGCCGGGCAGATGAAGCAGGTGTTTATTAATATTATAAAAAATGCAATTGAAGCGATGGAAAATGGCGGAGTGGTACGCACTTCGGCACGTTTAAACGGTGAAAAAGTGGAAATTGTAATCACTGATGAAGGAAAAGGGATGCCGGAAAGCGTATTAAAAAAGCTGGGTGAACCTTTTTATTCGACAAAGGAAGATGGGACAGGCCTCGGATTAATGGTTTGCTTTAATATTGTCGAGCAATATGAAGGCATTATCCGCGTTGAATCTACGGTGGGCAAAGGGACAGCTTTTACAATCGAGCTGCCGCTTGTTTCGGTTTAAAGTCGTCTATTGAGGGCGTCTTTTTTTTTCACTCTTTTTTCATTAAAACATGGTATAACAAAAAAAGCGAAAGGAAGTGGATCGGATGAATATATTGCTGGCAGAAGATGATTTGCAGCTTGGGGAATTAGTCAGCTTTATGCTGAAGAAAAAAGGCGGTCATGGGGTAGAATGGGTGAAAACAGGAGAAGACGCTTATGATTATGCATCCTCTGTTCACTATGATGTTCTCGTTTTAGACTGGATGATGCCGAATGGCACTGGAGTGGAGGTATGCCGGGACCTGCGCAAAGAAGGATACGGTGGAGCCATTTTAATGCTGACGGCAAAGGATGCAGTAGAAGACCGGGTGATGGGGCTTGATGCAGGAGCAGATGATTACCTGGTAAAGCCGTTTGAAATTGATGAGCTGCTTGCGCGGCTTAGGGCGCTTACCCGCCGCAACTATGCCCCTATTGTGGAAGAAACGGTATCTATTCAAGGAGTAGAGCTGAACCGGAATAGCCAAACAATTCAAAAGAACGGCCAATCTATTCAGTTAAGCCCTCGTGAGTTCCAGCTTTTAGACCTGCTTGTGCAAAATAAAGGACAAGTATTAACCCGGGATGTGATGCTTGACCGCATTTGGGGGTACGAGGCGGACGTAACGGCCAAAACGATCGATGCAACGGTAAAGCTGCTGCGCAAAAAGCTCGATCTCGTTGACCGGCCGGATATTGTGCAAAGTGTACGGGGAGTCGGATATAAAGTTGAAGAATAAAAGGTTAAAGATAAACTGGTTCAAGAGCAGCAGCGACTTGTTTCAACAAACACAGCGGAAACTCACTATGCAGTACAGCAGCTTAATTATGCTGTTTCTCGTTCTTTTTATCGTGGTTGTATACACGCTGCTATATATCGTGATTTTGCGTGACCAGCATCGGGAGCTTGAACAGCTGACCCGGCAGGAAACGCGGGTGATCAGTAATTACTTGGCAGAGAGCGCCCGAAATGAATTGCAGGGAATCGGCAGCCAGGAGCTGGTGCTTGCCGGGGTTGACCAGTTTTTTTACTATGTGACAGATGCAGACGGGAATTTTGTAATGGGAAATGAGATGGTTCCGAATATACGGGAGGATTTGTTTTCGCTTGTGTCGGGCTGGGTGCCTGACCGCAATCAAATTCGTGAAGAAACCATACAGGTGCAATTTGATGAACGGCGTATCGGCGGAAAAGAAATTAAAGAACAGCCGAAATCTGATACAGTCCGGCTGATGATCGACGGCAGCCCGATTTTTTATAATGGACAGTTTGTCGGCATGATTTACATTGGCAAGGACATTTCTTTTGCGTATCAATTGTTTCAATGGCTGCTTGTTGTGCTGGTCAGCTTAACGGTACTGTTTGCCGGCGTAGCGATTTTTATCAGCTCTGTTATGTCGAAAAAAGCGATGGGACCCATTTCAAATGCTTTTAACCGGCAGAAAGAGTTTGTCGGTGATGCTTCACATGAACTGCGGACGCCGCTCAGTGTCATGCTTTCATCCATTGATGCGATTCACATGACCGACGGTGTTGAAGCAGATCCTTTTGCACAGAAACTACTGCGAAATATGAAGTCGGAAGTGAAAAGAATGACAGGGCTTGTCAGCGATCTGCTTGTGCTGGCCCGTGCTGATTCGGGCGGGGTAGAGCGTACAGTGGCCAGCTTCGATGTGAGGGAAGAAGCTGGCCGTGTGATCGAATCGCTGACACTGCATGCCGAAACAAACGGTGTTTCACTTGAGATAGAAGCACCGGAAAGCCTGCCGGTCATGGGGGATCGGGAGCGATTAAAACAGCTTATGTACATTTTGCTGGATAATGCAGTCAAGTATTCACCGGACGGAGGCAGGGTCAGCCTGCAATTATCAGAGACCGCCCGTCACTGGACGATGAAAGTAACAGATGAAGGCATCGGTATTCATCCTGATGACCAGCCTCGTATTTTTGACCGCTTTTACCGCTCTGATAAATCGCGCACCCGCACTGTCGGCGGGCATGGGCTAGGCTTATCGATCGGCAAGTGGATTGTTGATATTCATCACGGCACCATTTCTGTAGAGAGCGAGCCGGAAAAGGGCAGTACATTTATTGTTACGATACCAAAAGAAAAAGCTGTTTCCGCATAATAGGGAAACAGCTTTTTTATTGTTCACCGCCGCCTGTGTAAGAACAGCCAAGCCGTTTTTAGGTGAGCGGTGGGAAAGACCATCAACCGAAATAAAATAAAAAACACTTTTTCTGCATTTTCACCGTCTTTTCACTTTTCTTTTCTACAATAAAGTCAATTCAGTAAATCAATTACGCAAAAGGAGCAGATAAATATGGAGACAGAAGAACGTTATACACCACAGCCAGAGAAAAAAGGAAAGGCCGGTTTCATGAAAATGGCAGCCGCTTCATTTACGGGTGTTTTGGCCGGCGGCACAATGATGTTTTATATGGCACCATCTCTGCTTGATACCAATACAACAGCGACTGAAACAAAGTCGTCAAATACAGCAAATGAAATCACTGTACAGCCGGCATCAACGGCTTCCTCTTCGGAAAATAACTTAATGTCCGCCATTGATTCAATGAGTGAAGCGGTTGTCGGTGTCGTTAATTTGCAGCAGCAGGAGCAATTTAATCCTTTTGGCAGCCAGTCCATGGCTGCTACAGGTGAAGGTACTGAGGAAACAGAAGCTGGTACTGGCTCGGGAGTTATTTTCAAAAAAGGGAAAGATGTCAGCTACATTGTAACGAATAACCATGTCGTGGAGGGAGCCGACACGGTGGAAGTGGCGCTGGCAGGAGGAGAGAGGATTGATGCAGAGGTAGTTGGAACGGATGCACTGACGGATCTTGCTGTTTTGAAAATTTCCAGTGACCATGTTACTGAAGTCGCTGACTTTGGTGATTCAAGTGCCCTTAAATTAGGTCAGCAGGTAGCAGCAATCGGCAACCCGCTCGGACTGGATTTATCAAGTTCAGTTACGGAAGGGATTGTCAGTGGAATCAACCGGTCTGTGCCGGTTTCAACCTCAGCAGGTGAATGGGAAGCAAATGTCATTCAAACCGATGCGGCGATCAACCCGGGAAACAGCGGCGGCGCGCTTATTAATAGTACCGGCCAGGTGATCGGCATTAACAGCATGAAAATTGCGGAAGAAGGTGTAGAAGGGCTTGGTTTTGCCATCCCATCTGAGGATGCCATCCCGGTTATTCAAGAATTGATGGAAGACGGGAAAGTGGATCGTCCGTACCTTGGAGTAGGTTTGGAAGATGTGAGTGTGTTATCACGTGAAGTTACAGAAAACCAGCTGAATTTGCCGGCAAGCGTCACGGAAGGCACTGTAATTTCCCAAGTGGAAATGGGGTCATCAGCCGCAAAAGCCGGCTTTGAGGTTGGAGATGTGATTGTAAAGATTAATGATACAAAAGTGGCAAGCACATCAGAATTCCGAAAGTACTTGTACAATAAAGCGAACATTGGAGACAAAGTGAACATCACCATTTATCGAGGCGGCAAGGAGCAAACGATTTCGATGACGTTATCCGCGCAAAGTGAATAACTTTCACTGATTTTTCACCAAGGCTGGTTACAGTATGAGCAGGGCTGGAAAAGCTCAAATCTAAAGGAGGAAAGTGAATGAAAAAAAGCGTTTTTAATGTAGTGGTGACCGGAGCCCTATCACTAGGTGTCCTCGGTGCAGCAAGCCTGCCGGTGTTTGCAGCGAGCAATTCTGCACTCGACAGCAGCACACAGGCAAAAGCAGACACTATTATGAGTAATTTACGGACAAAGCTTGAAGCCATCGGTGTGGACCTTCCGGAAAAAGACGGGATGTTCGCGAACTTGGATGAGGAAACAAAAGCGAAAGCCGAAGCCATTGTGGATAAAAAGAAAGCCGGTGAGATCACGGAAGAAGAAGCAAAAACACAGCTTGAAGCACTGGGAGTTCAAATGCCAGAGCGTGGCAAAGGCATCGGTCATCTGGCACAAGATGTAGAAGATGCGGATTTGAATGAAGCCGCACAGAAGAAAGCCGATAATATTCTTGCGCAGGCAGAAAACGGCACCATTACCCATGATCAAGCGGAGGAGCAGCTGGCGGCGCTCGGTATTGAAACCAATGAACGTGGCGGCAAGGACGGCTTTCTCTCAAGCTTAGATGAAGATACGAAAGCAAAAGCCGAAGCGATTTTAGAAAAGAAAAAGAACGGCATTTTAACGGAGGCAGAAGCAAAGAAACAGCTTCAAGCACTCGGTATCACTCTTCCTGAGCGCCCGGATCTATTTGCGGACTTGGATGATGAAACAAAAGCAAAAGCGGAAGCGATTATGGAAAAACTGAAAAGTGGAGATTTAACACGTGAGCAAGCGGACGAGCAGCTTGAAGCGCTTGGTGTAGATCTGCCTGAACATGGCAGACATGGCGGCAAAGGACGCGGTAATATGCTGCAAGGGCTGGATGATGAAACAAAAGCAAAAGCAGAAAGCCTGATTGAAGAAGCGAAAACACAGCTTGAAGACCTTGGTGTTGACAAAATGCCATTGCATTAAAGAAAAGCGTAAGGCGGCCGTTCAGCCTGACGGCTTATGACCGAGGGGCTGGCTGGCTGAAGCTGGACATTGAGAAAAGCACAAAGCTTACCTGGATCAAGAGCTGTCAGCCAGCGGCCGGCCGTCAGCCCTTGTAACCCAGCAGCGGATTGGACATCCGGAGTTGGACAGCGTAACAAAAAAGCCCTGGGGAGCCAGGGCTTTTTTGTTTTGGAAAAAACTTATATACTAAAAAAAAGATTGGAGGCTGCCATATGAGTAACATAAATATCGCCGACGTTTTATTTCAAATAGTTATGCTGCTGATGCTCTTCGTGCCAGCCGGTTTGATTTTCATCGGTATACGCTCCTGGCGCAGACGATCAAAGCAGCTGGACCGAATAGAAAGAAAGCTGGAGGAGCGCCAATGATTGTCGAAAGCTTTTACACCGTGGGCCTCGGGCTTTTGCTCGGAGTACCGGTGCTTATTTTATTAGCCGCACTGATTAAAATCGGTAAAAAAAGAAGCTGAATAAAGTCGGCTTCTTTTTTGCAAAGTTTTTGAACAGTAAAAAGGCGGGTAAAGAAAGAGAAAGAAAGGTGGCGTCATCATGAATCTTACACGAGTCAGCCAGACACCGGACCGCATTTCTCTGAGCTGGGAGACAGCAGGACCGGTGCGCATTTTAAAAGACGGCAAAGAGGTCTACAGCGGCCAGGATACGACGTTTACAGATACAGGCCTGAAACCGGGAACCACATATTCCTATTTATTTAAAGGAGACAGCACGCTGAAGGTTCAAACGGCAACAGCAGTAGAGCGTGAGGACAAAAATGCGGACATTCCGCTGCAGGAACTGATTGTTACAACAGTTGTAGAAGAAGGAAAAATCGCGATGGCCTGGGAGCCGATTCGCGGTGTAGAGGAGTATGCGATTTACCGTAACGATGAATATGCCGGAACCGTAACAGAGCCGGGTTTTCATGATACCCGTATAACGATGAATGAATCATATGTATACGAAATTAAAGGTGTCCGGCCGCTTGAGCCGGGAGATGAAGAAGCGGCGGAAAAACCATCTCCGATTGCCAAAGTGATCGATTTGTTAAAAGTTCAAAAGAATGAAGATGATATGCTTGTTGAAACGTTTTTGCTTTTTAAAGATATTGGCCGGCCGGCCGATGCGTTAAAAGAACAGCAGGCCTCTGTAGATCGCGACCATGTTCTTCGTTATACAACCTTTTTAGAAGATGAGTGGGTAGAAAACCCGAATGTTTTATCGAAAATGCGCTTTTTCGCAGGAGACGGACGGACATTTGATCCAGAAGCGGAGCGGTACCGGACAAGAGCTGAAGTGAAGATTAAGGGCAAAAATGTTACGCTTTCACGGAGTGTTGGCGCATCTGAAGGCTATACTGTAGAAAAGGAACTGGTTGAACGGGACCGGGCTTCAGATGAAGGGATTGTCATAAAAAGTATACAAACCGACGAGGAAAAGCTATCTTTTCTGCTTGATCATTCCGTAGGCAACCCGTTAATGCCATCACCGGACATTGTGTATAAGGTGCATGCCGCTTTTTATACAAACGGATTGATGGAGATAAGCGGTGAACATGATGAAGCACCGCATCATGAAGTGTATTTAAAAAGCGGAGGCGGGGAATGGAAGCCGCTGCACCGTTCCGAGAGCCGCGGGCTTGGGCGC
Organism: Domibacillus sp. PGB-M46; assembly: GCF_022668875.1. Classification (GTDB taxonomy): domain Bacteria; phylum Bacillota; class Bacilli; order Bacillales; family Domibacillaceae; genus Domibacillus. Next base: position 101,827 of record NZ_JAKGCR010000001.1, on the reverse strand, counting down.
CTGGCTCCGCCGACAGCTAACCGGTTCTGGCGGTATTCCAATATAATATAAGAAAAAAAGAAGCAGCACTCCTTAGGAGGCTGCTTTTACTTTTATGCGAGAATCAAGAGCATATTTAGACGAGCCGGCAAGAGCCAGGTGAACAGACATCGCCAGCAGTACAATATCCAATTCCAGTCCGCCTAAAAAACCAGCCGACAGCTTGACTGTAAAAATGGCCCCTATTAAAATAACGGCAAACAAAATAGACAGGATGCGCACACCCAATCCGAGCATTAAAAGGATACCTCCAACAAGTTCGATGCCTGCAACCACATACGCCATAAAGCCCGGAATTCCTACACTTTCAAAAAAACCGGCTGTGCCGTCAATGCCGCCTCTCCACTTGTCTAATCCGTGCATAAAAAACGTAAATCCAAGCACAATCCTCAAAATAAGGTTTCCTTTTTCCATTGTAAATCCTCCTTTTTATTATTCACTACAAAGCATAGTGTTGTAACACTATGCTTTGTAGTTTACTATGAAATGAGCGAAATAATTGTTAAGATTTTGTTTCAAAAATGTTACACAATGGATTCTTGACGAAGTCTTCGCCTGCACACTACAATGAGTAATGTGAGGGGGGCGGGAAGTGAAAATTCAATCTTTTAAATTTAATGAGCGCGGCTTGAACCGTTTTTTTGGACCGCTTGAAGCTAAAATTATGGATGTGCTTTGGTGCGGCGGCGAAAAGTCGATCAAGGACGTTCAACATGAATTAGAAAAGGATAAAGCGACTAATTTCAATACTGTCATGACGGTCATGAACCGTCTCGTGGAAAAAGGCATCCTGACAAAACGGTTAGAAGGACGGACTTCTATGTACCAGCCGGTTCTTACACGGGAAGAGTTTGTAAACACCCAGTCAAAAGAAATGACACAGGAGCTGGTAGATGAATTTGGAAGCGTGGTTGTCAGTCATATGATTGATGCGCTTGATGAAGCAGATGATGACTTGGTCGCACAGCTGGAGCAGAAAATAAAAGAATGGAAAAAGGACCGGTAATATGAGGACTACACATCCATCAAAAAGTCTGTTTCTTGTCAGCCTGCTTGCCTCGGGTACGATTTTATCCCAGATGGGGCTTTATGCTGTTTCGCTGTTAGCCGGCTGGGATGTGCGCTTGAATTTCGTCGCTGTGTGCCATAGCGCGTTAAAATGGATCGGTTTGACGTTTTTTGAATACGCCGTTGATGCGCTTGTGTTCAGCACGCTTATACTATTCGTTTGGAAGATTAGCAGGCAATGGCTTCTGGCCTCTCGTCTGAGACGGTGGTTTGGCGCATATGAAATCAGTACACTGACAAGCGAATGGTCCAAGCGGTACAGTGCGGATATCCGCTTGATTTCATACCCTGCCCCCGTGGCAGTGACAATGGGATTTTTTCGGCCGGTTGTCGTTCTGTCAACTGGATTAAAGGACATGCTGACGGACTCGGAATTTGAGGCAGTCGTGTATCATGAACTCTATCATCATCGAAGCCGCGATCCGTTGAAAGTTTTTTTGCTGGCGGTGTCGGCATCTGTTTTATGGTACATGCCTATTTTAGGATGGGTACGGGAGCAGTATCGGCGTGATAAAGAACTGCTGGCTGATGCGTATGCGATTGAGAGGACAGGCTCTGCAGCCGAGCTTGGCAGCGCGCTTGTTAAAATGATCAAAGCAGGCAGGCAAATTCATATGCCGTTGTCCTGTGTGTCTTTTGCCGATACATCTGTAAACGAGCGGATTCACCGCCTGCTGAACCCGGCTGCGGACCGGCCGCTGCATATACCGGTTCAGTCAGCTTTTTGGTCGCTGTCTGTTTTTGCTGGGATTTGCTTGTTATTTATTGATGTGCTGTTGTAAAGAGATGTTTGAATAGAGAGAAGCTGCGAACCGCAGTTTAAAGGAGATGAAAAGTTTGGCGAAAGGTGTTTTTTGGATTGTCGGCTTTTTTGCCATTTGTATGGCAGGAGTCGTTTTTTTATCGAACGTAAGTGAAAAAAGTGCCGAGATTAATTATGAGAAGGAACCATTTTTAGGCAAAGAAGAGGCGCCAGTTTCCATTGTAGAATTTGGTGATTATAAATGCCCTGTGTGCAAAGATTTTAATGAATCGTTTTTTCCGCTGATCAATGAACAACTCGTGGAAACGGGAAAAGCAAAGTTTTATTTTATGAATTACTCATTTATTAACGTGGATTCCAATCGGTCGGCTCAGTTTGCTGAAGCAGTTTATCAGACACTTGGCAATGACCGCTTCTGGAAGTTCCATCATCTTATGTATGAAAAACAGCCGGATGATTTATCATTTGAAAAAGTCGACCTATATACGAATGACTTTTTAAAAGAAACGCTGTCGGAGATTGCAACCGATGAAGAAGTGGCAAAAGTGATGGCGGTCGTGGAAAAAGAAGGCTCGATGGCAGCGTGGGAAAAAGACGCCGAAACGGCAAAAGAGCTCCAGGTATCTGGAACACCGACTCTGTTCGTAAACGGAAAAAAGTTTGAAGGAAACTCGTTTGACGATTTAGTCAAAATGGTAGATGAGGCAGCGGCTGATGCTGAGTAAGCCGCTTCTCGCCGCCTGGCTCACGGCTCTTACAGCCACGCTTGGCAGCTTGTTTTTCAGTGAGCAAATGGGGTTTATTCCTTGCACGATGTGCTGGTACCAGCGTATTTTAATGTACCCGCTTTGTATTTTTCTCGGCCTGGCGTTTTATTGGGGCGACACACGCATGTACCGCTACATTCTGCCGGTCAGCATATTCGGAATGGGGATCGCAGGATATCACTATGCTTTGCAAAAGATACCGGCGATGAAGCATTTTGAAATGTGTACAAGCGGTATTCCCTGCTCAGGAGAATATATTAACTGGCTTGGGTTTATTACCATTCCGTTTTTAAGTTTGTGTGCCTTTACCATTATTACAATATCTATGGTTGTTCTTCGTAAAATGTCCGTTTAAATCAAACGGGCATTTTTTCATTTATTCTTCACGCGATGTTCACATCTGATCTGTATAATGCATGAAGTAAAGAAAAAGAGGGGGCAGGAAAATGGAACAATCGCGAAGGCATTACCAGTGGATTTGGCGCTGGCATTTTTATGCCGGTCTCATTTTTGCACCTTTTTTGCTTGTACTCGCGATAACAGGTGCAGTTTATTTGTTTAAAGCAGAAATTGAGCATGCGCTTTATGCAGATTTATACGATGTAAAGCCGCAGTCAGAGATGATGCCAGCCAGTCATATGTTTGCGGGTGTTAAAGAGCAATATCCGCATGCCGTTATCACACGCTACCGTCCTGCAGATTCGGCAGACCGGTCAGCAGAAATCGGCATCACCGATCATGACGGAACAGCGATGACCGTATTTGTAGATCCGCACACGATGCAGATTATGGGAACGTTCGATGACACGGACCGGATTATGGACAAGCTTGAAAAAATTCACGGCGAATTAATGGCAGGCACAGTCGGTGACCGGCTGGTGGAACTGGCCGCGTGCTGGGCACTGATTTTAATCATTACGGGGGCGTATCTCTGGTGGCCGCGTAAGAAGGAGAGAATATGGGGCGTTGTGCTGCCGCGTTTTTCCAAAGGAAGCCGGACACTCGTCCGCGACTTGCATGTAGTCCCAGCCGCCTGGATCTCCGCCGGCATGTTTTTTCTTATCATGACGGGCCTGCCGTGGTCTGGTTTTTGGGGTACGCAGGTGCAAAACGCGGCAACCAATTCTGGAGAAGGCTATCCGCCATCGATCTGGGTGGGGGAAGCGCCGCTTTCGGGCTTGAAAACAGAAGATGTAGCGGATGTTGGCTGGTCGGCGGAAAATCTTCCAGTGCCGCAGTCTGTGCAATCGGCGTATGTCCCGCTGTCGATTGATGATGTTATCCATATTATCAATGAACGGGGCATTAAGCCGGGCTATGACTTATTTATTCCGCAGGAGAAAACAGGCGTGTACACGGTTTCCGCGTTTCCTCCAAAAGCACAGGATGAAGTGACGATGCATATTGATCAGTATACCGGCGCAGTACTGGCAGACTATCGTTATGAAGACTACGGACCGGCCGGTAAGGCGATTGCGCTCGGCATTACCCTCCATAAAGGGTCACAGTTTGGTATGATCAACAAGCTGACTGGGCTTGCAGTTTGTATAGGGATGATACTTGTTATTGTAAGCGGGCTGCTTCTATGGCGGAAGCGGAAGCACGGCGCACCCGCGCGTCCTGCAGCGGGAGTGGCAAAAGGATTATGGGCACTGATTATTATGCTTGGTATTTTGTTTCCACTTGCAGGTGCATCCATGCTCGGTGTATGGATCATTGATCAAATCGCAAAGCGGGTAAGAGGAGGATTTGCAGCATGAGAAAGTGGATCATCTTTAGTAGTCTATTTTTATTATCCGGCTGCAGCCTTGATCCCGATTCAGCGGATCAGTATGTCGCAGAGGAAAAACTGGATGCAGAGATTGATGTATCAGCCGGCCATATACAGATTGCCACATCACCGGGTGCGGACGTATCTGTTTCTTTTTGGCCGGAAGGCGGACAAAGGGAAACGCTGCCCATGCAGGAAGGAAAAGACGGGGTTTTTACAGCACAAAAAAGGATTATAGAAAAAGGAATTTATTTTGTAAAAGCGGATATTCAAACGAATGGACAGCATATTATGCCAACCAAAAAAATATGGGTGGGCGTAGAAGCAGACGTTGAGCAAAATGGGCCTTCCGTAGATATGAAGCACCACCATTGATCTCCTATTTTGGCCGAAAATGTTGTATAATGGTATAAATAGGGATCAGGGGGATTAGGTACATTATGCCAGAACAAAGAAGGATGGAAAGACGAAAGCGCCGTCGGCTGAAAAGCTGGGTCAGAGTGTCGCTTTTCGGCTTATGTTTAGCCGTTGCAGCAGCTGTTGTGTTAAATATAATGGTGACGAAAGAAAAAGCACAGGGGGTACCAAAAGGTATTTTGGATGAAACAACGGCTTCCCAAAAAGAAACGCCGCCTGTATCAATTAAAGTGAGTGCAGCAGGAGACTTTACACTTGGAACGGATGAGACATTCACATATGCCGGGTCATTTCCAGATGAAGCAGAGCGGAACGGCTTAGCTCATTTTACAAAAGGGCTGAACGGTATTTTTCAACGTGATGACTTGACAACGGTAAACCTGGAGACGACACTGACCGAAGCGACAGAAAAAGCAGAAAAAAAATTCCGTTTTAAAGGAGATCCAGAATATACACAGATTTTAACGGATGGCGGTATAGAAGCAGTCAATGTGGCCAACAATCATATTTTTGATTACCTGGAGCAAGGATATGAAGATACAAAGGCGAATTTAAAAGCAGCGAACATTGGCTTTTTTGGTTATGAAGATTCCTTTTTAACAGAAGTAAAGGGTGTGAAAGTCGGTGCGCTCGGCTATGAAGGCTGGGCCGATACGGCGGAGATCCGTGATCAGGTGGAAGTGGATATTGCGCAGATGCGGGAAAAGGGCGCGGCGATCGTGATTGTCCATTTTCACTGGGGAGTGGAGAGAAGCTACGTGCCGGAAGAATCGCAGAAGACACTGGCCCGATTTGCAGTCGATGCCGGGGCTGACCTTGTTGTAGGGCATCATCCGCATGTGGTACAGGGAATTGAAGAATATAATGGTAAATTTATTGTTTATAGTCTTGGTAACTTTATGTTTGGCGGAAATCGCAATCCGTCCGATAAAGATACGTACGTGTTCCAGCAGACGTTTGAAGTAAAAGATGGAAAGCTGACGGATGGAAAAGATATTAATGTGGTACCTTTCTCCATTTCTTCACGAACAGACCGGAATGATTACCAGCCGACCCTTCTTCAAGGTGCGGAGCGGGAACGGGTAATGGAAAAGATTTTGGATGTATCCAATCAAATTCAGCCAGCCGATTGGGTACAGTACATGAAAAATGAGCCGTCCAATTAAGGGGCGGTTTTTTTTTTTTTGATAAAAAAGGTTTAAAGAAGGGTATAGGAAGGTATATGTTCTTTTAGAAAAGGGGGAAGTGTTTAACAATGAAAGAGCAAACGGATGAGTTTATTGTGGAAGCGTATAAAAAAGCAGTGAAACTGGATCTGGATCACGATTTTCTCTTGCTGCTCGAAGAAGAGCTTGAGCGCAGAGAGTTAGATATACATAGAGAAAAAGTGTATTAAAAAAGGGTATCTCATAAGGAGACACCCTTTTTTATTTGTCCGCATTTCCGCTGCATCCTTTTCGTATGCCATGTATGACCTAAAAAGTTTTCTTCGTATTCTTCTACAAAGGAAAAACCATTCGTCTCGTAAAATTGCTCCCCGGACACGTTGCCACTTTCTACATCAGCAGTTATAGTGCAGGGTTTGGAAAAATGATTGATCATTTCATGCAGCAGCCGTGTGCCGATCTCTTGCCTCGGGGCATCCGGATGGAGATAGACCGCCTGCAAACTGGCATTTGGCCCTTCTTGCACGGCGTTTGCGAACCCGACCACCTGCCCGCCGCACTCAGCCACGAAAAACAAGCTCTGGAAGCGCTCCTTAAGCTGGTTTACCGCATAAGCGTGATCCAAAAAAGCATTCTGCACAGGCCGTGGAATGATCTCTTCATATGTATCGTACCACGCTGCCCGTGCGACAGCCTGGACGGCTGGAATGTCTTCGGTATTTGCCGGTCGGACGAGCGGGAAATCGGCCTGGTACACAACGTTTAACAAGCAGGGCTGCCCTTCTTTTTTTTCAAGTGCTGCATGTATGTCCGGGTAATCCGCTTCGACGCTACAGGTAATAAACGGCAGTTTTTTCTGCGCGGCCTGTGACCGTTTGTTCACAAGGCGCGCGCCGATAAAAACGCGGTTAAGGCCCAGCTCAGCAAAAGCTGTCTGCAAAATAGCGTATTTAGAAGCCCTGTTATAGCCCTGTCCCCAATATTCGTGTCCAATCCATGTGCCGAGACTGCATGAACCGTTTTCCCGGTCAATGAACATTAAAGTTGTAATACCAATTAGTTTACCGTCTTCATTGATTATTGCCCGTGATACTGTTTTTCCTTCCAGCTCTTCCGCCATCACTGCCTGTAAAAAGTCAATCGTGTCATGGACTGTATTTACTTGCAGGCCAAGCGATTCCTTTATCTCGGGCGCAGAAGTCAGCGTAAAAATTCGGTCTGCATTCGTTAAACTGTGCGGCTGCAAGGTAATTTTTTTCATTCACTCCACACCTCCTTCAATGTTTGGCGGAACAAATCGTTTAAGCGTTCTGTTGGATTCTCTGACGGCCGCTTGAGGGACGCAGCACGGCTTCGAAGCTCTTCTATCTCCCGTTTAAGAAATGCGTCTATGAGAGCAATGTCGGATCCACCGTTTCCCTCTTTACCCGCTGTTTTTTGTGCAGCAAGCTGCTGGATGGCCATCAGGAGTGCTTTGTCCCTAATCAGCGCGTCCAGCAGGGAACCGAGCGGAAAAGGGGGGATAGTCTGCCGATCAGCAATCCACTTAGCGGCGAGCACCGGGCGCAGGATATAAAAATATAGTTTAAGTTTACTGTTTTCTTTTTGGTGTACAGCCCGGTAGTTGCTGGCTGCCATATTGATGTAATGATGCATGCAGGAAACCGGTGAAAACACGCTGCCGCTCATTTCTCTCATCTGCCCGGCGGCTTGGTACAGTTCTTCATATACAATATCGGAGAACAGCCATTCCAAAAGCAGTGGATTGGATTTACGAAACAGCTTAAGTGTTTTGGTCAGATCCCAGCCGCTTACATCAAGCTCATCATGAATCGGGCGTTCAATCACGTCACGTTTTTTTCCAACACCTACAGGGTCAATGCTGAGATACACTTCTGGGCGGTGTATATAAAAAAAGCGAACATCCCAGTCGCTGTCCGGAGATGGAAACCCCCATGCACGGCTCCCTGATTCACAGGCGTACAGGATCTTCACATCGTATTCCTGTTCAATGCTCCGTAATGCTGCCAAAATCTCCTTTTCCATCCTTTTACACCTCCGTTTGCGGTAGTGTACTCGCTTTTTCAATTATTGTAAACCTCAAGACGGGATAAAGACGTAAAAAAGGAGGAGAAAAGATGATGGCTATTACACATATAAGGCTCGCCGTGCCGGATTTGGAGAAAGCGGTCGATTGGTATGAGAAAACCCTCGGGTTTGAGCCCATTGCCGGGCCGTATTGTCGGAAGAAGAAAACCCCAATATGACACAGGATTTACAGGGAAGCACGTAAAGAGAATGAAAAATGCCCCTTAACAGCCAGAAACGGGGTAGGGCTGGAGCTGTTCAAATTTATGGGGCCAAGGATGGATCGAAGAGAACCAGAAGGATACCGCCCAGGCTTTTTTCATCTTTGTCTCGTAGTAGAGGATGTGGAGGCAACAGCCGAACGCATTGAAGAGGGAGGAGGGGAGCGGATCAGCAAAAAATAGAACACCCGCTCCGGCAAGCCGCACTTTCTCCGGTACTGCCCCAGGCCCCCTTTGGCAACACCATTAAGCTGTACAGCCGTAGTACGGAACTGATGTGTGGAAACCGGAACTGACGAAAAGCGCTTGTGCCAATGGGGCACGGGCGTTTTTCTTTCATAAAAAACTGTTTGTTTTCACCGTTCTTTCACCAACGCGGTTTACACTTCAGAATATCGATAGAAGAAAATGGAGTGTGAAGAGAATGAAGAAACGGTTTGATCCGTGGCTCGCGGCGATTTTGGCGCTGTCAGCGATATTGAATTTTTATAACATAGGGGCATCAGGGTCCAACTCGTATTATACGGCGGCTGTGAAAAGCATGACGACCAATTGGAAGTCGTTTTTCTACGCGTCATTGGACTCAGGCAATTTTATTACGGTGGATAAGCCGCCGGTCGCTCTTTGGGTTCAAGCGATGAGCGCGAAGATTTTTGGCGTGAGTGACTGGAGCGTGCTGCTTCCGGAAGCGATCGCCGGTGTACTATCCGTTTTTGTTTTATATAGGATTGTCAAACCCGTATTTGGTGTGAAAACCGCACGCTGGGCGGGGCTTGTGCTGGCGGTAACACCGATTTTCGTTGCGGTAACACGGACGAACAATACAGATGCGATGCTGATTTTAACACTGCTTTTTGCTGTATGGGCCCTCATGAAGTCGGTTCAGCAAAAAAAATTCGGCTGGCTGCTCCTTTCCATGGGGTTGGTTGGGATCGGCTTTAACATTAAAATGCTGCAGGCGTACATGGTTGTACCGGCTTTTTATCTTTTTTACTTAATCGCTGCGCAGCACAACTGGAAAAAACGAATCGTTCACCTGGCTATGGCAACAGTCGTTTTACTGGGCGTTTCGGTTTCATATGCAGCGGCTGTACAGCTGACGCCGGAAGAGAACCGTCCATATATCGGTGGAAGCCAGACAAATTCAGTACTGGAGCTGGCATTTGGCTATAACGGGATTCAGCGGCTGACAGGAGACCAATCAAAAAGCGGCGGTACCAATGATAAATCAAGCGGCTCACTGAATAACAACTCTTCTCAGGGAGCCGGCGGTGAAGATATTGGCGAAGCGGGCGTTCTGCGTTTATTCTCAGATTCGATGTCTGGGCAGTCGAGCTGGCTGCTTCCATTTGTCCTGGTCGGTTTAATCGGAATAGCGGTATCGATCAAGCGTCAAAGGGCACTTACAATGCAGCATAAATTCGCTATTTTCTGGCTGGCATGGCTGCTTCCGATGATAGGCTTTTTCAGCATCGCAAGCTTTTACCACCGCTACTATTTAAGCATGATGGGACCGGCTGTTGCGGCTTTAACAGCTATTGGCGGCGCAGTGCTGTGGGGACTGCACAAGGAGAAAAAGAACTGGAGCCGCCTGCTGTTTCCAATAGCGCTGCTGGCTACATTTGCTTTTGAGGCATACGTACTTTACCAGAACATTGACTCGATTCAGCCATGGCTGATCGGCGGAGTGCTGGCTCTCGGATTGATGGTCTGCATCCTGCTGATTATCACGACAAAATACGCCCATCATGTCCGGACAGCGGCGATGCTGGGACTGCTTTTAATGCCGGCTTACTGGGCGGCAATCCCCGTTGTGGCGGGTACGACAAACAGCATCATGCCAACCGCCGGACCTGCTGCAGCAGGCGGACCGGGAGGCGGTGTATTCGCTGACCGGGGGATGGCGATGGCAGCAGACGGTGAACGTCCGGAGATGCCGGAAGGAATGGAAATGCCTCAAGATGTTGAAATGCCAGCTGGAATGGAGCGTCCTGACGGGACAGATGAAAACAGTTCAGACGGCCGAGGCGGCGGTGGTATGGGCAGAGAGATGAGCGAAGAGCTGATCAGCTACTTGGAGGAAAACAATACAGGCGAAACCTACCTAGTTGCAGTGCAAAATGCGAATTCCGCTGCCAGCATCATTTTAAATACAGACTATACAGCCCTGGCTATGGGAGGATTTGGCGGCTCCGATCCGGCTATGACGGTTGAAAAACTGGAAGAAATGACAGCCAGCGGAGAAGTGAAGTTTTTCATGACATCAGGCGGCGGACCGGGCGGCGGCCAAAATAGTGAAGTAACCGAATGGATTCAAGAGCATTGCAAGGAAGTCACATCTGATGACTGGAGCGGTTTATATGTTTATGAAGGAGCGTGAGGATTTGAAATACTCCATTATTATCCCAGTATACAATGAAGAATTAGTGATCCGTGAAACATACAGCCGCCTTAAAACAGTAATGGATCAGGCAGACGGTTCGTATGAGCTGCTGTTTGTGAATGACGGCAGCCAGGATGCGACCATTGATATTTTAAAAGAGATTGCGGTGCAGGACCGCCATATGAAATATCTTGATTTCTCTCGTAATTTCGGACACCAGATTGCGATTACAGCCGGCATGGATCATGCTGCCGGCTCCGCAATCGTGGTGATTGATGCTGATTTACAGGATCCGCCGGAGCTTATTCTAGACATGATTGAGAAATGGAAAGAAGGCTATGATGTTGTGTACGCCAAGCGGACAAAGCGCAAAGGAGAGACCTTTTTCAAAAAACAAACGGCGAAAATGTTTTATCGGCTGCTGAGGGCGTCTACCGATATCGATATTCCGCTCGATACCGGCGATTTCCGCCTGCTCGACCGGAAAGTATGCGATCAGCTGAAGGGCATGAAAGAACAAAGCCGCTTTGTCCGCGGTCTTGTCAGCTGGGTTGGCTTTAAACAAACCGCGATTGAATATGAACGGGACGAACGGCTGGCTGGCGAAACAAAATACCCGCTCAAAAAAATGCTGAAGTTTTCAATGGACGGCATCACCTCTTTTTCATATAAACCGCTCAAGCTGGCAAGCCTGCTTGGCGTCATGCTGTCAGCAGCAAGCTCACTGGCTATTTTGATCGTCTTGTATCAGCGCTTATTTACAGATACCACGACTCCGGGATGGTCATCCTTACTGCTCACTATGCTGTTTTTCAACGGTGTCATCCTCATTATGCTGGGCGTCATTGGAGAGTATATCGGCCGCATTTACGACGAAGCAAAAAACCGGCCGCTGTATATTTTGCGTGACAGCCGTCAATCCGAGCATGAAAGCGACGTTGTGACCCGCTATGCGAAATTTAAATGAAGTGATGAAATTTGGGATTATAGGCGTGTTGAATACAGCGGTCGATATGCTCCTTTTTTTCACTCTTTGGTCGGTTGGTGTGCCGTACTTGTGGGCACAAGTATTATCCTACAGTGCAGGCACGCTCAACAGCTTCGTCTGGAACCGGTCATGGACGTTTAAAGCAAGCAGGCGGACAAATATGGAGGAGATAACAAAGTTTATTCTCCTGAATGCGATTGCTCTTTCTATGTCGACGTTTCTGCTATCCCTTTTAAGCGGGCAGCCGCTTTTTGTTAGTAAAACCATCGCCACACTCAGCGGCCTGTCCGTCACATTTTTCGGCAGCCGTTTCTGGGTGTTCAGGCAGCAAAGGAAAGGAGAAAATCAATATGACTATTAAAAAAGCCGTCATTCCAGCAGCAGGACTTGGCACAAGGTTTTTGCCTGCTACAAAAGCACAGCCAAAAGAAATGCTGCCGGTTGTTGATAAGCCGGCCATTCAATACATTGTGGAAGAAGCAGCTGCCTCGGGCATCGAAAGCATTATTATTGTGACAGGGCGCAACAAAAGATCGATTGAGGATCATTTTGACCGCTCGATTGAATTGGAACAAACATTAGAAGGAAAAGGGAGGAATGAGATGCTGGCAGAACTGCAGGGGATTTCGAATCTAGCTTCCATTCATTATATCCGGCAAAGAGAGCCTCTGGGCCTTGGACACGCGGTTCTTTCCGCCCGTCAATTTATCGGCGATGAACCATTTGCGGTACTTTTAGGAGATGACTTAATGATGTCTAAAAAGCCGGCGCTTCGCCAGCTGATGGATGTGCACGAACAGGCGGGGACCGATGTTGTCGGCGTACAGCATGTTGCGCCGGAGGACGTATCAAAGTACGGTATTATCGCCCCCCGTGCCTGCACAGGTTCTGTGTACGAACTCGCTGATCTGGTGGAAAAACCATCTGTTGACGAAGCGCCGTCGATGATTGCGGTTATGGGCCGTTATGTGCTCAACCCATCTATTTTTCCTGTTTTAGAATCTTTAGAGCGTGGCACAGGAGGAGAGATTCAGCTGACGGATGCACTTCGGAAACAGTGTGCTGCTTCCCCGATTCATGCCGTTTTACTTGAGGGACAGCGTTATGATATCGGCGACAAGTTCGGTTATCTGCGTGCCGGCATTGAAATGGCACTCAGCCGGCCGGAAATGCGCGGCCAGGTGCTTGCTTATTTGGACGGGCTTCGCGGAAGAATGACGGTTCAGTAATGAAACCACTCTTTAAAAAGGACGTTTATACCTCGTCAGACCGGGAACAGTCATAACAAAGGAGTGATATTTCATGGACCATCCAAAGGAATTAACAAACAAGCAAAAGGAAAACATGAAAGAAGCCCAGAAACAGGAAGCGCAAAAAATGGCTGATAAAAACCGTATGCCTGATGACCAAAATCGTTTAAAAGACACAGAGACGCGTCTCCCGTAAAAAAAGAAAATTGACCGGCCAAAAACGATTCCCTTGTGAAAGGAATCGTTGAGAGTGTAGACGAAATAAGAAAGCAACAGCATGAAAAAACGATCCCCTTACACTAGGGGATCGTTTTTTCATGCTGTTGGCATTTTTTATGATAAAGCAAGAATCACCTGGTAACAGGCTGCCGCCGGATGGTAGTCAGCTTTAGGGGCAACGCTTTTTTCTCCTTCGTACCGCTCATTTTGTTCATTTAGCAGCGTATACCAGCCGCCGTGTGTATGATCGATAAAGCACTCCGAGGCATAAGCAAACAGCTGGCGATAATGGTCCCAGTATGGATCATGGCCGGTTTTTGCGCCTAAAAGAGCGGCAGCGGCGATGGCTTCAGAAATCACCCAGTAATTTTTATCGGTGTCGATCACTTCACGCTCCGGGGAAAGAGAATAGTAAATGCCGCCGTGCTCAGCGTCGTGTCCATATCCCCAGCCGTTTCGGTACAAGTCTTCTGCTGCCTCAAGCATCCAGGACTCCGAACGGTGACGATCGAGCCAGAGAAGCAGCTTGCTCCATTCAAGCTGATGGCCGGGAATGAAGCCGTACGGCCGGAACTCGTCTTTGGTGTTACCTTGGTTGTACACCCAGTCCGGCTGCCAGTCTGGTGTGTAATGCTCCCAGATCATACCGCCGCCCTTTGTCCGCAGTTCTATGGGCACCTTTTTTGCCAGCAGGTATGCCCGGTCAAGATACTTGTTTTCCCCAGTTGCTTCAAATGCTGTCAGCATAGCTTCACACATATGCATATTGGCATTTTGCCCGCGGTACGCAGCCAGTACAGACCAGGAAGCATCCCATTCATCGCGGTACAAGCCATGCTCCTCGTCCCAAAAGCGCTGCTCTGTTATCTCGTCAACAATCTCGAGTAATTCTTTGGCGCCCGGGACACCGGCTTGATGGGCGATCGAAGCGGCCAGCAGCACAAAAGCATGACCATAGGCCATTTTTGTATTATCTTTTACATGAGTGCCTTCGAGCTCAAAAAAGAAGCCGCCATTTTCTTTGTCCCGGTGGTGCTCAGTCAAAAAGCGAATGCCGTGCTCCGCCGCATCCCGGCACCAGTCCGGTCCGTCTGTCAGTACACCGATGCTGAAAAGATAAACAAACCGGCTTGTGCCGACAAGATGCTTTGTTTGGCTGTCTGTCACTGTCCCGTCATCGGAAAAGCCGCTCCGATAGCCGCCGTTTTTTTGGTCGATACAGGCAGGGTAATAAAAACGAAGGATATTATGAATGTGTGAGGTGAGTGTGCTTTTTTCGGTAAAATCCAATTTATTTCCCCTCTTTCTATGTAAAGTAAAAGGGCAGAAAAGCGGTCTGCTTTTCTGCCTGGAATGATCAAGAAGACATCGCCATACCGCCATTGATATGAATACATTGTCCGGTAATATAAGCCCCTTCATCAGATGCAAGCAGCACATATGCGCCTGCATGGTCTGCCGGCTGTCCGGGACGCCCGAGCGGGGTATTTGTTCCAAATTCGGCGACTTTCTCACCTTCAAATGTGGCCGGGATAAGCGGTGTCCAAATAGGACCGGGCGCCACCATATTCACACGGATGCCTTTTGGCGCCAGGTTTTGCGCCAGGCTGCGTGTAAAGCCGACGATCGCCCCTTTTGTTGCTGTGTAATCCATTAAGGTTGGGTTGCCGATATAAGGATTAATAGAAGTGGTGGAAATAATGGCGCTGCCTTGTTTTAAATGCGGCACCGCATGCTTGCTCATAAAAAAAACGGAATACATATTGGTACGGAATGTTTTATCCCACTGTTCTTCAGTAATGTCTTCAATGTTTTGTGTTGGAAACTGAATCGCTGCATTATTTACGAGAATATCGAGTTTTCCCAGCTCGCTCACTGTTTTCTCTATGAGCTCCTTGCATGTATCTTCTTTTGAAACGTCGCCAGGGAGCAGGAGACAGCGTACACCTTCCGCTTCAATAAGCTGCTTTGTTTCTTCAGCGTCACTATGTTCTTCAAGGTAGTTAACCGCCACATGAGCACCTTCTTTAGCATAGGCAATAGCAACAGCACGGCCAATTCCGCTGTCACCGCCTGTAATCAGCGCTACACGGTTCTTTAGCTTGCCGCTGCCTATGTAGTTAGTCGGCTGAATCGGGCGGGGCTCCATTTGAGATTCAATTCCGGGCTGCTTGGACTGTGACTGCGCCGGCTGGCCGTTTTTTTGCTGTTCATAAATATTCATCTGGATCTCCTCCTTCTTTTTGTACACAATAGTACCTTAACCTTTCCAAAAGATGGCTAAACATATTCTTGCAGTTGTCTGTTTTAAAAAGGGTGATTCTGGCATGGAAAGGATTCGGTTTGATACAATAAAGAAAAGGCATGACTTCAACTGAAAAAGGAAGGGAAGAATTACATGAATTGGAGCGAAGTCATTTCGTGGATAAAGTCGATTGCCATGGCGGTCATCATAGCAGGTGCTGTACGCTACTTTTTATTTTCAAGTATTATTGTACACGGAGAATCCATGGCACCGACATTTGAGGACGATGATAAAGTCATTATTACCAAAACAACGAAGATTGATCGGTTTGATCAAATCGTATTTAATGCGCCGGATGCGGATGAACATTATATTAAGCGGGTTATCGGAGTACCGGGAGATTCGATTGAGGTGAAAAATGACGTGCTGTACGTGAATGGAAAAGCAACAGAGGAGCCGTATTTAGATGAAAACCGGGACGGGCTGATGCCCGGTGAAAAGCTGATGGGTGACTTTACTTTAAAGGAAAAAACCGGGTATGACCGGGTTCCGGACGGATATTTATTTGTAATGGGCGATAACCGCCGAGTCAGCAAAGACAGCCGCGCGTTCGGGCTGATCCCGGAGAACAGTGTGAACGGAGAAGTGCAGCTGCGGTTTTACCCATTGTCCTCAATCCAGACCTATTAAAAAAGCAGTCTCGGTAAAGAGACTGCTTTTTTATTAAACGGTAAAGCGTCGGGTCATCTCTTGAAGATGGGTTGCCATTACGGCTAAGGAACGGGCAGAAGCAGCGATTTCCTCCATAGAGGCCATCTGCTCCTCGGATGCCGCCGAGACATTTTCCGTGCTGGCAGCAGCTTTTTCTGAGATAGAATGAATTTGATCCATGCTTGCAACAACTTGCTCAGTGCCGGCAGCCATTTGCTGGACAGCGGCGGATACCTCCTGGATTTGACCGGTTACGTCGCCGATTGCAGAAGTAATATCTGCAAACGAGCCGCCCGCATTATGCACCACATCAATACCGCCCTGTACTTCAGCCGTGGCTGATTTCATCGCTTCGACAGCTTGGGCGGTTTCTGCTTGAATAGCGGAAATCAGCTCGGAAATTTGGCTGGCTGACTGGGCAGATTCTTCAGCAAGCTTACGAACTTCATCCGCCACCACCGCAAATCCGCGGCCTTGTTCGCCGGCCCGTGCCGCTTCAATCGCTGCATTCAGCGCAAGCAGATTCGTTTGGGCAGCGATCGCTGTAATAGAGTCAATAATCTGGCCAATTTCGTTTGAACGGCGGCCGAGACCTTGAATAACACCGGAAAGCCCGTCGAATGTTGTATTAATGGACCCCATTTGGTTAACGGCCTGGCGGATCGACGTGTTTCCAGCAGTTGCGCGTTCAATGGCCCCGGCAGCTGTTTCGGAGACAGAGTGCGCATTGCGGGCGATTTGCTGAACGCCGTCTGCCAGTTCGTTCATCGTTGCCGTTGTGTCAGACACTTGACGCAGCTGGCTGTCCGACCCACTTGCCATTTCTTCCATTGTGTTTGCGATCAATTCGGTCGCGCGTGTTGTTTCCTCTGAATTCGCATTGAGCTCTTCCGAGGAAGCCGCAACCTGCTCCGCTGTTTCAGCGACCTGCCGAATCACATCGCGCAGTCCGTTCGTCATGTCATTGAAGGACGCAGTCAGCTGGCCGAGCTCGTCACGAGAAGCATACGTTCCGGCAACAGTTAAATCTCCTTTTTGGGCCTGGCTCATTAATTCCTGAATGGCCCGAATAGGGTGAGTAATCATCCGGGAAATCAAAATCGCAAGTCCTGCGAAAAGAAGAATGGAAAGAAGAGAAGCGATTAAAATAATAGCGTTCGCTTTTTGGGCGCTTTCCTGGTTTTCTTTGTTTAATACAGCCGCCGTGTCTCGATTATAATTGCTTAATTGAGTGCCAAGCTCTGTCATTTTTGCACGTGCAGGTTCTACCTCTGCTAAGTACTGCTCGTAGGCTTCTTTATTTTTATTTTGTCCAGCGAGAATTTGAGCATCGATTGCTTTTTCACTGAACGTTTTAAATTCTTCTACAAATGGCTCAGCCAGTTCAAGTTCTTTCGGATCGGATTTGCTGGCGTTCAGGTAGTCTTCCATGAGCTTGTTGTTTTCATCAATCAAGCTTTCCGTTTTCTGGCGGAGCTCCTGGTTCATGTTTGAATCAGTAGTGATCATTAATTCCAGTGTATAAGCCGTGATGGCCCGGTTGTTTGTCCGGATTTGGCCGATGTTTTGAATGGAAACCAGTTTATTTTCATATATCTCCTTCGACTTTTCGGCTGTCTGATTCAAAAAGAAATAGCTGGTACCGCCGATCATTAGCAAAAAAAGAACAGCCGTTATGATTAGAACGAGCATTTTTTGTCCGATTTTTAAATGCTTCATAGGTATAACCTCCTGGTTTTTGTCGTAATATGTCGATATCTTGCTATGTATTTCGGCAAAAAATGATAAATATTTAGCTCCTTTGGCCAGCTTTCTGGGAGAAGTGATAAATATTTTATTTAATTTTAAAAGCGGGGCCGCAAATGATATACTACGGTCATCTAAAAAGAAAAGAGGCGTACCATGCTTACATTTGAAGAAAAAAAAGCGATTCTTGCGACATTTCCACAGCTGACAGCGAAAGATGTGTCTTTGAAGCGTGTTAATTACCATTTTGAGGAAAGTTTGTATGAAAAAACAGTGGTGGTATATCACCTGCATCCTAATGGGAATGGATTTGTTTTTGTAGGCGACTTGCCGGGGTATGACGCTGATTCAAAAGGGCTTATCAATATTCGGGACTTTTCAGAAAGTGAACTCCGGGCAGCGGTATCGGATTCGATCCGGTATTTGTCAGATAAACCAGAAGACGAAGCCATTGAGCAGGAGGAGCTTGTGAAAGAAACGGAATGGAAAAACCGTGAAGGACAAGTGCTGTTGCTTGCAAATGAAGATGAGCTGTGGAATGTGTACACAGGTTTAAATTTGGAAGAAAGCTTTGAATCGTTTAAAGAAGCAGAGCGTTATTTGCTGGAAGAAGGATTCCAGCCGCAGTCGAAGTAAGAAAAGCCCTGGCATTCCTGCCAGGGCTTTTCCTATGAAACGATCCGTTACCCAAGTTTGTAATAGTTTTTCACAGCCTGCATAAACTCGTGGAGGCTGGGTTCTTCGGTCAGGTTGGCAAGCATACCGCGCAGCACAGCGGGCCGCGGACTGCTGCTTTGGAGTTCCTGTTCGATTACATCAAGCGAAACGAGGATGTCATCAGACCAGTTTTCCTGTTTTAAATCAGACAGCCAAAGAACAAAAAGATCGTCGTTCAAGTGATGCTTAAACAAATTTTCCATGATTTGCGAGTCGATCACAGGCGGCTTGGCACGGCGCTTGAGCCCGGCCTGCAAATCATCGGCACTATCTAATAGAAACTCCGCAAATGAATGAACATCCAGCTCTATTCCATCTACAAGTGTCATATGCAGAAACGCATGCTGGATGCCTTGAAGTGCAGCGGACAAGTCCCAAAAGTACGGTTCAATCTCGCGTCCATACATACCGATCAGCCGGTTTCGATAAAGTTGATGCGTCTCCGTACGCATTTTGAAAATAAACGCTTCGATATCGTCATTGAATGGAATTGCATTTTCACGTGCCTGCATGATAAGAAACTCTTTATGTTGTTGAATCTCACGCATTTGGCATTCAATTTGCTTTACAAACTTTTCGCGCGGCGACAAGTTTTCAGATTCAATCGTCTTGATTTTAGCTGATAACAAATCAAAGTAATAATGCAGAACCGCTAACAGCAATGCTTCTTTGGATTTAAAGTGAAGATAAAAAGCACCTTTTGATATGTCGCAGGCGGTAGCGATTTCTTGTATGGAAGTGGCAGCAAAGCCTTTCTGGGCAAATAGTTTAAGGGATTCTTCGATAATTCGTTGTTCTTTCTCAGTCATAGACGTTCACCTCTACTTCTATTATGACCCACAAGTCATAGTTTTGAAACCGGAAATTATTTGACGGTTGACCGACTAGTCATATATATTGAAAAGAGAACTGACCGGTTGGTCATAAAGGAGAGGAAATATGAACGCGTTAATTAACTTCGTCTTAAAAAACAAATTTGCCGTCTGGCTGATGACCATCATCATAACTGCGGCTGGTTTGTATGCCGGGCTTTCTATGAAGCTTGAGACGATTCCTAATATTACGCCGCCAATTGTGACAGTCACAACAGTGTATCCGGGAGCGACGCCGGAAGAAGTGGCGGACAGTGTGTCAGAACCCATTGAAAAGCAGCTTCAAAACTTAGGAGGCGTAAAAGTCGTCAGCTCGACTTCCTATCAAAACGCTTCCTCTGTCCAAATAGAATACAGCTTCTCAACGGATATGGAAAAAGCGGAACAGGAAGCAAAAGAAGCACTTGGGGGCCTGGATTTTCCAGAAAACGTGCAGGAGCCTGACGTATCGCGTTTAAGCATTAATGCATTTCCGGTCATGGCGCTCAGTCTTTCAGACCAAAACCTGTCTCTGGAAGAGCTGACAACACTTGTAGAAGAGGAGATTGTGCCGGAAATTGAAGGCACTGAAGGTGTGGCCTCGGTTCAAATATCCGGCCAGCAGGTAGAGGAAGCAGCCGTTGTGTTTGACCAGGCAAAGCTTGCCCAGCTGAAGCTGGATGAAGACACGGTTACTCAAATGATTCAAGGAGCTGATATTCAAGCACCACTTGGCTTATTTGAATTTGGCAGCACGGAAAAGTCTGTGATGGTTGATGGCAATATTACAACGCTTGAAGATCTGCAGAACCTTCCAATCGGACCGGTCAAGCTGTCGGATATCGCTGAGGTGAAATTAACCGGAAAAGCCGAATCGATTTCCCGGACAAACGGCCAGGAATCCATTGGCCTGCAAATTGTAAAAGCAGCCGATGCGAATACAGTGGACGTTGTCAACGCAGTAAAAGAAAAAGTAGATGAGTTCGAAAGTGATATGGACGGCCTGACCATTACTTCTACTTTTGACCAGGGCGGTCCAATTGAAGAATCTGTAAAAACAATGCTGAACAAAGCGCTGTTCGGTGCTCTTTTTGCGGTTATTATTATCATGCTGTTTTTGCGTGATGTACGCTCGACGGTTATCTCGGTTATTTCGATTCCACTGTCGATTTTAATTGCATTAATTTTATTGAAACAAATGGACATTACGTTGAATGTTATGACTCTTGGAGCAATGACGGTTGCCATTGGGCGCGTAATTGATGATTCAATCGTGGTTGTGGAAAACATTTATCGGCGTCTGTCGCTTCAGGGTGAGACGCTACGCGGAAAAGAACTGATCCGTGAAGCAACAAAAGAAATGTTCGTGCCGATTATGTCTTCCACTATTGTAACCGTTGCGGTGTTCCTGCCGCTTGGGCTGGTAGAAGGAACGGTAGGAGAATTGTTTCTTCCATTTGCGCTGACGGTTGTGTTCGCGCTGCTTGCCTCGCTCCTGGTAGCTGTCACCATTGTGCCCATGCTCGCCCATACACTGTTTAAACGCGGCGTTAGAGCAAAAGCACACGAAGAAAAGCCAGGGCGGCTTGCTGCGGGTTACCGTTCTGTGCTGAACTGGACCTTAAATCATAAAATCATTACATTTTTAACGGCAGTTGTGCTCCTGATCGGCAGCTTTTTCTTAGTGCCGAAGATCGGCGTCAGCTTCCTGCCGAGTGAAGAAGAGAAAATGGTTATTGTCACGTACGCTCCGGAGCCGGGACAGACAATGGAGGAAGTAGCGGATATTGCGGCTGACGCGGAGCGCTACTTTATGGATACCGATGATGTAGAGACGGTTCAGTATTCAGTCGGAAGTGAAAACCCGATGAACCCGGGCCAATCGAACAGCGCCATGTTTTATGTGATGTATAACGAAGAGACAAAAGATTTTACACAGAAAAAAGAAGACGCGCTCAAAGATTTGCAAGACTCTGTTTCTAAAGGAGAATGGGCGTCGCAGGACTTCTCGGCCAGCGCCGGAAGTAATGAAGTCGCCGTTAATATTTACGGCGAAGAGCTGGAAGACATCGAGCCGGTTGTGGCAGATGTAGAAGAGATGATGAAAGATAGCGGTGATTTTAAAAAGGTGGAAACGGGTCTTGCAGACGCCTATGAAGAATACACGCTGGTTGCCGATCCAGAAAAAATGGCGGCAGCAGGCCTGACGGCCGGTCAAATCGCCATGGAGCTGAGCCCGGTGCGGCAACGCCCAATTTTAACGACTATTGAAAGGGATGGAGAAGACGTCAATGTTTATATTGATGTGCCTGCGCAGTCATATGAATCTATTGACGATATCACGAACCGTTCTGTTTCAGCAATGAACGGCCAGCCGGTGAAAATCGGCAGTGTCATGACAGTAGAAGAAGGAGAAACATCGGATACGGTTTCCCGCCGTAATGGGAAAGTTTTCGTGGATGTGAACGGGGAACTGAAAGGCGACGATGTATCTGCGGCCTCCAATTCACTGCAGGAAAAACTCGATAACCTTGATTTGCCTGCAGGTGTAAATGTAGAAATAGGCGGTGTAACGCAGGATATTAATGAATCGTTTACGCAGCTTGGCCTTGCTATGCTGGCGGCGATCGCGATTGTATATCTTGTACTCGTCATTACATTTGGCGGCGGTCTCGCGCCATTCGCGATTTTGTTCTCGCTGCCGTTTGCTATTATCGGTGCGCTTGTGGCGCTCTTGATTGCTGGCGAAACAATCAGTATTTCCTCTATGATTGGTGCGCTTATGCTGATTGGGATTGTAGTAACGAATGCAATCGTGCTGATTGACCGGGTGATTCATAAAGAACGCGAAGGCTTAACGACGCGTGAAGCGCTGCTCGAAGCAGGATCAACGCGTCTGCGCCCTATTTTAATGACAGCGCTGGCGACGATTGGTGCTCTGTTTCCGCTTGCACTCGGTCTCGAAGGAGGAGGCTTGATTTCAAAAGGCCTCGGTGTAACTGTAATCGGCGGCTTGACAAGTTCAACTTTGCTGACACTTGTTATTGTGCCGATTGTGTATGAAGTTCTATCCAAATGGATGAAAAAAAGAGTATAAAAAAAGCGGCTTCCTAATCAGGAAGCTGCTTTTTGTACATTAGCCATGGAAAGTAAAAAAACACCCGCAGTTGTTACACTGCGGGTGTTTTGGCAGGTGGTTAACGATGGTCTTTCGCATGACCAATATGGTTCTGCACATCGCCTTTTAATTTATCGGCTTTTCCCTCTGCCTGCATTTTTGCGTTGTCTGTTGCATTCCCTGCCTGGTCTTTTACTTCACCTTTTGCTTTGTTTACGGCGCCTTTTAATTTGTCGCCAAGTCCATTGTTGTCATGTGCCATGATGAAAACATCTCCTTTTTGATACGTCTAGTAGATGTTTACCCGGGCTCCATAGTCTTAAACAAGATCATCGTCCGTTTCAACAACAGCATACTGATCATCCGCTTTTTCGGAAAACCGGTTATAACGAGCTTTAAATAAGCCAAACATATACTGAACAATGACTTTTAGAAGTGCATAAGTCGGCAGGCCGATCAATACACCAACTACGCCGTACAGGTGGGCAGCCGTCAGCAGAACAAAAATAATAGTAACCGGGTGAATTTGCAGCGATTTGCCCATAATTTGCGGAGAAATAAATTTGCCTTCTAAAAGCTGAACAACTGTCCATACTAAGGCAAGCTTTACCACCATAAACGGTGACGTCACGATGGCAATAATAATCGCGGGTGTAATGGCAATGACCGGTCCGAGGTATGGCACGACGCTTGTTACGCTGGCAATAGCCGCAAGCAGCAGCGCATAATCAAGGCCGATAATG
Organism: Domibacillus sp. PGB-M46; assembly: GCF_022668875.1. GTDB lineage: Bacteria > Bacillota > Bacilli > Bacillales > Domibacillaceae > Domibacillus. Next base: position 78,556 of record NZ_JAKGCR010000001.1, on the reverse strand, counting down.
AGAAAGCCGATGTACATCATAATTCCAATGCAAAGACTCACCAGCATTTGTCCTTGAATATATGAGCGAAGCTGTTCATCCATTTCAATCAGCATCGCCCCGGTACGGCCGCGCATTCTTGGCGGCAGTACATGAAGGAAGCCGTTATAAAGCTTATGGCCGTCTTTTAGCAGGTAAAACAAAATAAACGGCACAGTTACGAGCGAGACAATAAAATTAGTGAGTGTAGCGATCACATTCGTAATACTGTCAAGCGTATGTCCGGCAAAATCCGAAAAATTCTGCGTAATGGATCCTAGAAACTGTTCAGCGTTCGTCTGCATATTTTTAGAGATTTCCATATATTGTGCTTCAAAGGGTGAGTTGCGTGCCCACATATCGATATCCATGCCGAGCTGCCGGGCGTAGCTTGGGAATGAAGCAATCAGCGCCTCAGTCTGATCCCGCAAAAAAGGCAGGATAGTCACCAGTAAAATGGTAATCAGGCCGGACAGCGCCACGAAAACAATTAAGATTCCCCAGCCGCGCTGTATTTTATAGCGCTGCAGCAGATTTACAAGCGGGCTTAATAAGTAGTAGCCAACAATGGATAAAATAACGGGGAGGGCAACGGTGCCGATAAACCCGAAAATTGGGTCGAAAATAAAGGAAACTCGGGAATATACCATAATAGTAAGCCCAAGCAAAAGCACAAGGCTTAAGACGAATAGGGCTGTGCGTCCGCCTAAAAAACGGACGAGCGGGGATTGTTCATTCATTCAGGTCCACTCCTCTGGCAAATCACAAGGGCGAACGAAGCTGCCTTTGATTCCTTCTATTATACAATAAGAAGAAAAAAAACACGCATTTGCCGCTTTTCTGAAAACACTATTTTTAAAGGAACTGCCAGTTTTTCTCTTATAATGAAGAAAAAAAGGGGGAGCTGCTTTATGCACATTTTGCTTATATTGGCGGGTTCCGTGCTGATTGCCATTGCATATAATTTCTTTTTAATCCCACACGAGATTTTAAGCAGCGGATTAAGCGGGGTAGCGATCATGCTTGGCATTATTACGCCACTGAATACCGGATTGTTAAACTTTTTATTAAACCTTCCGCTGCTCATAATCGGGGTAGTCAAGCTTGGAAAGAAATTTATTGCGTATACGATTTTATCAGTCGTATCGCTGTCTTTGTTTCTTTATTGGATTCCCATCACGCAGCTGTCCACTGAGCCGATCCTCTCCTCTTTGTTCGGCGGCGTGCTAACGGGTGCGGGAGTCGGCCTGACTTTCCGTGCGTCTGCTTCATCCGGCGGTTTTGATATTATCGCGATGCTGCTGGCACGCAAGCGGGACTTCCCGCTCGGCACACTGCTGTCCATCATGAATGCGGTTGTGATTGTAGCTGCGGGCTTTCTGTTCAGCTGGGATGCTGCTCTCAGCACCTTGATTGCCATTTACGCAACAGGCAAAGTGGTCGATACGATTCACACGAAGCACATTAAGCTCACACTGCATATCGTAACCTCAAAAGGCGATGAGCTCTGTGCGAAAATGCTGAAAAACCTGTACCGCGGCATTACCGTCACAGAAGCAAAAGGTGCATATTCCGGCGAAAGCCGCTCCGTCTTAATGACCGTTATTACCCGTTATCAATTAAATGAAGTGAAACAGATGATTCAAGAAGTCGACCCGCACGCGTTCGTAAACATTACGCAGACGGTTGAAGTGATGGGGCTGTTTCACCGGGAATAAAAAACCGATCCGCAAAAGCGGATCGGTTTTTTATATTGTTCTTTTCATGTACTAAAAGCACGAATGAGATCATGGTGTAAAAATTTTTCCTGTCTGATCAAATACTGTCCACCCTTCTACAAGTGGAGGATGGTTCATTCCCCTGCTGATTGTCCTTCCTCCATTCATACGCGGATCATCGAAAACAAACAGTAAAACTCTGTCTTGTGATTTATCATACATATATTGATATCTTATCTTTTTTTCATCTTTAAATTTGTAAGAAATTTCCCACCTTCCTTGTTTGGAATCTCTATACGATCTTTTTTTCCATACTTTGCTTTTATCGATTCCTTGTACTTTCATATACTCGTTTATCCTGGTCTCTGCAAGTTTTTCGTGGGCAGGATACTCGATATACCAATACAGAGTACTTCCTATTGTAAAAATGAGCAGAAGAATGGTTATTTTGAATCGTTTCATTAGTATAGCCTTCTTTCGTCCCGTATTTTCTTGCCTTGATAAATGTCCTTGTGCTGGTTTGTTTCAATGATTGAAGTTATTCGCACGCTCCAGCAGGAACACGCCGTTTTGGGACGGTATAGAAAAAAGCTTTACCTGGCCGTTTTCTTCACTGTAAAACTCGTATTGAGTTTCTGGTTCCTTTTTTCGCACCACGGTAACACGATACCGCCATGGTGTTCCGTTTGACATCCAGTCATCAACGACTTTAATAGATAAAAGGTCATCTTCACTCCAGCCTTGGCTTTTTTCTAAATAAGCGAGCACTTCCTGTTTCACTTGTTTTTCTTTGAATGGGCGAGGGTCCCACAAATAGAAAGCAAGATCAGCGGCCAACAGAAATAAAACAATCCATTTTGTCATATTCAGCACTCCAGTCTGCTTTTTTACTGCTTACATCGGTACAACGCCTGTTCGTAGAAACACGAGCAAAAATAAAAAACAAAAAGCCAGGCTGTTTAACAGAATGCTGATACGCGCAGTCCGTCTTCTTTTTCCTAAAAGAGCACAAAGAATACCAAGCAATGGAAACAGCCCCATTAAAAAAATGGAAAATTCACCGAACGTATAAAAAAACACATCAGTCATCATAAGAAAAGGAATAGAAAAATAACCAAATAAGCAGATAATAGAAAAGAAAATATAATATTTTTTCATTAAAAACTCCCCTTTAGTGTAAAAATACACTAAAGGGGAGTTTTTGTAAATAGATATTTTTAAAATCAATTTCAATCGTACGAAAAAGCCTGCCCGTTTTAAATCGGGCAGGCTTGACGATTATAAAATCTCGGTTACTTCACGGTCGATCAAGCTGGCACTTTTGGCAGCGGTGAATAAGCCGGTGGAGGCCATAAAAACGCCGGATGTGATAATCGCGTTCATCGCCTGCGCAACGGCTGTCTCATCCACCGGTTCAACCGGTGTGTCGATCGTGAGGCTGGACGTGCCGCCTCCGGCAGTAGTGAATTGAAGCTGTAGGGTTTTAGCCATACAGTATTCCTCCTTTTTAGTTAATAGTTGAAGTATCGTTTCGCTCAATGGATACGAGCGGCCGTGCAGACAGCCCGGCAATCGCTGCAGCGGCAGCATTGAACTGATCAGGCGTGGCATCTGTTTTTACGTTTGAATATGTTTTTGTTTGGAACAGCTGCTTGCCATTTTCATCTACGCCATTGTCAAAGGTAAGGCGCAGTGATGATTTCGTTAAAGTTGCTTGTGCCATTGTTTTCCCCTCCTTTCACCCTTTATGTACAAGGAAGAAAGGAAAATCGATACCCTTATTTAAAAAAAGATAGGATGTATGCGAGACAGATATAATATCTAAATAAAAAGCCATCCCCCAAAAAGGGGGATGGCCGCTGTCAGGCATTGATGCCACGCGCTAAGATGGAATCAATTTTTAAAAGCTCTTCATTAGAAAAGTGAAGATTTTCGAGTGCTTTTACGTTTTCTTCGATCTGGCTTACTTTGCTTGCGCCAATCAGGGCTGAAGTGACCCGGCCGTTACGCAGTACCCAGGCTAGAGCCATCTGGGCAAGCGACTGGCCGCGTTCCGCAGCCATGTCGTTTAAAGCACGGATTCGTGCCCGGACTTCATCGGTAATCCGCTCTTTCTCCAGAAATCCGGTCCTTTTAGCGGCACGAGAATTGTCAGGTACGTCGTGAATATATTTATTTGTCAGCAGTCCCTGCGCCAGCGGACAAAAAGCGATCGAACCAATGCCGTGTTCATCCAGTACATCCTGCAGGCCGTCTTCTATCCAGCGCTCGAGCATCGAATAAGACGGCTGGTGAATGAGAATCGGCGTGCCAAGTTCCTTGGCAATGCTTGCTGCTTCGGCTGTCTGTTCGGCAGAATAACTCGAAATTCCGACATACAAAGCTTTTCCCTGGCGGACAAATAAATCCAGCGCCCCGATGGTTTCTTCTAAAGGTGTATTCGGATCTGGGCGGTGAGAATAAAAAATATCCACATAGTCAAGATTCATCCGTTTCAAGCTTTGATCCAGGCTGGCGGTTAAATATTTTTTTGAGCCCCATTCACCGTAAGGGCCTTCCCACATATAATAACCGGCTTTGGTAGAGACAATGATTTCGTCGCGGTACGGAGCAAAATCACTGCGCATGATTTTTCCAAACATAGCCTCAGCGGAGCCTGGCGGCGGTCCATAGTTGTTGGCAAGATCAAAATGAGTAATGCCGAGATCAAACGCCCGGCGCAGCATTGCCCGGCCATTTTCAAATGTATCAACACCGCCGAAGTTGTGCCAGAGGCCCAGTGAAATGGCGGGGAGAAGAAGACCTGATTTTCCGCTTCGACGGTACTGCATGCTGCCTTTGTAACGGTCAGGATTTGCCAGGTAATGATCGGAGTTGGTTAGGTAGCTCATATAAAAGTCTCCTTTGTCTCATAGTCCTCTTTCAGTGTAACGCTTTCATTTCTCGCTGAAAAGTAGTGAAATTTTTAAAAGGTAATAGGGTATGGTATAGGTACTATCAAAAAGATAGTAAGGGAGGTAGATATGAGTAAAGAAGAATTGATTATTGAATGTTCGATTGAATGGGCACCCGGTATCATTGGATCCAAATGGTCTTTTTTAATTCTGCGGGAATTGTTCTGCGGAACGAAACGGTTTGGAGAACTTGAACGCGCTGTCCAGGGGATCAGTCCAAAATCTCTGTCTGATACGCTTCGCCGTCTAGAAGCGGATGACATTATCGTACGGACTGTGTACCCGAAGTATACGTTAACCGAAAAAGGGCAGGATTTTCATAAGATTATTAAAGAAATGAAGCTGTGGGGCGCGAAGTGGAGATGAGAGAACCAGAAATATGTAAACAGGAGCGGACTACTTGTTATGAAGACCAAAAAACTACTTTTTCCGGCCTGGCCATGCAGAAATCCAGCCGTTGCCATGAAAAACAGCCTCCTTTAGAAAGGAGAGCTGCTTTTTCTTTTATTCTTTCATTTTATCGGGCAGATTTTGAATAGACTGAATGACGCCATCAAGCTTCGTTTCAATCCGGTACAAAAGGTAAAAAGTCACCGCGATTGGAAAGCCGACATCCTGGATAAGCGGCAGTATCGTCTCCATCAAACCATCCTCCTTTCTAATAGTTATATACAGGGAACGCGCTCAATTCGAAACCCCGTTTGAAAAAAACACTGTGAACGGAACCGTTCACAGTGTTACAGATTCATAGGTTGTAGTCCGGGCGCGTCCCTTGCGCTTTGACGCATAAAGAGCTTCATCTGCTTTTCGTATTAAAAGAGACGGGTGGTCACCAGGCTGAGGCGCAAGAGCGGCGCCTCCAATACTAACCGTAATCACTTTGTTTTTATGGTCTTCATGCGAAATGCCAAGACGTTCAACTGCCAGGCGGATTTGTTCGGCAAGTTTGAAACTCCTCACCGGCACGCCAGGCGGCAAAATAACGGCCAGCTCTTCGCCGCCATAGCGTGCAGCGGCAGCCCCGACTTCTTTTACGACCTCATCTACTGCTCTTGCTACATGCTGCAGCGCTTTGTCACCGGCATCATGCCCGTATCGGTCGTTGTATTTTTTAAAAAAGTCAATATCGAGCAGAAGAAGAGAAATCGGCTCTTTCAGCTCAAACGCTTTTTTCCATGACAGGGCTAGCATGTCATCAAAAAAGCGGCGGTTGCCAATGCCGGTCAAGCTGTCACTGAATGACAAGCGCCGCAGCTGCTCATTGGTCCGGCGCATTTCTTCTTCTGCCTGCAGGCGGAGTGACTGCTCTTTTTGAAGGTCACGTGCCATATCGTTATATGCACCGCAAAGCTCGCTGAACTCTTTGGACGCATTTGCGAATACCTGATCATCAATTCGGTGGCTGTAATGGCCTTTTCGCAAAATGGTGGTTCCTTCGAGCAGGGCTTGAATCGGCTCTGTGATCCGGCCGATCAACCGGCGTATAAAAAAATAAGAAATAACAAAAATAACCAGTAAAATAATACTCATGAAAAAAAGTGTATCCCGAAACGGCTGCTCAATTTCCGCCGTAGACACTTCGCTGATCAGCACCCATTCCTCTCCGTTAATCCACGTATACTGGCCGATAGATTCTATTCCACTCGCATTGAGATAGGGCTCGGTCCGGTTTTTCCGCTGAAGCGCGTCTTGAAACAGCTTTGTGTTTTTTAGGGATACAGGAAACGTGCGGGAGGAGGCGCTTAGTACGGTGCCCGTTTTATCAACAAGGTACACATTTCCTGTTTTCCCGTATGCAAAGTCACCGACAATATGGCGAATGTCATTCACCAGGACAATTCCAGCAAGGATTCCGCCAAACTGGCCATTTTCACTAGTAACGGGAGCGGAAAAAATAATTGAGCGGATGTTTCGCTCGCCAATCAGCCGCACACCGGTTGTAAAGGTATGCCACTCCATGCCTTCTTGAAAATAAGGCGTGTTGTACACATTGATTTTTCTCGTTTCTGCCCGAGGATTGGTATTGTATAAAATACGCCCATTCCTGTTGGCATAAAACAAATCATAAAAAAGCGTTCGATTGTTGCCAAGCAGCTCCAGTTTTTCATAAAAGCTTTTATCGGCGTTTGAAGCCTCCGGAAGCTCACTTAAATAGTTAATATCACGTGTCAGCTCATCCTGCCATTCGCTGATAAATTCATTCTGCATTTGCAGGGATTTATTTAAATTGGTAAAAGCATCGTGTTCACGCTGCTCCTGAACAAAAATCAATAAAGGGAAGATAGACAACAGTCCGCCAAACAAAATCAACATTGAAATGCCGGTCAAAAAGCGTCCTTTTAGTGTCATGGATCTCCCGTTAAATATCTGTGAAAAGGGCTTCATTTTTTCTCCCTCCACTGCCTCTCTCTGCTTTTATTGTAACAAATTTACTAGATCGGTATCGATTTTTCCTGTGCTCCTATATGCAAAAAAAAGCTAGTTTTCTAAACTAGGCTGAACATTTCTTTTTGTGTGAAAAAAGAACTGGTTGTATACTATTGAATAGAATAGATGCCTATTATTTCATGTTTTAAAGAATAAATAACTAGTTTTTTTGAAACTTTATGATTCGTTAGTCCGTATTTATTAGCTGGCGCGAAGGAAAAAACACCTAAAATAAACATAGAGTAGAAAGGGAGAGGGTAACGTGAGGAAAAGCATAAAAGGAAAAATGCTCTTTATTTTTTCAGTGATTGTTCTTCTGGCTTGCATGATCATTTCATTTGTTAGTTATCATGCTGCACAACAGCTGGCGAAAGATTCACTCAGCAGTGTAACGGAAAATATCGCAAGCCGTGCAGCTGGCATGATTGATCCAGCACAATATGAGAACATAACGGTAGAATCAGACGAAACCGCTTATTACAAGGAACTGCGTGCCAATTTAAATGAGTTAAGAGAAATGAATGGTTTAGAATATCTGTATACAATGGCTCGTGAGCAGGAAGGGGATGGCTATCGTTATGTTTATATGGTTGATGGCATGCCCAATGGGGATGAAAATGCGTCCGGGCTTGGAGAAATAGAAGAAAACGAAGAATACTACGCCATGATGAATCGAGTATTCGAAACAGGGAAAGTTCAAACAGAGATGAGCCGCACAGACGATTATGGTGCGCTGGTGACCACCTATGTACCGATCAAGGCTGGAGATGGCAGGGTAATCGGTTTGATCGGGGCAGATTTTGATGCCAGTGAAGCTTACAAAACCATGCATGCTAACAAAATCGATTTGATTCTCCTGACCGGGCTTATCCTCCTTTTAAGCCTGCTCGTTATTTTTCTTGTGACCCACTATTTAACAAAGCCGTTAAAGCGTTTGACAAAAGAAGTAGAACGGGTAAAAAGCGGAGACTTATCTTCCAATATCAAGCCCAGCTCAAGAGACGAGTTTGGTGTTTTAACGGAAGCTTTCCAAGGAATGGTCCATGATTTAAAAAAGGTAATCGGAGGAATCAACGATAGCACGGAGCAATTGGTGAAAACATCCGATGGACTGTTAGAGGATGCGCGTGAAATCAGCGAGGGAAGCCGAAAGGTTACAGCATCTATGCAGCAAATTGCATCAGGGACCGATATTCAGCGTAAACGGGCCGAGGAGAGTGCTGGCGTGATGAGTGAGTTGTCCCAAGGTATCCAGCATGCAGCCGCATCCAGCTCAGTTGTTTCGGAACGGGCTTCTTTAACGCTGGCTGAGGCTGAAAGCGGATTTCAAAAAGTGACAGATGTTGTTGGGCAAATGCATAACATTAACGAATCTGTCGGGCAGTCAAGCGAAGCGATCAAGCAGCTGGAGCAGCAGTCCGTTGAAGTAACAGACATCCTTCAAGTGATTCAGGATATTTCTTCCCAGACAAATCTGCTTGCCTTGAATGCGGCAATCGAAGCGGCAAGAGCGGGAGAGCATGGAAAAGGCTTTGCAGTCGTGGCAGAGGAAGTGCGAAAGCTGGCCGAGCAATCCGCACAGTCGGCGAAAGAAGTTTCCTTGCTGATTACGAATATGAATAAAGACACCAATCGGTCTGTTGACAGAATGAATGTAGTAGTAGAAAACGTGCAAAGCGGCATTTTGCTTGTTCGGGAAGCGGGAGAAGCTTTTGAAAGGATTTTGTCTTCAATAGAAGAAATTGCACGCCAAATTGAGGAGGTTTCTTCTATATCAGAAGAAATGTCCGCTTCTTCCGAAGAAATTGCTGCTTCGGTAGCAGATTCTGCGCAGATAGCTGCCCAATCGGCAGACAGCACAAAACATGTACAGGCTATTGCGGTTGAACAAAGCAGCTTAACCGAGCACATGTCGGGTTCCATTCAATCTCTTGCCCATATGGCGAAAGAACTTGATGGACTGGCACATAAGTTTAAACTTTAAAAAAACAAGCGGCACTTCATAAAAGAGTGCCGCTTGTTCCTTATGTGCGCCGGTTTTCTACGCTTTTCATACGATTTTGGTCGTCTGGCAGACGGCTTTTGTCTTCTAAACGCTCGTTCTTTTCCCTTTGAATTTGTTTCGTATTTTCTTCAAATCGTTCATCGTATGTTTTTTTTTCCACAGGTCATCACTCCTTATGAGCAGTGTCCCCGTTTTCAGAAAGGGTATGCGCGATCTGCCTGCCGTTTTGGATGCAGGCTCCGATTCCAACGCCAAAATAAGAGCAGCCTGCAAGATGCAGATGCGGGTGATGCCGGTTAAGTTCAGCAGAAAGCCCTGCTACAGCTTGACTGTGTCCGAGGTGATAATTTGGCATTAAATCCGTCCATAATGTAATATGGACGGTCGTTGGTACTTCATGAATGCCAAGGCTTTTTTGCAGGTCCAAAAGGGCCGCCTCGGTAAGCCCTGCTTCAGTCAAACGCGCAAGAGAAGAATAGTGCGGATTTGAGCTTTTATAGAAAAAACGGACGAGCAAGTTACGCTCCGCTGACGTGTGCGTCCATTTCCGGCTTGTCCACGTGCAGGCGTCACACGTTAAATCGGTGCCTTGCGTTACGATAAAGCCAGTCCCATCCGCTGGAAGCTGTTCGTCTGGCAGGTTAAACCCTAAATAAACCGAGATAAGCGAAGAATTTTTTAGCTCGTTAAAATGAGTATCGAGCACCGGATCATTTAAGAGCTTTTGCGCCGCATCGTGCGGGATGGCGAGTACGACATCATCGGCTAGGATCGATTCCCCGGTATGAAGCGAAACCGAAACAGCATTTCCTGTTTTTTGAAGGCTTATTACCTTTGTGCCCGTTAAGATGCGGGCCGATGGTGAACGTTCTGCGAGCCGGTCGACCAGTGTACCGAGTCCGCTTTTAAAGGAAACGAATTTTTTTCGTGCTTTATCACCGAGAAACGTTTCTTTATTGGCAGAAAACCCTTTGATGATACTGCCGTATTCGTTTTTATAATCAAGCAGATAGGGAAGCGTTGACTTCATCGTTAAATTACTCAAATTCCCGGAATAAACGCCGGAGAGAACCGGAGCGATCTGTCGCTCGACAATCTCAGGGCCAAGATAATAGGTTAAAAAGTCACCGACTGAATCTTCCGGGCCAAACGGATTGTCTTGTTTATCAAAATCAGAAAGTGCCGCTCGCTTTCCTTCTTCGGACAGAAGCGTGCTTTCGTTCAGCGATTCGATGCTTGTTGGAATGCCAAACACCGTTTCTTCAGGAATTTTGTGAAGAGTATTATCTGTATATAAATAAGATACACCAGTTTCATTATAGACAAGCTCATTTCCAAGACCCAGCTCTTCAATGAGTGGCAGAACGCCGGCATTCCGGGCGACCATCGAATCCGCCCCTGTTTCAATCGTAAACCCCTTCTCTTTGACTGTCCGGATTTTTCCGCCAAGTGTCTCGTTTTGTTCCACGAGCACGACGTTCCAGTCCGGCTGCCCTTTTGTCAGGTGATAAAGTGCGGTCACGCCCGTAATGCCGCCGCCAATTATAACAACTGTTTTCATCATTTCATCTCCTCAAGACGATGATAGCACTTTTTGAACGGAAGCCTTCAGTTCAATTTCGACATTTCCTTTAACAGCACGGCTGATCATGCAGGATGATTCCGCTTTTTCTGCCAGCCGGTGCGCTTTTTGCACATCCGCTTCTGTTGCATCCGCCGGCAGCACAATCTGCGGCTTATGGATGATGCGTTCATATGTAATCACGCCGTTTGTTACGTCCACTACACCATCGGAGGTCATTGTAAGAGATGATTTCTCCAGCCGGCTGCGCTCCATCATTGCCGCCAGCGTAATAATATAGCAGGTGGCCGCTGCGCCAAGCAGCATCTCGTCAGGATTGGTGCCAATGCCGGGACCATCCATTTCAGGAGGAATCGACACCTTCGTTTTTAAATGGCCAGACTGGATCGTACCGCTGTCGTTGCGTCCGCCCGGCCAGTCAGCTGTTAGGGTAAAGATATGCTTTGCCATGACATTCACTCCTTTTCTCCAGTGTAAATCATTTCGCCCAAAATAGCGGGAGAGACGCTTTTGCCCGCTCTTTATGTTATTCTTTGGAAAAGACATGCAAGTGGGGTGTGAGAAACATGATCATAGTCAGTTCTTGCCTGGCGGGTATGAAAGTGCGTTATAACGGGACAGACCGGCTGGATAAACGAATCCGCCAGCTCGTTGAAGAGAAAAAAGCTGTGATGGTATGTCCGGAATTATTGGGGGGATTTCAAACGCCGCGTCCGCCGGCTGAAATTGTCGGCGGAACAGGAGAAGATGTGCTCGATGGGCGGGCCAAAGTGATCGATCATTTTGGAGATGATGTAACGGATATGTACGTTGCTGGTGCGAAGGCAGCACTTAAAACCGCCCAGGAAATCGGAGCGGAGGCGGCCGTGTTAAAAGAAAACAGTCCGTCATGCGGCAGCAGGGCTATTTACAATGGAAGCTTCTCAGGCGAAAAAATAGCGGGAACCGGAGTCACAACGGCCTTGCTGCGGCGGCATGGTATTCGGGTGCTCTCGGAAGAAGCCTTTTCGGATGAGATAGACGATGATGTTCATCCGGCATAATGCTGGTCAAGAAGAAGTGGATCGTATGAAACCTGGGGTGCTGGGCACTTTCTTCCTGGCAGAGTGTATTCTCACCATCCTGTTTATCGTAGATGTTTCACTTCTTTTGCGCATGGCTGGCTTTCGCCGGCTTTACCGCGCTCAGCATTCTTACCGTTTTTATACCGCTCGTGCGGCTTAAGAAACAGATGGCGCGCACGCTGATACTGTCGACTAGTGCTGTACTTCTCGGACTTGCCCTGCTTGGAGCCATGGGTGCTTTTTGTGGGTTTGCCCGGGTCATGGGAGGCTGACAGGCTTGAAGTGTTTGTTAAGGAGCGGAAAAATTATCGGTGTGAGCATGAGAAACGGACTTCAATGGGAAAGACTATACCAAAAAGAGGAGAAGCCAAAAGTGTTTATACAGCGTATGGATCTCCCGGCTAGTTCGACAAGGAGGAAGCAGGTTGAATCGAATTATCGGAACATATGAAACAAACGACTATATCGTTGAGTATTCAAAGGTTGGAAACGGAACGCCGGTACTCATTGTGCATGGCGGGCATTCCAACTGCTACGAGGAATTTGGTTATGCACCTCTCTTAGAGCGTGGATTTCAGCTCGTGACACCGTCGCGGGCAGGCTATGGTTTAACAACGCCTGCCCCGCTGGAGGAAGCGGTCGGACGCTACGCTGAACTGCTGGATCATTTGGGCATTGACCGGGTGCATGTCATTGGCATATCAGCCGGCGGGCCAACCGCTGTTAAGTTTGCCGGCTTGTATCCAGAAAAAGTACGGACTTTAACCCTGCAAAGCGCAGTTGTCGGCAAATGGCTGACTGCTGAACATACCGAATACAAAACCTCTCAGGTTATTTTTCGCCCCCCGTTCGAGTGGATGACGTGGAAGCTGCTTTCAGTTATCGGCACTGCATTTCCGCGCCTGTCGTTTAGGCCAATGTTTTTTTCACTCAGCACGCTTACGTATGCAGAAGGAAAGCACCTTGTGGAAGAAGAGGACATCGAAGAGGTGCGAAAAATGAACTGCCGTCAGCGGTCTGGCACAGGTTTTCTTATGGATTTAAAAAGCTCCGGAATGGTTACAGAAAAGGATCTTTCCCGTATTTCCTGTCCGGTACTCATTCAAGCAAGCTTGAACGACCGCTCTGTATCTACAGCTCACGCTTATTTTGCAAAAGTGCATATTCCTTCTGCTGCATTGAAACTGTACAACACATGGGGGCATTTGATTTGGCTCGGCAGGGGCTCGGAGCAGGTTCACCGGGATGCCGCCGCTTTTTTAAAAGCGGATGGGGTGATTACCTAAACGGCTGATTTAGGGATAGCAGCAATCGTCACTGAAAGGAGCAGCGCCGTCTTTTATAAACTCTTGATGGTTTACAAAAGACGGCGTTTGCAGCGGAAGGAGCATCTTGAAAAATCAAGGTGGACAAGCTGTATAGAATGAATCAAAGGAGTAAAAGCGGTGAGAAATGTGCTGCTGTTCGTGCCGTTTTGCTTTTTGCTGCCGGGCTCATTCCGCCGCTTCCGGAGGATTATGCTTACAACATCATCAAAATCAGCGCCATCAAATCGTCATAATAATCCACGTAAAAGGCCAGCAGTCCATGAATGGGATAGGGATCAAGTGCCGTCAATTCTGAAAAGTTAATTTGTGCCAGAAGCGACAGGGCATGCCTTCAAGATTCATTGGAAACGCCATACTTTTCAGTCTGTATGCGAAGCCGCCTGCTTTTGATGGTTTTGTTAATATAATAATAAAAAAGGAGAAATGAACAATCATTTCGTGAAAACCGCTATAAAAGAAGGATACGTGGCAGAAGCCTAGGTGTATGGAAAATAGAACAGAAAGAGTTGTCTTTAGTAAAGACAGCTTTTCTTTAAAATGGAATTTACAAAAAATTGAAAAAAAGGTATGCTGGTGAAGAGGTGATGGAATGAAAGCGGTAAAGGTAACGTTATGCACCCTCACACTGATCGTGTTTGGTTTGTTTATGCTGGGGTACTGGATGACGCCGGCTCCCGGGGCCTCATCCGGTAACGGCAATCCCGCTCTGCTGATTTTAATAGGACTTATTCCTTTGTTTATTGTGATGACAGTACTCTGGTGGACACTGCTGCGCCGCTGCCCTTTTCAAGCCAAAACATATTGCATCAGTATTCTTCTGTTGCTTACCCATTTAGCAGCGGCTCTTTTTTACCGGCATCATTCACTTGAAGCATACCGCGGCGTGATCAGGCAGGCACTTTTAAACCGTTACGGCACATGGGACGAACAGTACGTACAGGATATTACAACCGGGCTTTCCATTCATATCAATCATCAAAATTTCAATGTAAATACGTTTCTGTTATTTTTGTCAGCTGTGCTTTTAGCGGCTATTGTATTCCGGATTTTGGACCGAACTGCCGGGCGAGAATCATAGAAGCTGGAAATAATTATGGTCTCTGCTCCAAAAATGGTATAAAATAGTAGTGACACCCATAGGAGGGAGCGATCAGATGCCAGCCTTTTTTATTCTAATGATTGTGGCCGTTGCCATATTTTTGGTTGTGAAAGCTGTTAAAAAGAAGTCGCTGCCGGACAATTACTACACGCCGTATGATGATCTTCAGCTCAGCCAGTCTTTTGATTCGCATTCCTATAAACGTCAGCAAGAAACAAAACATGAACATCCTTATGAGGAAAAAAAGCGTGACTAAGCCGTTTTATCCTTTTTACATGCAGCCGCTGTGCTGCTTCTTTTTTTGTTTGGGGGCAGGAAGGATATAAACAAAAAATATCTTCCTTCCCGGGCAGCGAAGTTGTCCATCACAAGTTAGGTGCGGTAATCGGTGAAAGCAGGGGGCAGCATCGTTAAGAAAATTATTTTTTTCTGCTGGACCAGCCGGATGTTAATACGTATATCACAATTGGACAAGGAGAGCGGGGTGATTCCGCTTATACGGTTCAAGTGCAGGCAGAATCTTGGAGGGAAGAAATGAAGAAATGGACATGTATACTGGCAGCGGGTTTCTTGCTTGCTGGCTGTTCACAGGGAGAGGATTTAAAGCAAAAAAAGCAGGCAGGGGAAGAAGTGATCATTGTCAAAGCCAGTGAATTATTTAAAGGAGGAGAAAAAGCTTTACAGCCACACCTCCATATTCAAGGCGATGCCGTTATATTAAATAAGCCGTCCGATGTCGCTATTACATTCGATATATGGCAAAACGGCAAAATAGCGCAGAAAGGCAGTCGGCTGTCGAATGATCCTCAAGGGGACATTAAAGAGGTTAGCTTCTCGCTTCAGCCCGATCTGTCAAATAAAAACAGCCGGCTTGTAACCATTGCTTGTAATGGCAATGAATTATCGCTTTCTTCATCCGTTGATGTTCCAAGTGACACATCCATAAGCTGGACAGCTGATCTTGCTGAGAATGCCGACGACGAAGGCTTGAAGATCAAACCGGGTGAACGAAAAGCCGTCTGGGGATATGGAATGATCAAAGTGAACGGAGCCGCAAGCTCCACAACCGAGGAATCAATTCAGCAGGCAGACTGGGGAATGCTTATTTATATAGAAGCAGCCAGGTAGCGAGGAAAAACAAGCATTGGCCGCCCGGCTTGCAGTCGTGGTTTCTATTTTAAATGAAAAGAAAAAACGGCTGTCTCGATGAGAGACAGCCGTTTTTTATAATGGATTAATTTACGCCGGCTGCCGTTGAAAAACGGGTCTGCCATTCGGCAAGCTCATCCGGTACCATTGGTTTGGCGTAATAGTAGCCCTGCACAATAAGGGAACGGGCGGTTTCAGTTAAAAAATGTACCTGCTCCGCTTTTTCAACCCCTTCAATGACAATATGCAAATTCAGCGACTGGCCAAGTGTAATAATGGCATTTAAAATAGCAGAATCTTTTTCTGAAAGCGGGACCCGATCAACGAATGATTTATCAATTTTGAGCGTTGTAATCGGCATCTGACGCAAAAAAGACAGTGACGATACGCCTGTTCCAAAGTCATCAAGCGCTACAGAAAATCCTTGATCGCGGAACGAGCCGATCGCCCGGATGGCACTTTCAGCAGATTGCACCACGCTTGTCTCTGTGATCTCAAGCTCAAGCTGCTTCGGATCCACATGGTAACGTTCAAGCACTTTTTTTAAAACCGCCTTTAGACGGGGCGATGTTACGTACTCGCCTGGAATATTTACAGCAATTTTTTGATTAGGAAGTCCACATTTGTCCCATTCAGCAATTTGCCGGGCCGCCCGGTCGATGACCCAGTCTGTCAGCTCGTTGATGCGATGATGCTGTTCGAGAATCGGAATGAAAATGCCTGGCGACAGCATCCCATGTTCAGAGTGACGCCAGCGAATGAGTGCTTCAAATCCGGCAAGCCGGTCTGTATCTGCCATGATTTTAGGCTGATAGACAAGGAAAAGCTCGTCTTTTTCCATTGCCCTTGTAAGTCCCCCTAAAATCTCCTGTTCAACGGAAAAGGCATGAACAGCCGGGTCATATAAAACAACGTCATGATTGTATGAAAGAAGGGGATACTCCAATACAGCCATCGCTTCTGCATACAGCTGATGAGTCGTATTTGTCCCGCTGACCGAAGAAACGGAGCACACAGAAGCGAGCTCAATCCATTTTTCCTCGATCTCTATAGGTTCCTTCCATTTTAATGCGATTGTTTTCATCGCCTGAACTAAAATATCCGGTTCAACTGCCGGAGCAAGAAAAGCAAAGCGATTTTCATCAATCCGATATAAATCGGTAAAGCCTGGACGCGCTTCCCGCAGCGTGCATGCAATCTGCTGAAGAACCTGCTCTCCGAACGCATAGCCGTAGCTTTGGTTAATTTGTTCAAGATTGTCGAAATGCCAGATTGCTAAACTGCCTCGTTCAGCTGGTTTATTGAGTGTTTTTTCAAACAAGCGACGGTTAGGCAGACGGGTAAGTCCGTCGAAATAGCTGATACGGTAATCAATATACCGGTCTAATATGCTCGAAAACAGCAACAGGACGAGCAGAAAAGACATTCCGGCGGTTACCGGCATAATGAGCATATTCATACTAGCATGATCAGCATGGCCGCCTTTTATAGCGGAAGGTAAGGCAAAAAAAGTGATCGCATCCATACCGGTGTAATGCATACTTGAAACGGCCACTCCCATTAAAAGAGCCGTAACAAGCTTGAACGTCCATTTTTCCATTAACTTTTTTAACCGGGAAAAAGCGTATAGCGCGATAAATGACACGAAGATGGCCAGGATAATAGACCAAACAAACAGGCCAAGGTGATACCGGTAGATGGCATTTCCAGCCATTGCAGCCATGCCAGTGTAATGCATGGCTGCGATTCCAATCCCCATTGTCAAACCGGCAAGAACAAACGAAAAAAGAGAATGCCTGGGCCGGCTGACTAAATAAAACGCTAAGAAAGAAGCGAGAATCGCCGGCACAATAGAAAGAAAGGTCCAGCCATAATCAAAATGCATCTCCATGGGCATGGAAAAAGCACTCATACCGATAAAATGCATAGACCAAATCCCAAATCCCATTGAGAGAGAAGATAAAAGCAGCCAAATCGACGGGTGGAAAAAACTGTTTTTTCGCACTCGTTCATTGAGCGAGAGAGCCGTATAGGAAGCCAGGCATACAATGAAAATGGACAGCAGCACAAGTAAAGGTGAATGATTTCCGGATAGCTCAATATATCCCGATGGAGCGGATAACGTAAACATAAAGAATTCCTCGTTTCTACACAGTCCTATCTGTATTATCGGTCAATTCCCCCCTCTTTTCTAGGAAGAAAAACCTATTTATTAAAAAAGATAACAAGCTTTGTTTTGTTGTAAAAAATAAAACAAATTAGGTAAAAACACACAAAAAAGGTACTATATGCTGAAATGTATAAAAACCGATGTCTTTCTCAGCGAATTCTTCTCCCTGTTTCATACACTGGAATAAAGGCGGAAGGAATAAAACCGACTGCAGCCGATGCAGTCATTGCTGGCCAGAGATAGTGAATACGAAACCGGAGCTTTTTTCTAAAATGGCGAACTGCAGTAAATATGATTTCATGTTTAGGTGAAATGTTCTAAGGAAAATAGAATAAGAGATTGTTACAAAGAACCTATAAAACAGCCGAAAAAATGAAATTGATCCTTGTTTTCAACAAGTGCCATTATACCTTAGAAGCATACTCATTTTTCCAATGCTAGCGAACTATTTACGTGTCTGCCTGTAAATGCTAAAATCAGCTCAACACACCTAGATAGGAGACTAGCATACTTGAATAAGTACACATTTTTTACCGCCGCTACTGCCGCTACTGTCACTGTTGCAAGCTTCTCAGCACCTGCAAGCGCAGCAGATCATGCAGATTATGAATTTCCTTTTAAAGATGTCGGGGACCGATATGCGGAAGCGGTTGAGTTTTTATATATGATCGAAGCCATTAACGGTGTATCCGAAACAAAGTTTGGCACACAGCAGACGCTGACGCGCGGAGATGCTGCCGTTATTCTTTCCAATCTGCTTGGACTGGATACAGAAAGCGCGCCGGATGCTGGATTTAAAGATTTAAATACTCGGATTAAAGGTTCGGTGAATGCCCTTGTAGAATACGGAGTTGTCTCTGGTGTAACGAAAACGGAATTCAAGCCAGGCGAGCCGCTGAGCCGTGGTGCAATGGCAAAGTTCCTTGTTACTGCGTTTGAACTTCAAGATTATGCGGAAGAAACGCCGTTTACAGACGCAGGCGGTGTATTCCAGCCGTATATCGAGGCTTTATACGGCACAGGTATTACAAACGGAAAAACAGCAACATCCTATGGCACGTATCAAAACATTACTCGTGGCGAGTTTGCAAGCCTGCTTTATGCTGCGGTTATGTTTGAATTTGAAAACTTGTATTATCCAGTTCCAGTCAAAGCGACTGTTACATCAGCTACCTCTACACAGGTTGTTTTTGAGGAAGCAGTACCAGACGATTATACACCAGGAGAAATTGCCAGCCTGCTTTACTTTTCTCTTGATTATAGTGATGGAACAGAAAACGAAATTAATCCCACGTCTTATACATTGTCAGCAGATCGTATGACATTAACCATCCGTCATGAAGATTTAACGGGCAAGAAAGGCACAATGCTGGTTAGTGATTTTGAAAAAGAAATTATAGCGCCGTTTAACTTTGAACCGGTTACAGCTACATCGAGCGCAAATGTAAAAGAATCATTTGAACAGCCTGCTGGTGTACCAGCGACCGAAGCCGCTCAATAAGAAAATAAAAAGCACTCCATATTTGGAGTGCTTTTTTCTATGTAGTTTTTACACCCTGTTCGGCCGGTTCCGTTTAATGCTGCCGAGCGCCACCTGCAGACTGGAGTAAAACTGCATGTCAGCGATATCGTTCATGATCCGGTTAAAGTAAAAGGCCATTTTGGGAGAAACGCCGCTGACGATCAGCTCCGCTCCCAGCAGCCGAACGGTATTTCGAAGATTTTGTATCCATTCCTCCGTCATACTAGAATCCAGATAGAGCCCGGTCACATCCACAATCACATGCTCCGTTTCTGTTTTGAACAGTTTGCCAGAAAGCTTATCGATAAGCAGAAAAGACCGGTTTGCATCCATTTGGCCGACAAGCGGCACGACCATCGTCTCATCATCAAGAGAAATAATGGGGATAGATAAATCTTCAATTTCTTTTTTTGCCGCTTCAATATCTACATTCAAGTTCATTTTATCTGTCACATCGTATTGGAGGCCAATAAAATAAAGCGTGTTATCCAGCCGGACCGGCTTAATATTGATCCGGTTCCAAAACGGTGTGCCGTCCTTACGGTAGTTTAAAAGTGTACGTTCAAATGGATGTACAAGCCTAATCGCTCTTCTCATTTCGGAGATGCTGCTTTTGTCGGTTTCTTCTCCTTGCAGAAACCGGCAGTTTCTTCCGACTGCTTCTTTCTTTGAATACCCTGTTACGCGTTCAAACCCTTTGTTGACAAACATAATGGGATTGTCAGGTTTAGCAGCATTTGTGATAACAGCCCCGTTTTCCATAAGGTCCAATGTATGAACCAATAATGAGGAAGCATGCTTTTCTTGTAAAAATTCCATAAGCTCTCCTTTATTCGTGCCCAGTCCCTATATGCCGGCAGGTTAATAATCGAATATGCAAAAGTCTATCCATGACTCTATACCCTTTTTTTGCTTTATTCAAACGCTTTGGTAGTTTAAAAGTATGGTGCAACGGCATGTACCTTTAAAAAAGGTAGGATTTTTTGAGGTGTAATAAGGTAAATATGGTATGATATTGATGATTGTGTTTATGAAAATAATATGTAGAGGGAATAGGAATTTTTTCTCTTTTCTGACCAAGCGATTCCAAAAGAAAGATAGCGTTTACAAGGAGGCGATTCGATGAACATTCGCCTGCTTCAACCACTGGAAGCACCGCCTTATAAGCTGCTGCTGCTGGCAGATCCCTCCCGGTCTATCGTAGAGAAATATGTAAAACGGGGACGGTGCTTTTTACTTGAAGAAGAAAGCAGAATCATTGGTGTGTATATCCTTCTGCCTGTTAATCCTGAAGTAATAGAGCTTGTCAATATTGCTGTAGAGGAAACCCGCCAAGGAACCGGCATTGGCAGGCTGCTTATGGAACACGCGATTAAACAGGCCAAAGCCGGGGGTTATCAAACAATGGAAGTCGGTACTGGTAATTCAAGCATTTCTCAGATTGTTTTTTATCAGAAGTGCGGCTTTCGCATGATCAGCATTGACCGCGATTTTTTTCTTCGACATTACAAAGAAGAAATTTGGGAAAACGGCATTCAATGCCGTGATATGATTCGAATGGCCATGACACTTACCTAAAAGGGTCACAGCCAAAACGTATATTTTTTAGAAGAACAATTGCCTGCTTCTTTAAAAAGCTTCATAAAAACCGATGTAATAAAGGATATAGCAAATAACGGAGTGAGGAGGAATACAATGAAAAGGGAAAAAGCAGGATCCTTGAAACGGACCGTCATCGGACTAGTTACAGCTCTGTTGATTGGTTTGTTTCTTTTGATCGGATCGTTTATGTACATAAATACGAAAAAAGCGATTGAACAAACTGTCCGCGAAACGGCTGTTCTGCATGCCGAGCGGATTGCGGAAAGCATTGATCCCGAAGTGTACAGTGATTTTTTAAAAAACCCAAAAAAAGATCAAACGTATGAAAAGCTGCGTATTCAGCTCAATGACTATCGGGAAAAAATTGGTGCTATGTACGTATATACATTGCAGGCAGACGGGCAGGACTCACTTGGTATCATGGTAGATGGCATGGCAAAAGCGGAAGATGCCGTGGCGATCGGAGAACCGACGACCGCAACGGGCTATAAGGACGTAGCAGCTGTATTTGAAGGAGGAACAGCTGCCACAGAGATTGTGAGTGATCCAGACTACGGCGACTACATGTCTGCTTTTGCTCCTATTAAAGATGCCAGCGGCAATGTAGTCGGGGTGCTTGGTGTAGATCTAGAAGCCAATATTGTAAAAAACATTGTCCAAAACGTCATGAAGAATTCTATTCCGCTGCTTATAGCAGGACTTTTAGGAGCACTCGCTTTACTGCTGGGCATCCTGTTCTTTTTCCTGACGAAACGATTGAACCCGCTTGCAAGGCTAAATCGGGCAGCAGCGCTTGTTTCAAATGGAAACATTTATGAAGCCAAAAAGGAAACACAGGCGTTTCAGGCAGCTTCCAATGATGAGATTGGTGTTCTGAGCGGGTCGATTCAAACCATGATTAAGACGCTTGAAGGCATGCTTCAAGACATTCAGCTTCACTCTGTAGAGGTGAGGGGCCAAAGCGATTCGCTATATAAAATGTCTCACCATATGAAAGAATCGAGCAGCCAAATTGCGGTGACAATGGAGGAAATGGCAACCGCCACAGAGCAGCAGGCTGAAGCAGCAGCCGGCATCTCAGAAGGCATGAATCGCTTTTCTTCTCTTGTTTCAGAAACGGCAGAGCAGGGCAGCGCGATCTCGGGCTCATCTAATGAAGTTATGCAGAGAACGAGAGAAGGCGAGAAGCTGATGACATCAGCGATTGACCAAATGGACAAAACGCATATGACAGTACGCCAATCCGTTCAAAAAGTAACAGAGCTCGAAGCAAAAACAAATGAAGTCCAGGCACTCGTTTCTTTTATAAGCGGAGTCGCGGATCAAACAAACCTGCTGGCGCTGAATGCAGCAATCGAAGCGGCACGTGCCGGTGATGCAGGAAAAGGCTTTGCCGTAGTGGCGGAAGAGGTGCGAAAGCTTTCTGATCAAGTATCTACATCCGTTCAAGGAATTCAGCGTATCGTTCAAAGTGTAAATGAAATGACGAATGAAGTGGCTTTTTTCCTGGAGCAGGGACTTCAGCAGGTGGAAGAAAGTAAAAACGGATTGAATCAAACCGGAGCAGCATTTAAGGATATTACAGGGGAAATTCATTCTATGGATGATGCTATCAAAAAAATGCAAAGCCGTCTTCAAGAAGTGCTCACACGCCAAAGCGAGATGTCTAATGCCCTGACGGAAGTAGCCGCTATTTCCGAGCAGAATGCAGCGGGTATTGAGGAAGTAACAGCATCCGCCGAACAAATGAATCATCTGGCGGAAGTGACACAAAGCCAGGTGGATAAATTGCAGGTTATGTCGGGCGAGCTGGATGAATTAAACCGAAAATTTACTTTATAGCTATAATTAGCGAGCAGCCTTTTCAAAAGGCTGCTTTTTATTTTAAGAAAGATGAACATTTTTTTACAGTGTCTTTACAATCAGCTCCAAACCGTTGATATACAGCTTTTTTCGATTTTCCATTCGTTTACAAGAACTCAACATAACTTTTATTTTTGTTTTATTCTTCGTTCACAATGAACCGTTACAATAAATGACAAGAAAATGGAGTGAAAAGAAGCGGAGGAATTTTTATGCGTCATTATGTTTTGCCAGCTTTGGCACTAGCCGTACTTTCAGCAGGATGTTCCCAGGAGGCGCTGCAGCCAGGGGAAGCAGCGGGTGGTGAAAAAGAATCGGGTGTATCAGGCACACTCAGCTTTTATACATCACAGCCTGATGAAGATGCACAGGCACTTGTCACGGCATTTCAAGAAAAGTATCCGGAAGCGAAAGTGGAAACATTCCGGTCAGGAACAGAAGAAGTTATTTCCAAGCTGCAGGCAGAAAAGCAGGCAGGGAGTATACAGGCGGACGTGCTGCTTGTTGCCGATGCAGTCACATTTGAAAGCTTAAAAGAAGCAGACATGCTGATGAATTATGAGTCTTCAGAAGCGGAACACATCCCCGATGATTTTAAAGACCCGGATGGCACTTATACTGGAACAAAAGTTATGGCCACCGGACTTGTCGTAAACACAAACGAAGTGGCCGAAATGCCAACGGGCTGGAGCGTGCTGGACGGTAAGGAAGCAAAAGGAAAAAGTATTATGCCAAGCCCGTTTTATTCAGGCGCTGCTGCCTACAATTTAGGTGTGATCACACGGCAGGAGGAATTAGGCTGGGACTTCTATAAGGGCTTGAAAAACAATGAAATGAGCATTACGAAAGGAAACGGCGGTGTGCTTGAAGCCGTTGCATCTGGTGAGAAAACATATGGTATGGTTGTTGATTTTGTAGCGGCACGTGCAAAGCAGGATGGGTCGCCGGTTGAATTTGTTTATCCAGAAGAAGGCGTGCCGGTTATCACCGAGCCGGTCGGCATTATGAAAAACACCGATAACGAAGAAGCCGCTAAAGCCTTCGTGGACTTTGTTTTATCTGAAGAAGGGCAGAAGCTTGCAGCGGAAATTGGCTATACGCCAATCCGGGAAGGGATCGAGGCACCGGAAGGGCTGCGGACTGTAGAGGAACTCAATGTGCTTACATCAGATACGTCAGAGCTTTTAAAAGCACGTGAAGAAGACAAGGAGCTGTTCGGCGGCATGTTTGGCCAGCAGTAAAGGTAAGCAGAATGATTTCACCTCAATCAGCCGCACCGGAAAGAAGAAGGGAAGCCCCTTCTTTCTCTTCTTTCTTTGGAACGAAAAAATGGCTCATGGTACTTGGATTACTGCTTGTTGTGTGTGTATTTGTTGTTCCCGTATTTCGTCTTCTCCTTCTTAGTGTGCTTGATAAGGGTGCGTGGTCCTCGGCTCATTATGAAAGTATATGGAAAGAAACAGCTACATGGACAGCTGTTAGAAATACCCTATATACGACAGCAGGCTCCACTATACTGTCGCTTGTACTCGGTGTGTCAATGGCCTGGATTATGGCCTATGTTCATTTGCGTGGAAAACGATGGATGCAGTTATTTATTTTTCTGCCGTTTATTATTCCATCGTATATTACGACGCTTGCTTGGATTCAATTTTTAGGAAAAAGCGGCCCTGTGTTTTCACTGTTTGGCTGGGCGCCCAATTTATACAGCATGGGCGGCATCATCTTCCTGCTGGGAGTGTCTCATTACCCGCTTGTATACTTGTTTACAGTAGATGTATTCCGCAAAATTCCGCGGGAGCTGGAAGACGCAGCGAGAACGTCTGGAGCTGGCAGAAAACATGTTCTGCTGAAAGTTGTGCTGCCACTTGCCCTGCCGGGTATTGCCGGCGGCGGCCTCCTTGCATTTTTAACCAATCTAGACAACTTTGGCATTCCCGCTTTTTTAGGGATCCCCGCCAATATTCGTGTGCTCAGCACTTATATTTATGAGCAGATCGCTGGATTTGGTCCATCATCATTTGCACGCGCTGCCGTTTTATCTGTTTTGCTTGGCGCCATTGCACTTGCCGGAACCTTTCTACAATGGCTGCTGCTGAAAAAAAGCCGGGTCACCGAAACCGTAGTGCGTGATACAAATCCGCGTATTTATTTGGCTCCGCGCCCGCAGCAGCTTCTTGAAGCGGGCATATGGCTGTTTTTGGGGGTGACAAGCCTGGTGCCGTTTCTTGCCATGGGGGCACTTTCACTTATTAAAGCATATGGGCTCCCCTTCCGCCCTGAAAATTTGTCGCTCGAAAACTATTATTATGTGTTTTTAGAAGATGCCAAAACTGGCTCTGCCTTGTGGAACAGTGTATGGCTGGCAGTCTTCACGATGGGCATCTGTCTTGTAGCGGGCACTGCTTTGGCTTATCTGCGCTACCGGGGAGATAGCTTTCTTGCAAAATGGATGGAGCTGTTTGTGACAGTTCCCTATGCATTGCCAGGCACGGTGCTGGCACTTTGCATGATCTTTGCATGGATGCAGCCAATCCCAGGCTGGAATCCGGGCCTTTACGGATCCGTTTGGATTTTGCTTATTGCGTACGTTACCCGTTTTTTTGTTTTACAGGTTAGAGGCAGCTATACGGCACTTTTGCAGGTGGATCCCTCTATGGAAGAAGCGGCGAAGGTATCTGGTGCATATGGCTGGGTTAAATGGCGGCGGATTTTGCTGCCGCTTCTATTTCCGGGACTTGCCGGCGGCGCGCTCCTTGTTTTTTTAATGGTGCTGACGGAATTAACCGTCTCAAGCCTGCTTTGGTCAACTGGATCGGAAACGATTGGTGTTGTGATTTTTAATTATGAACAAGCAGGCTATACAACGTATTCCACTGCTTTTGCAAGCGTGCTTGTGCTGGCCATTTTAGCGGGCGGCCTGCTTTTTACCGCTTTGAGCAGGCAGTGGGAGCGAAAGGTGATGAAAAAGCAATGATTGAAGTCAACAATGTAACAAAACAGTATGGCTCCTTTACTGCCTTGCATGAAATGGATTTGAGCATACGAAAAGGGGAATTTACCGCTATTCTTGGACCATCCGGCTGCGGGAAAACAACATTCTTAAAGCTTTTGGCTGGTTTTATGAAGCCTTCTTCAGGAGATATCCATATAGACGGCTTTCTGGCTGCTTCGAAAAAACGGCTTGTTCCGCCCGAGAAAAGAAACATTGGTATGGTTTTTCAGTCTTTTGCGCTTTGGCCGCATATGACGGTGTATGAACATGTGGCTTTTCCGCTCCGCCATCATCACCATACACGTGATGAGTGGAAGCAGGATATAGGGGCGCGAGCGCAGCAGGTATTAAAACTGGTGGGGCTTGAGCAGCTATTCGACCGCTACCCGGCTGAGCTGTCCGGCGGTCAAAAACAGCGGGTAGCATTGGCAAGGGCAATCGCACCGCTGCCAGATGTACTGCTGATGGACGAGCCGCTCAGCGCACTGGATATCGAACTGCGCGTGGAAATGCGTAATGAAATTCAGCGTATTCACCGTGAAACCCATGCATCCGTTGTATATGTGACCCATGATCAGGGGGAAGCATTGGCAATGGCCGATAAAATTGTGGTAATGAATCATGGCAAAATTGAACAGATAGGATCACCGGAAGCTGTGTACACAAGACCGGAAACCGCATTTGTCGCTTCCTTTGTTGGCAAGTGTAATATGGTAAAAGGAAAATGGGAGCAGGATTTTTTCATTCCAAATGAATTTCCCTGGGAAAGGTGGCCGGACATCGGAGTAACGGAGTCTTTAAAAGAAGAGGGACTATGCCCGGTTCGCCCTGAACAATGGAAGCTGGCTGGAGAAAAGGAAGAAGGTTTAAAAGGAACGGTTCTGACGGTTCAATATCAAGGCAAGGAAATACACTATACGGTTGAAGTAGAAAATGAAAACTGGACTGTCCACCAGTCTGTTTTTCAACCAAAGTACGGAATAGGAGACACGGTCAGTTTAAGCGTGAAAGCAGAACCATCGCAAAAAGCAGCTTCCCTTTAAAGGAGCTGCTTTTTTGAAGCATAAAAACCCGTTCCTGAGCCGGGAACGGGTTTTTACTATTATTTTGTTGCTGCAAAGCGTTCTTGTTCTACTTTCAACAAGTTGTTTACAGCACTGAACAGGGCTTTAATAGATGAGTTCATGATATCCGGGTCGATACCGCAGCCCCAGTAAACAGCACCATTGTCGGACGTAATGCTCACGTAAGAAACGGCATTGGCCTGTGAACCGGTTTCCTGGGCATGCTCTTTATACGTTAAATCTTTATAGGAAATGCCAAGCTCTTTTTGGATCGCATTGTTCACAGCGTCCAGGCGGCCATTTCCGCTGCCGTGCCATTCATTTGACTGGCCATTCATGTTTACTTCAATTGTAATATTCACGGTATCTTTTCCTTCAAATGTATAATCGATCAGCTTAGCCGGCTCGCTTACATTTACAAATTCCTCCATAAAGATGTCGTGAATTTCGTTTGTCATCAATTCCTTTTGGCTGCGGTCAGACACGTTTTTCACTTTATAGCCAAGTGTTTCACGCATTTTTGGCGGAAGTTCAAAGCCGTATGCCTGTTCAAGAAGATAGCCGATACCGCCTTTGCCTGACTGGCTGTTAATGCGGATAACTTCGCCTTCATACTCGCGGCCGATATCTTCTGGATCCACTGGCAAATACGGAACGGTCCAATGCTCGCGTTCTTCCTGTTCACGCCATTTCATGCCTTTCGCAATCGCATCCTGGTGTGAACCTGAGAAAGCGGTGAAAACAAGCTTGCCTGCATACGGCTGGCGGTCTGGAACCGTCATGCGAGTAACACGTTCATACACTTCCTGGATCGCCGGCAGGTTATCCAAATTCAATTTCGGATCTACGCCATGTGTATACATATTAAGCGCTAACGTGACGATATCTACATTTCCAGTTCGTTCACCGTTTCCAAACAGTGTGCCCTCTACGCGATCCGCCCCTGCGAGTACGCCAAGCTCTGCATCTGCAACGCCTGTGCCGCGGTCATTGTGTGGGTGAAGAGATAAAATCACATTTTCACGGTACTTCATGTTTTCGCTCATGAATTCAATCTGGCTCGCATACACGTGCGGCATAGACATAGAAACAGTAGCTGGAAGGTTGATAATCACTTTGTTATCAGCGGTTGGCTGCCACACGTCAAGGACGCTGTTGCACACATCAAGCGCGTACTCAATTTCCGTACCCGTAAAGCTTTCCGGCGAGTACTGGAACTTAAAGTTCCCTTCTACTTCAGCTGCATATTTTTTCAGCAGCTTTGCGCCACTGACTGCAATTTCTTTAATTTCTTCTTTAGAACGCTTAAACACCTGCTCACGCTGTGCAAGGGAAGTAGAGTTGTACAAGTGAACGACCGCGCTTTTTGCACCGCGAAGCGATTCAAATGTTTTTTGAATAATATGCTCACGTGACTGCGTTAACACTTGAATCGTCACATCATCCGGAATTAAATCTTGTTCAATTAATGTACGAAGAAATGTATATTCGGTTTCGGATGCAGCCGGGAAACCAACCTCGATTTCTTTAAAACCAACATCCACAAGCACTTGGAAATATTCTAGTTTTTCCTGCAGGTTCATTGGGATGATCAGTGCCTGGTTTCCATCACGCAAATCAACACTGCACCATGTTGGAGCTTCGGTGATGTACTCTTTTTGTGTCCATTTTAAGCTTGTTGTCGGCGGCATAAAGTAATTGCGCGTGTATTTGTTTACATTTTTCATTTTGTGTCATCCTTTCCTGTATCGGGCTCAATAAAAAACGCCCGTCATCTCTAATAAAGAGACGACAGGCGTTAACCTTCCGTGGTACCACTCTTATTGGTTTATGCAGATGCATAAACCCGCTTGTAGGCTGATTACGGGGCGTCCGTCAAAGCTTACTGCCGTTTCAGCTTTGCCGCTCATGGGCGAGTTGGGGATGCGATTGACTGCCTTTCACCAAAGCGGCAGCTCTCTTGACAACCACGATTCCTTAATGCTCCCAATCAAAGCGTTTTATCGTTTCATTTTTTACAATCGTATTATCGATTGGCTGATTTGTCAATGAGAATTGAAGAAATTGTGAGAAAATTGTCTGAAGACGGACTTTTTACCGTTGCCAAATCCATCGTCCCACCCAGATAAAGAGGGCTGCCCAGATAAGCAGCACCAAAACACCTGCTGTCCAGTTTTTTGGCTTTCCGTCCTTCATCAGCTTTTGTGCTTTTTCTTCGCAGTCCGCCATCACAGGCTTTGGGATCATTTTTAATGCGAAAAAAATACCGAGCGGTACGAGAAGAATATCATCGATATAACCTAAAACAGGAATAAAATCTGGAATTAAATCAATCGGGCTGAATGCATACGCAACAACGCAGGCAGTGAAGAGTTTTGCATACCAGGGCACCCGCGGATCGCGGCATGCGAAATACAGCATAAACAACTGGCGCTTTAACTGCCGTGCCCACTTCTTTAAACGGTTCATCGTACGTCCCCTTCTTTTTTTTACATCATAACACGATGAATAGGCTTGTGGATTTTTTGGAAACACTCCCCTTTAGATGGGAATGAATACAAGAAAGCGTGGGTATATTGAAAAGATGTTCTGCTGCGCAAAAAGTAAAGAAAAAAGGAGCGGTGTACATGTATTTTGTGGATGATCACCACGCCGTCAATTTTAAATTAACACAAATTCAATGGGAATTTGCCCAGTACGATTTAGAATATGCGGCTGCCTGCTATTTGCTGGCCGTGCCGATGGTATTTGAACATATAGTATCTGAATTAGATACGCATGAAACGCCGGTTGACTGGATCATCCAATGGGAAGAGGATGATTCGGTCTACGACCTCAGCGCCGGCGCGGTCCAGCTTGGACGGCTTGCGCTTCATTTATGGAATGGATCAGGGCCTTTTCACTTGCTGCAGTGTTTAGAGAGCCTGCAGGGGCATCATTATGAAGTCGTAAAGACGGCGCTGGATGTAAGGATGGGAAGGGCCGGATAAGAACGAGTTGAGCCTGGGCAGCAGGTTCTGCCCAATACATATATAATCTTATAAAAAATAATAGAAAAAGGTTTGAAAATAGATTTGTCCGGGTAAAAAAGAAGAACACGCGACATGTGTGTTCTTAGGCGGGATAGCGTGAGTGGCTGTCAGTATATTTGGCGCAGGCGGGGCCGGTATGAAAAGGAAATGTCAGGATAATGTCGAGCTTCTTTCATTTTTTCAGTAGGTTGCCTGATAGATCAAACTGAATTAAGAGGAGGAAATGAAAAATGGCTTCGTTACACGAATTTGATCCTGGTACAGCAGATATTCAGTCAATGCATGTTTTAACAAAACTAGCCGCAGAAGACGACGGAGTTTATATCTTAGCCCGTGAACGCGATGTAACGAGAGACGCAGCCGACAAATCCGATGAAGAAAAATTAAGAGACCAATATATTTTGTTTAGTAGTTTATTTTAACTGAATTTAAATAGTGAATAAGGGAAAAAGGACCTCCAAGCAGCATGTGGGGGTCTTTTTTGATGGATTTTTTTATTCAGGATTATAATGCCTGTTCACTACAAAACTCCTCTATACATATAAACCAATGCCATTTGATAAACTCTGGAAAGAATACCATGCTTTTTTAAGCGGACCATTTGGCAGACTGTGCACACCGCTTTTTCCAGAAAATGAAAGAAAACAAATTTTCCCGGTTTTTAACCATTATGAGAAAGAACCAATTGATGACTTCGTCATGCTTTATACGCTCTGTAACGGCAACGACGCTGATCAATGGACAGAAGATATTGAACAAGAGGGCGCGTCATATGCGCATATTGGCGGAAACCCGCTGATGAACTGGGACGAAATTGTCCGTGAAGTTGACTTTGCGGTCCGCAATGTAAAAGGACGGTATCTTATTCGGTCCATCCCGGCTGGTTATGTGAAAATTAATGAAATGCTGTCTAACAAATTCCTTTTCAGCATGATGGAGGCGGCAACTTTATTACTATCGACCTTGATCCATATATGAAGGGTCAGTACGGGCAGGTCGTCGAGGTGGATCATGAATATGATGAACGGGTTTTACTTGCATCCAGCTTAAAGAAATATATCATTATTTTGTATTATTTCGTGAAAGAGCTTGGTGTGATCGATAACAGTGAAGGATATGAAGGCGATAAACCATTATCCTTTTATATTATGCGTACAGAAAAAGCAGCAGATTGGTCCGCTGCTTTTTCTGTTACGCTTTTACGTCAATTGATTTTCCGAGCGTTGGATGAGGAGCCTGCAGCATTTGCACCATTTGGCTGGCATTTTGCTGGGCCATATCCATCGTTTTTTTCGTCAGCGCAATACTGACACTTTGGTTAAGGGAAGCCTGGCTTATGCCAGTCGATAAAGCAGCGATATCCATACGTCTCACCTCCCTTTTTATTATCGGCTTAATAGTTCGAAAGTATAAGAAGATTCGAAGAATATCTTCATTTAAACAGTAAACAGGTAATTTTTTAGAAATATGGACATAATGACTATTGGATATCAAAAATAACAATTAGATTACAATTAAAGTAAAATGATAGAAAAATAGAATTTAATATGTAAAATTAACCAATAGAGAGCTGGATTCTGTAACAAAAGAGAACTGGAGGAAAAGGTTTGAAAAAACAAGCAGTAATAATTGGTTTGGTACTCGTGCTTATTCTATCAATGGCTGGTTTTGGGCTGCCTGCTCAAGCAGCCGGGTTTGTTGATGTGCCAAGCCGTGCAGCAAAAGAAGTTAATTATTTAGCCGAAGGAAAGATTGCAAACGGATCGTCCACAACAGTATTTGGCGCCGATAAAACCGTTACACGTGCAGAGGCAGCGGCCTTTATTGGACGGGCCCTGCAGCTGGATGGAACAAAGAGAGCCACTAACTTTGTGGATGTAGGTTCAGGAAATTTTGCGTCCGGGTATATACAATCGGCGGTAGATAAAAAGATTTTCTCAGGCTATGACGGCGGCCGCTTTTTGCCGGATAAACCAGTGACGCGCGGCGAAATGGCTGTCATGATGGCGAAGGCGTTTGACTATTCGTTCGGCGGTACACTGTCAGGCGCGGCCAAAGCATTAACATCAAAGGGAATTGCTCAAGGTGTAGATGATGGCACGTTTGGTGCCGGTCAGCTGCTAAAGCGCACAGACTTTTCCGTTTTTCTTGCGCGTGCCATCAATCCAGGGTTTCGCCTTGTCAAAACGAACGATTTTGATAAGACAATGTGGGCGAATGTGGGCGACTTGAATATCCGCTCAGGCCCGTCAACCGCTTATGGTTCAAAAGGAAAACTAGCTGAAAATGCACAAGTTTCGGCAGCCCATAAAGTGGGTGACTGGATTTATATTCAGTCAGGAGAAGTCGTTGGTTTCGTTAATGCTTTTTATCTGCGTGATACAGAGACGAAGAGCGCAGCAAGTGATCCACGCCTGTCAAATCAAACGATTATTTTAGATCCGGGTCATGGCGGGCGGGATCCGGGAGCAATTGGTTTTGGACTTCAGGAAAAAGACGTTGTGCTGAAAACAGGTTTGAAAGTGAACGAGCTATTGAAACAAACACCGTTTAATGTGAAGATGACTCGTTCAACAGATACATTTATCACGATCAATAACCGTGCTGCATTTGCGAGCAAAAACAACGGTAATGTGTTTGTCAGTATCCATGCCAACGCTGCAGCAAGTTCAAGTGCAAACGGCACGGAAACACTATATTATAGCGCCGCGAATACCGCTAATTCAGCGGATAGCAAGCTGCTGGCTGAAAAACTTCAGAACCGTATGCTGCAGGCTTGGAATTTAAAAGACCGTGGTTTAGTAAGAAGAACAGATTTAGGTGTATTGAAATACAATACAGTGCCATCCGCGTTAGTGGAGCTAGGGTTTATTACGAATAAAGAGGAGAATGACAAGCTAAAGTCGGATTACTGGCAGACAGTGATGTCTAAAGCCCTTTACTACGGTATTTTGGATTACTATAAAGCAAAAGGCTATGATGTTGATTCATTATACGATCTAGCTAACTCATAAGGAAAGCCGGCTGGCTTTCCTTTTTTCTTTGGCAGACTTCTAAACAAGTAAGAAAGGAAAGCCGAAAAAAAGAGTAGGAGTGTGGATTTTTTTCCATTATAATGTATTAAAGTAATCATTTGAGAAAAAGAGCAGCTATGAGCTGTAAACGTACATACAAGATAAGCAGTGAGGGGAGTTTTGGAGAGAATGAAAAAAATAGGTTCATATGTGCTGGCGGCCAGCTTATTGTTTCCGCTTGTACCTTTATCCGAAAATAAGGTAGGGGCAGCCGGCGATTCGCTTGGCAGAGAACTGAGTGCCGTTATTGAAGCCGGTATTATGAGCGGCTATGAAGATGGCTCGTATAAGCCGGACAACAGCGTTACGCGGGAAGAATTTGCGACGTTCTTAGCTCGTGCCTTGCAGCTGCCGGAAGGACCAGA
The DNA here is from genome assembly GCF_022668875.1 of Domibacillus sp. PGB-M46. Taxonomy (GTDB): domain Bacteria; phylum Bacillota; class Bacilli; order Bacillales; family Domibacillaceae; genus Domibacillus. Next base: position 45,525 of record NZ_JAKGCR010000001.1, on the reverse strand, counting down.
GCGATTTAAAGATGTCCCGGCTTCAGCTAAGCTGGCTCCTTATGTAAATGCCGCGGCTGCTGCCGGCATTATTAACGGCGGTTCAGACGGAAATTTCTCGCCAAAAGCAACGATTACCCGCCAGGATATGGCGCTTATGATCAGCAATGCGCTCAACTATTTAGGAAAAGATGCTGCGTATGTAAAGCCTTCATTCACAGATATTGACAATATCAGCTCGGCATATCGAGTGGCAATCGGCAAAAGTGTCAGCTTAGGCATCATTTCTGGGTATACAGATGGACGATTCGGCCCGCTGGATAACGCGCGCCGCGGACAAGCAGCTGCGTTTATTTACCGGATGCTTGAAGGAAACCTGCCGGAGCCGATTATTAAGCCGTTTGAAACAGCGATGATTGATGCAGCTGGTACGATCACACCTTCGGCTGTTACGTATGAATCCTTTGATGCTGCCAAACAAGCCATGGACAAAAATGGTGCTGAGCTTCTGCTTGAAAATGGGAAAATTATATATATGAAAGAATATGGAGGCATGGTTTTTGCCAAGCCGGAAAGCGGTAAAGCGACGGTTGATCTTTATTCCGACGAAACGCTGAAAACAGCCAAAACATATGTGACGGCCTCTGCAATTGGAAGCAGCGGCATTCCAGCCGAGCTGCAGTACATTACTTCGACCGATTCATACGTAAAGGTATACCTTGGCGGAAGCGAGTATTTTATGAAGCCGGAAGATACACGCCTTGTACCGTATGAAGGCGCAAAAGGGCGCGGTTATTATTCTGTATCAAATGGTTTGCTTGTCCATCACATTTACAACGTTGACACAAACAAGACAGTCGCGTATACAGCCGGACCGGCACCATCATTTATGCAGGCAGGCCCAAAGTATTACAGCTGGGATGGCTTCTCGTTTTACAATGAAGCAGGTCAGCAGGCAGGGCATGAATATCAATACTTCCAGTTCCTGTCCGGCCGCACGAAAACGAATTACACAGCAGCCGAGCTTGATGCCTATATTCAAAAAGTGCTGGCGGAAAGACAGGCGACGGGCCTTTCTAAATACGCAAATGCCACAGCGAAAAGCAAGCTGATTGGCCTTGGTACGATGGCCAAAAAAGCAGAAAGCCTATATAACGTTAACGCACTTATGATCGTTACACTGGCGGTTCACGAAAGTGATTACGGAATGAGTGATAAAGCACAGACGATCAATAATTTATTCGGCTTGAAAGTGTACGACTCTGATCCTACTGGAGGCTCTGTGTTTAAAACCGTAGAAGAAGGTGTAACGGCACTTGCAAAAGATTACTTAGGAGCGGGATATTTCACACCAACGCACTGGCGGTTTAATGGCTCCGTGCCTGGAAACAAAACAACAGGCGTAAACGTGAAATACGCATCCGATCCTTACTGGGGCGCAAAATTTGCCGGCCATATGTATACGGTTGACCAGGCAATGGGCGGGCAAGACTTTGGCCGCTATACGATCGGTTTCACGAACACCCCAGACTTAAACGTGCGCACAGGTCCAAGCACAAGTCAAAGCATCTTGTACACATATAAAGCGAGCGGCATGCCAGTTACCATTATCAAGGATGGAGAGTGGGCGGAGATCGTGTCAGATAGCCCGTCCCAGACAGGCTACGTGTACAGCACTTATGTGAATAAGCTGCCTATAGCGGAATAAGTAAAAGCATAAAATAAAAATCCGGCAGGCCTGCATGAAGGTCTGCCGGATTTTATATTTCTAGAAGTAACTAGCGGATCACACGCAAAACACGCCGGCCCAACGGATACAACGCGTATCCAAGGAACACGCCAGCGACATTTAAGATCAAGTCATCTATATCCAAGCTGCCCCGGTGAGTAACAAATTGCACCAACTCGATCAAGGTAATAACCAGAACGGGCACAAGCGTTTTTTGCAGAAGGGAAGGGGACGCTGTCAGCATCCAGAACATGCCGTATGGTACGAACAGCACGACATTTGCGGCTATATTGTAAAAGGCCACAAACGCATCTGCCTCTCCGCTTAAAAAAAGGCGGATCGTGTGAAATGGTATAAGATTCATATTCTCATAAGCCTGATTTGATGGCCGAAAAAACAGCAGAATAAGCAGAGCGGCTGTGTAAAGGGCCATTATCCATTTTAAAAACTTTGCCGATATATGAATTGTATCCTGGCGAAAGCCGTACACGATTAAGAAAACAAGCGTAGTCAGCGTCGCCCATACAACAACAATGACCACAGGGTGAAGATACGAAAAAAGCATAAACCAAACAGGGAGGAATGCGAGAAACAATCCTTGCGACAGCAAGGCAGAAAGGCCAAATGATGTTTTCACGTATGCCGCTCCGGCTTTGCTTTTTGCTTTTTTTTACATTGATCGATCATGCTAATGCCTCCTTTTCAATCAGTTTATCACAAGACTAAATGATCTTCTTTAAGATTCACAAGCTGGAAAACAATTCTGTAACTATTTCATGGGTTCATCCAAAGAATAGACTCTATTATTTTCATTAATAGCAAACAAAAAGCGGCGATGGCTTGTTTGGAGGAGGCGGCCAAACGCTGTATGTGATTGAATAAGGTAACATCTGTCTGGCTTTTTTTATAAAACCAATCCGCTGTATGCTCTTCCTGTTATATAATGGATAAAAATAACAAAAAGAAAGTGAGCAGGATGGGGAAAAACGCAAAACATTCGCTCAAGATATGGAAGATCCTTTTTTGAATTTAGCCTTTTTCTAACGCTGTTTTGCTGATAAAAAGGAGGAGAAAAAATGAGGAAAAAAATAGCCGGGCTGATGGCTGCAGGAATGACAATCTTGATTGCAGGATGCAGTGAGAGTGAGGAGTCAGATTTAACAAGAATTGACGTGGAGCGTTTTGAAGAAAACCAGCTTGTTGGAGAGACGGCAACCATTATAAAAAAAGAAGAGGTTAAGGCATTAGAGAAGGTATTCAAGCAGGCAAAATGGGAGCCGGGTACCCAGGCAGCAATGGCGACAATGGAGGATGTGAGAGTTGTGTTGTTTTTTGAACAGGACGCAGGCATGCCGGAGCGTCTGCAGACTTATAGAATTTGGCTGCATGAAAAGGGCACGGCAGAAATAATTGGTGAGAAAGAAGAGGAAGGGTATGGAACGATGTCGAAAGAGTCAGTGAACGAATTAAAAAAAGTCATTCAATAATAAAAAGGGGAACTGGAGATGTACGCATTCTTTTAGGCAGCAGGGTTCCTTCAAAGCCGGCTGTTTTTTCTAATTGATGGAAAAAGGAAGGGAAAGAGGTTTATTCTATCGAAACATGGGTATGAGGATGGCATACTTACTGGGCACACGCCCTGCATTCGGCGACTGTACATAGTGGATCGCTTCTTTTAATGAAAAAAGACAACGGGGATGGAAGGAACGATAGGATGGGCAGTCAAAATATCTGGTTTACACTGTTGTCGAGTGCGGTCATCATTATGCTGCTCGGCATCTGGACGTACAAAAAAACAAAAGGGGCTAATTCCACAACAGAAGGGTATTTTTTGGCCGGGCGCGGCTTGGGCGGCGGCTTTATTGCCGGGGCTTTGATCCTGACAAATTTATCTGCCGAGCAAATGGTCGGATTAAATGGACAGGCGTATGGGACGAACATGAGCAACATGGCGTGGGAAGTCACTGCCGTTTTGGCGATTGTCATCATGGCGCTGATTCTCCTGCCCCGCTATTTGGGTGGCGCGTTTACGACACTTCCGCAATTTCTGCGGGATCGGTATGACGAAGGAGTCCGGCGGCTTGCGGTTGTGCTATTTATGCTCGGTTATGTCTTTGTTACCATTCCCTCGACCTTGTATTCAGGGGCATTAGGGGTTATGAAGCTGTTTAATGCAGAAAGCTTACTTGGCATTTCTTACACACAGTCCATTTGGCTGATGGTGTGGGTGATCGGCATCATCGGCGCGTTTTTTGCCATTTTTGGCGGAATGAAGGCGATCGCTGTGTCGGATACCTTTATTGGAATCGGCTTGCTCGTCATTTGTGCGCTTATTCCAGTCATGGCGCTGTATCAACTAGGAAGCGGCAATATCGCAGAAGGTTTTCAAAAGATGGCCACAAACCATCCCGAAAAATTAAACGCGGTTGGGTCAAGTACCGATTCAGTTCCTTTTGCGACCATTTTTACTGGGATGATTTGGGCGAATCTTTTTTATTGGGGAACAAACCAGTATGCCATTCAGCGGACACTTGGAGCCCGAAACCTGGCGGAAGGACAAAAAGGCGTACTGTATACCGGCTTTTTTAAACTGCTTGTCCCGGTGTTTATGATGCTTCCGGGCGTTATGGCTTTTCATTTGTATGGTGGAAAGCTGGCGTCTATTGACCTGGCATATCCGACACTGGCGGCCAATATTCTGCCATGGTACCTGCAGGGACTTTTTTTAGTTGTACTGCTTGGTGCGGTATTCAGCACTTTTAATGCGCTGATCAATTCAGCTGCAACGATGTTTGCCCTCGATGTTGTTCAGCCTTGGAAGCCTCATTTATCGGATGCCAAGCTTCTCAGCTTAAGCAAATGGTTTACAGCGGGCCTTGCGGTTATCAGTTTTTGCGTATCCCCCTTGCTTATGTATGCACCAGACGGCTTATGGGAGTTAATTCGCCGCTTTACTGGTTTTTTTAATATCCCGATTATCACGATCGTTCTTATTGGCATTTTTGCCAGACGTGTACCGCCGGCTGCTGCTAAGGTGGTCATTGTTTTTCACGTGATTACCTACTATATGATGATTTGGGGAACAAACCACCTTTTTGGTTTTTCGCTCGAAATCAATTATATTCACGTGTATGGTATTTTATTTATAACAGAACTCATTATCATGCTCGTTATCGGGAAGCTATACCCGGCGAAAAAAGCATGGAGCTACACACCGCATCCAAAGATTGACATGAAACCATGGAAATATTCCCTGGCAGCGGCTGTCGTACTGATCGGACTGATGTTTGAATTCTATATCGTTTTTTCTCCAGTTGGCCTTGCATATGAAGGAGGGATCGTTTCTCCCTTGTTCTGGCCGGCATTAACAGGATCGGCCATTCTGACGGCTATTGTGGCCGTATGGGCCGTAAAAAGATGGAATGATAAATATAGCCGTTATATTGAAAAACAAAATACGGTCCAGGCAGCAGAAACATCGATCAATGAACAGCTTGAAGCAGCGGAAATCCACAAATAAGAGACGGCTAAAACCGTCTTTTTTTGCTTTTTATTTACCGAAGACAGGGTAAAGTGAAAAAGTAAAAAGCATGGCCGCAGGCTGTTTTTTTCGGCGGTCATGAGAAATACTTTGGCCTCAGCCTTAAATGATTGGAGGACAAGGGGAGAGAGAGCAAATTACTTATAATAAGAAAGCGGAAAGAGCTTATATGCATTTAACTAACGGATTTTAAAGCTGGCTCTGTGGCGGCAACAGTGGATTTGATGGAAAACCCGGAGAGTATAATCTGCTTTGGCCGGCAGGTACCAGTAATTGGCGTTGAGCTGGCAGGAAGAACGGCTCAAAAATAAAGTATCTAAATAGGACAGCAGCTGTTTTTGGCCGGGAAGTCACAGCCAAGAGGTTCAAGCATTCTTTTCGGTTAAGCAACAAAAAAGCAGCAGGTTCCGAAGTACACCCGGAAGCCCCGCATGTCTTTTTTTGTTTTCTGATGAGTCGTACAACGAATTTTGGGAAATCGACTTGTATGAAATAAGGGAACAAAACGGGTCTGGCGGTAAATCATATCTGTATGCCGCTGCTTTGCACGCTGAATTTGTCGGTCAGAAAAAGAAAAAAAAGAACTCTTTTCCTTTTAACAGGGAAGGGAGCTCCTATGCACCTCTCCTAGTTTCCATCCATAACTTCTTCGGGTACATCTTCTGTGTTAGCCAGGTCATCTCTGTCCGGAATAAACAAGGCGTCACGCACTTCAAGAATGCGTGCAGCGGCAGTATTCAGCTTTGTCTCTGCATCCGTCGTCTGGATAGTACCGCCGCCAAGCTGCTGGGCCAACGCATTTACTTTTTGTGAAGCGGTATTCGTTTGGTAAAGAAGAGAATTCAACCGGCTGAGTGAGCGGACACGGGTTTCTTCTGAAATCACTCGTTCTTTCGCCAAATCCGCATGAATATCTTCGAGCTTTTTATCTATGACTGTAATTTGACCTTGGACGGTTTTTAGCGATTGCGTTTCAGTATGGGTAGAAACAGAAGCACTGGCTGTTGCGGCTTGAGCGGAGAAAGCAAGACCGACCGCAAGAGCTGGTGTTGCCGCTTTAATAAATGAACGTTTCATTATGCTGCCTCCTTCAGTGATATCTTTATCTTTTTAGTACCTTGTTTTGGGCCGCTTAACCGGATTTTTAAACCTTTTAACCGAATTGAAATGACATTGTAAAGGCTGAGAAACAAAAAAGAAAAAGAGACAGTGGCAGAGGCAGCAGTGAGGTTTGGAAGCCTGGAATGCTTAAAGAATAGAAAAATCTACTAAAAAAGAACTAATGTTCCGTTTTCGTTATCTATATTTACCAGCTCTATGCTATAATAAAAGTGCGTTGGAATTGTGTCTCAAGGGTGGACAGCATTCTTTAATCGGCTTGCAGACAAAGAGCGCCGATTCCTGGGGCAATGTCTGCACTACCTGCCCTGCGCAGGCCCGGGGGGTGCTGCCTATGACGACTTTTCAATCGCTGATGCTGATGATTGCCTTCGCTAGTCTCGTTGTTTCAATCATCTCATTAACACAAAAAAAGTAATCCACCCTTGAGCCGACAAGCAGGGGAGTGGATTACCTTTCACTTTCATTTGCTGATCCCCCTTGAAGGGAATTCTGCGCAAGGCCGCTGGTGTTTGCCGCACCAGGGGTCTTTTTTTAATATGTTTCTTTACATACCAATTATACCCCAATCCAGCTCAAATGAAAATCAATTTAATGAAGGGCAGAACAAAGGAAGAAACAGCTGAGGATGGGACGGCCTGTCTGCTGTAATCTTGGCTTATTTCTTATTTAAAGCTGCCGCCTGCTGTATGGACATTTTTACTGAGAACAGAGTGGTTAGCGGGATATAGCCGGCATTGCGAATCATATAAAGAAGCAAAGCGAAGAGCGGAAAAAGGAGCGAAGCAGCTGGCCGCAGCTGAACATCGTTCAATTGCTCTTGTTGGTTTAAACAGCTGTTAGCCGGCGAGCTGAGGAGAAACGGGTGGAGGGGCCGCCGGAAAACCAATTCAAATCATTGGTGCTCGATCCTTTACATACTTGAGTAGCACTTTTTATGAGATAATGAAAGAGGCGGCTGGAAAGTCATATGCTGCTGCAAAGAGTAAGAGCCAGCTTGTCTCATATCCAGCCGTTTTTAAAAGAGGCCAATATCTCATTTAACTTAAAATGGCTGGAGCCTGTATAGTACAAAAAGGAGTCATAATATGCAAAACAAGTCTTTTTATCAAAAAATCAATTGGGTGATGATTACCCTATTTGCCATTGCAGCTGCCTGGTCTATTTTTTCAACTTTTACAGTACTTGCCCAGCCATCCCCAGCTGACGCAGATGTTCAACAGTCACGGCTGCTGCCTTTTTTCGGGCCGGACCAAGCAGCGGGGCTTGTCATACTAGGCGCTTTAGCCGCTTTGCTTATTTGGAAGTGGAGGCGCCTATTTCCGTTCAATGGGCCGCTTGCTTTAGTTTTAGGAGGCATCGTGTATGCTTGGATCTTTTTTACATTCACAATTGGTTGGATCCGAATGGTTGGAATTTACGGATTTATTCTGGCAGCAGGAATAGGATTTATTATGGTGTTGATTTATGCCATCCTATCTGTTTTTCAAAAAAAATAATGGACGAAAATGCGGACCTGACAGCATTTGTCGGGTTCTTTATTTTTTATCGAAAAAAATTACATTGAAAGTGTTTACAAATCAAAAAGAGTGTTGTACACTTTCAATATAAAGTTTTGAAGGTTCAGAAATAACTAAATGAAATCGATTTCAAATAGCGTTTTCATTTAGTAAGGATCGCTGGATTAGTTACTTAATAATCCTATCAAAACGTCAATAAGCTGTTTTCAGTGAAATCGACTGAAATCGATTTCAGTATCATGCTGCTTGATAAGGCAGTGTAAAGGATACTAAGATCATTAATAAGGCAGTAATGAAAACGCTATATTAAGTGGAGGAGTCTCTTAAAACAGCGTTCTTATTTTTGAAACATGATGAAATCGATTTCAGTCAAACGCTGCTTTTAAGCCGATGGCCAGCTTCTTGTTTATTTTAAAACCGACTTTTCAAGGAGGAATCAAACATGTCAGCAGTAAATTCAGAAGTGAAAACATTACAAAACTACATAAATGGAGAATGGGTGGATTCTCTGTCCAGCCAGACCGAAACGGTTGTAAATCCGGCAACAGGCGAAGAAATTGCCCAGGTGCCGCTTTCTACAAAAGAAGACGTAGACCGTGCGGTGCAGGCAGCAAGCGAAGCGTTTAAAACATGGTCGCAGACGGCTGTTCCAAAGCGTGCACGCGTTCTTTTCAAATATCAGCAGCTTCTTGTGGATAACTGGGAAGAGCTAGCGAAATTGATCACGATTGAAAACGGAAAAAGCTTGTCAGAAGCCATGGGTGAAGTGCAGCGCGGAATTGAATGCGTAGAATTCGCAGCCGGTGCACCGACACTGATGATGGGCAGCCAGCTTCCAGACATCGCTACAAATATCGAATCAGGCATGTACCGTTATCCAGTAGGCGTTGTTGGCGGTATCACACCATTTAACTTCCCAATGATGGTTCCATGCTGGATGTACCCGCTGGCAATCGCATGCGGTAACACATTTGTCCTGAAGCCGTCTGAACGTACGCCGCTTTTAGCAGCGAAATTAGTCGATCTATTCAAAGAAGCCGGCCTTCCAGACGGCGTACTGAACATCGTAAACGGAGCGCATGATGTCGTAAACGGCCTTCTTGAGCACCCGGAAGTAAAAGCCATTTCCTTTGTCGGTTCACAGCCAGTGGCAGAATACGTATACAAAACAGGCGCAGCGAACTTGAAACGTGTACAGGCGCTTGCAGGAGCGAAAAACCACTCCATCGTTTTGGCAGATGCAAATCTTGATCTTGCCGCAAAAGAAGTTACAGCCGCCGCTTTTGGTTCAGCGGGCGAGCGCTGCATGGCTGCAGCCGTTGTAGCAGTAGAAGAAAGCATTGCCGATGAGTTTATCGCAAAACTAAAAGAAGCAGCCGACAACATTCAAATTGGCAACGGTTTAGATGATGGCGTATTCCTTGGCCCAATCATCCGCGAAAATGCGAAACAGCGTACAATCGGTTATATTGAAGCGGGTATCGAGCAGGGTGCCACACTTGTGCGTGACGGCCGCGAAGATGAAGCCGCGAGCGGTGACGGCTACTTCCTTGGCGCTACGATCTTCGACAACGTGACACAGGAGATGACGATCTGGCAGGATGAAATCTTTGCGCCGGTTCTTTCCGTCGTCCGCGTAAAAGACCTGGCAGAAGGTGTGGAGACAGCGAACGCTTCTACACTTGCGAATGGTGCCTGCCTGTACACAGACAGTGCAGCAGCGGTACGCCAGTTCCGTGAAACGATTCACGCAGGCATGCTGGGCATTAACGTTGGAGTGCCGGCGCCGATGGCATTCTTCCCATTCTCAGGCTACAAAAATTCATTCTACGGCGATCTTCATGCGAATGGTAAAGACGGAGTTGAATTCTTTACACGCAAGAAAATGGTCACTGCACGCTACGTGAAGTAATATCTTGAATTTGTCCTGGCTGTCCGGCTCAACCCGGGCAGCAGGCTATTCAAGAAAAAATCAGGAGGTACATAACATGAGCCGCTTGCTTCAAAAACCAATGAAAAACGAACAGTCAGAAGGCGTCACACTCGTACATGACGTCACAAAAGAAAACTCCCCCCTCGAATATGTCGGATTTAAAGTCATTGATCTGGCTCCCGGCGCCACTTACACTGAATCATTAAATAAAACAGAATGCTGCATTGTCGCCCTGACAGGCAAGATTCACGTCACCGAAGGAAGCGAAGAATTCCGTAACCTTGGCACGCGTGAAAATGTCTTCGAAAAAGTGCCGACAGACAGTGTGTATGTTTCCAACGACAAAACATTCCACGTAGAAGGCGCAACGGCTGCCCGGGTAGCACTATGCTATTCCCCTTCCCAGGAGCAGCTGCCGACTGTACTCATTAAAGCCTCGGAGGTCGGCATTGAAAACCGAGGTATTTTAAGCAATAAACGGATGGTTCACAATATCCTGCCGGATTCCGACCCGCGCGCAAACAGTCTGCTTGTCGTAGAAGTGTATACAGAAAGCGGAAACTGGTCGAGCTACCCGCCGCACAAACATGACCAGGACAACCTGCCGGATGAGTCATTCCTAGAAGAATCCTACTATCATGAAATGAATCCGCCGCAGGGCTTTGTGTTCCAGCGTGTGTATACCGATGACCGGTCCATTGATGAAACGATGACCGTTGAAAACAGCGATGTTGTGCTGGTGCCAGCAGGCTATCATCCAGTCGGCGTACCGGATGGCTATGAGTCTTATTACTTAAATGTGATGGCCGGCCCGACACGTATTTGGAAATTTCATAATGATCCAGACCATGAGTGGATTTTAAAACGTTAACCCAATTAAAGGAGCGGTGAAACCGAATGAACTATACATTCAATAATGAAAAAGAACTTGATGTAATCGCCATTGGGCGTGCCTGCATCGACTTAAATGCAAACGAATACAACATGCCGATGGAAGAGACGATGACGTTTACGAAATACGTTGGCGGCTCACCGGCAAACGTGGCCATCGGCAGCGCGAAGCTTGGCTTGAAAGTCGGCTTTATCGGCAAGCTTGCCGATGACCAGCACGGTAGATTCATTGAAAAATACATGCGTGAAGTCGGCGTGGATACATCCAATATGGTGACAGACAAAGAAGGGCATAAAACAGGTCTTGCCTTCACTGAAATTTTAAGCCCGGATGAGTGCAGCATCTTGATGTACCGTGATGATGTAGCAGATTTATACCTTGAGCCATCTGAAGTAAGCGAAGACTACATTCAAAAAGCGAAGATCCTGCTTGTTTCCGGTACAGCGCTGGCAAAAAGCCCGTCACGCGAAGCCGTTTTGAAATCGGTCAGCCTGGCGAAAAAGCACAGCGTGAAAATTGTCTTTGAACTTGACTACCGTCCATATACATGGCAGTCGCCGGAAGAAACAGCCGTTTATTACTCGCTTGTTGCTGAACAGTCCGATATCGTCATCGGCACGCGAGATGAGTTTGATGTAATGGAAAACATCCAGGGCGGCGACAACAACGAAACGATTCAAAACCTATTCAAGCATTCAGCCGATCTTGTTGTGATCAAGCATGGAGTAGAAGGGTCATACGCGTATGCAAAATCGGGAGAAGTATTCCGCGCGCAGGCGTACAAAACAAACGTACTGAAAACATTCGGTGCAGGTGACTCCTACGCATCCGCCTTCCTTTACGCACTTGTCAGCGGGAAAGACATTGAAACGGCTTTGAAGTATGGCAGTGCTTCTGCATCGATTGTAGTCAGCAAGCACAGCTCGTCGGATGCGATGCCCATTGTTTCTGAGATTGAGCAGCTGATTGAATCTGCTGTATACGCATAAAAAATGATTCGTTAAGAGGTGAATAAGGGATGGGAACCATTCGATTAACAACCGCGCAAGCGTTAATTAAATTTTTAAATCAGCAGTACATTCACGTTGATGGCGAAGAAACGCCTTTCGTTGAAGGCATCTTCAACATTTTCGGTCACGGAAACGTACTTGGAATTGGCCAGGCGCTTGAAGAGGATGCAGGCCGTTTGAAAGTCTACCAGGGGAAGAATGAGCAGGGCATGGCGCAGGCGGCAATCGCCTACAGCCGCGAAATGCTCCGCCGCAAAATTTATGCGGTCACGACATCTGCCGGCCCGGGTTCGGCAAACTTGATCGCAGCAGCGGGAACCGCGTTTGCGAACAACATTCCGGTTCTTTTGCTGCCGGCGGATACCTTTGCGACGCGCCAGCCTGACCCGGTGCTTCAGCAGCTGGAGCATGAACACAGCACAGCGGTAACCACAAACGAAGCGTTTATGGCAGTTTCCCGCTACTGGGACCGCGTCACACGCCCGGAACAGTTAATGTCCGCACTGATCCGTGCATTTGAAGTGATGACCGACCCGGCCAAAGCGGGCCCGGCGACCATCTGCATCGCACAGGATGTGGAAGGGGAAGCGTTTGATTACGACGAGCGTTTCTTCGAAAAGCGTGTTCATTATTTGGATCGCAAGCCAGCGGTAGAACGCGAGATTCAAGGCGCGGCAGAGCGGATCAAAGCAAGCAAAAAGCCTGTCATTATTGTGGGCGGCGGTGCCCGTTATTCAGGTGCACGCGACATTTTAAAACAAATTTCCGAAAAGCATAATATTCCGCTTGTAGAAACACAGGCCGGAAAATCAACAGTGGAAGTTTCATTTCCAAATAACCTGGGCGGCGTAGGTATTCTTGGTACGTCGGCTGCAAACAAAGTGGCGCGCGATACAGACCTTGTAATCGGTGTCGGCACACGCTACACAGATTTTACAACATCATCCAAAACACAGTTTGATTTTGACAAAACGTCATTCTTAAATATCAATGTCAGCCGCCTTCAGGCTTACAAGATGGATGGATTCCAGGTTGTCGCGGATGCAAAAACGGCGCTTGAGCAGCTGGCACCTCTTTTGGGAGACTACGAAACCGCATTTGGCGGCCTGCTTTCAGCATGGAAAGAAGAATGGCTGACGGAACGTGACCGTCTGGCGAACGTAACATTTAACCGTGAAAACTTCACGCCGGAAATCAAGGATCAATTTTCTCAGGAAACACTGAATGAATATGCCGATGTACTGGAGACTGAATTCACACAAACAGCCGCTTTGGTCGCTGCCAATGAAGCAGTCGCACCAAACAGCATCGTTATCGGTTCAGCCGGATCCCTTCCAGGCGACCTGCAGCGCTTATGGCATTCTGATGTACCGAACACTTACCACCTGGAATACGGATATTCCTGTATGGGATATGAAGTGGCCGGCGCACTGGGTGCAAAACTCGCTCACCCGGACCGTGAAGTATACGCAGCCGTTGGAGATGGCAGCTTCCTTATGCTTCACACAGAACTTGTAACAGCGCTTCAGTACGATAAAAAAATCAATATTCTCTTGTTTGATAACTCTGGCTACGGATGTATTAATAACCTGCAAATGGATAATGGAAGCGGCTCATACTTCTGTGAGTTCCGTACACACGACAACAAGATTATGAACATCGATTACGCGAAATTGGCAGAAGCCTACGGAGCAAAATCATACAAAGCCAACACAGTAGAAGAATTGAAAGCTGCGCTTGAAGATGCGAAAAAGCAGTCCGTTTCCACTTTGATTGATATGAAAGTGCTTCCGAAAACAATGTCGGATGGCTATGATGGCTGGTGGAACGTGGGCGTCGCTGAAGTATCCGAGTCTGAAAGCGTTCAAAAAGCCTATGCCGCAAGAGCGGAAAAACTAGAAACGGCGAAGATGTATTAATAGGAGGTCCGCACATCATGCAGGATATTTTATGGGGCATTGCTCCAATTGGCTGGCGCAACGATGACATTCCAGAAATCGGCGCTGAAAATACACTATCTCATTTATTAAGCGACATCGTTGTAGCAGGATTTCAAGGGACAGAAGTCGGCGGCTTCTTCCCTGAACCTGCCGTTTTAAAAAAGGAACTGGCATTGCGTAACTTAAAAATTGCGGGCCAGTGGTTTTCAAGCTTTATCATTCGTGATGGCATTGAAAAAGCGTCACAGGAATTTCATGCCCACTGTGCGTATTTAAAAGAAGTGGAAGCAGCGGTTGCAGTGGTTTCCGAACAAACATACAGCATACAGGGTCTTGATAAAAATGTTTTTGCCGAAAAGCCTTACTTTAGCGATGAAGAATGGAACATCCTTTGCGACGGGCTGGATGAACTTGGAAAAATTGCTGACAGCTATGGTTTAAAGCTTGTCTTCCATCATCATATGGGAACCGGTGTGCAGACACTGGAAGAAGTTGACCGTTTAATGGAAGGAACAGACTCAAACCATGTCCACCTTCTATATGATACAGGCCATATTTTTGCTTCAGATGGCGATTATATGACACTTCTTGAAAAACATATGAATCGTATTAAACATGTTCACTTCAAAGATGTTAGAGAGTCGGTAATGGACGAATGCAAACAGCCAGGAAAATCATTTAGAGAATCGTTTTTAGCTGGAATGTTTACAGTGCCAGGAGACGGATGCATTGATTTTAGAAAGCCTTTCCGCTTTCTTGAAGAGCATGGATACAAAGGCTGGATCGTCATTGAAGCAGAACAGGACCCAGCGATTGCCCACCCGCTTGAGTATGCATTGATCGCCCGAAGGTATTTGGACGAATCATTGCTTGCACGCGTGGAGAAATAAAAAGAGGTGCATGAACAATGAACACAAACGCAGCCCCATCATCTTTCTTACGTAAGATTATCATTATTTCGACGCTGGGCGGACTTCTCTTCGGTTATGATACAGGTGTTATCAATGGAGCTCTTCCTTTTATGACAGAAGAGCTGGGCTTAACGCCTGCAACACAAGGGTTCGTAGCAAGTTCGCTTCTCTTCGGTGCCGCACTTGGTGCTTTGTTTGGCGGGCGGCTGTCAGACATTAACGGACGCAGAAAAAACATTTTAATGCTGGCCGTGGTTTTCTTCGTTGCCACTCTTGGATGTACACTTGCACCAAACGTCACCGTTATGATCATTTCTCGTTTCTTGCTTGGGCTGGCGGTAGGCGGAGCATCCGTTACCGTTCCTTCTTACCTGGCAGAAATGTCACCGGCATCACGCCGTGGTCGTATCGTAACGCAAAATGAATTGATGATCGTTAGTGGTCAGCTTTTAGCTTTTGTTTTGAATGCTATCCTTGGTACAACACTCGGCCACGTTGAAGGAATCTGGCGTGTGATGCTGCTGATTGCCGCTCTTCCAGCCATTTTCTTATTCATCGGTATGCTGAAAGTGCCGGAAAGCCCGCGCTGGCTTGTGTCTAAGAAAAGAGACAGTGAGGCACTTGCGGTTTTAAGCCGCATTCGTTCAGAGCAAGAAGCAAAAACTGAACTAGCTGAAATTAAAGCAACATTTACTGAAGAAGAACATACAAAGCAAGCCGGTTTCAAAGATCTTTCCACACCGTGGATTCGCCGCATTATGTTTATTGGTGTCGGTATCGCGGTTGTGCAGCAGATTACGGGTGTAAACTCGATCATGTACTATGGAACAGAGATTTTAAAAGATGCCGGCTTTACAACAGAAGCGGCACTTGTGGGTAATATTGCAAACGGAGCAATTTCCGTACTCGCTACATTCGTTGGTATTTGGCTGTTAGGCAAAATTGGCCGCCGTCCGATGCTGATGGCAGGACTTGCCGGTACAACTCTATGCCTTTTGTTGATTGCCATTTTCTCAAGTGTACTAGAAGGCTCACCAAACTTGCCATACGTTGTTCTTACCTTAACCGTTACATTCCTTGCATTCCAGCAGGGTGCCATTTCACCAGTCACCTGGCTGATGCTTTCTGAGATTTTCCCGCTGCAATTACGTGGTTTTGGAATGGGCTTAACCGTATTATTCTTATGGCTTGTCAACTTCTTAGTCGGCTTATCATTCCCGATCATGCTTTCAACAGTAGGACTATCCGGAACATTCTATATTTTTGTAGCACTTGGCGTCCTGGCAATTGGATTTGTAGCAAAATTCCTTCCAGAAACGAAAGGGCTTACGCTTGAACAATTAGAGCAAAAGTTCCGCAATCACGGTAAAAAACCAGCGGTAGCAAGCTATACAGAAAATAAACGCGCTTAATGATGTAAGCGTTATAAAAGTGAGAATATCAGGGAGGAAATCAATCATGACATTGAAATTTGGAGTAATTGGAACAGGGGCTATTGGCCGCGAACACATTAAACGCATTACAAACAGTTTAGCAGGCGGGAAAATCGTTGCGGTAACAGATATGAATCTTGAATCTGCAAAACTAGCTGTTGAGCAATACGGACTTGAGGCAGTTGTCCATGAAGACGATAAAGCTCTTTGCCAGGATCCGAACGTAGATGCCGTTTTGGTTACAAGCTGGGGTCCGGCGCACGAACAAAACGTATTAAACGCAATAGAAGCAGGCAAGTACGTATTTTGTGAAAAACCGCTTGCAACAACGGCGGAAGGCGCAATGAAAATCGTCCAGGCTGAAATGGCACACGGGAAAAAGCTAGTTCAAGTAGGCTTTATGCGCCGTTATGATCCAGGATATGTTCAATTAAAAGAAGCAATTGATGCGAATGAAATCGGTGATCCATTGATGGTCCGCTGTGTACACCGCAATCCGGAAGTACCAGAAACATACGGAACAGAAATGGCCATTGTTGATACACTCATTCACGAAATTGACGTGCTGCACTGGCTGATTAATGATGACTATAAATCAGTACAAGTATTATATCCGAAAAAAACAGCACGCGCTCATGCAGGCTTGAAAGATCCGCAAATCATTATTTTAGAAACAAAATCAGGCATCATTATTAACGCGGAAGTGTTCGTAAACTGCCACTATGGTTATGACATTCAATGTGAAGTCATCGGTGAGGACGGTGTAGCTTACCTGCCGGAGCCGGCAAGCATCGTGACACGCAAGAGCGCGAAGCTTTCTACGAGCATTATGACAGACTGGAAAGACCGCTTCATTGATGCCTACGACGTAGAGCTGCAGGACTTTATGGATTCAATCAAAGCAACAGGTGAGCCGAACGGACCGACTTCATGGGACGGCTACATCGCCGCTGTAACAGCGGATGCATGCGTGAAAGCACAGCAGTCCGGCCAGAAAGAAGACGTAGCGCTCGAAGAAAAACCAGCATTCTACCAAAAGCAGACAGCAGCTGTAAACTAACAATGGTGCCGGCTTGGCCGGCTCCGTAACGATGATAGATAAATAGGAGGAATTTGAAATGAAACTAGCACTTGATCCAACGATGTATGCCGATCTTTCTTTAAGAGAAATGGTAGATAAAACAGCGGAGCTTGGCTATGACTACATTGAGCTTTCACCGCGCGAGGATTTCTGCCCCTTCTACAAGTACCCTAAAGTAGACAGTGCAAAAATTAAAAACTTAAAACGCTACTGCCGTGATGCAGGCGTTCAGATTTCTTCTCTTCTTCCTCTTTACTACTGGGCAGGCCCAGACGAAGACCGCCGCCAGGCAGCCGTACGCAACTGGAAACGTGCCATCGAGGTAGCCGTTGAATTGGAAGTAGATTTAATGAACAGTGAATTCAATGGATCTAAATTCAATCCGGTTGTATGTGAAGAGCAGTTTATCCGTTCTATGGATGAATTGCTGCCAATCTTTGAACGCGAAGGCATTAAATTGAACCTTCAAGCGCATCCATATGATTTCATTGAAACACATGACGGTGCGATGGATATGATCCGTGCATTGGATAAAGACTGGATTAATCTTGTATACTCTACAGCTCACACGTTCTACTATGACAACGGTAAAGGCGATATCGCGCCAATGTTTGATTCAGCAGGCGACCGCCTGACGCACGTTTTATTTGCGGATACATTTAACCATATGGCATCAGACGGCCTTCGCTACATTGTGAACCCGCCGGCAGTAGAAGCAACGGTTCACCAGCATTTGAACATCGGTGAAGCAGAAGTAGATTTCGATACAATTTTCCGCAAGCTGAAAGAAATGAACTTTGATGGCATCGCAACAAACGCTGTATTTGCCTGGAAAGACAAAGCGGACTGGTCAAGTAGACTTATGCTTCAAAAAATGAAAGAAGGTCTTGGGTTAACGGAGAAAGTCGAGGGCTGATTGTATGTTAGTATCAATGAAAGACATGCTGCAAAAAGCAAAGCAGGGCGGCTACGCCGTCGGCCAGTACAATATTAACGGACTGGAATTTGCCCAGGCGTTTTTGCAGGCAGCAGAAGAAGAACGAGCGCCCATTATTTTGGCCTCATCCGACCGGCTTGTGGATTACCTGGGCGGCTTCACAACGATTGCTGCGATGGTCAAGGCACTGATGGAGGAATTAAATATTACCGTGCCAGTTGCGCTTCATTTAGATCACGGCATGAGCGTTGAGCGCTGTAAGAAGGCGATTGATGCAGGCTATACGTCTGTCATGATCGACGGCTCCCACAGCCCAATCGATGAAAATATTGCGATGACGAAGGAAGTCGTCGCGTATGCAAAGGAAAAAGGAGCCACAGTTGAAGCAGAAGTCGGTACAGTCGGCGGGCAGGAAGATGGCATGGTCGGTGGTATTCAATATGCGGATCTGGATGAATGCATTCGAATCGTTGAGGAAGCCGGCATTGATGCACTGGCCGCGGCACTTGGTTCGGTCCATGGCCCGTATCAGGGTGAGCCGCAGCTTGGCTTTGATGAAATGAAAGAAATTTCGGAGAAAACGGACGTGCCGCTTGTCCTGCACGGCGGCTCCGGCATTCCGCTTCACCAGCTTCAGCGTGCCATAGAGCTTGGCCACGCAAAAATTAATGTAAACACAGAAAGCATCCAGGCATGGACCGCCTCTGTCCGTGAAACATTAAGCCGAAATCCGGATGTATACGAGCCGCGTCTTGTTTTACTGCCTGCCATTGAAGCAGTAAAGGACGCTGTAAAAGGGAAAATGAGAGAATTTAACACGAGCGGCAAAGCCTAATACGCTTGTCTGGTATCAAGAGAGAGGAGCTGGTCCATTGCATAGGACGGCTCCTTTTTCTCAAAGAGCCGAAGAGCAGGATGTGAGCATGTGAACAAACGCAGTCAAAGATTGTTGTTACTGATTTCTTTTCTTTTTTGGTTTTCGCACTTTATTTATATTCCGATGCTCTCTCCTTACATCGAGCAGATAGGGGGCACATATACCTTTATCGGCATCGTTTTGGCAAGCTACGGACTTATGCAGTTTTTGTTTCGCCTTCCCATCGGTATCGGGTCAGACCTTTGGAACAAACGGAAAGGCTTTGTTGTGGCCGGTATGGCAGTCAGTATGTTCAGCTGCCTTGCTTTTGCGCTGACTGAAAGCCTTGGATGGGTGCTCCTGTCCCGTTCACTGGCGGGCATCGCTGCCGCCACCTGGGTGGCTTTTACCATTCTTTTTTCAAGCTACGCAGCGGAGCGGAATTTGCACCGGGCCATGGGCCGCCTGTCTTTTGCCGTTGTATTTGCCCAGCTGCTCGGGATGGCGCTCAGTGCGTGGATCGTGGAAGAATGGGGCTGGCATGCACCTTACTGGTTCGGAGCTGCTTTCGGAGCCGCGGGCCTGCTGCTTTCGCTGTTTGTAGCAGAAGGAAAAACAGAAACAAAACGGGAGCCGGTTCGGCTGAAGGAGCTCGGAACAGCGCTGAAGGAACCGATGCTCTTAAAAGTATCGCTGCTGTCCATATTAGCGCACAGCATCATGTTTACCACGATGTTCGGTTTTACGACTGATTATGCGCTGTCAGCCGGCATGCGGGCGGGTGACATCACAATTCTTGTATTTGCTTTTATGGTGCCGCATGCTGTCTCTACATTGTTAAGCGGCAGCTGGTTTGTCCCGAAGCTGGGTAAATGGGGCACGCTGCAGGTCGCTTTTTCTGCCGCGGCAATTTTTACTTTTCTTATGCCGTTCGCGGATGCAAAAGCAGCCTTGATTGGTTTGCAGCTCGTAAATGGATTTGCCCTTGGCCTTTTGTTTCCGCTTTTTCTTGGTATGGCTGTAGAAGACATTCCGCACGCCAAGCGGGCAACGGCGATGGGGGCCTACCAGGCTCTTTATGCTGTCGGCATGTTCGCCGGCCCTTTTTTAGCCGGTATTTTAAACACGTATTTTGGACTGGAAGCAAGCTTTTATTTCTCCGGTGCTGTTGGTGTATTAGGCGCTTTGTTTAGTTTTAAATGGCAAGGGGAAATGAAAACGGAATCAATATTTAAACATAATAATGAGAGTTCGTTATAATAGAGATAATAAGAACGGAACAGGGAAAAGGCAGGTGAACAATATGATGAAAATGAGAGATGTGGCCAAACGGGCGAATGTATCTCCGGCTACTGTGTCCCGGGTGCTTCGCCAGCCAGATTTGGTCAGCAAAGAAACGAAAGAAAAAGTAATGCGGGTAATTAACGAATTAAACTACAAACCGCATATGATCGCCAGCCAGTTCCGCACGCGTGAAACAAAAACGATTTTAGTGGTGGTGCCGGATATCACCCGTCCGTTTTTTTCCGAAGTGCTGCGCGGTATTGAGCATACAGCGCTTCAAAATGGTTATCAGGTTATTTTGGGTGACACAGAAAATCAGGTTGAGCGGGAAAGAGAATACATTGAGCTTCTATATAGAAAACAGGCAGACGGTGCCGTACTGCTAACCGCCCGTATGGATCGGGACAGCCTGGAAGAATTATCGTCCCAGTTTCCAATCGTTCTTGCTTGTGAATATATGGATGGCCTGGACATTCCGACGGTTTCGATTGACAACATCAGCAGTGCCCGCAAAATAACGGAGCATTTGATCCATGTCGGGCACCGGAAGATTGCGCATATCTGTGGCCCTATGGATATTATCTTAAGCCGGGACCGGCTGCGCGGTTACAAGCAGGCAATGATGGGCCATGACCTGCCGATTGATCCTGCCTGGGTGCAGGAAGGAGATGATGGGCTGGATTCAGGCTACAATCAAATGGTGAAACTGCTGGCGCTTGAAGATCGTCCGACAGCTGTGTTTGTGTTTAATGACGAAATGGCGCTTGGCTCAATTAAAGCAGTCAAAGATCACGGCCTCCGCGTACCGGAAGATATAGCTATCGTCGGATTTGATAACCTGCGGATGGCGTCTCTTTTCACTCCTTACATGACGACGATCGATCAGCCGAAATATGAGATTGGCCAAAAAGCAACGGATTTGCTTTTAACGCTTTTAAAAGGCGGCTCAATTGACCGGAAAAAATTCGTCATGAAAGACGAGCTGATTATTCGGGAATCATGCGGGTTTTATCAAAAAGAGCAATTGTTTGGAGCGGCCGAAGGGGTTTAGCCCCTTCTCATTCTGGCAATAGGAAAAGGGTGGAAAAAAGTAAAAGGAGATGTATACATAATGACAAAGCTTGTGCAGATCGGCAAAACAGACTTGCATGTAAACCCGATTGGCTTTGGTGCCAATGCGGTAGGGGGGCATAACTTATATCCAAACCTGGATGAAGAAGCCGGCCGTGATATGGTGCGTACAGCGCTTGACCATGATGTTAACTTTCTTGATACAGCTTTTATCTACGGACCGAAGCGTTCGGAAGAATTGATTGGGGAAGTGTTAAAAGAGCGGGGGAATCGATCAGAAGCTGTGATTGCCACAAAAGCAGCACATGTTTTAACCGATGACGGCGAAAAATTCGACAATTCCCCGGCTTTCTTAAAAAATGCCATAGACGAGGCCTTGAAACGCCTGCAAACGGATTATATTGACTTGTTTTATATTCATTTTCCAGATGAACAAACACCGAAGGATGAAGCGGTTGGAGCCTTAAAGGAATTGAAAGATGCGGGGAAAATCCGCCATATCGGTGTCTCTAATTTCTCTCTTGATCAGTTGAAGGAAGCGAACAAAGACGGTCATGTCGATGTTTTTCAGGGAGAATACAATCTGCTTGCACGCGGTGCGGAAAAAGAATTGTTCCCGTACCTTACTGAGAAAAACATTTCATTTGTGCCATATTTCCCGCTTGCATCCGGGCTTTTAACAGGCAAGTACGATAAAAATGCAACATTTGACGATCTTCGCAACGGCCTGCCATACTTCCAAAAAGGAGCATTTGAAGCGAATCTTGAAAAAGTCGATCAAATTCGTCCGATTGCAGAAAGCAAAGGGGTAGAACTGGCTCATTTAGTGCTGGCATGGTACTTAACACGCGATGCGATTGATGTCATCATTCCAGGTGCAAAACGTTCTGAACAAGTATTAAACAACTTAAAAACATTGGATGTTCAGCTTACACAAGAAGAAATCAGCAAAATTGACCAGGTGTTTCAATAATGATAAAAAAGCTGCCCCCGCATAAGGGCAGCTTTTTTATCGGCCGGCTTTTTCAGGAAAAAGCTTAAAAAAACGGCTTAACATTTTTCAAATAAGCCGAAAGAGGAAAAGCGCTGCCGTTATATTAAATGCAGCGCTTTTTTCGATGAGTCTATGATATATTGAACATCTGCTATTAGCTCATCGGCTGTTTCATAAGGCTGATCCAGCTGGAGCATTCGACGAATCACATACCTTGCTGGAGAAGAAAGCGTCAGTTCTTCTTCCCAGCTTTTTTCTTTTTTGGACGAAGGCTCAAATGTGGAATACAGCAAAAACAGGACAAAATGACCGAGTGCAAAAAAGTCGCTTCGAACAGACAGCTCCCGAAAAAGCGGGTGCTCTTTTTTTCGTCTGTGCCTGGAGGAAGGGCTGCTGCCAAGAATCCGTGCGAGGCCAAAGTCGATTACATGCACAGCCGTCCCATCCCACAAAATATTTGGAATGCGCAAGTCCCGATGAACAATTCCTTGGCGATGAAAGTATTGGACGACATAAAGGACCTCCAGTAGGATTTGAAATGCTTCTTTTTCAGTATACCGTTGATTTTGATGGAAAATTAACTCCTCAAAATTGGGAGCGTTTATCGAGTCCATCACAAAAAACGGCACGCCATTTCTTTTAAAAGCAGCAACAAACCGGGGGATGGCCGGGTGGCGAAGCTGCTGTAAAAAATGAGCTTCCTGCCAAAAGAAGTTTACCTCAGCCGGCTTGTGACGTTTACGGTTGCGCAGCTGTTTAACCACTACATCCCCGCCCGTTTGTAAATCTTTCGCTTTGTACGTGAGGCCATAGCTGCCCCTGCCAAGCAGGCCTGACAGCCGAAACCGGCCGCCAACGAGGATGCCTGGCTTTAACGGTCGTTCAATCAGCTTAGAAAACATCATATGCATACGCTTCAGCTGCTGTAAGAGCTGGAAGAAGAGCCGCGTTTTTTCTTATAGTAATGGTGTCCATGCTTTGAAGAGTGATGGGAATGCTTTCGAGATCGGTGATCACTGCTGGAATAACGGCGGCTGTGAGAAGATTTTTGATTCAGTACTTGTTGAAGAAGTTTCTTTAACATGAAATCCCTACTTTCCTGTTTTTCTTTTCTACGAAACAAATAAAAAAAGGTTTCATCTTTTGTTTCATTTTTTTATTTTCAGCCATAAGACGTCTCGCAGAAGATCAGTGTACATGTTCCACTATATTCATATGCTTAAACAGGTAAAAAAGAATAAGGATTCTTTTATTCTATCAGCAGAAAAGAATAAGTGGGAATGCTGGGCGAGCGGAACCAAATCCGCTATACTATTCATATTGTGAAACAAAATGGGCTTCTGGACGAGCGCTTTTTTGTTTTGTTGGAAAAGAGGGGGATAAATTGGAAAAAACACGTACCATTAAGCGGACGCAGATGGCGATTCTTCTCGGAACGCTCGGAGCGATGGGTCCATTTACGATTGATATGTACCTGCCGTCGTTTCCGACGATTGCCAATGACTACGGGACAACTGCGTCGCTTGTCCAAATCAGCTTAACGGCTTGTTTAATCGGCCTTGCTTTGGGGCAGCTTGTAATCGGGCCGATGAGTGATGTGCGCGGACGGAAAAAACCGCTGGCCTTCTTTTTATTTTTATATTTTGCGGCTTCTCTTTTCTGTGCCTTTGCACCGTCTATTTATTTGTTTATTGCCGGTCGTGTTGTTCAAGGATTTTCAGCAGCAGCCGGTCTTGTTGTTTCCCGGGCAGTTGTGCGGGATATGTACAGCGGGCGTGAACTGACCAAATTTTTTGCGATGCTTATGCTTGTCAACAATCTTGGGCCAATTTTAGCGCCAATTGTCGGAGGCGGCGTGCTCGCCTTTACAGACTGGTCCGGTGTATTTCTTGTCCTTAGCGCAATCGGCATTGGGTTAATGCTTGTCGTAACATGGAAAATGGATGAAACGCTTCCAGTCGAACGGCGCCAGCCAAGCAGCATTGCCCAAACGTTTAAAAGCTTCGGTTCTCTTGTGAAAAACCGGGAATTCATGGGCTACGCGCTTGCACAGGGCTTTATGGTCGGCGGGATCTTTGCTTATGTTTCAGGTACACCTTTCGTGTATCAAAATATTTATGGCGCATCTCCCCAGCTGTTCAGCCTGCTGTTTGGTATGAACGGCATTGGCATTATGATCGGCTCGCAAGTGGTCGGCCGGTTTTCAGATACCATTTCAGAAGCCAGATTTTTGCGGTTCGGCTTGTGGATGTCGGCAATATCAAGCATCGTGCTCGTTATCATGGTATTGATTCATGGGCCGCTTTATTCAATCGTTATTCCTATTTTCTTTTTTGTTTCTTCAATTGGTATCATTGGTACATCCGCTTTCTCTCTTGCGATGGAAACACAAGGGCATATTGCCGGCAGTGCGTCAGCGCTTCTTGGCCTGCTTCCATTTGCGCTTGGGTCACTGACGGCGCCGCTTGTCGGCATTGCTGGTGAAAATACGGCTGTTCCAATGGGGCTGACGATCTTCGGTGCCAGCATGCTGTCGATGATTGCGTATTTCGGGCTCGCCCGGGGCACTAAAAAAGCTTAGAAATGTAAGAGTTATATTAGGCTGTCGACTTTGTCGACAGCCTTTTCGCTTAAAAAATCCCTTGCGGTTTTGTTCATTTTATCTCTGTAAAAGAAATATTGAACAGAAATCGAATTGATGGTTTTCACTATAAAAAAAGTTTTTATGAATGCCAATTTTCGACAAACAATTTCCAGTTATTTTGTTACAATATGAAAACAATCGTAAAAAAGTTACAAGTATATAGAACAAAAGGTAAACTGATTGAAAGGTCAGGACACAAAGCTTCAGGTCTAAGGTCTTTGTTAAAAGATGATGATGGCTGGGCTGCTTCATAAAATGGAGGATGTTTAATGTTAGAACAGGAGAAAATCGAGACACAAACATTAGATTCTGAATGGATTGAGTTGATGCAGGCTGCCAAAGACTTAGGTCTATCTATTGAAGAAATAAGAGAATTTTTAACGGCGTTTAAAACCTCCAACCCTGCCCCTGCCTAATAAAAAATTTTAGAAAAGTAGTTTCTACAGTGTAAAATCTATTCTTTAAGTTAAATAAGCTTATGTGTGAAGTATTGACTTTATATACAATTTTATTCATATAATAAGGTTAATACGCGTATTAAGTGTAAAGCTGGCATAAACTCGCTGTAGATCATACTAGAAGGAAGCAATCTGACACGGTGAAAATAAGCTGAATTTTTTGTTTATTTTTAAGTGGCTTAAAAAAGGATCGAATTTGACCCAGGAAAATAGTCTTTATTTTAATTGCTATTTTTATGTTAACAGCTATCGGAGCGGCACTTTAGTCTTTTTCTATTAAATGCGCTGCCGGAAAACCAACTCAAACAGATCGATGCTTGTCTCCGAATTAATGCCTGGTGATATTGAGAAGTAATCAAACATTTTCATCAAAACAGCTCCACGCCATAAAGGTGTGGAGCTGTTTTAGTTTCCAATCTCAAAAGATGCTGCCAGCCAAAATTCCGTTCCATACACACTGCGTCCATTTTCATCAATAGAAAAAGAACGAAACGCTTTGACGATTCTGTACTTGCCCGCTTCAAGCGGTTTTTGGAGGCGGCCAAGGTCAACTGTTTCAATGGTTTGCTTGCGGGGTGGAGCCAACAGTGCAATTTCTTCGAAAGCATCCCTGTTTTTTTGGAATGGAACAGCATACCAGGCACCGTCCAGCTGCTGTTCAATTCGGAAGGCGCGTCCATATGTAAAATCAGTATTACGCCCATTTTGAATCATCAGTCTTAAGGCGCTGTCAGATACGTTCTGCACTGTAAGAGACAGCCCGCTTTTTTGTGCGGCCATTTCCTGCATGGGTACGGCTTTTTCGGCTGCCGGCCCGGGCTCAGGTTGGCCGGGCTGGCAGGCCGACAGCAGCATCACACAAGCCGCTATATGGACAAGCCGTTTGTTCATGCAGCCTTCACCAGCTGAAGATCCAGCACAATCTTTACGTCGTCCTCAATATGCACGCCTCCTGTTTCGAGCGTTAAACCATAATCGCTGCGTTTAATGACGGCTTTTGCCTGGAAACGGGCGGTTTCACCTGTTTCGGAATTCTGTTTCTCATGAAATGTAACAAAAAAGGATTCTGTCCGGGTTACGCCGTGCAGGGAAAGGTCGCCGACGAGTTCGTATTGCCCATTCTCCTGATCCAAAATATTGTTAGCGATAAACCGTACTTCTGCGTATTTTTCCACATCAAAAAACTTCTCTGATACCAAGTGGGCATCAAGTTCTTTATTGCCTGTTTGTATGGTGGACAGTTCCACATTAAACGAGATGTTCGCTGTTACGAAATGATCTGCCTCGGCTTCAACCGTCGCTTCATATGAAGGGAAGGAGCCTTTCACATGATTGACAGCGGCATAAACCTGGCTCTGGGATTTATCCACGACCCATGTTGGTTTGTCCATATCAAAGTCCCCCTTAATCTTTTCTTTTTTTCATTATTTCCCTGCATTGTCACGAATAAAACAAACAGCAAGCCAGGACATACTAAGTAAAGAGGAGGTGAGCAAGTGGACAAGAAAACGGATTATAAAGAATTGTACAATGTACGGGACCAGTTGACCTTGATTCCAGAAGAATTTCCAGAAGGAGCTTATGGACAGCCAATTGATAACGAAGAACCAGTGGAAGGAAAAAGTACGCCGTGGAAAAAAGACCAGCACGTGGCGAGCAACTTTACGTACGAATTTAAGCATCTGCATGAAAATCGCCCCAGAGAATATCCGGGGGCACATCCTACACACGATGAAAAATAATTTGATCAACGGCGCCTTTTCCTTAAAAGAAAGGTGCCGTTTTTAATGAAAGAGACTGAACTTTTCTTTTTTTTGCTGTACTATAAGTATTTGCTAATGGTTGATATAATTAAAACCGACTTGACTTGTAGGAATAATACGTCTACGATAAATGTATTATTATGGCGTTAAAAAGAATTTTCCTATAAATTTGTGAGGTGGATCGTGTTGCAACTTCAAGTAACGAACAGTCCGTTTAATGAGGAGCAGGCAGAGCTCCTGAATCGCCTTCTGCCAACACTTACAGAAGGGCAAAAGGTATGGCTGGGCGGATTTTTAGCCGCTTCTCCATCTGCAGCTGTTTCAGCGGCACCTGCTCCAGCTGCGGCTGAAACAGCGGCACCCGTTCAAGCGGCAGCTGCTCCAGCTGTGTCGAAAGATGTAACAATTTTATACGGTTCTCAAACGGGTAATGCACAGCGTTTAGCCCAAAAAGCCGGCCAAACACTCGAATCAAACGGATTTAACGTCACAGTTTCGGCAATGAGTGACTTTAAGCCAAATAATCTGAAAAAAGTACAAAATTTACTGATTGTAGCCAGCACACATGGAGAAGGCGATCCGCCGGATAATGCCATTACATTCCATGAGTTTCTTCATGGCAAGCGTGCGCCAAAACTGGAGGATCTTCAATTTTCTGTTCTGTCTCTTGGCGATAGCTCGTATGAATTTTTCTGCCAGACAGGAAAAGAGTTTGACCAGCGTTTAGAAGAACTCGGCGGCAAGCGTATCGCACCGCGCGTTGATTGCGATCTTGACTTCGATGAGCCGGCAGCAGAGTGGATTGACAGTGTCGTAAAAAGCTTGTCCGAGGCAGCGGCACCAGCAGCTCAAGCGGCACCGGCGGCAGGCACACAAGTGGCAGAATCTGAGTATTCAAGAACGAACCCGTTTCGTGCGGAGATCCTTGAAAGCATTAATTTGAATGGACGCGGTTCAAACAAAGAAACACGCCATATTGAGCTTTCACTTGAAGGATCAGGGCTTACGTACAAACCGGGTGATGCGCTTGGCATCTATCCAGAAAACGATCCAAAGCTGGTTGAGGAACTGATTGCGGCATTTGGCTGGAATCCAGATGAAACAGTGACGATTAATAAACAAGGCGATGTTCTTTCATTGCGTAATGCGCTTTTAACGCATTATGAAATAACAGTATTAACAAAGCCATTACTGGAAAAAATCGCCCAGTTAACGGGCGTAGATGAGCTTCATGAGCTAATTGGCAGCAGCGAGAAGCTAAAAGAGTATGTGCACGGCCGCGACCTGCTTGATGTAGTACAGCAGTTTGGACCATTTGGCGTTTCACCTCAGGATTTTGTGAATGTGCTGCGGAAAATGCCAGCCCGCCTTTACTCGATTGCGAGCAGCTTAGAAGCGAATCCAGATGAAGTACATTTAACAATTGGTGCGGTCCGCTACAATGCGAATGGCCGTGACCGGAACGGTGTTTGCTCGATTCTTTGTGCAGAGCGTTTAGAGCCAGGCGATACATTGCCGGTTTACATTCAGCATAACGACAATTTCAAGCTGCCGGAAAATCCGGAAACACCGGTTATTATGATCGGGCCAGGAACAGGCGTAGCTCCGTTCCGCGCGTTTATGCAGGAGCGTGAAGAGTCAGGTGCTGAAGGAAAAACATGGATGTTCTTTGGAGACCAGCATTTCGTCACCGACTTCCTGTACCAGACTGAATGGCAGAAGTGGCTGGCAGACGGCGTGCTGACAAAAATGGATGTCGCATTCTCACGCGATACAGCCGAAAAAGTATATGTACAGCACCGGATGCAGGAAAACAGCAAAGAATTGTTCGAATGGCTTCAACAGGGCGCTGCCGTTTACGTATGCGGCGACGAGAAAAATATGGCTCACGACGTACACCAGACATTGATTGATATTATAGAAAAAGAAGGCAGCATGAGCCGCGAGCAGGCAGAGAAGTATGTAGCCGATATGCAGCAGCAAAAACGCTACCAGCGCGACGTATATTAAGTTTTATGATCGAAAGGGGACAAGCACAATGAGCAAAACGGTAAATGACCTTCACCAGCTGCGCGCACCAGAAGGCCCGCCAAGTGATGTAGAAGGCATTAAAGAGAGAAGTAATTTATTGCGCGGCACACTTGCAGAAGTGATGCAGGACCGCATCTCAGCCGGTATTCCAGAAGATGATAACCGCTTGATGAAGCACCACGGCAGCTACTTGCAGGACGACCGTGACCTGCGCACAGAACGACAAAAACAAAAATTAGAGCCGGCCTATCAATTTATGCTGCGCGTGCGCCTTCCAGGCGGTGTCGCAACATCAGACCAGTGGCTGATGATGGACACCCTGGCGCATAAATACGGAAACGGCACCCTAAAACTGACAACACGTGAAACGTTCCAGATCCATGGAATTTTAAAATGGAACATGAAGCAGACGATTCAAGACATTCATTCAACGATGATGGATACGATTGCGGCATGCGGAGACGTAAACCGGAACGTAATGGCTACGTCGAATCCATACCAGTCGGAAGTTCACACCGAAGTTCACGCACTGGCAAAACAGCTGAGTGATGACCTGCTTCCGAAATCACGTGCTTATCATGAAATTTGGCTTGGGGAAGAAAAAGTAGCCGGCACACCGGAAACGGAAGAAGTAGAACCGATGTACGGTCCGCTTTACTTGCCGCGTAAGTTTAAAATCGGGATCGCGGTACCGCCTTCTAACGATATTGATGTATTTTCACAGGATCTTGGTTTTATTGCCATCGTTGAAAACAATAAGCTGACTGGCTTTAACGTAACAATCGGCGGCGGTATGGGGATGAGCCACGGTGATACACAAACATATCCGCAGCTCGGAAAAGTAATTGGCTTTGTAACACCTGATAAAGTTGTTGATCTTGCGGAAAAAGTGATTACGATTCAGCGCGACTACGGAAACCGTTCTGTTCGTAAATATGCCCGTTTTAAATATACAGTTGACCGTCTTGGCCTCGAAAACGTAAAAGCGGAGCTGGAGCGCCGCCTTGGCTGGACGCTTGAAGAAGCACGCGATTTCCACTTTGATCATAATGGTGACCGGTACGGCTGGCAAAAAGGCGTAAAAGGCAAATGGCATTTTACCATGTTTGTTGAAGGCGGCCGGATTGTGGATTACCCTGACTATCAATTGATGACGGGTATTCGGGAAATTGCAAAAATACACAAAGGCGATTTCCGTCTCACAGCCAACCAAAACTTGATCATTGGCAATGTGTCTGCCCAAAGCAAGAAAAAAATTGAGGCGCTCATTGACCAGTATGGATTAACAGAAGGGCGCCATCATTCAGCGATCCGCCGCAGCGCACTTGCCTGCGTTGCCCTGCCGACATGCGGCCTTGCGATGGCAGAAGCTGAGCGCTACCTGCCGGGCTTAATGGATAAAATTGATGAAATCATCGATGAAAACGGACTCCGCGACAAAGAAATTACGATTCGTATGACTGGCTGCCCGAATGGCTGTGCCCGCCACGCACTTGGCGAAATCGGCTTTATCGGAAAAGCAGTTGGCAAATACAACATGTACCTGGGCGCTGCGCATGACGGCAGCCGCTTAAGTAAAATGTACCGTGAAAACATTGGAGAAGAAGAAATTTTAAAAGAACTGCGCGTCCTTCTTTCCCGCTACGCAAATGAGCGCCAGGAAGGCGAGCACTTCGGTGACTTCGTCATTCGTGCTGGTATTGTCGAAGCGACCACTGATGGAACAAACTTCCACAAATAAAACCGCCCATACTATTGGGTATTTTGATAAAAAAGCAGGGATCCGTTCCGTTCGGAGCCCTGCTTTTTTGTGTCCAAATTAAGTGATACAGGCAGAAAAAATTATATCTAGAAAGCGGAAGTATACAGGTTAAGATATAATGTTCTTTATCTTGTTCTACCAAATAGGATGAGGAATCTCTCTGCTTATTTTGTTCTTTAAAAAGAACAACCCATACTTTATAATAGTTTATAGAATCATAAATCTGAAAAAAGTGAAAAGGATTAATAAAACTGGTTCTATTTAAAGAATTAGTTACTTTGTATCAAAGGAGCAGTTCATGACTAAAAAATTGTACATGGTCCCAAAGGTGATTAGTTACCAGCCTATTAAATTCGAAACGATTATAAGTACCAATAATTTTCTAGAAGAAGAGGAACTACTTTTGGAAGAACTTGAAGAAGACCTTCTCCTTGAGGAAGAACAGGGGGAAATTATTGGGGAAGAAGAAGTAATTCCAGGAGCAGATGTGCCAGTGCTGGGAGAAGAAACGGTTGTTGGAGAAAAAGAAACCGAGATAGCTGAGAAAGAAACAGAATTTGTTGAAACAGATATAGTGGTACCGGAGGAAGAAACCGAAATCATTGGGGATGCCGGAACATCTCCAGTGGGTGAAGGCCTGCTTGATCCTGTCATTGATCAAGAGAAACCAGAAGAAATTGTTGTGGTAAATCCAAATGAAGAAGCTGCAGCACCTCTACCTGAAGAAGAAGCAGAAACGGAGCCGGCGTCAGTACCTCCAGCAGAAGCACCAGTGACGAGTCCAGCGCCGGAAGAAGCACCAGAGACGAATCCAGTACCGGAAGAAGCACAAGTAGAAGAAGCACCGGTGACAACTCCAGCACCGGAGGAAGCATCAGTGGAAGCACCAGAGACGAATCCAGCGCCGGAAGAAGCACCAGTGGAAGCACCAGAGACGAATCCAGTACCGGAGGAAGCACCGGAGACGAATCCAGCACCGGAAGCACCAGTGGAAGCACCGGAGACGAATCCAGCACCGGAAGCACCAGTGGAAGTACCAGAGACGAATCCAGTACCGGAAGAAGCACCAGTAGAAGCACCAGTGGAAGCACCGGAGACGAATCCAGCGCCGGAAACACCAGCAGAAGCACCGGAGACGAATCCAGCACCGGAAGCACCAGTGGAAGCACCGGAGACAAATCCAGCACCAGAGACACCAGCAGAAGCACCGGAGACGAATCCAGCGCCGGAAGCACCAGTGGAAGCACCGGAGACAAATCCAGCGCCGGAAGCACTAGTGGAAGCACCAGAGACGAATCCAGCACCGGAAACACCAGTGGAAGCACCAGAGACGAATCCAGCACCGGAAGCACCAGTGGAAGCACCGGAGACAAATCCAGCGCCGGAAGCACCAGTGGAAGCACCAGAGACGAATCCAGCACCGGAAACACCAGTGGAAGCACCAGAGACGAATCCAGCACCGGAAGCACCAGTGGAAGCACCGGTGACAAATCCAGCGCCGGAAGCACCAGCAGAAGCACCGGTGACGAGTCCAGCGCCGGAAGAAGCACCAGTGGAAGCACCGGTGACAAATCCAGCGCCAGAAACATCATCGGAAGAACAGATAACTGGCCCAGCACCTGGTTCAGTCTCACCACCGGCGCAGAGAACTGAGTCAGAAGAAAAACCAGAATCGGCAGAAAATCATAACGACTCGGAAGGTAAAGCATCTTCTGAAGAAAATACAGATAAGAAAAATAAAAACAGTGAATCAGAAGCTCCAGCTAAAGGAGAAGATAATACCAGCCCATCGAGCAATAACAACAATGACAATAGCGGTACTAACAGTGAAAAAGAAAGCAGCAATCAAAGCGAAAAAGAAAACGGTAAACAAGATGAAAAAGAAACAAACAGCAGCACGGCGAAAGAAAGCGATAGCGGGCAGGAACGAGAATCTTCCGGTGGCGGCATGATCGCGAGAATGACAAGCTGGATTAGTGGATTGTTCAAATAAACATGCTGGACTGCGTGAGCTGATAGAAAGGGAGGTTATTTTTATCAGCTCGTTTTTTCTTGAAACCCTATAAGAAGAGACTCATCATAAATGGAAAAAAGTTATTATGCAGGACAATGGTAAAATGCCTTTGATTTAACGCAACATACTAGTGGCTGTTAAGAATAAGGGCTGTAAATAAAACGAGAAAGCAGGCAGTTGAAACGTTTTGGTCTTCCAGATTTAATACGTGATTTAAACTAAATAAAAAAATCCCCATCACTAGGACGGGGATTTTTGTCGTTCCTTCTTCTACGTTATTGAACTGCTTCATAATTGTTTAGTCAACAATTGATGAAACACTCCCTTTGAATTCTGAGATAACTCGACAAACCTTCCTTGCTGCCGGATCTTTCCTTGATCAAGTACGATGATCTGGTCGGCATGGCGAATTGTCGATAAACGATGGGCAATGACAATAACGGTTATTTCTCCTCTCATTCGCTCAATGGCTTTTTGAATTGCCGCCTCGTTATGAGTATCCAGAGCGCTTGTGGCTTCATCTAAAATAAGGATAGAGGGTTTCCTCAGTATAGCCCGTGCTAAAACCAATCGCTGCCGCTCACCGCCTGACAGCCGTACTCCTCTGTCGCCAATCTGCGTGTCTAATTTTTTTGGAAGCTTTTTAACAAAGCCATCAGCTGCCGCAAAATTCAAAGCTTCCCAGAGCTGTTCTTCAGAGGCATCAGGTTTCACTAGGAGCAAGTTTTTTCGAATACTTGTGTGAAACAAAAACGGCTCCTGCGAAACGTAACTGATGGTTTTCCGAAATGAAAGCAGATTGCTGTCTGTTAAGGGAACACCGTCTATAACCAAACTGCCGCTGTTCGGGCGGTTAAGCCCCATCAAAAGGTCGATCAGCGTACTTTTGCCCGCACCGGACTTTCCGACAATAGCTGTCATATACCTGGCCGGAATCGTTATATTTATTTCTTGAAGCGCATAAGAGTCAGGATTCGATCCATATTTGAAGCTTATATCGCGGCACTGTATACTGTGTTTCATACAAAGAGGTGCTGGTTGTTTGGCCTCTGTATAGATATCCTCTTTGTACTCAGCTGTCTGTTTCTGCAGGCTTAATAAAAGGGTAAAAGCGGGCAGCGAGGAAGCGAGCTGCTGGATATTCAGCTGTATATCAACAAAACGCGGCCACAGCCGGGAAAAAATAATAATCACAAGCAGGAGCTGGTCAGGCTTCGTATGAATAAAGTGAACGGATGAAAAGATAAATAAGGCGATAATGCAGGCCAAAGCCGTCTTATAGCTTAATTGAGAATTCGTCTGCATCCTGACAAAGTCCTCTTGCTCTGTAAGCACTCTTTTATTTAAAGAAACCAGCCACTTAAGCCGGGATGATTCAAGCGTATTTGTTTTAATATCCTTGATGCCATTCAAGTTGTCTGTAATGCCGGCAAGATACTCCCTCGAGAGCTGGGTTGTTTCTTTTCCTGTTATTTTAGCTTGTTTCACAAAACGCCAGGAAAAAAGAGCAAGAACAAGACCGCATACGAGCACAAGAGCAGTAACCTGGGGGGCCAGATAAAAAGCGATGCCAATTTGAAACAGCGTAAAAACCAGGTTGGTAATCAGCAGCATAAACATTTTAATGCCAATGCTCACTCGGTTAAGATCCTTTGTTAAAGAGTTAATAATATTAGATTTTCTTGTCTGCAAATAATAGGTCCACTTTACCTGGAGCAAGCTTTGGTAAAGTTCTTCTTTTAAATGGTTGATAAATCCATGGTGAATTTTCACATCCCGAATGGCAATGCTTTTAGCTAAAAGATTTTGCACGATAATCAAAAAAATATAAGCTCCGAGAATCACGGGAAGCCCGATATGGGACAGAGAGCCTGTCATAAAGTCTAATAGCCCCCACATTGTTGACATAACAGACGCATGCAGAATGCCGCTCACGTTTAACAATACAATCAAAAGCAAGATACTGATGCTGTCGAGAAAACTAACGGCAATCATGCCAAGCAAATTAACGTACAAAATCTTTCCGGAAAAAGCATACAGCCGTTTTATATAATGAATAAATGCAGTCATACCGTGCCTCCACCTTTAAATTCACTGTAGTAGATCATACTGTAATGTTCTTTATAACGAATGATAAAGGATATAAACAGGCTTTTCAAGATATTTATAGAATATCGCCGGAGCTTTGGTCTGCAAATCTGTCATTTGATTTTATGCACAAAAAATTTGTTGTTGACTTGTTCTTTATAAGGAACTAAAATAAAGAGAGAAATTGGAAAGATGAATGCCATTTAGGGAGATATACCTTAGTAATAGCTTAATCGCAAATTTTTTTGTCCGCTTTGTTCGCTATAAAGAATAACTAGTGCATAGTCCATTTGATAAATAGATCATTGAACAAAAGAAAAAATCGAATTGTTTTAAAGAAAGCGCAAGCTGAAGGATTTTTTATGTTTAAAATGTTCTTTAAAAAGAACAATGTTGTTCGCTTCAAAGCTTAGTCAAAAATAAGGAAAGCAAGGGTGATACATGTGGCAGAGACGAGACAAGCACTACCAAAACCTTCCGCCAATAAAAAAGAAATTGATTTAAAAGAATACTATGAGCTGATCAGACGGCGAATATGGATTGTTGTTGCTGTAACGGTTCTTGTTACCATCGCCGGTCTTATTATAAACGGCAAAAACGATACTCCCGCCACGGGAGATACGGTTTATGAATCTTCTACCAGAATGATTGTAGATGCAGGCAAAGATAACATGAATACACTCCTGGTGATGATCAAAGACCCGTTTATGCTAGAGAAAGTCAATGAACAATTAAACTTAAACAAGTCAGTAGAAAGCCTGGCAGCCCAGATTACGGTAGCCACAATTGATGAATCCCAAGTTGTTAAAATTTCTGTTGTGGACCCAGAAGCAAAAACAGCTGCTGACATAGCGAATACAACGGTGAAAGTGTTTAAGAGTGAAATATCTGAGTTAATGGGTTTTGAAAATATAAAATTATTAACACCGGCAAAAGAAAGTATTACGCCTGTAAGCGCTGGAACGGCTCAGGGACTAAGTGCTAAAGTTTTCCTGGTCGCAGGTGTTGTACTCGGAATCGGTCTTGTGTTTCTGCTTGATTCATTAGACGGAACGGTTAAAAAAGAAGAAGAAATAGAAGAATTGCTCGGTGTGCCTGCTTTAGGGGGGATTTCAAACATGACCAAGAAAAAATGGTCATTCAAGAAAAACAAAAAACAAAAGTCGTCAGTGAGGGGTGAGGCATTTGATCTGGAATAAAAGTCGTCAAACAGCAGCTGATAAAAAAGCACTTGTTACGCTATTCAATCCGGAATCTGCTATTTCCGACCAATTCCGGATTGTCCGCGCCAATCTTCAATTTTTAGCTGAAGAAAACAAACAAGGAGCAATTATCATTACCTCACCAGGATCTGGAGAGGGAAAGTCAACCACGGCAGCCAATTTAGCCATTTCTATGGCCCAGCAAAAAGACAGAGTACTTTTAATTGATGCAAATATCAAAGAACCAAGCATTCATTCTATGTTTGAGGTTTCAAATGAAGCAGGTTTAACCAATATTCTGATGTATGACGTGAAATTAGAAGAAGTCGCCTGCCAGACAGAGCTGGAAAACCTGGAGATCCTGCCAAGCGGTTCAACTTCATTTAGTCCGGCCGAATTACTGGGGGGCCAGGAGATGAAAAGCTTTTTAAATGAAGTTAAAAGCCTGTACGACGTGGTAGTAATTGATGCACCTTCTGTTTTGGATTTTTCCGAAACAAGAGTACTGGCCCATCAATGTGACGGCGTTTTGCTCGTGATGAACCGCTATAAAACAGAAGTCAAACATGTACAGGAAGCAAAACGGGTTTTGGAACTTGCCGATGCACACTTAATAGGCGGGATTATGAATGAAGCATGAAAAAGGATTTTTTTTAATTTGATCGTTCTTTATTAAGAACGGAGTTAGGTGATGTCTCCTTAC
Organism: Domibacillus sp. PGB-M46; assembly: GCF_022668875.1. Classification (GTDB taxonomy): domain Bacteria; phylum Bacillota; class Bacilli; order Bacillales; family Domibacillaceae; genus Domibacillus. The sequence goes on along the minus strand of NZ_JAKGCR010000001.1, from coordinate 8,630 downwards.
CTGTATCAATGGGGGCACTCGGTCATGCTGTGGGTTGAAAAACCTTAGACGCCAGTCGTCGAAAGTGTGGTGTGAGGGAGGGTTAGATGCCCGTTTTTTAATAAAGTTTTTATGCGTCAGGCTTTCCAACATCCTGCTGCATAAAAACTTTATTAAAAGAAAGGAGCTGTGAAATAAGATGGACAAGCTCGATTATTATCCTAAGTCGATAAAAAAAGCAGTAAGGTATATGAAGCAGGATGCATCGAGAGAAGAATTACTTGAAATCAGGGATCTCATAAATAATGCGATCATAAACAGAATAAACAGAATCGATAAGGAAACAAGAACGCAAAAGGAGAACGCATATGAGTTATAAACAGCGAATTCCTTTATTCCTTTTTATTGATTCCTGTATTGTTCTAACAGCCATTTTTATTAGCCAGTTTCTTGTCGGTGCGACCGTTTACGTTGTTACAGGGCCAATCCTGATCAGTTCCATTTCTATTTTACTGTGTCACCATACGCTGGCCATTCAATTTAAGCTGTATAAAAAAGTGTGGGCCTATGCCAGTACGAGAGAATTAGTCATTATTTTAAAAGTCGTCACGTATTCTACTTTTTTCGCTGCCCTTACCCAGCAGTTGATTGTACAAAATATTCATTTCCGGCTGCTGGCGGTAACATGGCTGCTTCACTTATTATTCATTGGCGGCTCCCGGTTAGCCTGGAGAATGTATCACGATGCCAAGTTCCAGACAAATGAGAATAAAAAGAACACGCTTATTATTGGAGCGGGAGCAGCGGGTACGATGGTAGCCAGGCAGCTTTTGAACAACCACGAAACAGACCTCGTACCGGTTGCTTTTATTGATGATGATATGAGAAAGCACAGCCTGGATATCCTGGGCCTTCCGGTTGCCGGTAATGTAACAGAAATCGGAAAAGTGGTGCAAAAGCGAGCCATTGAAAATATTATTATTGCCATTCCTTCTTTAAGCAAAAAAGAACTGAACATTATTTATCAGGAGTGTGCGAAAACAAAGGTGAAAACACAAATTCTCCCTATGCTGGAGGATTTGGTTACCGGAAAAGTATCAGTTAATCAATTTCGTGATGTGCAGGTAGAAGATCTGCTGGGCCGTGATCCGGTTGAAATGGATATCGACAGCGTGGCTGACTTTCTAACAGACAAAGTGGTTCTTGTAACGGGAGCAGGAGGATCGATCGGTTCTGAACTATGCAGGCAGATTTCTGCTTACAATCCGAAGCAGCTTATTTTACTTGGACGCGGAGAAAACAGTATTTACTCCATTGAAATGGATTTAAAAGAACGTTTTAAAACATCAGCGATCGATATTGTCACAGAAATTGCTGATTTGCAGGACAGGGAAAAAATCGTCGCAGTCATCCAGACATATCGACCAGATGTTGTGTATCACGCAGCCGCGCATAAGCATGTGCCGCTGATGGAGCGGAATCCGGAAGAAGCGGTGAAAAACAATATTATCGGTACATTGAATGTGGCACAAGCGGCAAGCGAGTACAACGTCGACACATTTGTCATGATTTCCACCGACAAGGCCGTGAATCCAACAAGTGTGATGGGAGCAACCAAGCGCCTGGCGGAAATGATCATCCAGGGCATGGACCAGCAAAGCAGTACCCGCTTCGTTGCTGTCCGATTCGGCAATGTGCTTGGAAGCCGTGGAAGTGTCATTCCGTTATTTAAAAAACAAATTGAAAAAGGCGGCCCGGTTACAGTGACCCACCCGGATATGATTCGCTATTTTATGACCATACCGGAAGCGTCAAGGCTGGTCATTCAAGCGGGCGCCCTGGCAAAAGGCGGAGAAATCTTTGTGCTCGATATGGGGGAGCCGGTTAAAATTGTCGATCTTGCAAAAAATCTTATTACACTGTCAGGATATTCTGTCGAGGATATAGGACTGGCCTTTACAGGAGTAAGGCCGGGTGAAAAGCTGTTCGAGGAACTGCTGCAAAAAGATGAAGTGAGTGAGCAGCAGGTTTATCCAAAAATTTATATCGGCAAAACAGCAAAAATGTACTTAAGTGAAATCGAGCATATTACATCTGTTTTCTCTTCTTTAAGCAAAGAAGAATTAAGAGACACATTATTAAATGTAGCGAATAATAGGCCAGTGTTTACAACGAAAGAGGAACAAGCAGGGCGTGAGCCTGTTTTATCGGTTCATGCTCCTACGATCCCTCAGCCAGAGCCTATTATGACGATTCAAAGATCAAAGGAGTGGGTGAGATGAAAGTAAAAAAAGCCATTATCCCGGCTGCAGGACTTGGAACAAGATTTCTTCCAGCTACTAAAGCAATGCCAAAAGAAATGCTGCCGATTGTGGACAAGCCGACCATTCAATACATCGTCGAGGAAGCGATTGAGTCTGGCATTGAAGATATCATCATCGTAACAGGCAAAGGAAAACGGGCCATTGAAGACCACTTTGACCATTCATTTGAACTCGAACAGAACTTATTAAGCAAAGGCAAGTTCGAGTTGTTAAGTGAAGTTCAAAAATCATCTAAGCTTGTAGACATTCATTACATTCGCCAAAAAGAGCCGAAAGGATTGGGGCATGCCATCTGGTGTGCGCGAAAGTTTATTGGAGACGAGCCGTTTGCCGTGCTGCTGGGTGATGATATTGTCAAAGCGGATACCCCGTGCTTAAAACAAATGATTGATCAATATAACCGCTACAATGCTTCCATTTTAGGCGTTCAGACGGTTCAAGAAGAAGCCGTATCACGATATGGGATTGTGGATGGGAGCATGATTGATAACCGGCTCTACTCCGTTCGCGGTTTAGTAGAAAAGCCAGCCAGGGAAGAAGCGCCATCCAATCTGGCCATTCTGGGACGTTACATATTAAGTCCGAAAATTTTCGAGCTATTAAACAGCCAAAAGCCCGGCGCAGGCGGAGAAATTCAATTAACGGATGCCATCGCCCAGCTGAATGAGCATGAAGCGGTTTATGCGTATGACTTCGAAGGGACGCGTTACGATGTTGGAGAAAAGATGGGCTTTATCCAGACAAACATTGAGTTTGCCCTGCAGCATAAAGAGCTTCGAAGTGAATTAATGGCCTATCTTTCCTCTATTGTATCGCAGGAAGTGGCAAGGTAACCGGCATAAAGAAAAAACGAGGAGAATGACGCATATGGCAAACAAGGTGCTTTTTTGTGCAACGGTTGATTATCACTTTAAAGCCTTCCACCTTCCTTATTTAAAATGGTTTAAAGAGCAGGGCTGGGAAGTTCATGTGGCCGCCAGTGGCGAAATGGAACTTCCTTATGTCGATCAAAAGTGGAACATCCCCATTCAGCGTTCACCCTTTAATAGAAAGAATATAAAAGCCTATAAAGAATTAAAGAAGATCATGGGTCAAAACCAATACCAGATGATCCACTGCCATACACCGATGGGCGGGGTGCTGGCACGGCTGGCCGCCAGACAAACGAGAAAGCTGGGCACAAAAGTGATTTACACGGCTCACGGATTCCACTTTTGCAGAGGCGGCCCCCTGCTGCCCTGGCTCGTTTATTATCCGATCGAAAAAAGCTTGTCCCGCTATACGGACTGTTTGATTACGATTAATAAAGAAGACTACGAGCTGGCCAGCCGGCACTTCAGCGCCAAACAGACTCGGTACGTAAACGGTGTAGGCGTCAATACAGAACAATTTAAGCCGCTGAAAGAGCAGGAGAAAAAAGAGCGTAAAAAGTCATTTGGCTACAAGCCGGATGATTTTTTGCTGTTTTACGCAGCAGAGTTTAATAAAAACAAAAACCAGGAGCTTCTCCTCGAAGCACTGGCACTGATCAAACAGGATGTGCCGCATGCAAGGCTTCTTTTAGCCGGTGAAGGCACACTGCTTGAACATTGCCGAAACCGGGCGGAAGAACTTGAACTCAGCCATATGGTTGACTTTCTTGGCTACCGAAAGGATCTTCAAGAAATTGTTCCGATGTGTGACGCAGCCGTTGCCTCCAGCCTCAGGGAAGGGCTCCCCGTCAATATTATGGAAGCGATGGCAAGCGGGCTGCCTGTTGTAGCACTTACGAACAGAGGCCACCGGGAGCTCGTTCAAAACGACCGGAACGGCTGGATTATTGATCAAAACGATCCAGCAGCGTTTGCCAAAAAATTAAAAGCACTGGCTGGCATGAGCGATGTAAGTCAAAAATTCGGAAACAACGGCCGAAGCATCATCCGGAACAAATTCAGCGTGGAAAAAGTGCTGAATCAAAAAAGTGACATTTATCAATCTTATATGGAAGAAACGGGGGACAAGCAGTGGGCAGCCCATTAAGGATATTGCACGTTGTGGTAAACATGAATCGGGGCGGTGCAGAAACCCTTATTATGAATTTATACCGAAACATTGACCGTGCAAAGGTTCAGTTTGACTTTTTAACGTGCAAGGAAGGCGTATTTGACGCCGAAATACGAAAACTGGGCGGACGGGTACATCGAATTCCATATGTAACAGAAGTGGGCCACAGAGGCTATATCAAGGAGCTTTATCAATTCTTTAAAAAGAATCCGGGGTATTTAATTGTTCATTCCCATATGGATAAAATGAGCGGTCTTGTTCTCCGAGAAGCAAAGAGAGCAAGGATTCCTATCAGAATAGCACACAGCCATAATACAAGAAGTGAAGGCAGTTTCGTATCAAGAGCTTATAAGTGGTATGTAGGAGAAGGAATTAATACCGCAGCTACTCATTCGTTTGCTTGTTCGTCTGAAGCAGCGGAATGGTTATTTAAAAATAAATATAGCAAAGCCTACATGTTAAGAAATGGGATCGAAACAGATAAGTTTCAGTTTTCCGCAGAACTTCGAAGTGATACTCGGAAAGAATTAGGGCTATCCTCCAAGTCTCTTGTTATAGGCCACGTTGGCAGATTTAACCACCAAAAAAATCATGCTTTTTTGCTGGAGATATTTGCAGACTTCATTAAAATTCATCCAGATGCCCGGCTTGTACTCGTTGGCGATGGCGTGTTAAGGCCTAAAATTGAAGCGAAAATAAAAGAGCTGCGCTTAGAAAAAAAAGTACGGCTTCTGGGCATTAGGGAAGACATTCACCGGCTGCTGCAAGCATTTGATGTTTTTGTTTTTCCTTCCTTTCATGAAGGGCTGCCAGTCACTCTCGTAGAAGCACAGGCATCAGGGCTGCCATGTATTATCTCTGACACGATTACAAAAGAAGTACAGATGGAGGAGAACTTGGTAGAATACTTGCCGCTCGCTAACAAAGAGGTATGGATAACTAAAATCCAGGATGTTAATGAGAAGAATACCCCAAGAAATTCGTTGAAAGATGCTTTAAATAAAAAGGGGTATGACATACGTAAAACTGTCAGGGAACTACAGCATATGTATTTAACGTTAGGGGAGGAAAGCAGTGAAAACTTTAACCGTTTTTACTCCAACATTCAATAGAGCCTACTGCCTCAATCAATGCTATGAAAGTTTAAAAAGGCAGACCTGTAAAGATTTCGTCTGGTTAATTATCGATGATGGATCTACCGACGAAACGAAAGAATTGATAAAGGGCTGGCAGAGAGAAGGAACGCTGGACATTCAATACCACTGGCAGCAAAACCAGGGCATGCACGGAGCACATAATACAGCTTATGAATTGATAAAAACAGAACTGAATGTTTGTATCGACTCGGATGACTACATGCCAGATGAAGCGGTTGAAAAAATTGTTGATTTTTGGAGAAAACATGGAAGCAAAGAAGTAGCTGGAATCATCGGTTTAGATGCAGATTTTACAAATAAGGTCATTGGGACGAAGATACCGGATCATCTAAAAAGATCTACTTTATTTCATTTATATAACCAGCATGGAGTAACAGGAGATAAAAAACTTGTATATCGAACAGAATTAACAAAGAAGTTTCCTTATCCATTGTTTGAAAATGAAAGGTATGTAGGCTTAGCTTATAAGTACTACATGATCGACAAGCAATACGAAATGCTTTTATTGAACGAAGTGCTGTGTTGTGTGGAGTATCTTCCAGATGGTTCGTCCCGCAATATGCTGAAGCAGTACCGTAAGAATCCAAAAGGGTTTGCTTTCTACCGTAAAGAATTAATGAAACTCCCGTTTGTCAGTCCTTCTTTTAAATTCAGACAGGCCATTCATTATATATCGAGCAGTTTATTGAGTAAAAACCGGGATTTTTTAAACGAAGCACCTAACAAAGGTCTTACAGTTTTAGCAGCACCATTTGGGATTGTATTATATTTTTATATTACAGCAAAAACAAGGACAGCTTAACACCATTTGATAATAAGATCCTTGTTGCTGGCTTGAAAGGATCTATCATATGACTCCTCTATGGATAAACTTAGCCATTGTGTTTACACTGGCTTTTTTTTCACGTTATTTTTCCAACCCTGTCCTGGTGACGACATCTGCTGGAACAACATTTTTTATAAAGCATAATAAGCTGCTTGTTTTTGGATCATTAGTGTCCCTCGTTTTAATATCTGGTCTTAGATCGGGAATTGGCGATACTTTCTTCTATAAACATATTTACGAAATGAATGACTTTACATGGGAATATATTTCAAGCCAGAAAGACCAGGGGTTCGGTATTCTTCAAATGCTATTAAAAAAAGTGTCTGACGATCCCCAATTCCTCATTTTCACAACAGCACTTATTACAAATCTTTTAATTGTTTTGGTTTTATACAAATACTCAAGAATGCTTGAGTTAAGTTTATATGTGTATATAACAGGCGGCCTATTTTTAATTACCATGAATGGGATTAGACAGGTATTAGCAGCAGCTATTGTATTTGCAGCGATAAAATTCTTAGTCGAAGGAAACTGGATAAAGTATACACTGGTTGTACTGTTTGCTTCTACCTTTCACCAAAGCGCTCTCGTCTTAATTCCTATTTATTTTGTTGTAAGATGTAAAGCCTGGTCGAAAGCAACAGCTGGGCTCGTTTTTCTAGCTATACTAATCGTAATTGGGTTTGATCAATTTTCTGCAACTTTATTTTCTGCCATTAAGGATACGCAATATGGACACTATAACAGTTTCCAAGAAGGAGGAGCGAATCCATTACGTGTAGCTGTTGAATTAGTTCCTCTTTTGATTGCTTATCTTGGAAGGGATAAATTAAAAGAAATTTTTCCAAAGAGTGATGTTATTGTAAACATGGCTTTGATCGGTTTTGTTTTTATGCTCATCTCGACTCAGAACTGGATATTCGCCCGATTTTCTATTTATTTTAGTTTATATCAATTAGTTCTTATTTCATGGATTGTAAAATTATTTAAAGAAAAAGATCAAAAGCTTATTTACTATGGATTGATCATTTGTTACTTTGTCTACTACTATTACGAAAATGTTCTTTCACTGGGTATCATTTATAAGAGTGAATATTTTTAAACGAAAATCGAATGAATAAAAAACTAACGTTGGGCTTACAATGTTGGTTTTTTTTGTTTTTAAGAAAAGGGGGAAGAAGAAATGGCAATTCTCGTAACAGGTGGTGCAGGTTATATCGGCAGCCATACATGTGTGGAACTGTTGAATGCGGGGCATGACATTGTAGTGGTTGATAACTTTTCAAACAGCAAGCCGGAATCATTAAAAAGGGTAGAGGCTATTACGGGCAAGCAGTTTCCCATTCATGAAGTTGATCTGCTTGATAAAGAAGGGCTGAGCAGTGTCTTTGCGGCTTATTCAATTGATGCTGTTATTCATTTTGCTGGATTAAAGGCGGTGGGAGAATCGGTTTTGGTTCCGCTTACGTATTACCAGAACAATGTGACAGCCACCGTAATTCTTTGTGAAGTGATGAAAAAACACGGCGTGAAAAACCTGGTATTCAGTTCTTCTGCTACGGTATACGGGGTAACGGATCAAGTGCCGATCACGGAAACCTCTCTTCTTGGTGCAGTCAATCCATACGGCCGGACTAAACTGATGATCGAAGAGATTTTAAAAGATCTTTACGATTCAGACCAAACATGGAGAGTGGCTCTTTTAAGATACTTTAACCCAATCGGCGCACATAAAAGCGGCTTGATTGGAGAAGATCCAAATGGCATTCCGAATAATCTGATGCCGTACATCTCCCAGGTAGCGGTCGGAAAGCTTCCAAGCTTGAATGTATTTGGAAGCGATTATCCGACACAAGACGGAACGGGAGTAAGAGATTATATTCATGTTGTGGATTTAGCGATCGGGCACTTAAAATCATTGGACAAGCTGCAAAAGGCAACGGGTGTCCATACGTATAACCTTGGAACGGGAAATGGTTACAGCGTATTGGAAATGGTTACAGCTTTTCAGAAGGCATCCGGACGCGAAATCCCGTACCGCCTTGTCGAGCGCCGTCCGGGGGATGCAGCTGTTTGCTATGCAGACGTCATGAAGGCGAAAGTGGAGCTCGGCTGGGAGGCCGTAAGAGGCATGAAGGAAATGTGTGAAGACGCCTGGAGATGGCAGCAGCTTAATCCAGAGGGATACAGAAAAGAAGAACTGCCTGTCATTATAGGTGCCAACGGGACTGACCCCATGGAGTGAGACAAATAAAAACACCTTTAAGTTGAAAAATGGGTATGTAAGTACCTAAAAAGCCA